>CAWCGC010000054.1:0-40198 GCA_963794765.1 Bryobacteraceae bacterium | reverse complement strand
GGGCACCGTCGTACCCGGTCGATCCGTTCGCGCGGCCTGCGGGTGGGTCGTACGGCCGGTGCGCGTCGTAGAAGTGGAGCCAGCGAAAAACCGCGAATCCGACGCCGTGTCCAGCCAGGTCAGCGCGCGATCGACGACTTGGTCCGCCGCACGGCGCACACCCCGCCGGTGGCAGCCCTCGCCTGGTCGGCTCGAACGTCCCGTCGTACAGCTCGAAGCCGCGTGCGAGGCCCCAGCGTCGCGTCGAGCACATACGCGGCCGCGAACGCCGCCGTCCGAAACCGCGCGACTGCAGCACCTGGGCGAGCGTCAGCTCGCGGGGGTCAAGGACCTCGCCGTTGTCGCGCACGCCGTGTTGAAACGGAAAGCGGCCGGTGAACAGGCTGCTGTGCGCCGGCAGCGTCAACGGCGCGGCCGACTCCGCCTGCTCGAACAACACGCCCTCGGGGCTATCGCGATCGATATTTGGCGTGGCAGCGCCGGCGAAGCCGTAGGCGCCGAGTCGATCGGCGCGTGTCGTATCGAGGGTCAGGATCACCACGTTCGAGACGCCGTGATCGCCCTTGGGAAACACATCATGGCCGGTCCGCCAGATGACGCCCAACCCGAGGGCCAGACCGGCGACCAGGACGATCGCGCATTTCATCGATGCATGCTCCCTAGTCCGGCCGCAGCGGTTCATGACCGCATGGTGATCCGCGAGCGAGTCGGTGGGTTCTCGCCGAGTCCGAGCGTGTGCAGCAGCTCGTGGATCAGGAGGTTGCGATGGCCACCCGCGGCCAGGCCCGTTGTTCGAATCGACATGCCTCCTCCAGCCACAGAGGCGAAAACAGATGGCCGAAACGGACACGACGCGAAACCCGGATAGAATGCAGCTGTTTTGAGCCCGACCCACGAGGTGACGGTTCTTCTCCGAGCCTGGCGTGAGGGAGACGAGACGGCTCTGGACGCGTTGATGCCGCTCGTCCACGACGAGTTGCGGCGCATCGCCCGCCGGTGCTTGCACGGCGACCGTGCGAACCACAGCGTGCAGGCGACCGAGCTTGGTCAACGAAGCCTTTCTGCGCCTCGTCGACGTCCAGCACGTCGACTGGCAGAACCGGACGCATTTCCTGGCGATGTCGGCGCGGTTGATGCGCCGCGTGCTCGTCGACCTCGCGCGATCGCGGGGTGCGGACAAGCGGGGGGCGGCGCCGTCCGCGTGACGTTCGACGACGCGGCGATCGGCGGCGTTGCGCCCGATGCGGACGTGATCCGGCTTGACGATGCGCTGAAGGCGCTCGCCGCCCTGGACGATCGCAAGAGCCGCGTTGTCGAGCTGCGCTTCTTCGGGGGTCTGACCGCCGATGAGACCGCCGTCGCGCTCCAGGTCTCGTCGAAAACCGTGCTGCGCGACTGGGAGTTTGCTCGGGCGTGGCTGCAGCGGGAATTGAGCCGCGAGGCTGGGCCGTGACGCCCGAGCGCCTGCACGAGATCGAACGGCTGTTTGCTTCACGTCATCTCCTGTCGTGATCGTGCTCGCGGCGGAGCGGCTGCATGGCGTGCGATCGACGTAGCTTGGCGATCGCCGCGCCCAGGGCGTCGCTGATCGCGACCGTGCTCGGGTAGTGCATGCCGCCCCAGACTCGGGCGTTGTCAGCGTCCGAGCGCGCCTGCGTGATGCTGGTGTAGGTACGGTTCGGCTGGCCGATCGTCGTCAGCGTAAACGTCTGCCGTCGTCCGAACTGGCTGAGGAGAACGGTCGCCCCCGCGCCATTTTGGCTGGGATGCCCCGCCGGGTATTCCGGATGTGCCGGCGTGGTGATGAGCGGCAGCCAGCCCGGATCGGCCGCCGTGTCCGGATTGCCGTCGATCGTCCGCCAGCGGAATCGCGGTCACCGGCCGCCAGGTCACTTCACCCGCAGCGGCGCCGTAGAATCGTTTGCCGTTCCAGGTCGTGAACGCTGTGTCGGCCATCGCGATGTTAAGGACCGCGAGCAGCCGGTTGGCGTCGGACGCCGACAGGTGGTTGGCGCGGGCGATCTGGTTCGCGGCCTGATTCCAGTGGACGCTGGCGTTGCCGTCCCAGAACAGCGCGAGCGCCGTCTGATCGTCGGTGCGCGTCGAGCCGGTCTTGCGGCCGAGCGCCTTGACGGCATTGAAATCGTCCGTGTAGGTCGTGCTCGTCAGACCTCGCGGCGGTCCCGGCTCGAACTGGCGTGTTGTTGACCAGGACGAACATCGTGGTGAACGCCAACCCCTGCGCGCTCATCGGTGCGAACGCCGGCGGCGTCGGCCGCCATTGTCCGACCGCGGTCCCACCGGTGAACGGAGGGTAGGTCGCGCTGAATCCATCGGTCGCGCGCCAGGCGAGCACGGCTGCGATTCGCCACGCCACGCAAGATTGTTCGTATACGCGCATGAGTAGCCCGAGTCGCAGTCGCCCGCCTGGCGAGCATCTTCGAGACCAATCTCCAGGGAAGGGAAGCGCGTTACCTTTCCTGCCTCGTTGGCGACCAGCTGATCGCAGGACACCGACGCCTTGATGTCGACCAGAGTCTTCTTGACCTGAATGCCCGTGAGATAAGATCCGCAGCACCGACCGTGATCGCCTGCGCCATCGAGCAGTGCCCTGCCGCTGTTATGCGTCAGGTTCCCGAGCACGTTGATATCATCCTTCAGCGGTTCCAGTGGCTTGAGAATCCTCGGCAGTTCCTGCAGCTTGCCCTGGTAGTTCGGATTCCAGCCGTCCATCATGATGCCGTTCGGCACATACAAAAACGCCATCCGAACAGGTGGCTTTCTGGTGGAACCGGTCGCCGCAAAAGCCGGAACCATTGCGTCGAGGAAGGGAAGAGCAATCGTGGTTCCCGCACCACGAAGAAGTGTGCGTCTGGAAAGCGATCTCCGGGTAATCATCTTTGTGCCGTCTCCACAGGCTTCGGTGTGTTCTGCTTGCTGACTGCTTCGCCTCTACGCGACTGGAACGGAAGGCTCTCAGTGATTTCGTAGATGATGCTCTGGAAGGGATAATTTTCGGGTGTAAGGCGGCGGGTGATGTCTTTCGCCACCGTGCGGTCATAACGCTGCAGACCGCGACCCAGAGCATAAATCAACATCTTTTCAACAACATTTTGCGCAAATTCCGGCATCTGCGCCAGCAGAGCCGTTTTCAGCTGTTCCGGTCCGTTAAAGGACCGTCCGTCCGGCAGCACGCCGCTTGCATCGACTGGGAACTTGCCATCTTTGGTTCGCCATCTGCCGATACCATCGTAGTTCTCCAGTCCAAACCCAAGGGGATCCATCTTGGAGTGACAACTGGCACAAACAGAGTTGCTGCGATGTTTCTCCATCTGCTGGCGGAGGGACGCGGACTGTCCCACCGAATCCTCTTCGAGTGCCGGAACATCGGGCGGTGGAGGAGGCGGAGGTGTCCCGAGAATATTCTGCAGGATATATTTCCCGCGGATCACAACCGATGTGCGCGACGGATAGCTGCTGATGGTGAGAATGCTTGCCTGACCGAGGAGCCCTCCGCGCTGGTTCGTCTGCAGGTCGACTTTGCGAAACTCCGACCCCTTCACACCCTCGATGCCATAGAAGTTCGCGAGCCGTTCGTTCAGGAAGGTATACCGCGCGTTCAGAAACTCGGAGAGCGGCCGGTTATTCCGGAGCATGTAGTCGAAAAACATCCGAGTTTCGGTTTTCATTGCGGCGCGCAGCTCCGGCCCCCAATAGAGGAACCGGTCGGGGTCGGGCTTCACGCTGTCGAGGTTCCGCAGCTCCAGCCATTGCCCCGCAAAATCGTCTGCAAGTGCCACGGACTTCGGATCATCGAGCATCCGCTTGACCTGAGCACGGAACGCCACCTTGTCGCGCAGCTTGCCTGACTCTGCCGCTGTCAGCAACTCGTCGTCCGGCATCGAGCGCCACAGAAAATAACTCAGTCGGGAAGCGAGTTCGAAATCCGAGACGCGGTGAACTTTCATAGCATCGGTCGGGTCAGGATCCCTTTCGCTTCGAAACAGGAAGTGCGGCGAAACGAGCATCGCGACGAGCGCAGTTCGAATGCCGTAGTCCACACCCTTGCCGCTCCGTTGCGCGTCGGTGACAAACCGCGTCAGCCCGCGAACTTCCGTCGGCGTCACCGGGCGGCGATACGCACGGCGAGCCAGAGTGGCGATGATCTTGTCTACACAAGCCGGACCGGTCTTGGGGTCACAGATAAGAATCTTCTTGCGGCTCGGGTTTTCAATGGGAGACGGGTATGGTCCGACAACAGTAACCGTGTCCGGCCACTTATTCTTTTTGCTGTTGTAGCGGTCCCTTTCAGGAAGTGTGGCAACGAAATCGTCGTCGACCATCGAGACCCGGAGGACGCGCTCGCCTTCTGAGACAGGCAAGCGGAACTGCTCTTCAGACAAAGGACTGAAGTAAACCAAACCCGACGGTTTGGTCTCGATCGTACGGGTCTCGACCAGCTTGCCATCGAGCGACACATTGACTTTGACGGGTTTTGCCGTTGTCCCGCGCTCTCCGGGGAAGCCAACCCTGACCGCGTACTCACCGTCGAAGTCGAACCGATGTTTCACCTCGATGGTACTGACGTCGACGCGGCGGATCTCACCTGCGCCGCCACCCTGGGGTGCACCGCTCAGCTGCGCCCGTACGCTGTAGGTGACTTCCATCGGTTTCGGCAACTTGTTCAGCGCGAGAGCCCGGTTAGCGATGCGCTCCGCAGCGGTGAGATACTTCTCCATCAATAGCGGAGAGATACTGAGCACGTCCGCAATATTGTCGAACCCTTCGCCAGAATCGTCGGTAGGAAAGGTCCTATCCGCTCGGAATTCAACCCCGAGCAAATCCCGAATCGTGTTCGAGTATTCGCTTCGGTTGAGTCTGCGCGCTGTCACCCGTCCCGGGTCTGGTTTTCTGCCCTGATCATCGACCTCGAACGCGTCTTCCAGCGTCTTGAGGAAGGCATCGAGTTCTGTTGCGGGCGGACGAGGTATACCGCGGGGCGGCATCTGACCGCTGCGGACCTGCCGAACGATAAGCTCCCAGGCTTCGCGATTCTGCTTTACCGAGCCTGCGTCGGTGAAGTTCGCGACGTTCAGACCGCCGGAAGACAACCGCTCGTTGTGGCAAGGCGAACAGGTTTTACTCAGGACCGGTACAACGTGTTCTGTGAATCCCGCGACGGCTGCGTGAGGAACACCACCCGGAGCGGCGGTAACACCAGCAGTCGCGCCGGAGGCCGAACCCGTCCTCGATTGTTTCAATGACGTCGTGCCAGACTGTGCGAGGGCAAATCCGCTCACGAGTAAGATGAGGATTAACCCGCGGTTCAGAAACATCCAATCCCCTCCCGATGACCCCGACTGGAATCACCGTCGAGCGCTGTTGCCGGTCTGCGGTACGCCACAGTCGAGGTAAGAAGCTGACGCATGCCCATAGACAGACGCAGCGCATCTTGAGGCCACAGACTCTGGTTAATTATATCGTGCAGCGTTCGTGCACTTGAAGGCTTCCAAACACTGATGGTGGGCCACCCTAACTGGCGGCTACGCAAGGAAACAGCGCATTCGCGAGCCACCGCGTTTCAGCGTCTGCACGTGTCTCAGGCCGGCATCAAAATGATTACAGCGCGACCCGATTAGCGGGCCTGCCCCCCAGTTTAAAGACATTGACGCAACCCGTGGATGGATCGCCGAATCCCGCTCGTCTGACTAAATACCTGCAGCGTGCGGATCGAACGAAAGACAAATTAGTCAGTCAGGATTCGATCCTTCGGGATCGATTCGCGTGCACCAGAGTCAAAGCCGGTTAATAGAGTGAATCCATGCTTCGCGCACGTTCTGCAACACACGCGACCGAGCCTGGCCGCATCCGCCTACGCTGTCCAGAGTCTTTGCGGCAGCGCGGCTGGCGATTCCGGTAAGTCGTTATGTTGGGGTGGGCAATGCGGATCGGAGCTCTCTGTCGGTTGCAGGAGCGACGCTCCGCCAGAAAGGTGGGACGGTCCGTTTCGCGATCGGTACTTACAACCAGCCACGCTCGCCTCGACACGAGGTTCAGCGTCGCAAGCCGAATAGAACGGCTTTTACCCAAAACTCACGCATCCTGCTCAGACGTAAGCTACGACGGTAGGAAAAGCGGATGCAAGTCGTGCGAAACAATCGGCAGCCCCTGATTCCGCGATCAGCAGCATCGAACCCTGCTGCCAGAGTAAAGTATCTGCAGGCTTCCTTTTCTGTGTCAGGTTCGGCTACTTTGCACTTACACCGATGACCGTGACACAGACGCGTTAGCAGGATAATCGGAAACGTAACTTCTGGTTTCACACAGAATAGCTACTATTCGACTTTCTCTATGAAGAATTGCGCGCTAATTCTCTTGATCCCGGTGATGGCGTTTTCACAGGCAGAACTGAGCGGAATCGCTGGGCGAGTTGTTGATTCTTCCGGAGCGCCTGTTGCTGAAGCGCACATTATAATCACCAGTCCCTTCAATGGGATGAGCAGAGATGTGGTCACCTCTCGCCTTGGTGAGTACAGTGCTGCTTCGCTTATTCCAGGGCCATGGGTGATGGAAGTCTCACGCTCAGGCTTCGAAAGCGAGCGCATTCCCGAAGTACGGGTCCTTTCCGGACAGATACGGCGCGTCGATATTCGCCTGCAGCTCAGCGGGATTTCGGAGGAGCTTCGAGTAGCGGCACGTATCAGCGAAGTCGACCCCGTGTCCGCTGCGGTAACCGGACGCATGGAAAACGCCCAACTGCAGTCGCTTCCTCTAAACGGCAGGAACTGGACTCTGCTGCTGGCGCAGATGCCAGGCGCGGTCGATCCAGGCAGCTCCGATCAGCGGACGGTCAGGTTCGGTGGACACGGCCGTGATAACACCAGTTTCGAACTGGATGGTGTTGATGCCGGTGGCATTTCAAATCAGCCACAGCGCTCGACCGTCCGTATTGCCATACCCTTGGCCACGATTGCTGAGTTCCGTACGGACACAGCAAATTTCAGTGCCGATGCAGGAACCAGTGCGGGCGCGCAAATCATGCTCGTGTCAGTGAGCGCTGGCAATATTTGGCATGGAAACGTGTTTTACGCTCTCCGAAATGATGTCTTCGATGCCAGGAACCCGTTCGCCCAAACCAGGCCACCATTCCGGTTAAACCAGTTTGGGGCAGATGGGGGCGGCCCGCTTCACAGGAACAGGACGTTTCTCTTTACCAGCTTCGAAGGGTATCGACAGCGACTGTCGCAGCCGCTGCAGGGTTTCGTGCCGAGCGCTTCGTTCCGTAGCGAAGCGATTAGTGTGTCCCCGACAATCGCGCCGCTTGTGAATGCTTATCCGTCGGGTGGCAGACCCTCTGACCCAAACACCGATTTCTTTTCCGGGCTCAGCTCGCAGCGGGCGGATGAGAACTCGGGAATGATTCGAATCGACCATCATTTCACCGACAGACTCACAGGGTTTCTTCGTTTCAACGGCGATGAGGCTGTAAGTGACGTTCCTTTCGGGAATCTGCGTGACCGCCAAATCGTCGATGTTCGACCTCTTAACGCCGTTGCCAGCATCAGT
Organism: Bryobacteraceae bacterium; assembly: GCA_963794765.1. Taxonomy (GTDB): domain Bacteria; phylum Acidobacteriota; class Terriglobia; order Bryobacterales; family Bryobacteraceae; genus JAWXCM01. The sequence continues at coordinate 32,632 of CAWCGC010000054.1, read as the reverse complement.
CAGGTCATCTCGCCGAGGATACTGAACGAGTTCCGTCTCGGATGGAACCAGGTCTTCGTACGAACGATGAATGATACGCAAACCGCCTACACTTTGCGAGTTGCTGGATTCACGCCTCTGAACAGTTCTCGAACACGTGCCGAGGATGATACTTCCGCCTCCCTCATCGATGATGTCTCGATCAGTCGCGGACGCCACACGTGGAAGTTTGGTGTTCAAGTTCGCCGCATCCACATGAATCCAGCGTCGTCGAGAGATGGATCGCTGACATACACAAGCCGCGAGAGCTTTGCCCTTAATCAGCTTGATACCGCCTCCGTGACGGAACTTCTTCCCATGAAGCGGCTGAGGAAAACACAATTATTCGCGTTTGTACAGGACCAGATTCGGGTAACACCGGATCTCACGTTCAATCTTGGCCTCAGATATTCGCGTTTTGGCGTATTCAGTGAAACAGAAGATCGTGCCGTACCTTTTGATCTGTTCACCTGTAATGGTTTCTGCACACCGGGTTCAGAGTTTTCCGCGCCCCGGAACAAAGACATTGATCCTCGAGTGAGTGTTGCATGGGCGCCCGCTGTGCTCCGGGGCAAGACCGTCGTGCGGGCAGGGTTCGGACTCTATCACGGGGACGGACAATTCGAAGACCAGAACCTGCCGGCGTCCAACGACGTCCCCCGTTACTCGATCAGCGCGCGGCAGACTCCCGGACTGACCTTTCCCATTGATCCATTTCTCGCGTTGATGCCGGGTACGCTTTCGCCCAGAGCGCAGAACCGCCGGCGTGCAGATCAGTACAGCTCACAGTGGTCTGCGGCAGTGCAGCAGGTACTTCCACTCGAGGTGACGAGTACCGTCACGTACATGGGAAATCGCGGCACACACCTTCAGACGATCACGGCGCTCAATCTCATCGATCCCGTAACGGGCGTTCGCCACTATTTGGATTTTGGACAGCTCGAATATCGAACCAACGAGAGCAACAGCAGCTTCCATGCGCTCCTCCTCAGCGCGCGTCGGTACTTTCACCGGCGCTGGCTTCTCGACACCAGTTACATGTGGTCGCACGCGATAAACGACGGCTCTCTCGGTGGGGGTGAAGCCGACATTATGACCCCGCAGAATCCGTTCTGCAGAGCGTGTGAGAAAGCGTCAAGCGCACAGGACATACGTCACTATTTCACGCTCAACGGCGTATACACCCTTCCCGACGTACGCGGCTGGCTCAGGCCAATACTTTCCGGCTGGTCTATCGCGGGGATGTCCAGCGCGCGAAGCGGCAGGCCGGTGAACGTCACTCTCTCGCGGGCTGCTGCTTCTGTTCCCGGCGGCTACACGCAAAACCAGAGACCAGACGTGCTGCCCGGAGTTTCACCGATTCCTCCTCAGGGGCAGTCGCCGGCGCAGTGGTTTCAACCGTCGGCATTCAGTATTCCGGTGCCAGGTACGTGGGGCAACCTGGGCAGAAACACTCTGCGCGGCCCCTCCATGTATCAAATCGATATGTCATTATCAAAGAGTTTTCGAATGACAGAGAGGTCAGCCCTCGATTTCAGGTGGGAAGTGTTTAACCTCGTGAATCGTTCGCAACTCGGCGATCCGAGTGGTGACCTGACAGTCCCTCAGCAGTTCGGGCTGATACTGTCCACCATCAACACTGGACCAGTAGGGACAGGCACACCAAGGCAGATGCAGTTCGTCCTGAAGCTGCGGCTCTGAACACCGTCGTCACTGGTAATTACAGCCCCGCTACACGCAGAGCCGGCGATCGATCTCAAGATGCTGCGGCAGTAAATCTCGAAAGATTCAGGAGACCACTTTTCGAGTGTTTTCTGCGCCAGTTGAGGGGCTTCATCTCAACAGAGATGCACGTCATCGACGAGAACGCGGATCAGCTGATGAACGGACCTATACCCCGGTTGTGGACGCGACATGTGCCACGATTGACTTTCTCCTGAGCGCTACGCCTCACGCAGCTGCCGCCATGCCGTCCTGCAGAAAGCTTGTATACGCGGCGGGATCGTCGACCGAGATTAATCAAACGTGGACCGGAAGCCGTCATGCGCGACGCCATCTCGGAATCAGGGAGTCCGGCGAACGGGGTTCGTGCCGTGTCACTCGGCATCGCGAACACTTCCGGAATCGAATAATGAACATGATGCGCAAGGGACAGGTCCCAAATACGGCCGAGCGAAGGCAGCTAAAAAACGCCGCAAACTCCTCAAGAGCCGCCGACCTCCAGAGCCCGGACCCGAGCTTCCAGTAGTTCGTAATCGTGTAGAACCTGTTTCTGCAAATCGGTCTGTTTGTCGAGCAACAATTGCAGATTCCCCTGGATATCAGTCAGCCTCCCGAGGAGTTCTCCGGAATTCTGTTCCAACCCGTCAACGCGTTCGGCAAGATCCGCGGACGCATTGACAATCCTCTGCATTGTGCTCAGAATCTGCTGAAACTGACTGACAACCTGATCCGGAGTCATCCCCTACGTTTATAGCAATAGCTAATAACGAAGTACGGCAGCGACATGCGAACCGCTCGGTACATCCTCCGGACGAAGAATAAACACGTCACCGCCGAATGCGAGCGTCTGCACGGCCGCAGCGTTCACCAGATCTTCCTGGCGACCCGCGACCTTCATCTCCATCGTGCTCCGGTCGAACACACCCATCGTGCTCGTGCCCTCCTTGGCCAGTAGACTAGCGACACGGCCCTCGAACGCGGCCTTGACAATGTCGGGAAACTTCGCCGTGGCGCGAGTCCCGCCAGCAAGTCTGTTCCACTGCTCCAGAGCCTTCTTCGCCGGCTGAGCAAAGTAGTCCTGTACGGCCTGGAGCGCTCGGGCATGCATTTCGCCACCCTTCAAACTCTCCGGGGAGCCGTGGACACCCTCCTCCCAGAGATGCGAATATGTGTTGACCTGCGCGTAGATGGTCCGCTCGTAATCGACACCGCATAACACCAGAGGATCAGTTTTCCCCTCAGCGCCTCATAAACAGCGTCGTTGATGTGGTTAAAAAAATTAGCTATATGTCGGTCCTTGTTGTCTACGTCGGTGGTTGATGTGAACGACCCGCCCGTCGATCCCGTGTCGGACTGCCGCACCGAACCGTGCTCGGGCGAAGCGTTCGGCATCCTCGTGTTCAGCCACTCTTCGAGACTCGTATATGTATTCGGGGCGAGATTGATCACGTCCGAGCTGTCACGCGTGCAGCGCAGAAGTCGAACGTTGTTTTGGCTTAGCGCAAGAACATAAAACACCTGTTCCCGAAGCTGCAGCCCGTGGATGTACGGGAAAATATGAAAGAACTCGCCCACATGGACCGTCTCGGGCACATTCGCGTCATGCACTTCGAAGGCGCGAAACACGTCTCGTGAGCGCAGGATGACTAACGTGCCGCCGCTACCACCCCAATCATCTGAGTTGTCTGCGAGTTCTCCAGGTAGTTCAACCAGCTCGCGTCGGTCTGCCTTCGACAGATCTGGCCACCCGTCTTCGAGCTTTTGCTCAACGGATCGCATAGCTGAGTTGAGCTTCTGAAGGTCGACGCGACTCGTATTGGGAGCCATCTGCAGAGCAAACGACACCGTGATACAAGGACCTTCGGCACTCGCCAGTTTTCGTAGTTCTTCGAATTGCAGGTTCCGGTTGAGTTCCAGTTGCTTTTGCATGTACGCTGTCCGCCTGCACTGGTGACGCTGACGAAGAGATAGCGTTACGGCGCGCTGGCGAGATCCGTCTCGGGTGCAGGTTGCTCGGCTGGTATAGGATTACTAAGCGGCAGCCTCACGGCAAACGTCGTTCCGCGTCCGGGCCTGCTCGACACATCAATAGTGCCGCCGTGTGCACGGACAATCCAGGCAACGAAACTCAATCCAAGTCCGAGCCCACGTTCCGGAGTGCTGTCCGTTCTCGGACGGCCTTGGGAGGGGACACGATAGAACCGGTCGAAGATATATGGAAGATGATCGGCGGAGATACCGACGCCAGTATCGGAAACGATCAACACAGCGTCTGACCCGCTGGGATAAAACTCGACAGCAACACGGCCACCAGCCGGTGTGTACTTGACGGCGTTAGAGAGAAGGTTGGAAACCAGGCGTTCAAGCTGAATCCGGTCAGCCTCGACTGCCACGGGCTCCGCCCGGTCGAGCTTAAGGGACACCCGAGCGCCCTCGGCGGGAATTTGAAACTGTTCGACAATGTCGCGCACCAGTTCACCGAAGTCGACCGGTTCCTTCTGAAGTGCAAGCTGCCCCGATTCGGCCTGCGACAGCAACAGCAGCGCTCGAATTGTCTTTGATAACCGCTCCACGTCCTGCAGGGCGTTGAGGATCGCTTCCTGATACTGATCCGTAGTCTTCGCGGTCAGCAACGCCACCTCGAGCTGCCCTCGAATCGCAGTCAGAGGAGTCCGGAGTTCATGCGACACATCGGTTGAGAACTGCCGCGTTTGTGTAAAGGAGTGCTCCAGCCGCTCGATCATCTCGTTGAACGAATCGATCAGTCGATCGATTTCGTCATTCACGCCGCGTGAGGGAATTTGAACCGTAAGATTAGCGCTGGTGATCCGTTCAGCGTTCGCCGCCAGTACGTTGACGGGGTGAAGTGCGCGGCCAGCCATAAACCAGCCCAGCACTGAAGCCGCTAAGATCATGCCCGGCAGCAGCCACTTGAAATAGAAGCGGAACTGGGCTATCAGCCGAGCCTCTTCGATCGTCGAACGTGCAATAGCAATGTAGTAAGGCTTGTCGTCCTCCGCGATCATGATTCCGGTGCGAATCAGATAGGGGACTCCATTTTGATCCATGACTCGTTTCCAGACCGTCTGTGTCCGGTTCCGTACCGCCGAGCGTATTTCCGAAGGCGTCTCCTGCGACAACTGTGCGTACTTCGGGCTTTCCTGCAGCGTGTTTCCGTTCGCATCAGCAAGCAGATAGACCTGGCGAAGCCGGTCCACGATCAGCGCTTCTTCCGGATCGCTCCGATCGTAGTACCACTCGATACTGGGCTCCTGTCCTTTCTTCTTTGGCTTTTCGATACGCAGATATCCGCGAACGGCGCCCCACTCCTCATTCAGGATGGCGTGAGACTGATCATCGTAAAGCGTTCGAATTGTTTCCTGGAAGAAGAAACCGAGGAAGCCAAGCAGGATGGAGATGAAAAGAACGTATGTGAGTGTCAGGCGGAATCGCAGACCACCGGTCAGCCGGCGGAGGAATTGCCAGACCGCACCCAACATAGCCAACTATATTCTTGCAGATCCGCCAGCGGTGCCCGTGTTGGCGTATTCGTCGGGAAGCTCGAGCATGTAGCCGATCCCGCGAACGGTGTGGATCAGCTTCGCCGGACACCGGTCGTCGATCTTGCTGCGCAAATGGCGGATGTAGACGTCGACGATATTCGTCAGCCCGTCGTAGTCCATGTCCCAGACGTGCTCGACGATCATGGTGCGGCTCAGCGGACGGCCGCGATTCCGCATCATGTACTCGAGGATGCTGAACTCCTTGGGCGCGAGTTCGATGGTTCTCCGCCACGCGTCACCTTGCGGCGGATGCAATCGAGCGCCAGGTCGCCCACCTGCAGCTTCTCCGGCGTGGGCTGGCCGCGGCGCAGCAAGCACGCGAACACGCGCCAGCAGTTCGACAAACGCGAACGGCTTCACCAGGTAATCGTCGGCGCCGTGTTCCAGCCCTTTGACGCGATCGTCCACCGCGCCGCGCGCGCTCAGGATCAGCACCGGCGGACTGGTCTTGCGGTTCCGAATCTTCTCCAGCACCTGCAGCCCGTCCATATCGGGCAGCATCAGGTCGAGAATGATCAGGTCGTATTCGGTGGCGTGGACCAGATCGAGGGCGGCCGTGCCATCGTGGCGCCACATCGACCGCATATCCGGCGCCTTCGCAGGCCGCGTGACAGGAAATCGGCAATTCGCTTTTCGTCTTCAACGACCAGGATTCGCATCCTAGTCTCCTGACACACGGCGCGGCTCGGGTGTTGCTGGCCAGATGCTTCCCAGCCGAAGCTCCGGCCAGTTCATGTTGTGCCTGAACCATGCCAGTCCGATCATCAGGACAATGAGAAACAGCGCCGCGAGCGAGCACTGCGCAATCGACAGCTGCTCCTTCCAGGATCCGAACCATCGTCCGTAAACGAGCTCGATGTGCACCCAGTACACCAGAAGCGACGTCGTCCCAAGCTGGCGAATCCAGCTGAAGCCTTCACCGGCTCCGTGATGCGTCCACAGAAACGCGAGTGCCATAACAACCAAAATCACTCCCAGCTTAATAAAGATGAGACCAGGGCTGTTCAGCCAGAAATCCGTCGATGGATATAGCGAATACGGCAGGTTGGAAAAGTATTGAGCGGAAAGAATGAGTCCAAATCCAAGTATCGAGGCCCACTGCATCACCCGATGCATCTGATCCAGGGTCACGAGCCGGAGAACACTCCCGAATCCAACCCCGAACGCCACAAAAGATCCCCATGGAAACAATGAGAAAAACTGTCCATCCGGCACCAGGTACATGCGCAAAAGTTCCGGGAGTGCCGTCGGAGCAATCAGGGACATAAGCGGGGCAGCACACGCGATCAGGCACCCGGCCACCACGCCCGCATGCACTCGCTGGGCAGTACGCATCAGCGCTAAACCGGAAAGCGTGACAACTGCCAGGCCCATGCAGTTCAAAATATCGACTTTGAGTAGATCCGTTACAGGACTCTGGGGATAGCCGAAGAGCCACAACTGGAATCGAAACGCGAACGCGATCAGAAAGAAGTACCCGGCTCGATTCAGTGCCGCACGCCATCGAGTCCCGGCACCCTCGCCCTTGCGTTCCCGTCCGTCCATCCCGAAGGCGAGCGTGACGCCCATAAGGAAAAGAAAAACGGCGGGCGCAATGCCGCCAATGAACTGCGAAATGACCCACGGACCTGAGTCACGCAGATCAGGGCGCGCAAATGAATGAAATACGTGGCCTTGCAGCATGATGGTCGCTGCCAGACCCCGCGTCCAGTCCAGGAACGGCAGCCGTCGGCCGGCCCTCTTGGTGGTTGTTCCGGCCTGGCAGGCTCGGCGGACCTGTAAACGTCCGGAAGTGTCGCGGTCGAGCTCACTTGTTCACCAATTCCCGTTTTGTTCCTTTCGGCACCTTTAGTCTTAGACCCTCATCGGTCAATCCGGGATTCAGCTTTACATCTGAATAGGTAACCAGATAGTAATCTCCTGAAGCCTGAACAAATTGCTGCTGAACGGGATACTCTCCGGATTCACAATCCACAGGGTGACGCTCTCTAATTTCTCCGTGTAAACCCGAACTGTTCGGGGTCAGCTGCAGCTTAAACGTTTTCTGACCGTTGATCGTCTCCTCGCCGGCAAGCTTGACCTTGTAGGCCGACTGCAACTCCCGGCCAGTGGTACCGAAGCCGACGAGCAGGAACTGATCGACGAGCGCACTGTGCTTTCCCAGGTCATACTCCTGAACAGTCTTCAGTTTTGGGAAGTAAATCTCGGCTTTCCGGCCGCGAAATGCGACGACCTTGGTGTCAGGCTTGGTCACGTCCATCAGGACCTGCAGATCCTTGCCGACCTTTCGGATCTTGATGGTGCCGGTTTCTGTTGTCTTTTCGTCTAATACTTTCGTGTAATTCACACGCTGAACGTCCGCCGACATCGAGGTGAATTGTGGCGCCGAAGCGGTCATTTTGGCCAGCACTTCTTCCGTGCTTGCCGCCTGGGCGAGCATAACGGCGGCAGAAAAAAGACAAAAGGTTCGTAGAATCATCGCAATATCGGGCGCTGCTCAGGGTTTGGCTGTGTAAGCCATATAACCCCGAATGTCGTGTTCACTGCCTGCGATCGGTTCGATATGAACCACCGCCTCACGTTGTCCGAACCGTGACCGCAATTCGCGTTCGACGCGTGCAGCACGTCCGTTCTCCGGTATCGACTCCAGCAACTGAGGTTCCACCCAGAAAACCCCCGATCCGTTCTCCGAGGGTAAGCGGACGATCTCACTCGCTTTAGGCTGGTCCCGGAAGAAATCCCGGGGAGTTAGAAACACGAACGCCAGAATCAGCAGCACCATGACGTCGTACTGCCAGGTCGCGCGAGCATAATCCCACCAGATAAATCGCTTCAGAGACGACATTTCTGCGCTCGCCATTCCGACGAACATTGTAACATTTTCGTTTCCTGCTACTCCCCGTAAACGTAAGTCTTTACGAAAGTTAACTTGCCTACACCTTCCGGACTGACGCCAGCCGGATCGCTATTCCGCAGCCGGCTGTTCGCACTGCGGGTCAGGCAGCTGTCGCCGGTGCTGTCGCGTGCAGGTTTAGTCGAACTTCTCGTTTAGTAAAGCCGCGAGGCGGTAGGCACCTATCGATGCACGTTGCACAGCAACGGCATGGGCCTTTTGTTTGTAGCTCCGGGGCAACACGGTCGGATGTTCTCGATCCTGGCAGTTGCCCGCGAATTCGTAGACCATCGCGCGCGCGACCTCAACCCCTTCATGAATCCAGTTATCCACCTTGAGGTCTGGCTTCTTCGGTCCGGAATAGTGGTCCCGCAGACTCGCCGCAAGGCGCGCAACCGACTTTTCATCGAACTCGGTCCCTAGGATGCCATCCCAGAGGGAGTGTAGATTCCTTGCCTGTTCGACGTAGCAGCCGTTTCCACCCTTATCCTGCTCGACGGCGCCGCTGCTGCTCCGATAGAACCGCGACACCGTATGCAGAGGCTGATGCATATCCGTTACCAGATGTATGATCCAGGGCAGCGGAACGCTTCCTCGGCGGTAGCGGCGTCATTCTTTTGCAGTAGCTTCAACAGCCGCTTCAACTCAGTCGGGGCATTGACGGGGTCGATTGCCTCGCCGCAAACTCGTTCGGAAAAGGGGTGTTGACGTAGTGCCAGTTCTGATGTCGAAGCATGTCGGGAAACCCCGGGAGCACCTTCAGAGCTTCGACCGCCGAATCACTGAAGCGCGGATCGCTTTTGATGATGTCAGGCCAGGTCGCGGCCACAGCGAAAGCGTTATGTGCGATGTCGACCGGGTCAGTCGCAGAGCCGGCGCCAAGAATCCTCGTGTAGTCCGGATGCAGCCTCAAAATCGCATTCACGCGCCCCTTAGAACGTGGCGTCAGCAAGCTGTAAGTGAGAAAGCTGATCGACTTATGTCCGGTGGCGTTCCATGCAAACACGCCCTGGTTGCCCGCTAACAGCAGCACACCTAACAACCCTGAAACCCTGCGGACCTGAGTCATCATTCTGATAGCTTCCAAAATAGTGAAGCTGAATGGACGACTCGCGGTTTAGGTCGCTTCCGGGTTTTGCGCGGAGCGTTTTCACACGGAGTGAAGGTCATCCACTGTGCCGGATTCACGCCAACACCGTTCGCCATCAAACTCCAGTGGAGATGCGGCGCAGTGGACCGGCCCGTGGAACCGACATACCCAAGGACGTCGCCCTTCTGCACTCGTTGCCCGTCCACAGCCTGAAATTTCGACATGTGCAGATAAAGCGACTCGAATCCCTGTCCGTGATCGACGCCGACCGTGTTTCCGCTGACCGCAAACGGCCTCACCAGTCGAACAGTGCCGGCCGCCACGGCTCGGATCTCTGATCCTTCGGCGCCGCGCTGGTCGATACCTCCGTGATAGTTTCCAGTCGGCTTCCCATTGTGAAGTCGCCTGACACCAAATGGCGAGACCATACATCCCGGCAGCGGAGGCTGCAGTGGCTCTGCCCAAAGCCTCTCCTCAGAAACGATGGTTCGGAAAGCCTCCATGGCCTCCTTGTCACCCGGCGCGGCCGTAAGCTCAGCCAGCTGCTTGTTCAGCACAACGTTCTGTTGCGCAAAGTGTGCGTTGGTAATCAGGAGAGGATCTGCTCCCACAGATTTGCCGGCGGCATCGAGATACTCCAGATGGAAGCTGCCCGTTGCGTGATTCGCCGACACCGGCATCAGTCCAAACATCGTTCCGTCAGGCTGCGGAAAAAGGCGAATGGTCCTGTTCCCCAGGCGCGCCTGCGTCACCGGAGCAGACGCTTTGACTCGAATTGCATCGCCCTGGTTCGCCCGAATCGTCTCTGAAGCAGGTAAAAGTTGTGTCAGCAGGAAGGCCAGCGTCAGCACCCGAGTTCTCACGGGCAGATAAGATTGTAGAAAGACCATGTGTGTTGCGGCCTAATCGCCAGCGGGAAGCGTAAAGCAGAACGTTGATCCCGTCCCTGAACCTTCCGATTCCACCCAAATCATTCCGCCGTAGCGGTGCACGACCTTCTGGCAGATCGCAAGCCCCAGCCCCGTTCCAGAATACTCAGAGGCGCTGTGAAGGCGTCTGAATAAGCCAAAGATCTGCTCCCGATACTCTGGAGCGATACCAATGCCGTTGTCACGGATGCAGATTCGCCAGTACTCACCATCTCGAACGCTTGATACCCGAATTTGCGGCAGTTGGGAGCTTCGGTACTTCAGCGCATTACCAAGCACGTTCTGGAATAACTGCAGCAGGTGAACCTCTTCGACGCACAACTTTGGCAGCGGGTCCCGTTCGATGATCGCACCTGTCTGATCAATCGTCTGTTTTAGATTGGAAACAGCGGTATCGAGAACGGGATCGGCAGAGATCACAGACACTGGTGAATCGGAGCGCCGGATGACCTGAGTGTATGCGAGCAGGTCGGAAACGAGAGCGTCCATTCTCCGGGCACCTTCAATGATCAGGTGGAGGAACTTTTCGCCCTCCTTGTCGAAATGCCCTTTATATCGACGCTCGAGCAACTGCGAATACACGGCAATCATCCGGAGTGGTTCTTTCAGGTCGTGTGAAGCTGAATACGCGAACTGCTGAAGGTCTGCATTTGCATGTCGGAGTTCAACTTCCGTTCTTTTCGAATCATGAATATCGGTGGAGCTGCCAAACCACTGGAGTATCTCACCATTCGAATTCCGAACGGGCAGCGCACGCGCCATGAACCATCTGTACTCACCGGATACGCCCCGAATGCGGCACTCTGACTCAAATGGTGTCTTTGTTCGAATAGCTGTTTCCCACCCCTTCCGTGCAGATTCGACATCCTCGGGATGAATCGCCTCCGCCCAGTTCTCGTTCATAGTGCTGTCGATGGTGAGTCCGGTATAGGACGACCAACGGTCGTTCAAAAACGTTATCCTTCCGTCCTGATCCCCCACCCACACCACCGCGGGCACCGCATTGGCAAGTTCCCGAAATCGCGCCTCGCTTTCACTCAGGGCCGATTCATTTCTCTTGCGCGCCGTAATGTCGTGGACGATTGTGAGGGCCTGCCGCTGACCTTCTCCGCTGTTCAGTCCGACGGTCCACATCTGGGCAACGAACGGCGTGCCGTCCCTCATCACACCCACGCTCTCGGAGGTCATCACTTCATTGCCGGACAACACCGCTTGTAATCGGGTCAGCGTTTCTTCACGGCTGCTGTCCGACATCGTGGGCAGAGTTCGCCCGAGCACCTCGGCTTCGGTCCAGCCATACAGCAATTCGGCAGCTCGGTTCCACAACGCGACCGTCCCATCAGCATTGATCACCATCACCGCCAGTGGACATGCCTGGAGGAAGGTCTTCAGCCGCTCGTTCGTCGTCCGAAGCTCCTGCATCGCTTCCCGAAGTTCGGTGACGTCCTCAAACATCCCGAGGACACCCTGGACAGCGCCGTCCTGATTGCGCACGACGTTCGCACTGATTCGCATCCATCGGCGAGATCCGTCGGATCGAATGATTGGATACTCTCGCGGAGGACTGGGATCGCCGTTGATTCTGCTTCGGAATCCCCGAAGCGCACTCTCGCGATGCTCCGCAGGAACGAAATCAAGCAAACAGCGGCCAATCAACTTGTCCATGCTGCAGCCGAATAGCTCTGCCATGCGCGGGTTCGCAAAGACGGCACGTGTCTCTTCGTCGCACAGGCAAATACCCTCGCCCGCGGTGTTGAAGATATCGCGCAGGCGCGCCTCTTGTTCCTGAACCGCCGCGTAGAGCCTCGCATTATCGATGGCCGTAGCAGCTCGCCGGGCCAGGTCTTCTGCGAATGCGACATCCGATTCCGTATAGGCTCGCTGCGATTCGGCAGTCACAAAGGAGAGCACACCCAGAACCGAACCCCGCGCCACCATCGGCACCACAATCACGGAACGGAGTCCGAGTTGCCGGATAACTCGCGCGTGCTCGGCATCATGCGCGCGCTGTTCGATCAGCTCGGGCGGTATTTCCGCGAGCCACGCAGATCGACATGTACGCAAGCATTCCAGCGTCAGGTCGCCTTCGCGCGGCGGATATTTCTCCTGCAGCTCCAGTGCGAATTCAATAAGCCTCGGATCAGCATGCTGGACACTCACCCGCTGCAGTGTCCCATCTTTATCCAGCACATCTACAGCCGACCAGTCGGCGAAAGCGGGAACCGAAAGCTTCGATACGGTTCGTAGTGTTTGTTCGTAGTCCAGAGACGAAGCCAGTGCTGCTCCGGCGTCTGCCAGCAGACGCGATCGTGTCTCGTTCTTTCGCAACGCCTGCTCGGCCAGATGTCGGTCGCTGATGTCGAGCACCAGCGCAGACAAACCGTCATCCGTCGGGTGGGCATGAACTTCGAAGTGCCTGCCGGAGGGATAGGACACCTCAAAACTCCGGGCCTGTCGCTTCTCCATCACCCAGTGATAGTTAGGCCAGAAGGCCGTATCCTTTGAAGCCGGGTGGATCTCCCAAATGTTGGTTCCTATAAGCTCTTCACGGCTCTTCCCCGTCGCCTCAACCACTCGGTCGTTCACATAGGTAAAGCGCCAGTTTCGGTCAAGCGCGATAAAGCTCTCGCGAATGCTCGACAGAATCGCCTGAAACTGCTGCCGCGATCGGTCAAGCTCCAGCTCCGCGTTCTTTCGATGAGTAATATCGAGCGTGATGCCGTGCGCCGCGACAGCGCTTCCGTCGACCGCACGCTGAATGTTGCCGCGAGCTTCGTGCCAGCGTTCAACGTTGTCATCCCCATTAAACCGGTACGACATCGTGAAACCTGAGCCTGTTGCAAGCCCGTCACTGACCTCCTGATTAACTCGGTCGCGATCTTCGGGATGAATCCGAGACAGCCATTCGCCGTAATCGGGATGCCAGGCGGGATTCACGCCTGCAATCTCGTACGCTTCGGGCGACCAATAATTCTGAGCCGGATCAACGAGACTAAGTGTCCAGCTGCCTATCTTAGCCGCCGTCTGAGCAAGTCTTAGTCGCTCCTCGCTCTCTCGCAACGCCTTCTCGGCGGCGATCCGGCCGGAGATGTCTCGCAAAATTTTGGATGCACCGATGATTAGTCCCGACGAATCCCGAATCGGCGAAACGGTCAGCGCTACATGGAGAGTTGACCCGTCTTTCCGCTGCCGAACTGTTTCGTAATGCTCGACCCGCTCTCCTCTTGTCACGCGCGCGAGTATCTCAGGCATCTCGTTTGTGCGCTCCGGAGGCGCGAGAATGCTGACCGGTTTGCCGATGACTTCCTCGGCCGAGTAACCGAATAGCCGCTCCGCCGCCCGGTTCCACGTCTGAATTCTGCCGTCGAGATCCTTGCTGATGATTGCGTCCGCTGACGATTCCACAATGGCGGCGAGCACGTTCTGAACTGCAGAATCTCTGGCAAGTATTGGCTGGCTTCCAGTGTTCATCCGGTAACGTATCTACTTGGTGCCTGTTCGCGATCAGGCCGAAGCTTGTTTGACGCCCGGTTCAGGAAACTGTGACACCATAGGCCAGTATGGATCGGCGTGTCTGGATGCAACAGATCGTAGCTGTGCTGAGCGCTTCCGGGGTCGGCGCCGCGTCTCAAACGTCTGCACAACAGCCCGCCGCACCGAGTCTCGCAAACACCATCAGTGTCGAACAGCTTACAGCGGCTGTCCGGCTACTCGGACTGACGTTTACTGATGACGAGCTTCGAATGATGCTGCCCGGCATCAACCGCAAGCTCGCAGCTTATGAAGCGTTGCGCAGTGTCAACATCCCGCTCGATACCGAGCCTGCGTTTTCATTCCATCCAGGACTCCCGGATCGTGTTCCCTCCAAAGCCAGGCCAGTTTTTCGAATGTCCGGATCGGGGAAACTCACGCGGTTTCGCGACGTCGAGGAGTTGGCATTTCTGCCGGTCACCAAACTCGGACCGCTCCTGAGGTCCCGCAAGATTTCCTCGACCGAACTGACCCGAATGTACATCCGGCGATTGAGGCAGTACGGTCCGCAGCTCAACTGCGTAATCACTCTTACCGAAGACCTCGCACTGCAGCAAGCCTCCGAAGCGGATGCAGCAATCCGCCGCGGCAGATATAAAGGTCCGCTGCACGGCATACCCTGGGGAGCAAAGGACCTGTTTGCGACGCGCGGGATTAACACCACATGGGGCGCTGAACCGTTCCAGGAGTCAGGTCATCGACTACGATGCAACGGTAGTCACCAAGCTTGCGCGAAGCCGGAGCCGTGCTTTTCGCCAAGCTCTCGATGGGTGCTCTCGCACAAGGTGGTCTGTGGTTCGGTGGCATGACGAAAACGCCCTGGAACCTTGACGAAACCTCGAGTGGCTCGTCGGCTGGTTCGGCTGCAGCGACGGCCGCCGGCCTCGTGGGCTTCGCAATCGGAACGGAGACACTCGGCTCGATTGTTTCGCCGAGCATCCGGTGCGGAACAACCGGGACTTCGCCCGACCTATGGTCGCGTCAGCCGCTACGGCGCGATGGGCCTGAGTTGGACTATGGACAAAATTGGTCCGATCTGCCGAACGCGCCGAAGACTGCGCCATTGTCCTGCAAGCGATTCATGGCCCCGACGGTCACGATCGGACCGTAGCAAGCGACCCCATAAATTGGAACGCGCAGCGCTCAATGAAGAAGCTTGCGGATCGGAATCATGCAGACAGCTTTCGACTCGCTCAAAGGTGAGGAGAAGAAGGTGTTCGATGCAGCACTCACCGATCTTCGAAAGGCGGTGTCCCGGAAATGCATCCAGTAGAGATGTCTGACGAAGACGGATCTCGCCTTCGCTTCCTCCTGACCGCTGAAGCCGCGGCGGCGTTCGACGACATCACCCGCGACGGTCGAGTCCGCACGCTTAAGGGCCAGTCACCGAATGACTGGCCGAATTCCTTCCGCGAATCGCGTTTAGTCCCGGCGGTCGAATACATTCGGGCACAGCGCGGACGCACGCTTCTTCAGCAGAAGATCGAGAAATTCTTTGCGGACTGGGACGTCATCGTGACCCCGCCCTATGCGTTGTTGACGACCACGAACCTGACGGGACATCCCCAGGTAGTCGTGCCATGTGGTTTCGTGGATGGCATGCCGAGAGGTCTCAGCTTTCTCGGCCGGTTGTACGACGAAGGCACGCCGCTCAGAGTCGCGCACGCATTCCAGCGGGTTACGGACTGGCATACGAGAGTTCCGCCGGCTGTTGCCAAGTCGGCGACCTGATGAGAGCTAACCAGTCACTCCCTTAATGACGTTGCCGCCGAAATCCGTCAGCTTCTCGTGCCGCCCGTTGTGCAGATACCACAGCTGGTTCTGATCGAGCCCCAGCAGGTGAAGCAGCGTCGCATGGAAGTCGCGCATTGGATATCGGTCGCCGACGCCTCGAACACCGAAGTCGTCCGTCTGTCCGACAGCTGCCGGGCTTCACGCCGCCGCCCGCGAACCACATAGTGAAACCGTGCGGATTGTGATCGCGACCGTTGCCTGATTGCGACATAGGCAAACGCCCGAACTCCGATCCCCAGATCACAAGCGTGGAATCGAGCAGCCCTCGCTCCTTCAGATCCGTCAGCAAAGCGGCGATGGGCTGGTCTGTCAGGCCGCACATCTTCTCGTGGTTCTCTTTCAGATCCTTGTGCGCATCCCACTGCATGGTCACCGGGCCGCCGCCATGGAACAACTGAACAAACCGGACGCCGCGCTCGACGAGTCGTCGGGCGAGCAGACAACGCGAACCGAAATCGGACGTGTGCTTCTGATCGAGTCCGTAAAGCTTACGAACGGAGTCGGGCTCCTGCGACAAATCCACCGCTTCCGGAGCGTGTGACTGCATCCGGAATGCGAGCTCGTACGAAGCAATCCGGGCTGCCAGTTCGCTGTCGCCGTCAGCCGCATCCATCTCGTTCATCTTTTGCAGCAGATCGATCGTTCGTCTCTGTCTGCTTTCATCGACTCCGGCAGGAGGTTTCAGGTGCAGAATCGGAGTCGGACCAGGTCGAAACAGGGTGCCCTGATAAACCGCCGGCAGAAATCCCGAGCCCCACATCGGCGTGCCGCCCTCAGGCGTCCCTTCAGCCTGAGGCATCACTACATACGCAGGCAGGTTGTCCGACTCCGAGCCAAGTCCATAAGTGACCCACGATCCGATGGACGGATAGCCCATCAGGATCCGCCCGCTCTGGACCTGGTACATTGCGGGAGCATGGACCACACTCTCCGTGTAAAAGCTCTTCACAAAGCAGAGATCATCTGCGCGCTTCGCGACGTGCGGAAACAAGGAAGATACCCACGCTCCCGTAGCCCCGTGCTGTCGAAACTCCCACGGTGACGACAAAATAGGCGTGTTGCCGTCGGTAAACTGACTCGAGATTTTCCCGAAGCTCTCCGGAAGCTTCTGTCCGTCATGTTTCTTCAGCAGAGGCTTGGGGTCGAAAGTGTCGATCTGACTCGGCGCGCCCACCATGAACAGGAAGATCACCGACTTCGCTTTAGCGGGAAAGTGCGAAGGCTTAGGCGCAAGCGGATTGACACGAGGTGTCACGGTGCCCGCCACGCCGTCGCGGACCAGCAGGCTTTGGAGCGCGATTGCGCCGAACCCATGAGCGACATCGCGCAGCACATTCCGTCGGGTCAGGTTCACCTCATGGGACATAAAGAAACTCACTTCTGTTCAGCAGCGCAAGGCAGAACTCTGGGAAATTGCCGCCCTTCCTGAAGAACGTATGGGCGAGTGCGAACTCGGCTTTATTCGGTTTCCTGGCGAGTGCCAGCTCATAAGCCCGAACTACCTTCGCCGACTCCGATTTGCCGGCCTCAGCTTCAACACGACGCGCAACTGCCGCCGACTGCTGCGTCATAAAATCGCTGTTCATCAGCGTCAGAGCCTGAAGAGCGTGCGTCGACACTGGCCTCATAGCGCAGGAACTCATTGTGTCCGGTTGATCGAAGTTCGCCATCAGCGGCAGCCGCACGGTCCGTTTGTTCAGCAGGTAAATCGACCGCCGGGACATCTCTGACTTGTCCCGAGGCAAAGGCCATAAATTGTCGGCCTCTGACTCGGTAAAGATCAGGTCGTAAACTTCTTTCTCAATCGGTACTCGCACCGGCATTCCATACATCTTGAGATTGAGCGCGCCGCTCACCGCCAGTACGTTATCGCGGATGGCTTCCGCTTCCAGCCGACGCCGGTTCATCCTCCACCACAGTTTGTTGTCAGGATCAATCGCCTGCTTGCCCGGATCAGGAGCAGTTGCTTGCCGGTACGTCGACGAGGTCACTATCAGTCGATCGAGCGCCTTCACACTCCAGTTCTGCGACACAAACTCGGAAGCGAGCCAGTCCAGCAGTTTGGGATTCGTGGGACGCTCGCCCAGCGCACCGAAGTCATTTGGCGTGCCGACAATGCCGCGCCCCATTCGGAACTGCCAGATGCGGTTCACCATCACGCGAGCCGTCAACGGATGCCTCGGATCGCCCAGCCATTCCGCCAGAGCCTTGCGTCGCCCGCCGATCTCGTTCGACGGCATCGGCGCTTCTCTGACGCTCGACGCCAGCACCAGTGGAACCGCCGGGCCAACCGTTCCCAGCTTCAACCGGTGATCGCCGACCTTCAGAACATTGGTTTCGGAAGGCTTGTCGCCATTCACCACACCGTAGACCGCCGGCAGCGGCTCAGGTTCATCCAGCTCGATCTCATGAAGGTGTTTCCGCAACCCAGTCCGTTTCGCACGATCTTCGGGTGACAGAACCGCGAGCACCTCATCCCATGCCGGCTTTATCTGGTCACGAGCATTCTTCTGTAACTCGCGGTCCGACTCACTCAGCTTGTCTTTAGGGACATCGAGGAGCGCTCGAAGTTTGTCGTCAAGCTTGGTCCGCTTATTCTCCGCGGTCAGCCTGTCACGGTAGGGCTTTTCAATCGCCGCGATAGCGTCCTCCACCGGCTTCAGCCGCGCTTTCCATGCCTTCTCAGCCTCTTCGTGACGAGCCTTCTCTTCTGCGGAAGCAATCTCGATGTCCTTGCCGACGGTATTCGCAAATACCGCCTGAAGCTTGTAGTAGTCGGACTGGAGAATCGGATCGAACTTGTGATTGTGGCAGCGGGCGCAATTCATCGTCAGGCCGAGAAAGACGTTGGTGATTCCGGCTGTCATCTCGACCAGCACTTCCTGCCGGTTCATCTCAGCATCCTGGTTCCCGCCGACCAGGTGCTCTGGCCCCGCACGATGAAACCCCAGCGCCACCAGAAGGTCTTTCCGGTCCGGCCGATAGTTCGTCGGCCGCAATCTGCTCTTTCAGGAACTGGTCGAACGGCTTATCCGCATTGAATGAGCGAATCACGTAATCGCGATAGCGCCACGCCTGAGTTCTCTGCGCATCAAGTTCGTAGCCATTCGTGTCGGCATATCTGACGACATCCAGCCAGCGCAGGGCCCATCGCTCTCCATACTCCGAGGAAGCCAGCAGTCGGTCAACAACTCGCTCGTAGGCATCGGGATGAGCATCTGCGAGAAACGCAGCCACGTCCTCCGGCTTCGGAGGTAAGCCCGTCAGGTCAAGCGTGACCCTTCGAAGCAGTTGGATTTTGGACGCAGCTGGCGAAGGCTCTACTCCCTTGGCGCGCATCGCGTCAAGCAGGAAAGCATCAATCGGATTGCGAATCCAGGAATCTCGCAGCGCAGGAACGTCCGGTCTCTTAACAGGTTGGAACGACCACCAGTTCCGTCTGGCGAGGACCTTGGCCCTATCCTTCTCCTGATCACCCGTAAACTCTCCCGCCTGAAGGGTTACGACAAGGAGCAAAACGAGCGCGAGGAGATGGAAAGAACGAGCCATAGCCGGAGAGCCGTAACACCAATTGTATGTGATGCTGCCCGGCCAGGAACTCGCTTTACAGCCAGCCCATGAACCAGAGAATCAGAAAAATCGCGAGCACCAGCCCGAGACCGCCGCTCGGATAGTATCCCCAGCCACGGCTGTACGGCCATGAAGGAAGTGATCCAATCAACACAACGACGAGAACAATGATCAGCAGAGTGGTCAATGGCATAACTGTCTCCTGCGTTTGGACAGCACCGACGCATTTACTGTTTCACCTGTACTTTTGTGAAGTGCTACCCGGCGCCTGGGTGGTTCGCCTCCGCTGCTGAGGAGTTCCGGACACAGGCAGCTACCAGTTGTCGAACCTCCTGGAGCAGCTTCTCCTTGTCTTGTCCGCCTTTTGTCAGGATTCTTTCCACGTTCATTCTCAGGCGCTCGCGATCCTGAGCTGTCAGATCCTGAGCCGTAAGAACAACGATTGGAATATTCTTCCACTCCGGACGCTTTCTAACCGCCTCAGCGAATTCGAACCCGTCGACATTCGGCATGATGAGATCAAGCAAAACCAGCCCCGGCGAAGGTGGGATCTCCATTCGTGCCAGACCCTGGGCCCCATCCGCCGCCGTATCCACCACCCAGCCTTCGCGTTGCAGCATGGTCTGCAGCATCGAACGCGCCGCGTCATCATCCTCAACCACAAGCACGCGACAATTCTGCACGCGTGACACATGTTTTCGCAGCAGCGTAATGAGTTTGTCCCTGCTCACGGGCTTCAGTAAATAATCCGCTGCACCCAGTGCGTAGCCGAGGCCCCGATCGCTGACCATCGTCGCCATCACAACGGGTATATGAGAAAGCTCCGGATCGGCCTTGAGCGTCTGAAGAACCGTCCATCCGTCCATTCCCGGCATCAGAACGTCGAGTGTAATCACGTCAGGTTGGACCTGCCGCGCAAGCTTCAGACCTTCCTCGCCATTTGCGGCCTGAAGGACTCGGAACTGTTCTTTTGACAAATACCGGAACATCAGCTCACGCGCGGCCGCATCATCGTCGATCACGAGGACGGTCGCACGATTATCAGCAGGAATCGCTGATTCCGGCGCCTGGTTGGTGGCCAGACTTGTGTCTGAAGCAGTAGCGGCATCGGATTGAGAGTCAGCGCCAACGGCCGCGCGAGCGTTCCTGGGCAGCACGATCGTGAACCGGGATCCTTTCCCGTAATCGCTCTCGACCGTGACATCGCCGCCCATCAGCTGACAGAAGCGGCGGGTAATCACAAGACCCAAACCCGTACCGCCTGGAGCGCGGCCCGAGTTTCGATCAACCTGACTGAACGGCTGAAACAAATCAGATAGCCTGTCAGCCGGAATGCCGCGGCCGGAGTCAGTAACGGAGATCCGTACCTGCTCGGCGTCGTTCGACGCATTCCTCTCAATCGCCGCTTCCACCCCGATACTGCCATTCTCCGTAAACTTGGCGGCATTCGACAACAGATTCAGAACAGCCTGCCGAACCTTGGTCAGGTCCGCGTCCATCTGCCCCAAATCGGCAGGAACATTGAGTGTGAGCGTGTTTCCGTTCTTACGCACCAGGGGGTCTACAACACTTGCCACGTCCTGAATCATGCCCGGGATATCGAAACTCTCGAAGAACAGATCCATTCGGCCTGCTTCGATCTTCGAGAGGTCCAGAATGTCGCTGACGATTCCAAGCAGGTGCCGCCCCGCGGAGTGAATCTTGCCAAGGTCGCGCATCATTGACTCTGCGCCCAGCTCTTCCGCCTCTTCTTGAAGCATCTCGCTATAGCCAATGATGGCGTTAAGAGGTGTCCGCAACTCGTGACTCATGCTCGCCAGAAAGTGACTTTTGGCCTGGCTCGCCGCTTGAGCGTCGTTTTTCGCCCGAATCAGTTCGGCTTCGGTATGTTTGCGTCGGATCCCCAAAGCGATGCTGTTCGCCACTGACGCCATCGCGTCCAGCGTGTCCTGTTGCAGTTTGTGTTTGGCAAACAGCGCAATCACGCCGATCACGTCTTCCTCGACGATCAGCGGATAGCCTGCAAAAGCTACCATTCCTTCGCGTACCGCCCATTGCCGATCGCCGAGTCGGGGATCATGCTGAACATCGTTGGTTAAATGCGGAAGCCTTTCCTCGGCGATCTTTCCGATTTTGAATTTGCCGACAGGAACCCGCGCATGCCCGCCATTGACGTGCGTATACAGACCCGCACTGGCCTGCAACTCGAGTACCTGCTCGGCTTCGTTGAGCGTCCAGATCCGCGCAAAGGATGCGTCCAGATGGCGGACAATTGCAGCACAGCAACTGCCCAGCATTTCGTCGGGATGCACCGATGCCGTCAGTGCAAGGCCAATGTCGGCGCCGAGTGCGGCCAGTCGTGCCCGCTGCTTCACTTGGTCGACCGCCGACTTCCGCTCCGTGATGTCCACACAGGCACCCGTCATCCAGCCCGACTGGCCGCTTCCGGCGGTTACCCTCCCGCGAGCGTAAAGCCAGTGAACTTCCCCATTCTGTTGCCGGACGCGAAACTCCAGATCGAGATCCTGACCCGAACTCGCGGATTCATGGAATGCACGCACTACCGCCTGTAAATCTTCTGAATTGACGGCGTCGAGGAAGCGTTGCAGCGTTCGCTCTCTCGTTGCCGTGTGAGACCCGAGCAGCCGGTCCAGGTTGTCATCCCACTCGAGGTTGTTGCTCCGGAGAGCCCAGTGAAACGTTCCTGTCCGCGATGCTTCGAGTGCTGCCTGCAAACGTTGCTGGTCGCGGCGGGCGTTTTCCGATTGCCGTTCCTGATCGGTGACGTCCGTATTAGTTCCAAGCCAGCGAAAGATCTTTCCTGAGGCATCGCGAACCGGCTCGCCACGAGTGAGAAATTGTCGAAATTCCCCAGACCGGCTTCGGAGCGGAAACACCATCTCAAACGGTTCGCCTGTAAGAATCGAGGACGTCCAGCGTTCGACAACCTGTTCCACCTGTTCCGGATCGTGTACGGATCGCCAACCCCACCCTTCCATCTGCTCGGGTGTACTTCCGGTGTACTCGTACCAACGTTTATTGAACCAGTAGATCCATCCGTTCGCGTCAGCCATCCACGCGAGGACGGGCATGCTGTCGGCGAGCCTTCGGAACTGCTCCTCATTCTGCCGAAGTGCGTCCTGTGACTCCCTGCGAGTGGTTACGTCCTGGCTAAGGATCGACAAACCTTCAGTCGAAGGAAATGCACGCAGCGCGAACCATCTTTTAAGCGGCTCGTAGTACTCTTCCAGCTCGATCGGCTGCTGAGTTTCCATTGCTTCATGCAGCCTCGAGTAGAACAGAGTGGCAATGGCTTCCGGAAAGACATCCCAGATGACCTTACCCGTCAGCTCTGAAGGCTCTTTGCCAGCCAGTCCTGCCGCGGCGCGGTTCACGTACACATAGCGCCAGTCCCGATCCACGGCGATAAATCCGTCGGACAGGCGCTCGAGGAGTTCCCGCAACTCTCGCTCGGAGCGAACTGTCGCTTCGTATTGCCGGTATCGATTTGTGGCTTCAATGGTGATCCATTCCAGCCGATCCGGCCCGTTCACTCTCCCGAGCCCGCGGTACCACCGGGCCGCCCCGGCAATCCGGAACTCGACGTCGATCAGCTCACGTGTCTGAGCGCACTGCTCAACTGCAGACCGAAAACGTTCGCGATCCTTCTCGTCCACGCGTTCCAGCAACGCCTCAAAGTCAATCGGACCGGCAGACGAGATTCCGAACTGACCTGCCGCTATAGCGTCTGGCTCCACGTACTGCAACGGTAAAGTGGCCTGCCAAACACCAATATCCAGAGATTGCAGAAGTGTCGGTAACGTGTCGCGCATTGCGGCTAAGTGGTTGACGCTGTAACGGGACAAGTTGAAACACGGTTTGGGAAATTACTTTACCTGGGCGCCGAATTGAAGGCCACGCTGACGCGAAGCCCATCGGAGGGCGAAGCTCCCAGGCTCAGAGTCCCGCCATACAGTTCTGTAATGTCCTTCACAATGGCGAGGCCGAGGCCCGACCCGGCACTCGCTTCATCCAGGCGCACACCCCGGCGAAGGACGGCCTGCCTCACCTCAGGTGGAAGCCCCGGACCATCATCGTCCACCGTAATCGTTACCAACTCGTTTGCGCAATCCGCTGCAATCTGAACCCGTTTGCCTGCCCACTTGCACGCGTTGTCCACCACATTCCCGAGAAGCTCCTCCAGATCTTCGAGTTGAAGACCGACGCTCACGTCGCCCGCGATATCGGACGTAATCACCAGCCCTCGTTCGGCATACAGTTTCGCTACGGTCCGAACGATCGCGTCAGCAACCGGTGCTACCGGGCAGGGAACTGTCCGTGAAGCCCCCGAAGCAGTTGCTCTGGCTCTTGCCAGCTGATAGCTGACCTGACGAGATATTCGGTCGATCAGCTCCGTCATCGTCGCAGAGTTGTGTCGTTCGGCTTCCTGAGTTAGCAGCGCGAGCGGCGTTTTCAAAGCGTGAGCGAGGTCTCCTGCTGTGTCCCATGCTCGTTTCATGCTTTGTTCTCGTTCTTCAAGCAGACGATTCAGATCATCAATAAGAGGCTGTACTTCCCGCGGATAGCTTCCATCGATGCGCGACTGTGAGCCCTTGCGCAGACCTCTGACACGCGCGCCAATCTGTTCCAGCGGATGGAGGGCGCGTCGGACCGTGACAATTGCAGCCGCGATGCAGAGAATCGCAGCGACGAGAAGCCCGTGACCATGTGATCCGCGAACGCCCGGAACAGTTCGGATCAGCGCGATCATGCCCATGTGCAGCAGAGCCAGCAACCCCGCAGTCCAGAGGACGGAAGCAATAATCAGCGCGGATCGGAGCGACGGCGGTCTCACTCGCCGTCGCTCCGCATCTTGTACCCCAGTCCGCGCACCGTATATATGAAGTCGTGCCCGATCTTGCGGCGCAGTCGTGCGATAAACACTTCGACGGTATTGGAGTCCCGGTCCAGATCCTGAGAGTAAATATGTTCGGCGAGCTCTGTTCGCGAGACAATCCGGTCGCAGTGGTGCATCAGGTAGGAAAGCACGCGAAACTCATGACTGGTCAACTCCACGGCCATGGACCCGATGGAAGCCTGCGCAGAACGCGGGTCAAGTATCAGCCTGCCGCACTTCAGCTGCGAGACGGGCTGCCCGGAGGAACGTCGGATCAGCGCTCGAATCCTGGCAAGCACCTCCTCCACTCGGAACGGCTTAACGACATAGTCATCGGCGCCGCTGTCTATGCCCTCAACCTTCTCGTGCCAGCTGTCTCGCGCTGTCAGAATCAAAATCGGCCATACGAATCCTGAAGCGCGCCACCGTCGCAAAAGCGTCAGCCCGTCGATCTCAGGCAAACCAAGGTCAAGCACAACAGCATCATAGGTTTCCGTGTGAGCGAGGAAATCGGCGCGTTCGCCGTTGTGAGCGCAGTCCACCGCGTAGCCCGCGTCGCTGAGGCTGGTCGCGAGATACTCCGCGAGGCGCTTTTCATCTTCGACGACCAAAACCCGCAATCAGACCCGTTATATATCATTCGTGATGAACCGAATCTGAACGTTCCATTCATGTTCGGTTCAGGCGAAATGTCGCATACTCGGCTGCATGAACTTTGGGTATCCGTGGTGGCTCTCATGGGGCCACCTCGTCGTCTTCGGTGCATTCGCCGCGCTTCTGGCGCTCGCCTCGTTCCGCCGCTGGCCCAGGTGGGAAAAGGTCCTGATCGCCGGTTTTGCCGTCTGGGCAGGTGTCGCGTTCGTCATTGTCAGGTTCGTGATCGACATCAATGGACCTGCGAAGCTTCCGACCCCCGCATTTCTTGCCTCTGGACAGGGGCGAGTGCTCGACCTGGGAGCCGGTACTGGGCGGTCATCGATTATGGTGCTCAAGGCAAGGCCGGAAGTCTCGCTCGTTGCACTGGACCTGTTCGGCGACTCTTTCAACCGGCACTTCGGTGCGGCTCGTGAGACGCCCCAGGCCCGGCTCCTGTCTAACCTGGACCAGGCGGGCGTGGGGAGTCGCACGCAGGTGGTCACGGCCGACATGCGGCAAATACCGTTCCCGGATGCGACGTTCGACGCAGTCATCTCTTCGTACGCGATCGATCATCTCTCCCGAACCGGAATAGATCAGACGCTCGCCGAGACAGCACGCGTTCTGAAACCGGGTGGTGAGTTTCTCGTCATGGTTATCGGCAGGGAACCGTGGCTCAAATTTGTTTTCGGACCCCTCCTGATGCACCCTGGGACCAGAGGAGAGGAGTGGTGGATGGATCGACTCAGGACTCACTCTTTCGAAGTGATCGAAAACGGAACTAGGCCGGCTACTCTTTACTTACTGGCACGACGCGTCCACTCCAGTGCTGGTTCTCCCGCGTCGCGATAACAACACACTCTTCGTTGTCCGAAGCATTTGCGATCACGTCGCCAGTTTCGGTCCAGATGCGGCTCTTTCCGGCTGACGTCTCTCCACCAGTCTTGCCGGCATAATTAGCCATAAGAATAGCCATTCCGTGTTCTACAGCCCAGCGCCTCAGCAACTCCGACTTTCGCTCGTAACCAGTCTCGTCGATCATCACACTGGCGGCATAGACCGTGGCCGCAGCCTCGGCAGCTCGGGCGGCATGCTCGGCGAACGCGGCATCCCGGCAGATAGCCAGCGCCACTCTGGTACCGTCGAGATCGATCAATTCACCGCCGCGACCCGCCGTAAACACGAGTTCCTCGCTGCTGTGTACGTATTCCTTGAAATACGTCATCACCGAACCGTCCGGACGAAACGTGATCGATCCAATGTGAAGCACGCTTTTCCATCCCCGAAGCGGCGCGCCGGCCACAATTGTCATCCCCGAATCAGCCGCCATTCGCCGCAGAGGGTCGAACAGTCGATCCATCGGATCCGCCACGCAATCGGTGGCAAGGTCAAGTTCGTAGCCGATCAGCGACAACTCGGGAAAAACGATCAGGTTCGTTCCGAGTTCCGCAGCCGCACGGCAAAAGTGGAGGTGACGGTCGAGATTGCACTGGACATCGCCGGGACTACTGCCGATCTGCGCTGCTGCGAGCGTCAGAGACATGCCCGCCCATTTTGGCAAAAAACTTGCTATAAACGGGAGACGTGGAGCGGTGCATCGTTCGATCAACTTCGTCTAACGTGACAGCCATTCGGACCGCAGCGCTGATTGCCTTTGGTGTCATAGGTTTGCAGTCCGCAACGGCGCAGTTGACGCTACCAGTGCTCGCCCAGGCTGGCCTTCGCCGCGACGCCGACGTCTCCGAAGTTCGTTCTGTTCGCAGGTATATTCTGCATAACGATCGTTGGTCGGAGGACGCAGCCGCAGAGGTTCTGTTCACCCTGCGCGGAAACACCGTGGCCAGCTATAGCATTCTGAATACGAATGCCAAGGGACTCCACCGTGAGGTCCTGAGAAGGATCCTCGAGGGTGAAGTTGAAGCCTGGAAGAACCGCGAGGCGGAGATTACGCCGGCAAATTACGAAACGAAGCCCCTGGGCATGCGTGTTGTGAACGGAAAGAATTGTGAGGCGCTCGAATTGATCCCGAAAGGGAAAAGCCGCTTTGTCCTCGAAGGATGGCTGTGCGGAGACCCCCACGAACCGGCCATCATGCACATCGAGGGTACGACCGCAAAGAGCGTTTCATTCTGGGTAGGCAAGGTTCGTATCTCGCAGGATTTTCGCAAGATTGGACCTTATTGGTATTCGTCGGTAAGCCGCTCGACGGCAGACGTCAGATTCTTCGGGGCGACTCAGCTCACCATCAGCTATCTCGATTACCAGATCACGCCAAAGAAGGGCTCAGTCCTCCTGGCGTGCCGCAGCACGGGGTGCTCCCCGGCCTTGGGGGGTGCGAACGCAGCCGCTTCCATGAAGTTGTCGGCCGACGGCAAACCTGAGACAGATATCGGGACCGTTGCAGAGATTACGACATTACCGCCTGCAGCATCGCCCTTGCATACCCTACATTAAAAGCGATCGCCGCGTAACCGCCGCCTCCCGGATAGCCCGGTATGGGTCCGCGTTCGGCATCGTAGTCCAGCCGTCTCGGATGCTCCGGATAGATCAGGTGGTTGTACTTGTTCTTCACCAGCTCTTTCATGACGGCGAACATGTTGTTCATGCCCTCATCGATCCAGACTTCGCGATAACGCTCGTAAGGCTTCATCACAATCACATTCCGATAGTGCACGTGATTGATGCGGTCGCGTGACCCGAAATATCGGCAAACCTCAATCGGATCCTCGCCGAGTTCCCGCGTGACCCCGCAATCGAATGTGATGCCATTCGACGGACTGTCGACGATGCTGATCAGCTTCTTCCATCCCGCCAGACTTCCCATGATCTGTTGCGATCCCCGACTGATGGGCGCAGGTGGATCATTCGGGTGAAGCGCCAGTCGAACGTTGGACTTCTCGGCCGTAGGAACAACCGCCTTCAAAAAGTAACTGACGTTATTCCACATCTCATCGAGATTGTGAGCACCTTCGTTAGGTAAAGCTGGCAGTTCCCGGAACTTCTTACCTTTCTCTTCCGGCCGTGTCTGGTACGGACGATCCTCAGTCTGAACCAGCTCATAGTCGAATCCGGTCCACCCCGAGTTTCCGCGCTCGGTGTCGATTTCTTCGAAGTAGCCCTCCATCGCGCGGTGCGCATAGAAGTTGTACTCGACTACCGGGAGACCAGCTTTGCCTGCAGCGATGATCGACTGACGAATGTTTTCGATGTCCTTGTCGCGTTTATCGCCGGCTCGCCCGTACAGGATATCGGGAGACAAATTGATCATCAGGTTCGAAACCTGAATACCCGCCTCTTTCCACGGGGCCATCACGGTCGACAGCGACTCGGCCGTCCACGGAAGAGCCCCGGGACCGCCGCTCAGGACGTGATCCACACCAAGCTGCTTGATTCGGCGTGCGGCCGCGGCCCGATCGCCATTTGGCCCGCGCAGGCCGCCGTCGCCCATGCCGACAGCGATCTTGGGTGTGTTCTTGCCCTCCTTCGGGGGCGCCGGGACTTGCGCCGCAGCGAGCTGTTCCGGACTCATGGACGCCAGCGCCGCAGCGGACGCCGCTTTGATAGCGTTTCGTCGGGATAATTCCATAATTCCTCTGTTGCTGACTACTCTATCTCTTCTTCCCAGCCCTTAACCGGATGCCCGAGGATCTGGGTCAAACTCTTTGGCTTTGGACGAAACGGTTCTTCGTGTTTTCCGACAATATCGCGGTAGCTCATCAGGGGGCCGGGAAAACCTATTGTTTGCCAGCCGATCATGCCGGCATTACCGCCATGCAGCGGATCGCAGAGGAAGCCTTCGATCGTATGCGTTCTGAGCAACTGAAAGAAGTAGCTTTTTTCAATCGCGGCGAGCGCATCGTCCTGTGCGTTTCCAGTGAGACCGGCAAAATTATCGGGCAGCGACTTCAGTCCCGAACGATAGATCTCACGAGGGCTGGCGCTTCCCTGATATCCATGCTCCGGTACGGACTCGATCCACGGACCTTTGGTGTACCGATACTTGTCGCGTCCATAGGGTCCGGCGAGCTGCCGGTCTATGTAAACCACGACGTTTGCTTCCTTCGCACCCGGGCCTGTTTCGTCCGACGGGATGATTCGGTCCGTCGCAGCGATGATCTTATGCGCCTCAGGTTCGGTGAAGAACCGTAGCGGTACCTTCAGTTCGCCGGTTCCGGACGCGTACAGACGAATCGGCTCACCGGCAAGCGAGTAGAGCAGGGTACCGCCGATGCTCTTCGCAGGGATAACGAGAAAGTCGCGCCGCTTCACGCCAGCTGCCCTTGCTTCTTCAGGTAGCGGTCGATGATCGCGTCCGCTGCCCGAAGCGTCAGTGCGAGTGCCGTAAGGGTCGGATGCGATGCCGCATTTTGAGGAAATGCCGAGGCCCCGAGAACAAACAAGTTATTGACGTTCCAGTGCTGCAGCCAGCTATTCACGACGCTGTTTTCGGGCGAGGATCCCATTATCGCTCCGCCCTGGACATGCGTCGTTGCATACGTCACAGTCTGATACTTCGGGCTCGCACCGTTCCTTTCCGTATCGGCCCCGACGATGGTTGCACCGGACATCTTTGCAATCTGCCGTGCGATGCGGTCGGACATTTTACGAGCGAACACTTGCTGCCGAGCTTCGTGTTCCGTCCAGTTAAGCGTCAACCGAAGCAAAGGGTCGCCCCATTTGTCCGTATATGTGGGATCAAGGTCCACAAAGTTTTGCTTGTAAGCGAGGTGGTCCATCTCGAAACTCGCGAACGAAGCAACATGGTCGAACTGACTTACAGCGGCCTTCTTCCACTCCGAGCCCCAGTTCCGCTTCAGACCTCCTGCGAACACACGGCCAAAAGAACCAATCGCACGCAGCGTACCGCCGTTAGTGTTACAGATGCCGCCCCGCAGAATGCCTGCGTCCGATGAAACGTTGTTAAAGCCCTCAAAATCCGAGATCCTGCTAGCCTGCGCACCGGCGTACATGAAGCTGTTCAGGGGCTTGTTGAACAACAGCATATTTCCGCCTCCCTGAACCGTGTGCGTGAAATTGCGGCCGAGCGTTCCTTTGCCGGTCGAAGGGTCATACAGGCTCCCGATCTTCGAAAGCATCAGCAGTCGAGCATTGTTAGTACTAAACGAAGAGGCGATGACGAGGGAAGCCGGCTGGAAGACCTCTTGTCCCTCGGCGTCCATATACGTAACACCTTCGGCGACGCCGTCACGATGCACGATCCGCCGCACCCAGCACCCGGGACGGACGACGAAGTTCTTCGATCGCCGCAGCACGGGCATCAGGGTGTTCGTCGGCTGCGCCTTCGCCGCGACCATACAGCCGTAGAGCATGCAGTAGCCGCAGTACTGACACCCTGCTCGCGAGACACCATCCGGATTCGTGTACTGTTGTGACAGCGTAGCCGCCGCCGCCGGATAAGGGTGATATCCAAGATCCCTGGTCGCCTGCTCGAACAGCACCATCGCATAGGTTTTTTTATGCGGCGGATTCGGATACTCGTGCGAGCGGGGACCCTCAAATGGATTCCCGCCCTCAACGATGTTGCCCCGAATGTTGCCGGCCTTGCCGCTGATGCCGAGCATCTGCTCGACCTTCCAGTAATAAGGCTCGAGGTCGCCGTAGCTGAGCGGAAAATCCTGAACGCTGAGCTCCGCAGGCAAGTGGGCAGCGCCCCATTTCTCTCGGAGTCGCGTCGCAAGCTGGAAATCATCCGGAGCGTGCCGCTCCGAGTAGCCGGTCCAGTGTTCGCCGGATCCTCCTACTCCCGTCCCCGGCAAGATCGCGCCGTACTGCCGTACCGGAGCCGCCCGATCGCGAACCGAATGACGATGCGTGATCGTCTCTTCCGCGATGTTCTGCATCATTCGCTTGCGGATCGCGTAATCCACCTCGTCCATGGACGAAGCGTAAGAAGAGAACTTCCGCTCAGGGCCCCGCTCGAGCACAACAACCGACAACGAGGTCCGCGTCGTCAACTCTCGAGCGATTGCAAGCCCGGTCCAGCCGCCGCCGGCAATCACGACATCTACAGGGTCGAGACGTTTCATTCTGAGCCAGTAACTGACAATCATCTTGACCCCCGACACGCTCGCGGCAACTGATTTGGGACAATTCGGTTCCGCCGAGGGACGAAGCCACTGCTCCGATGTGTGGCGATATCCACGCCCCCTGCCAGAGCCTGAAATATACTCGTGTAAGTCCATGGGTGAGAAGCTCACACGGCCCCGCGTCGTCGCCGTTGTATTCGGCCTGTTCCTCCTGAACGGCGTTCTTCTGACCGTCTACAACGACCTCAAGTCTGAGCTCTACGGCAGCAATCTCGGGTTAGGCAAAATTGCCGTTAACGAACTTGGCGGCTCCGTCGCAGGAGCGTGCCTTCTCACGTTTTTCCTGTATCTGGTGGTTGACCGAAAACTGGTGACGCCTTCATCGAAGCGAGGCTGGGTGGCGGTCCACGCGATCGCGATTTTCGTCTACTCATTCCTGCATACGTCGGCTCATCTCGCGATCCGCAACACGCTGTATCCGCTGCTCGGCTACGGCGCATACGATCCGCTAAATATCCCCCTCCGTTATCTGATGGAACTGCCGAACGACGTGGTCACTTACGCAAAGTGGCTGCTTCTGTTTATTGCGTTTGAGTACTATCGGCGACTTCGCGACCGGGAAGTTGCTGCCTCCGCGTTGGAACACAGCCTGATGGAAGCGCGCCTGAAGAATCTCCAAACGCAGATGCAGCCGCACTTTCTGATGAACTCCCTGAACGCGATCTCCTCGCTAATCTACTCCAACCCGCAAGCTGCGGATGAGATGATCGCGCGACTCGGAGCCTTCCTGCGGCGTCTCTTATCCGACGAAACTGGCAGGCAGGTTCCACTGTCTTATGAGGTCGAATCCGTGCAGGCATACATCTCGATCATGCAAATGCGGTACAAGGAGCGCCTGACTTATCGCTTCGATATTGAGCCTGGCGTTTCGTCCGCACAGGTGCCACCCCTGATCCTTCAGCCGCTGGTCGAAAACTCGATCCTGCACGGTGCAGATCCTGCCGACTTCAGCGTGGAAATCGATGTCACCGCGCGCCGTCAGGGCGATCGTCTCGAGGTTACCGTTCGTGATCATGGCCCCGGTGTTCAACCTGGTGTCCAGCCCGGAGCACGAACCGGCGTCGGGCTTCAAAATCTCCGGAAGCGAATGGCTACCCTTTACGGCGACAAACAAAGTGTCGACATCGAAAACGCGGTCGGCGGTGGAACGGTAGTTCGGTTGTTGATCCCGCAGAATGTCTGAAAGCAAGTTCGAGGTGTTGCTCGTCGACGACGAACCGCTTGCACGGGAGAAGCTTTGTCATTACCTCACGCAGTCGCCCCGGTTCACGGTAGTCGGCGAGGCTGGCAGTGGCGCCGCTGCCATTGAACTCCTGTCCCGCACGAAACCCGCTGTGCTCTTCCTCGACATCCAGTTGCCCGATATGACCGGCTTCGATGTCCTTCGTAATCAACCACCTGCACCCGATTGCCTCATCATCTTCGTCACCGCCTACGACCAGTACGCTCTCGACGCCTTCGGAGTACAGGCGTTCGATTATCTGGTAAAACCGGTGTCGCCTGTCAGGTTCTCCGAGCTTCTGGCCCGAATCGAGCAGCGCTTGCTTGATGCCCGCGACGCTGCCGCCGCAAGGGAAATCAAAAGAACAGCGAAGCAGTGGGCAGACCGTGTCGTTTGCCGCACTGGAAGCCGGTCGGAAATCATCGCGACACGCGATATCACCGTACATCGAAGCAGCAAGAAACTACGCCGTCATTCACGCGCGAGGAGCGACCCACGTTGTACGGCGAACGCTGGAGTCTATCGAAAGCTCTCTCGATCCGAAGCAATTCCTCCGCGTCAGCCGGAGCGTCATCGTAAACAGCGGATACATCAAAGCCGTCGAGGCCCTGTCGCACGGCGACCGCCGTATCGAATTGACTACCGGCGATGCTCTCACAT
>CAWCGC010000053.1:0-147156 GCA_963794765.1 Bryobacteraceae bacterium | reverse complement strand
TTCTTGGTAGCGGCGGGGTCCGTCAGATGCCGCTGCCGTGTACATGATAGCTGGCATTCTTTGCGGGCCGCTCGCCGCCGCCTTTGGAGGGTGCGGATCCGTCTAGAGTTGGGCCATGACTCCGACGCAGCCCGCGGCCTCGTCCGAGCAGACGGTGCACTCCGCGACGACGTCCACGCCACGGGCGTGTCGGTCGAGCATCCGGGGTTGGCTCAGCTCTTCGCGCTGCTGGCCTACGGCGAGGTGGCGGCGTTCTACCGGCTGACCGACGAGGCGCGGATGGCGCCGAACCTGGCGGGCCGGATCAACATGGCCAGCATGGCCGCGGCCGAGATGAACCACTACGAGGTGCTGCGCGACGCGCTGGAAGCGCGGTGTCGACATCGTCGCCGCGATGACGAAATATGCCTCCGCGCTGGAGAACTACCACCGGCTGACCATGCCGAGCACCTGGCTCGAGGCGTTGGTGAAGACCTACATCGGCGACGCGCTCGCCGCCGACTTCTATCTCGAGATCGCCGACGCGCTGCCCGGTGACGCCGCCGACGTCGTGCGCGCGGTGCTGTCGGAGACGGGCCACTCGCAGTTCGTCGTCGCCGAGGTCAAGGCCGCGGTGACCGCCAGCGACAAGCAGCGCCACCGGCTGGCGCTGTGGTCGCGCCGGCTGCTCGGCGAGGCCATCACCCAGGCCCAGTACGTGCTCGCCGAGCACGACGAACTGGTCGACCTGGTGGTGTCCAGCGGCGAGGGTCTCGGCCGGCTGACCGAGTTCTTCGACCGGCTGCAGAACACGCACAACGCCCGGGTGCGCGAACTCGGCCTGGGCTAACGGGCCCGCTACCTGGTGCAGGTGGTGATCATCGAGTTGTTGGTCTGGGCGACGATCACGGCGCCCGCGGCGTCGGTGATCGAGCAGTTCAGCTGACCGGTCAGGCTGGTCGCGGTGACCGACTTCAGCTCGACGCCCGGGTCCAGCGTCACGGTCCGCGTCCACGGCAGCGCCACGTTGAAGTCGGTCTGCAGTGCGCCCTGCGCGTCGGTGTAGACGACGGTGACCAGGTCGAGCAGCGGGCGGGTGCCGGTCACCTGGTAGGTGATCGTGATTCGGCACGGGCGCCGCCGCGGCCGGCGCCGGATCCGTGGCGGCGCCGTCGGCGCTCGGGATCGGACTCGGCGCGACCGTGGTGACGGTCTCCGGTGACAGGGACGCCGCGGCAGCGGGCGGAGGCGCCACCGACGTCATCGCCGGCGGCGCGGTCGAGGCGGTGACGGGCAGGCGCCGTGGCGGTCGGCGGCGCTGACGTCTTCGACACCGAACCGCTGTCGCCGCCGCCGAGGATGACCACGGTGCAGATCACGGCGATCAGCAGGATCGCCCCCGCGACTGCCGGCGACCCAGATCCAGCGCCGGTCGATCGGATCCTCGTACTCGTAGATCTCGTCGTAACCGTCGTCGTCACCGTCGTCGTAGTCGTCGCCGTAGTCGTCGCCGTGGTCCTGATACCGGTCGTAATCGGTCTCGACGTCGGTGAAACCGCCCGTTCCGTTGCCGCGGGTTGCGGTCCGACCCGTCGTCAGGACGTCGATGAATACGATGAGTAAGGCCTGTCCATGCCGATATCCCGTTGGTCGTCGTCGTGGTCGATCCTGCGATGCTAACGAGGCTGGTGTGACGCACGAGGTTGACGCGCGGGGGTTGGGTCACGGTCCGGACTCGGTTGGTCGCCCACTCGGTTCAGGCCCGGCGGCTGCGCTTTCGGCGAAGTCGCGCCACCGGCGGACGCGATCGGCGCCGCCCGTCCACTAGCCTTCTCAGAAGAACCATCGTCGAAGGAAAGGGTTCAGCGTGGAGGTCAAGATCGGCGTCACCGACAGTCCGCGCGAGCTGGTGCTCAGCAGCGCGCAGACACCCGTCGAGGTCGAGAAGTTGGTGACCGAGGCGCTGGGCAAGGACTCCGGCGTGCTCGCCCTCACCGATGAGAAGGGCCGTCGTTTCCTGGTCCAGAACACCAGGATCGCCTACGTCGAGATCGGCGCAGCCGACAGCAGGCGGGTGGGATTCGGCATCGGGGCCACCGCCGCCGCGGTGGCCGACAAGCTCAGCTAGAAGCGGGCCAGCGGCACGTGTGACAGTCCGCCCCAGGCGAACTGCACCGTGCCGTCGACCGCGTCGTCCTTGGAGATCGGCCGGTCGGAGTTCAGCCAGTAGCGCGCGCAGTCGACGCTGGTCGAGACCAGTCCGACCGCGATCATCCTGGCGCGGTGCGCCTCGAGCCCGGAATCGCTGCTGATCAGCTCGAATACCGCATCGGTGCATGCCTCGGTGGCCACCTTGACCTGCGCGGACACCTGGGGTTCGGTGACGTAGTCGTTCTCGAAGATCAGTCGGTAGCCCTGGCCGTCGTGCTCGATGAAGTCGAAGAACGCCTGCACCGCGGCG
Organism: Bryobacteraceae bacterium; assembly: GCA_963794765.1. Lineage (GTDB taxonomy): Bacteria > Acidobacteriota > Terriglobia > Bryobacterales > Bryobacteraceae > JAWXCM01. The sequence goes on along the minus strand of CAWCGC010000053.1, from coordinate 144,716 downwards.
CGCAGCCGCTGACGGTTGTCGGTGGTGGTGCGCAACGCCTGGCGCACGCCGGACACCAGGTTGTCGACGTGGCGTTGCAGTACCGCCAGATAGAGCTCCAGCTTCGACGAGAAGTGTTGGTAGAGAACGGGTTTGCTGACGCCCGCTCGATCGGCGATCTCGTCCATGCCCGCGGCGTGATAGCCGCGGTCGACGAAGACCTCGCTGGCGGCGATGAGCAGCTGCCCGCGCCGCTCGTCACGGGGCAGGCGGTTCCGCCGCGCCGGTTGGCCGCCGGAGGACCCACTCGTCGAACCGTCGCCGTCGGGGTTGCCCACCCTGCCTCTGGGCGGTGTTGACGATGTCGCTCATCGGTCCTCAATCTGGCTGCGCTGCTGTCCATCGGTGCTGGCCGGGCCGGCGCGAGCCGGTCGGTCCGGCGGTCCATCGGTCCGACACTACTACCGCCGCTCGGACCGCTGCGTCATCTGAGGTCGTGGCGCGCGGGTGGCGCGCCACGGCCTGTCCGCGGCCGGGCTGTGCCATTCTGGTCCGGTGACCTACGACCCGGGGCGTCGCGGGGGCGGTCGTCAGCCCGTGCTGCGCAACGAGTGGAGGGAACCCCTGCGCGCGCAGCGCGACCCGCTGGCCGACGACGCCGGCCGGCCGCGCTCCAATCGCGACGAACACCAACAGTGGCGCAAGCAGACGTGGCTGGGCCGTTTCGTCTCCACCTACGGCTGGCGGGCCTACGCCCTGCCCGATCCTCGCCGTGATCACCGTGCTGGTCGTCTACCAGACGTTGACGGGCACGGCGGCTGCCCCGCCGGTCAGCGCCGAGGGACCCGTCCAGGGGCCGCCGACGATCGGCGTCGCGAGCACGGGGATCATCGGCGCCCCGCCCAAGGGCATGACCCAGTTCGACGCCAACCTGCCGACCGGCATCCTGCCCGAGGGCGGCCCCTTCACCGAGGCGGGCGCCAAGACCTGGCACATCGTGCCCGGCACGTCGCCCAAGGTCGGTGAGGGCACCACGAAGTCGTTCACCTACACCGTCGAGGTCGAGGACGGCATCGACACCACGGCCATCGGCGGCGACGAGGCGTTCGCGCGGATGGTCAGCGAGACGCTGACCAACCCGAAGAGCTGGACCCACAACCCGCAGATCGCCTTCACCCGCATCGACGACGTCTCCGCAGGGCAGCCCGACTTCCGCGTCTCGCTGACCTCGCCGATGACGGTGCGCGAGGGCTGCGGCTACGACATCCCGCTCGAGGCGTCCTGCTACAACCCCGCCTATCTGAGCGCCGACCAGAGACCCAGCGGGTCTTCGTCAACGAGGCGCGCTGGGTGCGCGGCGCGGTGCCGTTCCAGGGCGACATCGGCTCCTACCGCCAGTACGTGATCAACCACGAGGTCGGGCACGCGATCGGCTATCAGAAGCACGAGCCGTGCGCCGAGAACGGCGCGCTGGCGCCGGTGATGATGCAGCAGACGTTCTCGACCAACAACGACGACGACGCGAGGTTCGACCCGGAATCGGTGCAGGCCGACGGCAAGACGTGCCGGTTCAACCCGTGGCCGTATCCGATCGCCTGACCGGCCCCGCGTGACGTCGAGCCCGCCCTGGCCGCACCGGATCTCGCGGGAAGGTCTGCCGACGGATTGCCGTTGAATGGCTGAGCCTGGTGTGATCGACATCGAGGTTCTCACGTCGATTCGAGGAGCGACCCGGTGTCCACACCGTTACCGCCGCTGGTTGAACCCGCGGCAGAGCTGACGCGCGAAGAGGTTGCGCGCTACAGCCGCCACCTGATCATCCCCGACCTCGGCGTCGACGGGCAGAAGCGGCTCAAGAACGCCCGCGTGCTGGTCATCGGCGCCGGCGGCCTCGGCTCGCCGGCGCTGCTGTACCTGGCCGCCGCCGGCGTCGGCACCATCGGCATCGTCGAATTCGACGTCGTCGACGAGTCCAACCTGCAGCGCCAGATCATCCACGGCCAGTCCGACGTCGGCCGCTCGAAGGCCCAGAGCGCCAGGGACTCGATCAAGGAGATCAACCCGCTGGTCGACGTGCGACTGCACGAGGTGCGCCTCGAGCCGGACAACGCCGTCGAGCTGTTCGAGCAGTACGACCTGATCCTGGACGGCACCGACAACTTCGCGACCCGCTACCTGGTCAACGACGCCGCGGTGCTGGCGGGCAAGCCCTACGTCTGGGGCTCGATCTACCGCTTCGAGGGCCAGGTGTCGGTGTTCTGGGAGGACGCCCCCGACGGCCTCGGGCCTGAACTACCGCGACCTCTACCCCGAGCCGCCGCCGCCGGGGATGGTGCCGTCGTGCGCCGAGGGCGGCGTGCTCGGCATCCTGTGCGCCTCGATCGCCTCGGTGATGGGCACCGAGGCGATCAAGCTGATCACCGGCATCGGCGAGCCGCTGCTCGGCAGGCTGATGGTCTACGACGCGCTCGACATGACGTACCGCACCATCAGGATCCGCAAGGACCCCGACGACGCCGAAGATCACCGAGCTGATCGACTACGAGGCGTTCTGCGGCGTCGTCTCCGAAGAGGCGGCCGAGGCCGCCTCCGACTCGACCATCACGCCGCGCGAGCTGCGCGAGCATGCTCGACTCGGGCCGCAACGTCGCCCTGATCGACGTGCGCGAGCCCGTCGAGTGGGACATCAACCACATCGACGGCGCCGAGCTGATCCCCAAGTCGGCGATCGAGGCCGGGCGACGGTCTGGCGAAGCTGCCGCACGACCGGACGCCGGTGCTGTACTGCAAGACCGGGGTCCGCTCGGCCGAGGCGCTGGCCGCGGTGAAGAAGGCCGGCTTCTCCGACGCGCTGCACCTGCAGGGCGGCATCGTGGCGTGGGCGCGACAACTCGAACCCGACATGGTGATGTACTGACCGCTCGATAGCGCGGAGCACGCCTTAGGCTGTGCCCGTGAGTGCCGACATGCCGCCTGATCACGTGCTGGCGGCGTTCGGCCTCACGGGCGTGCGACCGGTGCCACTCGGTTCGAGCTGGGAGGGCGGCTGGCGCTGCGGCGAGGTCGTGCTGTCGATGGTCGCCGAGAACGCCCGGGCCGCCTGGTCGGCCAAGGTCCGCGAGACGCTGTTCGTCGACGGGGTGCGGCTGGCGCAGGCCGGTCCGCTCCACCGACGGCCGCTACGTCGTCGCGGGCTGGCGGGCCGACACGTTCGTCACGGGAACGCCCGAACCGCGTCACGACGAGGTCGTCTCCGCCGCGGTGCGCCTGCACGAGGCCACGGCGAAGCTGGAACGGCCGCGGTTCCTGACCCAGCCGCCCGGTGCGCCGTGGTCCGACGTCGACGTCTTCATCGCCGCCGACCGCGCGGCGTGGGAGGACCGGCCGCTGCACACGCTGCCGCCGGGTGCGCATGGTCGCGCCGGGTGGCGCCGACGGTCAGCGGTCGGTGGAGCTGATCGCCCAGCTGGCCGCCCTGCGCCGGCCGACGCGCAGCCCCAGCCAGCTCGTGCACGGCGACCTCTACGGCACGGTGCTCTTCGCGGGTACCGCCGCGCCGGGCATCACCGACATCACCCCGTACTGGCGGCCCGCGTCGTGGGCGGCGGGTGTCGTCGTGGTGGACGCGCTGGCGTGGGGCGAGGCCGACGACGGGCTCGTCGAGCGGTGGGCGCCGCTGCCCGAGTGGCCGCAGATGTTGTTGCGCGCGTTGATGTTCCGGCTGGCGGTCCACGCCCTGCACCCGCGCTCGACGGCGGCGGCGTTCCCCGGGCTGGCGCGCACGGCCGCGCTGGTGCGGCTGATCCTCTAGAACTGCGTGCCGGACCTCGCGCAGCGGCACCCGGCCGTCGCGCGCCAGCACGCCCTCGGCGCGCAGCAGCTCCAGCTGCCGCGTCTCGCAGATGCGGCGCGGGTCGGCCCGACGCGCCGATCACCCGGTGCCACGGCAGGTCCGAGGAGTCCGTGCGCATGATCCACGCCGACGATGCGGGGGCTGGAAAGCTCCTGCGGCGTCGGCGATGTCGCCGTAGGTCGACACCCTGCCCGCCGGTATCGAGGCGACCAGCGCGCGCACCGCCTCGACCTGCTCGTCGGTGATCGCGGCCATGGTCAGCGTCAGGTGCTCGCCGGATCACCGCCGCCGTCTCGGCGGGCATTGCGAGCGGGCACCATGTGGTCGCAGTCCCATTCCAGCAGCGTGAAATCCGCGCCGAGTGCGGCGTCGAGAGCGGTGACGAGCTCGTCGGTGACGTAGGGCGGCTCGGTGCGGTTGGCGCGGACGACGGTCGTCGGCGTGCCGTCGCCGCGGGGCGATGGGCCGGTCGGGTCAGCTCGCTCCAGTACGACATCATCGCGGGCATGCTGATGCGCCATCCGACGCGCCCGTTCGGCAGGTCGACGAGGTGCTCGTCGAGTTCGCGATCGAGCTCGCCGGCGTCGACCTCGCCCCACGATCCGTTCACCTTCTCGGCGCGGGCCTCGTCGCGGTCGGTGTAGTCGGGGGAGCGCATCATCTCGTCGGCGATCTCGCGCATCCACCCGCCGTCGAGGCCGACCGCGGGATCGAGCAGCACCAGGGCCGACACCAGATCCGGCCGCGCCGCAGCGAGATTCAGCGCGACCGCGCCGCCGAAGGAGTGGCCCACCACCACCACCGGGCCCGCCGGCCTCGGCGTCGATCAGCGCGGCCAGCGCGGCGACGTTGGCGTCGATCGTCCACGGCGCGTCCCACGACGACCGGCCGTGGCCGAGCAGGTCGGGGGCCAGCATGCTCGACCTCCGGCAGGTGCGCGGCCAGCGAGGCTCCCAGCGCCTGCCGTACCCCGTCAGGCCGTGGACGAGCAGGACCCGGGCAGGCTCGGCCGGGCCGAAGCGGTATGCGTGCAGCGGAGAGGTCACGCCGTCGATGCTGCCAGCCTGCGCGGCGGGTGACTTGTCGTACCCCCGTGGTGTCATTTCGTCCATGCCCGCGCCACGCACCGCACTGTCGCCCGCCGTGCTGACCGAGCCCGGTCTGCGCGGCACCGTGCGCCTGCTCGGTGGGCCCGGCACGGGGAAGAGCTCGCTGCTGGTCGAGACCGCCGCCGCGCGCATCGCCGCCGGGGCTCGATCCGGAATCCGTTCTGCTGCTGACGGGTTCGGCCAGGCTCGGGGCGCACGCCAGGGCCGCGGTCACGGCGGCGCTGCTGGGCGACTCCGGCCGGTCGGCGGTGCGCGAACCGATGGTGCGCACCGTCCACTCCTACGCGTTCGCGGTGCTGCGGCTGGCCGCCCAGCGCAACGGCGATCCGCCGCCGCGGCTGATCACCAGCGCCGAGCAGGACGGCATCATCCGCGAGCTGCTGGCCGGCGACCTCGAGGACGGCGCCGACGCCTCGGTCGCGTGGCCCAGGCACCTGCTGCCCGCGCTCGGCACCGTCGGGTTCGCCAACGAGCTGCGCGACCTGCTGGCCCGCTGCACCGAGCGGGGGGTGGATCCCGCTGCGCTGCAACGCGTCGGGCAGGCGGGCGGGTCGTCCGGAGTGGGTGGCCGCCGGCCAGTTCGCGCAGGTCTACGAGCAGGTGATGCTGCTGCGCTCCGCGGTCGGCATGGCGGCGCCGCAGGCCACGGTGCCCGCGCTCGGTGCGGCCGAGCTCGTCGGCGCGGCGCTCGAGGCGTTCGCCGCCGACCCCGAGCTGCTGGCCGCCGAGCGGGCCAGGATCCGGCTGCTGCTCGTCGACGACGCCCAGAACCTCGATCCGCAGGCGGCCCTGCTGGTCCGCGTGCTGGCCGCCGGTGCCGAACTCGCCGTGATCGCGGGCGATCCGAACCAGTCGGTGTTCGGCTACCGCGGCGCCGATCCCGCGCTGCTCGGCGACGGCGACGCACCCGGTCGTCGTGCTCGCCGAGTCGCACCGGTGCGCACCGGCGGTCGCCCGGGCCGATCACGGGCATCGCCGGCCGGCTGCCCGGTGTCGACGACGCCACGGCACCTCGACGGCGGCCGAGGACCGGCCGGGGTCGGTGGCGGTGCGGATCGCCGCCACGGAGCGCGCCGAATCCGCGGTGATCGCCGACGCGCTGCGCCGCGCCCACCTGGTCGACGGCGTGCCGTGGTCGCAGATGGCGGTCATCGTGCGGTCGGTGCCGCGGGCCGGTGCGGCGCTGGCGCGCGCGCTGACGGCGGCGGGCGTGCCCGTCGAGCAGCAGGCGTCCCCGGCTCCGCTCGCCGAGCACCCCGCGGTCGCAGCGCTGCTGACGGTGCTCGACGTCGACGTCCGACGGGCTCGACGGCGAGCGCGCGCTGGCGCTGCTGACCGGTCCGATCGGCCGGGTCGACCCGGTGTCGCTGCGGCAGCTGCGCCGCACGCTGCGCCGCGCGGACGCCGGCAGCCCGCCGCGCGAGTTCGCCGACCTGCTCGTCGACGCCCTCGACCCGCGCCGGCGACGCCGGCGTCGCCCTGCCCGATCAGCTGGCGCGGGCGCTGAAGCGGGTGCGCGCGGTGCTGGCCGCGGCCCGCCGCAGCGACGCCGACGGGCTGGATCCCGCGGTTCACGCTGTGGCAGGCCTGGCATCAGACCGGTCTGCAGCGGCGCTGGCTGACCGCGATCGAGCGCGGCGGCGCGGCGGGCGCTCAGGCCGGCCGCGACCTCGACGCCGTCACCGCGCTGTTCGACGTCGCCGAGCAGTACGTCACCCGCACCACGGGCGCCTCGCTGACCGGTTTCGTCGACCACGTGCGGGCGATGGTGCTGCCCGCCGCGGCGGCGATGCGGCCGCGCACGGCGAGGCGGTCGCCGTGGTCTCGGCGCACGCCGCGCTGGGCCGCGAATGGGAGTTCGTCGTGATCGCCGGACTGCAGGAAGGGCTGTGGCCCAACGTCGTTCCGCGCGGCGGAGTGCTCGCCACCCAGCAGCTGGTCGACGTCCTCGACGGCATCGCCGACGGCACGTCCACCAGGGCGCCGCTGCTGGCCGAGGAGCGCCGGCTGCTGGTCGCCGCGCTGGGCCGGGCCCGGTCGCACGTGCTGGTCACCGCCGTCGACGGCGACGAGGGCGACGACGCGCTGCTGCCGTCGCCGTTCTGCGACGAGCTCGCGGCGCTGGCCACCGAGCGGCCCGGACGACGACGCCGAACCGGTGCGCGCGCCGCGGGTGCTGGCGCCCGTCGGCGGTGGTCGGCAGGCTGCGGGCGGTGGTGTGCGCACCGGACGGGGCGGTCGACGACGCGGCGCGTGCGCTGCGCGGCAACGCAATTGGCGCGGCTGGCCGAGGCGGGTGTGCCCGGCTCCGCTCCCGCGCAGTGGTACGCGCACCACCGCGGTGTCGACCGAGCAGCCGCTGTGGTCGGGCGACGAGCACGTCGTGACGCTGTCCCCGTCGACGCTGCAGACGCTCACCGACTGCCCGCTGCGGTGGCTGCTGGAACGCCACGGCGGCAGCGACGGTCGCGACGTGCGCTCGGCGCTCGGCACGCTCGTCCACGCCCTGGTGTCCGACACCGAGAAGACCGAGGAACAGATGCTCGCCGAGCTCGAATCGGTATGGGACGGAGCTGCCGTTCGACGCCGCAGTGGCATGCGGACAACGAGCTCGACCGCCACCGGCGCATGCTGACGGCGTTCGTCGAGTGGCGCGCGCAGACCCGCGGCGAACTCACCGAGGTCGGCACCGAGGTCGACGTCGACGGTGTGGTGGCGCCCGGCGGGGCCGATCAGCCCGGCGTGCGGGTCCGCGGCCGGGTCGACAGGCTGGAGCGCGACGCGGAGGGCAGGCTCGTCGTCGTCGACGTCAAGACCGGCAAGAGTCCGGTCAGCAAGGACGATGCCCAGCGCCACGCGCAGCTGGCCATGTACCAGCTGGCCATCGCCGAAGGCGTTCTGCCGCAGGGCGACGAGGCCGGTGGCGGTCGGCTGGTCTACCTCGGCAAGATCGGCGTGGCCGGTGCCACCGAACGCGACCAGAACCCGATGACCGCCGAGGGCCGCGACGAGTGGCGCGACCGCGTCCACCAGGCGGCGGGCGCGACCAGGGGCCCGGAGTTCGTGGCCCGCGTCAACGACGGCTGCGCGCACTGCCCGGTGCGGGCGATGTGTCCCGCCCAGGCCGCCATTGGGGGGACGCTCGTGACCGCCCGCTACAGCCCGGCCGAATTGGCCGACGCGCTCGGCCTCTTCGCGCCCACCGACGAGCAGGCCGCGGTCATCGCCGCGCCGCCGGGTCCGCTGGTGGTGATCGCGGGCGCGGGGGCGGGCAAGACCGAGACGATGGCCGCGCGCGTCGTGTGGCTGGTCGCCAACGGCTACGCCCGGCCCGGTGAGGTGCTCGGCCTGACGTTCACCCGCAAGGCGGCGGGTCAGCTGCTGCGCCGCGTCCGCACCAGGCTGGCGCGGCTCGCCGGTGCGGGCCTGGTGCCCGGCGACCGGGCCGACGTCGACGAGCACCCGTCGATCGGCACCTACCACGCGTTCGCGGGCACGCTGCTGCGCGAGCACGGCCTGCTGCTGCCGGTCGAGCCGTCGACCCGGCTGATCGGCGCAACCGAGCTGTGGCAGTTGGCCTTTCGCGTGGTGTGCGAGCATCCCGACGTCCTGGACACCGAGAAGTCCCCGGCGACGGTCACCGCGATGGTGCTGCGGCTGGCCGGCCAGCTGGCCGAGCACCTCGTCGACACCGACCAGCTGCGCGACACCCACGTCGAGCTGGAGCGGCTGGTGCACACGCTGCCCGCCGGGCCCCGGCAGCGCGACGGCGGGCCCAGTCAGTCGCTGCTGAAGCTGCTGGCCACCCAGACCGAGCGCACCGAGATCGTGCCGCTGATCGACGCGCTGCACGAGCGGATGCGCGCCGAGAACGTGATGGACTTCGGCATGCAGATGGCCGCGGCGGCCCGGCTCGCCTGCGACGTTCCCGCAGGTCGGCGAGCAGCTGCGGCAGCGCTACCGGGTGGTGCTGCTCGACGAGTACCAGGACACCGGCCACGCGCAGCGCGTGGCGCTGTCGGCGCTGTTCGGTGGCGGGGTCGACGACGAGCTGGCGCTGACGGCCGTCGGTGACCCCATCCAGTCGATCTACGGCTGGCGCGGTGCGTCGGCGACCAACCTGCCCCGGTTCACCACCGACTTCTGCCTGTCGGACGGCACGCCGGCGCCGACGCTGGAACTGCGCACCAGCTGGCGCAACCCGCCGCGCGCCCTGCATCTGGCCAACGCGATCTCGATGGAGGCGCGGCGCCGGTCGGTGGCCGTGCGCGAGCTGCTGCCCCGCCCCGGACGCGCAGCCGGGCACCGTCACGTGCGCGCTGCTGACCGACGTCGGCGTCGAACGGGACTGGGTGGCCGACCACTTGGCCGGGGTCTACCACGGCGCCGTCGACGGCGGGCGCGGACGTTCCCGACGGCGGCGGTGCTGGTGCGGCGCAACGCCGATGCCGCGCCGATCGCCGACGCGCTCACCGCCCGCGGGGTGCCGGTCGAGGTGGTCGGACTGTCGGGCCTGCTGTCGGTGCCCGAGGTGGCCGACGTCGTCGCGATGCTGCGGCTGACGGCCGACCCCACCGCCGGGTCGGCGGCGATGCGCGTCCTCACCGGGCCGCGCTGGCGGCTGGGCGCCGCCGACGTGACCGCGCTGTGGCGGCGGGCGGTGGAACTCGACTCGGCTGCGGTCGCCGGACCGGTCGTCGACGACGCACATCGTCGCGTCCGCCGGGCCCGACGCCGACAGCGCCTGTCTGGCCGACGCGATCTGCGATCCCGGGCACCCGGACCGGTATTCGCCGGTCGGGCTACGGCCAGGATCGTCGCGCTGTGCCGGGAGCTGACCGCGCTGCGCGCGCAGCTGCACCACCCCCTGCCCGACCTGGTCGCCGAGGTTCGGTGGATGCTCGGCGTGGATGCCGAAGTGCGTGCCGCGCAGACGGTTTCGGCGGGATGGTGCGGCACCGAACACCTCGATGCGTTCGCCGACGTCGTCGCCGAGTTCGCGGCGCGGCCCGCGGCGCATCGGTCGCCGGGCTGCTCGCCTACCTCGACGCGGCGATGGACGTGGAGAACGGACTCGCGCCCGCCGAGATCGCGGTGGCGAAGGACCGCGTGCAGATCCTCACCGTGCACGCCGCCAAGGGGCTGGAGTGGCAGGTCGTCGCGGTGCCCCACCTGAGCGCCCGGGTGTTCCCGTCGACGGGTTCCGCGCGCACCTGGCTGACCGACGCCGCCGACCTGCCGCCGCTGCTGCGCGGCGACCGCGCCTCGGTGTCCGAGCACGGCGTGCCCGTGCTCGACACCTCCGACGTCAACGATCGAAAGGCGTTGTCCGACAAGATCGCCAGCCACCGCAAGACGCTCGACCAGCGGCGCATCGACGAGGAGCGCCGCCTGCTCTACGTGGCGCTCACCCGCGCCGAGGACACGCTGCTGCTGTCGGGTCACCACTGGGGAGCCACCGAGGCCAAGCCCCGCGGCCCGTCGGACTTCCTGCTCGAGATCAAGGACGTGATCGACCGGACCGCGGCGGCGGGCGACCCGTGCGGGGTCGTCGAGCAGTGGGCGCCCGCGCCCGCCGACGGGGACGTCAACCCGTTGCGGGACAACGTGGTCGAGCGCTCGTGGCCCGTCGACCCGGTCGGCGCCGGTCGCGGCGACGTCGACCGCGGCGCCGAACTCGTCGCGCGGGCGATGGCCGCCGATCCGGCGCCGTCGGACGCCGGTCGAGGCGGCGACGTCGACGGGCTGGGCCGCCGACGTCGACGCGCTGCTCGCCGAGCGGGAGCGGGCGCTGCAGCGGCCGCCCGCCGGTGCTGCCCCCGCAGCTCTCGGTCAGCGCGCTGGTGGACATCGGTCGCGATCCCGAAGGTGCGCTGCGCCGGCTGCAGCGTCGCGTGCCGGTGCGCCCCGACCCGCATGCGTTGCTCGGCACGGCGTTCCACGACTGGGTGCAGCGGTTCTTCCACGCCGAGCGGCTGTTCGACCTCGAGGACCTGCCGGGCGCGGTCGACGGCGAGCTGGGCCTCGCCGAGGCCGAGCGGCTCGCCGAACTGCAGGCCGCCTTCGCGGTGTCGCCGTGGGCGGCGCGAACGCCGGTCGACGTCGAGGTGCCGTTCGACATGGTCATCGGCGGCACGGTGGTCCGCGGCCGCATCGACGCGGTGTTCGCCGACGACGACGGCGGGGTCACCGTGGTGGACTGGAAGACCGGCGATCCGCCGGCGACGCCAGGAGGCGTTGCAGCAGAACGCCGTTCAGCTCGCCGTCTACCGGCTGGCGTGGGCGGCGACGGCCGGGCGTGTCACCCGACTCGGTGCGCGGCGGCGTTCCACTACGTGCGCAGCGGGCGGACCGTCGTGCCCGACGTCGCTGCCCGACGCCGACGAGCTGGCCGGACTGCTCGAGCGCCGCCTAGCGAGGCGCGTTGCGGTACACCTTGAGCGCCTGGGTGATCATCGGGATCTGCAGCGGCAGCCGGGCGATCGTGCCGATGCGGGCCGGCCAGCCCTTGTTCCACCACACCCGCACGGAGTTGACGTTGGCCGGGAAGACGCCGACGAACAGCGCGATCGGCGGCGAGCGCACCGACGCGGCGGGTGCGCGGCGCGAGCAGCATGGCGCCCGTCGCGGCCTCGGCGACGCCGGAGGCCAACGTGTAGAACCGCGGGCTGCCCGGCAGTTCGGCCGGAACGATCGGGTCGAACGGCTTCGGCGCGACGAAGTGCAGCACGCCCATGCCGACGAGCATCGCGCCCATTCGCTGGGCGGTGGCCTGGCTGGGCGCGCTGCTCGAGCTGATGGTGTGAGGGAGGTCATGGTTACATTGTGCTGTGCGGCGCGTTGGGCGGATGATGGGCCCTCGTGGCCAAGGGTAGGTTGCGTCGTCGGCTGGAGGCGCTCGATCAGACGCTGACCGACTCAGCCCGACCACACGCTGGTCGGCACGCTGCGCGATCCCCGAGCCGTTCGTCAGCCCGGCCCGCAAGATCGTGATGCGGGTGCTCTACGCGCTGCGCGGCGCTGTTCGCCGCGGTGCTCATCGTCTACCTGGACCGCGACGGCTACCGCGACGTCCAGGACAACCAGCTGTCGTTCCTGGACTGTCTGTACTACGCCACGGTGTCGCTGTCGACCACCGGCTACGGCGACATCACGCCGTTCACGCCGTCGGCGCGGCTGATCAACGTCCTGGTGATCACGCCGCTGCGCGTCGCCTTCCTGATCGTGTTGATCGGTACGACGGTGGAAACCCTGACCGAGGCATCGCGTCAGACGCTCAAGATTCAGCAGTGGAGGAGAAGCGTGCGCGACCACATCGTCGTCGTCGGTTACGGCACCAAGGGCAAGACCGCCGTCTCGGCCATGATCGGCGACGGCGCCAAGAGCGGCGAGATCGTCGTCGTCGACACCGACCGGGCGGCGCTGGACCGCGCCGACAAGGCGGGCCTGGTGACGGTGCACGGCGACGCCAACCGCGCCGACGTGCTCCGGCTCGCGGGCGCGCAGCACGCCAAGGCGATCGTCGTCGCCACCAACAGCGACCCGACCGCCGTCCTCGTCACGCTGACGGCCCGCGAGCTCGCGCCCAAGGCGAAGATCATCGCGTCGATCCGGGAGTCCGAGAACCAGCATCTGCTCCTGCAGTCGGGCGCCGACTCGGTGGTGGTGTCCTCGGAGACGGCGGGTCGTCTGCTCGGCATGGCGGCGAACACCCCGACGGTCGTGGAACTCATCGAGGACCTGCTGACCCCCGACGCCGGATTCGCCATCGCCGAACGCGACGTGACCGCCAAGGAGGTCGGCGGATCCGCGCGGCACCTGCCCGACATCGTGCTCGGGGTGGTGCGCGAGGGCACCTGGTGCGGGTGGACGCACCGGAGGCCGACGCCATGGAGCTCGGCGACCGATTGCTCTACATCCGCAACGCGGACGCCGACCGTTGACCGACGTCCTGGGCGCGTTCCACCTGCGCAACGTCCCGCTGCTGTCGCGCGTCGGCGCCGACCGGGCCGACGAACTGCGCACCGACGTCGCCGCCGCGGCCGCCGGCTGGAGCGACGCGCTGCTGCTGAAGGTCGACCGACGCAATCAGGTGCTGATCTCCGGCGGCCGGGTGGTGCTCGGGCAGGGCGGCCAAGCACTCGCCGAAGCCGGACGAGCACGCGGTGTTCCTCGGGCCGGATGCCCGACGGCAGGCACGTGTGGGCGGTGCGCGGCGCGCTGGAGGGGCCGGAGGATCCGCACGCCGAGTCCGAGGTCCTCGACCTGCGCCGGGCGGGCGCGATCTTCGACGACGTCAGCGCGCAGCTGGTCGCGACGGCCACCGCGCTGCTCAACTGGCATGACAGTGCCCGCTTCAGCGCGATCGACGGCTCGCCGACCAAGGCCCACAAGGCGGGCTGGTCGCGCGTCAACCCCGTCAACGGGCACGAGGAGTTCCCCCGGACCGACCCCGCGGTCATCTGCCTGATCCACGACGGCCACGACCGGGCGGTGCTGGCGCGTCAGACGGTGTGGCCCGAGCGGCTCTTCTCGCTCATCGCGGGATTCGTCGAGGCGGGCGAGTCCTTCGAGGGGTGCGTCGTGCGCGAGGTGGCCGAGGAGATCGGCCTGACGTCACCGACGTGACGTACCTGGGCAGTCAGCCGTGGCCGTTCCCGCGGTCGCTGATGGTCGGCTTCCACGCGATCGGCGACCCGGAGCAGGAGTTCTTCTTCAGCGACGGCGAGATCGCCGAGGCGGCGTGGTTCACCCGCGCCGAGGTGCGCGACGGCGCTGGCCGACGGCGACTGGAGCAGCGACTCGCCGTCGCGGCTGCTGCTGCCGGGGTCGATCTCGATCGCCCGGGAGATCATCGAATCCTGGGCGTTCAGCGCCGGATCGAGCCGTAGCCGACCGACTCAGGCGGCGAGCTTGGCCTGGACCTGCCTTGAGGCTGGGGTTGGTCAGCGTCGACCCGTCGGCGAACTTCACCGTCGGGACCACGTGGTTGCCGCCGTTGACCGAGCCGACGAACTCGGCGGCGCTGGGGTCGGCCTCGATGTCGACCTCGGTGTAGGCGATGCCCGCGGACTTCAGGGCGGTCTTGAGGCGGGCGCAGTAGCCGCACCACGTCGTCGAGTACATGGTCAGCTGGGCGTTGGTACCTGTCATAGCGGATTCAACGTATCGGACGCCCGCGTATTGCACCAACCGGCGGGCCGGTCGCGACGGCCGCGGACGTCGGATCAGACTTTGTCGCCGCGCCCTGCCAAGATGGACGCCATGCCATCCCAGGCTCCCGCGGCCGCCTCCCCGCTGCTCAGCCGGCTCGATCGAGCGACCTCGACGACGAGCAGCGCGAGGCCGTGCAGGCGCCGCGCGGCCCGGTCTGCGTGCTGGCGGGCGCGGGCACCGGCAAGACCCGCACCATCACCCGGCGCATCGCGTATCTGGTGGCGGCCGGTCACGTGGCGCCCGGCCAGGTGCTGGCGGTGACGTTCACCTCGCGCGCGGCGGGCGAGATGCGCGGCCGGCTGCGGTCGCTCGACGAGCAGGGTGCCGACGGCGTCGGCACCGGCGCGGTGCAGGCCATGACGTTCCACGCGGCGGCGCGGCGGCAGCTGCAGTACTTCTGGCCGCGGGTGGTCGGCGACACCGGGTGGGAGCTGCTCGACAGCAAGTTCGGCGTCGTCGCGCAGGCCGCCAACCGGGCGTCGATCCAGGCCAGCACCGACGACGTGCGCGACCTCGCCGGTGAGATCGAGTGGGCGAAGGCGTCGCTGATCAGCCCGGAGGGCTACGCGGCGGCGGTCGCCGAGGTCGGGCCGCGACATCCCGCTCGACGCCGCCAAGGTCGCCACCGTCTACGCGGGATACGAGGCGCATGAAGGCGCGCCGCGACGGCACCGCGCTGCTCGACTTCGACGACCTGCTGCTGCACACCGCGGCCGCCATCGAGAACGACGCCGCCGTCGCGAGGAGTTCCGCGACCGCTACCGCTGCTTCGTCGTCGACGAGTACCAGGACGTCACCCCGCTGCAGCAGCGGGTGCTCAACGCGTGGCTCGGCGAGCGCGACGACCTGACCGTCGTCGGCGACGCCAACCAGACCATCTACTCGTTCACCGGCGCCACGCCCGGCTACCTGCTGGACTTCTCGCGCCGCTTCCCCGACGCCGCGGTGGTGCGGCTCGAGCGCGACTACCGGTCCACCCCGCAGGTGGTGTCGCTGGCCAACCGCGTCATCGCGGTCGCGCGCGGGCGGATGGCGGGCAGCAAGCTGCACCTGGTCGGCCAGCGCGATCCCGGGCCCGACGCCGACGTTCAACGAGCATCCCGACGAGGTCGCCGAGGCCACCGCCGTCGCCAAGTCCATCAAGAAGCTCATCGCAGCGGGCACCGCCGCCGTCGGAGATCGCGGTGCTCTACCGCATCAACGCGCAGTCGGAGGTGTACGAGGAGGCGCTCACCGCGGCGGGCGTCGCGTTCCAGGTGCGCGGCGGCGAGGGCTTCTTCAGCCGCCAGGAGATCCGGCAGGCGCTGGTGGCGCTGCAGCGGGCCGCCGAACGCGTCGACGCGGTCGGGCGCCGAACTGCCGCCGTGGTCCGCGAGCTGCTCGAGCCGCTGGGGCTGACCGCCGAGCCGCCGCAGGGCACCAAGGCCCGGGAGCGGTGGGAGGCGCTGGTCGCGCTGGCCGAACTCGTCGAGGAGGAGGTCGCCCTGCGGCCGTCGCTCGACATGCGCGCGCTGCTGGCCGAGCTGCGCCAGCGCGCCGACGCGCGGCACCCGCCGGTGGTGCAGGGCGTCACGCTGGCGTCGCTGCACGCCGCGAAGGGGCTGGAGTGGGACGCGGTGTTCCTCGTCGGGCTCGCCGACGGCACGCTGCCCATCTCGCACGCGCTCGTCGCGCGGCGCCGACAGCGAGCAGGTCGAGGAGGAGCGTCGGCTGCTCTACGTCGGAATCACCAGGGCGCGGATCCATCTGGCGCTCAGCTGGGCGCTGGCGCGCACGCCGGGCGGGCGGCAGGGCCGTCGGCCGTCGCGCTTCCTCAACGGCGTCGCCCCGCAGGCGGGCGCCGACGACGGGCCCGAGCAAGCCGCGGCGGCAGCGGGGCGCCACGCCGCGCTGCCGGGTGTGCAACGGCGCGTTGACCACCCCGGCCGCGATCATGTTGCGCCGCTGCGAGACCTGCCCGTCGGACCTCGACGAGGAACTGCTGGCCCAGCTCAAGGAGTGGCGGCTGCGACACGTCCAAGGAGATGAAGGTGCCCGCCTACGTGGTGTTCACCGACAACACGCTTGATCGCGATCGCCGAGACGCTGCCCGCCGACGACGCCGCGCTGGTCGCGATCCCCGGCATCGGCGCCCGCAAGCTCGAGCAGTTCGGCCCCGACGTGCTCGCCCTGGTCGCGGCAGCGTGAGCGTGACGAAACCGCCAAGTTTCGCAAAGATCGTGCCAAAGCCGCAGGTCAGAAAATCGCTTGTCGGTTTCGGTGTTAGCGTTTAGCCTCAGTAACCGTCTCATCCGGTCGAGCAGGAGAGGAGGGTCCAACATGAAGATCATTCAAGATTCCCGGCGTAGCGATCGCTGGCGTCGACGCGTCATGTCGTGGACCCTCCATGTCGCTGGACCCGTCGCTCCGGCGGCGCATCCGGCGGCTGCCACGCATGACGCCATTCCGGCGATCAAGCGACGCGCCGCCGCCGCGACCGTCGCGTCCGTGAATCGGGGCACCACCTAGGTAGCCCACGAAAGCCACATGGCCACGGACCCGACACACCGGATCCGTGGCCAGATTCGTTTCGGGGACACCCGAACACCTGGTCGCAGATCCATCAGAACGACAGATGGCCGATCGAATTGGACCAGGAAGAAGGTGATTCGGACATGTCCCCGCAGACATGCCGCGAGAGGACGTTCCCGGCGGTGCCGTGCCACGTCGGCGACCCCGACCTGTGGTTCGCCGAGAACCCGCTCGAGCTGGAACGGGCCAAGGCGCTGTGCGCGGACTGCCCGATCCGGCGCCAGTGCCTCGCCGAGGCGCTGGAACGCGAAGAGCCGTGGGGTGTTTGGGGCGGCGAGATCATCGACCGCGGAACCGTCGTGGCGCGCAAGCGCCCGCGGGGCCGCCCGCGCAAGAACGCCGCGTCGAGAATCCCGGCGGCCGCGTAGCCGGCGCGAGGCCGCCTAGTCCCACGTATTGCTGGGGCTGGGCGGCTACCTCGGCGGCCGAGCGCTCAGTCGGCGAACCCTGGAATGAATTCCAGCGCAAGCGCTTTCGTGGGGATGTGCGCGTCGAGCTGACACGAGATCGCGACGATCGACGCGATGACCCGCATCGGGATGGCCAGCTTGGCGGGGATGTCCATCTGGCGGGCCGTCTTGATGGTGTCGACCGAGATGTCCATGTTGGCGGCCGCCATCTTCTGCAGCCACTTGCGGGTGTAGTGGAACACCTCGACCTCGAGCGGGTTCGACGTACTGGCGCAGCATGTCGTCGATCTCGCGGGGCGACACCTGTTCGTCCCCGTCTGGATGAAGCCGATCTTCTCCATCGTCGGCAGCAGCTTGTCGTAGTCCTTCTCGAGCGCGTAGCGCACGGTCAGGCCCAGCTCGATCGGGATGCCGCCGGGCAGCGGTGCGACGGCGCCGAAGTCGAGCACGCCCAGCTTGTCGCCGGGCAGCAGCATGAAGTTCCCGGGATGCGCGTCGCCGTGCATCATCTCGATGCGTCGCGGGGCGTCGTAGGTCAGCTCGAACAGGCGGGTGCCCATCGATGTCGCGCTGCTCGGGGGTGCCGTTGCGGATGATCTGCGCCATCGGGATGCCGTCCATCCACTCGGCGATGACGACCTTCGGCGCGCTCGCGACGATCGCCGGGCACGACGAAGTGCGGGTCGTCGCGGTAGCCCTTGGCGAAGGCGCGCTGGTTCTCCGCCTCCAGCCGGTAGTCGAGTTCCATCTCGGTGCGTTCGATCAGTTCGTCGACGACGCCCTGGACGTCGGCGCCGGGGGACAGCTGCTTGAACACCGTAGACCATGCCGCTTCATGGTCTTCAGGTCGGCGCGCAGCGCCTCGTCGGCGCCCGGGTACTGGATCTTGACGGCGACCTCGCGGCCGTCGGACCAGACCGCCTTGTGCACCTGGCCGATGCTCGCCGACGCGATCGGGGTGTCGTCGAACGAGGTGAACCGGTCGCGCCACTTGGTGCCGAGTTGGGCGTCGAGGACGCGGTGCACCTTGGCCGCGGGCAGCGGCGGGGCGTCCTTCTGCAGCTTGGTCGAGCGCCTCGCGGTAGGGCTCGCCGAACTGCTCGGGAACGGCGGCCTCCATGACCGACAGCGCCTGGCCGACCTTCATCGCGCCGCCCTTGAGCTCGCCGAGGACGGTGAAGAGCTGGTTGGCCGCCTTCTCCATCAGCTCGGCGTTGACCTCGTCCTTCGACGAGCCGGTCAGTCGCTTGCCGAAGCCGAGCGCCGCCCGGCCCGCGATGCCGACGGGCAAGCTCGCGAGCTTCGCGTTGCGGGCCGCTCGTCCACGCTTGATGTCTGCCACTCCACCATCATCCATGACGAACCTGGACGGCCGGCCGCGATGTGTCAGCAATCAGTGCGCGTGGCGTCACGCGGGTGCGCGTCGAGCACTCGCACCGCGGGTGTCGCGACCATCGGCGGCTCACCGTGGAGCCGGTGCGCACGTCGAACTCCAGCGTGGTGTCCAGGGTGGGTGGCGGTTCGCCCGCGCGGCGCGGGTCATCGGACTCGTGGACGGCCTTGATGACGCGGTCGACCTGGTTCAGCGCCAGCGCGGCGGTGCCGAGCATGGTGGCCCGGTCCGCGCTGCCGACCGCGTCGCGCAGCTGGGCGGCGACGGCGGGCCACGCCGCGTCGCGGTCGCTGCGGTAGCAGATCGGCGCAGCCCAGGCAGCTGGTCACGCCCGGGGATCACCAGCGGGCCGACCAGCCCGGTGCCGTCGCGCACCCGCACCGGCAGGTGCGGGATCCGCGCCTCGTGCAGGTCGCGCAGCACCCGCGGATCGGCGACCAGGAAGTCCGACAGCACCACCAGGTCGGCGGCGCCGGTCGTGACGCCGGCGTGGTTGAGCCTGCTCTGCCGGACCCTGGCGCCCGAACAGCGCAGCGCGCCGGCCAGCAGGTCCGACAGCGGGCCGCGGCCGTGGATGCGGATCGACGCCGACCGGGTCTGCGGCGGCGACGTCGGTCGCCAGACCCCGCCTCGACGAGGGAGGCGACCAGTCCGTCATCGCGGACGGCGTCGACGATGCCCGCGGTTGACCGCCAGCGCGCGCAGATCAGTCGTCGCGACGCCGGACTGCATGGCGCGCAGCAGGTCGGCCAGCGCGGCGGCCGACAGCCCGTCGGGCGGGTGGACCAGCATCGCGCGCCGCGGATCCCAGCCCACCTGCACGACGCCGTCGGGCCGGACGAGCACCGGCATCGCCGGATTGAGGGTGTGGCTCGACATGCGACGACTCTGCCACGGCGACGCCGCAGCGGCGTCTTAGTTATCCACAGGGCCGGCGTCCGGGGCCCTTGGTCGTCGTCGTCGAAGTCCTTCTCGAGATCGGCGATCGCCTGGTCGATGCCGCTGGTGTCGCCGCCGACCACGCGGTCGATGAAGCCGGCGGGTTCGTCGAGGTCGTCGGCGCCGGGCAGCAGGTCGGGGTGCTGCCACACCGCGTCGCGGGCGTCGGCGCCGACGGCCTCGGTCAGCCGCTCCCACAGCACCGCGGCCTCGCGCAGCTTGCGCGGCCGCAGTTCCAGTCCGACCAGCGTCGCGAAGGTCTGCTCGGCGGGCCCGCCGGTGGCGCGGCGGCGGCGCAGCGTCTCGCTCAGCGCCGACGGCACCGGGGATGCGGTCGCCGAGGGCGGCGGTCACGACGGTCTGCACCCAGCCCTCGATGAGGGCCAGCAGCGTCTCGAGGCGTTCGAGCGCCGCGACCTGCTCGGGGGTCGACTTCGGCTCGAAGATGCCCTGGTTGAGCAGCTGCTCCATGGCCGACGGGTCGGCCGAGCGAGGCGGGGTTGAAGCCCTGCGGCGAGGTCCTCGATGCCGCTCATGTCGACCTTCATGCCGCGGGCGAAGGCCTCGACGGCGTTGAGCAACTGGGTCGACAGCCACGGCACGTGGCTGAACAGGCGGTGGTGCGCGGCCTCGCGGGCGGCGAGGAACATCATGATCTCGCTGCGCGGCTGCTCGAGCCCCTCGGCGAGGGTCTCGATGGCCTCCGGCATCAGCGCGGCCACGCCCTTGGGGCCCAGCGGCAAGCCCGATGTCGGTGGAGGTCAACACTTCTCGCGACAGCGTGCCGAGCGCCTGGCCGAGCTGCGAGCCGAAGGCCATGCCGCCCATCTGCGTCATCATCGCCATCAGCGGGCCCGCCATCGCCTTGGCCTCCTCGGGCAGCGCCGAGGCCCACACCGTCGACATCTGCTCGGCGACCGGGTCGCACAGCCGCTTCCAGGTGGCGAGGGTGTTGTCGACCCACTCGCTGGGCGTCCACGCCACGGCCTTGGTGGTGCCCGCGGGCAGCGGAGTGACGCCGTCGAGCCAGGTGTCGGCCAGCCGCACCGCGTCGGCGACGGCGGCGCTGGTCTTCTCGGGCACCGGCTTGACGAACCCGATCGAGCTGGACGCCAGCTGGCGGGCCAGGTCGTAGTTGACCGGCCCGGACTGGGCGCCGCCCGCCATCGAGGTGCCTGCGCCACTGAACATCTCGCCGAGCTTGGAGAAGATCTGCCCGAGGTTGTTCATGTCGAAGTCGCCGCCGCCGAAGCCGAACGGATCCGGTTGCGACCCCTTGTCCGGGTTGGCAAGACGCTGTCCGACGCATGGGAATCCACCGGGTTCCCACGGGCCCAGATCGCCGCGATGCAGGGCGTGCGACAAAGGTCCGGCCACATTCGATGTCAAAAACCGTGCCGTTGCCAGCGCCGTTTGGGAGATTCCGTTCGGGAGGGGACCTGTGACACGGGGCTCGTCCATCAGCGCGATTACAACCTTCTCGACGGGTCAGCCCGTTTTGTTGTCGGGACCAAACCAGACCGGAACTCGGTCCGGGTCACCTTCCAAATCGAGTGTGTGATGGCCGCGACAGCGGACTCTCGGGAAATATTCGCAACAATGGTTTCCTCTGGTTCAATAGTGCCTGTTTTCCGGTCTCGTCGCCCGGGTACTTCGGCAACTCCGGACCGACAGTAATCTATGGTCCCGGGTTGAACAACTGGGACTTGGGCGTGTCCAGGGTGACGCATGTGGGCGACTACATGCGTGTTCTGTTTCGGGCGGAATTTTTCAATGCCTGGAACCACGCTCAATTTATGCAGCCCGACGGAAATGCGGCCGACGGCCCGAACTTCGGACGCATATCAGGAGCCCGGCCACCGCGCCTAATCCAATTCGCCATCAAACTCCTGTGGTAGATGATCTACGTAGGACATACCCCAACCCACAGCTTTTCACCGCGATTCCGCTTGTGCTGTGTCGGTTGATTCCGCCATGCGGTATTTGCGGCGCAGGCCTGTCTGACTCGCATTCTCCAAATTTGCTGAACTCAACGCCTATGTGTTTCAGCAGTCGAGGATAGTGGCAGCGCGACTAAATCTCATACCCAAAGCAGGTACATCGCGTCTGTCCGGAGCGGACCTCGGCCGTCCAGTTTGCCGATCGGAAGTCAACCTGACGGTAAATGCCCACCGCTGTACCCACTCAGGTTGTACGTTGTCGATATTATTAGGAACGAGAAACGCACAGTGTGTCATCGGATCGGGGGCAATGCTCAACTGGTCGCAGATCTTGCGGGCAAGCCGGTTGTTAAGCTCGCCGTGTCTGGGTACGGGAGCTTTCGCCCCGTCGCCGGATTCGTGAAGATCGTGTGACGGCCACCTTCCCTCACGACAGTACATCCGTACCGTCGCAAATGGTCCAGAAGTTCGTGCCGTTCTACCTTGAAACCGTTCCGGCATGAACCGACAGCGGCACAAGTTCGATGAGGTCGGCTTCTGCGTGCTGTGTGCCTCTGCTAAGGGCACCGGGAGCGGCCTGCCTTCTTCCAGGAACAATGTCGCGACGTCCTCAAGGGCGATGGCAATCATCAGACGTGCATCCGGGAGATCGAAGCCTTGTGTCACGGCTCCCGGGAAATCAAGAGCTTCACCAACCACCATGTCACCGGGCGCTTTCGGCAGATAGAAAAGCGATGTGTTAGCGAAACATACTTCATTGATAAGTCAAGGCTTCCAGTCCTGATCAACCGATCAGGAACGGAAACGCATTTGCGATCGCAATGTTCCTTCCTGTCCCGGAAGACCGACCGCCGTACCACGGAATTGCGGGCGAATGCCGAGTTGTCGACAAGTAGCGGCACCTGGCATGGCAACCCAAACGCGAACGATACCCACTGGCACAATCCCGATTCCCCGCAGCCGCTGATGCCCTGGCGCTGGTCAGGCCCGGGTAAGATCGCTGCCGCCCGGCAACTTCTCGTGTTCACGATTCCCTTCGTTTGGCTTGCGCCGTTGTAACGGCCGATCCGCCAGCGTCCAACCTCAACACACATGCCCACTGCCACTCGCCGGCATCTCAGGCCAGCTGCGCCGCAACTTCCACCAGGCCAGAGCAGTCGCTAAAACCAGATCATCCTGAACCCCTCCCTCATAACGCTCATAGCCACCGAACCGCGACATAAAGAGCCGCATATCGAGCAGTTCCTTAACAAACTCCTCAGCATGGGCCGCGCCCCGCGAGACCCGCAGCCAACGGTTCTCAAATGCCACCTGCAGCCCGACAATCAGGTCCCGCTTTGGCACCCCATACCCGAGAGCATCGCTGGTCTCGCGATCGCCGGAAGTAATCGTCACCGGCGCCAGCAGACACGGCAGCTGAGCCTTCCGCAGCAGATCCACCACCGGAGCACCCACCCCGGACGCATCCACCACCAGCGAGGTTCGTCGCCCGCCCGAACCACTGCCCAGCTCAGGCCGGCTCACAACCCGACGCACAAACTCCACAATGTCCGGATACGGCGTGTCCAGCGGGATTCGCTGCAGATGCCGGATGCGCATCGTCAGCTCCGTCCGGAACGCCTGCGTCACCGGATCGCGATCGTAATACACCATCTCCCGTCGCTCGATCACCGACAGCGCCGTATGGTTCTGCGCCTTCCCCAGATCCAGCCCCACAAAGAACATCGGATGCCGCCGCAGTCCCGCCGCACCAGTCCGAATCGCATTCATCATCGCCGCCCTCCCGCACCGGACGGGTCCGGCAAATCAGCCTCAGAAGAAGTAGTCCTCGAATGCGAAGAAGGTACCGTAATCAGCTCGGAAAACAGCGGCTCGTCATCATACAGACACGCCGCAATGTCCTCCTCGCGAAACACCGCGTTCTCCGGCTGCACAAACTCGCAGCAGTACTCGCGGCGGAAGTGCATCTCGCCCTTGCTCCGGCGCTCCTCCTCGAGAAAGCTCGTCGAAATCCGTGGGCAATCCTCAGCCTTTACCGAAACTCGCATCCACTCCGGCCCGCCACTGGACCATTCATTCCAGAAGAATCCGCTCTTGCCGCGAGGCGTACTCAGCAGCCACAGATCCCCATCGGAGGTCGACAGCATCGGCCGCAGCGCATGATACACGTCATCGCGAACTACCGCCGCCTCATCCACAATCAGCAGCGACACCGCCGAGAATCCGCGCAGCGTCTCTTCCACCTCAGGCAGCGCCACGATCCGCGACCCGTTCGGCAGCACCAGTGAGCTTCGGTTCGTGCCATCGCCCCGAGCCTTCTCACCCAGGCGCCGCAGGAACCCGCTCACCTTGCGAAGAAACTCGCTCGACTGCCGCTGACTCCCGCTCACAGCCAGAATCAGCGAATCCGGAGTGGTCCACGCACGATGCAGCGCAACAATCGCCGTGATCGTCGACTTGCCCCACTGCCGCGTGCAATTCAGCAGCAGCCGGCGGATCGGCTTCTCAAGCAACTGGCTTTGTCTGTCATCTGGCTCGAACTCGAGCATCTCGCGCGCAAACCGCAGAGCATCCGGCGGCACAACCCGTCCGGACGAGTCGAAGGGAGCCGTCCCGGGGTCCATTGACACTTCGGGCCTGGCGATCCTCACAATCCGCTCACGGCCCGAAATGTTGAACCACGCACGCCGCCCCGTCACGGCAGAAATCTAACATGCACCTGTATCGATTTCCGGTCCAAAACGGATGCCAGTGGTGCAAATAAACGAGATAGAGCCTGAAAACAGTTCAACGGACTCCAAAATTGTGGACTAAAATTCGCCGGATTCGACGACAATTCCGCCCCGAACGGACAAATTGCCCCGGCTTAGGTGAAAAGCAGCAAAAAGCAGCACCCCGCCAGACCCGTTGTCGCGTCACGGTCAAAAATTTTGCATTGAAAACAAAGAAGAAGCACCCTGTCATCCCGAAAATCGGGGCAAATTCGAGACATCTGGCTGCTACCCTCACGTCCGGCCGAGGAGCGCGTTCCGCAACGCGCTCACGCCCGACGACCTTGGGGAGGACCGAGCGATGCAACAGATCGAAAACAAATGGAACGCGGCAGACCATCAGCTTACCGGCACAGACACCTCTCTTAGCCCGGCGGATTGTGTCTCGGAGACAACTGCGAAGCCGCCACTCACCAGAGCCGAAGCATCGCGTCTCAACGGAGCCAAATCCCGTGGGCCTGTGTCCGCCGAGGGGAAAAGGCGGTCTTCAATGAACGCCATCAAGCATGGGTTGACCAGCAGAACGCACACAGTGACCTCAACCGCATACCGTTTTATCGATCCCAATGCCTCGCCTGCCGAGCAGACGCTCTTGCACAACGAGAATCGCGAACTTCTCTCCGAAGTTCAGGAAGCGTGCCTTCGCGCGTTTCGGCCCCGCGATGAATGGGAATGGGAACTCGTCGGCGAGATCGTCCAGTCCCGCATCGAGCTGCGTCGTCAGCAGATCGCCCACGCCAGACTCCTCGACCGCGCAATGTTCGACGATGCGGAAGCCTTCGCTATCGAGCGGGAGACCTGCAACGCAACCGAGGACGAACGCCTGGCAGCCGCACTCGAACACACCCCCGGCCTTCTGCATGCGACGGGTGTCCTCAGCCGGCAAATCGGCCAGACGTTGCGAAACCAGCGCTGGCTGGTGAAGGAGTTGCGCGAATACCGCAGGCAGCAGCTCGATCCCGACCACGGCGGCGGCACCGGACCAACGAGCGAAACCGCCCCCGAAGCGGGCCCCGAAGGCAGCACCGTCGAACAGCCGAACTCGGCCAATCCCATCAACCAGGCCAAAACCGCAACCCAGTTCGTTTCGTGCTCACCCCTGCACCGGAACACACCGGACGACCCCCGTCTTGTGCCGGCAAGCCGGCGCAGCGCACGCAGGAAAATCGGCGGAAACAAACCCGAGTCACCAGCTGTTCCGGAACGGTCAAAGCCGCCGCAAGCTGCAGAAACCAATGAGCCTCTGAAAGCCGCAACCGCGGGCGTGCTCTTCGCAGCTTTCGAAAACGAACCCGAGCTTCGTCCTTCAACCCACCCGCCTCTGCCCTCACAAGTCCGCAGGGCGCCCGCGGCCCGGGTGTCCCACTCGGAACCGCAGCGAATCAAGCCGCTGCGAATTAATATAGATACAGCCCTTGATCAACGCCGAACCGCGCGTCGCAATCCGAACCTCCCAGCTGGGCAAGCGCTACCAATCCGGTCAAAATTCAGTAACCGTCTTCGAAAACCTCGACTTCGAAGTGAAACAAGGCGAGCGGCTCGCGCTCACCGGCGAGTCCGGCGCAGGCAAGAGCACTTTGTTGCACCTTCTCGGCGGTCTCGACCGTCCCACAACAGGGTGTATCCAATACGGAGATCTGGAATTAACTGCCCTTAGCGAAACGGGCCTGGCTGATTTCCGGAATCGGCACGTTGGCTTTGTCTGGCAGATTCATTACCTGCTGCCCGAGTTTTCCGCGTTAGAAAACGTGATGATGCCTCTCCTCATCAGGGGCGTCGAGCCCGCGGAAGCCTCTCGCAATGCCAGGGAGCGTCTCGAAGAAGTCGGCCTCGGCGCACGAATTCAGCACCGGGCTGGCGAACTGTCCGGCGGCGAACAACAGAGGGTGGTCATAGCGCGAGCACTCGTCGGAAAGCCGAAAGTTCTTCTGGCAGACGAACCGACGGGCAACCTGGACGCGCGAACAGGGGAAAAAGTGGCCGATGTATTCGATGAATTACACCGTCGGCACGGGCTCACGTCAGTTTTCGTCACTCACAATCAGGGATTCGCGAGACGATGTGACCGCATCTTACACTTAGAGAACGGAACGCTTCTTGAAATGAAGGCGCCGGAGGCGGGCTTGCAGCGCTTCCGAGGCAGCGACGACGACCCTGCAAGGAAAGACGGGACGGAACATGTTTGAACGTTATACCGAAAAGGCCCGGCGCGTTATCTTCTTTGCGCGATATGAGGCGAGCCAGTTCGGAAGTCCTTATATCGAGACCGAACACCTGCTGCTCGGGCTCCTGCGGAGAGGATAAGGCGCTGGCCAACCGGTTCCTGCGGTCGCACGCCGCAATCGAATCGATCCGTAAGCAGATCGAGGCGCACACCACGATCCGTGAGAAGGTTTCCACGTCGGTCGACCTCCCGCTCAGCCATGAGTGCAAACGCGTACTGGCCTATGGCGCGGAAGAAGCCGAACGCCTGAACCATAAGCACATCGGCACCGAGCACCTGCTGCTCGGGCTGCTGCGCGAAGACAAGAGCTTTGCCGCCGAAATCCTGCATGAGCGCGGTCTGCGGCTGTCCCAGGTTCGCGAAGAAATCGCGCGTTCTTCTTCGGAGAAGATGTCGTCCAACCGGCCCAAAGAAAGCTCGCTGCTTGCCGAATTCAGCCGCGACCTGACCCAGGCCGCGATCGACGGCTCGCTCGATCCGCTGATCGGGCGCGATTTTGAACTCGAGCGTGTCGTCCAGATCCTCTGCCGCCGCACCAAGAACAATCCGGTGCTGATCGGCGAGCCCGGCGTCGGCAAGACGGCCATCGTCGAAGGCCTGGCCCAGCGTATTGCCGACGGCGACGTGCCGTCCTTCCTTGCCGACAAGCGCATTCTGGCGCTCGATCTTTCGCTGATCGTCGCCGGTACCAAGTACCGCGGCCAGTTCGAAGAGCGCCTGAAGACCATCATGAAGGAGTTGATGGAGAACCAGAACGCCATCATCTTCATCGACGAGTTGCACACGCTGGTCGGCGCCGGTTCCGCCGAAGGTTCGCTCGACGCCGCCAACATCCTGAAGCCCGCCCTTTCGCGCGGCGAGATTCAGTGCATCGGCGCAACCACGCCTGGCGAATATCGCAAGTCGATCGAGAAGGATCGCTCGCTCGAACGCCGCTTCCAGGCCGTCAAGGTTCCGCCGCCGAACGAGAGCGACGCCATCCGCATCCTGTTCGGCATCAAGGAGCGCTACGAGAAGTTCCACGCCGTCGCCTATACCGACGAGGCGATCGAATCCGCCGTCTACACCTCCACCCGCTTCATTCCGGATCGCTTCCTGCCGGACAAGGCCATCGATCTGATCGACGAAGCCGGCGCGCGCGTGAAACTGCGCCAGACGACGCTTCCGACCGAAGTCGCCGACATCCAGAAGCGCATCAAGTTCATCGTCCATCGGATGGAGAACGCCATCGCGAACCACGAGTTCGAGAAGGCGCGCTTCTACTCCGATGAAGAGCGCAAGGAACGCGAGAACCTGCGCCTGCTGCGCGAGAAGTACAACCTCGACGACACCTCCACCGGCGTGGTCACCAAGGACGACATCGAGGACGTGGTCGCCCGCTGGACCGGCGTTCCGATGACCGCCATCCGCGAGGAAGAAGTCACCAAGCTGCTGCGCATCGAAGAAGAGCTGCACAAGCGCGTCATCAGCCAGGAGAAAGCGATCTCCGCTCTGTCCCGCGCCATCCGCCGTTCGCGCGCGGGCCTGAAATCGCCCAAGCGCCCCGCCGGTTCGTTCCTGTTCCTCGGACCGACCGGCGTCGGCAAAACCGAAGTCGCCCGCGCGCTTGCCGAGTTCCTGTTCGGCAGCGAGAAATCGCTGATCCGCTTCGATATGTCGGAGTTCATGGAGAAGCACTCGGTCTCGAAGCTGATCGGTTCGCCTCCGGGATACGTCGGCTATGAGGAAGGCGGCCAGCTCACCGAACGCGTGAAGCGCGCAGCCGTACTCGATCATCCTGCTCGATGAAATCGAGAAGGCGCATCCGGATGTCTACAACATCCTGTTGCAGGTGTTTGAAGACGGCCAGTTGACCGACGGTCTCGGCAACACGGTCGACTTCAAGAACACGATCATCATCATGACGTCGAACCTCGGCGCGCGCTTCCTCGAGAAGCGTCAGGATCGGGTTCGCGATGCACTCGGACACGCATCCCGCCAAGGTCGAGGACAGGTGATGGGCGAAGTCAAGCGGGCCTTCAACCCCGAGTTCCTGAACCGTCTGGACGAAGTGATTCTGTTCACGTCGCTGACCGATGAAGACCTGCTCCAGATCATCCACCTGCTGGTCGATCAGATCAACATCAATCTGGTGGCCAAGCAGATCAAGATCCGGCTGAGCCGACGACGCCGCTCGCTACATCCTCGAGAAAAACTGGCGGACCGCAGCTACGGAGCGCGTCCGCTGCGCCGCGCACTGCAGAAATACATCGAGGATCCGCTCTCAGAAGCGCTGATCCAGGGCACTCTGCCGCGGCCCGCGGAACTGGAAGTCTACCTCGGCGACACCGGCATCTTCTGCCGCCAGATCAACAAACCGGCGGCCTCGCTGGAAGGCGAAGAGGTTCCAGTCGGAGTGGGAGCCCCAACCGAAGGGAACGACGGAACCGCCGGAAGCACCGGCCCGGCAATCCCGCTGTACCCGTTTAGCTAAACCAACTCAGCGTCGCAAACAAAAAGGGCACCTTCTTCGGAAAGGTGCCCTTTTTGTTTGCCTCGATCTTTGACAACTGAATAACTGTCACTTCGTGGCGCTGGGACTGAACTCCTCAAACAACTGAAGGTTCCGGTTCCCCGGTGGTACTTCTTTCCCCTCCACGAAGACATACTTGACCTCGGAACGTATGTCGAGCGGATCGCC
The DNA here is from genome assembly GCA_963794765.1 of Bryobacteraceae bacterium. Classification (GTDB taxonomy): domain Bacteria; phylum Acidobacteriota; class Terriglobia; order Bryobacterales; family Bryobacteraceae; genus JAWXCM01. Next base: position 115,631 of record CAWCGC010000053.1, on the reverse strand, counting down.
GCGAGAGACCAACAGGTTCGCGAGCTTACCAGCTTCGATTGAGCCAACCTTATCCGCGATCCCAAGGATCTCCGCCGGCCATAACGTGATGGACTTCAGCGCGTCTTCCCGTTCCAGCCCATAAGCCGCAGCCATGGCAGCGCGATATGGCAGGTTGCGGACGTCCGATGTTCCGGCGCTGACGATCGCGAACGGTACACCCGCACGTCGGAGGGCTTCCGGAGTCGAGAACGGGACATCGTAGGGGTCCTCTACGGAACGAGGCAGTTCATGAACGGCGCTATAGAGCACTGCGACCTTGCTCTTGGCGAGCAGGTCGGTGAGCTTCCAGGCATCGGCCCCGCCGGCGATGACGAGTTTCAGTCCAAACTCGTTCGCAAGGTCGATGGCCGCTCGTATGTCTCGATAGCTGTCAGCCGGGACGATCATTGGCCGTTCCCGGCGGATCATCGGAAGCATGGATTCGAGCCCCGTATCGACAGCCGAGCCCGGCGTCTCAGCAGAACGGGCGCGCATGTCCGAGTACCGCTTCGCTTCTCGCAGGAACTGCTTCAGCTTCTCCAGTTCCTCCGCACGCTGCTGTTCCGGATTCGGCACCGGTCCGAGACTGCTGAACGTTCCCCGGGCCCTCGCAGCAACAGGCAGGTTTACAACCACGCCGGCATTCTTCAGTACGGCCATCTGGTCGGGGTACATCCCGAACAGATCCATGGCTGACGCAACCCCGGATACACGGCCACCCGCGGGCGCAACCAGCGCCGTCGTGATGCCGTTAACCCTGGCCGTCTTGATCATCTCGCTGTGCGGATTCACCGCGATCCAGGCCTGAGCGCCAGGATTGAACGACCCGATCTCGGCGACATCCACGCTGCCGCTGACGCTGGAAATTTCGGACAAACCAACCCGAGTCCAGCCATCGATCCACCCTGGGTAGACCGACAGTCCGGAAACGTCGATCTTTCGAGCCCCTTTGGGAACGGAGGCATTCGGCCCAACAGCCGTTATCTTTCCGTCTGTAATGACGACCGTCGCCCGGTCGATCGGCGCACTGCTGATCGGGAACACGCGGCCATTTACGATCGCGATTGTCTCGGCCGACGCGGCAACTGAAAGGACGAGAAGGCAAGAGAACACCCGCCGCATCAGCGCAACTCCTCTTCATCCCCGTCCGAAGTCGGGACAGTCGCATTGGTCTCGAACTCGGGTCGCCAGGGAACACGCGACTTCAAGTCGCGTTCGCGGTCGAAGATGACCTGGCCATCAACCAGCGTCATTTCAACTCGCGCATAGGGACTAAACGGATGAGCGTTGAAGACTGCCAGATCGCCATCCATGCCGGGCTCGAGCGCTCCGACGCGCTTCTCGACTCCGAGCATCCAGGCCGGTTCCGTCGTGATCAGTCGTAACGCCTGCTCTTCCGAGAGACCGCCGTACTTGATCGCCTTGGCCGCCTCGGTGTACAGCCTTCGGGCCCGTTCATCGGAGTCGGAGTTCACCGCGGTGCGGACACCAGCCTTTACCAGCAGCGCGGCGTTGTAAGCCGTCCCATCGAAGGCCTCCATCTTATAGCCCCAGAAGTCGGCGAAGGTCGAGGCGCCAGCGCCGTGCTTCCGGATCTTATCCGCCACCTTGTAGCCCTCGAGAACATGCTGCAACGACCGGATCTTGAAGCCGTACTCATCAGCAAGGTCGAGCAGCATCGAGATCTCATCTGCCCGATAGCAATGGGCATGAACCAGTACCTTGCCGTCGAGGATGTCGCGGATCGCATCCAGCGTCAGGTTCCGCTCCGGGGCGATGGCCTTCTCTCCACGAGCGACCTTCGCTTCATAGGCCTCCCATTGGAGCTTGTACTGGCGGCCAGCCTTGAACGTCTCCCGGATGACCTCCTCGACGCCCATTCGCGTGTTCGGGAACCTCGTCCCGCTGCGGTTTCCATTGGATCGCTTTGGGTTCTCGCCAAGCGCCATCTTGATCCCGCGCGGCGCCCCCGGGAAGAGCATCTGCTCCACCGGACTGCCCCACTTGACCTTCACCGTCGCATTCTGCCCACCGATGGCATTCGCACTGCCATGAAGGATGTTGAGGGTCGTCACACCGCCCGCCGCCTCGCGATACAGGTCCACGTCATCGGGGTTGATGACATCCGTGATGCGGCACTGGGCGGTCACGCTCGGTCCCATCTCGTTTACACCGCCGCTGATCGCAGTATGCGAGTGCGAGTCGATGATGCCGGGCATCACGAAGCGGCCGGTACCCTCGATGATCTTTGCATCCGCGGGCGCCTTGACAGTCGGTCCGACTTCCTGGATCTTGCCCTCGTGCAGCCAGATGGACCCGTTTGGAATGGTCCCTTTAGTTACCGTCAGAATGGTCGCGTTGCGAATCACGAGGTCACGAGGAGCGGCTTCGGGGTCCGGCGGTCGCCGTTCCGGCAGCGGGTTGGCCGTCGTCGAATCGGGCTTCGCCCCGCGAGGAGTTGGCGGGGCCGGATCATCGGTAGTCGGCGTCTGCTGCCGACTCGCCGTTCCCTCCGCCGCCAGTTCGGCCGGCGAGCGAACACCGCTGCGAGATACAGACAGCAGCGCCGTCGGGAAGTAGAACTCGCCGTCAATCATCACGCCTCGAACGCGCGTTCTGGGTTGGAGGATATCGCCTTCGGCGAGCGCCAGATTGGCGACCTTACCCTTCTCGATGCTGCCCAGTTGAGCCGACGCTCCGAGGATTTCAGCCGGGGATGTGGTCAGGGCACGTAACGCCGCATCTTCGCCGAGTCCCCGGCGAATGGCGGTCCGGATCTTGTCCCGGATCTGCTCCGGCCGCTCGAAGCCGCCAGTAACGAATGCCCAGCGGACACCGGATTTCTCGAGCATGCCGGGGTTCTCCTCGGCGGCGATCCGAGCCAGGCTGTTAACTGGTGGCTCGGCCGGATCTGCGGCAGCCGAGAACGGCCGGCCCTGGGTTGCGGGCTGTAGCGCGATGCTCACCAGTACCGGGATGTCGCGGGCCTTAAGCACGTCCGCCACTTTCCAGGCTTCGACCCCGCCGAGGATCATCGGTTTGAGTTTGAACTCATCCGCGAACCGGATAGCGCGCCGGATCGACTCGGCGCTGTCCGCCGTGAACACGACCGGGAGCTTGCCGTCGAGCACCGGCAGCAGCGCTTCGCTCGTCGGATCGACGTTCGGGCGAGGAAGGCCGCTTCGGCCGGCTGCCTCATAGACGTGCTTCGCCTCGCGATAGGCCTGCGCATTCAGCAGTGTCTGCCGAAGCACCGCGAACACCCCCATCAGGGAGGACGGATATCGATAAATGCCCGGAGCCGCCGGCGCGAGGGTGAAGTTCACATGCATCGCCACCGGCGTAAGGACGATTGCCCGGGCATCTGGGGAACTGAGGTTTACCAGTGCGCTGGAACCCTGCCAGTGGCCGTCGCGAGGGATCGACAGGACGGTCGTGAATCCCTGGTTTCGACGGGGGTCGGGCTGCGTCGGAGGCGTCATTCGCGCGGCAGCCGAGACGTCGGCGTTGACTCCGGTCGGCTGTGGTCGAAGGTATCGGTCGGGCGAGTTGACGTCCTCCGTCGGGGGTGCTGGCGGGGTTGCAGGCGGAAGGACGCCAGGTCTCGCCACTGCGACCGGAAATCCGTAGTGGGTGGCGCCATCGATCAGGCCTGGATAGACCGTAACGCCGGATGCTTCAAAAATCCGCATATCGGGCGGAATTGTCAGATTTGTCCCGACATTTTCGATTATTCCGTCGCGAACAAGAATTGTTGCGTTCTCAATAGTCTTTCCCGGAGCGGTTACGACCTTCGCATTTGTTATTGCGTAAGGCGGCCGGGCGAGCTGCGCGGTAGCAGGATTAGTACTAATAACCAGCAGCAGGAGAGCGGCGGCTGACCTCATAGTGCATATAGTGTACGGCATTCGGGTATAGTTCAAAAGATGGATTTCCCGATTTCCCGGCGGTCTTTGCTCGGCGCGGCAGCGCTGGCGCCGCTCGCTCCGGCTCAGCTGCGGGCCGCGTCGCCAACCACAACGCCGCTCCGGCTCGCCGTATCGACCTACTCTTACTGGCATTTCAAACCAGAGAAGTATCCAATTGAAAAGGTCATCGAAGATGCGGCTCGTATCGGTTTTGATGGCGTCGAATTACTGCATCGCCAGTTCGCCGATGAATCGCCGGCGTACATGAACAAGCTCAGGCAGCTTGCGTTTCGCTATGGCTTGTCGTTCCCGATGCTCTCGATTCACCAGGACTTCGTATCGCCGGACAAAGCCGAACGAGACAAGGACATAGAGCACACGAAGCACTGTATCGACCTGGCGGCTCACCTCGGCTGTCCTGCCGTACGGCTCAACTCGGGCCGATGGAAGACAGTCAAGACCTTCGACGACCTGATGAAAGTGAAAGGGAATGAGCCGCCTCTGCCGGGCTACACCAACGACGATGCGTTCAAGTGGTGCGTGGAGTCGATTCGGGCCTGTTTGCCCCATGCGGAGCAAGCAGGCGTGACCCTGTGCCTCGAAAATCACTGGGGCCTTACGACCTCGCTCGATATGCTGTTGCGGATCTGGCGCGCGGTCGATTCGCCCTGGCTCGGCATCAACGCCGATACCGGAAACTTCCCGGGTGACCCCTATGAGGGCATCGGCAAGCTGGCCCCGCATGCCACGATCATCCAGGCGAAGACGTACTACGGCGGCGGCGTCTGGTACACACTCGACCTCGATTACAAGCGGATCGCCGGCATCATCAAGGGAGCCGGATACAAGGGCTGGATCTCGCTCGAGATGGAAGGCAACGAGCCCGCGGCTACCGCGGTCCCGAAGAGCTTCGCTGTTCTGAAGTCCGCGTTCGCGTCTTAGTCAGGTTCTCGAACAAATAGACCCCGCTCTTTCCACCGACGGCGAAGTCCAGGTCGCCATCGCCGTCGAGATCTGCAACCGGAATTTGCATCCCGGCTCCTGTGCGAGTGCTGAAGTCGATGATGTGCCGAACCCAGTCGATCTTGCCGTCACCGCCGCGGATCTGCTCGTACCAGTAGATTCCAAGAGGTTCACGCTCGCCGGGATCGCGCCCGTTGTGCGCCATGTAGCGCTTACCGGTGAGGATGTCCTTGCGGCCATCGCCATTGAGATCGACGAGGGTCAAGGCGTGTCCCTGGGACCAGCTCTCATCGATGACGTGTTTTGTCCAGGAACCGTCGGCATTCTGCTCGAACCAGAGAATGCCGTAGTCATGAGCCTGCGAGACGATCACGTCGTTCCGGCCATCACCATTGACATCCATGACATGGAGGAAGCCGAACTGGGTGCCTTTGGGAAACCCGGGATGCAGCTTCCAGTCGCCTGAGCGAGGGTCAGCCGGAGCTTCGAGCCAGCCGGCAGGAGTCAGGATGTCATTACGACCGTCCTTATTTACGTCGCCAACTCCGATGCCATGGCCGTAACTCTTAGGACTGGCGACATGCTTCACGAGCGAGTTGTCCTTGAGCTCCCACCATTCCAGGGGAGCGTTCTCGCCGCCGAACTGGGGCAAGACTTCCTGGGCCTTGCCGTCATTATTTAAGTCGACCAGGAAGGCAAACTCAACATTGTAGTTGTTCTCGAGAACGGTCTCTTTCCAGGGCGTGCCATCGCGACCGGGATTCTGCCACCATGCGACCTTCTTGCCGAACCAGGAGACGGACACCAAATCCGGCTTGCCGTCACCATTGACGTCCAGTGGCAGGTCGCTGAAATCGTCAATGTAATTGTTCGCGTACGGAAGATCGCGGAAGTGATGCTTCTTCCACGTCGGGTTCTCGTACCAGTTCTCGCCTGAGACGATGTCCAGCCGGCCATCGCCGTTAATATCCGCGAACGCGCAGGGCTCGTTAGCGCCACTATCGAGCATGTGTTTCTCGAACGGAATGTCGGGCGTGCGGCTGACAGCAAAGAGCAGTGCGGCCGTGCCGAGCAGTAATCCCGAAACTAAGTACCTCAAGGTTTCACCTTTCTGATCGCAGCGTTCGCGGTTTCGAGAATCATCTTTTCGATCTCGGGCGAGAATGGGGCGGCCTGACCATAGTAGATGGTACTCGTGATCGGCTCATAGCCGCCTTCCGACAGCATCTTCGCAGTCGGTATATACCCCATGACATCGTTCGAATAACCCGCAACGATCAAGTGCATTTTGGGGTTTGCGGACTTCAGCTGCAGATCGTAATCGACGACGACCTCGCCTCCCAGACCGACGAGCACGATGCCATCGGCGAGACGGAACGCCTGGACAGGGTAGGGAACTGTCTTCATTGGCTGACGCTCGTCCATCCGGTGCAGCATCGCTTTCGCAAACCGGACACGGGCAGCGTCCTTTGATGACAGCATGCCTTCGAAGTCGGTGCGAGTTACCGGCTGGATCGGCAGGTCGCGCCAGGTCAGCGTGGATGCGAAACGTCCATGAAGGTGTTCCATCCTGCCATCAGCGACGCGCTTTACCTCGGCGGCCAATTCACGGCCATGCTGCTCCGCGTAGCGAACCTCACTGCGAGGGTTCGGGTTCTGATCGCCGGCGCAAAGCTGAAGGAACATTGCCGTCGTTCCCGGCATGGAGTTCTCAATCTCGCCCTGGGCGAAACCGGCGTAGTCGCCGCTGATCTGATAGTGCTCCCCCGTCAGCGTGGTGTTGTGGCATGCATAGCCGAAGAGAATGGCGAAGGGCTTCCCGTTGGCATCGTCGATCCGGAGGACCGGGACACTATGATCTACAGGTCCCTGGGCATTCCCACCGAGGCGGACTGTTCCGTCGGCAACTCGTTCCCGCCGGTTGACGGCAAACTTTGCGGTGCCTTCACCCCAGTATGCAGAAGCAGGCTTGATGGCTGCTACCGCTCCGGCTATAACGTTCACAAGCTGGTCGGTCAATTGTGTCGCGTAGTCCTGAATCACGCGCTGCTGGTCGTCCGGCAGATCAGCAAGCGTCACCAGGTTTCCGCGAATCATCGGGCCGGTATGCGTATGCGATGAGTTGAGCAGGAGGTTCGCACGCGGGATATTGAACTGCTTTTCGATTCTTGCGCCCACCACGTCAGTGATCGTGCGAGGCAAACCGATCAGGTCTGTGGTGACAATAATCAGTCGCGTTCCGCGACTATCCTCGAGCGCCAGCGCCTTCGCTGAAAGCTTTTGGAGGACGCCTTCGGAAGGCTTCTTCCGACTTGCGTAGCCGGAGAGCCAGATGGGACCCGAAGGGGTGATGTCGACAGCGCTGACACCGGCTTTGTAGTTAGTCGGTGCGGCCGCCGTGAGTGACGACAGCAAACCAGCGAGGCAGAAGAGAATTGGCAGCGTTCGCATCGGAAGCGAACTTATCGTATCGCAAAGGAAAAAGGCCGCACCGGCTTAATCTGGCGGGAATCCCGCGGTGCGGCCTTTACGCCCCGGTCCCAGGGCTGAAGTCCCCGGCGTCGGCTCGTCCATGCGGCCAGTAAACCGCCATCACGCTGCAAACCCGCGTCCTACATATTTGCACCGTGTGTTTCGGACGGGTACGGATACCGGAAACTGGGGCGGATCAAAAAAGAGTGCCGTTAAAAACAAAATGCCCTCTGGTCCAGACGATCGGTCGACGAATGAGCGGCACAAAACCTGAATTACCGGCTCCCGCAAGCACGCTCGACTTCAGCCCGCTCGCTTCAGCGACCACTCACTGCACCAGAGGGGCAGGTTAAAAGTGGTACTCCATCAATTCGTTTTCTATCTTAGCAATCCAGACGCCAGTGGCAACAACAAAATAATGCCTGAATTCGAACGATTTATCGGTTTCGCACACTGTGTCAACTGAGGCGTAGGCTGTGCCGAGTGTGTCACAAGGACACAGTCTTGGACGCACCAGACCGGGCTGGTGGCATGTGGCACACTGAAGCGGGATGCGTCACGCGATCCTGATTCTCTTCCTGGCAACAACATGCCTTACAACAACCGCACTTGCTGCGGTTGAGGACTTTAAAGTCTATACGGAACGCCCGCGGCTGCTGCTGAACCAGCGGCGACTCAAGTTATTACGGCGCGAACGGGACCGTCAAAGCCTCCGCTGGAACCAGTTCGAGCTGCTGATGAAAGGTAAGGCCGCCGTTCCGGAACAGGCTTTTGCCTCGGCGCTTTACGGCCAGATACTGAACGAACCCGCGCCCTGCAGCACGGCGTTCCAGGCTGCCGGCTCTGCTGATGCGAGGCAGATTGCGATTGTGCTGGACTGGTGCACGACGTTCATTAATGAAGCGCAGCAACAGCAACTCAAGTCCCGTCTGAACAGCAAGCCGTTAAGCACGATGACTTTCGCACAGGCTCGCGATCGTGTGTTTGCCGCTATTGAAATCGAGGACGCGGCATCCCTTCAGGCAATCGTTGAGGGATGGTGGCGCAAGAGCGTAGCCCCGGCGCTCAATGATGGGTCGAGAGTGCTGGAAACGGTTGACATGTATCCCTTCATGGAGATGGCCCATGCGCTTCGGGACAATCTCCAGATCGATATGCGTGACGATATCCGGCCGGTCTTCCGTGACCTCGCATTGCGACGGTTACTGAACTACTATCCGGCATCGTATCCGGCGCCGGAGAACGATTATCGTATTCCCTCGTATGACGGCAAGGGCGACCCTGATCTCAAGCTTTCCGCCCTCACACGCGCCTCTGAGTTCGCGCTGGTAGCCTATGAGAGCAACGCCCAGGAGATGCAGTTTCTGCAGGGCTGGCTGTTGCTGGATCGCTTTGCACTGAAGAGCGCTTTTGGAGCGCCATACGAATTCCTCTGGGCCAATCCCTATCAGCCGGGGTTGCCTTTCGATAAGCTGCCCCTGACCCTGCATGACTCACGCGCGGGAATGCTGTTTGCCCGATCTTCGTGGGAAGAAGACGCGACGTGGTTCAGCTTTCGCAACGGCACCGGACAGCTATTCCGCGATGGCCAGATTCGACCGGCACCGCTCAAGGACCCGCTCGTGGTCGGGCCTGCGATGATCCTGAGCGGCCCGGCCCAGAGCCGCGAGTTTCGTGTCGCCGGCTCGGCACCGGAGGAGTGGTTTCTTACAGGTTTTCCTCCCCGAACGGACTTCGATATTGAAATCGATGATGAGGAGATGACCGACAGTAATACCGACCGTGGCGGGATCCTGAAACTGGAGTTCACGAGAAGAGTCGGACAAGCTGTGTACGTGCATGTTCCGCGTACAACCGCACCATGAAAGATATCCAGGCGAAGAATATCAAGGCAGTCCTCTTCGATGTCGATGGAACACTGGTCGATTCCGTAGACCAACACGCGAAAGCATGGCAGGAGACCTTCGCTCATTTCGGCTTGAACATTCCCTTCGACAAGGTCCGAGACCAGATTGGGAAGGGGTCTGAGAAACTCATCCAGACACTGGCAGGAGAGGATTTCTCGAAAACGCATGGCAAGGAGGCCAGTGACTTTCGGAAGAATCTCTTTGCGCAGAAGTACCTGCCACACCTGAGGGCCTTTCCCTGTGTTCGGGAACTGTTCGAGCGTGTACGGGATTCGGGCCGCAAGACGGCGCTTGCCACGTCAGCTGTGGGAGAGGAACTCGAGAGCTATCTGAAGCTGACTAACGTTGAGGATTTGGTCCAGGCGCAAACATCGGCTGACGATGTTAAAGAATCGAAGCCATCACCGGACATCTTTCAGGCTGCGCTGGACCGGTTGAAATTGCGAGGCGAGGAAGCGGTCGTAGTTGGCGACACGCGGTTCGATGCGGAAGCGGCGATCAAGGCAGGAGCGACGCCTGCAGGTGTCCTTTGCGGCGGATTTCCGGAAGAGCAGCTCCGATCCGCCGGATGCGTCGAGATCTATCGCGATCCGGCGGATCTGCTGCAGAGGTTCGATCAGTCCCGTCTATTTTTTAACCGGCAGTGACCGGAAGTACAGGTCCTTGTACATCATGATGCTCCCGGGATCGTGTGCCTGCAGGGCGATATAGCCCTTGCTGTAGGTTTTGTCGTGAGTGTCAACCGTGGTCTGCCCGTTCACCTTGATGATGATGTGGTCCCCGTCGGCGATGATGTGCTGCGTGAACCAGGTGTCGTCGGGCACGAGCTGATCGTAGACCTTGACAATGTTGTAGAGACTGCCTGTCTTGACCGGGTCTTTGTGACTGGTGTTGACCTGAGCTTCATAGCCTTTGGGAAACTCCGGAACAATGGCCTGGGCGCGGAAGTACATTCCTGAATTGCCGCCGTGATTTATCTTCGCGGTCGCGATCCATTCGCAGTTTTCGCACTGCTGCTTCATCCAGAAAAGGTGGCTGCGAGGTCCGCCGCCGACAATGGCGCCATCAACCACTTTCCAGTTTTCCGGATGTTCGCTGGCTTGCCATCCCTCGAGAGTCTTGCCGTCGAACATGCTGACCCAGCCTTCCTTGCCGGCTTTGGGTGGTTTCTCGGGTTTGCCCACCGCCTTTTCGGGGCCATGTTCGGTAATTACCGGTTTCGGCTTGTCCTCGGCCCCGACAGCCAGGGTTGCGGCTACTGCGGCGATCACGGCCGCGGTGAAGTATTTAGATCTCACGTGTTTCAGTCTATCGAAAGCTATCCTGAAATTTCGCATGTTTCTAAAGATTCTGGCGCATCCCGTTTTTGTGAGCCTCAACTTCCATATGCCGATGATGGTTGACCTCTCACATCGTGTGATCATGATCACGGGTGAGAACGGCTCCGGCAAATCAACTCTCCTGCATTCGATTTACTATGCACTGAAAGGGGATAAGACGGACGGGTACATTTATCGCCTCGACAAGCAGGGCGTGGATTACGGACAAGTATTTCTCTTTGACGCTGAGCAGCACAACCCGCGAGTGCAGAAAGACCTGTTTAAGGACAATCCGGAGATGATCGAGTTTTTGGACCTTGCAAGTCATGGACAGGTGATGCTGGCGATGTTTCAGGAGAATTTCCCATCGCTGCCTGACGGGACGGTGTTGCTGCTGGATGAGCCGGAGATGGCACTGAGCACTTCGAATCAGCGGCGGATCCTGAAAATGCTGCTCGAGCTTGCCGACAAGCGGAACTTCCGGATCATCACGGCGACACACTCCCCGGTGCTCGTCGAATCGCCCGACACCTATGTGATCGATCTGGATAGATATATTAATCGGAATGTCGATCCCGGCAATTTGGGCGTCGAGGGTGCGAGCACGATTCAATAGCGCAGGCGCAGTCGTACTGCTCCTGTGCACGGGTGCATACCTGCGAGCAGCTGGCTCGGCAGAGGCGAAGGCGCTGATGTCCCGCGTGCTCGAGGCCGAAAACGAAAACCGACGCAGAATGGTGAACTATCTTTTCGAAGAGAGTATCATCCGCAAATCGTTTGACCGCGACCGCCAACTTGCTGCTGAACAGAGTTCCGTTTTCGAGGTCACGTTCATTGAGGGCAAGCCGGCGTTCCGACGGATTTCGATCAATGGGCAGCCGCTGACGCCCGAGGAGGAACGATCAGAGATCGCCAGGCTGCGGCAACTTGCGGAAGATCGCAGAACGAATCCTGGTATTCCGTCACCCGCGGAACAGCGCCGCCGGTCTCACCCGTTCAGGGCTTTTCTTCAGTTTCACGAATTCACGATGGGCGGTTCGGAGGTGGTAGATGGCCGGGACTGCTGGGTCGTCAATTCAAAGCCCGCTCATGCGCCACGCGGAGAAAACCTTGACGAACAGCGAGTCGCGCATTCATCGGCGAAGTTCTGGATCGATAAACATACATTGCATCGAATGCGGATGGATGTGTCCGGGCAAAAGCCGGAGGGTCCGGCGAAGGTGCGCGAATTTACCAGCTATGAGTGGCGTCAGCGAGACGGCGAGGTTTGGCTGGTGACGGCAATCCGAACTGTACTACCGCTGCACAGCGGGCCGATCGCGTATTACGAGGGCGAACAGACTTATTCGAAGTACCGCCGGTTTACGAGTGAATCCACAGTGCAGGTCAACGAGGAGTTAGCTGCGCCGCCTTAAGTCCGCGCCGACGTGCTTTGTATGCGGGGTCCACGCGGGCCGGCCGGGACCGCTTCCTATTATCGACGCCGAAGGTCGCGCCACCGATCACTCGGTTATCTCATTCGATCTTTCCGCCGATGGCAGCCGGTTTGTGATTCCGTCGATGACTCCTGGCGAGATTTCCGCACCGGGTCGTGCTACACGACTGGGAAGCCCTTGTGGCTACGTGACCGCTACGCCATCGAGGATCGTGAGTTGACCCACTGTCGAGTTCGATGCGTGTGAACGGTTAACAAGTCTCGGCCGATTAGCGGTGCGCTCAATGGTGGCGGCCAGCCGGCTTTTCAGTGGGAGTCAAGCCGACTAAAAGTCGGCTGCGGGCAGAATTCCCCGCCCCACTTGCTTTGTGACGAAGCACAGGGGCGCAGAACATTAGTGCTCTGCGGATACTCTGGAGAAGGCCTATACTTGCGTGGTTGTGCGCCTGGTTCGGTATACTTACGGTCCATGCCTCAACGTGGTATCTTCCGGCGGCATTTTCTGCGCTTCATTGCATCGAGTCCGCTCTATGGGTGGGTTCCAGATGCTTCGATGCCGCGTCCGCAGCTCGGAGATGTGCTGAATGTGATGGAACTCGAGCCTTTGGCACATGAGGTTGTGGCTCCGGCTCACTGGGGCTACTTATCTACCGGAGTCGATGACGATTTGACCCTGCGTCGTAATCGCGAGGCGATGAGTCACTACGAACTCAGGGCTCGAGTCCTTAGTGGAGTTGTGACCGCAAATCTTCAGACTGAGGTGCTGGGCGAGGAGTGGGACATGCCTTTGTACGTCAGCGCGGTCGGTTCTCAAAGGCAGTTTCATCCGCAGGGAGAGGTGGCCACGGCGCGGGCCAGCCGTCAGCAGAAGGTCCGACAAATGCTCTCGACCGTGTCGTCAACGAGCCTGGAGGAGGTTGCACAAGCGTACGGGAGTGCTCCGTGGTTTCAGCTGTACATGCCGGAATCGTGGGCGGACACTGAGAAGCTGGTCCGACGGGTCGAGGCGGCCGGATGCAAGGTGCTGGTGTGGACAGTTGACATTTTGCCTGGACGCAATTCGGAGACATCTGTCAGGCTTGGTCGGACAGACTCCCGGGACTGCATGAGCTGCCATACCGCACATCCTCTTCGCACTACTCTCGCGGAACGCAATCGTTCGAAACCGATGTTGTCAGGCCTCTCGTCCGTGATGAATGCGCGAGCGGACTGGTCATACGTCGAGCGGCTGAAGAAGCTGACTCAGATGAAAGTGGTTCTGAAAGGCATCGATACCGCAGACGATGCAGTGCTGGCACGTGAGCACGGCGCAGACGGCGTGATCGTTTCCAATCACGGCGGCCGCGCCACGGACACGGGTCGGGGGACGATCGACATCCTGCCGGAGGTTGTTGCTGCAACGGGTAAGAAATTTCCAGTTTTGGTGGATGGCGGATTTCGTCGCGGGTCCGATATCTTCAAGGCGCTCGCGTTAGGCGCACGTGCGGTCGGCATCGGACGACCTTATATTTGGGGGCTCGCGGCTTATGGTCAGCCGGGAGTGGAGCGCGTTCTGCAGATCCTTCGTGCTGAACTGACGCTTACGATGCGCCAGTGCGGGACCAGTTCCATCGCGCAGATTACGTCGGGAACGATTCTACGGAACGGCGTACCTTTCCAGCCGCGGGGATAGGTTGGCCGGCTAGAGCCTCGCTGCGGCGGCCGTCACTCTGGCGTCCGAGTTCCGCTTCGCGGCAGCTGCGAACTTTACGCGCAGTTCATCTGTAAGACCTCCGGCGGAGACTACCGCTTCCACTGCAGCGGCTGCCCTGATCGCTACATCGTCTTCGACTACTGTGAGAAGGAAATCGCGGGCCGCGTCCTGGTGTGAGACCGCCAGAGCAGTCAGAAGTACTGAAGCGAGTGCAGCGTCGCGCTCAATCCGACAACGATCCACGATGAGTGGTATGGCGTCCGGGAGTCGGGCCAGGCCGAGAGCCAGTGCTGCTTCGGCGACTACGTCGGGGTCAGCGGCTGTAAGGAATGGTGACACGAAGGGCAGAGCTGAGGGACCTTCGACAGACACAATGCCGGTGAAGCACGCACCTGTAACTTCTGCCTCGCTGTCGCCGGCCAGGGCCTTCAGTCTCAGCAGGAGGGCGGCTTCGGGACGATTCACTCTTGCGATTGCCTGCACCGCCGCTACTCGAACTCCTTTTTCAGCGTCGATGAGCAGAGGCAGGACATGCCTCAGCACGTCCGTATCGGACAGCGATCGACACTCGATGAGGGCGTGAGCGCTTCGACTTCTTAGTGTTCCGGCGGTATCTTCTGTGCCTCCCCAGACCGGCTCGAGCTGGACGTGCGTTATTCCGCGGAGATATATGTCCGCGTTGTCATAGCCCAATTCGGCGACGGCGGTGACGATGCCGTTCTTCCCCCAGCACTGCGGATCTGCTTTGACTGGATCCATCATGAACCGATCGAAGGCGCTCATGAGATCGGGGATCAACTCGGTGAGCCGATGACGCGAGGCTATGGCCGCAGCTTTGCCGACGAGGTAGCCGCTTTTACTTCCGATTGCCTTCCGTAGTTCCGTGATGAGCGCTGATGAGAGGGGCTCATCACGCATCGCTTCGATCCGCGCGAGTTGCGCATCGAATTTCTTCACGAGCGGAAGTCGGGCGGGGGAGTGAAGCCGCCGCAAGTTTCCTGAGAGATGAGACCGGCAAGTGTGGTCGGTGTCGCGTCTTCCCACATAGGCCCGACAACCTGTACACCAACCGGAAGTCCGGATGAAGTCTTGCCGATGGGGGCCGCTGTTGCGGGCAGGCCCGTGAGGGAGGCCAGGGCAATCCAGTTCATGGTGTCCATGTAGGGCCGATCCCCTTCGGGCGTCGCAATGATCTTCTTTTCGGCGTTGTGTCGGAAGGCGGAGGAGAATGACACGGGGCACACGAACGCGTCGATGTCACTGAAGTACCGCTGCCACTGGGCGCGCCACGCCAGTCGCATCAAATTCTTGCGCATCCATTCTGCGTGTGTTGCCCTGGTACCGAGCGCGTAAGGGTCGTTGCGGTTGCGACTGTCCTCCGCCATCCTGGCCTGCACCTCTGGCGGAGCGACGGCGAACAGGACCGATGACAGCATGAAGACATACGTTTCGTTGAGGACCGCAGGTTTGAATCCTTCAGGCCAACCCGGGACTAATTTCGCACCGGACTTTTCCAGTGTGCGGAGGAGATTGTGGAAGGCAGGCTTCAGGTCAGAAGAGAGTGGCGCGATTGCATCTTCCAAGACGTAGCCGATACGGTAGTCACGGAGCGTCGGATGACGAGGATTTGGAAGCGACCACTTAAATGCGATGCTTTGCGGCTCGGTCTGTCCACCGAGGAACTTCAATGCGAGCAGAAGGTCGTCGGCGCTTCTGGCCATGGGACCGGCGACTGCGAGATCGGTAGAGAAGCCGGGCGACGGTCTTATTCCTCCGGGCAGGTGGCCGGCCATACTCACCAGATCGATAGTTGATTTGTGCCCAAAGATTCCGCAGTAGTGGGCGGGGACTCGGATGGAACCACCGATATCGGAACCTGCGCTCAGGAACCCGAGTCCTGCAGCAAGCGACGCGGCGGCTCCGCCGGATGACCCGCCCGGTGTACTCGACAGATCCCATGGATTATTGGTGCGACCGTACACAGGGTTGTCGGACTGGTAATCCTCAAGGTTTGTCGGGACGTTGGTCGCACCGGTCAGGATTGCACCAGCATCGATGAACTTCTGCACCAGGTCCGAGTTCGCCGGGGCTTTTATGTTTTTCAGATCCGGGATTCCCCACGTGCAAGGCCGGCCCGCAACCGCGAAGGACTCTTTCACATTGATCGGCACACCATGAAGTGGACCGAGACTGCGATTCTGCGAAAGAGCTTTGTCCGCCGCGTCTGCTGCGGCGAGGGCTTCGTCACGCATGACATACACGAAAGCATTCAGCTTGTCGTTGTATTTCACAATGCGATCGAGTACGTGGGTGGTTAACTCGACCGAGGAGATATGTTTTTTTCGGATTGCCTCGGCTGCGGCCGCGGCGGTACCGAAGTCAGGATCAAACTTCGTTTCATCAGATGTCATTGCGGAAACAGACGCTGACGCAAGCATACCTGTGATGGCCTGACGACGCGTCATGCGCATGAGCGTACCACGGTTAAACTCGCCAGGGTTGTCCCGGAAGCGTCTAACAGTCAGGAGGTTGTACAGACATGAACTGGGACACAATTGCCGGCAAATGGAAGGAATTGTCTGGCTCCGCCCGCCAGCGCTGGGGAAACATGACGGACAGCGACTGGGAGAAGATCGCGGGCAAGAAGGACGAACTGGTTGGACATATCCAGAAGAACTACGGGAAGTCGAAGGACGAAGCGGACCGCGATGTAGATGAATGGTCCCGCTCGCACTCGAACCTGTAATTACGAATTGGGGCGGGGTGGGTTAATCATCGCCTCGCCCCTGAGTAAGGCCCCAAACTTCACTGAGTCGGCTGGCCTGTCTGAGTTCTTTTCAGTGATACCGACTGGGCTTCGATCGCCGCTCCACGCTCGCTTGCCACTACGGCACCGGAGTTGTCGCGGTAGTCGACCTGGAAATATGCGACGTGCTGGGGCAGAGTCGCTACCGTCACGGTACATCCGGTTTCACAAGGAATCGGAGGGTGAGGCTCGCTGGCAAAGCTGAAGGGCGAATCATCTGAGCCAGAGGATGCAAAGCAAGTCTCGTGACGCGTGGTGCAGAACGAGTCCCCGGGCCTGCCGTTCTCTGCATATCCAAACCTGACGTCAGCTGAAGTAATGTTCTTGTCCGCGGGCGGCTGCAGCGTGAGCTGCGTCTTCGTGAACGTTGTCCGATCAACGCCATCTGTTGACAACGACGGGTTTTTCATAATCAGGAGACCGTTGTAATAACCGCTGACAAGGAAACCACCGAAGTACAGGTATTTCCCGTCCGGAGTCGAATGCACGGACGAGTAGACGTACTGGTTTCCGGGACCCATAAGGCCTCGAGAGAGCTTTCGTGTGAACTGCCCGGTTTGATCTTTCGTGTTGAACTTGAACTGAACGATATGGCTGCCAACACCCGGCGCGACGACTGCGCATGGCACTCTCAACGCGACCTGTGACGCCCAGCACTTCTGGATTGGGTCGGCATGCGGAATGTTTACGTAGAAATCATTAGCCGCGGAGTCTGCGCGACATTCCCCGGCTTTCAATGCGTAGCAGTACTGAAACGAGTCCTTGTCCGTTATGAGGGATTTCGGGCCGGATTTGTCCTGAAGCACTTTCTCCCCAGCCCAGACGCTGAACGGTACTTTTTTGATGTTTGCGGTTCCGGTGTACGTGATCTTGTAAACCGATGTCGTGCCGTCCTGTAAACGAGGGTTCGTATCTTCGTTGATCGCCTGATTGGGGACTTCCAGTGACGCGCCCGTTCCTCCGTTGAAGTGGCGGAAGTTCAGTCCGTATCCATCAAAGTCCGGCGCAGCGGTTGCGGGCATTATCCACGGATACGACTGGAGATCGTATCGGCCCGAGCGAAAAGCAGCGAACGGGGGATCCTGCGCATAGACAAAATCGATGCCGCTTCGGACCTGAGAGCGCGGCCTCCGGTACATCACCAAAGCATTCGAGCCGACCCATGTATCGCGCTCGGGCTCGACATTGCTCACGGCGGTGTGTCCGGCGGAAAGATTGTAATTGACCTGATAAACTTTGTCGTCTTCGATTCCTACCAGAAGCACGACAGACGAACATGAGTCATATGGAACGGCAGTAAGGGTCCAGCCATTCTTGTGCCGGAACTGAATATCTGAATCCACGCCCTCTTTCCCGATCGCGCAGTACGCATAGTTCGCATTTCGAAGCAGCACAAGTTCGAACTCACCGTTGCCAAGGTCCTTTTTCCTGGCGATCATGAACCCTTCCGAGTCGGGTCCGTACGGAGCACCGAAGTCTCGGAGCCAGTCGACCTGCTGGAAATCAGCGATGCTGCTCTGTTTGGCATCCCACGGGCAGGGATGGTGCTCCAGTTCGTACTTTGAAGCGTAGGTGGAACACAGCGCTTTCATTCGAATAGTGGCGCACTGATTCCCATTCACCCCGAAGAACGACACAAACGAGGCACTGACATCACCAGGACACGTGGTGTCATAAGTTCCGTCAGGAGGCCACGGCAGCGCCGTGTTCTGGTAATCGAAAGTATTTCCTCTTTTAACCGCCAGAACTTTGGTCGTGAACGGGCCGCCATATGTCCGGTTGCTGTCGAATAGCGTCAGTCCTCGCGAGGTCAGCAAGAACGCCGGGCTTCCATCGATGGGTTCGATATTGTGAACTCCGGCGTACTTCAGCAACGGGTGCGAACTGCCGTCATCCGTTCGCCACGCTTTATAAAAGTCGCCCGTTTGCATGTTGAAAGCAAATATCCAGGCGGCGCTCTCCTGCCCATTCATCAGCTTCTGGAGAATCAGATACTTGCCGGAGAATCCGCTTACATTGACGCCGGTCAGCGCACCGAATTCTGCCTCGTTGTAACTCGTCTTCGAGAGAATCTGAGTACGGAGGTCACGCTTTTGAGCGCTGGGTGTGACGTTGGTCCAGGTCAGTTCGTGGGTGACTGGTGGTGAGATTGTTGGCGCAGTGCCGCGCAACTCGTTATTCACTCTCCAGTCTCCGTTGTATTTGACCTTGAATAGTGCGACTGAGCCGCCGTTTGTTGCAGCGGTCAAATAAATGATCGAGGGATCGTCGGGATCAAACGCCGGAACCTGCGGACCGACAAGCACGGCCGGGGAGATTATCTGATCGGCAGCCGCCAAATCAGGTATACCGACCGGGTTGCGGAAGTTCGAAATCATCCTCACCGTGGGTTCGGAGGTTCCAATGAAATACAGCGCTCCGGGATCGTTAACAATGGTGGGGAAAATACAAGCAAATCCAGTGATTGTCCGGCCAAGAGGCTGACCTTGTGCATCGACGTTCGTGGTAACCGGCGTTTTGCTGCAGTCCCCTGACCAGACATTTTGTGTGAACCCTTCGGCGACACGGGCGCGTGCGGAGACGCTGACTGAACCTGACGCCGTCTTCTTGCGGATCATGTATGCAAAGCTGGCGGCCCTGTAATCCACCCCTTTGAGTGTCAGACTTTCGGCGATGTTCAGCTTCAGACCATTTTCGACACTCGTGATGGTGCAGAGATTGTTGGCGCAGGCGGGAGCGGACCCTGCAATGAAGATCTTTGTGCCGGCAGGCCAGTCCTGATCGAAAAATTGGCCGTGTTGAGCAAACTGCGTCTCCACGACGGTGTGATCGGCAACATCAACCTTGCCGTACCTCGGCCAAACGGTGCGAGGAACGCGTTTGCCCCACCCCTGGAAGAAGGTTGAAGGAAAACCCGAAGGCGTCGTCCCGACTTCCTTGCCGGATCCCTTTGGCAGAACGATCGTGATCCAATTCGTAATCGGCGTCTGGCCGGAGTCATTGGACAACGCAACTTCTATCGAACGGTCATCGTCGCTGCCACCCGTCGCAGATCCGAAAATGTCGACTGCCATATCGACCACAGGCCGGTACGGGCTTGCTCCACCGTCGAACCAGTCGTTCGTGTACGCGGCGTTGCGGTCGACGATAAGCGCGATCGGATCCGTGCCGCCCGTGGTTGCTGTCTTATTTCCGTATGCGTTCGCGTTTTCCGGATTCGTCCAGCCATTCCCTCCGGTGTACCAGCCATTGCCGAAGTTGAAAGGAGCGTTGGTTGACCATGTTGCGGGATCGGCAGCATAGATTTTGACGCCCGTTTGAGGATCGATGACTGGCTTTGTCAGATCGGTCCAGTCAAACTCCGGGAAGGCCATGTTTCCCCAACCGCTCTTGTTTATCGGATAACTCTCCGGAACGGAACCATCGGGGACTGTGGTCGTCAGCGTGGTGGTACCCGCGGCGCTCCCGCAATCGACCTGCACGTGATAGGTGGTTTCGGCGGCAAGAGCTCTCGAGTGCATTGAACCGTCAGCGCCCATCTCCGAAGTTCTCCGGCCGAGGACAAAGACTCGCATCTGGCCGTCGCTGATGCTGCCAGGTCTGTTGTCCTGGTTAGCACCTCGAAACTGCGTCGCGTCGGTATCGAATACCGATGGTG
This sequence comes from Bryobacteraceae bacterium, assembly GCA_963794765.1. Classification (GTDB taxonomy): domain Bacteria; phylum Acidobacteriota; class Terriglobia; order Bryobacterales; family Bryobacteraceae; genus JAWXCM01. The sequence continues at coordinate 95,449 of CAWCGC010000053.1, read as the reverse complement.
AGAACGACTCCTGTTCACTTGCCACTACGCGACACGGATTGTTGTCCGGCGCGTTATAGCGAAGTATTGCCTGAGTGGGACTTACATTGATGACACTGATGTCAATTGCAGATTGAGCGCTGGCGGATGGAATCGCGATCAAAAGCATCGCGAGCCAGCGCGCGGCGACAGTAACACAGGAGCGCGGCATAAGAATTTGAAGACTTACAACCTATATCGGCTGAATATTTCTTGAGTATAGCGAGCGGACCGTGGTAGCCGATTTAAGATGCTGCCTGATCTGCAACTACCGCATCTGTACCACTCACACCGGATTCCCGGCGGGGATTGCGGTCGAGTGCAAGCCCGACGGCCAGACTCACCGATGCCACGAGAGCCCATGCTTCCAGGTGCCCGTGACCGATCAAAAAACCTGCAAGTGCGGGTGCCGCAATGCTCGCGAGTGCCTGTAACGATTGCGTTAAGCCCAGAACTCCGCCTTGCTCGTGCTGTCCGGCTGACTGCGTGATCAGGCTGGTGAGGGCAGGGCGAAGGACTCCCGTTGAGGCTGAGGTCAGGGCTGCGACGCCGAGGAGCATGGGGATCCCGTACGTCCATCCGAGCAGAATGAACCCGATCGTTCCCAGAGTGAATCCCCACCTCACCAGACCGTGGTCGCCCAGCCATCGCACGGCACGACCGATCAGCCCGCCCTGCAGGATGATGCCGAGGACACCGACGTAGGCGTAAACATAACCAACTTCACGCGGCCCAAACGCGCGTCCCGCCCAGGTGAAACGCCGTTCGGCGAACAAGGCGAAGCCCGACATGAAGGTTGAGAACGCAAAGATGAAGGCAAGGAACTGCCACATTAGACGCCCGAGAGTCGGACGGCGAAAATACTCGACGTAGGTGCCCCAGTCCAGAACTGTAAAGCGCCGGGTTTCGCCCGTGCGGCCTTCAGCGGGTGTATTTCCCGGCAACAGGAATGAAGTTGCGAGGATGCTTGCGGCTGAGAGTGCCATCGCCGCGAAGATCGGAACCTGATACCCGTATTGCACAAGGAATCCGCTAAGCGCCGGGCCGAGCAGAAATCCCACGCCGAAAGCGATGCCGATTACAGCGAAGGACTTCGTTCGCTCCTCAGGTTTGGTTACGTCGGTGATGTAAGCCTGCGCGAGAGAGATGTTACCGGCGGTTAAGCCATCGATGACTCGCGAGAGAAAAACCAGCCAAAGCGAATTGGCCCAGGCGAGCAGGGCGAAGCCGAAGAGCGTTCCAGCCTGACTGACGAGCAGCAGAGGTTTTCGCCCCGTGTGATCCGACATGCGGCCGAGGAGCGGGCCGCCTATAAGCTGACACAGCGCGAAGGTCGAAACCAGCAGGCCTACTTGTGCCGGGGTTCCACCGAGATGTTCGGTGTAGAAGGGCAGAAGCGGGAACATGATGGCCATCCCGAGAATGTCCACCACGATGACAAGAAAGATTGGAAGGAGGGCTTTGTTCAATACGGGCTTCTCGCCCCATTCGGGCTTCTCCTTTCATGATAGATGCCCGGCCGATGCCGACGTCCGGACTGGTGTTATTGTGGTGCCCACGAATGCGTCGCAGGGACCTGATCAGTACCATACCGGCTGCCGCACTCGCCCAAACGGCGGCGGTCACGCAGGATCCAAACACCATCACGATCGACCCCACTCCGCAGTTCGCGATCTCGCCCTGGCTGTACATCCAGTTCATGGAACCGCTGGGGACGAGCGACAGTTCTGTGGAAGCTGTATGGGACTACGATGCAGATGACTGGCGTAAAGACTTCGTCGACGTCGTTCGTGACCTCGCGCCGAACGTAATGCGCTTCGGTGGTTTGTACAGCCGACACTACAAATGGCGTGAGGGAGTGGGTCCGGTCGCGAAGCGTCCAGCTGCTCGTAATTGTGTGTGGAGCGGCAAGAAAACCAACCGCGTCGGAACGCACGAATTCGTCAGCTTCTGCCGTCGAGTCGGTGCTGAGCCGATGTATTGCGTTAACTTCCCTGGCAACGGCGATCCGCGGTACACGAAGACGCGTGACGGCGAAGTTCGCTGTCGAGGCATGACGGTCGGTGAGGGCAACGCACATATGATCGCCGCGGCGAATCTGCGTGACTACGTGAACCAGGACCAGCGAGATGTTTTCCGTCCTGTGACTCGCTCGCTTACCGCTGGTGCGCCGACGTTGACGTTTTCTGCGGGTAGCGTGACGGCTGTAGAACTCACGTGCAGCTAAAAGATACAGAACTGCGTCGAATCTCGATACCGATATCAGCAGGAGTTCTCCAGGCTCAGTGTGCCGGTCCGGAGGACGGAACTGCTCTCATCCTGCTTCACGGGTTTCCGGAATTCTGGTACGGATGGCGAAAGCAAATCGGCGCACTCGCTGCTGCCGGGTACCGGGTTGTGGCTGTCGATCAAAGAGGATATAACGAGAGCAGCAAACCGCAGGCTGTTCGTGCTTATGCTCTTTCGGAACTGCGGAACGATGTGATCGCCGTGGCCGACGCGCTGGGACGTGAGCGCGTGTGCCTTGCAGGTCATGACTGGGGAGGAATCGTGGCGTGGGAAGTCGCGATGCAGAATCCCGAACGAGTGAGCCGCATGGTGATTCTAAACGTACCCCATCCGGCTGCAGCTCGGCGCTTTCTGACCAGCAGCCCGCGACAGATATTCCGCAGCTGGTATGTGCTGTTCTTCCAGCTGCCTGGGATTCCCGAGCGATTTTTCTCGGCCCGTGAATTCGAAGCAGGCGTTCAGGCTCTGACGAGAAGCAGCCGTGGCGGCGCATTCACCGACGATGACCTTCAGGAATATAAGCGTGCATGGGCGCAACCGGGCGCGATAACAGGAATGATCAACTGGTATCGCGCGCTGGTGCGGTACTCGCGGCGTGCGGATGTGGCCGAAACAACAATCACAGTGCCGACTCGCATTCTTTGGGGGAAGCGCGACGCCTTTCTATTGCCGGAACTCGCGTCTGCCAGTCTGAAGTACTGCAGCGACGGGGACCTGATCGAACTCGAGTCGGCCAGCCACTGGCTGCACCATGAAGAGCCCGATCGGGTCAATGCTGCGATGATCGAATGGTTTAGGGCCGAACGATAGTTCCGTCGATGCGTCGATCGTTTCCGCGACTTCCGCCATTTCCCTTGTATGGAAATTTGGCCGCGACCCGCTCGTCGATGTCGATGCCGAGCCCCGGACGGTCATTCGCATACATGTAGCCGCCGCGAATCTCGGGAGCACCCGGAAAGACTTCCCGTGTTGCCGCCGAAAATCGATTTTCTTCCTGGATACCGAAGTTGTAGCTTGCGAGATCCAGGTGCATGTTTATGGCGTGTCCGACTGGTGAAACATTGCCGGGTCCGTGCCATGCGGTGCGGACGTTGAAGAACTCACAACAGGCTGCGACCTTTCGGGCCATGTTGAGTCCTCCGGCCGCGGAGATGTGGATGCGAATGAAGTCGATCAGCCGCTCGGCGACGAGGAAAACCCATTCATTTCGATTTACAAACAACTCGCCCATCGCAATCGGGCAACTGGTTTGCTGACGCAGTGTCCGGAACCAGGCGACATCTTCCGGAGCGAAAGGATCTTCCATGAAGAACGGCCGGTACGGCTCAACCGCCTTGCACAACTGAATCGCCTGATTGGGCGGAAGTCTTTCGTGCACATCGTGGAGTAGTTCGAGATCGAAGCCGAGCTTCGCACGAAGCTGGTCGAACATTCGGATGGTGTTGTTGATGTATGGAGTCGGTTCGAACACCGGGGACGACTGAACGCCGTCGGGACGCGCCTTCTGAATTTCAGGTGAGGTCGCCGCAGATACGCCGTATCCGGAGAAGCCGGGAACGGCCAACTGCACGCGGATGTGCCGATAACCTTCTTCGCGAGCTTTCGCTATCTGGTCCAGCAACTCCGGCATCTCACGGGCAGATGTGTGCGTGTACAGCGGCACGGCGGCTCTGACTTTGCCGCCGAGCAACTTGTAAAGCGGCATGTTACAGCGCTTTCCGAGAATATCCCAGAGAGCGCCATCGACACCGCTTAACGCATTGTTGCCGGTAACGCCCGAACGGAAGTATGACTGCACGTACGTCGACTGCCAGATGTCTTCGATTTCGTCGCAATTGCGGCCGATGAGGAACGGCTTCAGATACTCGTTCACATACGTCGCGACCGCTAGCGGGCGTTCGCGATGCGTGGCGCACCCGACGCCATATAACCCGGGCTCACTCGTCATGACCTTGACGATGACGAGATGGTCGCCGCCGGGCTGCGTCAGGATGGTCTTAATGTCAGTGATCTTCAGAGGCGGCAAGCCTCGCCGCGCCGTCTCCTGAGCCTGGGCTAAAGGTCCGGGACCGGCCATGAAGCCGGATCCGACAGCGCCCAGACCCTTCATCACATTTCTACGGTTCATTACAGCCTCCGGGGATCTTGTCGAGTCCTCGTTATCTTATCGGAGGCTGCTGTGTTCGCCTACTCGCGCGCGGTTTCCTGTGGTTCGGCAGACTGCGCCGCTGCACTTCGTCCCGCCACAAGCGGGATACGAAGGCGCAGCACGCGCTCACGCTGGCGTTCCTCGTTGAGGTTCCGCGTACGAGCGTGCAGCAGATCCTGCAGAGATACGATGCCAAGCACCTCTCGACTCTCAGGGCCAATGACGACGGGCAAACGGGTGTGCCCTGTTTCCGCCATGCGGTTGACAATCACACGGAGGGGCTCGTACGGGTAAGCGACGTCAGGACTCCTTCGCGCCAGCTCGCCGAGCGGGATATCGGTCTGTTCGGGATCGGCGAGCAACTTCCGCAGATCCTTCCTCGTGAGGACGCCAACCATCTGCCGGTCCCGATGGATCACCGGGAATAAATGCTGACCTCGCGGGGAGTGATCCGGCCGGAAGGATGCCGCCAACTCATGAGGAGTTTGCGAGGCGGGTAAGACCACAAGGTTGGTCCGCATCACTTCTTTAACCATAAGGATCTCGAGCGGATCCACTGCATATTCACGGCTGAGATGGAAGCCTCGCCGGGCAATTTTCTCGGTCAGGATGGAGCGCTTCAGCAACAGGACTGTGAAGCCATAGGCAATGACATTCGCAACCAGAAGGGGCAACAGACTGTTGAGATCGTGCGTCAATTCGATGGCAAAGACGATACCGGTAAAGGGAGATCGCATCGTGCCGCCGAGAATGGCACCCATGCTGATGAGCGGCCAGAAACCCACACCTTCCGTTGGGAAGAACATGGCTTCGACACCACCCACGGCGCCGCCAATCATCAGCAAAGGAGCAAGAACGCCACCGGAGGTTCCCGATCCGAGCGCGACGGCCCAGATTATGGATTTGACGATCAGAATGCCCGCGATGGTCAACCTTGGTACGTCGCCTTGCAGAAGCTGAGCGATGGTGTCGTAACCGACTCCGAGCGCCTGCGGAAAGATCAGACCGCCGAGTCCGATGACGAGGCCGCCGATGGCGGGCCACCACATCCAGTGAATCGGCAGATGCTGAAACGCGTCTTCGGCTTTGTAGACGGCCCATGTGAGTGCCGCGGAAACAGCACCTGCGAGCAAACCCGCCACGGCACATCCGATCAAGCCTTCGGGTCCGATGAAGATGGGATGCGACGGGACAGGGAAGAGTGGCCCAGTGCCCATCAGATAACGGCGCGCGGCACCAGCAGTTGCACTCGCAAGTGCGACGGGAATCACGCTGCGCGGCTTCCATTCGAAAAGCAGCAATTCGACAGCAAGCAGGACGGCAGACAGCGGAGCTGCGAACGTTGCAGACATTCCTGCTGCCGCGCCTGCAACCAGAAGAGTCTTGCGCTCCGTGCTGCTGAGATGGAACATCTGCGCGATCATCGACCCGAACGCGCCGCCTGTCATAATGATCGGGCCTTCCGCGCCGAACGGTCCGCCTGATCCAATCGAAATCGCCGACGAAAGCGGCTTCAGGATGGCGAGCCTCGGCTGGACACGACTTCCATTCAGCAGGATTGACTCAATTGCTTCCGGAATACCATGACCGCGAATCCGCTCCGACCCATAACGGGCCATGAGGCCGATAATCAGCGCTCCGACGACGGGAACTGCTACGGCGAAGACACCCAAGTGGTTGTTCGCAGGGGAGGCGAGGTCTGCGCTCAGGCGATGAAAATAGAACAGGTTTGTGAACAGCCCGATTAGTTTCAGCAGGAGTACGGCAACGCACGATGCAATTAGTCCGATTACGATACCGAGCAGTGAGATCGGGATTACTCGCGCACTGGTTGTAAAGTCACCAAGCTCAGCGGGTTCATTAAACTCCGGCTGAAGCTCGTCTGGATCACTGTTGAGGCTCATTTTGTGGGATTTCCTATGCCGCTTTGCGTGTAAGGGCCCGAAGTACCGACGTGAGTTTTGGCCCTGTCTCTTCGAGCTCGGTTCGGTGCGCTACGGACAGTTCGTGCAGAATCTTCTCGCCCTTCGGGGTAAGCTGCACGAGTACCTGCCGCGCATCGTCCGGATTGCTTGTTCGTTGGACGAGTCCGAGATGCTGGAGGCGATCGACAAGCCCGACGGCGCTGTGGTGCCGAACGAGGAGTCTTTCAGCAAGATGACCGATGGTCGGCAGACTGTCAGGTGGAAGGCCCTTAAGAACCAGCAAAGCCTGATGCTGCTGCGGTTCGATGCCGAACTCCTTCGCGGCTTCCTCACTGAAGTTAAGGAACCGCCGGATTTGAAACCGAAGTTCTTCGAGCTTGCGAAATTCAGATGTCTCAAGGTCGAGACCGTTGTGCCGCACTGTTATATCGTAGCACGATATAAATTGTTGACCTGTTAATGCCGGTTAGTGACGCTTCACCATCCGGCACGAAGTGAATCGAAGCGCGGCGGCACGCCTCGACGCATAATGGCTAGTGTCGGTGGGCGACGACCCGCATCGGTGCGGTGAGCCGCTTAAGGAAGACTCAGGCAGCAGAGCAGCCGAGCCACGCAGAAGGGAGCAATCATGATCCGACTGAATATAAACGGAAAAGCCCAGCACTTCGATGGCGATCCCGATATGCCGCTGCTGTGGTACCTGCGAGACGAGCTCGCCCTCACTGGAACGAAGTACGGCTGCGGCATGGGTCTATGCGGAGCCTGCACGGTTCACGTCAACGGTGAAGCTGTCCGAAGCTGTCTGACTCCGATGAAGGCGGCCCAGGGTAAGAGCATCACGACGATCGAGGGGCTCGCACCCAAAGCGGACCATCCGTTACAGAAAGCGTGGAAGACCTGCAACGTACCGCAGTGCGGCTACTGTCAGAGCGGCCAGATTATGCAGGCGGCTTCGATGCTGAAGAAATCACCGAAACCTACTGATGCTCAGATCGATGCCGAGATGCAGGGCAACATCTGCCGGTGCGGTACGTATTCGCGAATTCGGCAGGCAATCAAGCTGGCCGCGGGAGTAAAGGCATGAATCGCGCACCAGAAGTTCTCCCGGCGTCCCGGCGTGTGTTCCTCAATCACATTTTCTCGGCGACGGCATTTGTTGTCAGTGCCCCGCTGACTACGGTGGTTGCACAAGCGCAGCAGGCCGGGACAGCAAGCGACGCCGCTCGCTGGGACCCGAGTGTTTACCTCGGTATTGAGACGAATGGCGATGTCAAGATCGTCGCTCATCGGTCGGAAATGGGCACTGGTTGCCGAACCTGCCTGCCGCTGATAGTCGCGGATGAACTGGAAGCAGACTGGGGACGCGTGACGGTCGTTCAGGGTGTTGGTGACGTTAAGTACGGATCACAAAATACCGACGGCTCCTGCTCGGTGCGCGACTTCTATGACGCGATGCGAAGCGCGGGTGCTGCCGCGCGGACTACGCTCGAGCACGCGGCCGCGGCACAATGGGGAGTTCCGGAGGGCGAGGTCCATGGCCAGAACCACTTCGTTGTTCATGCGAAGTCGAACCGTCGAATCGGATACGCGCAGCTGATTCCGCTGCTGTCATCGGCAACGGCGCCCTCGCAAAACGAGATTCGGTTCAAGACTCCGGCGCAATTTCGATATATCGGCAAGGAAATGCCGACGGTCGATCTTGACGATCTGGTGCATGGCCGAGGCACATTCGGCATCGACGCCAAAATGCCGGGCATGGTGTATGCCGCCATCGAGCGTCCGCCAGTTATGGGCGCCAAGCTTCGAAGTGTTGACGACTCCGCGGCAAAGCAGGTCGGCGGTGTTCAGAATGTCGTCAAGCTGGACCTGGCACAGGCCCCGTTTGGATTCAAACCGCTCGGCGGGGCAGCTGTGATCGCTAACAATACATGGGCGGCGCTTCAGGGACGGCGCAAGCTTAAGGTCGACTGGGATCTGGGGCAGAATGCTTCCTACGAATCGGTTGCGTACCGGAAAGCGATGGACGAGGCCGCCCGCAAGCCGGGACGTGTTGCACGCGAGATCGGCAATGTGGATACCGAGTTCGGCAAAAGCGGTGTGAAGGTGGTGGAAGCTTCGTACTATACACCGCTGCTCGCGCATGCAGCTATGGAGCCGCCCGCGGCAGTTGCCGAGTTCAAGGACGGCAAAGTCGTTACGTGGGCGAACACGCAAAATCCGCAGGCTGTGCAGGACACGGTCGCCAAGGCACTGGGGATCAGCAAGGACAATGTCATCTGCCACGTCACGTTGCTTGGCGGAGGATTTGGGCGCAAGTCGAAGCCGGATTATGTAGCGGAGGCGGCCTTGATTTCCCGACAGGTGGGCAAGCCGGTCAAGATTGTCTGGAGCCGGGAAGACGACATCCAGTTTGACTACTATCATTCGCCTGCGAGCTTATATATGAAAGCGGCGCTGGGCGAGCGTGGCAAACCGACTGCCTGGCTGCAGCGGACCGTTTTTCCTCCCATCGCAATGCAGAACGATCCGAACGAAGAATACGGCGGATTCCAGCTGGGGATGGGCTGGACGGATGTTCCTTACCAGTTTCAAAACCTGCGGGTGGAGAACGGCCCTGCCAAAGCGCCGGTCAGAATCGGATGGCTCCGTTCGGTCGCGAACATCTACCACGCGTTCGGGGTGCAGTCGTTCACCGACGAGCTGGCTGTGGCTGCGGGCCGCGATCGTGTCGAGTATCTCCTCGAACTTATCGGACAGCCCCGCGTGATCGACTTCGGCAAGGAAGGTCTCAAAGGCGAAACTCGAGCTAATCCGAAGTTCCCGTTCGATACGGCACGACTGAGAAACGTTATCGATGTTGTAGCGCAAAAATCGAGCTGGGCGAATCACAAGCCGGGCAATGGTCGAGCGCTCGGCATCGCGGCGCATCGAAGTTTCCTGACATATGTCGCCACGGTGGTTGAGGTAGAGGTAACACCTGCCGGCGAGGTGCGGATACCGCGGGTAGACATCGCCGTCGATCCGGGGCTCGTGATCAACCCGGAACGCGTTCGCGCGCAATTTGAAGGAGCCGCCGTCTTCGGCACCAGCATCGCCCTGTTGAGCGAACTTACCGCAGCCGGAGGACGCGTGCAGCAACGGAACTTCGATGGTTATCAGGTGGCCCGTATGAATCAGGCGCCTCGGGTGATCAACGTTCACATCGTGAAGAGCGATGCGCCGCCGGCAGGCGTTGGTGAACCCGGTGTTCCGCCGATGGCACCTGCCATCTGCAACGCGATCTTCGCGGCTACGGGAAAGCGCATCCGCACGCTTCCGGTCAAAAAGCAACTGGCGGGCAACGCCACCGAATCTGCGCGACTCGGATAACTGATAAGCGGGCCGGGTGCAGGTAACGAAAACTGCGGTTTATCGAGCACCCGGCATTAGTTACCGGATTCGTGTCACGGCGCGCCGCGAGCGCTCAAAAAACAGTTGCAAAATCAAGGACATCGGGTCTGGTAAGGAAACTGCCTTACCCGTGCGCATGACGTCCCGCCTCATTGGAACAGCACTCACAGCATTTCTGCTGGTGGGTTCAAGTGCGATGGCACAGTCAGGCTCGGACAGCCGAACCGACTCGAGCGACAACAAGAGCAGCACGACGCGGAACAAGTCCACTCACAAGGCGACCAAGACGAAGAAGAAACAGAGCCTGACGGGTGCACAGGGAAGTGCTGCAACGGACATGGAGGAAGGCCGCAACCGTCAGAGTACGCCGGGAAATATCACCGACGACCACGCGAACGATCCGCAGATGCCCCGAACGGGCGCGCCTTCGCGAGATCCTCGGAACCCGAGCACGCCACCTGCGCCGCCGACTGACGCTTCACCTGCGCACAGCCCGGTAAAGCCGCCGGATCCGACGGCACCCACTACTGCCAAGCCGTAGCGGCGTTCGGCGCAGGAGTTGTCAGCGAGTTCGCTGCGCCTGTAATGGTGTTGTAAGGAATGATCGGCAGCACTACGTTCGACGGGTGCTGCGGGTCATGGTAGACGGTGTTCGTCGCGACACGCTTGCCACGTTCCTGACTCAGTGGTTCCCCGGTATTCGGATTCACGTCGAACCGGGGGAAATTGCTGCTCGAAATGTCGAGGCGGATCCGATGGCCGCGACGGAAGACCAGCGAGGTCGGGATAGAGTTCGATGGTGAATTCCTGAGGCTCGCCTGGTTTCAGCATCGTCGCCGTTGACAGAGACTTGCGGTACCTGGCTCGAACGATGCTGTCGCCTACGTTGAGATCGACGCCTGCGGGATAGTCTTTAATTGGCGGGTACACGTCGATGAGCTTGGCTGTGAAGTCAGTGTCCGGACCGTCGGAAGAAGCCCAGAGTTTGACGAGGACCCGTCCTGTCACCTCTGTATCCTTGTCGAGGGGAGCCGTTTGGAAGACCACTACGTCCGGTCGAGCGGAAAGCGGAAGTGAATCCTTGCAGAGCCAGAAGTCCGGACGGCACCGCTGATCCTGAGCGCCGCGTTCCATGAGGACGCCCTCGGAGGAGACGTTCCCTCCGAGCGTCGGAACCGGATTAGCAGGATCGAATCGGTAAGAGGTGGGCTTTGAAGGATCCGGCTTTTCCGTGGAAAGTGAACCGTCAGCGCGGAGATAGTAAGGGGTGTTTGCGGCTCTTGCGAGAGGCCATTCCCGTTCGTCGCGCCATCGACCGCCTACAAACAGACGTCCTTCCGAAGTCCTGTGCGGGTCGTCAGCACCCATGACGAAGATTCGCACCGGTGCATCGGTCTCAGCACCGTTCTTGACGTCTTTGAGCCAACGGTCATACCAGCGAAGTCGCAGAGCATTCATGTCGATTGCCGCTGCGGGTCCGAACTCTGCTATGCCGGAATAGCTCACACCCTGACCACCATGCGTCCAGGGTCCGATGATGAGCTTTTGCGGGCTCTTCTTGGTGCGCGAAAGCTCGATGAAATTGAGATTCGCGACTTGCGTTCCCCACGAGTCATACCAGCCCGTGACATGGTAAACCGGGATGTCCTTGTACTGCTCGAGGTGATCGACGACGCTGGAGCCCATGTCTTTCCAGTAATCGTCATTGTCACCGTGCCGCATTGCTTCCAGCAGCCAGGATTCGTAGTCGGGAGCAAACTTCAGCGGTGTTGTTCCGGGTCGCAACGGCAGCATGCGGACATACTCGAGAACCTGCGGGCCAAGGTTCTCGAGCGCGCCTTCGGCGGCCGGGACAGAGGCCGCCCGCAACGCGGCAGCTTTGGCATTAGGTGTTGCTGCCAGCCCGGTCGGAGTGGCGTGTGAGCCCGTTGCATTCCCCAGGGTGAAGATCCAGTTCAGCCACCGCAGTTCAAAGGCACCGTTGTGACGGACGCCGTACCGTCCGTAATTGCTCATTGCATCTACGGGGACCATGGCGGCCAGATGTGGAGCATTCGCGAGCGCCATTGCGTGCTGGGTCGCTCCGCCGTATGACGTTCCCATGGAGCCAACCTTGCCGTTCGACCACGGCTGCTTGCCGATCCAGCGCAACAGGGCCGCGCCATCGGGTCCGTCGTCGCGGATCGGACGCCAGCGACCTTCAGACTTATAGCGGCCTCTGACGTCTTCGATGACGACTGCGTAGCCGCGAGACACGAAGTAACTGATCAGCTCAGAGGCGACGCTGTCCTTGTTGTAGGGCGTTCTTTCCACGACGGCGGGGAACTGGCCCGAAGTCAGGCTTCCACCGCGACCGGGCAGGTAGACGTCCGCGGCCAATTTGACGCCGTCGTCGGACGCGATCATCACGTTGCGAAACCCTACCGTATCGTATGGCGCAGATGTCTGAGCGACGGCACGGGCGGCGACGAAGACGCTAAACAGAACGCACAGCCGAAGGCGTTGCATGTTGATACAGCTTATCTCGGTTGGCGACGATAGCTGTGGCGTTAGGGCCGAGTCCAGGACTGCTTTTGATAGGGGAACTTTTCCCAATCCAGCGAAGCCAGTCCGTTTAAGTCCCACATGACTTTCCCGGCGCGAAGCGTCAGCTCACAGGTGAGCCGCTGATTGCCACTCCGCCTCGCTCCCGCCGAATCCAGGAAACCGAACGAGCCGTGATCGAGACGAAGGACGGCGACATCGGCGTCAGCCCCGACGTCAAGGTTTCCGAGATTCGGATGCTTAATTTCCTTTGCGGGGTTCCATGTAGACATACGGACGACATCGGCCACCGATGAGCCCAGACTCAACACCTCCGACATCGTATTGGTGAAGTTCTTCATGCCGCCATTCATGCTGTTGACGTGGAGATCGGTCGAGATGGAATCGGGATAGAAGTGCGCGGCGTAGGCCGGAACTGCGACGTACCAGTAGAAGCTGCCTGCGCCGAAGCCCAGATCGAAGATGATTCCTCGTTTCCGGCCTGCTTCCATCGCTGGATTCAGCTTTCCATTCTCGAGCACTTCCTGCCGGTGGCCCGAGTAGCAATGGGTGAAAATATCACCGGGGCGCAGTTTGTCGAGGAACAGGGTGTTGATGTTCCGAACCGCATTAATTCGACCAAAGTCGACCATTACGGGAAGGCCCGTCATGTCACCCGCCTTGACTGCGGCCGCGACGGATTCCCAACCGGGCCCGGCATAGTGGGCGCTCTTGAAACCCACGATCAGGTCGGGGTTGGCTTTCGCGACACGCGCGGCGGCTGCGGCGTCGAGGCCCTCGATCTCGTCTTCGTGTCCGGTACCCATGCCCGGTGAGGCGATGTTGAGAAACGCGAGCACACGTGTTTTTGCGTGTCGAATGATGCGATCACGAAAGTCCTCGAAGGTTTGCGCGCCCGCTGATCCCGCGTCGACCATCGTGGTTACGCCGGAGCGGAACGAGAAAGCGTCCGGCTGAACGGCCTCGCCGCCCGCCACCTTCCACATGTAGACATGGACGTGGAGGTCAATAAGACCTGGCGTGACGTAGAGTCCTGAGACATCGACTGTCTTCGCAGCTTCGGAAGGGGGAATTCCCGGAGCAACGCGCGCGATCTTACCGTTCTGAATCGCTACGTCCATAACGCCGTCGCGATTGTTTTTCGGGTCGATTACATGGCCCCCCTTCAGCAGGAGCTCGTAACGGGTCTGGCCGGAGAGCGTGAGCGCGAAAAGCAGGCTGGAGAGTACGTAGCGCATGGTGAGAATCGTTGGAAGTAAGTGTTTGCACAGAAGGTCCGAACTGCCCTGGATGGGCAGTTCAGACCTTTGGTTGTCAGAACGAGATTTTGGCGCCGAGCTGGATCTGGCGGTTGTTGGCGCCAGTCGCAAGCCCGGTGATGTTGCCGAAAGACGAAGTGTTGATCGTCGCTGACGGGTTCGCGAAGTTGGCGTGATTGAAGAGGTTGAAGGTTTCGAATCGGAACTGGAATTTTGCGCGCTCGCCGATCGGGAAGTTCTTCGCGAGAGAGAAGTTGACTTCCTGCGAGCCAGGTCCGCGGAGGATGTTGCGGCCCGCGTTTCCATAGGCGTAGTTGGTTGCGTTGGCCGGATACAGATCGGCGATGGTGAAAGCCGTCGGGTCGATGCAACCCACCAGGTGTCCGCGTCCGCAGTTTGCGTGGGCGTCTTCACCAGGTTCGGACGGTAGGTGCCGCTGGAAGCTGTATTCGCGGTATCGGTGCCCGTGGTTACGTTGAACGGCAATCCGGTCTGCGAATCGTGACGATGCCGTTCGCCTGCCAGTTCGCGAATACGCCCTTTACGACTGCATTCGCATCATGCGAAGAAGGGAATGTCGTAGACGAACGTGGCGACGAAGCGGTGGCGGATGTCCCAGTTCGAATTGCCGTAATCGCCCTCCAGTTGTAGGGATTCATCGGAGTGCCGCCGCCATTGGAGTCGGTGCTGACGTCCAGGGTGTGCGACCAGGTGTAGCTGACCTGGCACGGAAATACCCTTGTAGAATGCGCTGCCGGAAGATCACGCTCATGCTTTCGTAGTTGGCGATCTCGTCGTTGGCGATGGTGCGGATCGGACCGCCGAAATTCTTGTTCGGGCGACGGCGTGTTGACCGCGCCTGGTCCCGGCAGCGGAGTGTTGTTGTAGTAGCTGCGGTCCAGGTGATAGGAATGGGAGCCGAGGTACTGCACTTCCAGGCCGCCGCCGTTCCAGAACTGGCGTTCGAGGCCGGCGCTCCACTGATTCATCCGCGGCGTCGGCTGATCATAGGGCGGCGTGACGATAAGTCCGCTGATGACGTTGGTCGCGGTGGGGCAGACGCCGGGGTGCGAAAGGGATCTGACAGACTGATCGGCGGCAGTCCGGCCGACCAGTTGCAGCTCAGAATCGGTGCTCCATGGCGGATTCGTGTTGAGGAACGTGTAGCTGTTCGTCTGGTTCGGGTTGTAGTAGATTCCCACGCCGCCGCGGAACGTCGTCTTTTCGTTGATGCGATATGCGAAGCCGACCCGGGCGCCCAGTTCTTGTGCTGCGGCTTGATGAATCCGGTACCGGGCTGTGCCGACGATCAGTGCGCGTCTGGTCGGGATTCAGGTCAGTGGCGTTGCCGTTGATGGTGTACGGGACGGTCGGCAGTTCGTAGCGGATGCCGTAGTTCAGCGTCAGCTTGCGGGTGACCTGCCATTTGTCGAGAACGAAAAATCCATCGCGCCACGCGGCGACGCGTCCGCGGATCTTCCGGTCCGGCCGTGCAAAGCTGACCGGAGCACCGAGGATGAAATCGGCCGGAGCATAGCCGGTCAGCGTGCCGTTGAACGTAAATGTGCCGCGCGCGCTGTTGACAGCTGCGCGGCCAGTGGCCAGCCGGCGGAATTCGAAGCCCGCCATGATGTTGTGCGAACCCTGGTTCCAGCTGATCTGTTCGGAGATCTGGTGAGTGCTGTCGTTCTGATACCAGTTGCTTGAGCCATTTGCCGAGGCCGTTGAAGCCGGTGATGTTGAAGTCCGGAATGCCGGGATTGTTGTACGCCACGTCGCCAGTGAAGCCGGGGATGCCCAAATCCGTGCCGGCAGTCTTCAATCCGTTGACTGCGAAATAGTTCAGCGCATCGGACTTGAAGAAATTTCGGCCGACGCGAAAATCGTTGACCAGATTCGGCGTCAGCGTGTGAGTGTAGCCGACCGTGTAATTCCGGTCTCGGTCGGAACGGTGGTGGCGTTTGACGGGAACCTGATTGCCGCCGAAGATGTTCCACTCCTGCCAGTGCGCGCGAACATAGAGGCGCATCTTGTCCCCGATGTTCTGGTCGATGCGGTCCACAGTCTGGTTGTACCTCTGGTGCTTGGTACGGGCGACGGAGAAGTTGCTGGCGAGGCCGGCTGAAGTCGGAGCCGGGTAGTACTGCTGCAGTTTCGCCACGATCGGCGAAATGCGGTTCGCCGGAATGATGTTGCCGGGAAACGGCGAGTTGCCGTTGAACGGATCCTTGAGGACGCCGCCGGTGATCGCCGATGCGGGGACACTGCTGAAGTCGCCGTTGAAGAAAGCCGCCGGCATTTGGGTCGAGAGGGCCGCGGACTGCTGCGTGTTCCGGAGACCCTCGTACGAAGCCATGAAGAACGTCTTGTCTCTGCCGTTGTAGAGTTTCGGAATAACCACGGGGCCGTCGAGTTCGAACCCGAACTGGTTCTGCCGAAGCGGCGGCTTGTTGCCTGAAGGATTTGCGGGCGTCGGAAGCGTGAAGAAGTTGCGGGCATCGAGCTTATGGTTGCGAAAGAACTCGACGACATTGCCCGTGGATCTGATTCGTGCCGCCTTTGGTCACCATGTTGATGTGGACGCCCATGTACGCGCCGTACTGCGCCGAGTAGGTGCCGGTCTGGACTTCCACTTCCTGAACCGTCTCCACCATCGGCCGCGTGGGCGTCGTGGTGATCAGGTTATTCATGATGCTGATGCCGTCGAGCGACATGCTGTTCTGGATCTCGCGCGTTCCGGCGCCGACGAAGTCGTTGCCAGGCGGGACCCCGGTCATGCTCGACTTGGTCCCGAGAATCACGCCCGGTGTGGTCACAGCGAGCATCATCGGATCACGACCGTTCAGAGGCAATTCGCTCACCGCCCGGGTCGTCATCACTTCTGAGAGAGTTGCGTCGTCGGTCTTGATCGCGGTGGCCTCAGCCTGAACGGTCACCGCCTGCGAGATCTGGCCGACCTGGAGGACGAAATCTGAACGGACGTTCTGGTTGTTGCTGACCTCAATACCGGTTTTGGTGAGTTTTTGAAAGCCTTGCTGCTCGATGGTGACGCTGTACTGTCCGACCGGGATGAACTCGAAGGAGTAATACCCCTGGTCGTTGGTAGTTGTGTTGAGAGTTGCGAGAGTGCGCGTTTCGACCGCTGTCACTTTCGCGTTGGCGACAGCACTGCCACTCGGGTCGGATACATTGCCGACTAGTGACGTGGTTGTGGCCAGCTGGGCGTGTGCGCCTGCGCAAAGACACGCAAGTAGTGCGATGTTGCGGAAAAGCCCCTTTGTCATATCGTTTCCCTTCGAACCCTTATTGCTGCAAGGGTGTCTTTGGCTGTAAATGATACACGATCTTAGGCGTATTCGGTAGTCGGGTGCAAGCCGGAGATGTAAAAAACATGTCTATTAGCTTCGGTACTGCGGCCTGGTACCACCCAATGCGGGTAAGTAACACTCAACAGGGGTGTTACGATAGTTCTTCCCCGACGATGACTACCGCAGTACCGGACATCCTGGCCCGCATTGTCGAGCAAAAGCGCGTCGAGTTGAGTGCTGAAAAGGACTTTCTTTCTGTACTCGAGAAAGAAGCGGCAGCGGCCAACGATGATCGCCGAGACTTTGCCGCGGCACTAAGTAAGCCAGGTCCGTCCATCATCTCGGAGATCAAGAAAGCGTCGCCGAGCAAAGGCGTGCTGGTTCAGGACTTCGCACCGCCGCGGATTGCGCGGGAGTACGAAAAGGGTGGCGCAACTGCGCTGTCTGTTCTCACCGATCGAAAGTTCTTCCAGGGAACGTTCGCCGACCTCCAACTGGCACGGGCGGCCGTCACGCTGCCGGTTATTCGTAAAGACTTCACCATTGATCGCTTTCACGTGGTGGAGGCTGCTGCACATTATGCAGACGCGATTCTGCTGATCGCAGCTATTTTGAGCGAGCGCGAGATGCGGGACTTCCGCGAACACGCGGCGCAATACAAGATGGCTGCGCTTGTGGAGGTACACGATGAGAATGAACTCCAAGCCGCTATCGATTCGGGCGCAGAGATCATCGGCGTGAACAACCGCAACCTCCACACATTCGAGGTTCGGCTCGAGACCTCGCTCGAACTCGCGGACAAAATTCCCGCTGGTGTGATCCGGGTCGCGGAAAGCGGAATTACAACCAGCGCCGACATCAGACGGCTCGCTGCTGCCGGTTACGATGCTTTCCTCGTTGGGGAACACCTGATGCGCAGCGGCGATGCGGCGAGTGCTCTGCGGGAGCTGCTTGCATGATGGTCAAGATCTGCGGCATCACCCGGCGTGAAGACGCCGTGGCAGCCGTGGAAGCCGGAGCGCATGCACTCGGATTCAATTTTTGCAAACGCAGTCCGCGGTATATCGAACCGGAACTGGCCGCCGAGCTTGGGGAAGACCTGGCAGTTATCAAAGTCGGCGTATTCGTGGACGACTACCCGGAAACCGTCATGGATGCAGCCGAGCGTGCCGCGCTCGATGTCGTCCAGCTTCACGGGAATGAGGATCCTGCCGACTACGCGATGATGCGCGTCTGGAAGGCATTCCGAGTTGATGCAAGCTTCGATCCCGAGATGCTGGAGCGAGCAGCCGCGGAAGCTTATCTCCTCGACGGGCCGGCGCCGGGAACAGGCACAGGTTTTGACTGGACAGTCGCCCGGGGACTGCGACACAAGATCATTCTGGCGGGCGGATTGTCGTCTGAAAACGTCGCGCACGCGATTCGCACCGTCCACCCCTGGGGCGTCGATGCATGTTCCAAACTGGAATCGGCGCCCGGCATCAAAGATCACGAAAGGATGCGGCAGTTCATCCGGAATGCTGTCGCAGCTGCAGCAACATAATGGCAACTTTTTCCTCGCAGCCTGATCGAACGGGACACTTCGGACCGTATGGCGGTCGATTTGTCCCTGAAGTCCTCATGGCGCCGGTCGAGGAACTCGAAGCGGCCTACCTGGAGGCTCGCGAAGACGACGCGTTCCAGGCAGAGCTGTCGGACCTCCTCAAGAATTATGCCGGCCGGCCGACGCCGCTGTATTTCGCCAAGCGGCTTGAGCGAAACGCTCGGCGGCGCGAAGATCTACCTGAAGCGCGAAGACCTGCTGCATACCGGCGCGCACAAGATCAACAATGCGCTTGGCCAGGCCCTGCTGGCGCGGCGGATGGGCAAGAAGCGCATCATCGCCGAAACCGGTGCGGGGCAGCACGGCGTCGCGACCGCGACGGCTTGCGCATTGCTCGGCCTCGACTGCGTTGTTTACATGGGCGAGGAAGACATGCGGCGCCAGAGGCTGAACGTCTTCCGGATGCGACTTGCTTGGAGCCAAGGTGACCGGAGTCACGTCCGGCAGCCGAACGCTCAAGGATGCTATCAGCGAAGCCATGCGCGACTGGGTGACCAACGTCGCAGACTCTTACTATCTGCTGGGGTCCGCACTGGGTCCGCATCCGTATCCGCTGATGGTGCGCGATTTTCACCGCGTGATCGGACACGAAGCGCGCGAGCAGATGTCTGCAAGCAGAGGGACGGCTGCCTGACCAGCTGTTTGCCTGCGTCGGCGGAGGCAGAACGCGATCGGCATCTTCCACCCGTTTATCGCCGACGGGGGCGTTCGGCTGGTGGGGATCGAAGCGGGCGGACGCAGTCTCGCTCTTGGCGAACATGCGGCGCGTTTTCGGCGGCGGGACGCCCGGAGTTCTGCATGGTTGCTTCAGCTACCTGTTGCAGAACGGCGACGGACAGGTGTCGCTGACGCACTCGGTTTCGGCAGGACTGGATTACGCTTCGGTCGGACCGGAGCACGCGTACCTGCACGATCAGAATCGCGCCGAGTACTGCTCAGCTTCCGACGCCGAAGCACTTGAAGCAGCACAGAGACTCGCGCGAACCGAGGGGATTATTCCGGCGCTGGAATCAGCTCACACGCGGTTGCGGAAGCGATTAAGACGGGCGCCGTCATGCCGCGGGCGAGGTGTTCGTCGTGAATCTTTCGGGCCGTGGTGATAAAGATATCGACATCTACCGCGAGAACATTCCTGAGATGGACGTGAAGGAGTGAGTCGGATATCCAGCCTCTTCGAGCGAACGCGCCGAGAGGGACGGCCAGCGCTGATCGGTTATCTCACTGCCGGCGATCCGGACCCGTCGCGTACTGCCGGACTTGTTCGTGCGCTCGAGCGCGGCGGTGCTGACCTGATTGAACTGGGTGTTCCTTTTTCGGATCCCATTGCCGACGGTCCGGTGATTCAGCGCGCCTCCGACCGTGCGCTGAAAGCGGGAACGACGATGCGCCACGTCCTGGAGATCGCTCGCCAGATCCGTGCTGAGTCGGAGATTCCGCTGCTGCTGTTCACGTATCTGAACCCTGCGCTTCGTTATGGTTTTGACGCGATTGGTCGCGATGCCGCTCAGGCCGGCGTCGACGGTTGCCTTCTGACCGATGTAAGTGTCGAAGAGGCCGAGCACTACGTCAAAGCGACTCGCGCAAACGGTCTCGACACCGTCTTTCTGGCGGCTCCTACCAGCACCGATCGCCGACTGGAACTGGTATCGAAGTACTCCAGCGGCTTCGTTTATCTGGTTTCGCGCACCGGAGTCACCGGGGAGCAATCGAACGTCGGTTCGGCCGCGGCGGGTCTTGTGAAGAGAATGCGGGGCTTCACGTCTTTGCCGCTGGCAGTCGGCTTCGGCATCTCGACACCTGAACAGGTTGCCGAAGTTGGGTCGGTTGCAGATGGAGTTGTCGTCGGCAGCGCTCTTGTGCGGACGATCGAGAAGCACGGCGGTACGACACGCCTGGAAGCTGAAGTCGAGCGCTTCACGCGAAGTTTGGCGGGAGGTCTCGCGCGTGAGGCTGCTCGATGATGACGAACGAAGAGGCTGCAGCTGAGCTCGGACGACACCGCGAAGCCATCGATCGCATCGATCTCGATCTGCTGGCGCTGCTGAACCAGCGGACCTGCATTGTTGAGAAGATCGGTGCTGTCAAGAAGGCGGCTGCACTGCCGGTTTATGAGCCGAGGCGCGAGGACGCGGTTTACCGGAACGTGCTCGAACACAATCCGGGTCCGTTGCCTGCAGATGCGGTCAGGCGGATCTTCGAGCGAATTATCGACGAGATGCGCACTCTCCAGAAGTTGAGGAATAACGCCTGATGTTCGTCGTGATGCAGGAAGGCGCCACAAACGAGCAGATTCAGGCGGTGATCGACCGGATGGTCGCGCTGAACTTTACGGTCCACCGCTCGACCGGTGTCGCTCTGACAGTGCTCGGCGGCGTCGGTCCCGAAGATGCTGCCGATCCTCGCGAGTTCGAGATTCTCGACGGGGTCAAAGAGGCGCATCGCGTCGCTTCGCAATATAAGCTTGCAAGCCGCAGCTTCAGGCCAGGCGGTACGGTCATCAGGATCGGTGATGTCGAGATCGGCGGTCCCCAGGTGGTGGCCATGGCTGGCCCGTGCAGTGTCGAGAGCGAAGATCAGATCGAACGCTCGGCCGCTCTGGTTTCAAAGGCTGGTGCCAAAGTCATCCGAGGCGGCGCATTCAAGCCCCGCTCGTCGCCCTACAGCTTCCAGGGACTTGGAGTTGATGGCCTGAAACTGCTCCGCGCCGCAGCGGACCGCAACAGTCTGCTTGTTGTCAGCGAGGTGATGGATCAAACCCAGATCCCTGACATGTTGCCATACCTCGATATTTTCCAGGTCGGCGCTCGCAACATGCAGAATTTCAACCTGCTGAAGGAGTTATCGAAAATACGGAAGCCAGTATTGCTGAAGCGTGGAATAGCCGCAACGATTGAAGAACTGCTGTTTTCGGCCGAGTACATCATGTCCGGCGGCAACTACGATGTCATCCTTTGCGAGCGCGGCATTCGAACCTTCGAAACTTACACGCGGAACACGATGGATATATCGGCAATTCCAGTGGTGAAGAAGCTCTCACATCTCCCGATCATTGGCGATCCGTCACATGGCACGGGAAGTCGCGATCAGGTCTTGCCGATGGCGCGCGCGGCCGTTGCCGCGGGCGCCGACGGACTGATTGTTGAGGTTCATCACGATCCCGATCATGCGCTGTCTGATGGCGCGCAGTCGCTTCGTCCGGAGCAGTTTTCCGAATTGATGCAGCAACTTCGAATCATCGCTACCGCCGTAGGTCGGACGGTGTAACGGATGCGGTGCATTGCAATCGCCGGCGTTGGCCTGATTGGCGGTTCCTTTGGCCTGGCCTTGCGACGCGGCGGTTTCAGCGGCTCGATTCTTGGAGTCAGCTCAGAGCGCACTATCGAGGCAGCTTGTCGCCGAGGCGCAATAGATCGTGGCGTGACTTTGGAAGAAGCTGCAGAAGCAGCGGACCTGCTGCTGCTTGCGCAACCGATCTCAATAATTCTGGAGACAATCGACCGTTTGGTGCCGATCGCGAGGCCGGACTGCATCATCACGGACGCCGGCAGCACGAAGGCCGAAATTGTTACGCGAGCCGAGCGTCTTCCGAACTTCATCGGCGCGCATCCGATGGCGGGTAAGGAGACTTCGGGAATCGAATCTGCGGACGCGAGTTTGTTCGTTGGCAGACCTTGGATCCTTACGCTGAATAACAGTCAGTTTACCTTAGCACCGAAGGCAGGTGCTTACTTAGACCTTATTGAAATGTGTAATGCAGTACCAGTACTAATGTCACCCCACGAACATGATCGTGTGGTCGCGTGGACATCCCATTTGCCGCAGATCGCTTCAACTGTACTCGCGGCAACTCTTTCCAGTCAAATCTCAAAGGAGAATATTACCGCTGCTTCCGGGCCGGGGCTCAGAGATGTAACTCGTTTAGCGTGCAGTTCGTGGCAGCTGTGGCGCGACATTGTGGAAACTAACGCGGGAAATATACAGCACGCGCTCTCAGTGTATATTGACAGACTTACAGAACTGCGTGACAATTTGCAGACCCAACACACAGCCCGCGAGTTCACTATCGCTGCCGAAACAGCTAAGAGCATTCGGCGTGGGCCCGAGAGCACTTAAGAGGGATATCACCGTGCCAGCCAGTCCGTTAGCATCCGCGATTCGCGAAGACATGTTATCCGCAGAGGGTGTTCGACGCTTGCCCCTGTCCAGGCGATCGTCAGCAATTTTCTCCAGCGGCAACCCGGCAAGTCACGTTTTCTTTCTCGACTCCGGTCTGATCAAGGTCGAGCGCGCGGCCGCACCTGACCGCGAGATCCTGGTCACGATCGCAGCGGGAGGCGACATTTTTGGAGAACAGGCGATCACAGGCGAAAGTACATATACTACTACCGCCCGTGTGCTGGAATCCGGCATCGCCTACGGAATTCCGACGGACACGTTCCAGAGGTATTGCGAACGGCGGCCAGAGGTCTGGAAGATGGTCGCGCAACATCTGCTGCACCGCAACGAGGAGCTGGAGCGTAAAATCGAGCACCTCTGTCACAGTGACGTGCGCGAGCGCCTCGTCTACTACCTTGAGGAACTGGCCCGGCTGACGCCGACGCACGACGCGACCGGCAGCACGATCCACATCTCGCAGAACGAATTAGCGAGCCTGGTCGGCGCGACGCGTGAAACGACATCAACCACGCTGAACGCTCTGGCGAGGCGCGGCCTGATTTCACTGGGCCACCGGATGGTGCAAATTCCGTCGCTCGACATGCTCCGCGAGTCTGGAAACGGTCCGAAGCAGGTACGGTCTACAGCAGCCGGGGTTCCGGTAGCCTAAAAACCAGCGGTGAGCGCACCCGCTCGACTTCGGCTACCCAGCTGAGGGGAGGGTGCGCATTTCTCCTAAAACCAGGACTTGACTGGTCGGATATCCCGGAGCTACGATAGTAATTCGGACTGGCTCGGTCGGATATTCCGCCATGCTCAAGCTCACACGCAAAGCTGATTACGGCCTCATCGCTCTGAAGCATATTGCGATGAAGAATGGTTCAGCGTCCGCCCGTGAGATAGCGGACACTTACGGTATCCCCCTTCCATTACTGGCGAAGGTGCTCCAGAAGCTGGCGCGTTCGGGTTTCGTGACCTCCGAGCATGGCGCTACGGGTGGTTATCGCCTGCGTCGCGAGCCCGACAAGATCACCACGCTGGAGGTCATTCGATCCATCGATGGACCGATCTTTCTGACCTCGTGTTTTACCGAAACGCACGAGTGCGGCCTTGCCGACAAATGCAATGTTCGTGAGCCGCTGCGCAAGGTGCATGAAGGTATCCAGCAGTTACTCGGGAACATCAGTATTGCTGACATGTGCGTCGAAGAAGAAGCTGAAGCGGCCTGCTCTGGTCACACGAAACCTGAGGCTCTGGTCATGGTTGGCCCGGCCGTCTGAAGGAACAACGATATCTATGAAACTGCCGATCTACATGGATAATCACGCCACCACGCCGATGGATCCGCGCGTGTTCGAGGCGATGCGGCCGTATTTCACCGAGAATGTTCGGCAACGCCGCCAGCCGCAATCACAGCTTTGGCTGGGAAGCCGAAGAAGCGGTGGAAAAGGCCCGCAAGCAGATCGCGGACCTGATCGGCGCGAACTCGAAAGAGATCGTTTTCACCAGCGGCGCGACCGAATCGAACAACCTGGCGCTGAAGGGCGTGGCCGAGATGTATGCCGAAAAGGGCAACCACATCATCACGGCGGCCACCGAGCACAAGGCGATTCTCGATACCTGCAAGCGTCTGGAAAAGAACGGCTTCCGCGTCACGTATCTGCCGGTGCAGGCGAACGGCCTGGTCGATCTGGACATGCTGCGCGAGGCGATCACCGACAAGACGATCCTGATCAGCATCATGTACGCCAACAACGAAATCGGCGTGCTGCAGCCGATTGCCGAGATCGGCAAGATCGCCAAAGAGAAGCGGCGTGCTGTTCCATACCGACGCGCGTGCAGGCGGTCGGCAAAGTGCCGGTGAATGTGATCAAGGACAACATCGACCTGATGTCGATCACCGGCCCACAAGATGTACGGACCGAAGGGCGTGGGCGCGCTGTATGTTCGCCGCCGGAATCCGCGCGTGCAGCTGACGGCGCAGATGGACGGCGGCGGACATGAGCGCGGCATGCGTTCCGGCACGCTGAACGTTCCGGGCATCGTCGGACTGGGCGAAGCCTGCGCGATCTGCGCAGGCGCGAGATGCCGGAGGAATCAAGCGCGCTGCGCTATCTGCGCGACAAGCTGAAGGACAAGCTGATGACCGAGCTCGACGAGGTCTACATCAACGGCACGATGGAGCACCGGCTGCCGCACAATCTGAACATCAGCTTCGCCTATGTGGAAGGCGAGATCGCTGCTGATGGGCATCAACGATATCGCGGTTTCGAGCGGATCGGCCTGCACTTCGGCGACGCTGGAGCCCAGCTACGTTCTGAAGGCTCTGGGCGCGGGCGACGATCTGGCGCACTCCTCCATCCGCTTCGGCCTGGGCCGCTTCAACACCGAAGAAGAAGTGGATTACGTCGGCCGACAAAGTGATCGACGTGGTGCAGAAGCTGCGCGAGCTTTCGCCGCTGTACGAGATGGCGAAAGAAGGCGTCGATCTGACCAAAGTGCAGTGGACTGCGCATTAATCAGGTTAGAAGGAGAGACAACATGGCATATTCAGACAAAGTTCTCGATCATTACAACAATCCGCGCAACGTCGGTTCGCTCGACAAGAGCGATCCCAACGTCGGCACCGGCATGGTGGGCGCGCCCGAATGCGGCGACGTCATGAAGCTGCAGGTGAAGGTGAATCCGGAAACCGGCGTCATCGAAGACGCCAAGTTCAAGACCTTCGGCTGCGGCAGCGCGATCGCCAGTTCATCGCTCGCCACCGATGGCTGCGGGCAAGACCGTCGACGAAGCGCTCGCAGATCAAGAACACCGACATCGTGAACGAACTGAGCCTGCCGCCGGTGAAGATTCACTGCTCGGTGCTGGCCGAGGACGCCATCAAGGCCGCCATCACCGATTACAAGAGCAAAGCAGGCGACCCAGTTCGCGGTCGGAGACTAGTGAACTGCTTAAGGCAGGTGCGATGATCAAAGTAACGCCCAAGGCCGTAGAGAAGATCCGCGAAGCCTTCGAGAAGCGAAGGTGTCAGGCGGTGGACTGCGTCTGGGCGTGCTGGGCGGCGGCTGCTCGGGCCTGAGCTATCAGTTCAAGTTCGATCCGAAGCCGCGGCCGACCGACAAGGTCTTCGATTTCGACGACGTGAAGGTCTTCGTCGATCCCAAGAGCATGGTGTTTCTTGGACGGCATGACGCTCGACTGGAAGGATTCGCTGATCCATCCGGCTTCGTGTTCGAGAACCCGCACGCGAAGAAGAGCTGCGGCTGCGGTACCTCGTTCACGGCGGCATGACGACCAGCCCCGCTGCTGCCGAGCGATTTCTATCGCTGTCTTCGCGCTCGACCCGAAGCTGATCGCTCGACGAAGAGCGCTCTGCAGACGCAAGTTCTACGAACTCAGCCGCCAGTGGCATCCGGATCGCTTCGCCGAATCAGCCGCCGCGAGCAGACAGTAGGCTCTGGAAGCTCACGGCGATGCTCAACGATGGCTTATCGGACGTTCTGCAGGACCCGGTGAAGCGGGCCGAATATTTGCTGAAGCAGGAAGGCTTCGATATCGGGGAGCAGCGCTCGAAGGATGTTCCGCCGGAGCTGCTGGAAGAAGTCTTCGAGCTGAACATGGCGCTGGAAGATGCGCGGCGGCGACGAATCGGCCGTCCGCAGCTCGAAGCAGCGCAGAGGCGAAGTTCACTCGGCATGCTGGCACGAAACGGATAACGGCAACTGGCGAATCTGCGTGCGAAGTACGACGCGAGCCAGCGACGCGTGCCGTTCTCGCGCAGATCGGGGCAGTGCTGAACCGCCGGCGCTATATCCAGAATCTGGTCACGAGAGTCGAAAAGGAGCTCGTAAACGCACATGTCCACTTTCGAAATCGACTTCGGCTCAGCGAAGCAGGCGCCTGTCGTCGGCATCGACCTCGGCACCACCAACAGCCTGGTCGCCGTGCATGGACCTGCACGGGCCCCGAAGATCATTCCGGGTCGCGGATGGCGACAAGCATTGTGCCGAGCGTGGTGTCGGTGCTCCGAATCGGGCGAGTTGCTGGTCGGGCGACGCAGCGCGCGAGCTCTGCTCACGCATCCGGAGCGCACCGTCTATTCGGTGAAGCGCCTGATGGGCCGCGGCGTCGGCGACGTCCAGGAAGAACTGAAGCTCTTCCCGTTCCGCATCGCCGCCGGACAGCGACAGCGTGATTCAGCTTGCAGCTCGGCGATCGCGACATTCACGCCGCCCGAAATCTCGGCGCTACGTCCTGCGGCAGCTGAAACGACAACGCCGAAGCGTACCTGGGCGCAGCCGGTCACGCAGGCCGTGATCACCGTTCCCGCGTACTTCAACGACGCGCAGCGGCAGGCCACCAAAGATGCCGGCCGCATCGCCGGACTCGAAGTTCTGCGGCTGGTGAATGAGCCGACGGCGGCCGCGCTGCCTATGGGCTCGACAAGCGCAAAGAAGGCATCGTCGCGGTTTACGATCTCGGCGGCGGCACGTTCGACATCTCGATCCTGCGGCTGCACGACGGCATCTTCGAAGTGCTGGCCACCAACGGCGACACGCACCTGGGCGGCGACGATATCGACAACCTGCTGCTGCGGATCGCGCTCGAAGACATCGCAGTCCGAGTGGGGCGAGGATATCTGCGAGCGATCAGGAAGCCGTGCAGCTGCTTGCGCCGCGCGGTGATCCAGGCCAAGGAAGAGCTTTCGTTTGTTCCGCACGGCGATCATCGATCTCGAATACAACGGCCGCAAGTATCAGCGCGAGATCGACCGCGAGCTTGTTCGATCAGCTGATCACGCCCATCGTCGACCGCACGCTCGGCCCGTGCCGCGCACTGCATCAAGGACGCCGGATGTGACGCGTGGAGCAGATCGACGAAGTGGTGATGGTGGGCGGCTCGACGCGCATTCCGCTGGTGCGGCAGGCCGTCGAAACGCTGTTCCGCGCCAAGCCGCATACCGAACTGAATCCCGATGAAGTGGTCGCGCTGGGCGCGGCGGTGCAGGCCGGCATTCTGTCGGGCGACGTCGAAGACAAGCTGCTGCTGGATGTCACGCCGCTGTCGCTCGGCATCGAGACCATGGGCGGCGTGGTTTCGAAGCTGATCCACCGCAACTCGACCATCCCGGCCAGCGCCACCGAAGCATTTCACCACGGCGGTCGACGGCCAACGAACGTGCTGATCCACGTGGTGCAGGGCGAGCGCGAACTGGTGAAAGACTGCCGCAGCCTGGCGCGCTTCGATCTGAAGGACATCGACCCGATGCCGGCCGGCATGGCGCGCATCGAGGTGCGCTTCCTGATCGACGCCAACGGCATTCTGAACGTCACCGCGCGCGACGCAGCGCACCGGCAAAGAACAGAGCGTCGAAGTGAAGCCGTCCTACGGGCTGACGGACGAGCAAGTGGAGAGCCATGATCCGTGGAGTCCTTCGAGAAGGCCGAAGAAGATTTCAAGGAGCGGCAGGTCCGCGAAGCGCGCGTGGAAGCCGACAGCGATCCTCGCCGCCGTCGAGAAGGCGCAACAGAACGACGCGTGGTTCGAACTGCGCAGACGAAGAGCGCGCAGGCGATCGACCGTCGCGGTCAACGAGCTGCTGCTGGTCTATCACGCCGACGATCATCTGCTGATCACGCGAGCAGATCGACCGAGCTGAACGAGGCCACCATGAAGCTGGCCGAGAACATGATGAATACCGCGGTGCGCGGAGCGCTGAAGGGAACCAAGATCTAAAATGCCGAAGCTGACCTGGGACAAAGTCGAAGACATCGCGCATCGAGCTGTACGACGCAGTATCCCGGATCTGGATCCGCCGCACATCCGCTTCACCGATCTGCATAAGTGGATCACCGAACTCGACGACTTCGACGACGACCCCGGGCAATCCAACGAAGGCAAGCTCGAGGCGATCCAGATGGCGTGGCTCGAAGAATGGAAAGATAACCAATGAAGAAACTGCTTCTCGTAGTATCCGTACTGTTCCTGCTCGGCGTTGGCCAGATTGCTTCGGCAGCCGAGAGACCGAAGACCGTTCTCCACATGATCACCGTCAAGTTCAAAGACGGAGTGACAGACGCTCAGATCAATAAAGCTGTCGATGCGGCCGCTCAGATTCCGGGTGTTCTTCGGGTCTGGGCTCGTCCGATCAAGATTCAGCTGCCTGAGGGTTATAAGCACATCATCGTGATGGAATTCAAAGATGAAGCTACGCTGAAGGCCTACGCCGACAGCGCCGCCCAGAAGAAGTTCTACGACGTGTATCTGCCGCTCCGGGACGAGAGCCGAACGAGCGACATTACTAACTGAAGTGTCGTGCATCCGCAAGGATGTGAAGCGCAAAGACTAACGCGCGAGCGTGAGCGCGTATAGTGTATCTCCGGCGCCAACGATAATATACTGCTTCCCGTCGAGCATCCAGGTTGAAGGGCCGTTACTCACGGCGGATGGCAATCGCTGGTGCCACAGGAGCTTTCCGTCGGCAGGGTCGAATGCGACCAGCTGACCTGAATCGCCGGTGAACAAGAGTCCGCCCCCAGTCGTGAGTACGCCTCCGCTCATACCTCCGCCGAAGCCTTGCTGTGGATGTTCGTGCCGCCACCGGACGGCGCCGGTTTTGATATCGATCGCGAGCAGTGCAGATCGCGGGTCCGCGGTTGGACCGCCTCCTCCGGCATAGCCTTCGGGCTTGTCGGAAGTGTCATACAGGTACGCCATACCGTATCCGTGCGTCCCGTTCAGGTAGAACAGCCCGGTTTGCGGATCGTAGCTTGCGGGAGGCCAGTTGGTGGCTCCAATCGCGGGCATGTCGATCATTGAGCCGTCCACCTTCGGCTCCTTCGCCGGATCGGGTATCGGCTGGCCTTTTGCGTCGACTCCTTTCGCCCAGTTGCCTGTTCCGGAAAAAGGCTTCGAGACCAGGTTTTTGCCATTTGTGCGATCGAGCAGGAAGAACCAGCCGCAGCGAGCTCCCTGCGCAAGCAGCTTGCGCGGCTTTCCATCGATCACGGCATCGAGCAGCACCGGCGTTTCGACGTTGTCCCAGTCGTGTGTATCGTGCGGCGAGGCCTGGAACCACCACACCAGCTTGCCGGTATCCGGATTCAGCGCGACGATTGAGGCAGTCCAGAGATTCGCGCCCTTCCGGCTTTGCCCGGCGAAAACCGGATTCGCGTTACCCGTTCCCCAGTAGATCAGGTTCAGCTCAGGATCGTAAGTTCCGGGCATCCATGTCATGCCGCCGCCATGATCCATAGCGGCTTTGTTTGGCCATGTCTCCGAGCCTGGATCGCCAGGCTTTTCCGGATCGCTCCACCAGCGCCACTGCAGTTCGCCCGTCTCCGGATCGCGCGATTCCAGATAGCCGCGCACGTCCATCGCGTCCCCGCCGACGCCGACCAGCACGTGATTCTTTAACGATCATGGGCGCCATGGTGGTGAAGTACTGCAGCTTTTCGTCAGCGACCTTCTTCCGCCAGCGCTCTTTGCCATCCTTCGCATTCAGGGAAATAAACCAGCCATCGGGCGTGAGGAAGTAGAGCCAGCTTCCGTACATGCCGACGCCGCGCTGGCCGACGAGGTGGCCGCCGTTATCCTGGAAATCGTACTGCCAGATGTGCTCGCCGGTACGGGCGTTGATGGCGAACACGTGATCGGGAATCGTGAAGTAGAGGACGCCGTCGACCAGCAGCGGAGTCGATTTGATCGACGGAGCACCAACGCCGCGCTGCGGACCAATGCCAGTGATCCGGTACATCCAGTCGATCTTGAGCTGATTGACGTTGTCCTTCCGAATCTGGTCGTATCCGAAGTACCGCCGGCCGGAGTAGTCGCCGTTGTACGTCGGATATGTGTTCTCCGGCATGTCGTACAAGCGCAGCGTTTTCATGTCGAGCGTCTGCGCCTGCAGGACCCCCCACCCGGCGGCTGCAAGAGCGATCAGGCGTGCCGTCATTTCAGTGTCACCAGATATGCCGCGAGATCGTGAATGTTTGCGTCGGTCAACTTTGGAAGCAGCGCCCGGTGTGCCCCAAGCTTGTCTTCCGCGACGATCCTGACCTGTTGCCGAGGATAGTAGTGATATTGTCCGCTCGCGTCGACGAACGATACATCGAAATCGTTCAGCGTTCGAACAATGCCCTCAAGCGTTTTGCCTCCGGGAACCTCGACCTTGATACGCTGCGGGCCCGGTGCAGCCGGCCACAAAAGTCGCGCCTGAATCAACGGGATCTGCGAGAACTTCTTTCCAATACCGGCAAGGTCGCCTGAGGTGTTGTGGCAACCCGCGCAACCGCCCGCGCCGCGAAAGAACTCCTCACCTTTCTTCGCGTCTCCAGTCGTCTGACTTCGGACCGTTGCATATGTCGAGCCATAGGTCCCGCGGTTGGCCGCGAGTTCGACCTGCATCTTTAAAAACTGCCCGATGTTGTGGATATCCTCATCCGACAACTGCGGAAAACCAGGCATTCCAGCTTGCGGCCGTCCTTTCTTGATGACTGGTCCAAGCTCTTCGTCCTTCTCATCGTGAAGGACGATCACGGAACGCACCAGGTTAGGAGCTTGCGCACCCCGCGCGTTCGCGCCGTGACATCCACCGCAGTTCTGTTTGTAGAGCGGCTCGCCTTTTTTCGCCGCAGCTTCATCAGGCGCCGGACCAAGCCCAAGAAATTCGCGCGTCCCCGCCGCGCCACGCCCGCCTCTTCGACCTCCACCCCGACCGCCGCCGCCGGCGGGTGCCGCTTCCGGTTCCTGGGCGAGTGCGAACAACGAGCAGATGACAATCAGAGCCGTTGCGAGACGCAATACTACTTGCAACATGTGTATTGCGACATCCTATCACCCGATAAAATAGGGCCAGCTATGGATCGTCGCACTTTTCTCGCAACAACTCCGGCCTTCGTTCCTGCAGCCGCGCTCGGCGGACAATCCGGAACGAACCGTCCGTCGGCAGGCAATCGAGTCACAATGGCCGTTATCGGCACCGGCAATCAGGGAACAGGCGATATGCGAGGGTTCCTCAAAGATCCGCGGGTGCAAGTGGTGGCGGTATGCGACCTGAACAAGATGTCGCCGGGTTACTGGGATGGGACAATTGGCGGGCGGGAACCTGCGCGCAGCTTTGTCGAGTGGCACTATGCTCGCGACAAGCGCTCCGGTGTGTTTAAGGGCTGCTCGATGCACGAAGACTTTCGGGAGGTGCTTGCGCGGAAGGACATCGACGCTGTTCTGATCGCTATTCCCGATCACTGGCATTCGATACCGGTGATTATGGCCGCGAAAGCCGGCAAAGACATTTACGGCGAGAAGCCTCTTTCGCTGACGATTGCCGAAGGCCGCGCGATGAGCAACGCCGTGCGCGACAGCAAACGCGTGTTCCAGACGGGAAGCCAACAGCGATCTGACGCGCGTTTCCGCAAGGCTTGTGAACTTGTCCGCAACGGAAGAATCGGCAAGCTTCATACCGTCACGTGCGGACTACCGGCTGGTATTCCCGACTACTCGCACGATGGGAATCGCACTGCGGAGGAGGCGGTACCGGACGGATTTAACTATGCGATGTGGCTGGGACCGGCACCTGAGGCATACTACTGTCCGGCGAGGTGTTTCGTAAACTATCGCTGGATATTCGACTATTCAGGCGGCCAGATTACCGACTGGGGAGGTCATCACCCCGACATTGCGCAGTGGGGCATGGGCACTGAACTCACCGGCCCGATTGAGATTCGGCCAGGCGCTGTGAAGTGGGCAGACCACCCGATTTACAACACCGCCACCGAATACACGTTTGAAGGAATCTATGAGAACGGTGTGCGGCTGGTAGTTACGAACAGGGCGCGCGGCGGTGTGACCTTCGAAGGCACTGACGGCACGGTGTGGGTTAACCGCGGCGCAATTGAATCGAAGCCGGACGACATTGTCTATCAGGATATCGGCCCCAACGAGATCCATTTACCGAAAAATGACGGGCATTTTCGAAACTTCATAGATTGCGTTCTTTCGCGAAAAGAACCGATCGCTCCGATTGAGCAGGCACACCGGAGCATCAGTATCGCGCATCTTGGAAACATATCCCTGCGCACCGGCCGCAAAATACGCTGGGATCCGAAGACGGAACAGATCATCGGCGATGACGCCGCTAATAAGATGCTGTCGCGTCCAATGCGTGCTCCGTGGACACTTGAAGCAACTCTGTAGCGCGTATGGAAGGCTGAAGTACCGAAGCATGCGTGATGATAGCCGGTTTGATCGAGAGAAAGCGTGCCATTGTGAATGTCATCCGCTCTGGGTAGGCCTTAGCGAGGCGACATTAGCGGGATAGCTCCGTGTAGCAGAAACAGCACGAGTCCAATGTGGCTGGCGCTCAAGCAGGAGACTCTTGAGCCCAGCGACCGCCCAAACTCCGTAGCAGCCGTTGAAAACTAAAGCCGGGCGAGTGGCTGAAGCGCTTCCCGCAGATCACCGAGCAGGTCGTCGATGTCCTCGACTCCGACCGATATCCTGACCAGATTGTCTGTGATTCCGAGCTGCGCTCGCTGAGCTGGCGGTACCGAAGCATGCGTCATGATCGCCGGATGCTCGATTAAGCTTTCGACTCCTCCGAGGCTTTCCGCGAGGGCAAAGATTCGGCAACGCTCGAGGAACGTTCTGGATTCGTCGAGACCGCCTCGCAACAGCGCTGTGATCATTCCTCCAAATCCGTTCATCTGCTTTCGGGCCAGTTCGTGTTGTGGATGTGACGGAAGTCCGGGGTAGATTACACGTTCGACAGCGGGATGGGATTCGAGATACTCAGCAACTCGCTGCGCATTCTCACAATGCGCTTTCATTCGAAGGTGCAGTGTCTTCAGACCGCGCAGAACCAGGAACGAGTCGAACGGAGATGCAATGCCGCCGGTTGCGTTTTGAAGAAACGCAAGACGCTCTGTGGCCTCCGGCTGAGTCGACCCGGCGACGATAACGCCTCCGATTACGTCGGAGTGGCCGTTGAGATACTTTGTCGCCGAATGCATCACGAAGTCGAAGCCGTGCTCCAGCGGCCTCTGGACGTACGGGCTTGCGAAGGTATTGTCTGCGACAGTGATTGCACGAAGCGACCGGCCGATCTCGGCTACGCGACCGAGGTCAATCAGCTTGAGCATCGGGTTTGATGGAGTCTCAATCCAGATCAGTCGAGTCCGCGCCGTAGCTGCCGCCCGAATCGATTCAGGGTCGCGCATATCCACGTACGAGAAGTTCAGCCCTGCTGACCGGCGGCGTACTCGTTCAAAAAGCCGGTACGTTCCGCCATACATGTCATCTGCAGCGATGACGTGATCGCCGGAATCGAGTGTCTCCAGAATTGCCGCGGTCGCCGCGAGGCCGCTCGCAAATGCAAATCCGCGAGTGCCTCCTTCGAGCGCTGCCACGCATCGCTCGTAAGCAAATCTTGTCGGGTTCTGGCTTCTCGAATATTCAAATCCTTTGTGGACGCCGGGACTCGACTGCACATAAGTGCTCGTCGCATAAATAGGCGTCATGATGGCGCCCGTCGAAGCATCGGGCTCCTGGCCTGCATGAATCGCGAGCGTACCGAAGCCTTGAGTCATCGCAACCGCCTGCGCATAAAGTTCAGCAAATCCGTTCTCGTAATCAAACCCAGAAAATCCTCTCCGTCCATCACTACCGCCACCAGGCCCTGATTGAGCAGGGAGTACACATCCGCAAGCGAAGCGCTGGCGGCAAGAGTAGACAGACGCGATGTCATAGCCGTCCGTACCGGCTGTCGGAAGCAGTTAGGATCCGCGTGTACCGCCATCAGCACATCGGATTCGTCCAGCATGCCAATAGGGCGCCCGTGCTCCAGTACCGGCACCTGCGAGATATCGGCTACCCGCATCCGCTGGTACGCCGTCAGCAACGAATCCTCAGGACCGACGGAAACAACGGCGCCTTCGTGGTACCGGCGCATAATCAAGTCCCGGAGATCGCCGGTCCTTGGCAACTGCAGATATCCCTGATCGAGCATCCAGAAGTCGTTATACATTTTCGACAGGTACTTGTTGCCGCTGTCGCAAATAAAAGTAACGACGTTTTTCGGAGTCGTCTGTTCCCGGCAATACTCCAGCGCGGCGGCGACGAGAGTTCCGCTCGACGACCCCCCGAGGATGCCTCCCTTTTTAAGCAAGGCACGTGCGACTTCGAAGCTTCTGCGGTCAGGAATGGAGTAGGCTTTTTTTACTCGTGACAGGTCGGCGACGGGCGGGACGGCGCTTTGCCCGATGCCTTCGACAGCATAGGAACCATTTTGGCCCAGAGCGCCCGTGTTCACGTAGCCGGCGAGCGCCGAACCTTCCGGATCCGCCAGGATGAGTTCGGTTGAAGGACTTACCCGCGCAAAGAACCGGCTCAATCCCGTAATCGTGCCTCCGGAGCCAACACCACAAACGATCGCGTCGACGCGTCCCTGCATCTGCTCATAGATTTCCGGACCAGTCGTCTGCTCATGGGCTACAGGATTGTTGGGATTCGAGAACTGATCTACCATCCACGCGCCTGGAGTTTCTGAAGCGATGCGCTTAGCCAAGTTGACGTAATTGTCGGGATGATGCTTATCGACGTCTGTTCTCGTGATCCGCACATCCGCGCCCAGCCCATGCAGATGCTGGATCTTTTCCACTGACATCTTGTCAGGGATAACGAGAATCAGCGGATACCCGCGGGCGGCAGCGACAAGCGCGAGGCCGAGGCCGGTGTTGCCCGCCGTCGCTTCGACTATTGTTCCGCCTGCAACAAGCTGGCCCGCCTGCTCGGCAGCAGTGATCATCGACATCGCGATTCGATCCTTAATCGAGCCTCCCGGGTTCTGATTCTCCAGCTTCACCAACAACCGGCAGGGTCCGGTGTCAAACTGCCGGATTTCGACCATCGGGGTGTTTCCCACGAGGGCCAGAACATCACTGACCACCGGAGCAGTTTGCGTTTCCATGAGCGGCATCGATCGTGACCTCTCCGACCTTATTGTCGCGCCGTGTCGTTAGTGAAAAGACCTGTGGTCGACGCGTGCTTCAATACAGGACAATGGGATTCGACCAATATCACGAGCCGCCATCAGAGTTGTCTCAGGAAGTGCGTACGTTTGCGCGTATGATCACGTCGGTTATTGAAGAAGCCGAAGCGATCAGCTGGTACGAGCAAAGAATTAGCATTGAGAAGGACCCTGAGGCTCGAGCCGTCATGCAAAATGCTCAGCAGGAGGAGTTCAAGCACTTCGGTATGGACCTTGAGTTTTTGCTCCGGCGTAAGCCCGTATGGAAACAGATACTTCAGGGCATCTTGTTCAAGCCGGGCGATATCGTCAAAAATGGCGAAAACGCTGAAGAGAACGCTAAATAGATTTTTCTGACAACTAACGGTTAGA
This sequence comes from Bryobacteraceae bacterium, assembly GCA_963794765.1. Taxonomy (GTDB): domain Bacteria; phylum Acidobacteriota; class Terriglobia; order Bryobacterales; family Bryobacteraceae; genus JAWXCM01. Next base: position 59,410 of record CAWCGC010000053.1, on the reverse strand, counting down.
ATGGTTGTATTCAGGTTAGAACCGGAGTCGCGGTGCTTTTCGGCTCGCTCGCTACGCTGTTGGCGGGCGACGTACAGCCACAGGTGCACGTGTGGGATCGCGTTGAGCTTACGTTTGTGGCGGCCAGGACGTACGCCAATCCCTACAATGACGTCGACGTTTGGGTAGACCTGACCGGTCCGTCGTTCAAGAAGCGCGTTTACGGGTTCTGGGATGGCGGCCGGACCTTCAAAGTGAGGCTGGCCGCAACGCGTGCCGGGAACTGGTCGTGGACTAGCGGGTGTTCCACGTCGGATCAGGGACTGGATCGAAAAGCCGGTTCGTTCCATGCAACAGACTGGTCATTGACAGATACACAGATGAATCCGCTTCGGCACGGTTTCATCAAAGCCACGCCGAACGGGCATGCACTCGAACACGCGGACGGTACTCCTTACTTTGTCGTCGGGGACACCTGGTACCCGATGGGCACGAACCGACTGAGGTGGTACGACGATGACAACGCCAGACCGATCGGTCCGGACGCCGGGTTCAAGGACTACGTAAGACTTCGAAAAGCGCAAGGGTTTAACTGGATCAGCATGATCGCGGCGTTTCCCAACTGGATGACAGACGGGAAGCCGTTTAACGTCGCTACACCTGGCCCGGATAGCTTTACCGTGCGTTCTGCCTGGATGGACTTCGGAACGGGCAGCGCGAAGAACATGGAAAACGAAGGAGGGCGTCCGTTTCAGTTTCCGGGCAAATTGCCCGGCTTCGAGCAGATGTTCCCGGATGTGGATCATCTGAATCCGGCGTACTTCCAGTTCATCGATCGCAAGATCGACTACCTGAACGCAAATGGCTTCGTTGTGTTCATCGAGCCTGCACGCCGTGACGTCAGCATCGCCTGGAGTAAGTACTACAAGTGGCCCGAGTCTTACGCTCGCTATCTCCAGTATGTTTGGGCGAGGTATCAGGCGAACAATGTCGTACTCAGTCCAGTACATCTCGACATAATTCGGGGCTCAATTCGTCCGGAACAGTTTACGAAGGCGATCAACTCTGTTTTTCACAAGTACGGACCGCCTCCTTTCGGTACGCTGTTGTCCGCCAATGCGCATCCATCGACGCTGGAGAACTGGGGCGGCGATTCGTGGGTAACGCTCCATCAAACCGGCAACATGCGCGAGCACAACAACTACTGGTATCTGACCGAGATTTTCCATCAGCCGAATCCCCGACCTGGATTGAACGGCGAGCCATACTATTCCGGATACTCAGACCCAAGGCACCCGACGCGGGAAATGGTGCGAGCTGACGGCAATACGCCAACTGATGATCGCTATGTCCGCTCGTCTATGTACGGGAGTTTTCTGTCCGGCGGACTTGCGGGTCACGTTTACGGCGCAGAAGGTATTTGGGGCGGGGACATCGAGTCGGGCGCTCCGGTGAAGATGTGGGATGCATTCCAGTGGAGCTCTGCGCGTTCCATGCGCCACCTCCGCACCTTCGCGATGAGCATCGGAAAACGATATCAGGACCTGGCTCCAAACGCCGACCTGATCTCGCCGAACAAGACTTCAGACATACTGGCCTACGAAGGATGGGCTTACTGCGCTCGTACTGACGACAAGAGTACTTTTTCTGACGTACTTCGAAAAGGGAGCGCCTCGAGCGGAGGTTCGGGGAGCCAGGCTCGATTCGTATTACCGAGCCGAGTGGTTCGACCCGCGTTCCGGTTCGTGGAGCAAGGTTGCAGACGGCCGAGTTCGATCGAGCACGATTGGAACGATCACGCTGCCCGGTGTGCCGACCGACGATGACTGGGCGCTCCGGCTCAGTTATGATGGACCGGCTCCGGCGGAAGAAATTGCGCTGCCGATGACCTACGCGGACCCGAACTACTTCGAACTATCGATTTTGCCTCGAACAACTATCGTAATCAGCAAGCACTGGTCACGCCAGAAGACCGCGGCGGCGGTTGTACTGATGGGAATGGCTTTCGGGTGGGGCGTTTTCTTCAGGCGCAAGAGGAGCCGATCGGTTACTGACTCTTCTGCACCGTGACGAGGATCGGATCGCTCTGCTGCGCCGTTCCGAGCGATCGCACCTGGACGACATTCTGGCCGGCTTTGATCGTATCCGGAATCTGTCCGGTGATCTGTCCGGATGCCGTCTGGAACAGCGGAATTGCGACGTCATTGAAGGTCACGCAGGTCCCGCCCAGAACTGTCGGCAGCGGGATCGTGTCTGCCGTGGCGGAGAGTGCGAGGTTGGCTCCATTGACCGTAACGAACGAGCCTGGACGCAGGTTGGTGGTCCCATCGTTTGAGTTGACGATACCTCGATTGTTCGAAATCGCAGGCCGGGGTGCGACGCCATCGATGGACAGCTGAACTACGCTCAGACCGGAAAGGGTGATCGTATACGCCGTCCCGTGGCTATCGACGGCCATTTGGCGGGCCGGTACGTTCACACGCGTCGTTCCGAAAACACTCTGAACCGGGTTTTCCGGGGCTACGGCAACGACGTTGTCCGCACCCGAGCGAATGTCGACCAGCTCAAATGTCGGGCGAACATCGTCGCGCGTTGTCGTTGTGGTGTTCTGACGCACGGGGGTTGTCAGACGGACAAAACGGTTTTCATCGATTGGCGACGCCATCGCGACGTTTCGGCTGCCAGCGCTGACCGTAATTGAAGTAGTGCCCTGAAAGGGGTTGCCCCCGGCGACGGTTTGAGTTGTGCCGGGCCGTTCCGTCCCACCCAGCACGGCAAGTGCTGAGTTCAGAATCAGTCCGCTCACCACGTAATAGGAGCCCAGCGGTCCGGCCGCCAGTGAGCCGAAATAGCTTTGCGGCGTTTGATTGTAGATTTGGCGTGAGTTGATATAGGAATCCGATAACGCGTCGTAGAGATAGCCGATACCTGTACCTCCGAGCGCCAGGATGTTCTCGCCGCCGGGCGTCCCGATCATGTATTGTGGGCTCGGCAGCGCAGTCGGGGTTACTGAATTGGCTGGCCTCACGGTGGCCGTATTCCCGACGACGCGCCAGAAGCTGCCGTTTGACATAACGAACTGGAGGCCGGTGAGGCTCATCGCCATCGCAATCGGCTGAACGGTGGTCTGGTTGCCTGCGCGGGGGATCGGCGGAAAATCAATTTTGCCGATGACTGCCATGCTGTCGAGATCGATCGTCGTGATCGACTCGCCGCCCGTATTTGCGACATACAACGTTGAGCCGTCGAGCGACATCGCCATGGCGCGCGGCAATTGTCCGACTTCCACGGGGTCAACAAACTTCTGCGCGTTCGTGTCAAATACCTCAATTCGATTCAGGCCAGCATTCGTGACGTATACGCGCCCGCGCTTCTCATCCAGAACGAGCTCCTGAAGACCCTGTGCGGTGTTCCATGAAACCGGCCGGGGATAGATGATTCCGCGTTGATCGGACTGCCGGTAATTCATGTAAACGTTGATGGTGTTCGGGTAATTGATCGCTTCGTTCGAAAGCAGGATGATGCTGATCGGAGCGCCGTTACCGGTCCCGGCTCCGGTCCAGAGGTTCGTACCCGGCTGACGAGTGACCCCGCTGCGGCCTGGCTCCATGGTGAAAGAGATCGTTGAGGGTGCGAGTCCGCTTGTGACTTGGGCGACAACTGCTGCCGTCACATTCGGGACGCTAAAGGTCACTTTTCCCGCACCAACATTACTGACCTTAACCTGCGCCTTCGATAAACCCTTGTTGCAGTCATCCAGCGCAATAAACACCTGCGTTGCGTCGGGCTGCAGGATGGGCTTTTGATACAGCGTGTCCATGTCAAATGAGATCAGTCCAGACTCGGAGGTGGCGAAAATCTTGTTCCCATCCGTGGTCGTGACCATCTTGCCCAGAATGCTCTGTGGCAGCTTAAGCCCAAGGCGTACTCCCAGGTGATTGGGGTTCGCAACGTAGAGCACGTTCGCAGCAGGGCGAGCCCCGTTCGCCGCGGTGTTGAATGCGCTGTAAACGGTAGTTGCATCCGAAGAGAAGACGCTTCCGCCATAGTTGGACTGGATGTTAAAGGTCGGGTTGCTGCCGGACGCGCCGTTATTGAGCACCTGAGTATAGAACGGCAAGTTAGCCGAATTCATCTGCGCCATTACTGCCAGCGTGGACGTGTCGTAGAGCGTCGAACCAGCCATGAAACGCGAGCCATCCGGGGAGATCGAGAGGACGGAGGACTGCCCCGTGACAATTCGACTCTGCAGCACGACGCCGGACGCAGTCTCGTAAACGAAGAGGGTGGTCTGCGCGGTATTGGCAGTCTGGTTGATCGCGACCATGCCTATGATGAACTGGCCGTCCGGAGTCGGGAGTAATCTTCCGGGAAATGCCACAGTGGGACGGCCAACGAAAACCTGGTTCAAAGGCGTCGGCGTGGAAATCGCCTGGGGGGTTGGCAGGGAGAGGATTTGCTGACCGTAGGATTGGGTCGGATCGTAAAGCAAAAGCGTATTCAGGGCGTTGTTGGTGCCGGTACCCTGAGTGGTGATCAGCACTCTGCTGTCCGCCCCAACAGCGACTCCCTCGGGCTTCGCCGGCAGGCTGATCATCTGATCCACCGCGAGTCGGTCGAGATTGATCACGCTGAGACTTGAGGAGTCGCGATTCGTCACATACAATGCCGAATGATCGGGCGACATCGCAGCGCTGAGGGGGTATGTGCCGAGCGGAACGCTGCCCGAGATCCGGCTGCCAGAATAGTCGTAAACATCCAGCCGATTCGCACTGCTGTTCACGATGTAGAGCTGCTGCCGGCTTTCGTCGATGACGACGTCGGACGGTGTATACCCAAGCGAAACGACGTTACCGAAAGAAGGGCCGCTTTGGGCAGAAACCAGAGCTGGTAATAGACAGAGACCTGCGGCCAGAGCCCGAAGGCGGACTACAAAAGATTGCACGAGATTCCCCAAACGAATAAGAGTAAACCCTTCTTTATTGAAGAAGTTGCTTCGTCGGGCGCAACAAATAGCTGGGCCGCGGGTTTACGTGCTTTAATCCCAGAGGTGTTCATGGGCCGGGTACCAGAGCTGTGCCCATGTTTGCGGGTCCCTAATTGGCGGGTAATTTCGTGCGCGTTCGGAACGCAACCAGGAGCAACACAGAACTCGCTAATGCAGTCGCAGTCGCCGACAGCAGTGCGAAGCGGCGGACGGGTCTGCTGAAGCACACCAGTTTGTCGTCGGGCGAGGGTCTGTGGATCGTCCCGTGCGAAGCCGTCCACACCTGGGGCATGAAGTTTCCAATCGATGTCGTGTTCCTCAGCCGGAAGAAGCGCGTCGTGAAGACCCGAAAGGCAATGGGCCGGCGCCGGATGGCCTTTTGTTTGTGGGCGCATTCGGTACTGGAGCTTCCCGCGGGGATCCTGGAGCAGACCGGAACGGAAAAGGGCGACGAACTGGTGTTCGAGCGATATCAATGACGATTTTGCGAGCTTCTGGTGTGGTGGTCGTAGCGCTGGCTCTGAGTGCCTGCACCAAAACCGTGCAGGATTCTTCGTCTCGGACGGTTGCCCCGAAGCCGAAGCACGTAAAGCCTCCAAAGCCGTCAAATATCGACGCGATGCAGACGACAGCAGCTCGCAATTCCGGGGTTCGGGATACGCTCAACAAGCAGGTCCGCAACGCAGTAGACGCCGGGGACGGCGATCTCCGTGTTCAGGCCTGGCGGCGAGCCCTTGTCAACGACCCGGATAACCTTGAAGCCCGGCTGAGCCTGGCTCACTACTATAAGCAGCTTGGATATCCGGAGATTGCGCTCGAACACTACCGACTCGCCGCGGCACGATTCCCCCAAAACGCCGAAGTGGTCATTGGGCTGTCGCGGACGCTGGAAGCGCTGGATCAGCCGGAACATGCTCGGGCAGCTCTTCAGGATTTTGTCCACGCAAGCCCGGACGCCTCCGCAGAGGTCTGGAGCTGGCTGGGCATCCTGCAGGATGAAGCCAGAGATTATGCGTCAGCGGAGCACAGTCATAAAGAGGCTGTTCGGCTGAAAGACAACAGCGACGCCGTGCACAACAACTACGGCTATAACTTGCTGCTTCAAGGTCGGTATCCGGAAGCGGTTCGTGAATTTCGGCACTCGCTTGAAGTAAATCCCGGGTCGTCGCTGGCTCGGAATAATCTGGCGACTGCACTCGCGGGCGAGCAGGGCGATGCGGCGCTGACGGAACTGCGGGCAAGCGCCGATCCCGCGACAGCGCACAGCAACCTGGCCGCGATTCTGATTGAACGGGGAGATCTCGAAGCTGCCCGGAGTCAGGTGGAAGCGGCGCTAAGATATCAAAAAGATCATCCGGCAGCTCTCACCAACCTTCACCTGATCGCAGAGCTTCAGGGCGGGCGAGTGAACCTTTCGGCCGACGGAACCCCGGTGTCCCCAATGCATCGGTTCTTCCGATCCATGGGTGACGTGTTGTTCGGCTCGAAGGACGAGCCCAAATCGAAACAGATGTCCGCTTCGCAGAGCGTTGGCGGTAGTCAATGAGGAGTGTAGTTGAAATGAAGAATCAGGTGATGGTGCTCCTCCGGAGCATCGTTCGTGATGAGCAGGGTCAGGACCTTGTCGAGTACGCACTGATTGTGGCTGCCGTCGGCCTTGCGCTGATCACCACCGTCAATCAGCTGTCGGCAGCGGTCATCAGTCTCTACTCGAGCATCACTCAGGGGCTCGCCAGTATCGGAACCAGCGGTCAATAGAACTTCATTCGGGGCAGGTAAGTCCCGCCACGAAGTACGTCCTATGGATCTGACCTGCCCCGCGCCCGCAGCTGCCTCCGAGATTGCTCCGGTCTCGTTGCGGTTGTTCGTCCCGGATTTCGCGATGCTCATCAGCATCGTGACATTGCTGGTGTGTCTGGTTTTGTTAGACGGGACACGGCAGTTGTTCCGCGACAGCGACGCAGGCTGGCACATCCGCAACGGGGAGCATATCCTTTCATCGGGATCGCTGCCGCGAACAGACTCCTGGTCGCTGACGAAGAGTGGTCAGCCATGGTTCGCGTGGGAGTGGGGCGCCGATGTTCTGAGCGGAGCCGCACATCAGGCTGGTGGGCCAGCTTGGGTGGCAGGCCTGTACGGAATCCTGATTGCACTCGCAACCTGGCTTTGGTTCAACCTTCAATGGACCATCGGAACGCAATTCCTCCTCGCGGCTGCGGCTTCCTTCCTGCTGCTCGGGACGGGCAACGTCCACTGGCTCGCTCGGCCGCACGTATTTGGCTGGGTGATGCTGCTGACGTCTCTCCTTTTGATCGAGCGTGGGGTTCGAAGCCTGGCTGCAGTGGCTGCCGTTGCGGTTGTTTGGGCGAACGTTCACGCAAGTTTCTTCCTGTTGCCGGTTGTCCTTTTCATTTACGCGGGGGACCGGTTCGTTCGTTCTTTGGTGTGGACGGGATTCGACCGAAGGCATGACTGGCGCGACGCGCGCTGGTTCTGCGCAGCGGCGGGAATTGCGCTGCTGGCGACGCTGGCGAACCCCTATGGCTGGGCGGTGCACCAGCATGTCTTTGAATACCTCCGTAACACCGAACTGCTGGACCGTGTCGCGGAGTTCCAAAGTTTCAATTTCCGTGTGAGCGGTGCCTGGCCGATTACGGCTGCTCTGCTCATTTCCGGTTTCGGGGCTGTGCTCGCACTTGGGCAGAGAAAACTCGCGCATTTCAGTATTTGTGCGCTGTTCGTCTTCATGGGTCTGCAGTCTGCTCGTGTGCTGCCCATCGTCGGGCTTGCCGCCTTGCCGCTGGCCTGCGGCGCTATCTCCTGCGCACTCCGGGAGTGGACGGCTTTGCAGCCGAATGTGCGTCGCACGCTCGACTCGGTGCTCCGGTACGGCGACAACCTGCGGGTTATCGACCGACGGTTTTCGGGCATTGCACTCGCGATTCCGCTGACTGCAGCGACGTTCGCGCTGCTGAGCTTACCGGCTGTCGCCGCACGTGCAGGATTCCCACCCGATATCTTTCCGGTTGTTGCGGCGGACAGAATCGGGCAGCTTCCCGCGGCCGCCCGCATTCTTGCTCCGGATTCATTTGGCGGGTACCTGATCTACCGGTTTGACGGTGCGCGAAAGGTTTGGTTCGACGGTCGCAGCGATTTCTACGGCGCGGTGTTTATGAAGGAATACATCGACACGATCGATGTCAGGCCGGGAGCACTCGAACGCATCGCGCACGCCGGCTTTAGCCATGCTCTGTTGCCGCCGCGTTATTCGCTGATTCCTGCCCTTGAGCGGCAGGGCTGGAAACGCGTGTATTCAGACAGTACGGCGGTGCTGCTTCAGGCGCCGTCAGTGAAGGACTGAAATGGATCGCCAGAAAATCATTTTGATCTTCGCGGGTGCGTGGCTTTCAGCCGCAGTGCTCACATGGTTTGTCTTCTCGCGTGCTGCCGGCGGTCGAACGGAGAAGATGGTGGAGGTCTATGCAGCTGTGAATGATCTTCCGGCCGGCACGCGTGTTCGTAAGGCGGACCTGAAAAGGATCCGGCTTCCTGAGCATGATACTCCCCGATATGCAGTCACTAATGAAGGCCAAATCATCGATCACGTGTTGCTGGTTCCGGTAACTTCCGGTGAGCCGCTGGTCGCAGGAAAGGCTTCCAGCAGTACCGGAGCGGAGGGAATCGCTACAGCGATTCAGCCTGGCTTGCGCGCCATTTCGGTACCGGTAAATGACACTACGTCGGCGGGCGGCCTGATCCAGCCTCGGTCGCACGTAGACGTCTTGTTCACCCGTACGGGCACAATGCGCGAAGCAATCACAGCGACCATCGCACAGAACGTTGCGGTTATGTCGATCGGACGTGTGACAGAAGTGAATACTGTCGGACCCGACGGCAAACCCATCACGACGACGGTGTCTTCTACGTCTTCCTCCCAGACCCGAGCCGCCGTGCTGCTGGTGACGCCGGAACAGGCGGCAAAGATTGAACTCGCGAAGAATCAGGGGAAGGTTAGTCTGGTGTTGCGGAATCCTCTCGACAGGAACTCCTCCGACACCAGGGCCGCTACCGCCGAGTCGCTCGATCCGGATATCTTCGCCGGAACCGACCGCGCATTGCGCGCAGGAGCGAAAGCAGCGGCGAATCGTCCTCCGATCAACGTGCGCGACGAGAAGCAGTGGGCAGAACTGACCGCCGGCGGAGCAGACCAAAAAAAGAAAGCGGAGCCGCCGAAGCCGAAGTTCGTGGTCGATGTGTATCACGGCGACAAACACGTGCAGGAACTTTTTCAATGATGAAGAGCGTCGCCGTTTTCGCGATCGCAGCTGTTCTTGTCGTTGCCCAAACGGTCGTGGCCCAAACAAAGGCCGCCCGGGAGATCCCGCTGGTAACCGGCAAAGGTGAGCTGATTACGTTTGACGGCGATGTCACGCGGGTCGTGGTTTCCGAACCGAAGGTCGCCGATGCGATCGTAGTTTCTCCGCACGAGGTGATGATCAATGGACGGGCTCCGGGGACGACCACGCTGATCGTCTGGGAATCCGGTTCCGCCCCGCAGCGTTGGGACATTCGCGTAAAAAATGATACCAGCGAAGAGGACAAGTGGCGATCCGATCTTCGGTCGCTGGTTCCGGATTCCACTGTAGACGTGACTGCAAACGGCGAGACGCTCGTCCTCTCAGGTTCCGTTAAATCGCCGGACGAGTCGAAACGCCTCGCGGCCCTGGCTGGTACGCACTATAAGAACGTCGTTAATCTGCTGCAGACGCCTGTGCCTGGCGACCCTCGGCAGATCCTGCTGGAAGTGAAGTTTGCGAGCATCGACCGCGCCAATCTGTCGGAAATCGGCTTCAATATCTTCTCGGGCGACGTCAACAAAGGAATCGGCCTGGGCACTACGCAACAGTTCCAGACGCCTCGATTTACTCAGCTGCAGTTGCAGGGGGGGCAGCTTGGTGCTACCAGCGTCAACTTTGCCGACCTCCTCAATATCTTTATCTTTCGGCCCGATCTGAATCTGGGCGCAACCATTCGTGCTTTGCAGAGCCGGGAACTGCTCCAGATTCTGGCCGAGCCGAATCTGATCGCGAATGATGGTGCCGAGGCCAGTTTCCTGGCGGGCGGTCAGTTCCCGTTTCCGGTGCTTCAGTCATCGACTACGGGCGGCTCGGTTGCCCCAGTGGTGACTATCCAGTTCAAACCATTTGGTGTCAAGCTCGACTTCAAACCGACTATCACACCGAGTGGCGCGATTCATCTGCGGGTCCGTCCGGAAGTGAGTTCCCTGGACTACAGCAATTCGATCCAGCTTCAGGGATTTCTGATTCCGGCAATCTCGTCACGAAGCGCAGAGACCGAAGTTGTTCTGAACGACGGCCAGACTTTCGCAATCGCAGGGTTGATTGACAACCGCGTGATTCAGACGCTTAGTAAGGTCTGGGGGCTCGGCGATATTCCTATTCTCGGACAGCTGTTCCGTTCGCGGTCGACGCGAAAGTCGACGAGCGAATTGCTGGTAGTCATTACTCCACGGTTCGTTCGGCCGCTCACGCCTGAGCAGCGAGCGAAGCTTCCCGACACGGTCGAGAGCTTCCTGCCGTCGGTCGCGGAACAGAACGCGGCCAAAGAACAGAAAGAGCAGAAGGACAAAGCGAAACCGGAGTTCGTAGGACCGCGCGGACATCAGGAACCGAGGTAGTTGTTTGAGAGCAGTAACGCCAAAGCGAAATCAGCGGGGCGCGACCACGATTCACGTTCTTGTTCTGCTCGTCCCGGTTTTCTTTGGCTTTATTGGGTTCGCAATCGATCTAGGGCAGCTGTATTTGGCACGCGCGGAGATCAAGTCGGCCGCGAATGCCATGGCGCTGGCAGCGGCTGCCAAACTGATCGGTACCGCTGCATCGGTCACGAATGCGGAGGCTGCGTCGAAACTGCCGATCGAGAACTCGGGTGGGTTTGCGAACAAGTACAATTTCGGGTCCGTGGTAATTGGCGAGGGCAGTGGACGGCTGTCGAGCCCCGCTCCGGAGCCGCAGTTCTTCGATACTGTCGGTGCCGCAACCGGCGAATCCGACACTTCCGATCCTTCCTCCGGGGGGAACACCGCCAGACACGTCCGTGTTGACATTCAGGCCGATGCTCCTCTGACGTTTTTCGGCTTGCTTTCGCTCGGTCAGGAACGGAAGACGCCCGTGGCCGCGCGGGCGGTTGCCGGTGTCAGCGCGGCCCTGTGTACTGCCTGCGGTATTGAGCCGATCGCGGTTGCTCCGTTTAAGCGCGGACGACACAACGGATTTCGGTTTCGTTCCGAATACCCGATATACACTCGGGTACACCTGCACCGGTGCAAACCAGCCGCAGGGTCTGGGTGGAGCGCCGCAGCGTGTTCCGTACATCATGATTGACCGGTACAACCAGAACGCGACGCTGTTTCCGGACGAATCGTCGCAGGCGTTTCGAGCGGGTGCCGGAGGACTGCCCGGCAACTCCGATCGGACACTGGCTTGTGTCGCGGTCAATAGCGTCGAGACGGTCTGGGCCAGCGCTGCCCCGCAGGTCTGCACCGCACAAAAACCTGCGATGGTCACTTATTTCGGATGCGGGCTTGCTTCGCGGTTCGACTCTGCGCTGGCGACCGGCTGTGACGTTGTTGCAAGCTCATCGGATATCATCACCGCTTACACGCCCGACACCGACATCACGGATCTGGACGACTATACTGCGTACACCGGCACGACACGCCGCGTGATCACCGTTGCGATTGTCGACTCTCTCACGACCACGACCGCGATGACTGTTCTCGGGTTCCGACAGTTTCTGGTTGAGCCGAATCAGAACGACATCAACATCACTCCGGGGGACACGAACGGCCGGTTCGTCGTGCTCTATCTCGGGAGTCCCGTTCCCCTGAAGCAGGGATACATGGGCGGGTGCAATATTGCGTCAGGGCCGGGAAAGGTGGTCCTGCACCAATGAACGGACGCCGAACCCGGCAACGGGGAAACGCTGTGATCGAGACGGCGATGATCGTCCCGATTCTGATCGTCCTGCTGGTGGGCACTGCCGAGATCGGCCGCGTGACGTACGTGTACTTTACCGTTCACAAAGAGCTTTATAATCTGGCCCGGCTGGTCGCAACGACGCAGGGCGCCAATCTTTGCGACTCCGCAGATCAGGCTGTAATCGCAGCCAAGAATTTTGCCCTCAGCGGTTCCAGCGATTCGAATCAGCCGATCGTCGCAGGCCTTACGGCTGACATCGTTCAGATTCGACTGGAACGGCTCGAGACGGGCGCAGATATCCTCAGCGAATGCGACTGCTCGCTCACGGGCTGCGACACCGCCCAGGGCGGGCAGCCTCCACAGTACGTTGTGGTTTCGATACCTGACGGTTTTCCGGTTCAGGTCAGCATTCCTTACTTGCTGACGCAGACGGTAACATTTCGGCCAAGCGTACGTGTACCCTTCGGAGGCATTTAGAGGATGAGAAGGCGGAACGGCCAGTCGACGATGGAGTTCGCGCTGACGTTCTCGGCGATCACCGTGCCGCTGACTTTTGCCGTGATCTTTACATCACAACTGCTGTGGGTGTGGCACAGCGTCGTCGAGTTTACGAGAGATGGTGCTCGGTACGCCGCGACACATTGCTACGCCGGCGGCGACAACGTGACCGCATACATGCGAACACATGTACCGGTCAACATCGATCAGGATCAGTTCACTTCCGGAACCGCGGACATCAGTGTTACCTACTATCAGCGTGATCCCAGCAGCGGCCAGTTTACGGAATTCAGCTGCGACGGGGCGCAGTGTTCGACCGAGTGCGTGCCGGACGCCGTTACTGTTCAGGTCACGGGCTATCAGTTCCGTCGGGTGCTGACCGGCTTCGGCATTCCTCCCGTGCCCCTTCCCGACTTTCGGACTTCATTACCTATAGAGAGCGCAGGCTGCCGCCCTGACTCGACGGACTGCGTGGAATAAGAAAATGGCATTGTCACTGATACTGGCTTCATCGGACGAGCACTTTCGCGAGAGCATCCGCGATCATCTTCTGAACCATCCCGAGGCTCGGATCATCAACGAATACCCCGAGGTCTCGGCGAACCTGTACGTTCGAGTGCTGCAGGAGCTGCGAGCGGCATCCTGATGCCGCACTGATTCTGGATCTGTCGCATGCTCCCGAGGACAGCCTGCGTGTGCTCGAAAAGGTGAGGCAGGCCGCGCCAGATCTGTATATCATTGCGTCAGATTACAGCGAGTCGGCCGACGCTGTGATTGCGGCCGTTCGCGGCAGGCGCGAACGATTATCTGGTGCTGCCGATGCAGCGCGCGTCGACTTCCGGGATGCGATGACGCGGCTGGAAAGGCTCCGCGACGGACCGGGGCGGGGCAGAGCAGGCTGGGCAAGATCTATACGTTTCTGGGCGCAAAGGGCGGCGTCGGCACCACTACGCTTGCGGTCAACTTCGCGACGGTGCTGGCGCAGCGGAAACAGAAGACCGTGCTGCTCGATCTGGATGGAACGCCAATGATGTCTGCATGCAACTGGGAGCGCGCCGCAGTACACGCTGCAGGAGGTCGGCGAGAATCTGACCGGATGGATCAGGCGCTGTTCGAGGGCTTCGTCACGCGCGATCCGCTCGGGTTCTTCCTGGTGGGTCCGCCGGACAGCCTCGATCAGCAGCGGGTTACTTCACCGAGCCGATGTTTCGTGAGTTCTCGACCTTTCTGGTCGAGAAGTACGAGTCGGTCGTGATCGATGCCGGCCGGGTGCTTTCGGATGAGACGGTGCTGGGCGCACTGCAGAGCTTCGTCGCATGATCTTCCTGGTGCTGACGCAGGAATTTGCCGTCGATCCGCAATGCACAGCGGTATCTCGCAGAGCTGATGCGACATGGGATTCAATCAGGACCAGATTCGTTTGGTGGTGAACCACTACACGAAGAAAGCGGGCGCCAACCATGCGACCACTCGAGCAGATTCAACCAGACGCTGAAACAGCCGGTGTTCTATGGAATCCCGCACATCACCGGCGATGCTGGCCGTCGATCAATAAAGGACGGCCGTTGTTGCCGATCGGCAGAGCCGCGCCGGATTGGATCGCGTCTTTCGGTCGTTTGTGGATAAGGCTACCGGAGCGAAGAAGCGCTGCCGGAAGCGGCTGCGGCAAGCGGACGAGGACGCGCGCTCGGCATCGCAGCGCTATCGAGGCGAACGTTATGAGTCCCCGTGCAGGAATTCGGCCCCGACCGCATCGCGAAGCCGCTCCGGTGCGATCGCTGGTTTCAGATCAAGTCGCAGATTCACGCGCGGCTGCTGAATTCGCTGTCGCCCGATCAGCTGAAATCGCTCAACAAAGACGGCGTGCGCGATCAGATCGGCAACGTCGTCGAGCGCCTGGTGCGCGACGAACGAATCCCGATGACGCTGGCCGGAGCGCGAGCGGCTGATCGAAGAAGTGCTCGACGAAGTCTTCGGCCTGGGTCCGCTGGAGCCGCTGCTCAAGGACCCGACCATCAGCGACATCATGGTGAACGGCTTCGACAACGTCTATGTCGAGCGCGCCGGACAAACTGGTGGAAACCAACGTCCGCTTCAAGGATCAGGCGCATGTGCGCATGATCATCGACCGCATCGTTTCGAATATCGGCCGCCGCATCGACGATTCTTCGCCCATCGTGGACGCGCGCCTCGCACGACGGCTCGCGTGTTTGCGCGGTGATTCCGCCGCTCTCGCTGATCGGCCCGGTGATGTCGATCCGGCGGTTCGGCAAGAAGCTGCTGTCCACCGACGATCTGCTGAAGAACGAAACGTTCACGACCGGGCATGCTCGATTTTCTGAGCGGCTGCGTGGAAGCGCGGCTGAACGTCATCGTGTCCGGCGGTTCGGGCTCCGGCAAGACGACGATGCTGAACACGCTGTCGCGCTTCATTCCCGAAGAAGAGCGCGTCGTCACCATCGAAGATACGGCCGAACTGCAGATTGCAGCAATCGCACCTGGTGCGGCTCGAAACGCGTCCGATGAACATCGAAGGCGCGGGCGCGATCACCCAGCGCGATCTGGTCATCAACGCTCTCCGTATGCGTCCCGACCGCATCATCATCGGCGAATGCCGCGGCCCGGAAGCGCTCGACATGATGCAGGCGATGAACACCGGTCACGACGGCTCGATGACCACGACGCACGCCAATTCGGCGCGCGACGCGTTCTCGCGGCTGGAAACCATGGTCATGATGGCCAGCCAGAACATCCCGGACCACGTGATCCGGCAGATGCTCGCGTCGGCGGTTCACATCGTGGTGCAGTGCACGCGGCTGACGGACGGCACGCGCAAGTTGACGAGCATCAGCGAAGTGGAGGGCATGGAAGGACGACCGGTATTGACGATGCGATCCGATCTTTGCCTTCGAACGGGCGGGCCAGCAGCGAACGGGCAGGTCCGTGGGGCAGTTTCGTGGCGACCGGGCACAAGCCACAGTGCCTGGAGCGGCTGAAGGCGTACGGAATCCATCTTGATCGCAATCGATTTTCAAGAAGAACTAGGAGATCAAGGTAGCTAATGTTCCTCTTCGTCGCCTTCCTCATCTTCTCCGGCGCGCTGTTCGGCGCGGCGTACTACGTGTTCGTCGATCCCGCAGCAGACGCCGAAGATCAGTCCTGTCGGCCGCCTGCGGGAACTTGCGAGCGCGCACAGGTCAGCGGACACGGTCGGCGTCCGATCTGTCCGCCGTGAGCGAGCGCGGATCGCTGGCGTCTCTGGGCGACTTCATCTACTGGATCGGCCTGCTGCGCCGGCTGCAAGACTACATCGATCAAGCCAATCTGAAATATCGCGCCGCCGGAAGTCGTCGCGTTTTGCGTGTGCTGATCACGTGGCGTCTACTTCGTTCTCGGGCTGTTGGCATGCCGATTCTGCTGCTGCGCGTGCACTGGCGCTTGCGGTCTGGGCGCTATGCCCGATTGTCTATCATCCTGCGCGCGCGCAACAAGCGCATGCGAAAGTTCGAAGAGAACTTGCCGGACGCCATCGATCTGTTCAATCGCTCCATGAAGGCCGGACACAACATCCACGCCGGACTCGAAACCATCGCGACGGAATCGCTCGGATCCGGCGCGCATGGAATTCAGGAAAGTGGTCGAGGAGCTGGCGCTGGGCTCGCCGATCGAAGATCGCTCTGCGCAACCTCGGCAAGCGCGTACCGCTGATCGATCTGAAGTTCTTCGTCACCGGCCTGATCCTGCAGCGGCAGACCGGCGCGAACATGGTGCAGGTGCTCGAGAATCTGGCGCTGCTGGTTCGCGAGCGCCTTCAACCTGGCCGCAAAGATGAAAGCGTCCACGGCGCAGCAACGGTTTTCCGCGGGGCTGCTGTGCTCGATGCCGATCGTGGTCGGCATCGGATTCTCTGGTTTCTGAAACCCGAGTATATTCGTGCTGCTGTACACCGATGAGACCGGCAGCAAATTCCTGACCTACGCGATCATCTCGGAGATGGTCGGCATCCTGATCATCCGCAAGATCGCGAATCCGAAATTCTAGAGGAGCCATGGTACCGCACTCTTTTCTTCCTTGCTAGCGGGTCTGACCGCTTTCGGCGATTGCTCTGGGGTGCAGTGATGCTGCTCGAACCTCCCGAAAATCGCACTCGAGGATCGGCTGGACGAATTGCAGGCGCAGCGCCGGTGCGACGGGCGGCATCGTGTCCAGACGGCGTGCCGGAGGCGGCTTCCTGAACAGCTTCCTCTACCTCGTCAGCCGCATTCGGCGGCGATGATTACGCTGAGGGACAGCGAAAAGGAACTCGCGCAGGCGGGTATTCGGCGGAAGGCAGCGCTCGCCTGTTCGTCGCTGGGGCACTTTCTGTTCTTGGCGCTGGCGATCGGCGACCATGCTGTACCTGCAGCGGACAATCCATGGTCAACGAAGTTCGGCGGCCTGATCGCGGCCGGCATTCTCGGCTGGCTGCTGCCCGGCACAGTCCTGCATCGGCTGGTGAAGCGGCTACCGCACGCAAGCTGCAGGATGCTCTGCCCGATACAGTGGATCTGCTCGGAATCGTGCTCGGCACCGGGCTCGCGCTCGATCAGGCGATGATGCGCGTCAGCTGAGGAGATGCAGTTCATCTATCCCGAACTGGCGAGCGAGTTCTACACCGTCGTGATGCAGGTCAAGGCGGGCCAGGAACGGAGCCGGGCGTTCAGCAGCTTGTCCAGCGGACGGGCATCGAGGATATCAAGTCGCTGGCCGCAATGATCGTGCAGAGCGAGCGTTTTGGCACCAGTCTGTCGCAGGCACTGAAGGTTTATGCTGATGCGCTGCGGACGCGTCGGCGGCTGCGCGCGGAAGCGGCCGTCGGCAAAGCCGGGCATCAAGATGTTGTTTCCCGTGGTCCTGTTCATCCTGCCGGCTTTGTTTGTAATTACGCTCGTCCCAGGCGTGCTGAGCGTGCTGCGCGATCTCAGGGGCGGCATCGGCGCGCGTTGACGTGAATTCACTGAAGGAAGCTGCAACAGCGAGCATCATGCACGCGACGAACTCCGGACCGTAGCTTTGCCGAACTCACCGGCAACCTGCGTTCGTCGATGCGAGTTGGGCTGCGGAGGCGGCGGAAGCACGATGGAGCTGTTCTCGTCAGTTCATGTTCATCAGGTTTGGGAGACTGTAGTTAGTGGTTGTGCGTCGAAGTACGTCTTGGCCCTGCTGCTCCCGACCTTACTTGCTCATCGACAGGTAAAGCCTCTGTCGTCCCAGCGCCAGTATGCCGTCTGCGGTGACATTGACGCTGACGTAGTCATCGAAATCCTCATCAGCAAACAGAGGAGCGTTCGGAAGGACGACGTTGAACTGATATAGCCCAACGCTGCCGGGCACGAGGCCGGCGTACGTGACCTTTCCGGCAACTGGGCCTGTCGAACGACTGAACGTGATCTGCACGGACGCCGCAAGGCTGGCCGGCTGGGTGGCTATCCGGCCTGCGGGGATGGCCGGTATGACCGGTCCGAAGCCGGCTCCAAAGAGCGTGATGGTATCGCCGGACCTGGCGCGGCGCTGCGGCACGTTGCTGTAAGAGGGTAGCGTGTATGTCTTGAAGTCAGGGAACAGCGCCACAACGTAAGCGCCGTTCGGGTCGAAAGTGGGGGACAGCGAAAGCATTGCCGGCTGGAACTCACGTACCGAGACACTGTACGGAGCGGTAGTCTGAATGCCGTTACTGACTGTTACCGTAGTGGTGCCGGCCGCTACTGCCGACGGGACTAGCGCGTTCACTTGTCCAGGGCTGATATACGAGACGAATGCCTGGACCCCGCCGATCGAGACGGTGATGCCGTCCAGCGATGTCGGAGCTTTGTCGCCCTGAAAATCCGATGCACTCCATTGGCGGGTTATGGGGGCAAGATTCTGACCGTAGATCTCGATCCATGATCCTGGGGCTATCGTCCGCGCGCCCCCAAAAGCAGCCGCGCTGAGGACGCCAGGAAGGGCGGTCCGGATGGCCGGCTCTTTCGAACCGGGGCCCGGAGTTCCAATGAAGCCGTGCAGCACAATGTTGCTGTCGTACCGACTACCTACGATTGTCCCGATGTCGTTGATCCCATTAACCTGGTAGCCGTCGAGAAGAGTGAATGAGCCGTCGGGATTGCTCACGAACCCAGGGCCACCCACTATTCCACCGGCGAACCGGCCGGCGTTGTTAAGCGCGTAGATGCGTGAGTATGAGGTAGTGCCGGGAAGATCGAATTTCGTGTAAGCGCCATCCGGGCTTCGGAACAATCCATGCTGCGTTCCCTGCGAACTGCCACTGAGAACAAAACCAGCGATCTGACCCTGGTTGTTTATGGCGACGGGTGCAATGTCTCCAAGGGAGTCGGCCTTCAGCGTTATTAAGTCACCGGCCGCGTTCCGGAGAAAACCGATGCCGCCGTATACCGGTGGCGAAATGATGCCGACGACCTCGCCGCGATCGTTTATATCGGCGGCATTACCATCTGGACCAGAAGAGGCTGGCAACTCAAACGTGGTGAAGCCGCCCGCTGCGCTGCGGACAAAAACGTGGAAGCCCTGGGCGTCGCGAAAGGAGCCTGTGATCTGTCCCAGGTTGTTGAGCCCGCTACAGGTGGTGCTCCCCGGAATGGAACCGGGCGGATCGCGGATAGCTGTATAGGTAGTGCCGTCGGGGCTCCGCAAAAAGCAGTGACTGACGTGCGAAGCGTCGGTGTATTGTCCAAGGATCTGTCCGCTATTGTTGATGCGTAACGCGGACGTTCCGGTCGCGCCGGGGTAGTCGCACTGCACGAAAGTGTAGGACTCGCCGTAGGCGAGGACGACCGTTAGCGCAAGCAGAAAGCTAATGTTCATTGTCACCCCTCCCGATAAACACAGGAACTTACGATGCCGGGAATAGCTGAGCGGACAGGGCTGTTGAATGAACGTTCGATTGGCTGCGCGAACTCGGTGTGTAGTCTGCAATTCACACCAGACCTATAGCAAACTGCCGCTGTCCATGGCATAAGTGAGTTTCCAGACAGCAGTTAGCGCGAACAAGGAACGGCTTTGCTTATGTCAGAGTGTATCCAATCCAGTTTCGGATTTGAAGCTTTGCGGACGACATGAGGTTGTTGGCCCGGTTCGGTAGGGCAACCATCGAGTCCGCTGATGTTGCGCTGCTGCTGCGCACACTGAAAGCGGCTGAGCGCTGCCAAGGTTGACCGGGCCCCATGAAAACCTGACTGTCAACAATCAACGGATTGAGTCCGGGTTTATCGCCGCAGCCAAGACTGCTCGACTAACATCCCAGCCATGGATTCGCTCGTCATCGCGGTCTCAGGTATTGGACCGCGACAGGATTTGATGTGGGAACGCGAGCGTGGTCTCGCCCGCAGGGGAGTGGCGCAGGCAGCGGCAAGCGAGAGGGCTGGATGGGAATGGAATCAGGTAGATCCGATATCGCGATCTGCGCCATGGAATTGATTCGCCGTTGACTTGACCTGTGCTCTTCCAAGGCAGGTGCCGCGATACCGAGCACAAGGATTCTTACTATACGCGATCCTGTTGCATGTTCGTCATTGCAAGCTCAAAGCATCGGCTCGTATCAGATGTCGAATCGAGTTTTCGCACGGTTCACCGGCGGATTCTTAAAGTCGCTGATAATTAATTTAAGCAGGATGGCGAAATGGGGAGTATGCGAGCTGTGTGGACGGGGAGACATCGAAATCACTCGTCACCATCTGATCCCGCGGACGCGGCATGCAAACAAGAAGAACCAGAAGCTGTTCGAGCGCGAAGACGTCCGGACGCGGATGGCAGACGTTTGTCGACCTTGTCACGGGTTCATTCATAAGCTGCTTACAGAAAAGGAACTTGAGCGCGAGTACAACACGCTCGAAAGGCTGAGGGCGCACCCGGAAATCGCCAAATTTCTCCAGTGGGTATCCAAGCGACCATCGGGCTTGCGAGTTCGCTTGCGTCGATCGTCCGGCGCTGCATGAGCGCTGATGAAAGAAACCGAGGCACCCGATCCGCAACAACCGGGTGCCTCGGTTTCTTAGAACCGATCTGACTAAGCCGTGACGAGCTGCTCGCGGTAACGGCGAGCCATTTCTTCCAATGGGAGCGGCTGATAGTCGCCGGCGTGACCAGCCTGTCCGAATGCGATCATACGCGCCTTAACCACTTCCTTCATGGCGGCGCGTGCCGGTTTCA
Organism: Bryobacteraceae bacterium; assembly: GCA_963794765.1. GTDB lineage: Bacteria > Acidobacteriota > Terriglobia > Bryobacterales > Bryobacteraceae > JAWXCM01. Next base: position 38,743 of record CAWCGC010000053.1, on the reverse strand, counting down.
GGTAGTCGCGTGGGTCGAAGGCTTCCGGATCCTCGGCGAAGACCTTGCGAATGGCGCCCGTTATTGCCATACGGCTGTCCGTATCGACGTTGATTTTCCGAACGCCGTGCTTGATGCCGCGCTGAATCTCTTCGACGGGAACGCCGAAGGTCTGCTTCATCTTGCCGCCGTACTTGTTGATGACGTCCTGAAGGTCCTGGGGAACGCTGGAGGAGCCATGCATCACGAGGTGCGTGTTCGGAAGCTTCTGATGAATCTCCTCGATGCGCTTCATCACGAGCACTTCGCCGGTCGGCTTCTTGGTGAACTTGTATGCGCCGTGGCTGGTGCCGATGGCGACGGCGAGTGCATCGATTCCGGTCCGCTCGACGAATTCAATCGCCTGGTCGGGATCGGTCAGGTGCGCCATAGGATCGACGTCAGCCCCGTGGCCGTCTTCGACACCGCCGAGAGTGCCGAGTTCACCTTCCACCGTGACGCCGCGATCATGCGCCATGTCGACGACTTCCCGGGTAACGCGAACGTTGTACTCGAAATCCGCGGGTGTCTTGCCGTCGGCCATCAGCGAGCCGTCCATCATCACGCTGGTGAAGCCCATATCGATGGCGGACTTGCAGGTTTCGGGGCTGTTCCCGTGATCCTGGTGCAGGACGATGGGCAGTTCCGGATACAACTCGGTCGCTGCCATCATGAGGTGGTAGAGGAAGCGATCGTTCGTATAGCTCCGAGCTCCGCGGCTGGCCTGGACAATTACGGGCGACTTCGTCTCGCGAGCAGCTTCCATGATTGCCTGGATCTGCTCCATGTTGTTCACATTGAAAGCGCCAACACCGTAGCCGCCCTTTGCCGCTTCGTCAAGAACCTGACGCATCGAAACTAGTGGCATAAATAACTTCCTCCTTGGGACCTGAAATTTCAGGTTATCACGCGGAAGAATCAGGGCTGCTACGCCAGGCGAGCGTTAAAAGGCCCGAATCAGCCTTCAATCACCCCGAGACCGTCGCGGTAACGTACGCCTGAATCGGCCCGCTCCGTATTCCGTTTCCAGTCTTCGAGGGCGGGTCCGGCCATCCTTTGGGCACGTTTCCGAAGCTCCGCGAGCTGCCCTTCGTCGAGTTTCCGGAACTCTTTGGCAATCCGGACATCGTCTTCGATTTGGCCAGGTGTGGTGCAGCCCACAGCAAGGCAGTGGACGGGCAGGCTCAGGACATACCGGATGCAGTCACGGACAGGAAGAATCGACAGTAGTTTTGCATTCGCGGTGCTCTTCATACCCTGAATTCCCATGCCGCGCTCGATCGCGATCGGCAGGACCTGTTTCTCGAATGACAGGTACGACGGATCCGCGGGATGCAGCGGCATCAGGATGGTGTCGTAATCGTGGAAGCGCTTCAGCATCTCCATGTGCACGGCGGGATCGTGGTGACCGGTGAAGCCGATGAACCGGCACTTGCCTTCCTTCTTTGCCTGCACCGCTGCTTCGATGGAGCCTCCGGGCGAGAAGATTTGTTCGACTTCTTTCATCTCGCTGACCTGGTGAATTTGCCAGAGGTCCAGATAATCCGTCCGGAGAGCCTTCAGTGACTTGTGCAGATCGTCGAGCGCGCCCTGTTTGGTATAGGTCGCCGACTTGGTGGTCAGGAACAGTTCCTTGCGGAACGGCTGTAAAACCTCGCCGTAAATCTCCTCTGAAGATCCGTTCCCGTAAAGATGGGCGTTGTCGAAGTAGTTCAGGCCCAGCTCATATGCGCGGAGTACGACGACCTTCGCTTCGTCGCGAGAGATCATCGGCAAACGTCCGCCTGCCTGTCCGATGATGCTGACTTCTGCCCCGGTTTTGCCGAACTTTCGCCGGGGAACATCGCCCGGTTTGAGCTTCGTACCCGCCGTTGTCGTCGTCTGCGCGGCGGCGATTCCGGCACCAGCAATACCAGTGAAGAACTTTCTGCGCTGCATGGGATACAGGTTATCTCAACCGGCGGTCAGGATGTGGTAGTCTGCAACCGTCATGTTGCACGGCAGACGTAATTTCCTTGGGACGGCCGGAGCAGCGGCGGTGTACAGTCTTTCAGGTGCGCCCGCGCCAAGCCCGGCTCCGGTTGGCGCGAACGATCAGGTCGGGCTCGGATTCATTGGAGTCGGAATTCGCGGCAGCGGTCTCATGGACGAGTTCAGTAAGAACCCGGCAGCCCGCTATGTTGCCATTTGCGATCTGTACGATGGCTACCTGCAGCATGCGCGCGAGGTCTCCAAGGACAAAGTCGAAACCACCAAACGTTACGAAGACATACTGAACCGCAAGGACATCGATGCCGTCGTGATCGCGACTCCGGATCACTGGCACAGGAAGATTACGCTGGACGCGCTCGCTGCCGGCAAGCACGTGTACTGCGAAAAGCCGATGACCTGGCAGCTGGAAGAAGGACCGGAGATTATCGCTGCCGAGAAGAAATCGGGCAAGATCGTGATGATCGGGAGCGGCACGAAGACCAGTGCCCTCGCGCAGAAGGTGAAGGAACTGATGGCCTCGAAAGCAATCGGTCAGGTCTCCCTGATCCGCATGACGAATTACAGAAACTCGGCCGAGGGTGCGTGGCGTTATCCCATCCCGCCTGACGCGTCGACGAAGACGATCGACTGGGACCGCTGGCTGGGGAGTGCGCCGAAGCGGCCGTTCACGCCCGAGCACTTCTACCGCTGGCGCTGCTGGTGGGAGTACGGCTCCGGCGTAGCGGGAGATCTGTTCGTGCACCTGCTCACGACGCTGCATGAGGTGATGCAGGTGGACGCGCCAAAAGCGGTGGCGTCGCATGGCGGCCTCTGGTTCTGGAAAGATGGCCGAACTGTTCCGGACGTGCTGGAGTCCGTGTATGAATACCCCGACCACCAGTTCATCGTCGAGATGTGCGTTCACCTGAAGAACAGCGCTCAGGCGCCGTATATGCTTGCGTGCGGCAGCGAAGGAACGCTGATTTGGGAACGCAATCGAATTTTAATTACTGCCGAGCCCGTGGATAAGGATATTCAGGTTTACGGTACTTACGCCTGGCCGAAGGCGATGCGTGATGAGTACTTCCGATCGAAGGGCGTTGATCCGGCGAACCCGAGAGCTGGCATGAACCGCACTCGGCCAGAGTCGAAGGAGATTAAGGTGGAGCCCGGCCCTTCGCACACCGACTTCTTCCTTGAGAGCGTCCGGTTTGGTAAGCCGAGCCGCGAGAACCCCAGGGAAGGTCACGCAGCAGCGGGCGCTGCACACATCGCGAACATCTCCTATCGGGAGGGACGGAAGGTGAGCTGGGACTTCGCAACTAACCGGATCAGCTAATCGCTTTCGAGCTATTTGCGCACGGCAATTTCTGTCACGACGTTCCAGGCGAAGCGGAAAAAGTCCTGAACGTCCTGCTCCCGCGCGCGCTCCTGGTCGCTGTGTGCTCCATAGCCCAGCGGACCATCCTCAACATCGGTCGCGGAACCGACGCCGTAACACTGCGTTCCCAACTCTCGCATGTACGCCATATCCGTGGCTCCCGTGCTCATTGTCGGAATCAGGCGGACCCCGGGGAACATACGCGCCTCCGACCTTTTCCAGCGCTCGAAACATGTCGGTATTCAGCGAACTCGGCACTGTTTTTGGGCGCAGAGCCTCACGCGGTACGACCTCGACATTTGGATTATTGACAATCTTTCGCATCGCGTCGTAGAAGGCATTCTGATCTTCATCCGGCAGCATACGGATATCGAGCGTAGCCTCAGCTTCTGACGGAATTACGTTGAGCTGATAACCGCCCTTGATGATTGTCGGCGATATCGAGGTCGTGATCATTGAATAGTGCGCAGGATCATGCTGCTTGAACCAGGCCTGAACCTCCGGACCCTTGTCCGATCGAAGGACATTGTTGAAGCGAGCCGCTTCCTCGGGTGAACTGATCGCAGCTACACGTTCGAAATAGGCTCGCGTTGTGTCGTTGAGACGCATCGGAGGAGTCCACGCAGCAACTGCGGCAACGGCCTGAGCGAGTTCCACAACGGCGTTATCAGGCAAGGGCCGTGAACCATGCCCGGCAGGACCGTGCGCCACCAGCGTGGCTCCTTTCGGTATCTTCTCGCCGGTCTGAATCGAATTCATGATCAGCTTTCCGCCCTGACGCCGCATGCCGCCACCTTCAGCCAGGCAGAACTCAGCCGCTATCTGATCCCGGTAGTGATCCGCGACCCATTTGGCTCCGTACTTGTCGGCTCCGGCTTCCTCCGAAGCTTCAGCGAGGAAAATGACATCCCGCTCAAGCGGTAGATTCAAACGCTTGAGCGTCAGGATCGTCATGAGATACGCCACGACGCTTTTCTTGTCATCGCTCGTTCCGCGGCCATAAACATAGCCGCCTTCGCGGTCCGCGCTGAAGGGACCGTGTTTGATCCACTTCTTAGGATCGATGGTGACGGTGTCGGTGTGGCCCATAAGCAACACCGGTTTTTTCGTTCCGTCGCCCTTCACGCGCGCGATCAGGTTCAGCCGGGAAGGTTCAACGCCGCCGGTCATGGAAGCAATGCCGTCCGCGTCGAGAACTTTTTTCAGGTACTCGACTGCGCGTGTCTCGTTGCCGGGCGGATTGGTCGTGTCGAGGCGGACCAGAGCCTGGTAGTGGCGCATCGCTTCCTCGGCGAAGGCTTTCCAGTCCGGTTCGAGCGTAGCTGCGTTGGCGACGACGGAGGCAAATAAGAGAGCGAACGCGAAACGCATCACTCGACTATATAGCCGTCCTTCATGCGCTCGGTCCGATGTGCAAACGCAGCAGCTTCGGGATTGTGCGTGATCATGACGATCGTCTGTCCGAGCCGCTCGTTCAGGTCGCGCATCAGCCGAAGCACCGTGTCCGAGTTCTCGGTATCGAGATTGCCGGTGGGTTCATCGGCAAGAAGAATCGCAGGATTGTTCACGATTGCCCGCGCAATCGCGACGCGCTGCTGCTCGCCGCCGGATAAAGCACGCGGCTTGTGATGCAGACGGTGCGAAATCCCAAGCATCTTGAGTGCTTCTTCAAAATGCGGGTCCTGTGCGCCATTCCGTCCCGCCAGGCTCCGCGCCAGATTGATGTTGTCTTCCGCGTTGAGCGTCGGCAGCAGATTATACTTTTGAAACACAAAGCCAATTGCGGTCTTGCGCAGTTCGGCGCGCTCGCTTTCGCCCATTGTGCGCAGGTCGCGGCCATCGATCGTGACGACGCCGGAAGTGGGTGGCGTGAGTCCGCCAAGGATGTTGAAAAGCGTCGATTTGCCTGAGCCGGAATGACCGACAATCGCCAGGAACTCGCCGCGCTTTACGTCGAGGTTTACGCCGCGGAGCGCGTGGACATCGACGTCTCCAACGTGAAAAGTCTTTCGGAGGTCGCGGACGACGATGATGGGATCACTCATACGCCAGCGCCTCAATCGTGTCCTGGCGAGCGGCTTTCAAGCCGGGATACATTGCCCCCAGCACCGAGCCGGCGACAGAAATCAATCCGGCCCAGGCCCACCAGTCCGGTACGACCACGACAGGCAGAGAAGCAGGAACCGTCTGCATGATGATCCATCGGGCAAGAAACGACAGCAGTATTCCAATGGCGGCGCCAACGACTGCCAGCACAACTGTCTCACGCACCAGCATTCCGAGCACATATGGCGATGTCGCGCCGAGCGCCTTGAGAATCCCGATCTCGCGAGTTCTCTCCAGCACTGCCGTGTACATCGCGAGAAACACGACCAGAAAGCCGAAGACAATCGAGAGCCCGATTAACACCGCGATAAATGGAGTCACCCCGGGTATCTGGGCCGGCGTTATGTAGGACAGGAATTCCTGCATCGAGTAGATCGGGTAATCCGGCAGTTGCTTCTTCAGCGAATCGATCACGCTCTGGAGGTTCTTCGGGTCGTCGAGTTTCACGTAGACCAGACTGATTTTTCCGGTGTTGGAGGTAATGTCCTGCAGATACCTCATGTCGACGAAGAGCTTCCCGAGCTTGCCCGATTCAACAATGCCCCGAACGGTCCATTTCTGGTTAGCGATCGTCAGAGTGTCCCCGACCTTGACGTGTCGTTGCGCAGCTTCGGTATCGTCGATAAGAATGTCGGTCTTCCCCTGCAGCGGACCCCCGGACAGATATTGCAGTCCCCCCGCCATTTTCGAGAACTTATCGAGGTCGATCCCGTGGATACTGTCAAGACCACCGATGCCGTGTACGACGACTCCCTGAGCCTGCACCACATGCGGCTGCTTCTCGGCGAAACGAATCATGCCCTCACTCATCGGAGCAGAACTTAACCCGATGATCGATGTTCCCGGAGGCCGAATGATGATATCTGCTCCGACTCCGCGAGCACGCGCCGCACTGGCCTCGAGAAGGCCCCGCGTCAGTCCAACGACAGTGAGTACCAGCGTGACCTGAAGACCAATAGCGAGGACAGTGAGAAGAGTTCGAATTGGGCGATGTTTGAGGTTCTCGAAGACGAGTTTATTGACCAATGCAACTCATTGTAACGAACCATAGAATAGAGAAAAGATGCGCCTGCTGGTTCTCGCATATCTGACACTGGCGATCGCGAGCGCACATGACGTGATCACGACGAAGCTGACCTGGTCGGGTGAAATCTCGAGGATCGTGTTTCGGAGGTGCACGTCATGCCACCACGAAGGCGGTTCGACGCCGATGTCGCTAACCACGTATGAATCCGCGCGGCCGTGGGCAAAGGCCATCCGCGATCAGGTGCTGCAACGTCAGATGCCGCCATGGGGAGCCATCAGAGGTTATGGCGCAGTGAAGCACGATCCAAGTCTGACGGAGGAGGAGATCATGCGCATCGCCGAATGGGTGGAAGGCGGAGCGCCTGAAGGTGACCCGAAGTATCTGCCGGCAAATCCGCCCTCAAAGTCCGAGCTCAACGTGGTTCCGGCGGGCCGTCGGATTCAGACGCATCGACTGACCCAGAATGCAACCGTACTTGGCTTGCGACCGCTGAGCGACGCACCGTCAGTCAAGATTCGGGCGAAGTTGCCGAATGGCAGTGAGCAACCACTCCTGTGGCTATATGGGTACAAGCGCAGCTGGAACAGAACGTTTGTGGTCGAAAATCCGCTGCAACTTCCGGCCGGAACAACGTTCATTGTTGAGCCCGCGGTTCCCTTCGAACTTCTGGTCAAATCGCAGCCACAGGTACGCTGAACGCGGCGGTATTCACGACACCCAGGCGCTGAAACTGCACCCAAACCCGATGAACGCCAGGTCGTGGAAAGATGACGTTGAACTGAATCGTGTCGCTGCGGTCCTCCCACGCCGGATGCGTGTGGATCAGATCAATTAAATCCGAACTGGCACAAAGCATGTGCCCCCACGCGCCGAGGTAAGGCTCCAGACCATCGCTCGGAGACAACGTAAAGAACATCATGGTCTTTGTCCCGGCGAGAGGCTCCTCGGGATCGGTGCGCATCGACACCCTGAGGTTCGAATGCTCCGGGGGCGGATCGTACTTCCGCTGATTTCCGGAAACATATAGCGTCTTTGCAATCAACTGCGGCGTTGTGCCCTCGGGATAGAAATCGAACAGGAGACGGTACTCGCCCGAGATCGGCAGGACACAGTCGTACTCGAACCAGCCGTCGTCGCGCTGCGTCGGGTGCTGGTGCGCGAAGAAGGAAAGATCGCCGCTGACAAGGAACAGGTGGATCAGTTTCTCATGCACGAGTTGCAGTTTCGCCGCCTTGCCTGTCTTCGGATCACGCGGCCGGATGTGAAGTCGGAGCGGTTGCCCTGGACGGGGGACCTCGGGCGATAATCGAAGGTCAACCTCGAACTCGCGAGCTTCCGGGATGCCCGCGACGAGCTTCATGCCGCACCGCGGGCACTTGCCGGGGATAGCGGAACGAACCTCCGGGTCCATCGGGCAGACAAACGGAATTTCAGGCTGCTGTTGCCCAAATGCGGCCGCAGCAAATGAGCCAGCAAGCGAACCAGCAAGAAACAACCGACGAGTCATTTTGCCGCGGCCTGAGCGAAGCGCCGGAAGAAGCTTTCGGGATTCCACTGCGGACGGGTTGGACGATCGGCAACGTCCGTCAGAAATGCTGCCATCACCTCATTGAAGTGAGCCGCGCCTTCAAAATTCACCGGCTGCTTCAAATCATCGGAGGGCGCGTGATATCGCTCCTTCGTCCAGTCCGCGAGGACCTTGCCTTCTGGCGTATTTGGCTCCGCGTGGAACTTAAATGCCAGCGAAGGAACTCCGTTTCGAATGAAGCTGTACTGATCGCTCCGCGTGAAGCGGCTGCGCTGAGGTTCCGGGTCGGACTTCACCGGCAGATCAAATCTCTTCGCGACCTGTACAAACTCCGGACCCAAATCCGACTCATTCAGCCCCAGTACCATGATCGCGCGGAGCGGAATGAGGGGAAGAAACATGTCCGTGTTCAGATCCGCAACGATCAAATCTCGGGTCATGGGAGGTCTGTTCGCCAGATACTTAGATCCGAGCAGTCCGCTTTCCTCGCCCGTCACGGCTGCGAACAAGATCGAACGTTTCAAACTGGCGCCTCGGAGTGCCTTCGCAACCTCGATCATCGTGGCAATGCCCGAAGCGTTGTCCATGGCGCCGTTGTAGATACGGTCGTTTGGGTCGGACGGAACCGGCGCACCAATGCCCAGGTGATCCAAATGGGCCGAGTAGACAACGTACTCGTTCCGAAGCTCCGGATCGGAACCTGGCCTCATGCCGAGAACGTTCTGTGACTCGCCTGTCTTTTCCGTAAACGTCGACACAGCCCGAATGCGTCCGGGAATCGCGAACTTCGGCAGCGGCTTCTGTTCTTTGTCGAGCGCCAGAATTTCAGCGGCAGTGTGTCCGGTACCTGCGAACAGCTTATCCGCCGCGGACGGATGCATCGTTATCGCAATTTGCAGCCCCGCGGAGTCGGCGAGTTCCGGATCAACAAGTGACAGGGACGGAGCAAGTACCGCGAGCGAGACGCGCTCCCATGGCACATCCGCGTGGTTGGTGTTGTACACCGAAACCACCCCTATTGCGCCGGCAGCCCGCAAACTCTTCCACGACTCGGCTCCGGAAGCATAGTGAGCCGCCATCTCCGTGGAGACTCCCTTGGGCAGCCCGCGGAGCACGACCGCGATCTTTCCCCGCATGTCGAAGTCCTGCAGGTCGTTAATCCCCTTTTCCGGAATAACAAGTCCCTGCCCGACGAAAACGGCCTCGGCGTCGACCGCCTTTCCCGGACACACCCCGAGGTGCAATCGTCAGGTCGTGGCCGACCTGAAACGGGATCGCCTCACCGCCACGAACGAGCACAGCGCTGCACCGATCGCTGACAATCTGCCGGATATGAAAAGCGACGCTTTGCAAAAACCCGGATGGCGTGCCCGGCTTCAGGCCCGCCTTCTCGAACTGCTCCGCCACGTACGCCGCAGCCTTCCGATGCCCCTCCGTTCCGGCCTTCCGGCCTTCGAGAGCATCGTCGGCAAGGTACTGAACGTGAGCCCACCATTGCCGACCGGCCTGCGAGATGTCGACGGCCTCGAGCAAGCAGGCAACAAACAGGAAGCTGAGGGCGACGCGCCGTTTCACGCCGGCGCCCCTGCTTTCGAAGCCTTGTACGCATCCCGAACACGGCGAATCTGCTGAGCATGTTTTTCGGCGTGATTCGCATAGATCCGCAGCATGTCGAGCAAGGTCATCTGACCGCGGACCGAATGCATGCAGGTCCGCTGGAAGGCGTCTTCTGGGAGATCCTTAAGCAACTCATAGTTCTCGCTGCGAATTCGCCGGAACGTCTCCAGTGAATTAGAATACTTCCGCTTCGAATAGTCGAGTTTGTCGGCCCATGCGTTTTGGTCGTATCCGTCGACCGGCGGATTATCCTCTGCGACCATTCGCCGAAAGCGAAATACAGCGACAATCTCTGAATCAGACAGATGCGCGACGATCTGCCTGACTGACCACTGATCCGGCGCCGGACGGTAATCCACTTCCGAGCCCGCCGCGCCCGTTAGCGACGCCGCCACCACTTCCGGGCCGCGCCGGAACCGTTCCAATAAATCCGCGAGTTCGCTCATTAACATCAGAATGCCACGTTAGAAGGTTCAAACGTGTTACTTAGAAGAATAGTGATGTGCCGGGCTCTGGCGCCTGTTTTTCTGGCTTTCGCAACCCTTGCTTACGGAGCTGATTCCGTCGTCCGCTCTGGCCCGTTTGAGGTCTACTCTGAAGCGGGCGACCGCGAAGCAAAGGACGTAATGAACTTCGCCGAGCAGCTCCGGTACACGCTCGGATGGCAGCTCGGGAACAGCGATCTGAAGCCGATTTGGCCGTTACGAATCCTCGTACTCAAGAAGAAACAGCCGGAATCGCCGGATTGCAAACTCGCACGCGATGCGTATGTTTGCGCCATCGCTACTCCGGGGCCGACCTTCGCCGCAAGCCTGACGAGGATCCTGCTCGACGCATGGAATGGGTACCTTCCGCCACCCGTGTATCGAGGTCTCATTCAGGTCTACAGCACCGTCGAGATTGAAGGGCCGAAAATCACGCTCGGATCAGTTCCCCAACAGAAAGATCGCGACTGGGCCAGAGCCCATATGCTTTCAGTCGACCCGCGTTACAGCGGGAAACTTCGCGTCCTGCTCGGCAATCTGAGCAAGGGTGTTGAAACTGAAGTAGCGTACCGCAACGCATTCGGCGAATCACGGGAGGCGATCGACCGTTCGCTGGACCAGTATCTGATGGCAGGGAACTACGGCACGATTACTGCTCCGAGCCGTCCGCTTAATGCGCAGCGACAACTCATCGCGAAGGATGCCGCCTCGCAGGACATAAGCACGACTTAGGGTCGATCTGCTGTTTGCCGCAGGGCAGATCGACCCGGCGCGTGTGGCCTATGAGGCTACTGCAGAACCATGAAGGGCTGGGACTGATCGCATTGCAGCGGAAAAATACCAGAAACAGCAAAGAAGGAACTCGCACAGGCAACTTCGGCGCGCGGCCTTGTCGAATACGCAAAACTGATAACCGACCCCGAAGCGAAACGCGAAGCGCTCACCAAAGCCGCGAACGCAAATAAGAATTGGGCCGAGCCTCACGTTCTTCTTGCCGCTCTCGAAAACCACCCCGCACAGAAACTCGCAGAGTTGAAGAAAGCGGTAGGGCTCGAACCCGCGAAGCCGGAACTCTGGACGGAGCTCGCAAAACTTCAGGAAGCAAACAAGCAGTTTACCGACGCCACAAAGTCATGGGCGGCAGCCGAGCGTGCAACTGGTGATCCGGAGCAGCGCGAGCGAGTTCGCCAGGCACGAATGGCAGAGGAGGAGAAGCGCCGACAGGCTGACCAGGAAGCAAGAGCTGAAGAACGACGCCGGGCCGATGCCGAACTGGAAGCGTTCCGAAATCAGGCTCTGCTGAAGATCCGTCAGGCAGAAGCAAACGCGAACGCAGGCCGCCCGCAGCTGGACGCCAGCAAACTGGACGAGTACAAAGAGACGCCGGAGGCGAACAAACTGATTGGTACGCTGGTCCGCGTGAATTGTCAGAATGGCGGTAGAGCCGAACTCATCATTGTTACCGGGGAAAAGGCTACCGGGGAAAAGAAAACCAAATCGATCGTTATCTCCGATCCTGACAAGGTTGCCATCGCCGGTGGAGGCGAGCGCTCATTCAGCTGTGGCGTGCAGAAACCCGCCCGGACGGTAGTAATCGAACTCAGCTCGAAAGGTCAGGCGTTGTCCATCGAATTCAAATGAGGCGCCTTCGATGGCTGGCTCTCTCCATTCTGTTTCTTTCGTCCGCCCTCAACTACCTCGACCGTTCCGTTCTCTCCGCTCTGATGCCAACGCTGACACGGGAATTCCAGATTTCAGCAGGCGAACTCGGCAACATCGTCGCGGCGTTCTCAATTCCGTACGCGCTCGGCGCGCCGCTGATGGGTCTGCTGATTGACCGCATCGGATTGCGCTGGGGAGCATCTTTCGTCGTGATTTTCTGGTCGGCCGCAAGCGCCGCCACGGGCTTCGCGGGCGGACTCGCCAGTCTTCAGATCTTTCGTGCGGTCCTTGGCCTCGCCGAGTCGGGCGGTATTCCCACCACCGGCAAAGGTTCCGCCGTATACCTGGAACCACGCGACAGAGCCCTGGGTTCTGCCATTAGTCAGATCGGGATCACGCTGGGCATCATGGGAGCACCGATACTGACCGAGTACGTCTCCCAATTCTTTGGATGGCGATCGGCGTTCGTAGTAGCGGGCGTCCTCGGTTTCCTCTGGGTTCCTCTCTGGCTATGGACTTCAGCGCGAATCCCTCCGGGGAGCGTTCAGGAGCCACGACGGGCTGAGACCCCCTTTGCGGTTTTGAAAGACCGCCGATTTCTTGCGCTCATTGCCGCGAATGCCCTGGCAATGACGGTCTACAGTCTGTGGACAACTTGGACCACATACTTTCTGGTTCGCACCTTTCAGCTGACACAGCGCGACGCGAACCTCCAGTACGCCTGGATCCCACCTGTCTTCGCCACTCTTGGTGGACTCGCCGGAGGTTTCGTCGCACAACGCCTCATTAAGGAGGGGAGAGATCCTATTCGAACTCGATTGCGCATCAGCACGACAGCATCCATCTTCGCAATGACTACGGGTCTCGCCCCGATGAGCCCGTCGCCTTCCGCCGCCATAGCTTGCGTGTGTCTCAGCTTTTTTTCACTCCTTATTCTGAGCGTGAACTACTACTCGATCCCGCTCGATTTGTTTGGCCCTGCCCGGGCTGCCTTCGCTACGTCTTTTCTCGTCTCGATCTACGGTTTGATGCAGGCGTTTCTCGCTCCCGTGATTGGTCGCTGGTCCGATGCCGCCGGCTGGACACCTGTCTGTCTTGCGATTTCTGTTCTGCCGCTGGCATCCACATTGCTGCTTAGAGCAGCGTTCCGGCAGTGAAGCGCTGGATTTTTCGGCTCCTCGGCAAAGACCCCGATGCCGTTGTGGTCTCCTTTTGCTCGGGACCGCACGAACTTGCGAGCCGCATGGTCGCTGAAGTCAGGCAACTTATTCCGGACCGCGAGCACTACGCCGTCACCACTGAGCGAATTGAAGGCGTTACGTGTTTGCTGCCCATTGATGCAAGAGCCGTGCTGCGTCGAAAGCGAATCGGCCTCGCGCCCACGCTTTTCTTTACTGGACCGGAATACGAGGCAATCCGCGCGCTCGCGAGGCGTCTGGCGCCGCTGAGAATATTAGCGTACAATCCAGCGCTTGAGCGCCATCACCTGAAGCTCTCCGAACCAGTTGCGAGCGCACTGTTCCTCCGACAAGTACCGCTTGACCGCATTTGGCTTCGACCGACCTGGTTTCCGTTTCGGCGGGAACGCTCCAGAAGGCCCGAAACGCACGTTGTCGTCGAAGGTCGGCCTTTGTCGAAAGGAAAGCCGCGTGTCGCTGTACTCTCACCCTACTTTCCGTACCCTTTGAGTCACGGCGGTGCCGTTCGCATTTTCAACATTCTTCGGGAGTCTGCACGCGAGTTTGACATCTTCCTCTTCGCCTTCACGCAGAACCCGCACATCGATGCCGACAACACACCGATCATCGACTTCTGCGCCAGAGTGAGTTCTTTTCGAGAACCCTCGCTACCGCGAGCCGCGCTGGTCAACAATCGAGCCGTCTGAAGTGCGGGAGTTCTGGTCACCGTATGTGGAGGCAATAGTAGCCTCCACGTGCCAGGCGTGCAACGTGAACCTGCTGCAGACCGAGTATACCCAGATGGCACGGTATGGACGCGACATTCTGGTCGAGCATGATGTCACCTTCGACCTGTACGACCAAACTCATAAACGGCAGCGGTCTATCGGGTCTTGGTGGAATTTATGGCGATGGCGCCGCTTTGAACAGCGTGCGGTCAGGCGGTACAGCCGGGTCGTTGTCATGTCGGAGCGGGACGCAACACTCCTGAACGTGCCCACAGCCGTGGTGATTCCGAACGGGGTCGACCTCCGCCGATTTCAGCCTCCACCGCCTCCGCTCGCCGGCGAAAAGAACGTCCTCTTCATCGGCTCATTTGCCCATTTCCCGAATGTCGTCGCCGTACGCTGGTTCCTCGAGGACGTCCTGCCGCTGCTGCGCGACAGCGATGTGAGGGTGACCGTCATCGCCGGTCGTAACCCCGAACTCTACTGGACCAGCCGTGTTACGGATCCGCGAGTCGAGATTCGGGGGTTCATCGAGGATGTCCGCCCGTTTTATCAGGCCGCATCGGTCGTAGTGGTCCCGACCCAGGTTTCGGCGGGAACCAACCTGAAAGTGATCGAGGCCATGGCGATGCAGCGAGCCATCGTCTCGACAAAATCCGGTGTGAATGGCCTCGCCGTACACAACCAGCAACATGCGCTGCTGGCTGACACCGCCATGGATTTCGCGGCCGCGATCACCTCGTTACTGAACGACCCGGAGCAACGCGATGCGCTTGCGAGGCGAGCGCGTGAACAAGCGGAGCGGCTATACAGCTGGTCAAATATCGCGAAATTACAAACCAACGTCTGGCGGAAACTACTGCAGCTGAAGGCTGGCATTATGATCCGGCCGGGAACATGTGCAGACGTCGAGGCGCTCCAGCAAATTCAGGCTACGAGCTACGGCGCAAGCCAGTGGGAGCCCGACATCTACTTCCAATTTCGAGTTTCCGTCGCAGAACATCGTCACGCGGTAGTCGGCTTCCTGGTAAGCCGAGTCGTCGGTTCTGGCGAAGCCGAGGTTCTGAACATCGCAGTGGATCCGCGAAGCCGAGGGCAGGGTATTGCGACCGCATTGCTGGAAACCCTCGAGGAAGAGGACGTGTTCCTTGAAGTGCGCGAATCTAATACTCGCGCGCAATCTGTTTACCGCAAGCTTGGATTTGAGGTAGTCGGCCACCGTCCGGGTTACTATGACGATCCTGTCGAAACTGCCCTCGTCATGCGCCGAACAAGCAATCCACCTGACCGCAAATAACCGTGAGTAGAATGACGCTTCGACTGTCAGCGCGTCCCCAAGCTGGAACTGTGTCCTCTACTCCCGCAACGTTAACCCTTCTGAAAGAAGCCGCAAAGACCTGCACCAATTGCGACCTGTATCAGCGAGGAACTCAAACCGTCTTCGGTGAAGGACCCGGTCACGTTCGAATTATGCTCGTCGGCGAACAACCTGGCAACGACGAAGACCTGGCAGGTCAGCCGTTCGTGGGCCCTGCAGGTCGCGTCCTGAATCAGGGTCTGGAAAATGCGGGCATAGTCCGCGCGGAAGTGTACGTGACGAACGTGGTGAAGCACTTCAAATGGGAGCCGAGGGGCAAGCGCCGCATTCACGCCAAACCGAATGCTGCCGAGATTAAGGCGTGCATGCCGTGGCTCGACTCGGAAATCCAGTTGGTCAGACCGAAGGTCGTCGTCTGTCTCGGTGCGACTGCCGCCCAGGCGCTCATCAGCAAGACCTTCCGGGTCACACACGACCACGGAAAAGTGATGCCCTGGCCGAAAGGACCCGCCATAATGGCAACCGTCCATCCTTCCTCTATCCTCCGAGCGGCGGACGAACAATCCCGCCGCGCAGCGATGCAGGGTTTCACCGAAGACCTTCGCAATCTCGCGGACTGGCTTCGTCTCTAAGGTTAAATCGCGAGTAACAGGGACAGATACCCGGGCGTCTCCTAAACGTCCCCGTCACTTATGCAACCCGGCAAACACGGCTACCCTCGACCGCAGTTGGAGCGTTCCCACTGGATCGACCTCAATGGGCCGTGGGATTTCGCACTTGACCCCGACAGCGTCTGGGATTCGCCCGGCGACGTGCAATGGAACGGAACGATACTGGTTCCGTATGCGCCGGAAACCGCCGCCAGCGGCATCAACGAAAACGGCTTCTTTCGGGCATGTTGGTATCGAAGAACAGTAGAGGCGCCTCCACTGCCAAACGGCCAGCGTCTGCTGCTCCACTTCGGCGCCGTCGACACTACGGCCTGTGTCTGGGTGAACGGCCAGTTCATGGGCACCCACGAGGGCGGATATACGCCGTTCACACTGGACATCACCGGCTCAGTCAGGGAGAACGCTCCACTGACGATCGTGGTTCGAGCCTATGATGACCCGGCGGACTTATCGAAACCCAGGGGCAAACAGGACTGGCAACTGAAGCCGCACTCCATCTGGTACCCCCGGACCACCGGAATCTGGCAGACCGTCTGGATGGAACCCGTACCGGCCACCTACATAGGTTATCTTCGTTTCACCCCGGTAATGGAGCGCTGGGAAATCGGCGTCGAAGCGCACCTGCACGGTTCTCGCCGGGAAGGGCTGCGCCTCACGATCAAGCTTAGTTCGAACGGCCAGCTCATCGCAGATGACACGTATACGGTCGTCGCAGGTGAAGTTCACCGCCGAATCGCATTCTCAGATCCCGGAATTGATGACTACCGCAATGCCCTGCTGTGGACACCCTCCACGCCGCACCTGATAGAAGTCGAATTGAAATTATGGAGTGGCAGAGGCGAGCTTATCGATCAGGCTCGCAGCTACACCGCCCTGAGATCGATCGCCGTCCAGGGTGACAAATTCGTTCTTAATGGCCGGCCATTTCAGCTCCGCATGGTTCTCGACCAGGGCTACTGGCCTGAAACGGGAATGACCGCCCCCGACGACAACGCGCTTCGTCGGGATGTCGAACTCGCCAAGGACATGGGCTTCAATGGCGTGCGAAAGCACCAGAAAATTGAGGATCCACGGTTTCTGTATTGGGCGGATGTACTCGGGTTACTCGTCTGGGAGGAGATGCCGAGCGCTTACCGGTTCACCCGCCACTCGGTCGAACGCCTGACGAAGGAGTGGCTCGATGTGATGCGCCGTGACATGAGCCATCCGTGCGTCATCTCCTGGGTGCCGTTCAACGAATCGTGGGGAGTTCCGGATCTGCCCGGACAGCCCGGCACAGCGGCATTATGTCCAATCGCTGTACCACCTCACCAAAACACTTGATCCGACACGCCCGGTAATCGGCAACGACGGCTGGGAGAGTGTTGCGACGGACGTGATCGGTATTCACGACTACGATCATGATTCGGAGCGTATCGGCCGCCGTTATGGGAACGACGAAACTCTTCCAAGGCTGTTCAAGCGCGAGCGTCCGGGCGGCCGACTGCTTCTGCTTAGTGAAGAGGCGCACACCGGGCAGCCAATAATGTTGACCGAATTTGGCGGAATTGCATTCTCCGCAGATGTCAAGTCGACCTGGGGGTACACGCGCTCGGAAACGCAGGAAGCGTTTGCCGATCAGGTCATGGAACTGATCAGCGTGGTCCGTTCGCTCGATATCCTCGCAGGTTTTTGCTACACCCAGTTCACGGACACATATCAGGAGGCAAACGGCCTCCTTTATGGCGACCGCACCCCGAAACTCCCTCTGCAGGACATCCGAATCGCGGTACAGGGTCCGGGAACTGCGCGGGATGCGAACGAGGTCGAATGGGCATGGCGCGACCGTCTCATGACGCATCAGCGAACTCGGTATCTGATACCTTCAGAGGATTATCAGGTAAAACGCTGACCGCGACATGCCGCTTGCCATAGACTCGAGGCTTGGGCCCTATCAGATCATTAGTCTGATTGGTAGCGGCGCAATGGGCGAAGTGTACAGGGCTCGCGACACTCGCCTGAACCGGGTCGTGGCAATCAAGACTGTATCGGCTCGCGATACCAGCGGTGATGCCATCGAGAGGCTCGAGCATGAGGCACAGGCCGTCAGTGCCCTGAATCACCCCAACATCCTGACCGTCCACGATGTAGGCCGCGATCGCGGAATCGCCTACATTGTCACTGAACTGATCGAAGGCGATTCGCTCCGGCTGATTATCAACCAGCGCGGAACTCTTCCACAGCGAGAGTTGCTGGATATCGCCATCCAAATAGCGGAAGGACTTGCCGCGGCGCACGACGAAGGCATTATCCATCGCGACCTTAAGCCGGAAAACATCATGGTCACACGCGATGGTCGTGTCAAAATCCTCGATTTTGGCATTGCCAAGGTGGTTGAGGAAGCCATCAGTGACGGGCAGAATACGATGGGCGGGAACGACACCACGCCCGGCCTGCTGATTGGCACGACCGCGTACATGAGCCCGGAGCAAGCCCGCGGTACACGGGTTTCCTGGTACACCGACCAGTTCTCTCTCGGCATAATTCTTTACGAGACCGCGGCGGGAGTCAATCCATTCCGGCGTGACACGGGGCTGGCGACATTATCAGCTGTTTTGACCGAGGATGTTCCGGTGCTGGAGCGCGGGTCACCGCTGTTTCAGTGGGTGGTCAAGCGGCTTCTGCACAAAGAGCCGGACCATCGCTACGCTTCGATGCACGACGTGGTTCGGGAACTGCGGGCCATTCGGGGGAGTATAGCCGAGCCACTGGAAACAAGTGCCGACGCACCGGTGGAACCCGTGGCAGTGACATCGGATCTTGAGCCTGCACAGACTCGCTGGCAGATCACATGGGAAGTGATCGCCGTGGTCGCGACCGTTGCTCTGGTTCTTACGCTCGCGGGAGTATGGTTCGGAGCACGATCCGGTCGGAGCACCATCGCCCTTGACTACACTCCCTTCAACACCGCGCACGGCATTCAGGCTTTCCCGGCCTGGTCGCCGGACGGGAGGAGTATCGTCTGGTCGGGCGAAGTTGACGGGCTATTCCAGATCTTCATCAAGGGAGTCAACGAACCAAGTCAGGCCGCGCAACTCACCCGGATGATGGATGATGCTCTCGACCCTGTCTGGTCGCCGGACTCAACACGCATCTTCTTCAGGAGTTCCGGAAAAACGTTCGTCATCAGCGCCGCGGGAGGCGATCCAGCGCAGACGACAGAAGTGCCGCGACGTCCGTATACGACGGTTCACAGCGACGGACATCATTTGTTCGCGGGTCAGAACCCTGTGACGACCGGACCGGGTCTCGAAGTCCAGCCATCACCCGCCCCGGAGATGGATCAGGTGGTGTTCGTGGCCGTCCAGATGGACTGGATTCCTGTGCGAGTGACCCAGCACGGGTTTGGTCAAATCACGAGCATTCCTGACCCTGGCCTCTCACCTGACAATCAACGCAGAGTGATCTCAAACAACGGCGTCATCTGGGTGACCAACGTTCAGAGCGGCACACCGGTCCGTCTGGCAGAAGGAAACAACCCCTCCTGGTCACCAGACGGAAGATCGGTTGCTTTCAATCGGAACGACAGTGTCTTCGTCATAGCTCCCGCCGGCAACCCGGAACAGCTTGCAGGAGAAGCGGGAACCGTGCCGATGTGGATCTCGGACGATAAGCTTGCGGTCCGTGCGCCGGATCGAAACGGGCTAACTCTGCTGACTCGATCCAGCCACAGCGTTCGCAAAGTTTCGAGTGGCGAATGGCTGCTTCAGGGACGCGGCGTTCAGCCTGACACGATCACAGGTGTCCGTCGCAAAGGGAGGCAACTTGAACTTGTTACTGTCGATATCGCGACCGGCGCTGAAACCGCAGACCCAATTGCGATAACTACGCCTTCGATAATCCTGGCACGCGAGCTTGGAGTCTCAGCTTTCGAAGGCTTCCAGCTCGATACAAATGGAACCATCACCACAAGGGCGCTCCGTCTGTCGAGCGATCTCTGGCTGCTCCGGCGTTAGGCCGAAGCTTTCTTGGTCCGCCTGCCGCCTTCGGGTTCGTACGACCCGCTGTTTACCCATTCGCGTACGGTAAACCACGTGACGCCATACTGCTTGGCAGCAGCTCCAATGCTTGTACCGCCGCGAACAGCGGCGACAACCTGACGGCGAAAGTCATCCGAGTATGTCGGGCGAGTGCGCTTTGTTGCTCGTTGTTTCTTTCCTGGCGGTCGGCCTCGGCGCTTCGAGCGAGTTTCCTGGCCGCCCGCCTGAGCGAGGGGCAGCGGAATATCCGAGACCTGTTTCAATGCTTTGATCGCGTTATCAATCGAGAGTTTCTGATTTTCGAGTTGGGTAATGATCTGATCTATAGTCAACTTGGTACCTAAATTCCTATACGTAGCACACATGCGGTGCGTGTATAACGAGATCGTAAATTTTGAACTCTGGAACAGCGCACCGCAACCGCGTTCACACGTTGTGAAAAGAAATTTAAATCATGACGTTTGAGTAGTTTAACTCGATTTCTCGTGCATTAACAAGCCCGAAAATTTGGAGTTCGCTGAGACAATTTTCACTGAGCAGTGTAAGCCGTCGCACGCCGATGTAGAAAAACGGGTGCGTATTTCCGCCTTATGCCGATGTAAGAGGAGCCACAATGAGCGAACGCATATATAAATTACAACCGAACCGCACAATAGCCCTCCGCGGTTTTGATGATCTCGGTGCGTCCGCGGCAATCCACTCGGCCACCTCCAGCAGCTTTACTGTGTCGGGTACCTTTCGCGATACAGCGGATTTCGCGGTGTTGAATCTGTATGATGCGGACAACTTCTACGAACATCCCCGCCTGAAGTACCTTCCCGACTTCCGCTTTGACGGGCTCACTCTTACGTTTGACGTTCACTACTCCAACCTGATGCCACTCGATTCGCCGAAGTTTCCAACGATCGACTGGCCCTATTTAAGTGTAATTCGTGCAGATGGAAGCAGCGCACGTATTCGACTTTCGGACCATGCAAGTGTTGTGTCCGGAGCAAACGCCGCAGCATCTGCCACGTTCACAATCACCGCGAACGGAGTTCTTGCCTATGATCGAGTGACCCTGTGGTACGGCAATCTCGCGTTTGACTACATTGCTGCTTCCGATGGAGTTACGGCGAACGCAGCAGCGCAGGCAATCGCGGCGCAAATTAATGGGGTGAACTGGACGGTTGCGGGATCACTGATTCCTCTGAGCGCGACGGCGGACGGTGCAGACATTCGTATCACAGCTGCTGTCCCGGGTATCGACGGCAACATGCTCTCGATATATGCGATCAGCAAGAATGACCGGCTTTGTACGACGAAGAGCACAGCCGTATTGTCGGGCGGCGCTTCGGACGCAACCTGGCACGTAACTCTCGATTTCACCACTCTTGGAATTCCTCAAATTCGACTGATGTGGCTGACGTTTGCACCTCCGCTCGCAAATGGATCAGCTTTCGCTGATGTCGACTGGGAGGCGAAGTTCACGAATTGGACCCTCAGCGGTCCCGAGTCGACGCGGACACTGCAGGTAGCCGTGCCAGGCACCGTTCGAGTCGAGGAAGATGACACGTGGTGTACCTGGACTGGCACCTGGGATCTTGAACAGGGATTCTACTCAGGTGGCTATGCCAGGAAAGCGGCTTCGCAAGGCTGCAAAGTTCGAGTCAAGTATGCCTCGAACCAACTACATGATCTGTATCTTGGAACCGCGCTGTACTCTGGAGCCGGTTCAGTCGGTGTGACGCTCGACGGAGTTGCACTCGCAAGTATTAATTGTGCTCTGGGCACGGATGCACCAGTGAACACGCGTCGTCTTCTCAAAAACTCCGTTCCCGCAGGCGAGCACACAGTCGAATTCACAGCCTTCAGCGGTTTTCGCTTCGATTTTCTCGAGGCCGCCATTCCGGGGGACGTACCGGATGCATTGGCAGCAAACTCGCGGTTATCGCCGGCTCTCGACTACTCGACCGACCACACTTATAAGCTTCCGCCCGCACGGATCCATTGGATTTTTGATCAACTTGGATTCACTGGTCCGATGAATGAGTATATTGGGGTCTTTTGGTGGAATCAGCGAAAGCGAATCAATGCTCGCTTCGGACAGGTTCAGGTGACCTTTACCGGTACCTTCGTTGATGGCGACGCAGTGTTTCTCACATTCGGGTCCGATGCTTCGGCGCTGACCTACGGTAAGAGTGTGTTTCCGGCTGACACCCCCGCGACTGTGGCTCAACACTTCGCCATGCTGCTCAACGGAGCCTCGGTAGGCGTGTGGGCTCAGGCAGTCGACAATGTGCTAACCATAACCAGCCGTTCCCCCAAGCTCGCCTATCGCATTGCGTTCGCTGCGAAGGTGGTCTCCGCGGCCGGTTCTGCAGGCGCGGTATCGACAAGCGGAAATTTAAATGATGGTGCATTTGGCACCTGGGTGGTCGACCCTGCGCAGAGTCCCGCACTCAATCGAGGTGCACTCGAGTGGCACGCTGATATGTTCCGGGAGTGTGCCGTTCGCAATCGCCAGATCGTACTTTCGGAATCGATGGAACTCGTGAATCCTCCCGACGGCTTTGCCGCCATGTTCCCGGACGGCAAACCTGTTCAGACTGATGTCGGCTTCGGATCCCTTTCCTCAACGCATTGCAACTTCGGCAGTGGCATGCGGCGGTATCAGATCGCCGTGCTGTCCTGTGTTGCCGGACTGATGTCGCAAGCCGGTATAGCCAGTCCGGAAATCCAGTTCGGCGAATTTCTGTGGTGGTTCTTTACAAACCAGCAGGGCACGAACGGCGGAATGGCGTACTACGACGATGAGACAAAGTCGGCCGCTCAGGCCGCCCTGGGCAGGCCTCTGGCGGTATTCCGCACTCCGGATGACGATCCGATGACGATCAACAATGGCGCGGACGCGATCTTTCTTCGATCGCGTTTGAATGAGCATGTCGCCGCCGTGATGGCCGGAGTGCGGGCAACCTGTCCGTCAGCCGTTTTCGAAGTTCTGTTTCCCTACGACGTTAACTACCCGACTCCAGCCGGAATACACTCCCTGGGAGGCAAGCTGAACAGCTTCGTGAACCTGCCCATCGAGTGGCAGAAGAAGGAAACTGCCGGGTTCGATCGCCTTAAAACCGAAGCTCTGGACTTTGGTGCGTGGTGTCGCGACTTGAACCTCTCATCCGAGGCAATTCGGCTCCCCGCAGTTCTTGGTTGGCCAAGAGATGCGGTTCGACACCTCGTTCCGATTTTTCAGCCCGGTTACGCATGGCAGAAGGAACTCTCGGTCGCCTACACCGAATGTCCGGTTGTGAATCTTTGGGCCTGGGACCACATTTGCCTGCTGAATGTTCCAGTGGCTCCGAACGCTCAGGGCAGATCGGCTTTAATGGCTGCGTAGGCCGAACCCAAAAGTCTTGTGTAATCAGAAATATATGGGTTCGTTTTGCACCAGGGGCTATAAAGTGCGAAGGTGAAACCCACCGTCGACATTGATGACTTGTCCTGTTGCGTAGTCGAGCAGACCGTCGGCGATCGCCCGGACAGCGCGAGCAATATCGGTAGTTTCGCCCATCCGTCGCTGCGGCAGAAGCCCTCCGCTGATCTTCTCTTCGTAGACTTTCTCGACGGCGGAAATCATGTCGGTTCGAATGATTCCGGGACGGATCTCAAACACGCCGATGTTGTGCGCGGCCAGTCGGGCAGCCCATAACGCAACGCTCATGCTTAGCCCGGCCTTGGAGATGCAGTACTCGCCGCGGTTAACGGAAGCGGTGTAGGCGGATATGGACGTGACGAATGTAATCCGACCGGAGCCTTGCTGAAGCATCTGCCGGGCCGCTGCCTGCGTAAGGAAGTGCGGACCCTTAAGGTTGATCGCGATGAGTTCATCGAAGCTTTCTTCCGTGGCTTCCAGCAGATCGCGCCGCTCCTTTGGTGCGATACCTGCGTTGTTTACCAGTAAGTCAATTCGTCCGAACTTGTCGAGGACGGTCGAGATCAATGCTTCGCGATCGGCAGGGGACGAAACATCGCTTTTAACGATCGTTGCTCCGGTGGCGTTCCGAAGAGATTCGGCAGCATCTACACGGCCTCGGTACGTGGCGACGACCTCGTGCGTCCGGGAAAGTTCTTCGGCGATTCCGCGACCGATCCCGCGGCTCGCGCCAGTTACGACGGCGATGGGTCGGCTACTCATTTCCCCGTCGCCGCGAGGGCGGTGTCGATTCCCTTTGAGATCTCTTCAAACGTGAAGGTCTCAATAAACGGCTCGCCATTTACGAAGACGGTCGGCGTACGCGCGACGCCGCGTGCGATGCCCTCCTCGTAATCTTCATCGATGAGTTTCGCAAATCTCGCATCGTTGAGCGCGGCCTTCACGCGTGCCGGATCCTGTTTATGCTCCGCAGACCACCTGGCAAGCTCCGCGTCGAAATTCTCCGGCGTGATGTTTGCCTGCGTCGACATCGTCCATTGCCTGAACTCGATCCCGAGCTTTGCGTCAACGCTGTCAAAGTACCGTGCCGCCAACGATGCCCGACGTGCCCACGCGTGCTTCTTAAGCGGAAAATCGCGGTGCTCAAAAGCAACCTTGTTCGCGTACTTCGGCAGGAGTCTGTCGTCCATCATTTTCCGGTAGGTGGCACAATCGGGACACTGCAGGTCCTCGTATGCGATGACGCGAACTGGAGATTTCGGATTTCCTTCCACAACACGATCCTGTGCCAGGGCCACAACCGCGGCAAGAGTGAGAATCAGCGGCTTCACAAACGTACCGGTTGCTGGAGACTGAACGTGAGGCGAGTTTCCGAAGGCACTCGGACGCGCTGTCCCTTGAATAAAACCTGTGAGCCGGCGCCAGCGGCAGCTCCGGCACCAGCTCCGATTGCTGCGCCCTTCCCACCGCCTGCGATGCCTCCGATAACGGCGCCCAGGGCCGCCACGCCAACTGTGGCCTTGCCTGTTCGCGCGGTTTGCGACTTGCTTTCCTGGGTAATCTCGCCAGTTTGAACCTCAATCTGCTGACCGCCGACCGTCAGAGAATCCACGTCCAGAGTAAGCACTGTTTTACCCGTCAACTTGCCTGACTGCTTGTCGTCAATTAGCTTCAAAGTTACGTCAGTGCCTTTCGGGACAGCGATGACTCCATCCACCATGAGGGATTCGTCGAGGCTCGCTCGATAGGTTTTGCCGATCTGGTCTCGTTCCGAATCAACGTCATCGATGAGTCTGACAACCATACTCGAGCCCGCCGGAACCGTCACGCCGTGAGCGGATTCCTGCGCAGGCCTGGGTGCGACTCCGTCCGGTGTCATGGGACGCCGGGGAGCGACGTTGCTGGAAGCGGCGGGCGATGATGAAGGCGCCAGATCGCCGGCAGCAGATTGTGGTGAAGCGCTCGGGTCGCCCCAACCAGACCCGAACTGGATTGAACGCACATCCCCAACATCGAATGTTTCCACTCGATCGTTCGCGAGCATTTTGACTGTTCGGGCGTCCCCACCCACGTAAGTGCCGCCCACCGTACGGCCGCTCTTCAGGACCAGTGAGTCCGCCAGCAGTGAGACGGAGCACACTACGGCACAGGACAAGGTCTTCTGAATTTGCATAGGTGTATTGTAACGGTCAGGCCTTCTCATGAGAGAAGGTTCGGACCAGGCTCGCCGCGATTTCTTTCCCCTTTTCAAGGGCCGCTTCGTACGCTGCTTTGCGCTCGACTGCCGAGAATCCATGGCCCGCGCGGTACAGGCGGTCGAGGGATGACCCGACGACATACGTCGCTGCGAAAGATATGCCGGCTTTGGGAATCACCCCGGCTCCGAAAGGAATTTTCGCGACAAGTTCGCGCGCGATCGCTCGCCATCCGAAAGCGCCGGCGAACAATGAGGCGATCTCGGCCTTCTGCTGGGCGTAGCCGATCGTCCTGTCGGTAGCAGCCGCGAGCATGAACGCCATCCGGATCTGGTTGCCAGTGAGGAAGGCGGTGTCTGATATGAACTCGCCGGCCGCCCACGGCACAGACAGCAGCGGCACGACATCGGGCAGGGAAGTTGCAATAGAGAACATCGCATTCTCTTTCGAAACTTCCATAATGATGTCTTTCACCACGGGATCGCGAAAGGGCCGAAGCTGTCTCGCAAGAGAGAGCCGAAGCTCAGAGTGCTTTTCCAGAATGTCGCAAATGACCTGCTCGGGGTACCCGCGTCGAAAGACGAAATCGTCAGGTCCCGCTGGTACACCTTCATCGAAGATGCGAATGACGGTGCCCTGGCTAAAGTCAGACCCGCGCTTGACGATCGATTGAGAACTCTGTCGCATGCCGGTGGTCGCGTCTTTCGGAGACAGCCAGTTCTCGAGCTCTTCGTAACGCGCCTGCGAAGCGGCGAACAGCTGAATCGTAAACGATCGACGAGCCTCTTCCCGGACCTGATTCGGATTGAGATGCGCGATTGCATCACGAACCTGCTTCAGGACTCCGATTGCTCTTTTCACCGACGCCTCCTGCGATTAATCCTGTGAGACGGGATCGCTTCCGCGCGCCCGGAACACGACTTTCAGATCGGAGCGCCACGTGGCACTCAGCCCGATACGCTCCACCTCCACTTGTGATGTCACATAGCGCAGGATCGTTTCTGTTGTCGGGTGAAACTGTAGTGCCGGAGCAAGCAGAAAGAGCTTCGGGGAGAGGCTGCGAATCGTATATCCGGGGAAATAGCCCCTGCTCTCGAACTCGCCCAGTTGAAGATGCCACTTCACGCGCGCCCAGTAATCGAGCGCCTGAAGCGGAAGGTGAATATCTTCAGTCGCTTTTACTTCAAGGACTACCAACCTGCCGCCGTGCTCCAGTGTGAGCAGATCAATTACTCCGCGCTCTCCCGCCGAGAACGTTGGAGCCTGACCATAGACGGGGCCGGTAAGAGCAGCATCAATACCTGTCAGATTAGTCCGGATTTGGGATTCCAGCCATCTCTCGGGGTGCGTGGAATAAAGTTGACTTCGAGCGTCTCCGATCTCTCCATCACGTACCCTCTCCAACTCATCAGCAAGCCGGTGAACTTCGCCAGCTTCTGCCTCCGAGTACATAACCTTACGTTCAATTCCGGCCAGAAGTTGCTTTCCGTTCCAGCGTGCGAACTCGAGGCCTCGAATACGCAGACTGAGTTCGCCGGAGCACTCGATCTGCTCTCCGCCGATCTGACGAACCCAGTCAGGGACAGCAGCGCGCGCCCCGCGGTCGGAAAGATGCGTGTCAATGTTCCCGGAATCGGTAATGTCGACCGGCATCTCCCAACCGTCGGAGTGAACGAACGCCTTATAGCTGGCGACGCTCGGGTCGAGATATCGAAGCCGGTGGCAAGTGGTTTTCTCGGCTCCTTCGGGCAGAAAGACTGCCAGGCCGTGAATCACGACCTTGGGTTCACGGCGACGGAGATAATCCAGCCAGATTAGTCCGAAGGTCAGGGCATGGTCGGCGTCGGAAGCGCCAGGTGCTCCGATGGCAGCCCACGCAGAAGATCCCTTGCTGAGGAAAGCGCGGGGAAACGAAGGCGAGAGACTGTGTTCCAGGTCCGCTTCACACGATAGTTCGAGCACTTTCCAACCAGCAAACTGGCGCTGCAGGAAGCGCCGAAAGTGTTCCCGAAATGCAAGTCGACCTGCTCGACGCGTTTTTATGTTTGCCGAAGGGCGAGCCGCGTCGAGGAGTTGAAGCGTGCCTTCGCGTTTGCCGAACTTCTCGATTGCCAGATCGAGCTGACCATTTCGTGTCCCCACGATTCCGGTGACACGCCGAACCAGGTTCCGCTCGCGATTCCAAACCTGGAACAGAAGTCGGCTTCCGTCAACGCGGACCTCGAACGCACCAGCGGAAAGCGGCATCGGGTCTTCACCCGGTTCAAAAGCCACGGGTCTCTTCGCCTGAGCAACGAACCGCTGGATGGCTTCCCAGGCGGCGTATTGCTCGTCAGTTTGCATACTACAATCGTGTTGCATGCTCGAGGATAATCTCGCCAAAGTTGAAGAAAGGATTGACCAAGCGTGTACCGTTTCGGGACGTAAACGCAGTGAAATTACGCTCCTTGCCGTCACAAAAGTGTTTCCCGCGGAGGCCATTGTGGAAGCACATTCTCTTGGTATTCGGGAGTTCGGTGAGAACTACGTTCAGGAGTTTGCAGGTAAGGCATCAGTCGTCTCAGGGCTCAACGGGGCGCGCTACCACTTAATTGGTCATCTTCAGTCGAACAAGGCAGCGCGAGCCGCCGAGTTGTTCCAGGTCATTCAAACGGTCGACACGCCGAAGCTTGCTCGACGTCTCAACGATTGCGGAACCAGACTCGACGTGATGATCGAGGTGAAGTTGTCCCAAGAGGAATCCAAGCACGGCGCCGATCCGGCAGACTTGCCCGAGCTCATCGACTCAATTCAACAGTGTCCGAATCTGAACTTGCGCGGCTTAATGACGATGCCGCCGTGGTCGGATGAACCCGAAGTAGCGCGACCGTACTTCCGCAAGCTGAAGCAACTCGCTGAGAAACATGTTCTCGCCGAGCTCTCCATGGGCATGTCGCATGACTTCGAGGTCGCGATCGAAGAAGGCTCGACATGCATTCGGGTGGGCACTGCGTTGTTTGGCAAGCGCCGTAAACAATGACGGTCGGCTTCTTCGCGCCGATGCCGCCGGCCCCAACTGGTGTCGCCGATTACGCGTCGAATTTGCTGCGGGCGCTTCGGACCCACGGCTCGGTCGAGTTGAGCGGCGGCAACGTGAACCTGTACCATCTCGGAAACAACGGTCTCCATCGCGAGATCTATTTTCGAGCTCTTCGCGAACCGGGTGTGATTGTTCTGCACGACGCGGTGCTGCATCATTTCCTGCTCGGTACATTAACCCGCGATCAGTACGTTGAAGAGTTCCGATATAACTATGGGGACTGGACCGATTGCCTGGCGGCGGAACTTTGGAACAGAAGAGGCCTGTCGGCTTCAGATGAACGCTATTTTGAGTTCCCGATGCTCCGACGAGTTTGCGAGACTTCTCGGGCCGTTATCGTACACAACCCAGCCGCAGTCAGAGCAGTGGCGCGGCACTGTCCGTCAGTCAAGGTTTTCGAGATTCCGCACCTGTTCGTCCCCGAACCGCGGCCGTCGGAAGTCGAAATCCTGGACATTCGGAGGGCACTTGCAGTTAGACCTGAGGAGCCGCTATGTGCGGTTTTCGGGTATCTTCGGGAGTCCAAGCGAATCCGAACGGTAATCGAGGCATGCGGTGCGGCACAGATCCGACTGCTGATCGCGGGAACGTGCCCAAACGACCTGGCCAAATCCCTGGCACCTTACTTCTGCCTGCCATGGGTCGTGCGTCGGCCGTTTGCCGATTACCGGACGTACACCCTCCTGCGGCATGCCGCTGACATTTGCGCCAATCTCCGCTATCCGTCTGCGCATGAGACCTCCGGGATTACCGTGAGTCTCATGGGGTGTGGGAAAACTGTACTGGTTTCGAATGCCGAAGAAAATTCCGGCTACCCCGGCGATGCCTGCGTCCGTATAGATAGTGGCATCGCGGAACGGGATCATGTAACCTCGATCCTGACGTGGCTGCGCGAGTTCCCATCGTATATTCAACACGTTGGAGCTCGCGCCCGGCTGCATATCGGGCAGGAGCATAGTGTCGAGCGTGTGGCGGCAATGTACTGGGATGCGATTCGTGCGACGGCTTAGTCTGATTGCCGTTACCTGTGTGTGCGCATCCACAATACCTGAGCGCCGAGTTGTGTTTAAAGTGCCGATGCGAGACGGGGTAAAGCTGTCCACGCTGGTGTATCTGCCCACCTCGGGTGGCCGTCACGCGACGCTGCTGATGCGCAGCCCCTATAACAAATTCAGCTACCAGCCCCAGACATTCCAGTCACTGCTCGATCATGAGTTTGCCGTGGTGGTGCAGGACGTCCGGGGTCGGTACGAATCCGAGGGAGTGTTCCGGCCGCTCACTCAGGAGATTGCGGACGGGGACGACACCCTGAACTGGATAGCGCGGCAGCCTTGGTCGAACGGAAAGGTCGGCATGTTCGGCGGCTCCTACCTCGGCATCGCGCAGTGGCGGGCGGCACTGTCACATAATCCTCACCTTCTTGCAATTTTCCCTGTGGTCTCCGGCGTAGACGAATACAAGGACCGGTTCTATAGCCGAGGCGGCGCAATGAAGCTGGGCCATCGACTCTGGTGGATCTCGCAGAATCTGAAACTCCCATGGCCATTCCGCCCCCCTGACTTCGACGAGTATGTTCGACATGTTCCCATGCGAACCGCAGATGAGGCAGCAAGTGGTCGCACTCTCGACTTGTGGCAGGAAGCACTGTATCACCCGACCTACGACGGGTACTGGAGAGCGCGAAGCACGTTCGAGCGCCTGAAGGAAATACATATTCCGGTCTTTATAGTCGGCGGATGGTACGACAACTTCGTGCAGAGCGATCTTGAGGCATTCTCCGTCGTCGGCAAACAAAGCGCAGCTAATCGCATCATTATCGGCCCATGGCCTCATAACCAGTCGGCGCCTTTCCCTTCGGGGGTCACGTTCGGCCCTAAATCCAGTGCACCGATCCGCCGCTATCAGATCGACTGGTTTGATCACTGGATGCGATCCGTACAACCCGCGGAAG
This sequence comes from Bryobacteraceae bacterium, assembly GCA_963794765.1. GTDB lineage: Bacteria > Acidobacteriota > Terriglobia > Bryobacterales > Bryobacteraceae > JAWXCM01. Next base: position 8,397 of record CAWCGC010000053.1, on the reverse strand, counting down.
ACTTTCCGTTCCCGAAAGTCAGGATCTTCGTCATGGGGATCGACAAATGGCGTGATGAGGAGGAATGGCCGTTAGCGCGTGCCCACATGACGTCGTGGTATCTGGAAAGCGATCGCGGCGCCAACACCTTAAAAGGTGACGGCCGCCTGAGCCTGGAACGTCAGGTCAGGACTGATATCGACAAGTTCAACTACGACCCAAAGAACCCGGTTCCGACGGCTGGCGGGGCGGTCTGCTGTGATCCAAAGGTATTTCCCTGGGGGCCAATGGACCAGCGGAGCGTCGAAGCTCGGGATGACGTGCTGGTGTACACGTCCGCTCCACTCAGGAGTGATGTCGAGGTGACCGGTGACATTCGTGCGACTCTCTGGGTTTCGACAAGTGCGCCTGACACCGATTTTACGGCGAAACTTGTCGATGTCTTTCCAGATGGGCATTCAAGAAATCTGTGCGACGGCATGCTCCGCCTTCGATACCGGGAAGGTCTCGAATCAATGAAGCTGGCCAGGCCGGGGCAGATTTACCCAATTACGATCGACGCCGGCGTCACGAGCAACGTATTCCGGGCAGGTCATCGGATAAGAGTGGAGATTTCCAGCAGTAATTTCCCCCGGTTTAGCAGAAATCTGAACACAGGAGGAAATTTGGCCGATGAGAAGGACATACGGATCGCGAACCAAACGGTGTTTCACGGCCCGTCTTACCCTTCCCGTATCGTTCTTCCTGTGATTCCATGACCTTATGGGACGACCCTGCCAGGAAGTTCACAAGCGAGTCAACGGATTCTCGGATGATCGTTGCCGCTTTACCGTGAACTGATTCGAAAACGTCAAATGGTCTGCCCTGGTGTCACTCGAGTGTTGTTGATTCGCTCGCTTCTCCTCGCCGCTTCTGCTGCACTCCTGCTGGAGGCGCAATCAGTCCGATTAGTGCGTGTCGCCTCGGGGTTCACCAATCCGACCGGCATCGAGTCCAGTTTGGACGGCACAGGCCGATTGTTCGTCATCGAGCAGCGTGGTCGAATTCGAATCCTTCAGAACGGAGTGTTGTCAGCGACGCCGTTCCTCGACATCACTAGCCGAATTAGTTGCTGCGACGAGCGCGGGCTGCTTGGTCTGGCGTTTCCACCCAACTATGGGGAGAAACAGCGATTCTATGTTTACTACACGGACGCGCAAGGCACGATCACGATCTCGCGTTTCCGGGTGGCTGGCACAGACCTGAACCGTGCTGATCCCAACTCTGAGGAAGTGGTACTCCGAGTTCCCCATCCGGGCTTCGCAAACCATAATGGCGGACGAATTACGTTTGGGCCGGACGGCTTTCTTTATGCGGGACTGGGCGATGGCGGCGGGGCTGGCGACCCAAACCGGAACGGTCAAAATCTGCAGGCTCTGCTTGCCAAGATTCTTCGAATTGATGTCGAATCGTCTGTCGGCGGAACGTATACCGTTCCGAATTCGAATCCTTTCGTGTCTCGCGGTGATGCTCGTCCCGAGATTTGGGCTTACGGCCTTCGCAATCCATGGCGATTCTCGTTCGATCGAGTTACGGGAGATCTGTGGATTGGCGATGTTGGCCAGGACACCGTCGAGGAGATCAATTTCCAGCCCGCGGGGATGGCTGGCGGCCAAAACTACGGCTGGAATATCACGGAGGGCTCGCGGTGCTACTCCCCGTCGAGCGGTTGCAATCGCGAAGGGATCACACTTCCGGTTGCTGAGTACACGCATGCTGAAGGCATTTCTGTGACGGGCGGCTTTGTTTACCGCGGGAACGCTGTTCCGGCGCTTCAAGGCGCGTATGTATACGGTGATTTCGGCTCGGGAAGGATCTGGATCTACCGAAATGGATCGTCCGAGGTTCTTCTCGATTCGCACCTTCAGATCTCTACCTTCGGAGTCGATCAGGATGGCGAGTTGTACGTTGCGAACTATGGAGACGGATCGCTGTACCGGTTTGCGGCGGCTGCTGGTCAAATTACAGTGGTCAACGCAGCGAGCTTCGGTGAAGGTATCGTTCCCGGCTCGCTTGCAAGTATCTTCGGTCCTGGTATTGCGCCGGTTGTCGGCATCGTGTCTGCCTCCGCGTTCCCACTGCCGAAGACACTCGCAAACACCTCAGTGACCCTGAACGGTTTTAGTGCTCCCGTGCTGGCGGTCGCAAGTGTAGGCGGTCTGGACCAGATCAACGTTCAGGTTCCATTTGAACTGGCGGGACAAACCACCGCAAGGATGCTGGTCACCGTCAACGGAACGAATCTCCCGGGCGTGGACGTCCCGCTGCAAACTGCACAGCCGGAAATATTTGTTGTCAGCAGAGGAACCTCGGGCTGGACCATCTGGGCCACGGGGCTGGGGCCGGTAACGAATCCGCCACAAACGGGTCAGGCTGCGTCTTCATCGCCTCTGTCCCGGCTGGCTGAACAGAACGTTCGCGTCACAGTAGCCGGCGTCGATGCTCCGGTGACTTTCGTCGGCCTGGGTCCTGGGTTCGCGGGTCTGTATCAGGTCAACATCAATCCTCCGACCCAAGTCGACCCTAACGGGGAAGTTGTCGTGACCGTCGGTAACGTATCGAGCCGGCCCTGGAAAGCACCAGTCCGGTGACCTGATATAGTCCAGGCATGAACAGACGCGAATTCGCGCAAATGGCGGCACTCTCCAGTGCATCGCTATACGCTGCAGCGCGGATCAATTCGAAATTCAATGGCGTCCAGATCGGGGCCATTACCTACAGCTTCAATCGACTTGCCAGCCCTGATCCTGAAGCAATCGTCCGAGCTTATCCCGAGATCGGCCTGGGTGAGGCTGAACTGATGTCGAATCATTGCGAAGCCCTCGCTGGCGCACCTCAGGTCCCGATGTTCTTCCGTCCGAGCGGCGGTGGTGCACGGCCGGGCGGTGGACGCCCTCAACTCACTCCCGAGCAGCAGGCAGAGCGCAAAGCGGCGATGGAGAAACTGGCCGAGTGGAGGAAGGGTACTGGCCCGAGCACCTGGAAAGGCGTGCTGAAGAAGTTTAGCGATGCTGGTGTCGATGTTCAACTGCTCTGCTACAACATGCAGGACAGCATGAAGGATGAAGACATCGTGTACGGCTTCGAGATGGCGAAAGCTCTTGGCGTGAAAGCGATGACAACCAGCACGACGCTCACAATGGCGAAACGCATTGCTCCGGTTGCCGACAAATACAAGATGATGGTCGGCTATCACGGGCATGACGCGACTCACGATCCGAATCAGACGGCAACGCTCGAGAGCTATGACACGCTGATGGGCTACGGGAAGTACAACGGGATCAATTTGGATATCGGTCACTTCACAGCAGCCGGCTACGATCCAGTTGCGTTTATCAAACAGCATCACGACAAGATCACGAATCTGCACATCAAGGACCGAAAGAAGGATCACGGACCGAACGTCGCCGTCTGGGGTACAGGTGACACGCCCATCAAAGACGTGCTGCAATTAATGGAGAAGGAGAAGTACTCCTTCCCGGCGAATCTGGAGATCGAATATCCGATTCCGGAAGGCTCTGATATCATCGCGGAAGCGAAGAAGTGTCTCGCTTACGTCAAGTCTTGCCTGGCGTAAGTCTCGCGATCTGGTTTTGCTGGCGAATTCCCGGAGGTTTTGAATCATGTCATTCTCGAGGCGCCATTTCTTCTATGGCACCCTGCTGGCCGGCGCTGTTCCGTCCGGAGGCTTTGGCAGCACCGCGTCGCTGAAGGCGCTTGGGTATAAATCCCCGAACGAAAAGCTGAATTTTGGATCAATCGGATCCGGTGGACAAGCTGCCTCAAACATTTCTGCCGCGGCGCCGACGGAAAATATTGTCACCCTCTGCGATGTGGACGACAGACGTGCCGCCGCGACTTTTGAAAAGTTCCCGAAGGCGCCTCGGTATCGCGATTTCCGGCAGATGCTCGACAAAGAGGGCAAGAATATTGATGCCGTGATCGTTGCAATTCCGGATCACATGCACGCGACCGCCGCGATGTGGTGCATGGAACGGAACAAGCATGTGTACGTGCAAAAGCCGCTCGTCCGCACCATCTGGGAGGCGCGTCAGCTGCGCGAGGCTGCAAAGAAGTACAAGGTTGCCACGCAGATGGGCAATCAGGGGTATTCCAACGAAGGCACCCGTCAGTGCGCCGAGATTATCTGGAACGGTGACATCGGTGCGTGTAAGCGAAGTTCACGCGTGGAGTGACCGTCCGTTGTGGCCGCAGGGGCTCACCGAGATTCCGCCACCTGAGCCGGTGCCATCGACTCTCGACTGGGACCTTTGGCTCGGTGTCGCCGAGTCCCGACCGTTCACCGCAGGCGGCAAGACGGAACCGGACCGCTGGGGCGGCTTCTTCTATCAGCCATTTAACTGGCGCGGTTTTTACGATTTCGGTTGCGGCGCCCTGGGCGACATGGCGTGCCACATCCTTGGTGCTCCGAACATGGCTCTCCATCTTTCGAAGCGCAAGGTCATCGGCGTGGAAGCGATCAAGAAGGAAGGGACCTCGCCTTTCCAATTCCCCAAAGCCTCGGTGATCCGGTTCGACTTCGCTCCGTATGAAGATATGCCGGCGCTGAAGGTGTTCTGGTATGACGGCATGAAGCAGCAGCCGGAAATCGCGGGTGTGCCTGCAGGCGAATGGCTCGGCGATCCTCCGTCAGTGATTCAGCCGGGACAAGGCGGACCGGGACAACGCGGTGGCGGCGGACGTGGCATGGGCCGTCCGACCGGTTTCGAGTTCCACTCACCTGGGCGGGTTTACAACCAGGCGACCTTCGATGCGCTCCGCGAGGCTCCCAAGGACCACTTGCGCTTCCCGACTCCGGATGGAAGCCTTTTTGTTGGAGACAAGGGCATGCTGACGACCGGAACGTATGGCGAAGTGACGCGCCTGATCCCCGTCGAGAAGATGAAGGACTACAAGCTGCCTCCGCCTAAGCTCACGCGCTCACCGGGGCACATGCTTGATTTCATTCGCGCAGCCAAGGGGGGCGATCCCTCATGTTCAAACTTCGACGTCGCGGCTCCGTTTGTCGAGTGGATGTTGCTCGGCGTGATCGCGCTGCGGCATGAAGGCAAACTCGAGTACGATCCGGACAAGATGCGGATTACGAACAACGCCGAGGCCAACAAGCTGCTGAAGCCCGTGTTCCGGAAAGGCTGGGACTTCCATTCAGTCAAGCTGCCGTCCTAGCCCGACGTAAATCGAACTGCGAAACACCCGCCGGATCCAAAGGTCCGGCGGGTGTTTCTTTTGCTACCTTCTCAGCCCCCAGCCATCATGCAGCAGATTTTCTCCGTATATCCTCCGAGTTTCCGCCGCAGTATAGCCTTCCTCGAGGGGCGCGCGGGTCAGGTTTGGCTACTCATCGACGCTGTCCAGATCGTTCGGAACACCAAAGATAACATCGAAATCACTTCCGAGACCAACCGCGCAATTCCTGCAATCGAGTCTACGTGGTTGATGTGCCTGACAACGTCGGCGAGCGTCGCGCGCGGGATTGGTCGGATGCCTTCGCGCAGTTGACGCATCGCCGGCCGCATGGCTTTTGGATCATCGGCATACGACGGCCGCAATTTCGGCGTTGACTTCAACAGTCGCGGCCTGTTTCGCGACCGGCAGGCGGACACCTATCGTTGACGCACGGGGTACGACAACCTCGACTGTCGTTCTTTGTGCCTGAAGGCCGTCTTTGGATACCGTGACTTCATACATCCCAAGAGGGAGGCAGGCATGGAGAACTCGCCTGCCGTTCCGGTTCGATCACATACCCTATGTGTGGCTTTGACTATGGCTCCGGCGATTCCGGCACTGGAAGAGTCTTCAAGAGTGTCTTTAATCTCGCCGCCGAACATCGGGGTGCGAAGGGCTCGCCGTCGCCAGTATGGCGAACAGGAACACAGGTTTTTGAAGTCATCTTGTCCTTCCGTTGTGTCGCACGACGTGGGCGGAAGGGGTCTGCGGGGATCTGAAGCTAATTGATGTCCTTAGAGGGTAATACGGACCGATGATATGATTGCCTCCTCAAAAGTGGAGGGCGTTATGGGAAGTGGTGCAGCTCCAGCCGCGGGCGGGCGCGTGATGATCAACGTCTTTGATGGACGACGGCAGCCTTTCACCGACGGCAAAATTCTCGTCACGATGTTTGATGGCCGGCAGAATATGCTTCCTCGCGTGTTTATGGACTCTGCCAGTCAACTGTTCCCAGGGTTGTCGCTGGAGGACAATTTTGCCGATCAGTATCGAATCATCGTTTCGGCGGGGGGCTACAAAGACGCGGGATTCTATCCGGTGCAGTTGAAGCCGAACGTAACCGTCCTTCTGAATCTGATGCTGATTCCGAAGTCGAACGAGCTCAATTTCGGTCAGGCCCGCTGGATTGATGTGAAGGCGAAGCGCCCCCGGCTTTACGGCGTTCTCCGTGATACTACGGACGAGACCGCCAGTCGCCGTCGTTACAGCGATCTTGAAGACCGCCAGGGCGGGGAAGTGCTGGCCTGTCTGCTCAATCTGCTGACCGCGTCCGATCAGCTGAACCTGCGCCATGGGACACCGATTGATTACTTAAAGGCGATTATCTGGGACGATCCTTCGGCCGAACTCGCTCGTGACCGGTGTTTCGGCTGGGCGGACGCTAAACTCCTCGACGAACTGGAAGGCGCCAAAGACGACGGTGTGCTCGAGCCGGTCCCATTCGTGCTCCATCCTGGAGCAACAGGCAGTTATAAACAAATCCAGTTTGGAGAGGCCAACCTGCAGATTACGCTTCACGGCAACGATCGCGAGACTTTGAGCGGCGTCGATTGCGTCAAGGTAGAACTCGACATTGATTACTATCGAGATCCGGCAGCACACTTCCTGCTTGAAGTTGCTGTCAATGCATTCGGACATCTTACAGATCCGCGGGCGGTATACGCGTTGCGCTGGATTGCGGGGCAAAAGGCGGGAATACCCGAATTCGATCCGCTCTACATGATCGAGAAGGCCTGAAGTTTACTTTTTCCCCGGGATCGTCCAGAGATAAAACTGGTGACTAAGGCCGGTGAATTCGTTGTCGTCCGAGTCAGGAAGACGGGTTTCTTTTTCGGCGTGCCACTCCCCCATGTCGAATGTGTTCGATACAACTCTGGTGCCAGGTTTCAGATCGCTCAGCAGCTTCGGCTTCAGCTTCAGGTTTACCTGTGGCAGCAGGAATAACGTCACCACCGTGGCAGGCTTTATGTCGGCTACGAAGAGATCATTCTCTTCAAAGCGGACCAGGTCCTCAACGCCGGCTTTTTTCGCATTCTCACGGGCTTCTTTGATCCGCTCCGGATTGATGTCAATGCCAACGCCGTGCGCGCCGTACTTCTTCGCGGCGGTGATGACAATGCGGCCGTCGCCACAGCCAAGGTCATAAACAGTGTCCGACTTCGTTACGTTTGCCAGTTTGAGCATTTCTTCGACCGCACGCTCCGTGGTAGGTACGTACGGGACGTCAGGGCTTCGTTTGGGTTGTTGCGCGAATGCAACCGTTGCTGCTCCGAGGAGAATCAGGGGAAATGTTCTTCGGCTCGACATTCTCCAGACGCTATCACACCGCGGTCAGTAAAAGTATCCGCAATCCTGCCCCAATCCTGCCCGTGTCACGCGTATCATAGCTGCTCACCACTCTGTCCTTCGTCGCCTTCCATGCTGATACATAGAGGCCAATGTCGTCGACTTAAAAGGATCCCGTTTGATCACAGTGCCCGAGTTTTCTTCGAACCGATCTTAAGATTGCGTCGACAGCTGGTTTCCAATGCATGGGACAACCAGCAACACGTTCGGTTAGGCGTCGGTGTCCGTTGCTGGATATGGCACGCGCTCAGGTTCATGGAAGGTTTGCCGCTCGGGCTAACGCTGGTGCCCGAAAAGTTTGCAAATCCGACCCTGTTGATTCACATTCTCATTGGCACTGAGCGATGGCGTCGGCGATCTGGCGGCCGTGGAATCGGCCGTTTTCGATGAAGATCTCGTTGGTGTGCATTCCGGCGACGATTACGCCTGCCAGATAGATCCCTTTGCGTTCGCTCTCGAGTGTCTTGGATTCGTTAATGGGCTTCTTCGTTTCGGGATCGAAGACGGATTCCCAGTGCTTGCCATAAACTCGAGGTCGGGGCGATAGCCGGTCATGGCGAAAACGAAGTCGTTCTTGAGGGTCACTTCCCATCCGGTGTCTGGACGAAATCTCGCGCTGGCGGATCTCGCACGAGCTGTGAGGAAGTATGCCTTACTTCGCCGGATTTGATGCGGTTCTCGATATTCGGCTTGATCCAGTACTTAACGTGATGTTGGATGCCCGGGCCTCGATGGATCATCGTGACGCTGCGGGCACCGGTCCAGAACAGTTCCAGAGCAGCGATC
>CAWCGC010000052.1:0-70714 GCA_963794765.1 Bryobacteraceae bacterium | reverse complement strand
CGATCAGGACGCGCTCGTTGGGGCCGTGGATGTTGGCATAGCCGTCGATCGGCGGCGGCTGTCGCTCGACGCCCGGCTCCCGCGGGTGCTGCCCGCCAGCGTCGTCGCGCGCTTCCCGACCGCGCCCGAGGTCTCGGTCCGGATGCTGCTCGGCCACCGCAGCGGGATCCCGGAGTGGGACACCCCGCTGATGGACATCGTGATCGCGCACCATCCGGAGAAGGTCTGGACGATCGACGAGAAGCTCGATCTCGCGGCCGCCCAGCCGCCGGTGTTCGCGCCCGGAACGAGCTACAAGTACTGCAACACCGAATACACCCTGCTGGGCCTGATCATCGAGCGGGTCACGGGCCGCTCGTGGCGCCGCGAGGTCGCACGACGGGTGATCGGCCCGCTGGGCCTGAGGGGCACCTCCTGCCGCCCTCGGGGCATCGGTCGATCGCCGGTGCGCACGCGCACGGCTACGGCGAGCTGGACGGCAGGCGGTCGATATCACCGGCGTCGACCCGTCGATGGCCGGCGCCGCCGGCGGCGGTGCGCTGGTCACCACCGTCGAAGACCTCGCCCGCTTCCTCAATGCGCTGCTCACAGTCCGGCTGTTTCGCGACCGCGACACGCTGCGGCAGATGCTGGCCTTCGCCCCGGCGCCCGACGTGGGCGGCCAGGTCGGCTACGGCCTGGGAATCGAGCGAGCCTCCTCCCGGCGGCGTCGAGGCGATCGGCCACCTCGGCGGCCGGCGGGCTACACCACCTACCTCGCCCGCCTGCGCCCCCAGGGCACGACGATCGCACTGGCACTCAACTGGAACGATGACCCGACGCCGCTACTGATCCAGGCGCTCGAGGCGCTCGCCGCCGCGCACCGGTGAGACCTCGAACTATCGGTCGCTGGCCCTTGTTCGCGGGCTCGATCCAGTCGCCGTTCGAGGGCGCGGCCGGCGCCTGCGCCTCCACCCCCGCGCGAGATGCGGACAGGACCAGCCCGGTCTCCCTGTTCCACTATCACATAGTAATTTCCATCACCGTGTGTGACCATCGGCGGTGCGGCGCAGTTCGCGGGAATGTCACCGCAGTTGGCCGCCGAAAAGATGTCCCACTCCTGAGATCCGGGCCTGCGGTCGCCCGGTCGTCTCGCTGCTGAGGCTGGGATTCACCGCCTTGTCCGCGTCCACCGCCACGGTCAGCACGTCGTGCTGATCCACCTCCAGCGCCAGCCACCAGCGCCGGGCATTTGCGACGTGAGCGCACCGCGGGCGCGCGGCCGGGTGCCGAACCTACCGGGTCGAGCCGCTGCTGCTCGGCCTTGGTGAAGCTGGTTTGCGCCCGACGTGGCTCAGTCAGCCGCTGCCGCGAGACGCATGCGTCCACGCCAGCGCTCCGCGTCGAAGACCGCGGGCTGGGTCGCCGCGAGGAAGTCCTCGAGCGTCGTGACGAACCTCTGGGGCCTCGACGTGGGGAAATGACCGACGTCGTCGAAAACTGCGAGCGTGCTGTGGGGCAGCAGATTCGTGCGCAGAGCGGGCATGCTCGACCGGGATGATCGGATCCTCTGACCCCCAGATAGCAGGACAGGAAGATCCTGCGCGAGATAGAAACTATTCCCGGCACAACCGTTTGGCCGTTGAGACCGACCACGCTACGTACCGTGGCCAGAAACGCAGAGCGACGATCCGCGTCGGCCAGAGAGGCGTAGCTGTGCACCAGCTCGTCAAAGCCCGGCTTTGACGGCGCATGGGTGGCGCCCAGCACGCGTCCGGCAACGTCCCAGGCCCTGCGCGTGGCGTCGGCGGTCGCGGACAGGAACAGGCCTGCTCCCGGGAGCGAAGCTGCACGCAACGCCCGGTTGACCTCGAGTCCCAAGCCGCCGCTTGAGACGAGCACCAGGCGCTCGGTCATCTCCGGGATCCAGTGGCCGCCATTCGTCCAAGAAACATCGCGATCCCGCTGTAGCTGTCTCGGCACAGATGCACCGCGGGAAAGATAATGCCGCCACTGCTCCCTTCCCCGCCGATGGCTGCCTTCACCGCCTGGATCCGTTCAACCACATTCGCCTCTCCGACTGGCGTTCGATAAACCTTCCGTCCGAAGCGAGCTGCGATATCGTCAATCGCAGAAGACGTTGTCAGGTTCACGACCACATCGCCGGGAAGCCGCTCAAGAGCAGCTTCGACAGCCAGCGCCAGAACATCGTCGGGCTCGAGCACGCTCCCGGTCTCATCGATGACAGCCAGACGGTCGCCATCGGGATCGAGCGCGAATCCTATATCGCACCTCTGCTCGCGAACCAGCCTCGCTATCTCGGTGAGCGCCTCCGGCTTTGGTTCCGCTTCTCGCGGGAAAGGTTTGGAAGGATCAGTCCAGATGGAGGCCAGCTCGCACCCGAGTTGCTCGGTTAGGAATGCGGGTGTCATTACCGACCCTGCGCCGTTCACCGCATCGAGCCCCACTTTGAATCGTCGCGATCGGATCGCATTCACATCGACGTGCTGCAACACACGACGAAAGTGCAGCTGTTTCGGAGCCTGGTGTTCGTGTTTTATCGATCGGATTGACTCATTCCGCGCATGCTCAAACGCACTTTGATGCCACAGGTCGATCAGTTCGCTGCGTTCGTAGTTGTTGAAGAACAGCCCCTCGCCATTGAAGAGCTTGAGTGCGTTATATTCAGGCGGATTGTGCGAAGCGGTGAGTGCGATCCCGCCACGAGCGCGCGTCGCCCCGATGTACATCTGAATGGTAGGCGTAGGCAGAATGCCGACATCGACAACTTCGCAGCCGGACGCAAGCAATCCGCACTGCACAGCGTGTTGCAGCATCGGTCCGGTAATTCGGGTATCACGCCCGACAACGACTGTGCCTCGCCCGACCCACGTACCGAAAGCCTGTCCAAGCGCGGTCGCTAATGCTGGCGTAAGAAACTCACCAACGACACCACGAATGCCGGAGACACCAACTTTGAGCAGATGTTCCCTTGCCATCTCTCCGTTATGATAGACGCGTGAGACGGCTCTGCCTGATAGTAATCGCCTGCGCTTCGCTCCATGCGCAGGTGCTGCCGACTTCGTCCTTATCTCAACTCCAGGATTACTTGAAGCTGTCGGCCGCGCAAATGGACGCGATGCTTCAAAACAATGTGGACTACAACACCTGGGTTTCGCAGAAGCAGTCGCGAATAGCTCAGGTCCGGTTCGAGATTGCGCTGGAAACGGCAAGGGACACCATTGACCCGAACGCCCTCGGCGTCCGTTACGCAGAGATCGAAGGGATCTGTCGGCAAATGCGGGACAAAGCAGCCGAATTAAGGACTAACAATCTGAGCCTGTTGACCGATGCCCAGAAGACGAGGCTCAAAGTGCTCGACGACGCGATGCAGCTCGCGCCTCTTGTTTCACAAGCCCAGTCTGTAAGTCTGCTGGACGGGAACGCAGGTGGGTCCTTCTCATTTAGCGGCAGTGGAGGCTTCGCAAGTATCCTGCTCGGAACACCGGTGCCCGGCGGCTGCACCTCAGCGGTGCCGACGGGTATTATCAGGACCGGCGACTTCGCCGCGAGGCCCTGACCTGCGCCTGCCAGTGCGTAAGGAATTGTTACACGTTATGTCATTTCGCGCGTCTCACCTATGCGGCCCCACGCAATCTAAACGTGGACGGCCGCTCCACCGAAGATGATTCCACAAAGAAAACACCTCGTCCTGCTCGCGTTTACCCTCTCCGCTTTCTGTGTCTCTGCGCAGCAACCACAAATCACCCAGATCTCGAATAACTACAACTATCTCGTAGCCGGACAGCCAGGATACGGAATCGCTCAGGGCTCGATTTTTGCAATCTTCGGCACAAATCTCGCGAATTCCTCGACCGACCTGCAGCACGCCCCATTGCCTGCCACTCTCGCCGGTGTCTCGGCGAAGGTTACGGTCAACGGCGTGAGTACCTCGCCGCTCTTGTACTACGTGACGCCCGGTCAGATAGCAGGTATTCTGCCTTCCAGCACACCTGTCGGAACAGGCACGATAGTTATCAACAACAACGGACAGGCCAGCGCGCCCGCGCCGATCACTGTAGTGAAAAGTGCATTCGGTGCCGTTTCCCTCGACGGGTCTGGTAATGGCGCCGCCGCTGCTTACGACGTGAACTGGCGGCTTCTGTCCAGGACCAGCCCGGCTAAGCCGGGCGATGTCGTTCAGGTATTCGGGTCTGGCGTCGGGCCGTTACCGACCGGTGATGACAGCACTCAGCCTCCGCAAACGAACTTGACGCAGCTTCCGGTCACCGTCGAAGTTGGTGGTGTATCGAGCAACATTCTCTACCGCGGCCGCACCGTCTACCCCGGTGTCGATCAGATAAACTTCACGGTACCTGCGAGTGTCAGAACGGGATGCGAGATTCCCGTAGTTGTGAAGACGGGAACGAACTCGAGCAACGTCACCACAATTCCGATCTCGGCGAACGGCGGCGCGTGTCCACCGCCGGCTGACGTTTGTGCTCTGAATTACATGACTCCTGCTTTGGGTAACGGAATCGTGACCCCATCGCCCGACGGCACCATGTACTTCGTCAACAGGGATGACCCCAACGGTATCTCGCAGGTCTATGTTGGTCGAAGCAATGGAGGTGGTCAGGTTTGCATCAGCTGCTCTGACAAGGCGAGCGGGCCCAAAGGAAACAAGCGCAAAATGCAGGCGCACTGGCATACTTCAGGGCGCTGGATCATCATGGCGGTAGAGCAGGACGACTACCCAAAACCTCCGCTCGCCACCAACGACATCATCGAAGGGTTGCTTCAGTCCGGTATTTGGGTCGATATGTGGGCAACCAATCCCGACGGCAGCCAATGGTATAAATTGCAGGACTTCGGCTCCGCCAATCCAGCCGATGGCTTCACCGGCGTAGCGTTCACTCCAGACGGGCGCACAGGCGTTTGGGCGCAGATCGTGGACGGCAATGTCTTCGCATACACTTTCGGCAAGTGGCAGCTGATTGCAGCGGACTTCACGGACGCCAACGGAGTTCCGCAGTTTACGGGACTGCGCAACATCACGCCGCCCGACACATACTGGCTGGAGCCGGGCAACTTCGCGCCGAACGGAAAAGATATTCTGCTGTCAGCCGATCAGGGTTTCCCGAACCACGCAAATGTCGCGGGCCAGGACCAGTTCATTCTGGACATTCAGACCGGCAAAATGACGAACCTGACCAAATCTCCTGACATCTGGGATGAGCACGGCCTGTTTTCACCGGACGGCGAGAAGATCGTATTCATGAGTTCATACCCTTATCGCTCCGATCCCAAAGCCTCAATGGTTCTGGGCCTCAAGACGGAATTCATGCTGATGGATAAGGACGGATCGAACCTGCGTCAGCTGACTCACTTCAACGAGCCCGGATACCCTGAGTCGAGTGCACAAAGCAGCGTCGCCGCAGTGGCCGGCTTCACTCTTGACGGGTCAACGCTGCTTGGTATCAATCTGGTGTTTCCCAAATACACGGCGTGGCAAATCAAGCTGCAGGGGAATTGCGGAAACCGCGCTGCTGGCCAGTAACGCTAAACGAATGGCGCACTGCACCACCTGCAACGTTTGCGAACAGGCTGGAACGCTCCAGGACGCGTTAGAAAAGCAGATCGTTCCTTGCAACATTTCTACGCACCGGGATGCGAGCTTTACCGTCTGGCGGTGCAAAGCCTGCAGGTCCCTTCATTGCGCTGAGGACGCAGATCTTGCATTCTTCTACTCCGACTACCCCGGGCATAACATCGACTCGGCTGAGCCGACGAGAGATCTCGGTTGCAGGAACAAACTATCCGTTCTCACGACGCGAACGGATAACGCCGCAAGACAGCATTCTCGACTACGGTTGTGGAGGAGGCCTTTTTGTCCGCCACCTTCTGGCGAAGGGGTACGGCCAAAGCTACGGCTACGATCCCTATGTCTCAGCGTATTCGGACGCGAATCTCCTCAACCATCAATACGACGTAATTACTACGTGGGACGTGATCGAGCACGTCGACGAGCCGCGAGAGTTGCTGTGTAAGCTGACTGGCTTACTCAAGCCCGGTGGTCTGCTGGTTGTTGGTACTCCTAACGCAGACCGCCTTCCGCTCGATTCCCCCAACCCACTTCACATCCCGGAACTTCATCAGCCATACCATCGGCACATACTCTCAGATCGTGCATTAATCGAACTCGCCCGAAAGGAAGGCCTTACGTTCTCGTCACAGGCAAACCGCTGGTACATGGATACCCTGATTCCCTTTGTAAATACCCGGTTCCTGTGGGCGTATATCGCGCTCCGCGGAGGTTATCTCGATGTGTTGGCTGCTGGAGCGCCTCCGGCTCCGGGATTGTTCCTTCGATCACCTGGCCTGCTGGTCAAAGCGTTCTTCGGGTATTTCTTCGATACCAGCGCAAGCATGATTGTCACCTTCCGCCGCGCTGTTTAACTGCACTTCTCAAGACGCCATACACAAGCACCTGAGCAGGTTCAAGGCGAACGGCAAACCAGCAATTTCCGATAAGTTACAAACCATGGTACCTGAACACTCGTGCGCAGTTACTGGCTTGACACTTTAGCGAACGCACCTTAGCATACGAAATGCGACGACAATATCTGATGCCAATTCCACGTCGAGTTCATGATTGTCCTCATGCAAAGGGAACAGGTAATTAGCGCTGATGATTGTGAGGAGCGATCAATGAAGAACGATCCATTCGATACTATCGAAAGCGCTCAGGAGTTTCTGGCGCTGTTCAACACAGCGGTTGCGAGCACACTGGTCGATGTTCGTGCGGACCTCGAGTCAGCACAACCGGACAGTCGCCGTGCCGATGCGCTGCGCCTCGCCATTTACAAGCTGGAGAAGCTTGAGTTCCACATCTCACGCAGTGGACGCATGGCTAATGATTTGCGAATGATTCGGAGACTTCTGTTCGAAGAACGAATGCAATATGAGTCCACGAGGTCTCTCGCCGCAGCCTCTGCAGGCGACTAACGGTGCGCCTTTCCTTTATCAGTGAGCGCCGGCAATCGCAGGATGTTCGACGTTAGACACAACGGTACCGAGCGACCACAGTGCTTCAAGGGAGTTGAATTCGCAGTGCCCGAAACGCAAAACAGGAAAGTTGGTTCGTAAGTTCGCACTCTTCGTCCTGTTCACCTTGTCGGTGTAAAGAAGTTCATGCCAGAACGGGATCACCGGGTCTGCAAGCGTGTGGAGCGTCACAAGTGGCACGGCAAGGACTCCGGACGTGTCATATTGCTGCATGGTAATTACAGCCTTCGAATCGGCCGCGAACCTCTGAACTCGAAAGTTTAGCCGGAGGTCGTCACTCGAACCCCAGTACCAGCGCCCGATGTTATCGAAAGGCTGCCCGCCAAGCTGAGCTGCGCGCGTCATTGGTTGCAAAAACGGAGTACCAGATCACGGCAAGCACGGCGGACTCGACATCGCCGGAAGAGAGCGTCGACACTTTCCCAACCCTGACCAGTTCAGCAGCTTTGGACAGGTCCGCCTCGACAGCGCTTTTTATCTTCGGCAAATACACCGTATCCCAGTTATCAATCAGCGATTGAGGCACAGTCGTTACGCTACCCGGAAGAAGACCGGGGTAGTAGTAATCGAACAGAACTCGGAAGTCACCGATATAGTTGATCTGGCTGCGAAAGTCCCCGATCGGTCCACACGCAGCGACTCCACCGGCGTAGACACCAGGATAGGTCTCGATCGATTTTGCCGTTACCAGTCCTCCTTCAGACGGGCCCACGAGATACACTCGCGTTGGAGTGCCGTACTTCGTTTTGAACACCTCGACAAGATCACGTACGTCCTGAACTCCCTCCAGAACTGCAAGGCCGTTCCGTCTGTAACTGGTGGTAGCAAACGCGAAACCAAGCGAAGTGATTAGTTGCGGAATCGAACCCCCTTCAGGAAGATTCAACTGGTCTTCTGGAATCGCGACAGGTTGGTACGCATTGACGTAGCCGTGTGCGTAAATGACGAGATTGTGGTTATAACAACTCGGCTGTGGCATGCATACGCGGTAGATCGCACCGCTGGACTGCTTACCATCCGGATCACAAGTACTGGCGCACTGTCCAAAGACAAATAGCGACGACAGAAAGAAAACGCGCGAGACGAGCAGCAAAGCAAGACAAAGTGAAGTACCCCCTCCCGTCGAACGAATCCATACTTCCCACCTCTTTGCGTCAGCGAGTTTAGCATGTCTTGCCTCTTCACGGTCAAACACAGCATCATCCGCGACCGCGTGAAGTGATCCGTTCCGCTAATGCTCGTTCCGGTCTCTCCCACCGCTTTCCACTTGAGGTCAGTAAGAACCTGACTCCGAATTAGGGCGTTTCAGGTCTGTCAACCCCTCGTAATCGCGTCGTAACCTGGCCTAAAGGCATATAGTCTCTCTAACCGTTTGTTGTCGATGTGTAAAACGTGACACGTTTAACGTTGTTTTCGTTTCCCATCGTGGGTGTTTTCCTGCCGTTCCTGTTCGGGACCTCGTCGGCCAGCGCCGGGCCGGTTTCGCTAGTCAGCAGCCTCGGTAACAATACCTGTCTCGAGGTTCCGGGCGGCTCAGCGGGCGCACAACTGCAGATCAACAAGTGCAACGGCAGCGACAACCAGCTCTTTTCTTTGCAAAGTAACGGGCAAATCCGGTTCGGATGGGCTCTGTGTCTCGACGCGTGGGCTGGTTCCTCAACGAACGGCGCAGCGGTATCAGCCTGGTACTGTACCAACATGCCGAACCAAACGTGGACGAGAACGGCCACCGGCGAAATTAAGGCAGTTACCGGGAAATGCGTCGACATAGCCAACGCAACTACCGCGACGCTCGCCTCGTTGTGGACTTGCAGTGGATCGGCAGGCCAAAAGTGGACCGCGATCGACCCGCCTGGCAGCTTGTCCGTAGCGGCCGGGAGCAACTGCGCAGTAACGCAGTTCACTCTCTCGACGCAGGACGGGGTAGCGGTACCGTCTCCCGACGGAAGCAAGTACTTCCTGAATAAAGATGATTCGGCCGGTGTTCCCCAAATCTACGTGGGCACGAAGGGTGGGACGGCGCCTGTCTGTATTACCTGCACCGATATTGCAAACGGCCCGAAAGCCGGAAAGATGAAGATGCAGCCGCACTGGCATCCCTCCGGAGGCTGGATAGTCATGGCGGTCGAGCAGGACAAGTACAGTCCACCCGTCTTTGCCACGCATGACATGATCGAAGGTCTTCTTCAGTCCGGAGTCTGGGTGGACATGTGGGCGACCACCCCTGATGGAAGCAAGTGGATCAAGTTACAGGATTTTGGCCCGAAGAACCCGGCCGACGGTTTCACGGGTGTTGCCTTCACGCCAGACGGGAAAAGGGGCGCGTGGGCACAGATGGTCGATGGCAACGTGTTCACCTACACCTTCGGACGATGGCAGCTGATGATTGCGGATTTTTCCGAAGTCAACGGCGTCCTGACAATTGCGAACGCAAAGAACATCACTCCGCCCGATACTTACTGGATCGAGCCAGGTAACTTCTCGCCCAATGGCAGGGACCTCCTCCTTTCGGCTGATCAGGGTTTCCCTGACCATTCGAAAGTTACCGGACAGGATCAATACATTCTGGATACAACAACCGGTGTGATGACGAATCTGACGAATACACCGGCGGTCTGGGATGAACATGGAGTCTTCTCCCCTGACGGTCAGAAAATTCTGTTCATGAGTTCGTACCCGTATCGATCTGATGCTTCGTCGTCAAGCGTACTATTACTGAAATCCGAATTCATGATGATGGACAGGGATGGATCACACCTGCAGCAGATTAGTCATTTCAACACCCCGGGATACACCGAATCCTCGATGGGCAGAGCAGCGGCGGCGGTCGGCGGATGGAACTCAGATGGAGGCCTTGTTGTGCAGAAGTTATTGTTCCCAAAGTATGAAACGTGGCAGGTCCAGTTTCAGGGCACGTGTGGGACAACGCCAACGGGGGTGATTCAGTAACCCATTTAGTGGTGAGGTATACCCCGAAAGACGTAGAACCTTCTAGCTTGCTCGGTAGCTGCTCAGGGGTAACTTACGTGTAAATCGGAGTAATAGGGCTGGGTTTCTTTTTCCCGATGCGCTGAGGCGCACAGCGAAAAGCGACCCAGTTTTTCTAGTACGCCATTTTGTGCCTTTGGTACCGCTGTGTATTGGTGGAAGAGGAGAATAGCCGTTACACTGGAGTCGCACTATTCAGTAACTTCGAAGGGACTCTGTATTGATGAAGATTCCAGTTCGCTTCGTACTCATTGCAGCACTCGTCTTAATTTGGCAGTCTCTGAGTTTCGGCGCGGCAATCGTACCGGACTTTAATTCCACGAGTGACGGCAGAAACGATGATGGCACTTACACCAACGGTGGGTGCTTCAATGACAGTCCCGGCGGCACTTGCACCGGGGACCCGGTGCCGATCGGTTTCGATATTAACTTCTTTGGCACACTTAACAACTCAGTTTTTATCAACACGAACGGGAATGTAACGTTCGATTCTCCCCTCGCGGCGTTCATCCCATTTCCGCTGGACCTTGCATTACGCCCGATAGTGGCACCCTTCCTCGCGGACGTGGATACTCGCAACCCAAACAGCGGTGTTGTGACTTTCGGAAATGGGTTCTTCGGTGGCAGGGATGCGTTTGGTGTGAACTGGATCGATGTCGGCTATTTCGACCAACACGCAGACAAAACCAACAGCTTCCAGCTGCTGTTTGTAAACCGCGCCGACACCGGTGCGGGAAACTTCGATCTGATATTCAACTATGACCGCGTTCAGTGGGAGACCGGTGATGGCGACTTCGGTGATCAGGGGCTCGGTGGATTCTCCGCTCGAGTGGGATTTACGAACGGGTCTGGTATTCCGGAGGAAACGCTCGAACTGCCTGGTTCCGGGGAACCTGGATCGCTGATAGATGGCGGGCCACTGGCGCTAATCACCCACAGACTTAACAGCGATGTCGACGGGCGATACATCTTCAATTTCCGAGAGGGACAGCTGTCTACAACCACGGTTCCTGAACCCGCTTCGATGCTGTTAGTTGCGTTCGCCGGTGCACTGCTAATAATTCGTCGCCGATACGCTTGACGGAATATGTCCAACACTGGCAAGCTATGACGGCAGGGTGGCGTAGTCTCGCTTACAAGTGCTATAGTGGCATCTCTCGTAGCGGATAGTGGATAGTACTGTCAGTCATTGAAGCAACGTAACGTTCGGGAAGTGCTCCCCGTCCTCTCCTGAATCATTAGAACTTGGAGGTAACTTGGTGAACGGCAAGTGTGCCCTAACGTACGAGACGGGAGTTAATACCGTTACAGTACTCGAAACGTGGTCGTACCAAAGATGTAAAACAAAGCTAACGTAATTGCCTTTGCAAACGGCGCCGATACCTGCTAACTTACAAGGTCCAGCGTACCCGCGCCGAGCCGAGCCCCGTGTGCTTTCGGCCCAGTGAACACCTGG
The DNA here is from genome assembly GCA_963794765.1 of Bryobacteraceae bacterium. Lineage (GTDB taxonomy): Bacteria > Acidobacteriota > Terriglobia > Bryobacterales > Bryobacteraceae > JAWXCM01. The sequence continues at coordinate 59,223 of CAWCGC010000052.1, read as the reverse complement.
GGAGTATGGTGCAATGCTCCAGCTTGTAAGCACGACCCAACGTCTGGGGATGGCGTGCTTGTGAATAGGTTGTAGTTGGTTCGATGTAGCTCGACTCCCAGCTTCAGCTCTCCGCAACAAGCGGTGAATCGCCTGAAAAGTCTCCCTGCCGCCCGTGAAGGTGGAATTTCGCGAGTAGTTTGCCCGGTTCGTCTGACGCGAACTCACGACCCGCGATAAACAACAGTAAGAATTGTCCTGCGATAAGGAAATCGCTCAGAAGTACTAGTGACGGATACCAGGCATAAGAAAAGATGACACGCAGATTTGAGATAGCCACCCTGAGTTCCGGTTTGTTGCGGCCTTCGGCAGCTATTGCAACGCAGCGGGCAGGAGAACTGGCGATACTCGACTTCGAGTATGCGCGTAACTTTTCCGTGATTGAAGAAAGACTGACGAGCCTTGCAGGCACTCTGAAGGGACCGTTCGGGGTAAAGCTTAGCGGAGACGAAACTGATCTGTTTCAGCAGGTCGTCTCGATTTTGCCCGAGTTGGTCAGAACCGTTGTTATTTCAGCACGCCAGCTTGCGCCACTTGCACAGGCAGTCGTCTTTCTTCGGGACAATAGCGTAAAGGTTTTCTCCGAAGTAACTTCAATCGAGGCAGCCCGCGAAGCCCAGACACTTGGAGTGGATGGTCTCATTGCGAAGGGCCATGAGGCCGGCGGCAGAATCGCAGATGAAACAACCTTCATTTTGCTTCAACGCTTAAGACAGGAAATTTCGCTTCCCGTCTGGGCACACGGCGGACTCGGACTGCATACTGCACCGTCATGCATTGCTGCAGGAGCGTCAGGAATTATCCTGGATGCGCAGCTTGCGCTCACTCGCGAATCGGCTCTGCCAGAAGCCGTTCGGACGCGCATTTCGACGATGGATGGGAGCGAGACGATTTGCGTTGGCGACCACCTCGGTGAGACATACCGCCTCTACTACCGGCCCGGTAGTGCGGTTGTGAAGGATTTGCAGCAGTGTGAGAATCGGCTGGCCGCTGACGAACGTAGCACGGAGCAAGTGCTCACTGACTGGCGAACTGCGATCGCAAATGTCGCGGGCTGGTCATCTGAGCGGGACGCGCTGTTGCTCGGCCAGGATGCAGCATTCGCTGCATCACTTGCCGACCGTTACAAGACGGTGGGGGGAGTGTTGCAAGCATTCCGGCACTCTGTCGCTGAGCATTGCCGCGCAGCCGTAGCTGTACGTCCGCTTGCCGAGGGCTCGGCTCTGGCCGCAGATAACGGAACCAAATACCCGATCCTGCAGGGTCCGATGACTCGTGTCAGCGACGTTCCGGAATTCGCGACAAGCGTCGCCGAAGGAGGCGCACTCCCGTTCCTCGCGCTGGCTCTGATGCGAGCTCCGGAAGTCAGAACCATGCTGGCCGACGCGAAGGCTCGCATGGGGAGCATGCCGTGGGGGGTGGGCGTTCTCGGTTTCGTCCCGGCAGAACTTCGGCAAGAGCAAATGCAGGTGATTCTCGAGTATCGTCCTCCGTTCGCGCTGATTGCGGGCGGGAGGCCCGATCAGGCTCGAGCCTTCGAGGACCAGGGAATTCGAACGTACTTGCACGTGCCCTCTCCCGGGTTGCTCCGCATGTTCGTGCAACAGGGTGCTCGCCGGTTTGTGTTCGAAGGGCGGGAGTGCGGCGGGCATGTTGGTCCGCGGACAAGCTTCGTGCTGTGGAACCAAATGGTCGATGTTCTGCTGGGCGCTCCCGAAGTGACAGCAAATCCCGGCGAATTCCACATCGTTTTTGCCGCGGGTATCCACGATGCGCTCTCCGCAGCAATGGTATCTGTCATCGCGGCGCCACTGGCCGAGCGCGGTGTCAAAGTCGGTGTTCTGATCGGAACCGCCTACCTGTTCACGGAAGAAGCTGTTTCGGCGGGTGCGATTCTCGAGACCTTTCAGAAGCAGGCGATCGAATGTCGTAACACTGTACTTCTCGAGAGTGGTCCGGGCCATTCGACGCGCTGTGTCGACACGCCGTTTGCCAATGTCTTCGCTCGCGAGAAGCGCAGGCTGATGGCGGAGGGCCGCTCCTCCGAAGAGATCCGCTTTGCACTTGAGGAACTCAATATAGGCCGTCTGAGGATTGCTTCCAAAGGTGTTACCCGGAATCTGCGCTTTGGTGAGGAGCCTGGTGCTCCCAAGCTGATCGAAGTTCAGCAGAGCGAACAAATCGCGGAAGGTATGTATATGATCGGCCAGGTCGCTGCCATGCGGCACGACGTGTGTACGGTCGCGAAGTTGCACCATGACGTGTCGGTCGAGGGCACGAAAATGCTGGTCAGCATTGAGGCTCCGTCTGTACCGGAAGCGGCGGGCGAGCCTGTGCCGGCCCCGTCTGACGTCGCGGTAATCGGAGTGGCGTGCTTGCTGCCCAAAGCATCTGACGCGGCGACCTACTGGGAAAACATCGTCAACAAGGTTGATGCCGTTACCGAAGTGCCTAAGGAGCGCTGGGACTGGCAGCTCTACTTCGACTCTGACCCAAAAGCAAAGGATAAGGTTTACTCTCGCTGGGGCGGCTTTATTGACGACACGCCGTTCGATCCGATGCAGTACGGCATGCCTCCGGCAACCCTGCGTTCGATCGAGCCGAGTCAGCTGCTGACGCTTGAAGTAGTTCGCGCGGCACTGGCCGACGCAGGATATTCAGATCGGCCGTTTCCACGAGATCGTACCTCGGTCATTCTTGGTGCCGGAGGCGGCGCTGCCGATCTAGGACTCGGGTATAGCGCGCGTTCCTTCATTCCGGTACTCGAAAATCTTCCGGAGTTCCGAGGGAAATCGAAGGAGATCATCGAACGGCTTGACGGCAGGCTGCCGGAATGGACCGAAGATTCGTTTGCCGGAATCCTGACGAACGTCACAGCGGGACGGGTCGCGAATCGTTTCGACCTTGGAGGCAGCAACTTCACCGTGGATGCCGCCTGTGCATCGTCGCTGGCGGCGGTATCGCTGGCGATTCGGGAACTCGAAAACAAGACCAGCGACATGGTGATCGTCGGCGGCGTTGACACCATGCAGAATCCGTTCACGTACCTGTGTTTCAGCAAAACGCACGCACTCTCTCCACGTGGACGCTGCCGCACTTTTGACGAAACGGCCGACGGCATTGCGATCAGCGAAGGTATCGCGATGCTCGTGTTCAAGCGGCTGGAAGACGCAGAACGCGACGGCGACCGCATCTACGCCGTAATCAAAGGCGTCGGAAGTTCCAGCGATGGTAAGGACCGCGGTCTGACAGCTCCGCGACCGGAGGGTCAGGCAACAGCACTCCGAAGAGCGTATGCCAAGGCTGGTCTGTCACCCGCAACCGTGCAACTTGTGGAGGCTCACGGTACGGGAACAGTTGCCGGCGATGGCGCAGAAGCTCAGGCGCTTTCGACTGTCTTCTCGCAAGCAGACGCAAACCGTCAAAGTTGCGTAATCGGCTCAGTCAAGTCAATGATTGGCCACACCAAGTGTACAGCCGGCGCAGCGGGGCTGGTTAAGGCAGCCCTCGCACTGCATCACCGCGTTCTGCCTCCGACACTTGGTGTCGAGAAGCCGAACAGCCGCGCAAAGTTTTCTGAGTCTCCGTTTTTTGTGAACACGGAATCCCGTCCGTGGCTGGCTCCGTCAGGACAGCCTCGCAGAGCAGGCGTCAGTGCGTTCGGCTTTGGCGGGACGAACTTTCACATTGTCCTCGAAGAGTATGCGGGCGATCCGTGGGCGAGACCTACGACACCGAGTCGCACGTGGCCGGACGAAGTATTCGTATGGGCTGCACCAAGCCGGCCGATGATGGCCGAGCAGGTCACGACGTGGTGCTCTGCGCTCTCAGCGGACGTGACGCCTAACCTTCGTGATCTTGCATTCACGTCATGGAAACACGCGAGCGCAAACCGCGGCGAAGCGCAAGCTAAGCAACTACATCTGGCCATTGTTGCGAATTCTCTGGATGACCTTCGCCAGAAGCTGGGATCGGCACAGGACGAGCTAGCTCAATCGGCATCCCCGCGATTACACGATCCCCGAGGAGTCTACTTTTCCGAGATTCCGCTGGCAAGAGAAGGCAAGCTGGCGTTTCTCTTCCCCGGGCAGGGTTCTCAATATCCGCAGATGCTGCAAGATATCCTGCTGTACTTCCCCGAACTGCGCGGAAGGTTCGAGGAGGCGGTGCGAGCGCTTGACGGCAAGCTGGAAAAGCCGCTTCACACTTACGTTTTCCCTCCATCCGCGTTCAGTCGTGAGGAGCTCAGGAAACAACAAACTCTGTTGACCCAGACGAATGTCGCGCAGCCGGCTATTGGTGCTGTAAGTATTGCGATGTTCGAGCTGCTTGCGATGTTTGGGCTGCAGCCCGACATGGCTGCGGGGCACAGCTATGGCGAGTATGCTGCACTGAGTGCAGCGGGCGTTTTCGACCGGCGAACTTTAATTGAACTCTCAGAGGCTCGGGGGCGCTTTATCGTTCAGGGCGCTGGTGAAGAGCCCGGGACGATGGCTGCAATCGAGGGTACTGAAGCTGAGATTCGTGAGGCGCTGAAGAATCACGAAGGAGTTCAGATCGCGAATCTGAATGCTCCGCGGCAGGGCGTTGTCGCCGGTCCCCGCACTGCGGTTGAGAAGGTGGTTGCCGAGCTGAACGCACAGGGTGTGATGGCTCGGCTTATTCCCGTTGCCTGTGCGTTCCACTCACCTCTGGTTGCCCCTGCACAGCAACCACTGACCGAGTTCCTCAAAGACGTTCCGGTGGGTGCTCCAGAATTTGCTGTCTTTTCAAATACGACAGCGGCTCCGTACCCGACCGATGCCGATTCTATTCGTCAACGCCTTGTAGATCATCTCGTCAAACCGGTTGAATTTGTTCGCGAAATCGAGGCTATGTACGCCGCGGGAGCCCGAGTCTTCGTGGAGGTCGGACCGCGAGGCGTGCTCACGAGCCTTGTTGAACAAATTCTTGCTGACAAGCCGGTTGCCGCACTGGCTACGAATCAGCAGGGACGTTCCGGGCTAACGCAGCTTCTGCACGGTCTGGGCCAGCTTGCTGCCCAGGGTTTCGAACTGAACCTCGACCGCCTTTATCAGGATCGGTCATGCCGAGAACTTAAGCTGACTGCGCTAAAGACAGAGTGCGCACCTAAGCCACTGGCTTCGTCCACCTGGATGGTGAACGGTGCCAGAGCAATCCCGCTGAATGAGATAGCAAAGCCACGTTACCAGGTACTTAGCGGCGCTGCCGTATCGGCTGATGTTATGGCTTCACCTGTCGCACTGAAGGGTGAACTACAGACATCACCGCCAAAGGTTGCTGCCGCTGCCGCAGCGACCTTCGGGTCGCAATTGCCGGCGAAATCAGTTGCACCAACTTCGCCAGCGAATGCGATGAGCTCGGGGTCACTACCTGTTTCGTCCCATGGACCTGCCTTCTCAAATCCGGCTTCGACAAACCCGAATGCCGTCAGTCAAACGGCCTTGCTCGCGACCGGCAACACTTCCAATACGGTTGTCGCCCACGCAGGCGTAATGCCGGTGACCGCCGGCGGCGCAAATATCGAAGGTTTGACGGAGGTGATGAGTCAGTTCCAGCAAATGATGACTCGTTTTCTCGATACGCAGAAGACGGTCATGCTGGCGTATCTGGGCGGCGATGCAGGGGCGGATGTTTCTGCGACTTCGATCACGGCGACGAACCCGTTGGCCGCAGCCATTCCTGCCGTTTCCTTTGCCGTGCCGCCGGGCCCGCCGGCACCGGTCTTTTCGCCCCAACCGCCAGTTTCGGCAACCTCGACCGTAGCGGCGGCTGCAACCTTCCGGCCTGCTCCGGGATTGGAAACCACAGCACTGGCCGTTCCGGTAGCTGTAAGCGAACCGAAACCCTCGTCCGGTCCAAACAGAATCGAATTAACCGAACGTCTCCTGAGCATTGTCAGCGATCGCACCGGGTATCCCCGAGAGATGCTCGACGTCAAACTCGATCTTGAGGCTGATCTCGGCATTGACTCGATCAAACGTGTCGAGATTCTTGGGACATTTCAGGAGGCATTCGCTGCGGCTGGCGTGCAGGCTCAGGAGGGTCTGATGGAGACCCTCAGCGGTGTTCGTACGCTGCAGGGGATCATCGACTTACTTTTGCAGACGGCTGAGGTAAGCGCTGAGAGCGCCCCGGTTTCGGCCGCAGCGGCTGTTGTCCAGTCTGTAGCGAACGCGGGACCGGACCGTCAGGTACTGACGTCGCAGCTGATCGCGATTGTGAGTGAGCGGACCGGTTATCCGGCCGAGATGCTCAACCTCACTCTCGATCTCGAGGCTGACCTGGGTATTGACTCGATCAAGCGAGTTGAGATTCTCGGCACATTCCAGCAGACGTTCACTGACTCCGGTATCGCTCTGGCCGATGGGCTAATGGAAAAGCTCAGTGGCGTTCGTACCCTGCAGGGGATCATCGATCTGGTGACCGAGGCGGGCGACGTGTCGCCGGCCCGGGTACCGGTCACGCCGAATGTTTCTACGGAGGTTCAGGCCAGCCCTGCAATCGGACTCGACCGAAGCAAACTGACAACAGAGTTGGTCAGAATCGTCAGCGAGAGAACCGGTTATCCGGCAGACATGCTGAACCCGCAACTCGATCTGGAAGCGGACCTGGGCATTGATTCCATTAAAAGGGTCGAGATCCTGGGCACAGTTCAGCAACTTCTTGCCGACACAGGTGTCCGCCTCGAAGACGGCTTCATGGAGAAGCTGTCGGGTGTTCGCACACTCCAGGGCATCATCGATCTGCTGGCTGCTCCTGCGACGTCTTTCCCTTCAGCGCCGGCGCCAGTCCACGCCGCACCAGCGCCTGCTCCGGTGACGATGCCGGGAACTACGGCAGTCGAGCCAGAGACTCCGACTGCGACAGAAGATATTCGTCGCTTCACGCTGGAAGTTACCGACAAGCTATACACCCGCGGAACACCCGGCCTGGGGCGCCATCGGGTTGCTCTCATAACGCATGCGGGCCACGCCGCGGTCGAGGAAGTTGCGGCAGCGCTGTCCCAGGAGGGATTTAAAGTCGCACTCGTTGCCCACGGCAGCGCTTTCAGCAAAGTGTCAGCCGGCAGTTACACGGCCGATCTCTGCGATTCCGACTCGGCTGCTTCGCTTGTCGCACGGGTAGAACAGGATCAGGGGAAGATTGGGGCTATCCTGCATCTTCTTCCGCTTTCTGGTGGACCCCGCCTCGAATCTCATGACCCGGAGAGCTGGAACAGCGTTCTCCAGTTGAGCGTAAAGTCTCTGTTTTATCTTTCGAAGGCTGCTGGAAAGAGCCTCCGAGAAGCCGTCGACGACGGTGGCGCGGCGGTAATAGCAGCGACTGCAATGGGCGGCCGTTTCCTGGCCGGATTGTCCGAGGATTCGATCGCGCTTCACCCGGAGCACGGAGGCGTCTCTGGCTTTATGAAAACTCTGGCGATGGAGTGGTCGGGCGTTCGATGCCGGACGGTTGACGTCAATCCCGTCGAGGACGCGAAGGCGCTGGCGAGTCATATCATCGATGAACTACATGCAGGCGACAACCTTGTTGAGGTTGGGTATAGCGCCGGCAGACGGGTTACGCTCGGCGTTGCGGTGTCGCCGCTGGATGACAGCCAGCCTGAACTACAGCTGGACGGCTCTTCCGTTGTGCTTCTTACCGGTGGCGCTCGCGGAATCACGGCGCGCGCCGCAATTCGGCTGGCAGAGCTATACAGGCCTACTTTGATTCTTGTCGGCAGGTCTCCTTTGCCTGCTGCGAGTGAGAGTCCGGATACGGCGAACATTACCTCAGCTTCAGAGCTGAAGGCTGCGGTGATCGAACTGCTGAAGAAGCAGAACGAAAACGTCACGCCCGCCATGGTGAAGCGTGCTTACAACGGCGTGATTGCGGACCGAGAGATTCGAGCGAATCTGGCTCGTATACGGCAGTCCGGAGCCGCCGTGGAATATGTGTCTGTCGATGTACGCGACGGAGATGCTTTCGGATCCGTGATCGACGATGTGTATCGTACCCACGGCCGCATCGATGGTGTGGTCCACGGCGCAGGCGTGATCGAAGACAGACTGGTTCGAGACAAAACGCCCGATTCTTTCGACCGGGTGTTCGATACGAAGGTCAACAGCGCGTTCACGCTCACTCGTAAGCTGCGACCGGAAACTCTCAGATTCCTGGTGTTTTTCTCTTCTGTTTCGGGCAGATTCGGGAACCGCGGCCAGTCAGACTATGCAGCGGCTAACGAGGTCCTGAATAAACTCGCTGTGTGCCTGGATCGTCAGTGGAATGCGCGTGTTACGGCCATCAACTGGGGCCCGTGGGATACGGACGGGATGGTCTCGGATGAGGTTCGAAAACAGTTTGCGCAGCGTGGCGTCAGTCTTATTGTTCCCAGGACCGGCCTGCAGTTCTTCGAGCAGGAACTAAGATGCGGACTTCGGGGGATGGCCGAGGTCGTTATCGGTGGTGCAGCCGGATGGGCTGCGCCCGAGAAGCGTGTCATCAGCGCTGGCCTGCCACTGCTGAGCAAAGCACACCTGCTCCGAAACAACGGCCATATCGAATACGCGCGTGAGTTTAGTATCTCTCACGATCTTTATCTTTCCGACCACGTCATAGACGGTCAGCCGGTGCTGCCGCTTGCAGTAGCAACCGAGATGATGGCCGAAGTGGTCGCCAACGCCTGGCCCGATATGCAGGTTGCCGCGGTTCGCGATCTTCGGCTACTGAATGGCGTGGTGCTTGACCACGGTCCCAAGACCATTCGCGTGATCGCCAACAGTCAGACAACTGTTTCTTCTGATGCCGTTAGGGTCGGTGTGGAAATCGCCTCGGCGACCGAGCCTAAGAGACTGCACTATCGGGCGGTCGTTGAACTCGTCAACCGAATGCCTCAGCCTCCCGCTATGGCTGTCGAACCTCTTCGGGACGGGGGAAGGCCGAGTAGCCTGTCTGTCCGTGATCTGTATAAGACCTGGCTTTTCCATGGACCCTTGTTCGAAGGGATCGTGAATGTCGACTCAATCGGTCCTGACGGCGTAGATGCTTTGTTATTGTCATCGTCTCCCGAGCATTGGTTTGCAGGCGGAGCAAACGGAAACTGGCTCATCGACCCGCTTGCGTTCGACAGCTTTCTCCAGTTGCTGATCGTGTGGGCCCGCGAGCACTGGGATATGACCCCTTTGCCGTCCGGCTTTGACTGCTATCGCCGCTTCGAGGGAGCCATCCCGCAACGTGTGCGGTGTCAGCTCAGGATGCGACCAAATACGGGCGGACAACTGCTCTACTGTGACATGGTCTTGCGTGACCCGGAGAACGGCCGCGTCATAGCCACCATCGAGAATATGCAGGGTGCCTGCAGCAAAGTCCTGAACCGACTTGCCCGCCGTGAGGCTTTAATCGCGACTGGCAGCAATTTATGAGTTCTGATAACGTACCGCAGCACCGAGGCGCCAACCGGCTTCCGGGTGACATCGCAATCGTTGGCATGTCGTGCCTGTTCGCGGGGGCACCAAATCTCGAGGCCTACTGGCGGAATATAACGTCGAAAATCTGTTCCATATCGGACCCACCGCCGGGCGAATGGGATCCGCAAGTCTTTTACGAGCCCGGCTCGAAATCAAATGACCGCGTCTATTGCAAAAAGGGCGGTTTCATCAACGATATTGCTGAGTTTCGTCCAATGGACTTCGGCGTGATGCCGATTGCTGTGGACGGCGGCGAGCCGGATCAATGGCTGGCGCTACGAGTCGCTTCGGAGGCGCTGGCAGATGCGGGTTACCTCGAGGCGCCCATAGAGCACGAGCGCACCGAGGTGGTTCTCGGTAAAGGTACCTACGTCAACCGCGGAAATCTGACCGTCGGCTATCACGGCATGATCATTGAGTACTTTCTGCAGGTGCTTCGCAATCTGCATCCCGAGTACTCCGACAATGAGCTGGCTTCGATCAAGAAGGAACTGAAGGCCGGACTGCCGCCGTTCAGTGCGGATACGGCTCCTGCTTTGATCGGCAACATCATCGCCGGACGAATCGCGAACCGGCTCGACTTCATGGGCCCAAGTTTTACGGTAGACGCTGCGTGTGCTTCTGCTCTGCTCGCGATCGAGATTGGTGTTCGCGATCTGCTCAGCCACAAATATGACCTGGTTCTCGCGGGAGGTGCGAATGTGAATGCGCCGCTCCCGACAATGGGTCTGTTTTGCCAGCTGGGCGCGCTCTCACGGCGCGAAGAGATCCGACCGTTCGACAAAGACGCGGATGGAACGATTCTCGGCGAAGGCGTGGGCATGATAGTTCTCAAACGCCGCGAGGATGCCGAGCGGGACGGGAACCGGATCTACGCTCTGATCAAAGGTGTTGGTGTCGCGAGCGATGGCCGTGCCCTGCATGTGATGGCGCCCCGGGTGGAAGGCGAGGAACTGGCACTTCGGCGTGCGTACGAAATGGCGGGCGTAGAGCCGGAGACTGTCGATCTTATTGAGGCTCACGGAACTGCAACTCCGGTCGGCGACGTTGTTGAAGTTCAGGCTCTGGCACGAGTTTTTGGCGAACGTACTCAATCGTTGCCACGGTGTGCGCTGGGATCGGTGAAGTCCAATATTGGGCATACGATGCCAGCCGCGGGGATCGCCGGCGTTATCAAGACGGCGCTGGCACTCTATCACCGGGTAATACCTCCCACGCTGAACTGCGAGGAGCCGAATCCAGCACTGAATCTGGACAAGACGCCTTTCTACGTGAATACCGAGGTGCGGCCGTGGATACACGGTCGCGACACGCCCCGGCGGGCTGGCGTGAATTCGTTCGGCTTTGGCGGGATTAATGCGCACGCAGTGCTTGAGGAGTATCCGGCGGAGGTTCCGGCTGGTGGTAGTCACCAGCTTCTGTGGGACAGCGAGGTTTTCGTTCTGGAAGCTTCGGACCGCAAGGAATTATGCGAGCGCGTTGAGCAGCTGTTGTCATTCCTCCACGCCTCGAGCGACGTTGTCCTGAAGGATCTTGCGTGGACTCTGAACACCAACCTTCGCGGACTACCGGAACGTTTGTCGGTGATCGCTGGTTCTACGGATGATCTGAAACAGAAGCTGAACGTGGCCTCCAGGCGGCTGTCAGACTCAAAAATCAAACAGATCAAAGACAACGCCGGAATCTACTACTTTGAGAAGCCACTCGGTGGCAAAGTGGCGTTCCTCTTTCCGGGGGAGGGTGCCCAATACCCGAATATGCTCGCCGATCTGTGCCAGCACTTCCCCGAAGTTCGGCAGTGTTTCGATCTGGCAGACAAGGCGCTCCGTCATGGCTTGCGTGACATCCTGCCAAGCGATGTCATCTTTCCGAAATCCATCCTGTCGAGTACGGAACGCGACAGGGTTGATAAAGCTCTGTGGCATATTGACGGTGCCGTGGAGGCCGTGCTGATCGGCAACTCGGCCATGTGGACGCTACTCAATAAGCTGGAGATTCGTCCTGACGCCATCCTGGGACACAGCACGGGCGAGTACTCGGCCATGTTGGCGTCCAAGATCATCAACCTTCCGGATGAAGATTACGTCCAAACGATCCTGCAGTGGAACAAGACTCACGCGAGGCTGTCCGCGCAGATGCCCGTCCCTGAGGCGACGCTGGTGGCGGTCGCGGCCGATGCAGCGACTGTGCTCAAAATCGCGGAGAGCATTGGCGAAGAGCTTTTCGTCGCCATGGACAACTGCCCGCATCAGGCGGTGCTGGTAGGAACGCGTCAAGCAGTTGACGGTGCGATCGAACAGCTCCGGGCTAAGGGGATCATATACGAAATCCTGCCTTTTGACCGGCCGTACCACACACCCCTGTTCCGGTCGTACGCACACGGTGCGGGCGATGAATTCTTCTCCCGGCTTCCGATTGCTGCGCCTCGAATCGAGACGTACTCATGCACCACGGCAGCAAAATATCCGGACGACGTTGAGGGCATCCAGAAGCTGTTCGTCGCACACTGGGTGTGCCCGGTTCAGTTCACAACAACTATCAAGCGGATGTATGACGATGGCGTTCGTGTCTTTGTCGAAGCAGGTCCGCGTGGAAATCTGACAGCCTTCGTTGCAGACATTTTGCGAGGCCAGTCACATTTGGCTATGCCGGCAAACGTACCTCGGCGATCGGGCATTACGCAGCTGAATCATCTCGTCGGAATACTTGCCGCGCAGGGTATCGGCGTTCGGCCGGACTATCTGTATGCGCGCCGACGTCCGGAAGCAGTCGACTGGGAAGGCGCCGCATCGCCGGTGCCGGGCAAGACAAAGGCGGGCGCAATGCGGGTTGAACTCGCTCTCCCACCCCTTAAGGTTACGCCACGAACGAATCGACCCAAACCTGCGCTTCCACCTGCAGTGACTGCCGCACCGGTGCATAACGGCAATTCTGCACCGCCATCTGCTGTCCCGCCGAGCCCGACCCTGGCTGCGGATCCGCGTCGCGCGCAACTACCGGTAACCTCACTTCCGGCCGGAGTTTCGGGTGTTCTGAATGCGAGGCCGACGCAAACTGAGGGCGCTGTCAAGACCCTCGAATGGGCACGGCGGTACTGCTGAAAATCGCCCGATGAACGGTCACGGGCACGTGAGTTACGCCAGTTCCTCTGTTTCGAGTGCTCCGGCCGGAGTTCCTCCGCGCCCCGGTTCTGCTTCAAACGGCGCAGCTGTTGTCATGCAGGAGTACCTCAAGGGCATGGAGGCATTCCTTGAGACCGAAGCCCAGGTGATGGGTGCGTTTCTCAATCGGGACCGTCGTCGCGGAGTCCCTGACGTGGCGCCTGGTTCGGGCGGGCAAAAGTACCCGTTGCTGGGCTCAATTGTTTCCCATGTTCCCGGTGAGCAGCTGGTGACTATACGGCAGTTTAGCCGCGAAGAGGACATCTTTTTGCGGGACCATGCACTGGGCAGCGAGGTCTCGGTTACCGACCCTTCGCTGCTGCCGATGACGGTGGTTCCTCTCACGATGGGCATGGAGATGCTCGCCGAGGCGGGAGCCTTCCTTAAGCCCGGCAAAGTCCTGATCGGGATGCATGATGTCTTTGCACACCGCTGGATTCGTGTAGATGATGTGCCTGTAAGTTTTGAGATTTCGGCCCGGACCAGGCCTGAATCTCCGGATGAGGTTGCGGTACAGGTTCGTGAGCTTTCCATGGCCAAAGGACAGTCTGGTTCTTCGACTGTGCTCGAAGCTGTCGTGCTCTTTGGGAACAACTATCCCGCTGCCGCCGCGGTCTTCCAGTATCCGCCTCCACTCGGAGCGGCCCTCGCGACTTGCTTCAATGGGTCTGTATAACACCGGTCTGATGTTTCATGGGCCCTGCTTCCAGGGTGTTGCCGGTGTGGACGTGTCGGGCGAGAACGGAGTGATCGCCCGGCTACAGACGTTGCCAGCAAATACGCTCTTTCGCTCGCTCGGCAATCCGCAGTTCGTAACCGATCCGGTAGTACTGGATGCTGCTGGTCAACTCGTTGGCTTCTGGGCAGCGGAGTACCTTGAGCGCGGATTCGTGGTTTTCCCGTATCACCTCACGCATCTCGCTGTGTACGGACCTAACCGACAGCCGGGCGAGGCTCTGACCACACTGGTCGATCTCAAGCTCACTCCCGGCGACACGATGCGTTCCAACATCGACATCTGCAATCCGGATGGCTCTGTCTGGATGCAACTGGAAGGCTGGGCCGATCGGCGTTTCGATCCTCCTCGCAGGTTCCATCAGGCATGGATTGCACCCCGGAGTGCGATGCTCAGTGAGTCGTGGACGACTCCGTTAGCCGGTTTACCTGCTTCTTCTGAGTTCGATTGCTTTCGCGTTGAATCGATGTTTCCTCCCGGCGCGGGCCTGTGGAAGGATCTTTGGGCTTCGCTGGTCCTGTCTCGACGAGAACGCCAGAGTTTCGAACAGGGACGCGGGCCCGAACATCGTCACATGGAGTGGCTGGCGGGCAGAACAGCAGTAAAGGACGCGGTAAGGTCCTGGCTGCGGAAGCATTATGGTCTTGAACTTCTCGCCGCTGATGTCGAAATCGAGCAGGACGAACATGGCAAACCAAGAGTCGCCGGCTTATGGACGACGCAGGTTCCTGCCGCTCCCGAAATATCATTGACGCATTCCGACGGAATGGCAGTGGCTCTGGTCTGTGATCCTGCTGATGGGCAGCAGATCGGTATCGATTTGCAGCGCGTTCGGGATGTCAAAGAAGACTTCCTTAAGCTTGCATTCGGTCCGGATGAAGAGCGTCTGATCAGTTCCCTGCCCTCCTCGGCGAGAGCCGAATGGATCATGCGTCTCTGGTGTGCGAAAGAAGCTGTCTCCAAAGCACTTGGTCGAGGCCTCGTTGAGGGACCGAAGAGCGTAGAGATCCTCAGCTTTGACTCGGCTACTGGTGTGGCCCGGGCGACTCCGAAAGGGAAACTCGCCGAGGCTGTTCCGGATGCGGCCGACAGGGATATCCTTGCGTATACGGTTTGCGAGGAGGCGCACGTCGTCGCAATCGCAGTATTTGAAAAGAGAGCATTATGAACACAGTTACCCAGGATGTCATTCTGACTGACGTCATCAACCTTCTTAACCAGCTTGCTCGCGACTGGGAGTATTCGGGGGAAATTACACCCGACACCTTCCTGTTTGCGGACCTCGGTTTTGAGTCGATCGACGCGGTCATCCTGGCCTCTTTTGTACAGGAGCATTACGGCCGGCCATTTCCATTCCCTCAGCTCTCGCGGAGATTGGCGAGCGTCAGGTCAAGGACCTGCGCATCAGCGAACTGGTCGCCTTCATTCACCAGCATCTGAATGGCGCTGCCACGGCAGGAGCAAACTGATGAGTGCTCAGGCTCTGCTTATTGGGCTTGGACGGAGCAACTTTTACCATCCTGGATCCACTGATGAAGGAAGGCGTCATGCCCAGCCTCAAACGAGCTCATTCGCCATCGGGCGCGCGGCGAACTCGCTCCAGTTATCCCGCCCTGACTCCGCCCGCGTGGACGTCGCTGATGACGGGCCGCAGTCCGGGAAACCACGGCATTTTCGACTTTCTGCGTTTCGAATTCCGCGCAGGTGGACAGCAGCTTGCGCGTGTTCGACGCCGAAGATGTGGTGCGCCACGGTCTGGTGAACATCGCCGGACAGCATGGAATCCGGTCTTCGGTTCTGAACTTTCCGATGACCTTTCCGGCGCGTGATTTCCCGGGCAGCGTTGTGCCCGGATGGGTGCCATGGCGCCATCTTCGACTCGCCTGCTATCCCGACACCCTCTACGATCAGCTCAGCGCGGCGATTCCCGATTTCAACCCTCAGCGAACTCGCGATGGATATGGCTCTCGAAGAACGCGCGCTTGAGGGCTGCCACAGCGAAGAAGACTACGAGAGCCTGATCAACCTGCATATCCGCAGAGAGCGCCAGTGGTTCGGAGTCGCGCGGCATCTGATGGCGGAGCAGCCCGCCGACATCGTCGCGGTTCTCTTCGATGGCGTGGATAAGCTTCAGCATGTCTGCTGGCGCTTTCTGGACCCGCTCTCTTTCCGGCATCGCCGAGTGACTTCGAACGTAAGGTCCGAGACTGGTGCCTTCAGTACTTCCGCGAAATTGACGGATTTATCGGTGCTCTCGCGGACAATGCCGGCGCCGACGACACCGTGTTCATTGCCTCCGACCACGGCTTCGGGCCAACGGCCGAAGTTTTCTTTCTCAATGCATGGCTGCACCGAAACGGCTATCTTGTCTGGGCTGACTCGGTCAATGTGGAGCAGAAACATCCGGAGACTGCTGGGTATGGGCACCATGGCGAGGCGATTCTACGAAATCGATTGGGACAAGACCACTGCGTACTGCCCGACGCCGAGCAGTAACGGCATCTACATCACTCCGCGCGACTTCAACGGCGGCAAGGGAGTTCTCCGGAGGCTATTACGAAAGCTTCCGCCGTGGCACTGATCGAGAAGTTGAGGCATTTCCAGGATCCTGCGAACCGGCATTCGTCCGGTCACGAGCATTGGTCAGCGAAGAAGCCTTTGCCGGCACCCTGATGGTATCGGCCCGGACCTGACGCTTAGCTTGAGGGACGGCGGACTGGTTTCGATCCTGCCCTCGGACGTTCTCGTAAACCACGGCAAGGAGACCACCGGCGCGCACCGGCCTAACGGCGTCTTCATGGCTAAAGGACCGGGCATTCGTAAGGGCGCGATGCCCGGTCGCTCTCCATTCTCGACGTCGCTCCGACGCTGCTCTATACCTTGGGATCGCCGATTCCTCGAGGATCTGGAGGGCGCCGTACCGGAGGCTTTGTTCGAGTCCGGCATACCTCGCCTCCCACCCTATCGCGTTCGAGGAACGCCCCGCTACCGCAGCCGTTGCGGGAAGCGAATCCGGTAGCCGCCGATCCGATGGATGCGGAGTTGATTGGGCAACTGCGTGCCACTCGGATATATGGAATAGGAACCTTGACCATGGACAAAGGCTATTCCTGGAAACGGAATGGAATTTCACTTACCAGCAATTCGGGCAAGGCCCGACCGTGATGGTTCATGGCATTACCGGCAATCTGGCGATCTGGCATCTGGAGATGGTCCCGGCGCTGATGTCTGAGTTTCCGAATTACGACCTATGATCTTCGCGGCCATGGTTACAGCTACGTACCGCCAACCGGCTATACTACCGCCGACCATGCGACCGACCTGAAGCACCTGCTGGATCATCCTCGGTATCTCTCATCGCGTCCATCGTGATGGGACACAGTTTCGGTGCCGACATCGCACTGCACTTCACGATTCTCTTTCCCGAAGGTGTCGATCGGCTGGTGCTCGTCGAACCGGCTATCGCGGCGCTGATACCACTGCGCGAGCATGAGGACTGGATCGGCTGGAAATACTGGCGCGACAAGCTGGCTCTGGGTGGCGTGAGATTCCGCGCGAGAACTGGTACGACGCCGGAGTATCTGGTCCGTTCGAGCGTTAGCCTTCCGATGCTCTTTGGCTTCCGAAAAGGCAGGGCTCGCCGGGCCGCTCCGCTGGTGAGGCTAATGGACACCACGACTGCGGCGAAAGACTATTGCGAACTGGCGGGTATGACACTGGACAAGATCAACGCCGTCACTCATCCGACGCTGGTCCTTTACGGCGAGGATTCCGTCTTCCTTGGAACCTACGATTATCTTCGCGAGCATCTTGCCAATGCGTCCGCGTTCCTGCTGTCAAACAGCGAGCATTTTGGACCAGTCGAGAGACCGGAACTCCTGCTGCAGTACGTCCGGGAGTTTTACGGAGTCACTGCGGGAACCGGTGCCTTGATGCCCGAAGCTGTCGCTTCCAGTCAGTCGGCCTGAGATCGTTGGCGGCGACAGGCATCCCGCAAGAGGAACTTAAGAGATACGGAGAAGCAGATCAGTGATTCGTGGTGAAAGCATTCTGGTAACAGGTGCGTCGACTGGTCTCGGGAAGGAGACGGCGCTGCATCTCGCGGAGCGCGGTTTCCGCGTGTACGCGACAGTCCGAGACCTAAGTGGTGCCGAGAGTCTGTTGCTCGACGCAAAGAACCGTAACGTGAATCTGTGCGTAATGCCACTCGACGTCACAGATAAGGCGAGTATTGCGGAGACGGTCGACAACATTGTCGAGGACAGCGGCGGAATCTATGGTGTCGTCAATAATGCCGGCGTTGGATTGCGCGGGTACTTTGAAGATCTGGATATTCACGACATTCGCAAGATGTTCGACGCCAATTTGTTCGGCGCAATGGAAGTAACCCGCGCCGTTCTCCCGCATATGCGCGAGGCGCGCCGCGGACGCATTCTGATGATCAGCTCGGTAGGCGGGCGGATCGGGTCGCTTGGAGTAAGCACGTATTGCTCGACCAAGTTCGCACTTGAGGGCTTCGGTGAATCGTTGTTCATGGAGTTGGCCCCGCTCGGAATCAATGTAAGCATCATCGAACCCGGGATAGTTAAGACTGAGCGCTGGACAGAAAGACGTGGCGTCGCCCCGCGTGCGAAGGATATCCGCAGCCCCTACTACAACTGGTTCTGGCGGTCAGAGCAGGCGGCGAACAGGCTGGTAGAACGCTCCACGACAACGCCGGCTCACGTAGCGGCCGTCATCCGTGAGGCACTCACAGCGAATAAGCCAAAGCTGAGGTACATGGTTGGCCGCAAGGCAAAACTGGCAATCGCCCTTCGTCGGCATTTGCCCGGCGACCTGTTTGAGAGAATCTACTTCGCTCTGGTTATCAGGAGCGCCACTCAGGCCGGACCTTCCGATTTGAACGCCGATGCAGTCGCAGGACAATAAACAACGCTACAGTTTCGGACGAGCGTGGACCAGGGAGGTGTCATAGTGTCCAGGTTTCTGTTCACCATGTGGCCATTCTCCGGTCATATTCATCCGAACCTTGCTATCGCCAATTCGCTTCGGGAACGCGGTCACGAAATCGTGTTTTACTCCGGAGAAACGGTCCGATCCACGATCGAGGGTGAAGGCTACACGTTGTTTCCGTTTACTTCTGTCGACGAGAAGCGTGTGTCAGAAATCATCGCGTCGGGCTTTCCTTATACAACGTCGTTGTGGAAGCGCCTGCTGAGCGCGCCCCAGCTTGCGAAGAGCTTCCGTGCGTGGCTGCTCGAGACAATTCCTGACCAGGTCAGCGATTTGAATCGAATTCTCGAGAAATGGCGACCGGACGCGATTGTCTGCGATCTCTCGATGTGGGGACCGATTCTCGTTTTGCGTGAAACCATGGAGATTCCGGTCGCAGTGCTGTCGGTGGCGGCAGCTTGTATGATTCCGGGATCTGACGCGCCGCCCTGGGGCGAAGGCCTGCCGCGTCCGAAGCATCGTTTGCGCAAAACCCGATTGAGCATCCAGCGAAAGCTAGTGCACCGGGCAACTGCAGGCTTCCGGCGAGACGTCAACGGTGTGCGCGCATTGTGGGGTTTGTCCCCAATTTCGTGTAGCGTGACGGAGTTCGCGGGAACCATGCCGCTGTACTTAGTACCGAGTGCTCCGGAATACGATTATCAACGAACAGATTTACCTCCCTCGGTTCATTACGTCGGAGCTTGCGTTTGGGATAAGCCCGGCCCGGCTCTCGCCCCTGCATGGCTGAATCAACTCCCGGCCACGCGACCGCTGATCTACGCCACAGAGGCCACAATCGGAACCGGGGAGCCGTTTCTTTTGAAGGCCGCGGCCGAAGCCGTGCGAGATCTCCCGGTGGAGCTTGTGATGACCACGGGACGGCAGCGTGATCCTGACCGGCTCGGACTGCGAACACCACCTAACGTTCGCGTCGAGGCTTATATCCCGCAGAGCGACCTGATGCCTCGAACAGCTGCCATGATCACGCTTGGAGGGTCGGGCGGTGTCGTGACGGCTCTGAGAGCCGGAGTTCCGCTGATTGTGGTTCCAACCGAATGGGACCGTCCAGAAAACGCCCAGCGAGTTGTCGAAAGCGGAACGGGCATTCGCATTCCGGCTGACCGCTGCTCGCCGGAAAGGTTGAGAGCGGCACTTGTGCGAGTGTTGACCGAGCCTTCGTTCAAACAGAACGCGGAACGTATGGCAGTAGCGCTGGAACGATGTGGCGGTCCTGCGCGCGCCGCAGAATTAGTCGAGCAACTGACTGCGCCTGCCAAACCGATCGCCGCGATTACGCGAAAAGTAGCAGCGGTGTAGTGATCAGAGGGTGTTCCTTGGTCCTAGTACTTGTATCCAGTACGTCGCACGCGGTAGTTTGGCACAAACAAGAGTATTTTTTAGTACACTGGGCCAACGCTATCTCCACTGGACTGAAACGGCCTAACGCGAGCGGTTCGGCTTTGTGATCGCGCGTGCGTTGAAGCTGATGAGCCATTTGTGTTTGTGCGTCTCTGCCACGGGGTGAAGTTTGGAGGTTAGTTACCGATGGCGCGATTTCTCGTAACCTGCTGGCCATTCGTCGGACACCTGTACCCACAGATTAGTGTTGCGAATGCTTTGCGCGATCGCGGTCACGAGGTTGCGTTTTACACACATGAGTCCGTGCGTGCCGTCGTGGAAGGTGTCGGATATCAGCTGTTCCCCTTTGTTCACGTTGACGACCGCAGGTATGAGCGCATACATGCTCTTGAGGCAGCAGTACCGGCTACCCAGCCAAAACGGAAAACTCTTTCGGTCGCGATGACCGCTTATCGCGACATGCTGGCGGATTCGATACCGGAGCAGATAAGCGACCTGCAGCCGATCATAGAGAATTGGCGTCCTGATGTTTTGATCACCGATCCCGCTCTGTGGGGACCGATTCTGGTGGTTTGGGAGCTGACAGGCGTTCCTGTCGCGCTGCTCACCCAGATGATAGGGTCGATGATTCCCGGACCGGATGCTCCGCCGTGGGGACCGGGACTTCCGCCCCCGCGTACCATTGGGACCAAACTGCTTGCGAAGATTGCCACCGCTGGGGTCGATATCGTCGCCAGCCGAATGCGCCGGCATGTGAACGGAATTCGTTCGCGTTATGGCCTCCCGCCAATGGCCGGCTCCGTTAACAAACAAACGGGATTGCTGCCCCTGTATCTGATTCCCAGTGTCCCTGAGCTTGATTACAATCGACGCGACCAACCTTCCAATGTCCACTATGTCGGTCCTTGTATCTGGACGAAGTCTGTCGGCTTCGAACAACCGGCCTGGATTCGATGAGTTGTCTAAAGGCAGACCGTGGGTTCACGCGACCGAGGGAACCGCGCAATATCAGGAACCCTTCCTGTTGAAGGCAACCGCACAGGCGCTGGCCGGACTTCCAGTTGAAGTGATTCTCACAACGGGACAGAATCGTAATCCCGAGAGTCTTGGTCTCCATCCCCTGCCCCCGAATGTTCGCATCGAGCGCTGGCTGAGTCACGAAGATTTCCTGCCGCACTGTGCCGCGCTTCTGACAACCGGCGGCGCTGCCACCGTTTTGGCTTCGCTGAAAGCCGGCGTGCCTTTGATCGTCGCACCGACATTCTGGGATAAGAGTGACAACGCCCAGCGCGTGGTCGAAGCTGGAGCGGGACTTCGGATTGCGCCCCGGAACTGTACTCCGGAACGCGTGCGGGCCGCTGTTTTGCGGCTCATCAACGAGCCCTCGTTTCGAGAGAACGCAAGACGGATCGCAGAGGCTTTTCGTCGTGCGCAGGGACCGCCGAGGGCTGCCCAATTGCTCGAGAGTCTGGCTAACCAGAATCGCGCGAAGCGGCAACAGGCTGCGACGGTGAGCTGACTTTTCGTACCGATGTGCGATCTCCGTCGCGGTTCGCCTTTGTTCGGTTGTCGGCATCGGATCATTTTTGTTTGTTTTGCAATTACAGGAGTAATGCAGTGATATTTCGCAATTATCGTTCTCGCAATTTTTTACGCAGGACAGTGTCCGCTTTCCTGCTGACGGTCGCCTGCTTTCGTTTTGTTTGCGCGGCACGCGTCCGCGCAGGCGATTGAAGGGTTTCAGCTCGTCGCCAGCAACTTCACTGAAGCTGCGCCGCGCGGGTTTGGTGACCGCCACAACAGCTGGGCGCAGGGCATGATCTGGTGGAACGGCAACCTGTATGTCGGGACCAGCCGCGACTCGATCTGCACCAGCCTCTATGGCGTGTATGAGTACATCGTTTTGCCGACTTTTGGCCAACAGCTTGCCAATACTTTCTTTCCGTACCCGCCACCCGATCCGGACCTGTCCTGTGCGGCCGATGGCGCTGACCTTCCCCTTCAGGCCGAGATCTGGCGGTGGTCCCCGGTGAACAACACATGGCAGAGGGTGTTTCAGTCACCGGCGGTTCTCGATAACCCGGGCCCGGGTGCACCGGCTCCCCGCGAACGGGAAAGAAACTGCCATACGACATTTCTTTCCGCGGTTTCACCTCACACAAGGAGGCGGACGGAACTCTGGCGCTGTACGCCTTCGGTGTGAACAGCACGATTCTCTGGGACCGGAGCAAGCTCCCTCCGCCCCGCATGCTGCGCACCACTGACGGCATTAACTGGGCTCCTGTACCCCAGACACCTGGCACCTTCCTTGGAGATCTTCCGTTCAATCCCGATCACTCCAGTTTCCGCTCGCCCGTTTCTTACAACGGCAAGATGTTCGTGCTCTCGGGTGCGGTGTTCGGCCAGGGTTCTCTGATCGCATCCGCCAATCCACAGCAGGGTGATAACGCATGGTTCCTCGCAGCGCCGGCGGAGCAGCTTTTCTATGAACTTGCTGTCTTCAATGGCTGGCTCTACATTGGTGGGTTCGATCCGACCAACGGATACACGATATTTAAAACGAAAGCCGAAGGATCACCCCCATATACGCTGATACCCGTGGTTCCGCCAGGCGCTTACCTGACTGTCAATCCCAGTAAGTCGGTAGTGAGCATGCAGGTCCACTATGGGCGGCTCTATGTCGGAACTGCTACCTTCACAGAGATTATTCGCATTAATGCTGATGATACCTGGGATCTCGTGGTCGGTGCTCCGCG
This sequence comes from Bryobacteraceae bacterium, assembly GCA_963794765.1. Classification (GTDB taxonomy): domain Bacteria; phylum Acidobacteriota; class Terriglobia; order Bryobacterales; family Bryobacteraceae; genus JAWXCM01. The sequence continues at coordinate 36,707 of CAWCGC010000052.1, read as the reverse complement.
TCAGGTGCCCGGCACGGGTGAGTGGAAGTACCCCATCAGCAATCTCGACGCCGGCTTCGGACACACTTTGAACGATCACGCGTGGCAGATGGAGGATCCGTACAACTTCCTTTATGTTGGTACCTACAACATCGCCACGGGTGCCAGATTTGATCCAACGTACGGACCTTTCATCCAACACAACATGGGCGCTCACATGTATCGAACGCCGGATGACTGGTACTACAGCGCCGTCATGACGAACGGCTTCGCCAACGCCGGAGATCCGCAGGGTGGCAAATTTGATTACGGCATCCGTACAATGACTTCCACACCATACGGAGCGTTTGTCGGCACCGCGAATGATTATTATGGAACGATGATCTTCCGCGGGCTAAAGGGAGCCTCGCCAGCGGTTGCAAACCCCATCCGGCTCGATATCGAGCCGAACAAGCAGGGCGGTGTACTTCTTTCCTGGCTTGCCGGATACCGCGACGTCTCTTACAAGATTTTCCGCGCCGAAATATTACCCATTGCTATCCGTGGGGATTCGAGTTTCGAAGGCTTTCTGGGATTTGGTCCGAAGCTTCCCGACACGTATGTCGGTCCCTACCAGCAGATCGGCACGACCACAGCTCTGACGTTCACCGATACGACAATTCTGTCAGGACATCGGTATATCTACTATATTGTCGGAGTGGGTGCGACGGGAGCCGTTTCGGAAGCCTCGAGTCTTGGTACTTATCCTCTGCTGCTTCCGCCAGTCACGTTTGCGCAGGTGAACTCCTTCCTTAACCAACTTGCGCAGCGCGGCCGCTTCCGTACTCCCGATGTCTCGGGCTCTGCTCTGAAGCAAAGCCTGCAAACCGCGCAAACGCTGGCAGGAAAATGCCAGATCACGACGGCGCTCAGCTACCTGAATTCCCAAACGGCATCACGCGCCGCTTTGGCGCCCGACTCTGTCGACGTAGAAGTGTTATTCAGCAAGCTGATCCGGCGTCTTCAGCTGTATCAGGCCAACCCACAATCGGTGCAGTCGACCGAGTTCTGCACTACTCCCGGGCCGTGAGCAACTGAGTACGGAGCGAGATGCGCGTCGACTTACTGGCCATCGGATCGCGAGGCGACGTCCAACCATTTGTTGCACTGGGCGTCGGCCTGAAGAATGCGGGTGAGGAAGTTCGCATCATCACTCTCGGCGGCTTCGAAGATCTCGTTGGTGCCCACGGCCTCGAGCATCTGGTGGCTGGGGATAGTCCGCAACAAATTGCGAGCACGGCAGCCGGTCAGGACTGGATCAGGAAACGCCAGTCCACGACCGGCTTCCTGCGCGGGTTCGTTCGGATAGCTCAGTCCAGAATCGAACAAGGTATGGCAGTGTACTGGAGTGGCCGTCGTGATGCTGATGTCCTGGTTGTCTCTCCGATGGGACTGCTGGTGGGGGTAAGTCTTGCTGAGCGCATGGGAATTCCAATGATAAGCGCGCAAGTTGAGCCTCCCACTGTGCCGACTGCATATGGCTGGAATGGGCGCAAGAGTGCAGGCGTGAGACTCGAACGGGCCTGGGCCACCGTCCAGGACCGCGCGTTCTATCTGATCGTATGGAACATCCTCCGAGGTGCAACGAATGGGGCGCGCAAACGGACGCTGGGATTGCCTCCGCTGCCTCGGATGCCGCTGGGCCGTACTCGGGTTCCGGTGATCTGCGGTGCCAGCCCGACTGTGCTTCCGCCCCAACCAGACTTTGGACACTGGCTTCATATGACCGGGTACTGGTTCATCGAAGATCAGTCAAGCTGGACCCCGTCACCAGAGTTACTGGACTTCCTTCAGTCTGGTCCACCTCCGCTGCTTATTGGATTAGGCAGCACTCCGTTTCCTGGTACCGAAGCTGCGACCGAAACGGTGCTGAACGCTCTGAATCGAAATGGGGATCGTGGGCTCATCGTCGCAGGTGGCACCGGAATGAAGACTGGAAGGCTATCTGAGACTGTTCTGAGTATCAAGTTCGCCCCTTATGAGTGGCTGCTCCCGAAAGTAAAGCTCGTCGTCCATCAAGGCGGTGCGGGCGTAACGTCTCTCGTTTTGCGGGCTGGCCTGCCGTCGGTGATTATTCCTTTATTCGGTGTTCACCCTGTCTGGGGCAGGCGAGTTTTTGAACTCGGCGCGAGCGCGCGCCCTATCCCAGCGGCGAAACTGACGAGCGATGCACTAGCCGCCGCTATAGTCGAGGCAGACTCGGATGGTGTGCGGCAGCGGGCCAGCGCCATTGGAGAGCAGATACGCAAAGAGGATGGGATCGCCAAAGCGGTCGAGATTATCCGCGCATATGCCGGCAACACAGCATCGTCCGCGGCGGTTGGTCATCACCATGCGCGTTAGAATCATCACGATCGGTTCTGAGGGCGACGTGCGTCCGTATGTGGCCCTCGGAGCCGGACTGTGCAAAGCAGGTCATGACGTTCGCGTAGCGACACACACCGGGTTTGAGGCACTCGTCCGCGAGCACGGTCTGGATTTCGCGCCTGTTGCCGGCGATCCGAGAAAGATGGCGGATAAGGCTCAATTGCGTGCGCTGCAGGATAATGGCCGGAGCCCTCTCCAGTGGTGGAAGACATTTCAGGAAGTAGATGCACCGCTGATGCGCCAGCGCCTCCGAGACTGCTGGGACGCTTGCAGCGACTCTGACGCAATCATCGTGTCGGTGTTGCCGTGCCTCTTCGGGTACGCGATCGCGAAGAAGCTCCAGATCCCGCTGGTTCGCGCGTTTTATTTCCCAACTTCACCAACCCGCTACTACGCCGCGGATTTCGTTCCTTCGTGGGCGCAGAGCAGCCAGCGATTCAATCTCGCGAGCTTTCAATTTCAGCGCCAGGTTCTTTGGCAGGTGGCCCGGCCATGGATAGCGGGTGCGTGCCGAGAAGTTCTTGGGCTCCAAAGCCTGCCCTTAAGTGCTCCGTTTCAGGAGCTCGATGAATCGAAACAATTGATCCTGTACTGCTATAGTCGCGAGGTGTCCCCGCCACCGCCAGACTGGCAGGACTTCATCGACGTCACAGGGTACTGGTTTCTGGATCGCGAGACGAACTGGACACCACCGCCGGCACTCTCTGCTTTTCTCGAAAGCGGCCCTCCGCCGGTTTACATCGGCGGATTCGGAAGCATGACGAACCGCGATCCATCAGAGCTTGCGCGACCTGTGCTGCAAGCACTTGCGGCGACGGGGATCCGCGCACTCGTCCTGAGAGGCTGGGGAGGGCTCGACGTTGGTGACCTGCCCTCGAACGTGTTCGCCACAGATTGGGTACCGTTCGACTGGCTTTTCTCTCACGTTGCGGCCGCGGTTCACCACGGAGGAGCGGGAACAACTGCCGCCAGCCTCCGAGCCGGCATCCCAACGATCACCGTACCCTCGTTTCTCGATCAGTTTTATTGGAGCAAGCGTGTGAGCGAACTCGGCGCAGGCCCACAGCCCATCCTTCGCAAGAACCTCACCTCAGAGTCTCTTGCCAGCGCTCTCCGAATCGCCACGTCTGACAATGCGATGAAAGCCCGTGCGGAAGACCTGGGTCGGCGCATTCGCGGAGAGGACGGTGTGAGCCGCGCGGTCAGTAAGTTCAACCATCACATGCGGAGCGGCAACACCGGATGAGCTTAGGCAGTGTCAACGATGAACCCCGCGATTCTTTGACCATGGAGCAGGCTTCCACCGCTCAGATTCCCGGCGCGTTACATCCTCTGTCTCTGCGCGTGAAAGTCCTGTACGGAGTCGGGGAAATTGCTAACGCTATAAAGATTGTCACCTTCGGTCTGTATAGCCTCTTTTTCGCTACCAGCGTTGTCGGGCTCCCAGCCACGTGGATCGGCGTAGCAGGGTTTATCACGATGGCGTGGGACGCTGTCGTAGATCCATGCATCGGTTATCTCACTGACGGCAAGAATGCCTCGTCAAAGCGATACCGGTTCATGCTGATCGGTGCCCTGGCGATGGGTCCGGGCTTCTGGGGCTTCTTTAGTCCGCCGAGTCATTTCTCACTGCAGATGACCTTCCTGTGGTTGTTGGTGACCAGCTTTGTCGTGCGGTCTGCCACATCGATGTTCACCATTCCCTATTACTCGTTGGGCGCGACGTTGAGCCGGGACTACCATGAACGAACATCGATTGCCGCAATTCGGGGCATGGCAAGTACAGTTGGGACGCTTCTTACGGCATCTCTTTCGTTTGTGGTTTTCTTTCCAGACAAAGTGCCGGGCGTTGACCCCAAGCTCCACCGCGCCGGTTATGATGCGATGGGGCTGACGTTTGGGCTGGTGATGACCGGAGTGTCTCTCGCCGCCCTGTTTACGGTCAGGAAATGCGGCAGGCACGGCAATGCCGTTGACGATGAAACGCAGCCAAAACCAGGAGATTTCTTTCGGGGCTTGATGCGTTCCTTGTTGAATCCATCGTTCCGCACACTCTTCGTGTCTTCCTGTCTCGTTATTATGGCGCTCGCGGTGAACAGCTCTCTGCTCTTGTACTTCCTCAAGTACTACGCCGAGGTAAACGGAAGCGCTGCACTTAGCGGTGCTCAGGCATCCTTCTTCATCGCCGGTCTGGTGGGAATGCTCGTGTGGTTACCGGTGTCACGACGGGTCGAGAAGCACTGGCTGTATATATCTTCCGCCAGTGCGACATCGATACTGCTGCTATCAGCTTCGATGCTCTTCGGCGCGAATCACCCGCTTGGAACGGGAAACGTGTGGGCACTCGTGTCGGGTTACGCCGTCACGGGTTTTTTCAACTGCATCATCCTGTTTATTCCGCAGTCTATGCTCGCGGACGTTGCAGATGAGCAGCAACTGGTTACAGGACGAAGGACGGAAGGTGCCCTCTTCGGGATTCTTTCATTCGGTCAACAACTGGCGACCGGCGCTGCGATTATGCTCGCAGGCTGGTTGCTGCAACACTTTGTTGGCCTGAATCCCGGAACCACCGCGCTCAGCACTCCAGCAATCGGGCGGATCGCTATCGTCTACAGCTGGGTGCCGTCCGCGCTGTTTGGGCTCGCTGCAGTGTTAATGCTTAACTACAAACTGACACGCTCCCGCATGCAGACGGTGCAGGCAGAGCTTCAGGGTTTTGCGTCTGTTCCGGGAAGCGACACGGCACTTGCGGCGGCGGCTATGGGCCAACCCAATACAACACATTAGACAAGGCATGGGTACTAAGGCGATGTCGAATCAAGAAGATTACATAACCGTTGTTTCAGGCCTTCCGAGATCGGGAACATCGATGATGATGCGTATGCTCGAGCAGGGCGGAATTCCTGTGCTCACAGACAATCACCGTAAGGCGGACGAAGACAATCCTCGCGGCTACTACGAATTCGAAGCCGTCAAGAAGCTCGACAAGGATGCCTCCTGGTTAGCAGAAGCTGTGAACAAGGCCGTGAAGATCATCTACATCTTCCTGTACAGGCTGCCGAGCAACTACAAGTACAAAGTCCTCTTTTTAAAACGGAACCTCGAAGATGTTGTCCTGTCCCAGAAGGCCATGCTTCGTCATCGACAGGAAGCCGATCGCATGACGGACCAGCAGCTTATTGATGCGTTCACCAGTCAGTTGAAACAGCTCGATACGTGGCTCGCGGGACAGCCACACATCGCTCTACACTATCTCAGCTACGAAGACGTTGTGGCGGAGCCCGCACGAGCGGCAGAAGAGATCCGGAGCTTTCTCCGTCGAGATCTGGACGTCAATGCGATGATCGAATCCGTAGATCCGAAACTACATCGAAACAAGTCTACCGTTGTCTGAGTTAACGAACTCAGATTATCGGCCGCGCTGGTTTCCGCACGCGCCTTCGAAACTCAGCTCCCAATAGTCGTAGCCGGGAAAAATCAGTCGGCTTAGCGTCACGGAGCGCCCGTCGCCCGACCACCCGGGCACAGCCGCGTTAGCCTTAGGCGAGTACTCAGGATGACCCGGCTCCCGGAAATGCGTAAGCTGGACGAGATTACTGCCGTCCTCATCGATCATCATGAACTCGGTTTTGAGGCCCGTTACGGTGGAAGATTTCGGATCGTTGCGGTATGGATATGCCGACATGAAGATGATTTTGTGACCGTCCGGGGATGACACACCATGTTCGTCCCATACTGTAGGTGTATTCGTCAGGTTTTGGAGCTGCCCTGTACGAATATTCAATAAGTACTGGTCCATTCCCCTCGCATTTTTATCCGGCGAGCCAGTGATTAACACCCGTTCGTTGTCGGGTTGAAAATTGGCCGGCTCATTCCAGTTCATCCCGGGCGGCGTGATGTTCCGTGCATTTGTCAGTCGTGGAACACCGTTGCGCTCCTCCCAGTTGGCTGCGATGAGGTTCCACTTCCCGAAGGTGTATTTCATGACGTTGCCATCGACAATTTCCGACCACACTAACGTTCGGCCGTCTGTTGTCATCGCTGGCCCGGTATAACCGTCGGCTACGCCTTTTTTATTCGACTGGAAGTTGGTTAACTGATGCCACTCCCGTCCATCAGGAGATATGGCATACATGTCTGTCCATATACCTGACTGCAGCATGCCCGCTACAAAGCTTTTATTCCAACCCAGAACCGGCGGTGGTGAGTACTTCTCTCGCTCAACTGCGGCGATGATCCAGCGGCCGGACGGATGCCACCGTGGCTGCATCTTGAACCGTTTCGCCTTGGGGCCTCCCGGAATATCCGTGCAGGTGATGCACCTCAGATCCGACGTTCCATTCTCGCCGATATACAGTTGAGGAACCTTCTTTTCGTCGTCTTTGTTGACAAGATACCTGTGCCCGTCGGGCGCGTTCAATCGAAATCCCTGAATGTCACTTTTCTTCAGATCTCGAATTGCGCACGGGTCACCACTGTTACGACCGCGGCTCGTCCGGTCGCGCGGATTTCCCGTGTCATCCTGTCCGGACACCCGTGTTCACTGCCGCAAAGACCAGAAATCCAAGAACGGCTTGCAAAGAGTCGCAGTGTTCCTGCGCGAGGATTCGCTGTGCTCTCATACTGGCTCGGAGCCGCAGCGACCTCTGGCGCAGGTCAAACGGTTTGACCTGATCGATTACGTTAAGTTGCGGCTGTTCAGCATTACATATCGCAGATTAGTACCATGTAGCCCCGATTCGCCGTTCCGCAGCTCTGACTATGGCGAGTTATAATTGATCCACACAACTTAAGTCGAACGGAGTCTGGGTTTAGGCATGACGAAGAAGCGAGTTCCTGCGTGCACTGGAACATGAACTGGAAGTACCCGAAGGTAACCTCGAGGGCGACCAGGTTCTTGGCACAGGTCGCAGCTTGGGATTCGATGGCAGCCGTTATCTTCATTGCCCTCGCGGATGAAAAGACCGGAGTCACCGTCTCCGGAGATCAGATCGCCGGTGCGAAGACAGTAGATCAGTTACTGGATCTGCTCGGCAATCGGTTGGCAGCGTTGAACTGTTCCCCCAGTGCTCAGCACAACTGGTCGGCACGCGACGGCATGAAAGCTTCTCTTATCGCAATTCGGTCAGCGTTCCCGGACGGCGTTCTGGACAACGATCAGCTTGCGGCCGAGTATCCCGGCTGGACGGCTGAGAAGATCTACGCAAGACAGGGATTCGTTCTCGTCGAGTCGCCGCAGAAGATGAGTTTGCGTCCGACATTGCAGTTCGAGCAATTAAGCGACTGGTTGACGACGTCAAACTCGACCTGTCCACCGTGGATTATCTTCTGTACTGCACGCAAACACCCGACTACATCATGCCTTCTACGGCATGCCTCGTTCAGGACCGGCTGGGGTTGCCGGTCTCCTGTGCAGCAATGGATTTTACGCTGGGATGCTCTGGGTTCGTGTATGGCCTTGGGCTTGTTAAAGGTCTTGATCGAGAGTGGTCAGGCTCGAACCTGCTGCTTGTGAACGCAGATACGTACAGTAAGCTGGTGCACCCGGCCGATAAGAGTGTGCGAACACTGTTTGGCGATGCTGCGACAGTCGCGCTTTCCGGGCCGGTGATGAAGAAACGTCTGATCGGTCCCTTCGTGTATGGAACCGATGGGAAGGGAGTTAAGGATATTGTTATTCCCGCCGGAGCGAAGCGTCAGCCCACTGTTCACAACCCTGAATTGATCCGTGATGACAGCGGCAACGCCAGAACTGTCAATAACCTCTACATGAACGGTGCCGAAGTCTTCAACTTCACTCTCCGTACCGTGCCTGCGGCGGTTCAGAAGTCTGCTCGACAAAGCAGGACTGGAGAAGTCAGATATCGACCTTGTTCGTTTTCCATCAGGCAAACTGCTTCATGCTGGACCATCTTCGCGGAAAGCTGGACATCCCGCTGGAAAAGTTCGTCACTGGCGATGGAGCAGACTGGCAATACAGTTTCCTGCTCGATCCCGCTCGCACTTCAGCACGCCAGCAAATCCGGGCAACTCAGGCCCGGCGCACTCGTGATGCTTGTGGCCTTCGGCGTCGGCTACTCCTGGGCCGCTACTTTGATCCGCTGGGGCGATACTTCCACCTGAGTCACTGACCCGAGTCGACGATTCGGCTCGTCTATCTGAACAGTTCCCATGGCAATCTGGATATGCCGGATCACAGCTGTCTGGAGTTGCTCCAAAACTCGGGTTCAAGCGATCGGCAGCAAAGCCGACATTGAGCCTTGGCCGAGTACGAGAGCCTGAATGATCAGCGAGGCCCCGCTTCTCATTCTTGAAGATCATCGTGCATTCTTTAGGACGCAAGCTACCGTAGGCGCTTGCCGATACTGACCACGCCGTAATTGTTGGTCAGCATTGTCACGCGTTGCTTTTCTGACGCCGACAGTCGCCGCGGTTGCATCCCAAAGCAGCCGCGAACAGTGGTCCCGAGATCGTAGAAGAAGGAGGCCATATTGTATCCGAACGTCGGACCGCCCCGCTTCGTAAACAGTATCTACTCTCGTGTTGAGCGTCCCGGGCCACGTCCCAGAACGAGGCGGACCGGTTCAGTTTGATTACCCGTTCATGTTGCTGACGAAACAGCCTAAGGTCCTCCCTTAACTGGTCCAGACGGACCGGTCAGCCACTCGCGAACACTAAAAGGCAGCTGCCATCGGAACAGCGCTTCTGAAACTGGAAAAATCCATCAGACCAAAGCAAACTGCGGTCATCAGTGCACCATTCAACGACGTCCTCTCTTTTCGAAGACGCTTAACAAGCTCTACTGTCTCGTCCGCCAGTGAATACCATGTGAATCCACTGCGAAAGTGGTGCAACCTCCGGTCTTTCAGGCAGTGAAGTGATTTCGGTGCTGTCTTCGTCACGCTTCATACGGATAAATCGCCGAAGGAGCGACATGGACCACTCCAGCCACCGAGCGATTTGGCATACCCTGCGGATACGCACGGCAGAACAGGTTCATTCGATGTATCCAGACCTGCCTCTGCCTTCGCGTATTCAGCCAACAAGTTATCCAGCAACATCAAGGCCGAGAGTCCATCCGTAAATGCATGGGTCGACATGAACAGAATCTCGGAGTACGACTCCGTGGGGCTACGCAGGACAAGAACATGAGCTAAGGGTCCTTCCGAGGGAAGTTTAGACTCCAGAATCCTCCGAGTCTCCTCACGCCATGGCAGTTCAACTCCGGCGTAGTCCTTGATTTCATAGGGTATCGGAAGCGGCGGGTTCGGGAAGACGTAGTAGAGACGTCCGTCCTTTGCTTCGGAAATCTTTGCCCGCAGCTTCGGGTGGCGTCGCTGAAGACTTCTGACTGCGATCGCTAAGACGCTCTCTTCAACTCGGCCCTCCACACGACAAACTGTGCAGGCCCGGAACGCTCGCAGATCCTCCTCGAAGCGCCAGAAATAGCTTTCTACCGGGCTCAACAACACAGGCCTAAGCGAATCTGAAGTGTTGGACATCATAATGCCAAGCACCGTAGTGTACCATTGAGAACTGCGCGGAAAACTCACTTCAAGCGATACTTTGTGACACGTCGTACTGAACCTTTTGACCTACGCCAATACAGTGTTTTGGTTACAGGAGCCTCGTCAGGCATTGGGCGCGAAACTGCAATTGTGCTAAGCGAGCTCGGTTGCCGCGTCACCATTACTGGACGGCGTACCGACCAGCTGGAAAGCACTCTCTCAGGCATGGCCGAAGGCAACCACGTGGCGGAACCCTTCGACCTCTCGGAGCTTGAGGCGATACCTGGATGGGTCCGAACGATTGCCGGTCGCGATGGTCCGTTTGACGCTCTCGTTCACGCTGCAGGGATCCGGAAGACGACTTTTCTACGACTCTGTCGCTGGATTCTTGCACGAAACGTTTCGGGTTAATGTGGACAGCGCCGTGATGCTGGCCAAGGGCTTCAGACAAAAGGATTGCCATAAAGAATCCAGCAGTCTCGTTTTCCTCAGTTCTGCCGCTGGCTTGGTCGGATCGCCAGCGATCTCAGCGTATGCGGCATCGAAGGCAGCTCTGATCGGGCTCACGAAGAGTCTTGCGATTGAACTCGCGCGCGAAGGCATTCGGGTGAATTGCATTGCGCCTGGCATCGTTGAATCTGAGATGACCGACCAGATCCGTCGGACTCTGTCTGATGAGCAATTCGGTACCCTTGTAGCCCAGCATCCGCTTGGACTAGGTTCCACCTGGGACGTTGCGTGCGCTGCAGCATACCTGATTTCGAAGGCAGGACGCTGGATCACGGGCCAAACACTCATCATTGATGGCGGTTTCTCAGCGCAGTAAATTCCCGATCCGATCCGCTTCGATGTACGTCCACACCTCTCCGAATCCAATACGGAATCAAGGTCTGGGGGAGATCAGACCGCCACTGGAAAGACAGTAGAGCCGTTACTGCCCTGCTCGCGATGCAGACCGTCGACAAAAGGTCCGCGCTTAATCCGCGCCTTTCAGCATGCAAGCAATTCTGGATACCTCAAGCCTGAGGCCAGGCGATCCTGGTGTTGTGGCGTTCCGAAAGCTACTCCTGGGCTGCAACTCTCGTCCAATGGGGCGGTGTTTCCGCGTGAGCGACCGGAGACGGCTCATTTTCCAACTCATTTAGCGCCTCATGCGATCCCATCATAAACTTCAGATAGTTCAGCACGGCATTCTGCAGCCGGTTCCAGAACATTGGTTCCAGGCTCCCGGCTGCGAGACCGACGTTCAGCTTTTGTCCGAGCACCAGCGCCTGGATGGTAAGTGAATAGCTGGCTCGCTCGGTGTTGAAGATCAGAGTACAGTCCTTCGGTCTCAAGCTGCCGTAGGAATTTTGAAGGGTCGCCACGCCGTAATTGTTCACCAGCATCGTAATTCCCTGCTTCTCCGAGGGCGATAGTCTTTGAGGCGATAATCGGATCCAACGGCGGATACCCGTTCCGAGACTGTAGAAAAACGACGACATGTTGTAGCCGAACCAAGGTCCACCGTTACTCGTAAACATCTGGATGTCATCCTGAGCCTCCCGGGCCACATCGAAGAACGATGATGCTCGGTTCAACTTGAGATACCCATTCATGTGCGTGATGAAACAGCCCAGATCCTGATCGCTGACCGGTCCTGCAGGACCAGTCAGCCACTCACGAACATTGAATGGCAGATGCAAACTGAACAGTGCCTCGGAATCCGGAAGGCAGACCATCAGTCCAAAAGATACGGCTGTCATCAGCGCAGCGTTAAGAGATGTTTTCTCTTTGCGCAGTCGCTTAACTACTTTAAGGGTGTCCTCCGCCGAGAAAACCCAATGACTCCACTGCGAAAGAGTTGGTTCCGCTTTGCTCTCCGGAAGCGCGGTGGGCAACATTCGCTGTTGCTTACGTTTGAGCCGCATAAACCGACGCAGGAGGGTGAGAGGACCTCTCCATCCTCCGGCAGCCCTCGCGTATCCTGCCGTCACGCAAGGCAGAATAGGGTCGTTCGACGTGTCAGTATTTGTCTCTGCCTTGGCGTACTCCGCAAGGAAGTTCTCCAGAAGGACGAGCGCTGAAAGCCCATCAGTGAAAGTGTGAGTTGAGCACATTAAAAGCTCTGAGTACGGCACCGTTCGGCTCCGCAGGATAACTACGGAAAAGTAAGGCCCCTCTGACGGAAAGGGCGACTCCAGCAGTCCACGCATTTCGTCTCGCCAGGGAAAATCCGTGCCATCGTACTCACGTATTTTGTATGGTACGCAAATCGAGGGGTTTGGAAATTCGTAGTACAAACGTCCATCCTTCGCTTCCTCGATTCTCGCTCGAAGCTTCGGATGACGACGTTGCAATCTCTGAAGCGCGGTGCGGAGAACCTCCTCATTTAAGCAAGCCTTCAAGTCGGCACAGAACTGCAGCGCGAAATGGCCACAGATCCTGCTCGACACGCCAGAAACAGCTCTCGAGTGGACTTACTAAAACAGGTTTAAGCGAATCTGAGGTGATGGATGTCATAAGCAGCACCGTAGTGTAGCATCGAAGTCTGATTCAAAATCGATCCAAAGTGACCTTCCTGTACATGGATCCGTCGAGAACCGCAGTCGTTTTGAGCAAGTATTCAGCTTGAGTCAACGCCGGAATGAATCCGGAGCCACACGGACCTGCGTTACCTCGACGGGATGCTATCAGTAGCTGGAACGGGAAGCACAACTTCGCGCCCGATGATGTCGCCGTCGACCCGCACGAGACCTTTCGTGTAAATCTCGCTAGCGGCGTCATGTCTGCGAAACGGTTTCGGCAGACAAGACTGCCGAAAGGCAAGCAGCAGTATCGTGTCTATGAGTTCTGCTGCCGGCTTCTCGCGTTTACGTGCAACATCCGCTTGCGCCAATCGAAAGCAGCCCTGATCTGTCTCACCGAAAAGTCTGGCGGTCGAACTCGCACGCGAACGAATTCGGGTCAACTGTATTGCATCCTGAATCGTGGAGTCCGAAGTGACCGATAACTTGCGCCGAAGGCCGGGTGAAGATTAGTTCGGTGCACCTGTTGATCAGCATCCTCTTGCGCACGAATCGACATGGCTGCGCCTTGTGCTGCGGCATTCCTGATATTAAATCGGGTTGGTCGACAACAGACCACGCACTGGGACTGGATAGCCATTTCTCACTGAGGCAACTCAACTGCTGGGCATCACGAGTCGCCAGTCACTGACCTCGCTTTTCTGGTCGCAGCTTACTAACTTCCGGGCGGGAACACCTGCCCATGTCTCACCATCAGGTATCGTCGTCCCACTTACGACGATTGACCCAGCGCCGATTCGAACGCGTCGGCCTACGCGGACGTTGGGAAAAATCACGGATCGCATCCCAACAATGCTCCCTTCACCGATCACCACGCGGCCGAGATATATGCCATTACCATTTCCGAGGTGGCCCAATATGACTGCTTCGGCTCCCACGAGAACGTTCGGACCAAATTCTACAAACCAGGGATCCGAAATCCGACAACCGGGCGCCAGCAGAACAGAACGGTCTATCTTTGCTCCCATTCCTCTCAGATAGAATCTGGCCAGTGGAGAAAAGGTAGACGTTACCGTCCGGAAACAACTCTCGACCAGCACGTATGTAAGGCTGGACGCAAAAATCCACTGTCGGCCGTTCGTACTATGAAGCGCGGTTGGGCCCGTCGGTCGAAGGTGACCGAGAAGCAGCCGTTTGACGAGGAGTAACAAGGAGAGAAAAACCAGAGCTGAAAACCCATAAGCTGCGATTCCGAAGGCGAGTAAGGCGACTACGGGCCAGTTCCGGATCCGGGAGATCGCCAGTAACGGCCCTATGAAACTCAGGAAGTATAGAATTCCTTTGAAAAGCCAACACAGCCATGAGAAAGGTTCCGCGAGCAGCGCTACCAAAGAGTCTGTGTTCGCTGCCGGAGTACTGAACGTACTAGTATTCCCGCTAAGCGGCGGAATTGACTCGTTCATTGCATATCGCCTGCACTCGTTCATCCGGCAAGGTCAACTGGAATCTTCTTGCCAAGAATGTAGTAGCACTAACGACTTAACAGGGTCAATAGGCCCCTGGACAAAGCGCTCTCACGGCGAGTCCAGCCGAGCAACTCTAGTGCAAACGATGTATTCTGAGGTTCGTTTGTGGCGTTCAAGTCAACATGCAGGCGTGCCGACGAGCGTTACTGTTTCTCTACCGTATAATCGTCTGCGGCACTGCGAAGGCGTGAACTAACAGCAGAGTCGTCGACAGGAAGGTCGAGAAATTGTTGCCACGTACTGAGTACGTCGTCTTTTCCGGTCCCGTCGTACAAACGTAATCCCATAGTTCCAAATGCCTTCAGCGAAAGTTCAGCCAACGCTGGCACAGAGCCAGGAGGCGGATACGCACGTGCCGCGCTCACAGCAACACACCAGACGTTGTCGGTACACTCCCCAAAGTCAGGAGGCTTCGCCTCCGGAAAACACGTATCCACAACTCCAGCTGGCATCTCGTCCCGAGACGACCACCAGGTGATTACATCGAAGTTGCCGGCATACCCGCTATAAAGAACGAACTTCAGGAATGCACTGACGTATGAAGGTTCAGAATACGCCATGACGCAATTTCGATTTACCTGGTCATAGTAAGTGATACTGCTCGAGTTCCAGCCGATCTCGGTGATAACCACAGGTGGCTCATTGGGGTTGCGATCGAGAATGCGTGTCAGATAATCGACCGGAAGTTTGTAAGGATTTCCTATTACCTGTGGAAAGGAAACCAGTCCGAGGCGATCTCTCTTCATAGCAAGCAGTGCGAGATAGTGTGCCTGGTCGAAGCCCCCAGTATCCTGAGCCGCCAGTGCATTCACACCGTAAATCGCCTCCAGGTTGAAACTCGGGAAAAGTAGCATTGACGGAAATTCGGATTTGACAGCACGGTAGACGTCCCGCTCGAGTTTGACCAGGTATCTCCAGGTCGCTGTGTTTCCGCCGCAGCTGGCGTAGTATAGATTCGGCTCAAGCATGATTACGTAATAATCCGGTGTGAAGTTGCGGGCAATCCAAAGCGCATAATTCGTGTACGCCTGTGCCAAATGGCATACTCTGGCTTTGTCAGGTCGGCACATGCGGGTGCCCAGGAAGACTGGACCTGTACTTGTCCATCCGGATAAACGGCTTTCCCTATCAGATTTATTCGGACCAGGGCAATCTGCACCAACAATTTTTTGCCGGTCTGTTTTGCAGTCTTCGCCACGTCGGACATCTGTTGCGCCCAGGGATCGCCGTCCGGCAGCTGAGAGCTTTCTGCGAATTTATCGTAGGGAATTCCCAGAAACTCGGGCTGGATATTGATCATATCCACGTCCTGGGCAAGGTCTGACATAGGAAATCCTGCCCCAGTGTTTCGAAACGTAATGTTCCGACCCTCGGGGTACGCCTGAATCCCACTCGCCGCCATCATGAAAGGTCGAGACGTTTGACTCCGGGCCGGAACGCCCGCGAGTATTACCGCCGCAAGCAACGTCTGCACTTGTATAGACCGGCAGGTCCTGGTCATTTTTGAGCTCCGTCTTCCTTTTCTGAGGCGTTTGATATCAATGCCATATTACGAGCGCCTTCCTGGACGCGCTGCAAGGTAATGCCGATGATGTCGGGAGCCGGCCCGAGTGCGTTCCTCAATACCACTGTGTTCATGTCCGCTGACATAAGTACCCGAACCGTAACACTCTGAACTGTCATGTTGCTTTGCCAGTCGCCGGCACCAGAGAAAACGACGTCGCCGTTTTCGGCACCATTCACGGCAACAACTGCCCGTCGATCGATGGCATCGCCGTTTATGTACAGTATCGTCAGATCGTAGTTCCCGGAAGAGGGAGTTTTGATGTTTGAGAACTGAACCTTGGCGGCGGTATCAAGGCCCCTCACTCGCTGCCCGCGCGGACCAACTGTGGAGGCATCGAGGTATGCGCCGCCGTCGACTGAGGCAGAGCCCGCGAGAAGCTGTAATACCGGCGACGATGGTGTGACGCTAATCAGAGCCGATGCATGCCGGTTCAGTTGTGTGCTAAACGCCTGCTGAAGGGTGCCCAAGTCGCGCCCAGACCAGAGGTCACGAACTGAAGCTGCGCCTGTGAAACCCAGATCCGACCACTTCACCTCTGCCACCGCGGTATCGTCGCCGAGGTTGAACAGGCCAACGGCATAGGAGCCGTCGGGCTCCAGAGCCGTCCACACCTGCTGTGCTTTGCCGGAGGAAACCGGAGCCGCGACCACACCGTTCTGATCGATTGCGACCACCGCCGGGTTTGTGAGCAACTGAACACCGAAATCGTCAATCTCTCGTACATCATCACCGACTAGTAACGGCGATGAACACAGTGCCCAAAATGTCATCATGCTCTGACGTTCATCCCGGCTCAGTCCGGTACGATCGTTTCCGACAAGGAGTGAATCGAGATCGTTCCAGCCGCCTTTGCCAGCAGAATTCAGCCAATTTGGTACCAGTCCGAATCGCAGAGCGACGTTTCCCCAACTGGTCAAAGTCTTTCCATCGTAGGACTCTATGTCTGTCGAGATCCGCCAGCTGTTTGCATTGCTTCGCCAGGTAGTGCCGAGCCCCGGGTTCAGATTGTTCGCCAGCGCCAGCAAGATTGGTCGACCCGTCCGCTGAATCGCCTTTGACCACGCCGCGACATCGGCGACGTTTCCGTCACGAACGGCATCCAGCTTCAAATAGTCGACTTCCCACTCGGCGAGGAGATCCGCCCAACTATTAACAAATTCCTGAGCGCCAGGCCTGGTGTAGTCGATGGAATACATCGTGCCGCCCAGGTATGTGATTTCCTGCCTGTTAACGGCAACGATGTCGGCCGCAGTGTACGAGGTCCCCTTTACCGGTGTCCGGAGCACCACAGCCAATTTAGGTATTCCGGGTGTTAAGTAGAGCCCAAATTTGAGACCGAGGCTGTGAACATACTGTGCGATAGCTCGCATTCCGCCAGGAAATCGGTCAGGATGTGGTGCCCACCTTCCGTAGAAATCGACGCCAGTATCCGGGTTGGCGTACCACCCGCCATCCACATTGACGTAAATATAGCCTGCGGGTTTTAAAAGCGCAGCCTGCCGATCCGCGATCGACTTGATAGTGAGGGAATCAAGCCTGGTTTCGAGGCTGCTCCAGGAAGTCCATCCGAGCGCCGGAGTTGTTGAGAGGCCGTTGTCGGCACCGCAGAGTAGATTCGAATAAGCTCCCGCCAAACACAGTACCAGCACGTACAGCCGTGACGCGGTGAACTTACATGAAATCATCATCAGCGGTTATGGCGAACTCTGTCCTTGAGAGCAGAATTCTAACAGCTGCGACCGTCTGCCGCAACCGCCAGGCTTAATGGCAACGACCAGACTATAGCGAGCTTTTCTGCCGTAGCGCGATGCTCTTCGATAAGTGCCCTGTCGAGGTGTAACATACCACCCGACCGGCACTCTCCCCGCCATTGCGACCATGCTTTGTACCACTTGACCGCAGAATCAATACTTTGATCCAGGGTGTAGGCTGGACTCCAGTGCAGTTTTGTGCAACTCTTCTCCAGTGCCAGGGACTGATACTCAAAAGGTTCTTCCCGTCGAGCGCCGGATTGCCACATCAAATCGTCACCCCAGGCTTCGCAGATTTTCGTCGCGAGGGTGCTGTTCGTGACGCCGTATGGTTCACAGGGCCCGAAATTGAAAGCTTCGCCGGCAATACCTGGACGGTCCAGGGAGGCCATGAGGGTCATGTAACCAGACAACGTGTCGAGACCATATGTATAGGGCCGCGTGAACGCCGGACTGAAAATCTCGGGACTGCGCTGGTGGATAAGTGCTTCGAAGCAGTCTGCCAGTATCCTTCCGGCTCCGCCCGTTCTGTGTGACGTGTAAAGATCCCCGCCGATAAGTACATTTCCGGAGCGGGCAATGCCAATCAGATGTCTGGCGTTCTGGAAATACTCCCGGTGATAATCGGCAATGATCAGCTCCGCACAGGCTTTTGAGACGGCGTAAGCACCGCTCGCACCCAGCGGGTCGCTTTCAGTCCATGGTTCCCCGCCTTTCGGGCGATACACCTTGTCGGTGGTTACGAAAACCGCTCGCTTGGGGTTGGACGCAATCCGTATTGCCTCCAGAAGAGTCGCTGTTCCAATCGTATTTGATTGGTAGGTCGCCAGCGGATCCCGGTTCGCCGTGTGCACTAGCGCATGGGCCGCCAGATGGAAAACATCGTCGACATCCTCGAGTAGTTCCCGGATAAGTGCGAAGTCAGTTACATTTCCGTGAGCCAATCTTATCCGCTGATCAAGTCCGCTGGCGAAGAAGTTGGAGTCCGTAGCAGGCAGTCCCAAATCGAGGCCAACGACTTCAGCTCCCGATTCGAGCAACATCAACGCCAGCCAGGTACCTTTTACGCCACATACCCCGGTTACGAGCACACGACGACCGAGGAAAAATCCTTCGAACAACTCTCATTCCTCCTCACCGGAAGTTTTGACTTCCGTCGATTATCTCACTTGTAAATGGTAAAAGTCCAAGCAAAACCGCTGCTCAATGTCATCGACGGAACTATTAGTACCTCGTCGGGCTGGATAACTTTTGCGTAATGGCTTACCATGGAAAACCACTCAAGTGATTCCAACGCGACTACGTGGTTTAAAGGTGCTGGTTTGGGGAGCTTTAGGCTTTCTTGGACGACACTTGGTCGAAGCGCTACTTGGCGAAGGTGCGGAAGTTTCGGTGTTGTGCCGGTCGCGTCGGCGTTACGAAACACCTTCCTGGGCCGACGAAGTCACCTGGTACGAACTTCAGGGATTTCGAGACGAGGACACTATACTTTCGGCAGTTGCTTCCTCTGAACTGATCTACAATTTTGCTGGTTCTTCGGGTGCTGTCGCCAGCAACATCAATCCCCGCGGCAGTATGGACGCAAACTGTGGCGCTCAGCTCGATTTTCTCAAGGCTTGTGAATGCGCTGGGAACCGTCCACACGTGGTGTTCGCCAGCTCGTGGCTGATCTACGATCTCACCGGAACCGAGCGGGTAACGGAAACTCAGGGCGTAGCCCCCCGCAGCATGTATGCGGCGCATAAGCTATGTGTGGAGAACTACCTTCGAATCGCAAACTTGCGACGTGTCATAGACTACACGATCTTTCGGATTTCAAATCCGTACGGTATCGATTACAGCGCAGCCGGCCGAGGTTATAAAGTACTCAATTCGTTTATTCGGAACGCGCTTTCAGGCGTGCCGATTCAGATTTACGGAGACGGCTGTCAGCTTCGTGACTTTCTCCACATCTCCGACCTGATCGAGGCATTCCTGCTGTGTGCATCGCCTGTCGCGCGTAATGAGACATTCAACATCAGTTATGGAACGAGTTACTCGCTCATCGAGGCCGTCAACATCATCCGAGAGATGGTCGGCACAACCTCAGTCATTCACAGACCGTGGCCAGCGGAGTACTCTGCCATTGAACCGGGCGATTATGTAGCCGATGTAACAAAAGCCAAAACGATGCTGAATTTTATGCCGCGTATCAGCCTTCGGCATGGACTGAAGCAGACTATAGAGGAATCGACAGCAGATAAGTCAGTCAGTCGCAGCGCTCGGGCTGGCGTATCGCGTTAAGTAGCAACCTCGACAGCAGCGCCTCTGGTTAAAACCATCCCGATAAGCGGTATGTTGCTTCTCGTAAGCACTTGCTGAAATTTCAGTACTTCGGACTTCCGCCGGGCGGAGGCTGCCACAGCCGCAACGACGCCGTCGCACTCGGAAGCAAGGAGTAAAGATTCTGGTGATACCGTTATCCTGCCACAGTCGGCGAGAACGAAGGCATATCGCTGACGAATCTGAGTGAGGACGTCCCTGACTTTGGAGACACTCATCAGTGACGCGAGGCTTCGCTGACTTCGCCCAATTGACAGCACTTCAAGATGGGTGTCCGGCACGCGATGTACGGCTTCGGACCACTCGGAGATACCCTCCAGAGTTTCGAGCAAACCCGGACTTTCCAAAGAGTTGAACAATTTGCTGATGCCTTTTGAATGGGAGTTGGCGTCGATGATGAGCACGGGACGATTTTCGAGCACCGACAAAGACCATCCCACTCCGGCGGTGAGAAGCGTAGTTCCGTCATCGTCCTTAATGCCAGCTACAGCAAGAATGGATTGTTCAGACCGACGCGCCAGCTTCAGCCGGGCTGCAACCTGGAGGGTCTCGCCTGACACGAGTCGGGCCACAGACGCGCGTGCAGGAACGGCCTCCACCGCTGACGATGTCGACAGGGTCACCAGCGACTTCAGATTTGGCTGCGTTTGTAAAATTTCCATGTCCTGTTTCCAATTCACGACGGTCAAAAGGCACCATCACGCGTGGTCATTTTAAATGCCGTCATTGCAAGTATCTTCAAATCCAGTGCAAGTGATCGAGTCCGCACATACTGGACATCGAGATCGACAGTCTCGTAGAATCCCAGGCGTCCGCGCCCGGAGATCTGTGCGAGACCGGTGACGCCTGGTCGTACAAGAAATTTCTCTTTCATATATCCGGTGTAATAAGGAAGCATCTCCGGAATCTCTGGCCTCGGTCCGACCAGCGCCATTTCTCCCGTCAGGACGTTCCAAAAGTTCGGCAGTTCGTCCAGCGTACTCTTCCGCATCCACTCGCCCTGACGTGTAACGCGAGGGTCGCGAACGATCTTGAACTTCAAACTCTGCAGTTCAGTGTGATTGTACTGATACGCGTACAGATGAGGAAAGCGTTGCCGGGCATCCGCATACAATGTCCGGAACTTCACAAAAGTAAAAGGACTGCCGTACTTGCCCAGACGTGTTTGACGGAAAAGTGCAGGACCAGGTGTATCGCGCCGAATCAACAGGGCGAGGATAATCATGATCGGCGAGGTGATTATCAGGACACAGCTCGCAACTGCAATCTCGAATCCGCGTACCAATACCGGTACCTCGGCTGTTCGATCGAGCGTCGCGTCATGATCCTCCGTTTCGGCAGCAGCGACCGCCACCGACCTGTACGAACTCTGCCTGTGCACAGCGGACGATGCTACAGCTGCCGCCATGGCAAGAGGCCTCTGCGTCTGCGTCACTGCAGAAGCGTCTGCAGCAGCAGACCCAACCCGCTTTCTGACCGCGACAAGAAAGCCTGCCGAAGCGATCGAGACAACGCTCATTCCGGTTGGCCGAGGAGACCTCGATGGATTGATCTCCTGCAAACCCCCAGTAATTGCGAGGGCGGTAAGCAGCCCGGCTGTTAATGCAAATTGCTGCTTAGCGGTCCAGCAATCGCCATTGGCCGTCCAGCGCCGGACGAGCACAGTTCCTGTCCAGATGATTCCAACCAGAACCGCCAGCGTGATCAGTTCCGAATGGAGCCATCCCGGAACGACATACATCTGGAACAAAATAGCGGCAAAGGAACCGAAGCCGAGCGAAAAGAAACGTTTGCGGTCCTGATAAACAGGCCGACAATACCGAAGCGTCTCGACGGGCCTGAACCGAGACAGTAAACAGAGGAAACCCATCACCACAACGCAGCCAGTCAAAACCAGAGGCTTTACAGGATATTTGTTTCCGGCACGAATGAAAACGACGGTCGTCAAACCCAGCAGGGCGGTCACGATCCAA
Source organism: Bryobacteraceae bacterium (assembly GCA_963794765.1). Lineage (GTDB taxonomy): Bacteria > Acidobacteriota > Terriglobia > Bryobacterales > Bryobacteraceae > JAWXCM01. The sequence goes on along the minus strand of CAWCGC010000052.1, from coordinate 15,168 downwards.
AGCTGTCTCGAGCGCAGCCACGGCTTGTCTGCGCTGTCGGGAAACAACAGATGGATCAGTTGAATCGGCGCCGCGATGCTGATGAGAGCGTGAAATACAAGGGCATCCAGTGTCCAGATCACATTCATGCCCAACCATCGCCCATGGCCTGCAAGCGGCCCGAGCGAGTGCCAATTGGGATCAAAGAAAGCTCTCGTCAGAATTCCTTCGTCAAGGATCGCAAATGCAACGCCTAACGCCAGGATGCCCGCCCAGCCGCTTCGCCACCGGACTGTCAGCTCCCGGACGAGGATACAACTGGAGCCATATAGAAATGTGAAAAGTGCAAAGACCCACCAAATGAAGAACGCCAGTGGCGGCGTGTTGCTGGACAGCAACTCCGCGATGATCGGCGAGGCGACGGCGAGAGAAAGCGCGGGGATGAGGAATGTCTCATGCCTCTGGTTGACGCTCATGCGCGACTCGTCAGCCTGTCGAGGGTAATTAGAAGTCTTGCCCTTAATCCAAGCCCAAAACGTGCAGCCATTCGCGTGAGACTCCAGCGACTGAGCTCGTAGTGTTCGCAGAAGAAAGCGTAGGCGCCTTTATGAAAATCAGATATCAACCAGCAGCGAACGGCCGATGTCTGTCCTCCCGTACCTTTACCTTCGTAGTGAACGAGTGGTGCTGTCGGTACGACATAGACCTTCCAGCCCGCTTTGCTGAGGCGATCGCAGAACACCGCATCGCTCCAGTAATGCATGTGCTCGGGTAGTCGACCCGCGTCACAAAAGGCTTTTCGCCGGACGAGAGTGCAGGAACCGGGAATCCAGTCGACCGAAAATGGTTCGCAGCTACCCAGCTCATCTTTATATAAATAATGTCTGATGGGCCAGGAATTCGGAAACAGGCGGCCGAACAACGTACGTCTGCCAAAAATCGCATTCGACCAGGTCGGGAACCGTCTGCCGGACCACTGGTCCGTCCGGTCTTCATTCAGGAGCCGATTCGCGGCAGCCGCGGCGTCAGGAGTTTGATCGAGAAAGTCTACCAGTTTCGAAACAGACTCTTGCAGGACAATGGTGTCATTGTTCAGCAGGTAGATGTAACGGCTGTCAACAGCAGCGGCGGCCTGGTTGCATGCTCGGCAGAATCCAACGTTGCTCGCGTTGGCTAGAATCCGGACCTCCGGAAATTGCGTTGCGATCGCATTTACGCTGTCGTCAGACGAAGCATTGTCAACGTACACGACCTGATACGAATAGTCCCGCCAATCAGCAGAGGTGAGGGACCGAAGACAGTTCTGTACGTACTGCCGCGAGTCGATGCCGACGATAATGACTGCAACGTCGACCATATGTCAGGCTAGTGCCTCCTTCTTGTGCCGTGCGCCGGCAAGGAGTCCGCAACTCGCGCCTGCCGCGAGCCACCACGCTTTCAGTGGGTAGTGAAAAGCCTCACTTTGAATCGCGAACAGCGGAACGGCAATGAGCACGGCCTGACATGCGAGAGCGAAGAAATACTGTTCTGGCGCCTGGTCACTCAGACAGGAACGGCCGAACCGAAAACTCGACCAGATAGATCCGCCAACAAACCCCCAGTGCAACAAATATCCGAAGATGCCGACCTCAACCATCACCCAAATGAATTCATTGTGAGCCGTCGCACGAAGGCCAGCAGTCGACAGGTAGCCTGTTTGCTCATCGGTCACCATCGCCTCGACTGTCGTTTGATTGCCGACTCCGATACCGTGCAGCCAGGTATCCTGGATCAGTTCCCAGCTCTTCGCCCAGAACTTGAATCGTACACGGATAGAGTCACCTCGGTCCGTTGTGTAGAGACTCCAGTCGAGCGTACGTTTGTAAACGTCTTCGGGTATAAACGGCAACACGGCGATGCCCACCAGCAGCACGCAAACCGCCGACTGAATCCCGGGACGCAGCAAACGTCTGTAAGCGCAAAATGCCAGAGTGAAAACTGCGATCAGGAACACCGCGCGGGTATTGCTCAGAAAGATGCAGAACACAGAGACCAGTAACGCACCCACCCACAACGTCTGGCCCAACCTGCTCCGTGTGGCACGAATCGCCCAAAACAGAAAGGGAATCGCCATAACATTGTTAAGGCCGAAGAGGGTTGGATGAGCAGTGGTTCCGAACAGACGTCGAACGCTTACCCCCAGACTTCTCATCTCCGCCAGGTCACTGACTACCGTTGCTTCACGGGTGCTCGTCAGCCCCATTTGCATTTCCGCTACCGGGTCCTTCCCGCCGTAGAAATAGTCGACGAGTGAATACCCGCCGGCGATGAAGGTTGCGAGCAGCCATGCGATGACAGCTTTTTTTGCCGTCGCATAGTCACGGATAAGGTTGACGATGACGAAGAAGAAGAACAGATTGCCGGTGATTCGGAGACAATCTCTCAAAGTTTCGTCTGGTGAATAAGCCCAGGCGTTGCTCAGCCAGGCAATCAACGTGTACCCGCCATAAAGGAAGAGCGCTGTTCCGAATTTCAGCTTCTCCTTCTTCAGAGCAGCGTGCAGAAGCAGACACCCGAGTGCAATCAGCCCGAGTATTCGTGCGGCGGATATCGTTACGGCGTCGGTATCGTTTGTGAACCGGCCAATCCGTTCGAACGGCAAAGAGAAACAAAGGACAACCAGCGATATGGTTGGAGAGGTTGCCATCGCTCCGGCAACCAGGATTCCAAGTACCGCAACAACAGCCATGATCGGCGAAAACACTGTCGTCAGGGCGGCGAGGATTACTGAGCCGGCGCAGCCCACAGTCATACTCAGCAGCAGAAGGCCCCCGTATTTTCCCTGGGCAGGATTATAGCCGATTAGCGCAGAAACGTTGCCGGTGATCGATTCCACGTGCTACGACTCCAGCGCCACTGCCGTATTGTGTCCGTTTTTGCTTCCGTAACTCGCTGCGGCAAGCTCGCCGAGATCGACTGTTCCGAGGTAATCCAGGTCGCTGAGACCAAGCGCACTCTCCTCGTCTGTGATCCGGTCCTCAGTGGTTTCGAGCAGCGCGCAAAGAGCCACACCGAGAAGCAGCGAAACCGGCATAGCAATACCCATAAGGAAGAGCTTTCTTGGGTATACCGGCTTGAGGGGTGTTTCCGGGCTTCCGATCACAGCAACATTCGCAACGCGAAGATCGTCCAGTTCTTCAGACAATCGGGCTTCTTCGAACCGCTTCGCGTACGCGAGATACTCCTGCTCCGCTCTTTTATACTCCCGCTCTGTCGGCGTGAGATTATCCAGCCCGCGATCGATTTCCCGCATCCGTTTCGTGAGTTCGCTGGCCGGCTCCTGAAGATACTTGTTGCGCTGCTTCAAACCACCGGAAAAGACTATGTCTTCATCGATGTTGTTCGTAAACCGGCGGCGCATCTGATTGCTTTCCGAAACCACCGAGTTCAGGATGGTTGCGTTCTCTTTTGCGAGTGCCCCTTCCAGATCTGCAATTTCGGTATCCATCTTTTTGATGACTTCCGAAGTTGGCTGATACCGGCTGCCAACTTTCGAACGCTCCATACGAAGGGTGGTTATCCGATCTTTTATGGATTGAATCGATGGATTTGTCGCAATCGTTTCTTCTTTCTTCTCCAGTTCCGGCATTTCGGGAATGCGGCTGGCCATCAATTCGCGCTGCTTCTCGAACCGTTCGATTTCTGCACTGTTCTGTACGATTTCTGTTTCGATCGTGTTAAGTTGCTTGAGATACAAAGACCGTTGTTCTTCCGGAGATGTTAAATTCCAGCGGGATCGAATCCCGGAACGAGCCTGCTGTAATTCGGCAAGGCGCCGTTTCACGTCAGCGACGCGTTCCTCAAAAAGCTGCCGGCCGGCAGGTGACCTCCGGGCGACCGCACGTTTCTTCATGTACTCCTCGAGTAGTGCGTTTGAAACATCCAGGCAGAGTTTGGCGCTCGGTGTGCGGACTTTCAGCATCAAGATGTCCGACTCACGGACGGGCTCGACCTTCACGCCATCTACAAGTGCGAGGATTGCCGTTTCTCTGACATCAAGACGCTTATCGAGGCCGGCTGCAATGAGGAATTCGCGATAGCCATTCTTGACGTTGCGAGCAGTCAGCTTCATCAGGTACTTCGGATAGCCCTGCCAGTTGCTCGGCGGAACGAGAACGTTCCTGAATCTGTCCGGTCCGAGACGGTCAACCACCCTGTCTATCAACTCCCGAGAAGACAGTATCTGGACTTCCGAGTTGATGTCGGCAACTCGGACGCCCTGGCTAAAGAGCTGTCCGTTTGAAACTGTCGCCGGCGTTTCCACATTTTCTCGTCCGACCTTGACCAAAATGCGCGTCGTGCTCTCGTAAACATCGGTGAAAAAGACGTTGAGCACAAGGTACATACCAACTGTGCCGGATACAAAGACTGTGAGCACAACCGGCCAGTACTTTCGCAGCAACTGAGACAGTTCAGTCCGGGAGAGATTGTGAGTGTCCTGTTTCGTCACGTTAGTAAATCACGTTCGCGTTGTTGCGTTGGAGCAGATAAGCGAATCCTGCTGTAGCGGTCACGGGAATCATTTGACGTATATGCTGGTCAACCCACCGATCGACTCGTGCGATCTTACTCTCAGGAACAACTACGACGTCGAATGGATTCAGCTGGATAGTGGCATCGTCAGTGAGGTGTCCCTTCTCGTAGAGCGCAAACCGGTGCTCCAGTGGCTTCCCGTCAGGCCCCTTTCGGAACAGTACGACGGCCGTTGTGGTTCCAGTTCGTTTGATACCGCCCGCCTCACTGATCGCATCATTTACCGTCATCGGGCCGGGGATAGTAATCATTCCGGGCTTCATCACCTCACCGGTGACGTAGATCTTCTGCGCCCCGTAGTTCTTGACCTGGATCGATACGCTTGGCGTGATGACTTCGCGCAGATAGGCGCGGTTCAGCACAGCTGTCGCGTCCCGAAGTGTCAGACCTGAGAGCGGCATGTCGCCCACAAGCTGGAGAGATACCCGGCCGTCGGGCCTGATCTGTACACTTTCGTTCAACTCCGAGTTAAAAAACAGCCGAATTTCGATGACATCACCAGGATTAAGACGGTAATCCCATGCTCCGTCAGCCGGAGGAACGGAAGAAAATGATGGACCGATCTGAGCCAAGGCGATGCCAATACCAAGGCAAACGCTTAGGGCCAGTAAACGATATGAAGCCGATAGAGCAACTTGCATGGATCTACAAAATGTTATTAAGTTACCAGAGTTTCGTTTGAGTTCAAACAGGAAACTTGTCCTGTACGTAACAAACCACGTTTCATCGTGACGACAGCAAGAACCTGGAGAACACAAGTCTTGAATATGGCGAACAAGCTCGTCACGGCTGCGGCGCCGGCGGCTCCGTATCGCTCGACTGCCTGCCAGTACACGACCCCAAGAATCAACAGGGCACACGCATCAAAGCACATAAGGAAGCGCGGATGCGTAAACATCAGGAACGATACTGTCCACGGAAAGTTGATCAGGGATGTAAGCGAGGACGGAAGCAGGATAAAGACCAGTGTTGAAGTCCCACTAAACGACGCGGGCACGATCCGGCTGATTATTGCGGATCCGACCGCGACGGCCAGCACGTAACAGACTACGGACAACAGGGCTATTGCTGTCTGGAAGCGGGCGTACACAGAGGACAGCCGCCCAGTCTCCCAGAGAGGCATCACTCTTGGGGCAAACACAACCCCCAAGTACATTCCGAGGAGTTGGAACGGAACGATCATTGTCTGTGCAGCTGAAAAGACGCCGGCCTGACGACTACCCGCGAATGCCGACAGCAGAAACAGATCCATTCGGCTCGTAACAGACCCAGTGGCTGCCCCACCGACATACCACTTGAACAGCTGCAGCAGGCGGATGACATCGCCGCGGTGCAGTGGCGTTGTCAGCACATCTTTTCCAGCAAACAAGATCATTGCAATCGCCACAACGATCGGGGCTGCCGCGTAAAGTGTAAGAACGATGGCAGGTGTGAGCGACGTCGCCACAGCTATCAATCCGACTCCACCGAACTTCAGGGCGGTATGGCACAGATCCGTCGTGCCGTACAGGAGAAAACGTCTTGACACCTGAAAACACGTCTGCACTGAACGTAAAAGCAGAAGTCCGAAGAGAGCCGCCAACGAAAGGAAAAGCAACCCGGAGTAAGCCTCCGAATGAAACACGATTCTGCTGATTGGCCGTGCAAAGGGTCCGGCGAGCAACCCGAATGTGACACACCCTGCCAGCTTGAGGAGGACTGCCGCCTTTTGCACCGCGAGTGCGCTTTGTCCGTCAGCCGGATTACGGCCGGTGGCCAGGCGGAGAACTGCGAGGTCAAGAGCAGATCCCAGCACGGCATCGCCAAGCAGGACTGAGCTTATGCAGACGAACAAGACACCGCTTATTTCCGGACCCAATACCCGCAGCAGCAGTACGTTAACGAACAACTGAATGCCGGCGCCGAGAACCTTTGGAACTGCAACTAAGACGAATTCTGCGGCCGACTTGGATACTTGAGGTGATTCAGCCGTTTCAGTCCCGGGACCGGCAACCGCGAGCAGGTTGCCAGCCGTGTGACTTGATACACATGCCATTCGGATCGATTATTGTGCCTTTTTCGAGCGCTTCTGTCAACCGTCCGACGTACTTACAGTGTTTGGTAAATACAGATGAGTGCTACCGACCCAGTACTTCGGAAGCTTGCGTACTGCAGCTCACATTACTTGCGTACTGCAGCTCACATTAAGTGTCTGGCAAAATCTACGGACTTGTTCGAAAAGGTAGGAGTGAAAAAGCCAACATACGTTACAATACCCGTTCATGCAGTCCGTCCAGGTACTCAACTCCGGAGCAAAACGGATTTCAGTCCTGCATTTGATCTACTCACCAGGGTTTGGTGGCATAGAAAGTATCGTGATCGACTGGTGGCGAACCTTCGATCGCTCCAGGTTCGACATTCATGTCGCCTACTTTGCAGGGGACCGAAACAGGGAGCAACCATTCGTCGAAGCCGCACATCGCTCGGGCATCCACCTGATACCGGTTCCCTGGAGCCGGTGGAAGCCGTTCTTCCGATGTGCTTCTGAAGTCGCGCGGATCGTTAGACAACACAACATAGACATCATCCATACTCACGCTTACTACGGCGACGCTGTTGGCGCCATTGCAGGAAAGCTCGCGCCCGTAAAGACGGTCGCAACCGTTTACGTCTGGGGTAAATACGAGCTTCACCGGCAGCTAATGCAACTGATCGACCTTGTTTCGATACAGTTCATGACCAGGGTCACTGCGCATTGCCGGGATACTGCTCGGAAAACGATGCTATTCGGAAGGCGCCGGAAGAGTCTGGAAATACTACTTCCTGGTTACCCTCATAAACATCCTCCCGTCACACCAGAGCAGCGTCGCGCGAAGCGCCGCGCGGCCGGAGTTCGCGACGACGAGATCCTGTTAATCAACGCCGCTCGCCTCGCGCCCGAGAAAGCCCAGGATCAACTAATCCGAAGTTTTCGGATTATTAACGACAGATATCCGCACACCAGGCTTTGGATCAGCGGCGTCGGTCTGGACTCGGTAAAGCGAAATCTGGAGCAGATCAGAAGTGACCTGCAGCTGGACGACGCAGTTGACCTGGTCGGTTTCGCTCACGACTTTCGCTCTTTACTCGACGTTGCTGACATGATGGTTCACCCGTCGCATGTGGAAGGTATTCCACAGTCCCTGATGGGTGGAATGGCGGCAGGACTGCCAATCGTAGCCTCAGATGTCGGCGGTGTAGGCGAAGTAGTCTCGCATGGAACCACAGGGCTGCTCGTCCGCGAAAACGACGTCGAGGGATTCGCCCGAGCAGTCGTCGAGTTGCTGAGCTCGCCTGAGACCATGCAGAATATGGGTCTTGCCGGCCGAATGGCTATTGAAAGTGACCTTTCGACCGAAGCCGCTGTGAGACGAGTCGAGAAGCTCTACCTGCAAATGCTGCAAGAGTAAGTTTTAAGCTCACCACTGTTCGGGAAGCAATCCGCCCCCGTCGGCCCCGGCCACTGCAACCCGTGCCTGAAGAGCTGATACTGCTTCAGGGTGGCGTATCTGCCATGCCATCCGAATTCGCGTCACCATCTTAGTAAGACCTTTAAGGCTTGTCGTCCAAACTTTGATTGCGGAGCCCAGTTCCTGAACGCTTTCAGCAGTTAGCCGAAATTCGAAGCTCTCCGGACAGGCCAGCTTGTACGCTGACACGTCGGCTGCCATGCCTTCTGAGATCCAGCGGGGCAGATCGTATTGCAACTCGATGACGACCGGCGATAAGATATCGTCTTCCGTCTTCCCGTGCGCGTGTTTGGCACGGATATACTTTTCAAAGTCAGTCCAAAATTCATCATCTCCGGCCGCTTCACAGTCAGCGCTCTGCCTCGCGAGCAGCTTGCGGGTGGCGTTAATCGCGCAGCTCACAATTTCCGGCCAGATGTGAAACGAGGCGATTGCCCGATATTTATACATCAGATTATCGCCAATTTCACCTCTTAAGAGTTTTTTAAAGTTCTCATCGCGATTATAGAAGGAGAGACATGCTTCACGCGTGGGAAACAACTCACCTGTCGTTTCGCGAACAAACCCGGACAGGAACTCTCTTAAGGTTCCAGTGCTCGACTCCAGCTCCGGCAACATGGCGTCGAACCATTGCGAGCGTTTCACTCCGAACTTCTCGGTGTATCTAACGGCGTCTTCAAACCACGAGTCATTCCAGAAAACGCTGCTGACGAGGTGGTACTTTCTGGTCTCGATGTAATCGTCAAAGGAGAAAGAGTCTGTTGAAACCACAATCTCCTCAATATCCAGCACCTTTTCGTCACCGTAAATACCGAAGTTCTTGGGCAACACTCGAAATCGCGTCTCGAACCGGAACTGCGAGCGTGTATCGAGCGTTTCCAGTTCAGAGCCCTTCAGCAGCACCAGCTGAAGGTTGTGCATCTGGTTTGTTCCGGCATCAATAAGCGAGTGGATCGCCGTCAGGTGCGAGTGAAGGGTCTCACCCGGAAGCCCGACAATCAGGTCCGAGTTCGACCGCAAGCCTCTTCCGCGTACGTGGATCATGATCTCTTCGTACGCGTTAAGCTTTATGTTTGACCGTTTGATGTTGCGGAGCACGTCATCGTTAAGAGACTGCACGGCCTGGTACACAACAAGAGCTCCGCTGACCTTTTCCACAGAGCGAATGATGCGGTCGGCGCGATTTTTTCCGGTTGTCGCGTCGATGAAGGTTGGGTATCCGTACCGTTTCTGCATCTCTCCGATCCAGCCGGACAGTTCCACATCACGTTCAAACATGCCGTAATTAGAGTCGGCAATCCGGAGCGTACCCATGCTGGGCGAAAGCTTTTTGATTCGGAGAGCGATATACTCGATCTCCTCCCTGATGCGTTCGAGTGAAAAATTGTGTACCTTTGTATACCAACTCGTCCCCTGCACGCAGAAAGTGCAGGTGAACGGGCACCCACGATTGGTCTCGATCATGGGCGCCAGTTTACCGTCGAAAAAGCTATCCTGGATACCCGTCAGCCATGGTGACGGTATTTCATCGACGCGACTCTCCCGATCCCACATTGGCTGTATCACAATTTCTCCGTCGGGTCGACGGTAGATACAGGAGGGGAGAGTTCCCTGCCCGAGCCGGCGGGTACTCATATCCGAACATAAAAACTGCCTTACGACTTCCGTCGCCAGATAATCACCTTCACCGAGGACGTAAACGTCTATTTCCGGGTGCTGCTGAAAGTAATCAATCTGTCTCGATGCCTCCAGCGGGATATTCGGCCCACCCATTACGACCAGCATGTCGGGCCTGAGCCGTTTTGCAAGCCTCGCAAAATGGAAGCTTAACGCTTCATTCCACAAGTAGTTGCTCAACATGAGCACGTCAGGGGGCTGATTCTCCAGGGCCTCCCAGAGTTGATCCGGATAGGCAAACAATGTCGACTGAACTTCGGGTAGTTCGCGATCCATTACGGCCTTTAGATAGGCAACTCCCAAAGGCATGCAATCATTCGCGAGTACTCCCGAAAAGTTGTATCGCAGATCACTCAGAAAAACGTTGGGTTTCATCCGGATAGTGTTCGTCGCGTCGTCTCGGTCTGCTGCACGCCTCTGACGGACCATAGCCGCCCGTCAGTGTGAGCTATCGCACCACATCGGTCCACAACTGAAGTGCAGAAACGAGTCTAAATTTTGCAAGCGAATTTGTCAATGGCCAGCGAGTTACAGTATTTGAACATCTCAGCCAGAATTGACACGCCGATCGTCTGTAGCTGACCAAGTAAACTGCGATGCATCGAACCCGTCTCATGGCTTCGATTTCTACGAACTCAGCGTAATGTAACCCACATGGTCTTGCTAGGTACTAAAGTACTGGTTTATTGATACTTGGTGCATTGCACACGACATCTATGCCATTAGTCGCCAGTTGCATTTTGATCGATTTGAGTTATCCTGCTCATTTAGTCACCATTGAGTCCGGCGGGGAACGCGTATCAGACCACTTCTCAGGAGTGCTATGGAAATTGATGAGGTCGTAATTCTTTGCGGCGGCAAGGGGACTCGTTCGTACCCTTTCACTGAATACTTTCCGAAGGCCATGATGCCGATCAACGGCACGCCGATTCTGGTCCACCTGATGCGGATCTACGCGAGTCAGGGATGTACCAAGTTTGTGCTGGCTGCCGGGTATCGCAAGGAAATGCTCTTCGACTACTTTCAAGGCCGTTTCGGAGCCTGGGACGTTCGGATCGTTGATACCGGTGAAGATGCCGATACGGGCGACCGGATCATCAGGTGCCAGCCATGGCTGAGTGATCGCTTCTTCGCCACCTATGGGGATGGACTCGGTGATATCGATTTAGCTTCCCTCGTTGCGCAGCACACCTCATCGCGTTGTATGGCTACATTGACGTCTGTCCCACTTCGATCGCAATACGGGATGGTCGTATTCAGAGGGGGTGGCCTGGTCGAGCGGTTCGAAGAAAAGCCTGTCATTCGGGACTGCTGGATCAACGCGGGGTTCTTTGTTTTCGATCGTCGTGCCTTCGCCTCGTGGCATGGGCATAACCTCGAGAGAGACGTTCTGCCGCACTTGGCTGGCGAGGGACAACTCGGCGCATACAAACATACCGGATTTTGGAAGTCAATGGATACCAGCAAGGACCAGCAGGAACTTGAGCAGCTGTGCACTGACGGTGCGCTTCCATGGGTTTCCGATTGCAATGCTTTGTCGGTTGCGGCTGGAAGGAAATGAACCCGACCCGCTTTCACCCGAAGATGCCGTCAATTTGTGCCTCGGGGAACGGCAACTGACGGACGAATACGATGTTGCGTTGTGCCTCCATTAAATTCGGTCCGACCTTTGCGATCTGCCTGGGGCTACTCTTGCCCTCGGCAGTGCTTGCACAATCGGAACCGCGAGCTTATCTGCCCCTGGAACTCGGCACGAAGTGGGTCCTCCGCAACGTGCACCAGCGTACTCCTGTCGTCTTCGAGGTTACAAGAAGCGAGGAAAATGGGTTCGTCCTGCAGTCGACGACACCATGGGGTTCGAGCCGATGGACCTTGTCCGATGATTCCGGGAAGTACGTGATGACAGCGTACGGGAACGGTAGCAGCGGGCCGATGATGCCTGTCAAGGCGCGACCTGTTTACATCGATTTCAGTCGAGGGCCCGACGAAAAGTGGAAAAACTCGCTGGGAACACTGACAGTGCTTTCGCGTTCCGTGTCCGTGCACACAGCGAAGCAAACCTACGAAAATTGCATTCAGATTGAACATGTCGTGAACAAGACTCGATTGGTGTCAACGTTTGCGCAGGCTGTCGGTTATGTTCAATTCGGTGATGGTGATGCTGCTTTTGTTCTGGATGAGGCAGCGTCGACACTGCCGGGACGCCCGAGAGGGCTTATCAGCCGGGAGAACAAGGTTCAGCCGGAATCAATTCGCACCAGGACTCAATCGGCGGCTCGGGTCGACAGCCGACGCGTTCGCATCGGAATAACACCGAATCAGTTTGCCGGGGAACCAGTAACGGAAGCCGTAATGCAGAAGCGGCTGCAGCAAACGGTAGATGCCGGTGTGACCTATATCTCGGGCACGGCAAAGTGGGCAGACCTCGAACCGACGGAAGGCCAGTATGATTTGGGTAGTGTAATCACATTTCTTTCTGCTGCGAGCGAGCACAACCTGCCGGTCAGTTACACACTCCGTGTGATCGACACCATCGCCCGCGATGTCCCCGGCGACCTCAGGAAGGTGAAGTGGTCCGACCCGAGGATGATAAATCGCGTACTGCGACTGATCGACACCCTTGCACCATTGTTAAAAGACCAGGTGCGATGGCTGTCAATAGGATACGAGGTTGACTCGTACCTTGCGAAACGTCCATCCGAAGCGCTCGAATTCGCAAAGTTGCATGCGCTGTCAAAGCTCGTATAGCGGAGTTGCTGCCTCAAACGATAGTCAGCAGCACGATCACATTTGCAGGTATCGACTCTCTTTCGGGGCAGTTACGAGACCTGAACGGGCAACTGGACTTCATTTCCATTACCTACGCTCCCCTCTCGCCAAACTTCACGGTCCTCGAGCCTGCCGCCGCAAAACACGATTTCCAGCGCATGAAGTCTGTCGCTGGCAAACGGAAGATAATGCTGCAGGAGATCGGATATCCCACCGCAGACGCGACGGGGGGGTCGGAAGACAAGCAAGCCGAATTCTATCGTTTGGTTTTTCAGCAAATCGATCAGGACCCGGATGCGTTCATTGCTTTGAACTTCATGTATCTCGCGGATTTAAGCCGACAGTCGGCGCGCCAGTTCGCGACTTTCTACGGTCTCCATACACCTGCGTTTGAAGGCGTTCTTCAGTCTATGGGTCTGTTCAACGAAGCCGGGCAGGCTAAGAAGGCCTGGCGGGTTTTGGAAGCGGAGCTTAGCCGGGGAGCAAGCCGATGAATGCCTTCGAAAAGACATTTCGCTTTCTCCGGCGCTTCAAACCCGTTAGAGAGCGCGTTACCCTCGGCGAGTTCAACGACCACGTTGAACGGGAACACGTCGCCAGATATGAGTTTGCGAAGCAGTTTTGTTCCGGCAAGACGGTCGCTGACATCGCGTGTGGCACCGGCTATGGTAGCCGGATCCTGAGTGAAACAGCGCAATCTGTTGACGGCTATGACAAAGAACAACTCTGCGGAAACTACGTTATCGATCTGGACCGCGAGAGCTGGGAAAAGTCCTACGACGTTATCGTAAGCTTCGAGACAATCGAACATCTCGAACGGCCCCGGTTCTTTCTCGAGCATGCGTCTCGCACGGCCTGTCAGGTCATCGTCTCAACTCCCGTAGGAGAGTTTCGCGGGTACAACCCACATCACAAACAAGTGTGGACACTCGATCAGTTCACGTCACTCCTTCACCTGTATTTCGATGTGGACCTGTTTTACCAGAAGGATGAGATAATTCACGAACGCCCCGCAGGTCCGGTGCGCTTTGTCATAGCAGTTTGCCGGCCTAAACCGGCACCTTCCCATATTCAATTAGTGAGTGAGGAAACCTCGTGTCTGAAATAGTGACAACGATAAAACCTGCCGCAGGCATCGCTCGCGAGCGCAGCAGAAGACCACTGCGAGTGCTGCTTGTTCTTCCGATTCGGGAAGGAAATTTTCAAATTACTGCCGACGTCGGCATCCTTTATCTTGGCTCTGTATTGAAGAAGGAAGGCTTCGAAGTTACGCTGCTCGATTGTCCGAAGGACAAGTTCGACTTCGCCCAGTTCCGAACCTTAGTTCGAGAAGGCAGTTTCGATGTGGTTGGATTCCGATGCTACAGTCGTGATCACAATTACGTAAGCCATCACGCCAGGATTGTCAAAGCCGTCAACCCGGAGGCTCTGACGCTGGTAGGCGGACCGCACCCGTCAGCACTGCCTGAATTTGTTTTGTCAGGTATGGCCGCCGTGGATTTCGCATGGAAGGCGGAGGCCGAAGAAGGTCTTCCCTCGCTGCTGCGGCTGTTCGCGGCTCACGGGCATGCAATTCCCGAGCAACACCTCAACACGGTTCCCGGATTGGTATGGCGGAGTAAGCAGGAAGGGCGAATTGTCGTCAATCAGCCAGGATTCGGGATTAATCTCGATAGTTATCAGCCTGCCTGGGAGTTGCTAAAGCCTGAAACGTACCCCGGCTTCGAGCACCGCAAGACCTACAGTACACGAATCTGGGACGGCTTCTTTCACGTTTCCACCACGCGCGGCTGCCCCTATCCCTGCACGTACTGTAACGCGCCTAACCTATCAGGCAAGAAGCTGCGTCATCGAAGTGTCCAGCACGTTATCGAAGAGCTACGGTTCCTAAAGCAGCGGTACGGTGCAAAACGGTTCAGCATCATCGATGATGAGTTCACACTCAGCAAAAAGTACGCCACCAATTTTTGTCAGGCCCTCATCGATGCGAAGTTGAATATGAGCTGGGACTGTCCGAACGGCGTCCGAATGGACTCGTTGTATCCGGAGCTTCTGCAACTGATGGAGGCTGCAGGTTGTGATGCGATGTGTGTCGGTATCGAGTCCGGTAACGAACGCGTCCAGCAGCTGATCAAAAAACGCGTTACCGTTGACACGATCAGACAGAGAGCGGCAATGATTGCCGGCTGCAGCAAAATCCGGATCACCGGATATTTTATGATCGGCTTCCTCGACGAGACAGAACAGGAAATTCGGGACACGATCGATCTCGCCGTAAGCCTGCCGCTTGTCCGCGCCGCATTCAATGTTGTGATACCCATACCCGGAACCGGGATCTTCGATGAACTGATCGACATGGATCGTCTTCGGATACAAGACATCAACTGGGATACGTTAACTAACGACCAGGTCGCTTTTAAACGCGATCACGTCACCGGCAAGCGATTGATGGAATTGCAACGCCAAGCTTTTCTTCGCTTCTACTCACGACCATCTGTAATCCGTACAGTCGCTAAAGACATGCTGCGGAACCCGAATGTGCTTTGGGCGAGCTTGTCGAAGCTGAAGCGTCTCGCCCGGCGCAGAGAAACGTATTCATTCACGCCGATGTATATGGCTCAGGACACAGCCTGACGGGTCTGCTCATATACGCGAAGCGTCCTTCGAGCCGCTTCTATCCACG
>CAWCGC010000051.1:0-46331 GCA_963794765.1 Bryobacteraceae bacterium | reverse complement strand
AGGGTGGCTGCCGTGCAGAGCGGTCCCAGCCGACGGCACTTCGCGCGGAAGAGTGATCGGCCCTTCGGCGGGCGGATGCACGAGCGTGGGATGGTCGCCTGACGGACGGTTTGTGTATACCGCCTCCAATGCTTCTGGATCCAGGCAGATCTGGCAACAGCGGTTCCCGGATGGCACACCGGAGCAAGTTACGTTCGGACCCGCTGACGCTGCCGGAATCGCTATCGCCCCGGACGGGTCCATCGTGACCTCTATAGGCTTATCGCAAGGGGCGATCCGGGTCAGCGAAAACGGGCAGGACCGCCAGGTTTCGGGCGAAGGCGACGCGGCGCTTCCGGCATGGGGCGATGGATTTCCTTCCTCCGTTTTCTCGCCGGACGGCGGGAAGCTGTATTACCTGCTAACGAAGGGTCCGTCGCGAGGATTCGCAAGCGGTGAGTTGTGGGTGGCCGACCTGAAGACCGGTTCCAATCGGCGCTGCTACCCGGAATGGCGATCACCAGTTATGACGTGTCCCCGGACGGCAACGACCTGGTGTTTGCGGCAATCGAGGCAGATAAGGAAACGAAGATCTGGTACACCCGCACAGACCGGCGTGAACCACCACGCCAGATTGCTCAAATGCAGGCTTTCGGCCCCGTTTTTGGCGGCGCCCGGACAGTTTATTTCCGGGGTGTGGAGGGATCGGCGTCGTATGTGTTCCGCACCGACCTGCAAACGGGGCAGACCGTGAAGTTCCGTCCGGAGCCGGTAGTGAACTCGCCCGCCGTCTCGCCAGACCGAAAATGGGTGGTTGTTTCCGCTCCTTTCGAGAGCCGCGGATCCGTTGAACCGACGAGAGCATTCCCCGTGGATGGCGGTAATCCGATAGCGTTATGTGCCCAGTGTTTTGTGTCGTGGAGCCGGGACGCAAACACGGTTTACTTTACCGTTGCGGAAGCCATGGGGTCGACGAAGAGTCTCGCTGTACCTTTGCCGAAGGGACAAGCATTTCCCAAGCTGCCACCGCAGGGCTTCGTAACGCTGAAGGAGGGTGAGGCTTTGCCGGGCGCTCGAGTGCTCGATCATCCGATGGTGTATCCAGGGACAAGTCGCGGCACTTACGCGTATGTGATGCAAACGGCCCATCGTAACTTGTATCGGGTGACACTGCCACGGTAACGCCTGGGCGGTGTCTTTGATGCTTTTAGCAGGATCCTGAAAAGCCACAACAATGATTCAGCCGCTGATAAACGCCGGTGAACGCAGATTACAAACAATGAGCAATGCTGGCCAGCTACGATGCTGGCCAGCAAACCTCATTCGGCGCGACTTATAGCTGATGTAAGACTGTGACGCCACACAGAGTACGGATCTGCTCCCACGGTGCCCTGGTGTCGCAACGATAAACTCGAGCCATTCGGGCGCACGTATGCAAACGTGAGATGCTCGACTGTACCCGTCCCTATCGCACCCGAATCCCCAGGCGCCTCAGGAGCACTGTGCGTGCGTAACCGGAGGCGATCCTCGAGTGGACTGACCGGTGCTCGTCGTGATCATCTGAATCATCGATCGGAAGCGCCAGATACCCGTGGACCTCACCATTTTTGGTCTCGCCGAGGCCGGTGATTTCGCCTGCGTCATTTATCGAGGCTGCGAGATCCAGTTGCAGGGGCGAGTTCGGAGCCAGTTTGTTTAGATCCGACATGACACCATGCCGCCAGACAAATGCGTGAAACTCGAAGCTGGTGTTGAACGAGGCGCCGACCACGTCGCTTCGGTCATTGATACTGAGTGCGACGCTTGCAAAATCTCCGTCCAGCGGGAGAAGTCGCTGAGTCGGCTGCCCTTTACTCCAGAGGAACGCGTAAGTTGTGGTGTCGCCTTTCACGTCCAAATGGCCGACGACCTCGCCACGGTTGTTGATGGAACATGCGTGGTTACCAGCAAAGTGTCCTGTACCTCCGAAATTCGGGATTTCATGAACGGACCCGTCTGCATCCCAGAAAACGGCGTGAGATTCCAGAAGGTATAGCTGGCTAAGAGGGTCGAACGGAGCACAGCTACCCGAAACACCGACGGCCTGCCCTTTATCGTTAATGCCGAATGCGCCGCCGTCGGGGTCTCGACCGAGTGTTTGCAACGGGACCATGCGCCGGTTCTGCCAGATCACGGGCAGGAAGCTGTGAACCGGGCAGCCCTGCTCCGGTTGAGTCGTTTCCGCTAAGCCAACCACATCGCCCCGAT
The DNA here is from genome assembly GCA_963794765.1 of Bryobacteraceae bacterium. Lineage (GTDB taxonomy): Bacteria > Acidobacteriota > Terriglobia > Bryobacterales > Bryobacteraceae > JAWXCM01. Next base: position 44,105 of record CAWCGC010000051.1, on the reverse strand, counting down.
TGTTGATGACGTTGGCGATGGCATTCGCTCCTCCGAATGTATTCTGAAGCTCAGCTAAGTTTCCGTTTGCCCAAATAAATGGTCGACATGCATTGCTGGAGAGTGGAAGCCCGAACGCGTTGAAGCCGCAGAAATCCTCGTTATCGGGTGCGGAACTCTGCGCTTCTCCACGACCTGGCCTCTTTCATTGACACCGAACGCCTGGCTGTTTGGTCCCCCCAGCCTGTTCGCGTTGATGTCTATCTCGAGTCCTCCGTACCAGAGAACCGCGTGCAAGTTGTCTTTACCTGCCGGCGCTGCACCCGCAATCACGCGGTGTTCGCTATGAAGTACGGTTGACCAGGAGGCGACGGCACCACGGTTTTCGAGATCAAGAATTCGATACCTGGTTTGTCCGGATGCACCAGCCGCGAGCAAGATGGCCGCGGCAATTGAAGTGGCAATCGATTTCATATGATTTGCTCCTCTATTGCTCCTAGGCGCAGAACACATCGCCAAAGCGCTCATGCAGATGGAATCTTTTTTCGAGGAGGGGAGACACCGGTATACAATCGGCGATGCTGAAGGCGCGAATAGCGGAGGGAGACCTGGAAGACGTAAGTCAGCTGCTCCGTGCCTGGAGCGAGGGAGATCAGAATGCGCTGCAGAGCCTGACTCCTATTGTGTACGCGGAACTCCGGCGACTAGCCCACCACTATATGCGGCGTGAGCGCCCGGGCCACAGCCTTCAAAGTACGGATCTCGTCAATGAAGCGTACATGCGCCTGGTGGATTACAAGAGCATGCACTGGCAGGATCGCGCTCATTTCTTCGCCGTATCAGCCCAGTGCATGCGACGGATTCTGGTTGAGCACGCGCGCCGGCACAACCTGAAACGCGGTGCCGGTTTGGAGCGCGTAGCACTGGAGGATGCACTAACGTGCAATCAAACGCCCGTCGGATCTGGCAGCGCTGGATGATGCGATGAATGCACTGGCGCGGCTGGATGCGCGTAAGGTGCAGATCGTTGAATTGCGTTTCTTCGGTGGTCTTACAGTAGACGAGACAGCGGAGGTGCTGAAAGTATCTCCCGCGACTATCAGGCGTGACTGGAGTACGGCTAAGGTTTGGCTTTACGGAGCACTCACCGGCCACATTGGCGATGGATTCCGATCGCTGGAAGAAGCTCGATAATCTCCTGCAGGTTCTGCTGGAGCACCCTCCCGAGGAGCGCGAAGTACTTCTTCGTGAGACATGCGACGGCGACGCTGCGATGGAAAGCGAGCTTCGCGTTCTGCTGAAACTGCAACTGGAAGCAGGAAGCTTTCTCGAGAGCCCCGCAATAGACGTCGCTGCGCGAGCGGTTGCACACCCCCGACCCGTGGATGCCCGGTCCGCGGGTGACCTTCCCGTTGGGCGAGTCGTGTCGCACTACCGCATCACTGAAAAAGTCGGCGGTGGTGGGATGGGCGTCGTCTATAAGGCTGAAGACCTCGAACTGGGACGCTTCGCAGCGCTCAAGTTCCTGCCCGAAGAAATGGCACGAGACGGTCAGGCACTGGAGCGGTTCCGGCGCGAGGCGCGCGCGGCCTCCGCTCTGAATCATCCCAATATCTGCACCATTCACGAGATCGGAAGAGACGGCGGTTTGTCGTTCATCGTGATGGAGCTCCTGGAAGGAACTACGCTGAAGCATCGGATCGATCAGGGACCTCTGTCAAGCGACGACGTTCTCTCAATAGCTTTGGACGTAGCGGACGCTTTGGATGCTGCCCACTCGGTGGGAATCATTCATCGGGATATAAAACCGGCTAACATCTTCATCACTCGGCGCGGAGATGCGAAGGTCCTGATTTCGGGCTCGCCAAGATCATCTCGGTCGTGGAGCAGCCTGTCTCCGACGACCCAGGAGGGAGCAGACCCTCACGGTCGAACATCAACTGACCCATATCGGAAGCGTCATTGGCACGGTTTCGTATATGTCACCGGAGCAGGTTCGCGCGGAAGATCTGGACCAGCGCACCGACTTGTTTTCATTTGGAACCGTGCTTTATGAAATGGTCACAGGTACTCTGCCGTTTCGCGGCGAAAGCACGAGTCTTGTTTTCGACGCGATCCTCAATCGGAGTCCGGTTCCGGCGACCGCTCTGAATCCGAGTGTGACAGGAATTTTAGAGCAGATCATCAATAAGTGCCTTGCGAAGGATCGCGAAGTGCGTTACCAGCGCGCTTCAGAGATTCGCAGCGATCTGCAGCGGCACGAGCGTGCGAATCTGTTTCGTTCAACAGGAACCACCAGAATCACGACGATTGCGAAACGCTGGGCGATTCCGGCTGTTGCCGGCGCGGCGCTGGCTGTTGGCGCCGCCGTCTACTTTACGTTTCACCGCGCCCCGGCGCTCACCGACAAAGACCCAATCATTCTTGCGGATTTTCGCAACACCACGGGCGAACCCGTCTTTGACGAGACCCTTCGCCAGGGACTGTCGATCAGCTGGAACAGTCGCCGTTCCTGAGCCTGCTCTCCGATCAGCGTATTCGGCATACGCTTCCGCTGATGGGCCAAGCGGCGGATGCGCAGCTGACGCCGAAGATCGCCCAGGAAATCTGCGAGCGAACCGGAAGCGCCGCCGTCCTGGAGGGCTCGATCGCCAGCCTCGGCAGCCAGTATGTACTGGGGTTGCGCGCCAAGAACTGCCGCACGGGAGACATCCTCGACGAAGAGCAGGCGCAAGCCCCAAGAAAAGAAGACGTCTTGAACGTCCTGAGTCAGATCGCCAGCAAATTCAGAATGCGGGTCGGCGAATCGCTCGCCACTGTCAAGCAACACGATACGCCGCTCGAACGGCGACCACGCCGTCACTCGATGCCTTGAAAGCCTATAGCTCGGCCTGGAAGCTTCAGAACTCGGCCGGATGCTGCCGCCGCTCTGCCTCTTTTCAAGCGCGCCACTGAGATCGACCCGAAGTTCGCGATGGCATTTGCGCGTTCTGGGGCATGTGTATTCAGGCGATGGGAGAGGCCAGCCTCGGCGGCGGACAGCATCACCAAAGCCTGGAACTTGCGGGATCGCGCCAGCGACGCTGAGAGGTTCTACATCGCCGCAAACTACGGACATGGACGTGACGGGTAACCTGGAAAAGGCGCACCAGACCTGCGAGACGTGGGCACAAGCTTATCCTCGAGATGTGCCTCCCCACGGATTCCTGGCGGTGGTTTACCGGCCATTTACGGGTCCTCGGCAAATACGAGGGAGTCGAGGAAGGCAAGAAACAGATCGAGGTCGATCCAGACGTTGCTTACGGGTATTTCAATTCCGCCACTAACTTTATAGCGCTTGACCGCCTGGGAGAAGCCGAGAACCTTCTTCAGCGCGCGTCTGAACGCAAACTTGTGATCCCTGAGTTTTCGGTCGATCGATTCGATCATCGCCTTTCTGAAGGATGACAAGGCGGGAATGGACCGGGAAGTGGCCCTGGGCCAGGGCAAATCCGGCTTGGAGGACTGGCTTTCCGATCAGGAGGCCCTCGTCCTGGCGTATTCCGGCCAGTTGCAGCGGGCAAAGAAGATGTCACAGCATGCGGCGGACTTGGCTCATCAGGCGTCCGAGCTGGATAGGGAGGCTGGGCTGGGATATCGCCGCCGCGCCATGTGGGACGCCTTTTTCGGAAATCGCGGCCGCCGCCAGGCAGGGCGCGATGGCGGTGCTCGAGCTTTCCAAAGAGCCGGGATACGGAGTATGGCGCTGCCTTTGTACTGGCCGCGGCCGGAATACAACTTTCGCCGATCAGAATCGCGAAAGATCTGGAAACCGCTTCCCGGAGGATACGGCAGTTAAATTCAATTACCTGCCGGAGCTTCGCGCGGTTATCGCCCTGAAGCGGGGTGAACCGGCCAAGGCTATCGAACTGCTGCAAATCGCCATTCCCTATGAATTAGGCACGCCGCTGAGTTCGCCTTCGGCTTCTTCGGCGCGCTCTACCCGGTCTATGTGCGTGGCGAGGCCTATTTGGCCGCACATGGCGCCGAAGCCGCGGCCGAATTCCAAAAGATTCTCGGCTCACCCGGAGTTGTCATTAGTGACCCCATAGGGGCGGTGGCACGGCTACAAATGGCCAGAGCGTTGATGCTTTCGGGAAACAACGCGAGGGCGAAGGTCGCGTACCAGGATTTCCTGACTGTCTGGAAAGATGCCGATCCCGATATCCCGATCTTCAGCAAGCGAGGGCGGAGTATGCCGCCCTCCACTAGCCTCACGTTAGTCGTGACAAACGACTTATGAGGCGCTGAGAATAGCCACTTTCCACTACTGGATTTGCATGCTCTGCAGCATTGCCTGGTATGTCGGCTCCAGGCGACGAAATTCCGATTCCGGGGCGATGAAGATCAAGAAGATGATCGAGCCGTCACGGTGCGGGCACAGTCACCAGCCAGTCCCGCTCCTGTTGTGGCTGACCATTGCGACCCTGAAACGGAGAGGTGGACTTCAGCATGATCGAGCGGCCTTCGACGCCGGCTACTGTAATCGGCTGGGCACGGCCGAGGGGTTCGAGTCCATTGTTCTGCTGCATTTGCTGCACAAGCTGCGCTGTGACTTCATCGATGCTCGTGCGAGCGCCTCGAGGTGCAGCCATTTCGTTGATGAGCACTCCATAGCCGACGCCGTTTGCCGTGATGCCGGCATCAGGGGCGATGGTGACGAATTCACCCCGCTTCTGCGGCATGTGAACCTGCCAGTTCTCCGGACGCCGCATTGTTATGGGACCGAGTCTTGCGGTCGTCATTTGATTCGCCGGAAGCACTTGCTCCAGGGACACGGGGGCGATTGAGCCGGATGCGCCAGCACCGTTGATGACCGCGCCGTTCTGTCTGTTCTCCGCAGCCCATTGCCCGGATTTGGCACCTGCCGCAATTTCCTGGCCCGTATAAGCCTTCACGGTCATGGCGTGTTTGCGGACTCTTTCAAACGCAGGGCTGTCACTCGTGTATTTTTCGGTCGGCCAGTTCCTGATTTCCTGCTCGATATTCTTCTCCCGGTTGCCGGGATTGGGGTGATCGCTGAGCCATTGTGGGGACGAAGGTCCACCCTCAGATTCGAGCGTCCTGAAGAAATCGGCCATTGCCTGTGGGTTATACCCGGCTTTGTAGAGGATGATTGCTCCTACTTCGTCGGCCTGCGTTTCGTCGCCACGGGAATACTTCATCATGAGGCCCTGAGCTCCCATCTGGATTCCCATTTGGCCGAGTCGCCCGACCGCTCCACCGGCCAGACCGCCGAGGACGGCTCCCGCGATTCCGGCAATCAGGCCGGTGGTTTGCGCCTTGCCTGCCTGCTTCGCGGAGTGCTGCATGATGACGTGCGACATCTCGTGCGCCATCACACCGGCGAGTTGTGCCTCATTGGCGGACGCGGTGATGGTTCCGATGTTGACGAACATAGGGCCGCCGGGCAGCGCGAAGGCGTTGATGTCCTTCTGCGCTACGACGTGGAATTCGAAAGGCCAGGAGTACTCGGACGGGATGGTGGCGACCAGTTTCTCGCCGAGTTGCCGGATGTATTTGGTTTCCTCGCTGCTGTCGGGCAGGACCGGCATTTGCTGATAAACCTGGGCGGCGACTTGCAGACCGAGCTGTCGCTGCTGGTCGCGCGACATGCCGACGCTGGCCAGGGTTCGGGAAAACAGGCTCACTGGATTGCCCCTTGAGCTGCGCTGCCAGGAGACAAAACACGGAGCATACTAAGACTGTTGTCAGCGTACGAACACTGCCGGTTGTCGTTCTGGGATGTCTTTTAGCGGTGAGTGTATTCGACATGCCGCCTCCGTATGATGGACGAAATTCAGAGAACCGATGCAGTCACAGCAGTGCAACATTCTTTTATGCGGGGCGGCTGCGAGCCAGGGGCAGCCACGACACGCTGACCGCCGTGCCTTCCCGGCTATAGAATTGATTCTTTGTCGTTAGGTTACTCGACAAGGAGACACTTATGAAACGACTGCCGGTTTGGTCTGTTACGGTGATGGCGTTCGCGATGTCACCCCTGCTTGCCCAGCGCAAGGCGACCATCCAGAATGTCCCTGAGATTCCGTTTACTTCGGTGCCGAACTTCCTGAAACTGCCTCCGGGCGAGTACCTCGGCGAAGCCGTCGCGGTGGCGACCAACTCCAAGGGCCACGTCTTCGTCTTTCACCGCAGCAACAACAACCGGCTGTTTGAATTCGACCAGACCGGCAAGTTCCTCAAGGAAATCGGCAGCGGATTTCTGGGCTTCGAATTCGCCCATTCGGTGCGCGTCGATAAGGACGACAATATCTGGACGGTCGACGAAGGCTCGAACATGGTCACCAAGTTCAGCCCCGATGGCAGAGTGCTGATGGTGCTCGGGCAGAAGACCGCTCGCGGTGCTGGGCGTGTTGGCCGCGCCGCCTCAGGGACCGCCGAACGCCCGGCGCAAAAGTACGAATTCTGCCGGCCGACCGATGTGGGCTGGGACCCGCAGGGCAACATCTTTATCTCCGATGGCTACTGCAATAACCGGGTGGTGAAGTATGACAAGGATGGCCGCTTCCTCGCGCAGGCGGGCAGCGAAAAAGCCGGGCAAGGCGCTCGGGAGAATTCAACCTGCCGCACGGCCTGCAGGTGGACGGCAAGGCAATGTCTGGGTCGCCGACCGCACCAACAACCGCTATCAGGTGCTGGACAACAACCTGAAGCCGATCCGGGAGATCACCAATCTGGGTGTCGGCTGGACCGTCTGTGTTTCGGGCGGCCCGCATCAGTACGTGTTCTTCTCGAATTCGAATCCGAACGGGAACATGCCCGGAACGTGGGACATCACCGGCGAAATCTACAAGGCCGAACTCGATGGAACAGTGCTCGGCAAGTTCGGCCATCCCGGCAAGATGGCTCCTGGATTCCAGGTGGTTCACATGATCGATTGCCGGAATCCCGAACGAGATCATCGTCGGCGAGATCGAATCGTGGCGGGTGCAGAAACTGATTCTCAAACGCCGTCCAGGGTCACGGTTGAATGCCGTCGTACCATGGCGGAACACCATGAAAATCACCTGCGACGATCCTGACGACGATCGTTCTTTGCCGGATTGCTCTGCGGCTGTCTGTCGCGTGCGGCCAGAGCTCTGCGCCCGGAGATCAAATTCGATTCCGTCCCCAACGCGCTTCAGTTGCCCGCCGGTCTTTATCTCGGCGAAGTGGCCGGCGTCGCGACCAATTCCAAGGGCGATATTTTCGTCTACACGCGCACGGGGCATCCCACGGTCACGATCGGCACCATGCGGCCGTTCGCGCACGGCGGCTCGCGGCTGTTCCAGTTCGATCGCACCGGCAAGTATCGTGCGGGAAATCGGCAAAGACACCTACGGATTTATGGCTGCCGCGCAGGTGCGCATCGACCCGCCGGACAATATCTGGGCGGTGGACGAGATGAGCAACATGGTCATGAAGTTCGATCCGCAGGGGCGCGTCGCTGATGCTGCTTGGGCGCAAGGCGGAAGCGGAGCCAGTCCGGCGCGCAGTTGCGAGAGAACGATGGCGCGGGACAGCCCACCGATCTGTTCAACCGGCCGACCGATGTGGCGTGGGACGCCGCAGGCAATATCTTCGTGGCCGATGGCGCTGGCAACGCGCGCATCGCCAAGTTCGATAAAGACGGCAAATTCGTGAAGTCCTGGGGCAAGCGAGGGACAGGCCCAGGGCGAGTTCGCCAATGTGCTGAGCATTGCGGTGGACGCGCAGGGGAATGTCTACGCGGGCGATGGCGGCAACAATCGCATCCAGGTTTTCGACAACAACGGCACCTTCAAGACGGCGTTTTCGAACGTCGGCAACCCGCAGGCGATGTGTATGACGCAGGGGAGCGAATCCGGTCCTGTTCGTTTCCAATTCCAATCCGTGGAACGATATCGATGTTGCCGGTGAGATCTACAAGATGCGCCTGGACGGAACCGTCGTTGGCAAGTTCGGCCGGGCCGGCAAGCTGCCGAAAGAGTTCGGAACGGTCAACTCCATCGACTGCCGCAGTGAGAATACGCTGTATGTGGGTGAGCTTGGCAATCTTCGGGTGCAGAAGCTGGTACTCCATTGATAGACTGGCGTGACCATGGGGACCTTGAAGATCGCGACGGCGATTGCCGTTGCGGCCGTGTCAGCGTGTGCAGAGACCGTTGTACTTCAGAACTTCACACTGATTGACGGTACCGGCAAGAGTCCGCTCGCGAATGCGGCAATGGTCATCACCGATGGCCGTATTCGCTACGTTGGGCCTAAGGCGGGCCTGAAACCGCCGCAAGGGTCCTCTACTGAGGACCTGGCGGGGAAGTTTGTGATGCCCGGGATCATCAATCTTCACGGGCACCTGGCGAATACGAAGGGTCTGGCACAGGACCCGTCGAACTATACAGACGAAAATCTGCGCAAGAACCTCGACACGTATGCATGGTATGGCGTGACTTCCGTCGTGAGCATGGGCACGGACAAGGAGATGATCCTGAAGTACCGTGCTGCGCAGCGAGCCGGGCGGCCGGATACTACGCGGATCTTTACCGCGCTTCGCGGGTTTACCGGGGCAGGCGGGTATCCGACGACCGTTCCCGGAATGAAGGGCGTTCCGTTCGAGGTGGACAGTCCTGCGCAGGCGCAGAAAGACGTTGCGTGGCTGGCAGACAAGCACGTCGACATTGTGAAGATCTGGGTTGATGACCACTTTGGGCGCGAGCGGAAGATTCCGCTCGATCTTTCGAAGGCGATCATCGACGCGGCACATGAGCACAATCTGAAGGTCGGTGCTCACATTTTTTATCTGCAGGATGCCCAGGATCTGGTTGATCGCGGACTGAATGTTCTGCTGCACAGCGTTCGCGACAAAGATGTCGATGAGCGGCTCATCAACACCATGAAGCAGAAGGGTGCGTGGATGGGGGCGGCGACACTGACTCGCGAGATGTCGTCCTTCGACTACGCCAATCGGCCGGCGTGGCTTGACGATCCTTTCTTCACTCACTCGGTTTCGCCGGATGTTGTGAAAACGTTAAAGACTCCTGGTCAGAAGGCTATTCCTTCCGATCCGCGATTTGCTACGGCACTCGCGGTAGCGAAGCGGAATCTCAAGAAGCTGGTCGATTCTGGCGTGAAGTATGGGTTCGGTACGGATACCGGGACCTCCGGGACGTTTTCCGGGTTACTTCGAGCATGTTGAGATGCAGCTGATGAATGAGGCAGGGCTTACGCCGATGCAGATCATTCAGGCGGCTTCGAAGAACAATGCCGAGTTTCTTGGCGTCACCAAAGATCTCGGAACGCTGGAGAACGGAAAGTGGGCGGACCTGATCGTGCTTGCGAAGAATCCGCTCGACGACATTAAGAACACAAGAACCATCGACATGGTTATGATTGCCGGGAAGAAGGTGAATCGATGAGACGATGCCTTGCTCTGCTGGCCGTTGCTGCCGGGCTGCTGGTGTTGGGAATCAGCGGAGAGGAGCCTTCGTGGGCGCCGAAGTATGAGCCTGCGCAGTACCCTCCGGGCGTCAAGCCGCACACCAAACTGACTGATCTTCGCAGCAAATATAAGGGGAAGGCGAGCTGGCGTGAGGTAATTGTCGATGATCCCCTGCTGCACAGCGAATATATTCAGGCTGCGCCAGGAACAAAAGTCAGCAAGAGATTTCATCCCGATACTCGCGAGTGGTGGGTGATTATGGATGGCGAGATCCGGTTCGACATCGAAGGACAGGATTCGTTTGTGGCGAAGAAGGGATCGATGGTACAGGTTCCGCTGCAGACGATCTACTCGATGGAAGTGATCGGGGACAAGCCGGCGCTGCGGTTCGAGACGAATATTGCGAAGGCCAAGACCCTGTACCCGCAGGATGTGAAACCGCCGGAGATGCCGGGCGTGACGTGGATTCCAGTTCTGCTGAATCGCAAGGCGCATCCGTACGGCTACGACAACAAACCGCACATCAACTTATACGACCTGGAGAAGGATCCGAACTACAAGGGCAGCCGCTTCGTTCATGACGATCGAGGAGTGTCCAATATTATCTACGGCTACGCGAAGAATCTGCCTCCGATCAATGAGAGCGAACGCGGGCATTATCACCCTGAGTCTTCGGAATACTGGCTGATTATGCAGGGGCAGATCCGTTACAAGATCGAGAAAGTCGGCGTCATTATTGCGGATGAAGGCGATGTGGTGTATGTACCTCCGTTCACGTTCCACAATCCGCGCTGGTACGGTGATGGTCCGAGCACACGACTGGCGATGAACGGATATCCGGATATCGCTCATCTTCGTGACGCAAAGCCTCATTAAGTAATGGCCATAGCAGCATCACAGGCAGCCTCAGTAGCGCAGTCGGTCCGGCCAACACGCATCCGCCACGTCGTGCTGTGGCTGACGGTCGCGGTGTACATGATCACGTACATGGACCGGACCGCGATCGCGTCTGCGATTCCGTTTATCCAGAAGGAGTTCGGGATCAGCACGGTCACTGTCGGCTGGATCCTTTCCTCTTTCAGCTGGGGCCACGCTTTGTTTCAGGTCCCCGGAGGGTGGCTGGGTGATCGACTGGGGCCGCGGCGCGCGCTGACAGCTATAGTGTGCTGGTGGAGCTTTTTCACTGCGATGACAGCGATGTCATGGAACGCAGTTTCGATGGTGCTAACCCGATTTCTGTTCGGTGTGGGGGAGGCAGGTGCATTCCCGATCGCAACGCGGTCGCTGTCCCGATGGATTCTTCCTTCTGAGCGAGGTTATGCCCAAGGGATCACGCATGCCGGCTCGCGGCTGGGTGCATCATTACGGCTCCGGTTGTCGTTGCGCTGACAGCCGCTTACGGGTGGCGATCTCCGTTCTTTGTTTTTGGCATACTTGGCGTCTGCTGGGCGGTTGTGTGGTTCGTTTATTACCGCGATACGCCATCCGAACACTCGTCTGTTAACCAGGCGGAGTTGTCGATTATTCACGATGCGATTGGAAAGCGCTCCGGGACGACTTGTTCCGTTCCATGGCGCGCGATTCTTGCGTGTCGGACATTGTGGATCATGTGCGCGATGTATTTCTGCTATGGCTACTGCATCAATATGTACCTGATCTGGTTCCCGTCGTATCTCAGCGGTTATCGTGGCTTCAACATGAAGCAAATGGGGTTGTATGCGTCCCTGCCGCTGCTCTGCGGAACCGTAGGCCGATCTGTGCGGCGGATGGTTTTCGGATCTGTGGTTCAGGAACACAGGCAATCTCAGGACGGCTCGGCGGGCCGTGGGCGCGGCAGGATTTCTGCTTGCTGCCGGGGGCATTGTACCGGCGGCATTGACTCACGATCCGTATATGAGTGTCCTGTTCAGCTGCGTTGCTGTGTTTGGGCTCGAATTGACGGTAGGGGTGTCCTGGGCGCTGCCCCTTGACATCGGCGCTGAGTACGCGGGCTCAGTTTCTGCTGTGATGAATACTTGCGGCAACATGGGAGCTGCGATCTCGCCTGCTGTGATCGGTTATATGGTGCACAGCTATGGCTGGAACCAGCCATTTCTTTTGGCGGCGTCTCTGTGTGTGGTCGCGGCTGTGCTTTATATGAGAATTGACGCGACTCGTCATGTCGCTTTTGCGGAACCTTCATGAGAATCAATCAATCCAATAAATGCGTCGCGTGCGGCAACTGCACCTATGTCTGTCCGATGGGCGCGATCTATATCGACCCGGTGATTAAGCGCGCCACCATCAATCGCGACGAATGCGTGGAGTGCTACGCCTGCTATCAACGGGCTGAGCCAGGAGCATCTGAATCCCACGATGGTGCGCACCATGCGCAAGGTCTTTCAGGCGATGCGGCTGCGCTTCGATCCCGAGCCGGATGTCTGTCCCGACGGCCGCGTTCGAGCCCGATGAACTGAGCGTGGCCGCGAGTGGTGCGGCGCGCGTTCTCCGATCCGCGCGTGCCGCACGAATCGACCGGCGTGGAAGGCCGCGGCACGGAAGAAGTCAAGACCAACGATGTCAGCGGCCGCGTGAAGGTGGGCGAGGTCGGATTCACGATCGAGTTCGGCCGGCCGGGCGTGGGCGTGTGGTTTCGCGATATTCAGAAGATGTGCTGGGCGCTGGCGCAGGCCGGCGTGGCGTTCGAGAAGAAGAATCCGGTTACGTCGCTGATGACCGATGTGCCGACCGGCACGATTCGCGAAGACATCCTGGACGAGAAAGTGATGTCCGCGATCGTCGAGATCAAGGTTCCGGTGGAGCGCACCGAAGAGATCATCCGGCTGGTGTGGGATAGTCGAGAAGCAGGTGGACACGGTGGTCGCGCTGGGCGTGGGCACGCGCTGCGATGAGAACGGCGAGGAGAACGTGGTGGCGCCGATTCTGGAGCGGCTGGGCTATAAGCTGGAGCGCGCGAAGACGAATATCGGGCTGGGCCGCATCACGAACGTGGTCGAGGCTGCGAAGCATGAGACCGTGGGAGCAGGCACGATGACGAATACACTGCATCGCTTCGGCGAGCGCCGAGAGCTTTCGCGACGACTACGTTGTGTTCGCGATTGCCAGCCGCGGCAAGAACGACGAGGGCGCGCTCGCCGAAGCTGCGGCAATTTCTGCGAGATGGCGGTGACATTCAAGCCGGTGAACCTGGGCGATGCGCGGCATGGCGGAGCGCTGCGGCCCTGCAGAACGATGAATCCGCCGTCGCACTGGAATCGCGATATGACGCCGGATTTCGAGGCGGTGATCGAGGGCCTGGATCACATCACCACCGGTCGCGGCGGTGTTCGACAATCGCGTCGCCGGCCGAAGATTTTCGTGAAGGCAGTGAAGGAGCGCGGATCTCGGGCTGAGCATCAATATCTCGACCTCGATCGATGGCGCCGAGCAGTGCTGCCACGCCGCGGGCATTCCGCGGCACAGCGTCGGCTATTCGCTGGGTTTCGAGGGCAAGACCGAGAATCTGCCGAACACGTCAGGTGCTGATGCTCTCCACCATGTGCGGGCATGGCATGGTGAGCCCATTCCCTGGCGAAGAAGATGATCGACTGGGTGAAGGAAGGCCGCCGCACGCCGGAGCAGGCGGCGACTTATATGACGCGCTTCTGTTCCTGCGGCGTTTTCAATCCGGCGCGTGCCAAACGGATTCTCGAAGACGCCCGCGTCAGCTACAAGTGAAGGAGCTATCGTGAACCGGTGCTCGACGCTTAAGCGAGAGGAGCGGGAATGAATCGACGTCAAGCGGTCAGTAATCTGATGAAGTTCTTTGCAGCGTCGCCGCTGCTTCGTGCGGATCACAAATATAGCGAGCTTCAGGACCCGATTTACCAGGCCGTGAATGTGCTGGAGATGGGGGCACTCGCGAAGAAGAAGCTCGATCCGCTTGCGTGGGATTACCTCGACGAAGGGTCGGAAGACGAAGCCAGTCTTCGGGACAACCGCAGACAGTTCGAGAACATCATCATCCGGCCGCACTTTCTTCGCAACGACGTCAGCAAAATCAACATCTCGCGAACGCTGTTCGGCAAGCAACTGCAGCATCCGATCTATTTGTGTCCAACAGGCGGAAAGAACTGCGTCTTCACCAATGGCGATGCCGATACAGCTCGGGCGGCGGCGGCTTCGAACACGATGATGATCTCGACGGGCGGCATCGATCAGGTGGTCGAATCCGGGAAGGGTCCGAAGGTCTGGTGGCAGTTCACGACGACCGCCGAGTTCCGCTCGAAGAATCAGATGGAAGACTGGGCGGACAAGCTGCAGGACAAGGGCTGCACCGGTATCTCGGTGACCGTGGACATCTACCACGTGTCGCATCGGGAACGCAGTGTTCGCAACCGTCTTGTCCGGAGCTGGTGCAACAGCAAAGGCATTCCCCGCGACGATAGGGGCAACATCATCTACAAGCCCGACGAAATCGTGTGGACGACGGGGGACTATCCCGCGGATCGGGCTGTTGCGACACCTACCTGGGACACGGTGCAGCGGCTGCGGGATGCCACTAAGATGCCAGTAATTATCAAGGGCATCATGACGTCTGAAGACACCGAGCGGGCCGTTAAGGGCGGGTTTGCGGGCGTAGTGGTTTCGAATCACGGGGCTCGGCAACTGGATCAGGTGGGTGCGACGATTGAAGCCTTGCCTGAGTGCGTCGAGGCGGCGAACGGCAAGATTCCCGTGCTGGTTGATGGCGGCTTCCGGCGTGGGACCGATGTGTTCAAGGCGCTGGCTCTGGGCGCGTCCGCTGTCGGGATCGGCCGACCGTATCTCTGGGGCTTGGGTGCGTTCGGCACCCGCGGCATCGAGCGCGTAATTGAACTGCTTCGATCGGAACTGGCGGTCGACATGGGGATGGCTGGTGTTGCGAACCTTGCTCAGATTGACCGATCGTTCGTTCGCATTCGCAGGTGAGATCGAGCGGCTGTTTGCTGTCGTTCTGATGGCGACAGCCGTTGCCGCCGGTGCGACGGACGAAGGTCCACGGATTGTTCGCCCGGTTGACAAGGCCGCTCTGAAATCAGGAGTCGTTGACATCATCGCCGGCGCTCCCGAAGGAACGCTTGAGGTGGATGGGGCGACGATTCCTTCGGAGCGTCCGTACCCTGGTGTTTTGCGCTCCAAAGTTCCCCTTCCGAACGGGCCTCACAAGATTGCACTTGTCTCGGGAGATGTGCGGAAGGAGATTGGGGTATTCGTTGGCCCTAATGCTCCGTCGGAGTATGCTGCGTTCCACGAACATCCCCCAGTTCCCGACGTCGCCTGCACGAAGTGCCACGAAGTGAACCGTCGCGGACGGTTTGCCTTCAAGGTCGGCTGCTTCGATTGCCATCAGCAGGGCAAGTTTACGAGTGTTCATCCACCGCACACGGTCGAGATGCTCAGTCAGTGCGGCTTGTGCCACAACGCGCATGGGTCGACTACGAAAGCTCACCTCGTCGCGGCGAAAGAGGTCGTTTGCAAACTGTGCCACAACTGATAGCGCGAGAGTAGTGTGGTGTCGACAGAATAACTGAACGATTGAACGCTGTGAGACGCAGACCCCTGGAACATCTCGGGGCTTTTCAGATCCGTTCGGGCGCCGGATCGGACGGTGTTTGAGTTATTGTCATGCCTTCATCGAAGACTCTGCGCCGCGACCAGCACACGAAGCTAAACAGGAACAAGGAGCTCGCGATCCACGTGGCATGATCCGCAGCGCTGTCGACCACGATGTCGATCGGGGTGTGCACGTTCAGCAGGCGTTCCGCAATCCAGCCCACCGACGCGACCCCCGCAAAGAGCGCGCCGGCAATTCTACAGCCGAAATACGCTCGTGTGCGACTCAGCAAATTGAGAGCCGGCGTGGTGGCAGCTACGGCGATCAGCTGCATTGTCTCGATACCAAGATGCTGCGTTCATGAACATCCTCCGGTTTCCGACGTCGCCTGCAGGAGTGAGGTGGTTGCCAAACTTTGCTACAGCTGATTGCCGGGCGGCAAGTCAGACTCGGTGTGGTCCTACGCGTTTGTCATTCAGTTTCGCGCCGAGGCCGGGACGCTTCGTCAGCTCGATGCAGCCGGCGCTGAGTTGCTCCGGAGGATCGATTAGTTCCGTGCGCCAGTCGACCTCTCCGTAGGAATATTCCAGGATCAGGAAGTTCGGCAGTGTCGCCGAGACATGTGCCGCCGCCAGATTGCCCACAGGACTTGCGGGGCCGTGCGGCGCAATCTTTATGTTCAGCGCGTCGGCCAGAGCACCGATCTTTTTCAGTTCCAGCATGCCGCCGCAATACTTCACGTCAGGCATGGCGATGTCCACGGCTCCGGCACTGAGGTACGGCAAAAAACCACGAACGCCCCAGATCGCTTCCCCTCCGGCTGTTGGCATCTTTGCGGCCCGATTGATCTCGGCCAGACCTGTCGGAGGTTTCGGCGGGACTACTTCTTCCAGCCAGAACAAGTTCAGGGGCTCAAATCGCTTTGCCAGTTCGAGTCCGCGAGGAACATCGAGGTGGCTGTGGACGTCCACAAGCAGATCCAGCTTCGGGCCGATAGCGTCACGGACGGCTTTGGTTCGCGCGATGCCCATTTGCGTGTACTGCTCGATTACTTCACGCTGGCTCAGATCCGTTGGCATATCGTCGAATGGCGCGAGCTTAATGGCGGTGAAGCCAGCGTGCACGGCTTTCTCTGCCATCTCCGCAAAGCCTGACGGTTCGCGAAAGGTGGTCGACCGATTGATGTTTGCGTAGTTCCGAATCTTCGTTTCCAGCGCTCCGCCGAACAGTTCATAACAGGGGAGACCGGCGGCCTGGCCCTGAATGTCCCACATGCACTGCTCGATTGCTGACATCGAAATTGCAGCGGAACTGCCGCCCTTCAGTACGTCTTCCAGAGTCGTGCGACGAAGGTATTCGATGTCATAGACAGACCTGCCGAGAACTGCTTCGAAGAAGTGCCGGATGAGTTGAACCTTGGCCTGATCGGGTCCGCCGTGGGAGGCATCCCCAATGCCGCTCAGCCCGGACTTCGTGGTTATCCGGACGAGGAGCCAGGCACCGCGCTGATTGACCGGCACCAGAAATAGCTCGAGTCGCTCGATGGTCAAGTCCCTGGTATCCGCAGCGGCTCGTCCGATCCCGGTGGCGGCTGCTGCCGTCGCGGCCGCGCTCAGCATTGCGTCTCGTCGTCTCATTGCTTCGCATGTTATCGCGCCAGAATTCAAAGGATGATGCCGACTACGAAGGAGCACTCGATGTCACGCATGCTCTCGACCGCTTTGCCGGCGAAGGTGGACGCTGAAGTACTCCAGCTCTGGTCACGGTACTACGCCTCCAAACTTTAACGAGAATTGTTTGACCGGCTTTGCACGATTTGACCAACGCGGTTGAAAAATCTCGCTTACGTAGGCAGGATGTAATGTTTTGTCAGTTACGAAACGCCTATTGCAAACTTGGCGTCTTCTATGCCAGGATGGCGAGAAACAGAACCGACCCTGTTTGTCGTATCCCTGGACTCTTCGGAGGCAGTTATATGGACGTGATTGGTGACAGAAAGTTCGTCGAGATACCGGGAGACCGGAAGCACGAACTTCCACCTCTGCTCGTGCGCGGAACGCCGGCGATGAAACGCATGGACAGGGTCGTGAATATGGCTAATGAGATCGTGCAGTCGGAGGAATTGCTGTCGGACAACGCCTACGACGAGAATGCGGCCGAACTCGACATCGAGCGGCGCAAGATGGATCTCGCCATCAACCTGGTCGAGCAATACCTTGGGTTCATTGCGCACTGGCAGTGGGGTGACGGAATTCTGGAATGGATTCGTCAATGCGAGACGACGTTTCAGTTCTCGCCTCAACTCCGTCCAGTACTGCGTCCGGATGTCTGGCCACATGCAAGCCGCTGCTCGTTTGTGACGCTGCTGGGCGATAAGGCTGTTCGTCCCGAAGGAGTCGATCTGGAACGCGCGGTGGGAATGCGTTTGACGTTCCGGCAGCCTCCACCTATCGGCTGCTTCTCGAACCAGTTTTTGTTTTATCTGAACTCGAGCGTCGCAAGTACGGCATATCAGACGTGGTCGCACCTTGCTCCGGATCCGGTCTCGTCGCTGCCGCCCGAGCGGTTTACGTTTCAAGTCGTAAGCATGTAGGGCCGCGGGTCTGCTCAGTCAGTCCCAGTCTGTTATTGCTCGCCATCGGGTGCCAGGGCCGAGTAGTACTCTGGAATCGAGGCAATGGATGAGCCGCGTTGAGCAACTTGAGAAACAGATCGCCGAGTTGACCCCCGTTGAGCTCAGAGCTCTCAGGGAGTGGTTTGCGCACTACGATGCGGAGGTCTGGGACCGTCAGATCGAATCTGATGTAAAGAGCGGCAAACTTTCCAGGCTTATGGAACGCGCTCGCCGTGATCACGGCGCTGGACACTCGACAAAGTTGTGAATCACCATGCCGCCCCTGATTTCTGGGCGTGCTATCGTGCTTTGCCGAGAAACGTTCAAGGTGCCGCGGATAAGGCTTTCGAACTGTTGAAAACCGATCCGCAGCATTCGTCACTGCATTTCAAGAAAATCAACGAGGTCTGGTCCGCAAGAGTGGGTCTCCGGCACCGCGCACTTGCGATTAAAGTGGCCGACGGGTTCCTTTGGTTTTGGATCGGCACTCACGCCGAATACGACGACATTGTCGGCTAGCAGGGTCGCAGTGTAGTCAATCGTATCGGGCGCGGCTTGCTGTACGCTGACTTATATGCGTATCGGCGTAATCGGTTTGGGTTTCATGGGGACGACGCATCTCCAGGCGTGGAGAAATGTGCCCGGTGCTGAGATTGTCGCTGTTTGCAGCACTGACCCGCAACGGCTGACAGGCGATCTCAGCGCGGTCAAAGGCAATCTCGGCAACAGCGGCGAGAAGTTTGACTTCTCGCAAATGGGCCGGTATCAGGACTACCATCAACTGCTCGCCGATGCCAATGTAGAGGCTGTCGATATCTGCCTTCCTACGAATCTGCATGCTTCCGTCGCGCTTGACGCACTGCGCGCCGGGAAGCATGTGCTGGTGGAGAAGCCGATGTCGCTGAAGCCGTCCGAGGCTGAAGAGATGATTCGGCTCGCGGAACAGACGGACCGGATCTTGATGGCCGGTCAGGTTCTGCGATTTTTTCCTGCTTATCGTGCCACAGCGGATGCGATCAAGTCTGGTGAGTATGGTCCGGTGCGCAGTGCAATTCTTCGCCGCCGGTGTGCGGCGCCGTTCTGGAGCAAGTGGCTTGGCGATCCTTCCGTGAGTGGCGGCGGTGTGTTCGATCTGCTGATTCACGATGTCGATTACGCGCTGCATGTGTTTGGAACGCCGCTGAGCTTCTCTGCAACCGGGTATGAAAACATGGCGAATGGGGTCGACACTCTGAACGCGACTCTCAACTACTCCGATGGACTTAGTGTCGTGATCACAGGCGGATGGCACCATCGCAAGTCGTATCCATTCTCAATGGAGTTCACGATCGTCGCCGATGGCGGAACGTTCGAGTTCAGTTCGCTGTCCGAGACACCAGGTGTGACTGTGTATGGGGCTGACGGGGAAGCTCGGACGCTGCCTTTGCCCGAAACCGACGCATTTGAAGCTGAACTGCGCTATTTCCACGAGTGTTGCACTACAGGGAAGACGCCCGCGCTTTGTCCTCCGTCGGAGTCAGCGGAAGCGGTAAAGCTAACGCTGCAGTTAGCGGACGCGAGAAAAGCTCAAAACTCAGTTGTCTCTGAGGCGCGATCCTGACGCGGCAGGCTCGACGATTGCCCGCATACTGCCTTTGCATTTAGGCATGCGCCAGTCGGGCCCGAATGCGTGGATCTGATCGCGGCCGAACTCTGCTTCTCCGAGCCCGCAGGTGATCACGACCGTACGTCCAACCGTGTCGACCTCGACGGCGTGACGGAATGCATCGACCTCCGCCATAAGGAACAATTTCTGGAGCATTTCAATGACGTACTCGTACGTGTGCTCGTCATCATCGAGCAAAACGACGTTGTATAGCGGAGACAACTCATCGAGCTTTTCCTTCTCGATTTCTGGAGGGGCGAGCGTCTTCGTCATGCTGGCGGGGGCAGGTACGGTACTCAGTTCCTGATTGTACCGTCAGTCCGCGTAAACGGCTTTGCGCGTTACCGATGCGTGCAAGGCTTCAAGATTGTGTTCTGCGCGCTCGACTTCACGCGAGAGCCGCATCACTAACTCACGCATGTAGCCGAAGGCTTCCAAAGCCGGGCCCATGTTGCGAACCCATCCAAGCAGGTTCGTCTCGAGATCCTTGAAGGTGAGCTCACCCGTGAGCACGCGGAAGAAAATTCCCCACATTCTGTCGTTTCGGAGTGCTGCACCAAATGCTCTTGGAAACACCGTGGAGAAGAGCACAATCCGCTGACTCCAGATGAGTTCCGACCGAATCAGCGATCGGACGGCTTTGATATAGGCACTCTCGGCGGCCCATGGCTCAGCGCTGTTGAAATGCGCCGCAATTGCCTCGGAAAGGAGGTGTGCTCCGTGACACGCGTAGGAGATTCCTTCTCCGGTCAGCGGCTCGACCATTCCGGCGGCATCACCCACGGCGAACAGACTGTCACTCGCAAAGACTGTCCGGTTTGTCATCGTGGGGAGCTGGTGCCCGCGCCATCGGAGGTCGTCGGTTTCGTAGCCCTCCGATTTGAGGAAGGCTGCGAGATATTTTGTAAGGAGTCTGGCGAATCGGTTCGGCGCGCCGGCGCCTATGTTGACGCGGTCTCCTTTTGGAAAAATCCAGGCATACCCGGACGGGAGGCTGTTTACGTCGACCCGCATTTCATTACAGCGAGCCGCCGATGGTCCCAGTTTCAGAGCGTCCACTTCGGCGTACAAAGCCGTTTGCCACTGGAAATTACACCGAGGATTTAGTCGCTGGTTGACGATGCTGTTCGCGCCGTCGGCCGCGACTACGTATCGCGCGGTGAGAGGACCAGTGCTCGTCTCCAGGCGGATGAACCCATTTGCACGCTCTACGGAGGTGACACGGACACCTTCCCGGACATGAGCCCCAGCCGACTTTGCTTTCTCCAGCAGGAAATGATCGAACTCCCATCGAGTCACGCAGTGGACGACGGGACGACCCGCATCTCTGACGCCGGTCGAAACAAGCCCGTGACTCAGGCGAACTGAACTGCAACCCGCGCGCTCAACGCTGGAGAAGTCAGATGGAAGAAACTGAAGACAGCGATGCTGGATTCCACCGCCACACGCCTTCTCGCGCGGGAACTGGCGGGCATCCAGCAACACGGCGTTCACGCCACGTTGAGCAAGCTGGGCGGCTGCGACCGATCCTGCGGGTCCGCCCCCTACGATCACGACGTCATCCATTACCGCCCCCCTCCAGGAGCAACTCACGCATTACCCGACCACGGCTGGCGACAAGCCTGTCGCGAAGGTCGAGGTAGCCTTGCGTTCCCGCAAACAAGTCCTGGACGACATTCAGGATCGTTGGGGAGCGCCGCATGAATTGGATCATTCTGGTGGTCACTCCGGCAAAGAAAAATTTTCCTCGGAAGAGGCGGTGTGCGAGCCGGGAGCCTGCTTCGAGGTCCTCCATGAACTCGCTCGCGACGGTGTTTCGATAGTGCGCGGCGGGATTTTCCGGCTGATTGAGGATTGCATCGGCCGCGAGATCTCCCGAGCGCATTGCGTAGTAGAGCCCCTCACCTGTGACGGGGTCAACGAGCCCGGCGGCATCGCCAACCGCGAGCCAGCCGTCGCCGGAGACTCGGTTGCCGCGCCACGACGATTTTTCCAGCGACGGGATAACGTGACCGTAATAGGTGGCATCCTTCGTCGAGATCTCCTTTATCCGCAAGGTAACGGTCGAGAAGACATTTCATCTCGGAGGCAGGCTTTCCCTTGCCCGCGATGCCAGCGGACAAATGGCCCTGGCGGGGAAAAAGCCAGATGTATCCCTCGAAGTCAGGGAAGAACTGCAGGTCGACGTGGTCCTGGTCGTAAGGAATGAAATATCCCAGGGCGCTGAGAGTGTCGCCCGGCTTCCACTCCGTTCCGACCTCGCGAAGACCGTTTCGCGCTCCTGTGGCGATCACGCAATAATCGGAGTCGATCGCGCCAGCCCTGGTGCGGACTGTCCATCCTCGCGAAGTTCGGTCAAGCCCCGTAACACGGGTTTTCTCAAAGCTGGCACCTGCGGCCTCAGCGCGTGTCAGCAGGAGGCGATTTAGATCGAACCTGGAGTAGATGAGCAGCGGCTCGCAAAGATCGAGGGCTGCCGTGGTCCGGCTACCGCATTTGAGATATGTTCGGCGAACGGATTTCCTCGGCGTGTCGTTCTCGATCAGGAAAGGATATCTCGACCAGGCTTTCCATGTGAGCCCGCCGCCGCATGGCTTCTCCCACGCAAGCTTTTCGTCGATTATCGTCGTGTCCAGACCAGCGGCGGATAGACGCGCTGCTGTGAATGCTCCGGCTGGCCCTCCGCCAAGGACGACGACTCGCTTCATATCATCAGACTCTGGTGGGCTACTTTGTACCTGCGGACGGTGGGTTTACAGGAGGGTGTCCGGGCGGAAGAGCACGCGACACCCCGGCACCGGACGCGGGAGCATCGCCGAGCGCCCCTTTCGGTTCCGGAGTTTCGTTGTGAGTTCCGCTTTCGGCCGCGCCTGCGGGCGGCGCAGCGCCACTTCCCATACCGCCGCTCATAGCGGCTCCGGCTCCACCGTGACCTGCTGCGCGACCCTGCACTTCCCATTTGTCGCCGCGGCGTTCGAGCGTGTACGACATGGTCATCCCCTGCTCTGGTGCAGATTTGGGCTTAATGGAAACAGCCGCAACCGCCGTGTTGCCGTTGAATTTAACGTCGGTAACGTCAACGTTCAGCTGCTTGATGTCGAGAGCCGCATTCTTTGACAGGTGCTGCACTATGCCATCGCGGACGGCTTCTTTGTTCTGTCCTGCGCGATTACAGGCTGAACATAAGACTGCCAGAGCACACAGGAAAATAGCTGCGGAACGACTCACGTTCCCAGTATATGCGCTCAGCCGCGAATGACCGGCAGCGCAATAAATGGCGGATTCAGATGCGCGGGCTCATGCTGCATAACCGGATGTTCGACAAGATACTTGACGACGGCGATCTCGTCGCAGCAGGAGAACTTCGGGCAGCGGAGACAGTCCTTCCACGCTTTGAGCGGAAGCTCGCCGCGCTCGACTTCGTGAAATCCGACTCTGCCAAAAAAGCCCGGAACGTACGTGAAGGCGAAAATCGTGTGCAGACCGCACTCGCGGGCTTCCGCTTCGAGTGCCTCGACAATAGCCCTGCCCACTCCGTGCCGCTTAACATCAGGGTCGACAGCAAGTGACCGAACCTCGCCGGAGGTAGGCGTGTAGAAATGGAGCGCCCCACAGCCGACAAGACGATCACCCTGAAGAGCGAGGGTGAAGTCGCGGATGTGTTCCGACATCTCGAACTCGGTGCGAGGAAGCATGACGCCCTGCGCGGCATACCCGTTGATGAGCTTCAGCAACGCATGAATGTCGAGCATGGAAGCCTTGCGGGTGGTGATTTCCGCAACGCCGGATATGTCGAATTCCTCGGACTGTTCGAGCGCAAGCACGTTACGCATGTCGGGCCTCCTCCGGCACTAACCTGGTGCCGATGTTCTCGCCCGCCACGATGCGGGCAGCCGCGCGCTGAAGGGCGCCCGGCGCTATGACAACCTGACCGATGCCTCCCTTTATCGCGTCGGTTGCCGCGTTCAGCTTGGCCTGCATGCCGCCAGTCGCGACACCTGAGTTTATGAGATGTTCACACGCGCTGGGAAGTAGCGAGGAAATGACTGCGTTATCGGGTCCCTTGACGCCGTCCACGTCGGTGAGGAAGATGAGTTGCTCAGCGCGGAACGCGACGGCGCAGGCTACGGCCATCTGGTCGGCGTTGACGTTAAAGATCTGCCCTCCGGAGCCGCCGGCAACGCACGCCACAACCGGTACAAAGCCGTCTCGCGTGAGGGTGTTCAGAACGGCAGCGCTGGAGCGAACGACTCTTCCCACTGCGCCGAGTGCGGGGTCCATCGGTTCCGCTTCCGTCAGGCGAGCATCGATGCCGGTCAAACCTACGGCCATCGATCCGGCGTCGACGAGCGACGCTACGAGTTCGTGATTGACGCTGCCGGCGAAAACCTTCAGAACGGCGTCGACTACTTCGGGCGTAGTCACGCGAAGACCGTTGACGAACTTGCTTTCTACGCCACGTTCGGCAAGAAAGCGCGTCATCTGCTTGCCGCCTCCGTGAACCACGACGAGTTCCTGTCCGGATTCACGAAGTTCGGTGAGTTCGTGCGCGAGGCGATGGCGCGAGTCAAAGGAATCGAGAAGTGTTCCGCCGAGTTTAACGAGTAGTCTCACAGAAGGCCTTCTGTTTCGGGAAAGCCGAGTGCGAGATTGAGATTCTGGACCGCCTGGCCTGCGGCGCCTTTGACCAGGTTGTCGATGCAGGTAACGACAACACCCCGGCGTGTTGCCGGATCATATTTGACTCCGATATCGCAGAAGTTGGTGCGCTGCACCGCGTGGATGTCGGGCACAATACCGGGGTCGTAGAGGCGAATGAACGGCTCGTTCGCGTAAACGCTCTCGTAGGTGTCGATGATGCGGGCGGCGGTGAGGCCTTCGACCCCTCGAAAGTAGATGGTTTCGAGGATGCCCCGGTCAATCGGAATCAGGTGAGCCACGAACGAGAATTCACTCTCTTCGAGGCCGGAGTTCATCAGCACTTCTGGGACATGACGATGGTCGAGTACCGAGTACGCGGAGAAATTCTCGGTGACTTCGCAGAAGTGAGTTTTAAGTGTTGGTTTGCGGCCGGCTCCGCTGACCCCGGACTTGGCGTCACAGATGATTCCGGCTGTCCGTTCGATTAAGTTGCAGCGGACCAGCGGCGCTATGGCGAGGTTTGCGGCGGTAGGATAGCAGCCGGGGTTGCTGACCAGCTTTGCTCCTTTGATGTTTTCGCGGTAGAACTCGGGCAGACCGTAAACTGCCTGGCTGTGCAGGTTCTCGGCGACGTGCTCTTCGCGATACCAGCGCTTGTAGTTTTCCCCTGTGCGCAGTCGGAAGGCTCCGCTTAGATCTACGACTGTGGCTCCGGTTTCGAGCAACGCGGGCGCCAGTTCCATCGAGACGTCGGCCGGCGTTGCGAGCATCACGGCTTTGACGTTGTGTTCCTGCACGGCTTGCGGATTGCAGGCGATGATTTTGGGTGCTTTCTGGTCGCGCGGGATGGAGTGGGCGGCGGAGTCGGCTCGGTGTTCGAGCAGCACCGGCTGACAGTTGGAGTGCCGGGTGAGGATGCGCACGAGTTCGGCTCCGCTGTAGCCGCGGAAACCGACGATTCCGACAGACGTGGTCATGAGTATTTATTCAGCCCTATGAATAAATATAACAGGTGCACCAATGCGATAACCCGTACGTTCCGAAGTATTACTATCAGTCACCCGGTTCGAATCGGAGTCTCTGACGGGAGCCAGACTTCATGATCGACGAAAGCGCTGACGACGCTGCGGCACGTCCGACCGACCTCAGAGACAAGTTAATGCGCTCGCCGAGGCAGTTCGGGTGATATGCTCGATGACAGGGCATCATCAGGTCGTTTTCCGGTCGGCTGAACCATAACCGAAATGGATCGTTGTCCATCTCGTCCGGCCCGCGAGAAGTACCCTTCCGATGACCGCAGAAATGCGACCCGGACTATTCGTGGCGGGCCGCTCGCAATACTGTTACCTCTGATCGGGACCTTCCCGCTTTCGCCGGGTTCCCACCCCGCGTCTTGAGCACAATAATCGGGCGTGAACCGACTTCGCAAGTTCAGAGCGCCGTTCTATCTGTATCCCCCATGTCGTTAAAATGCTGGCAGGCCACGATATGCCGTCTGAACCTGACACGAACCAAATTGACTCGATTTGAACAACATTCCCGGAAGCGGATTCTAACCGGTCTGCTTGCTGCTCGCTCGCCGGGGCTTTGGCTTACTCTTGCTCTCGAGGTTGAGCGCTACTGCTGCCCGAATGAGGTCTTTCAAGGCGGCCTCGTTGACCTTTTCGCCTTCGTGGATGTCGATGGCGCGCCTGACGTTCCCTTCGAGGCTGGAGTTGAATAGACCTGAAGGGTCCTTCAACGCCGCTCCCTTCGCGAATGTCATCTTGACGACGTTCTTGTACGTCTCTCCCGTACAGACGATGCCAGCGTGGGACCAGACGGGCGTCCCCATCCATTTCCATTCTTCGACGATCTCGGGGTCTGCCGCGTGGATGATTGTGCGCACGTTCGCCAGCATCTTCCCGCGCCAGTCCCCAAGGTCCCGGATTCTTTCGTCGATTAGCGCGGAGGCAGATTCCATCGGGACGGGCCTTTTCATGTCAGCTCCACTGTTTTACGCGGTCTGAAGCGTCGCCAGAAGACGTACGAGAGCGCCCAGAGCACACCGGTGCCCGCCGCCCAGCCCCACGCCTCGGGCCATCGCCGACGGCGAGGTGGGCGATGAGCGCCGAGACCAGGTCGATGGCGAAGCCGGCGTAAGCCCACTCCTTGAGCCGCGGCGGCACCGGCGCAAGCAGCAGCAGCGACGCCGAGGAGCTTGGCCCACGCAAGCTCCACCCGGAAGTAAGCTGGGAAGCCGAGGTGAATGAACGCTTCCGCGACCTGCGGCAGGCGCAGCTGCGCGTAAGCGGTGAAGCTCATCTGCAGGCAGAAGAGCGCGGTGACGATCCAATAAGCGATGGTCTCGCTTTGGGGGTGGTCCTCGCGGCGAGCAAGGCCGGGTTCTGCAGCGTCGATTCCATCGGGTTCTTCCTTCCTCGCTTCAACGTTTCGCCGGGTTAGGCGTCCAGGCGGGCGTCTCAACGCCGAACTGCTTTGCGTACTCGGCGTTCAATCGCTGCCAGCCCTCGAACTTCATGGTCTCGGGGCCGACCATGCGTCCAATCGGCTCACCAGCGAGGAGCCGCTCCAGGACGTCGAAGCAGATGTGCCAGCCCGCGGCGCCCCACGAGATGAAGCGGCGATCGATGTTGTGCCAGAGCGTGAGGCGCGTGCCGCTGCCGAGCGGCTCGAGCTCCCACCGGAGGTCGCCGCCGCCCCAGCTGTACTCGAGCAGCCTCGGCGCCTCGGCCCGCTTCACGGTGGTCTCGGAAACCTGCGGCGTCGGCGTCCCAACCGTCGACAGCTTCACCGGCCCCACTGTGGCCAGGTTCCGATCGGCGTCGAACGGCGCCCATTCGGACAGCTGCGCAGGATCGGTCAGCGCCTGCCACACCATCGCCGGCGGGTGACGGAGCTCCCGGACGAGAATGAGCGTCCACTTCTCTCCGTCCTTTCGTACCTGCGCCCCGCTGGCGGGGCCGGGTGTGTACTGCTCGCGATCGGTCATCTTCTTCTCCTTGTCTTCTTTTTCGTTGGTGTGGATTGATCCATGCGGTCGAGGTGGCGTTCGAGAGCATCCACGTGAGCGGACCAGAACCGGCGGAACGGCGCCAGCCAGGCATCCACCTCCTGAAGTGGTTCAGGTCTCAGCCGGTAAAGACGGCGCTGCGCGTCCACCGTGGATTCCACGAAACCGGCCTCGCGCAGCACTCGCAGGTGCTTTGACACGGTCGGCTGCGGCATCCGAAGTTGACGCTCGATCTCTCCAACCGACTGTTGTGACGAAACCAGCAGGCTCAATATCGCGCGGCGGTTCGGCTCCGCAATGATCTCAAACACAGACTCCACTCTCTTTATATACCTCTATTAGGCATATACCTGTCAAGGCATATATGTCTACGGGTCGAGATTAGGGAATTCCCTAGGCAGGGTTGAGGCTTGCCGGCGTTCTCTGCAAGTGCAGGACACTCGCCGATTCGAATCATCAGTCTGGAAACCATGACGATCTTTCCAGTTTTTTCGCCGATTTCGTGTCGCAAGGGGCGGACTGCTCGTGAGAAACAGGGCCAGAAGAAAGCTGTCGCGCCCGTCCGAAGTAGGGCTTCTAAGGTCTTTCACGGGGATGATGTTCCCGTCAGGATTGTTTAAAATTCGAGGTTTGTGACCGAATCCGACAAGTGTGCCTATTGCGGTGGGGAGACATCGCTGTACGAA
Source organism: Bryobacteraceae bacterium (assembly GCA_963794765.1). Classification (GTDB taxonomy): domain Bacteria; phylum Acidobacteriota; class Terriglobia; order Bryobacterales; family Bryobacteraceae; genus JAWXCM01. The sequence continues at coordinate 16,495 of CAWCGC010000051.1, read as the reverse complement.
CTCAATGTCCCGATCTGCGCTGGCTGTGCAGACAAGAAGGACAAGGGAGAGAAACTAAAGCCCGTTCCGCGTCCGAAGACGACGGACGACTAACGGCGGTCAGTCCGGTCCGGCGGCGACGGACCCGATGGCTGCGGGGACAGACAAGGCATCTTCGAAGATCTTCTCGCCTGTCAGTACCGCCCTTACCAATTCTCTGGCGTGACGAAGCTTTTCACATTGTGATCCTCCAAGCCGGTCGGCCAGCGTTTCGAGCACCAGCATCGCGTGACTTAAGGCCTGTATTTCTCCGTTAGTGAGTTCAGCCATATTTCGGGTGAGTTTATCGCAAAATTCAGCCGCGTGGTTCGAAACGGGTCCGTGAATCATCGAAATATCCGTGGAACAACCCCGGTTCTCGGTTCTCGATCTGGCACCCGTCCGCCTGGGTGGGAGTATTGCCGAAGCGTTTCGAAACACTGTGGATCTCGCGCAGCATGCCGAGCACTGGGGCTATACCCGTTTCTGGCTGGCTGAGCATCACAACATGCCGGGCATCGCAAGCGCGGCGACTTCAGTTTTAATCGGCCACGTCGCTGGAGCGACCAGCAGGATTCGTGTGGGCTCGGGCGGGATCATGCTTCCGAACCACGCTGCTTTGGTGATCGCTGAACACTTCGGGACGCTCGAGACGCTATACCCGGGGCGGATCGATTTGGGTGTTGGTCGGGCACCCGGCTCAGACGGTCGGGCTGCGGCGGCGCTCCGCTACAACGTGGAGGAAGCAGACTTCCCAAGACAGGTCGGCGAACTCCTCGCCCATCTCGCGGAAGCGGGTGAAGGGCAGAAGCTTATCGCTTACCCGGGCGCCGGAACTCGTGTTCCGGTCTGGCTGCTCGGGTCGACAACATACAGCGCTCAGCTCGCGGCTGAACTGGGCGTGCCTTTTGCGTTTGCGAGTCACTTTGCGCCGGCGATGCTTACCGATGCTCTGGAGATTTATCGTGAGCGGTTTCGGCCCTCGCAGTATTTGCGCGCACCGTACACGATGGCGGGCGTTCCCGTGGTGGCTGCGGATACGGATGCGATCGCGGAGCGGTTGGCGACGTCGGCGATACAACGGCACCTGAACCTGATGCGGGGGAAGCCGATCTTCGTGCCGCCTCCGGTGGACAGCATGGATGGGCTGTGGAGCGCCGGCGAGAAGTTTATGGTTCAGTCACGGATGGCGGTTGCAGTTATCGGCGGGCCCTCGACCGCGCAGCAGAAGCTTGTCGAATTTGTGGAGCAGACGAGTGTCGACGAAATCATGTTCACGTCCGATGTTTACGACCATGCCGACCGGCTTCGGTCCTTTGAACTGACTGCGGGGGCGATGCAGTCACTGGCATCAGCGCCCGCTGTCAGTTCGCTCGCGTGAGTGTCGCAGATGCATGCAGTACTCACAAACCCGAATGCGACCGAAGCCAGCATCGGCTTTACTCACTGTTGTTCCCGTTGCGTCGCAGAAGGGGGTTCGAGCATCTGCATGTTAGAATAGTCTTTCACCGAAAGCAGGTTTAGAGAAGATGAAATCCGGTATCCATCCCGCTTATAACGAAGTAAAAGTCACTTGTGCATGTGGGCACTCGTTCCCGACTCGCTCGACGCACAAGGGCGATATGCGTGTTGAAATCTGCGCGTACTGCCACCCCTTCTTCACTGGCCGTCAGAAACTGATCGACACGGAAGGCCGCGTGGATCGCTTCCAGAAGAAGTACGCCAACGTTGCCAAGCCGAGCCGCACGAAGAAAGCTTCATAAGAAAGGCCTCTGTTTCCAGAGGCCTTTTCCTGCACCTGCCTTAAGTACGATTTCCGGTTTTACTTTCCGTTAGCCTTCGCCTGCTGTTGCTGCTGCGCTTTCCTGCGCTCGCGGTCGCGCTCTTCGCGAAAGCGATCGTATTCCGATATCTGTGCCGGATCCAGGAACAGGCGCACCTTCGCGACCTGCTCGTCGTGAATTCTGTCCATTTCCGACTTATGACGGGCTTTTGCACCGTCATAACGGTCCCGAGTTTCGTCGAGTGTCCCGTTGAGCTTCGAGATCTGATCAGCGTTAAGGTGCAGACGTTGTGTCAGAGCATCGACATACTTCTGGCGCCACTCCTTGGGAGTTGGGGCGGCACTGACTGACCGGGTATTGTAGAGGCTCACTCCAAAGCCGCCGACAGCGGCACCACCTCCAAAAACGGCTACCAGCAGAAGGGCTGCGCGGCCGAGAGACAAATGCGTCATATGTTTGCTGTGTCAGGGGTATCGTCCGACGAATCGTCGGCTAAAACTTCGACGTAAGTACTATTCGCGTTGATCTGCTTTTCCGGGCGGGGATTCTGTGGCGGCGTCCACAGCGCAAACGCGAGCGCAAGGGACAGCGCGACCGAGCCGGTCAGCAAACCGCTGCCAAGCCGCCAGAAGCTATAGCTGACCTTCTGCTGTGATTCGATGCACTGCCACAACTTCGGCATGAAGTCGGGGCTTGCGTTGTCAAAATCCGGCAGCGCTTCGCGATACGCGCGAAAGACGCCTTCAAGTTCCGGTCCGAACTGAACTTCGTCTGCTGACCTGTCGTTCATTTTCATCGACTGCGTGCTCCCCTGTTTACACCTTTCGGACGACGGGCACGGCTCCCGGTCCGTTTTGCTGTTGCTGAGATGCTTCAAACGCTTTCAGAACGCGTTGTCGTGCCCGAAAAAGGCGCACCTTTAAAGCGTTCTCCTTGACGTTGTAAATTTTCTCGAGTTCCTTCAGGGATTTTCCTTCAACCTCTTTTGAGAGCAACAAAACACGGTCGTGTTCGGACACGCCGCTCAACAACTCCTCGACAAACTCACTCAAGCGGCGGCGGTTGCTTTGGTCAAGGTCTACTTCCTTTCCCGCAGCTGCGTCCGCCATCATGACCTGCTGCTCAGACAGGTCCGAAAGCCTCGACTCATGGCGCCTCCGCTGTTTGCGGAGGTAATCGTACGCTGCATTCACCGTTAGTCGGTACAACCAGGGCTCAAATACCTCGGCGGTTCGTAACTGATCCAGCGAGTAATACAGCCGAATGAAGACATCCTGTGCAACGTCCTCAACGTCCTCAGGTCGCCCGATGAGACGGGCGATGGTGCCGAAAATCCGCTTACGGTACGCGGTGACAATGCCGTTGAACGCGGCGCTGTCGCCAGCGCGGGCGCGTTCAATAAGTTCGAATTCAACGAGCATGTGCAGCGCACAGGAGGATCACCCTAAGACAGGGAGGCGACCTGGTCCCACACCAGGTTACCAAATCCCAGACTTTGCCGGGCACCGATGTCCCGCTGAAGGGTAAAAGCGCTTACGGTCGTCATGTCGCCGCTGCTAGGGCGTAGTAAAGAACGTGCTCAAAATAAAAGCTTTAGACCGAACTGCAACTGGCGCATCGGCGTAGAAAGCGAAGTTATGCTGCCGCCGACAGGCAAGTCAACACGCGCGTTCGGCTGACCGAACTGGGGATGATTAAAGATATTAAATCCTTCGACCCGAAACTGAAGTTCAGTTCCTTCATGCAGTCGTGAAAGGGCAAATCGCTTAAAGAGGCTGAGGTCGACATTCGCGGCGCCGGGGCCGATCAGGACATTGCGACCCGCGTTGCCGTACAGGTATTGCGGGGGCGAGATGAACGCACTTTGATCGAACCAGTGCTGGATGTTTCGCTGGTCCGAGGGAAGGTTCCCGTTCCCGATCCGGTTCGGGCGAGGATCACCCGTGTTTGCGCTGCTGACACCGAGCGACGGCGTGAAGGGCTGGCCTGTATGGACGGTAACGATCGTGTTGAGCTGCCAGCCACCGGCGACCGCGTTCAGCGCAGCGTTGCCGATGCCGAACTTTCTGCCGGCACCAAATGGCAGGTCATAAAGCGCTCCTGCGACAAAACGGTGACTGATATTGCCGGAGCTGAGAGCGTACTCCCAATTGAGATTATTCACATCGCGAAGGTTGAGATCGCCTATCAGTTGTTCGCCTCCGTTATCGAGAGCTCGGCTGAAGGTGTAGGCGGAGATAAGCGAGAGGCCATTGCTGTAGCGGCGCTCAGCCTTAACTTCGAGGGCGTTGTAGCGCGAGAGTCCGGCCGACATCGTGAGGAGGATGTTGTTGAAGCCCTGATAGGGACGGCGCGAGGCGACCGATCCAGGTCCTGCGAGAGCCTGATTCGCCTGATAGGTCAACGGGAGGCTAACACCGCGCGTGCCGACGTAATTGCTTTCGAGCACAAAGCCGGCGACTTGTTTCTGGATGCCGAAGCTCCAGTGATAAACAGCGCCGTTCTTCATGTCGGGTGCGAACGCGCTTACGTTCACCGAACTAAAGTCGGCGGCCGTAGTTGCGGTCGGAGGGAAGCCGGTGCCGAGCAGAACGATGGGCGTGATGTTGTCCGTCGGATAGCTGTTGCTGATCGCGTATGGCGGGTTGGCGGGCAAACGTCCCGATGCTCCGAGAAACGGCGCGTCGGCGTAGAACATTCCCGCACCTCCGCGGACGACGAAGGAAGGTGCCGCCTGCCATGCGAAACCGAGCCGTGGCGCGAGTGCTCCGTACGTCCGCATCAGTGAGCGGGCGTCCACCTCCGAAGGAACATTCTCGACCACGCTGGCGGGCAAACCGGCCGGCACTTTGTTATCCGCGAATGCGAGCTTGCGGTCAGCGAGGAAGAAGTTCGCCTGAAGGTCGTTGCGTTCGATGGGCTGCGTCCAGATTTCGTAACGTAGACCGAGATTCAGGGTCAGACGGGTGGTGAGTTTCCAGTCGTCCTGGATGAACGCACCTGCGTACTTGTAGCGGATATCACCGCTGAGGAAGTTGCTGATACCGGCGCCGGAGGGAATCCCCAACAGGAAGTCGGCGATGCCGGTACCGGTTCGCGAACGGTTCTGAGGATCTTGCGAGAAGCCGCCCGAGAAGGTATAGGTGCCGCGGGCAGAGGAAGAAATGTTGTACCAGCTGCGGACCCACCGGTACATAAATCCTGTTTTCAGAGTATGGCGACCGAGGATGAGCGAGACATTGTCCTGGAGGGTGATGGTCTCGGAAATCTTGCTGTTCGGAAGGAACGTGGCTTCGCCAAGAGTCGTGAAACCAGCGATGGTCATTTGCGGCAGACCACCCAGTCCGGGCTGGGCAGGAATTCCTCCCAATCCGAACTGCGAGTTCACTGACGAATCCTTTACATAAGGCGAGAGAACATCGAAGATGCGGTTGTAGCCGGCTCGGAATTCATTGACAAAGCGTCCGCTGAAGACATGGGTTTCGCCGAGACCGGCTCCGTAGCCGAGCGTGGATTTATCGGAGTTCTGGAAGGTAGTGCTGCCGATGATGGGCGCGGGGAACGGACCCGGATACTGATACGCATACGTGAAGCGGCTGAAGCGTGCGAACAGGTTGTCCTTCTCCGATATGTTCAGGTCGTGCCGGAAGTCGAGGCGGTTCGTCGTGACAGGCTGAACCGGGCTTACGACGTAGTTATTGAACAAACCGCTGGTGGTTGGGAGCGGAAGCGCTGCGAGCAGTTTCGCTGCCGCGGGGTCGATTCTGTTCGCGGGGATTCTGTTGCCGGCGAATGCCTGACGCGTATAGACGCCATTGCCGATGGCTTGTGTGGTTGCAGGGTCGTAGACTTGGGCGAGACCTGTAAGGTCGCCTGCTCGCATCGCGGCAGTCGGGACGGTGGTAACGTAGGTGATTCCGTTTCGCTCGAGGGTTCGTTCCCAGCTGCCGAATACGAAGGCTTTATTACGAACAATCGGTCCGCCGCCCGTAAGACCGAACTGGTTTCGGCGAAGGACTGGTTTGGGCGCAGTCGGGCTGGCGAAGTAGTTCCGGGCATCGAAGATGTCATTGCGAACGAATTCGAACGCGCTGCCGTGGAACTGGTTGGTTCCACCTTTAATGGTCGCGTTGACGACCGCACCGGCGGAATAACCGTACTCGGCAGAATAGTTGTTTGTCTCGACGCGGAACTCCTGTACTGCGTCGACAGAGGGCTGGACTACAACGGGAGCGCTGTTCTGCTGGTCTACGATTTTGGAGTTGTTATCAATACCGTCGAGAAGAAAGTTATTGAGCTGAGCGCGAACGCCGTTTGCGATGAAAGAGCCTCCGGCGGCGTTGCGGTCTCCCTGCTTTGGCTCGACGACACCAGCGGAGAGCCGCGCGAGCTGAAGAAAGTTGCGTCCGTTAAGCGGAAGCTGGGCTACCGCCTTTGTGGTGACGGTGGTTCCGAGTGACGCGCTTTCACTGTCGAGCAATGGAGCGGTCGCTTTCACTTCGACGGTCTCTTTCGTCGAGCCGACATTGAGTGTGAAGTCGATGCGAGCTACCTGGCTGACCTGCAGCTCAATGCCTCCGCGTGAAGCGCTGTTGAAGCCTTCTTTGCGGGCAGTGACTCGGTACGCGCCAGGTGTCAGGCTGGGGAAGGAATAACTTCCCGTTTCGTTTGTCTGTGCGGTGAAGCGTATGCCTGTCGCCGTGTTTTCGGCATCGATCTCAGCGCCAGCGACTGCGGCGCCTGTTGCGTCAGAGATTACTCCGGTGATCTGTCCGGTTGGCGTTTGTGCAAGGATTATGCTTGTCAAAGCGAGCGTGAGCAGGATTATATTTCGACCCATTGTTTCTCATGGTATTCCGCTCCGCAGCGAGACGTGTGGCTTCAGCCGTTGTGCTTTTGAATAAGGCGGATGATCTGTTGCTGCTGCGCCCTGGCATCGGGAGAGCCACTGCCGCCGCGGCCAGTGGTGTGGGTGGCCAGGAGCATCGGAGTGGATCCGCTTTTATTGCGGAGGTGGGGATCGGCACCGTGCGCAATCAGGCAGTCGACCGCGGCCGCGCAGCGCGTCCGTACTGCCCGGTGAAGCGGGGCAACTCCGGTTTTGTTGAACGCGTTCGGGTCGGCTCCGTTCTGAATGAGAGAGACAATCGTCGCGACCTGCGCTTCGGGGTTCCAGGCCGACCCGCCGGGACTTCCGACTGCGGCAGCGTGCAGAGGTTCGTCACCCAGACGATTTCTTGCACGCACGTCTGCTCCGGCTGCCAGGAGCGCCCGGACGATTTCCGGCCGATACCCCGCCGCAGCGACGTGCAGGGCTGTGTCACCCTCGAAGATGTAGCGTTCGATCTCGTCGATAAACCAGGGCTGCGCTTCCTGACGTGTTGCGCCTTTGCTGAAGCTGCTGCGCGCAATGTCCGGTGATCTCCTGAGCATTGTCGCGAACCCGGCGTCGTCATGCTTCACGATCGCGATCACAAATTGTCTGAGTTCACCGTGGTCAGGGATCAAGTCTCAAGAATAATCCCGAACGTGCCACAATCGCGGTCGTGCGATTCGCGAATGCAGCCGAGCTGAATGCATGGAATTCGGGATTGCCCAAACTGGTCGGGTTCGAGGTGATCGAAGCGGAGCCGGGCTTGCTGCGTGCGTCTATGGCGATTCGGCCGGACTTACTGGCGCCTAACGGATACCTTCATGCCGCTTCGGTGATCGCATTGGCCGACTCCTCTTGCGGATTTGGAACCATGTTCGATTTGCCGGAGGATGCAACCGGGTTCACGACCATTGAGCTGAAAAGCAATCACGTCGGCACTGCACTTGACGGTCTCGTCCGTTGCGAGGCGCGACGCGTGCACAAGGGCAGGACTACCCAGGTTTGGGATGCTCAGGTTGCTGGTGACGGGACGGGTGGAAAACTTATCGCGCTGTTTCGCTGCACGCAGATGATTCTCTATCCCAGGGCCGGCTGACCGCAGTCCTGCGGACGACCAGCCCTGGCATGTCACTCAGAATTTTTCAACGAACAAGCGAAAGACGGAGCCCGACGCGCGACCTCCGCTGGCGTAGTTCTTTATGACCGGAAAGCCTTTATTCGCAGGTTGCCCGTGAGTGCTGGATTGAGAGGCCGATGCTGCCATCAGGCCGCATCGAAACCACTGTCATTTCGTTCGCAACGCTGTTCGGAGCGGCACCATTGCTGATCATCCGGAGGGTGTCAAATGTGGTGAAAGTTGTCTGGCCGTTGGGAAGCGTAAGACTATGAATCCCATCGAGCCAAAACATGTGGTATTTTGCTCCAGTCGTTTCACCTGTGCCCGTCACATCGCGATAACTGGAAATCGTTAACGCACTGATAAAACCAGAACTGGTTTGGGTCAGATTCACGATCGAATGGATTGTTCCGTGAAGATCGATGATCTCGCCATTGCAGCCGGCGATGGCAGTACCATCGACCGAAAAGTCAAATCGTTGCGTGTTCGTTGTGATCTGAGCGTGTACCGACGAACTAAAGCTCGCGGCAAACAACATCAGCGCGATGCGAACAGAAGGAATTCTCATCAATTGGAAGGCACCTTTGGTGGAGATTGTCACGTACTGTCTTCATCTGTACCTGCGGCCGCGAAATCCTCTCAACTTTTTTCCTCGGCGGCATCCAACGCAGATTCGGATATGCTCCGAACCATGCTGCTGGGGCACAGGTGCCCGAGAGCTAAGGACCAGATACTCCGTTATCTGGATTTAAGACGATTCTTCAGGGGCGGCCTGAACGTTCACAGGCGCAATGTCCACCGGGAAATTTACTGATCTTGAGACATAGCATAATTCGTGAGCACGGTGATGGATGCCATCGAGATCAGCGGCGCGGTCAGCGGATTGGGGGGCGAGCCGAATTGCCGGGTGCAGAGTTGCGGATTTGAACTCACCGGAGCCGTCGGCGTGCTCGACCATGGTCCCCTCGGGCGTGTCGCCGTATTCCATGACAACGATCCCGGCATCGGCACAAAGATGCAATACCCACAGCATGTGGCAGGAAGAGAGGGATGCGACGAGAAGTTCCTCGGGGTTGTAACGTCCGGGATCGCCGCGAAATGCCGCGTCAGCGCTGCAGGGCAGTATGGCCGTTTTTCCTTCGGCTGCAATCTCGTGGTCGCGGGCGTAATCGCGGTAACCTGAAGTGCCAGTACCGCGGTTGCCCGTCCACCTCAGATTCATGCGGTATTTATGCGTCTTTTCGTGTGTCATGAGGGGTACATCCGGAAGGGTCTGGTATCCTTGAGTTCAGTCTAAAACTATGAGTGTTACTGAAGTGAGGGAGATCGTCTGTGCCCACAGTCCCGACTCGGACGACGCCTTCATGTTTTACGGGCTTGCGACGCGCAAGATTCGCTCGAAGCTCGTCAGCATTCCGGCACGTGCTGGATGATATTGAAACGCTGAATCGTAAAGCACAGGAAGGTCAGTACGAGCTGACTGCGATCTCGTATCACGCCTATCCTTACGTCGCGGATAAGTACGTTCTGATGGCAAGCGGATCGAGCATCGGAGACGGCTACGGTCCGATGGTGATTGCTCCGCGGCCGATGCACCACGAAGAGTTAAAGGGCAAGCGGATCGCCGTGCCAGGCAAGATGACCACCGCCTATCTCGCCCTGAAGATCTTCGAGCCCGATTTCGAGGCGGTAGTGATTCCGTTCGATAAGATCACGGATGCGGTGAGCGAGCATACCGTCGATGCGGGGCTGGTGATTCATGAAGCTCAGCTAACGTACGGCCAGGGCGGATTTCATAACATCATGGATCTGGGCCGCTGGTGGAAGAAGACCTACGATTTGCCTCTGCCGCTGGGAGCGAACGCGCTGCTCCGGTCATTGCCGTCCGATATTCAGAGCGAGTGCTGCCGACTGATGCGCGACAGCATTCAATATGCGCTGGACAATCACGATGAGGCGCTGAACTATGCGATGCAGTTTGCTCGCGATATGGAGACGCCTCTCGCGGAGAAGTTTGTGGGAATGTACGTGAACCACTACACCCTCGATGCAGGAGAGGTGGTTCCACGAGCCGCGCAAAAGCTGCTCGATCTGGGTTTTGAGGCAGGACTGATTCCGCATCACGTGACAGTCGAATTCATTCGCTGAGCGGCCCCCGTCTATCCTGGGGGGAGCAACGTCCTGCTCTACAGGAGAATTGATGGGAACGTATCGACGTTTGTTTGGTGTCGGACTGCTGGTCTGCACGTGCCTGAGCGCGCAGCAGGATCTGAGCAGCCCCGATCCGAAAGCGCGAGTGAAGGCTGCCCGAGCACTTGCGAAAAGTGGCTCTGAATCGATTGTGCAGCTGATTCCGCTTCTCAAGGACAGCTCAGTCGATGTGCGCCGGGAGGCGGTCCGCAGCATCACCGCTATTGGTACACAGCACAGTCTTGATCCGCTGATCACAGCTACCCACGACAACGATCCTGAGGTCCAGATTCGTGCTGTAGATGGGCTGGTAAACTTCTACGCTCCCGGTTACGTTGAGGGCGGTACATTTCAAAAGCTGAGTTCCGCGGTTCGCAGCGGGTTTGACCACGAGAACAGACAAGTTGTTGATCCTTACGTGGTCGTACGGCCGGAGGTAATTCGTGCGATTGCGCCGCTGGTGCGTGGTGGCGCATCAACTGAGGTGCGGATGCATGCGGCTCGTGCAGTTGGAATCCTGAGGGGTCGACCTGCGTTACCGGATCTGATTGCCGCACTGAAATCAAAAGACACGGGCGTGATCTTCGAGTCCCTGATTGCTATTCAGAAGATTCGGGATACGTCCGCCGGCCCTTCGGTGATGTTCCTCCTGCACGATTTGGAGGAGCGAGTCCAGGTGGCTGCGATTGAGACCGTGGGAATTCTGCGGACAGCGGATGCGCTGCAGGATCTACAGCACATTTATGACGAATCGAAGAGTGATCGCGTTCGCCGCAGTGCTCTTGGTGCGCTTGCGATGATTGCCGATCCTGCTTCACGCGTGCTGTTTCAGAACGGCCTGACGGACAAGAGCGATGGCATTCGAGCTTCGGCCGCAGAGGGATTCGCCCGTCTGAAGAATCCCGCCAACCGACCAACACTCGAGAAGGCGTTCAGCGAGGAGAAGAAGATGGGTCCTCGTCTGGCGGACGCATTTGCGCTGGTCGCGATGGGGAACCTGCAGACTACCGAACTGGCTCCGCTGACCTATCTCGTGAACACGCTGAATTCGAAGGGTTATCGGGACGTGGTGCTGCCGTATCTAATTGAGCTTGCGCGCGAGGCCCCGGTGCGACCCGTTTTATATGGGTACCTGAAGAGCGGTACTCGGGACGAGAAGGTTGGATTGGCCCGGGCTCTGGCCGTTTCGGGAGATCGGTCTTCGGTTGGGCCTCTGCAGTCGCTGACGAAGGATGCCGATCCTGCGGTTGCAGAGGAAGCGATTCGTGCTTTGCGATCGCTTCAGGCTCGGCTTGGTTGAGAATATAAGTATGCAGGTGACGCTTAGCGGACGAGCCGAGGAACTCTTGCGTGCGGCGATGAGCCGGACTCCGGGGCGGTCTCCGGAAGAAATCCTGGAGGAAGCGCTTGCGGAGCAGGCTGGGCATCGGGCAGAAGTGTCGGCGGAGGAACCGGGTGCGGATGCCCGGGAGTCCGATCCCGTTTGGCAGGCGCTGAGTAAAATTCCGGGGATTGGCCTTCCCAAGGAGTGGCCCCCGCGGTTCGTTGATTTCGAACCGATCAAGGTTGAAGGCGAACCCGTGTCTGAGCAATTGATTCGCGAGCGGCGCTGATTGCTTTACTGCGACTCGAGCGCATGGGTGAAGCGCTACGTCGAAGAATCCGGAAGTCCACAGAGTTCGGACACTCTTCGGAGGCAACGAGCGTATCGGGAGTTCCAGATTAGGGTATATCGAAGTGGTCGCTGCGCTTTCGCGGCGGGTGCCGCCGATCGTCGATTGAATCCCAATTAACTACAGATTGGGCAATGATGTTCAGGCTGCCCATAACCGAGACAGTGGTGTTACGGGCTGCTGAGCTTGCGCGTGAACACCGGCTCCGCGCCGCGGACGCAGTACACCTCGCTACCGCAATGGAGTGGCGAGAGGAGCTTGCGCTCAGTAGGGAGCGGGTGGTCTTTGTCGCTTCGGATATTGAGTTGCTCGCCGCCGCTGAAACTGTTGGCTTTGCTGTGCTCAATCCGGCGCGGATGTAGTTTGTTACGATTTGGCCGCTCTCGTCCTGACCGCGCTGCCGTTTCGGATTTCGTCTGACGCGGATTTCACGACTCGATCCCCCGGCGCGACGTCACCGTAGATTTCAATCAAGTCGCCTGACGGTTTTCCTTTTCGGACTGTGACCCACTCGGCGTGGTTGTCGTGGCCTACCCGGATTACGAAGGTCCGGGCTGTCGTGGTCACCACCGCGGTTGGCGGAACCAACATGCTGGGCGTTGTCATCTTCACCGGCCACCGAACTTCGGGGTACATGCCCGGGCTCAGTTTGCCTCCGGCGTTGAGGACATCGAGTTCAACCGGCATGGTTCTGGTCTTTGGGTCGAGTGACCGGCCGAACCTTGCGATTGAGCCGTAGAAGGTTTGGTTCGGGTACGCGGGCACGGTGAAGGCGACTCTGCCGTTTCGGACCAGACCTCCAAGATCAGATTCCGGAACGGCTACGACGAGTCGAAGGTGAGAAACTTGTTCGAGCCTGAGCAACGGCTCCGACTGGTTAGGTCCGGCGAGCGCGCCGGGATGTGCAATCCGTTCCGTAATGACGCCTTCGAAGGGCGCCGTTACCTGCAGGTACGCGAGAAGTTCGCGTTGTGCTGCTACCGCCGCCATCGCAGCTTCCGCGCTCATCGCGGTGGCGGCCTTCGCTGCTCTTGCTGCTTCTACCTGCTTTTCGGCGATGTCAAGCTCATTGCCAGCGATCGCTCCGGGTGTCGCGGAGGCTGCCTTCAGGCGTTCGTACGTGCTCTGTGCGGCTGCGATTTTTGCATCATGTTCCGCCAGCTCAGCCTGCACTGATTTGACTCTGGCTTCGCGCTCCAGGATTTGGGTCTTCATCTCGGGTGCGGTTAGAACAACGAGAAGCTGGCCTTTTTGTACGTGTGTGCCGCGGTCCACGTTCACCGATTCGACGAAACCCGATACTTTCGCGCGGAGCTCTACGGTCTGAAAAGGCAGAAACTCTCCGGGGAGTGTGACTGTCCGCTGAATAACGGCGGACGTCACGGGGACGAGTTCGACGGATTGGGCGTGCGCGGTTGCGAAAGCGGACGCGAACGCTGCCGCGACCTTATACATGAACTTCTTGTCTCTCATAGTAGCGACTTGCGGGATCAGTTGCGTCGAGTGAGGCGGAGTTAGTACCAGCTTTGTTTTGTACGATCGCGAATGCTGCAGGAACAATCGTGAGCGTTACGAACGTGGCTGCGATCAGGCCGCCGATCACGGCGCGTCCAAGCGGAGCTGTCTGTTCGGCGCCTTCGCCAACCGCCAGCGCTATCGGTATCATGCCGGCGATCATGGCGCATGCGGTCATGAGGATCGCCCGGAGACGACCGCGCGCGCCTTCCTCTGCAGCTTCGATGGCCGTGGCTCCTTCCCGCCGTGCGGTTTCTGCAAACGATACAAGCAGAATGGAGTTGGCAACAGCAATACCGACTGCCATGATCGTTCCCATAAATGACTGAACGTTCAGAGTGGTGTTGGTGAGGAGAAGCATCGCCAGACTTCCTGCCATGACTGCGGGTGCAGTGAGGATGACGACGAGCGCAAGCTGGAACGACTGGAAGTTGGCTGCGAGTAAGAGAAAGATAACGCCGATCGCGAGAAGCATACCAATGCGGAGGCCGTGCAGCGTTTGTTCGAGTGGTGGAATGGTTCCCCGAATGGCTACGGTGATTCCTCGCGGGACCTGACCGCTGTCTCTGATGGCCTGTTCGATTTTTCGTGCAGCGACACCGACCGGCACGTCGTGCAGATTCGCATTCAGGCTGACCACGCGTTGCATGTTGTACCGTTCGACAAGAGCCATGGCGGTACCGTGCCGGATGCTGGCAACATCACCGACGAGAGGCCGCGAAGAGCCGTTTTGCATGATGGGCAGGTTTTCGACGTCGGAGATCGAGGCAACGTCTTTCTGCGGGACCTCCAGCTGGATCTGGAAGGCGTTGCCAGTCTTTGGATCACGCCAGTAGTTCGGGGACACGAATCGTGTGGAAGAGGTCGCTGCGACCAGCGATCGAGCTACTTCGGCTACAGAGAGACCAAACTGCCCCGCGCGATCGCGATTCACATCGATGTCGACCGTTGGATAGTCCATCTGCTGGGCGTAATCCAGGTCTCGGAGGGAGGAAATCTTTTGCAGATTTGTTTTTATCTTGTCTGCGAACGCTTTGTTGGCGGCGAGATCAGGGCCCTGAACTGCTACTTCGATCGGCGTCGCAGAACCGAAACTCATCACCTTGCTGACGAGATCTCCGGCCTCGAAGGAGTAGTGGACCTTCGGAAGTTCGTGCGACAGACGATCGCGCAGCCGTTCCCGGAGCGCCTCGCCACGAATCTTTGCCGACGACTTCAGCGCGAACTGCATCAGCGCCTCGTGCGGTCCACCAGTCCAGAGATGGATGAGGTTAACCGGATAGCTCGAGGGCTGCGTGCCGATAAACGCGGTGGTGATATCGATGTTTTCTTTTCCGACTTCCTGCTCCAGGGCTCGGAGGGTGCGGAGCGCGATGAGTTCTGTTTCCTCGACCCGAGTTCCGGTCGGGGCTTTGATTCTGAGCGCGAATTGTCCGAAGTCGACGGACGGAAACAGTTCGGTTCCGATTCGCGGGTAAAGCAGCCAGACTAACGCAATACTTGCGAGAGTGTAGACCAGCACCAAGGGCCACCGAAAGCGAATCGATCTGCGGACCCATCCGGAATAAAATCGACTTCGGCGAACCTCGGCGCCGTGTTCTCTTCCGGGTCGCAACAACGAGACTGCCATTACCGGGACCAGCGTCGTCGAGAGAATGTACGACGAGATCATGGCGAATGCAACGGCGAGTGACAACGGCACAAAAAGCTGCCGGCCGGCGCCCGTCATGAAAAATGACGGTACGAACACGGCAAGTATTGACAACATCGCAAGAAATCGCGGGACGGCGGTCCGGCTTGCGGCATCGAGGACGGCCCGGCCTTTCGACACCCCGCGAGTGAGCCACGAGTGTATATTCTCGACCTCTACTGTGGCTTCGTCGACGAGAACACCAACGGCGAGTGCCAAACCGCCCAGCGTCATAATGTTGATGGTCTGGCCAGTCGCCCAGAGCCAGACCACGGCTGCAAGAATCGCTGCGGGAATCGTCGTAATGACAATGAGAGCGCTGCGCCAGTCCCTGAGAAACAAGAGGACGGTCAGGGCTGTCAGGAGTGCGCCGAGCGTCGCTTCCGTGACGAGAGACCGGATTGCACGCGAGACGTAGCCCGACTGCTCAAACTCAAGGCTAACCTTGATGTCGGGCGGAACGAGTGCCTGGAAGCTGGGCAAGGCCCGGCGCACTTCGTTAAGAACCGCCAGTGTGGATGCATCCGCGCGCTTGGTCGCGACAAGGTACACAGCTCGCTTGCCGTTGATGTGTGCGTACGATGTCAGGATGTCGGTGCCTAAGTTCACGGTCGCGATATCGCGGAGGTAGACGGTGGGCCCGTTACCGAGCCGAACGGGTGTGTCGAGGAGATCGCTGAGCTTTTCTCCAACGACTGCGTTAGTCTGAGCCATTCGGATCAAGTCGCCCTCCCGAACGTTCCCGGACGGCAGGACGGCATTCGCGCCGTTCAGGGCGGTGACTGCTTCTTCTGGCGAGATCCGATATTCGCGCATCTTCGCAGGATCCATGCTGACCACGACTGTCTTCTGATTGCCTCCAAACGGAGGCGGAGCGGAGACTCCGGGCAGGTTGGCAAAGAGTGGGCGGATGCGGTTCAAAGCAAGGTCAGAGATCTCGCCAAGGCCACGAGTTTCGCTCGAGAATACGAGCATGCCGACAGGAAGACTGCCCGGATCCACACGCGCGATAAACGGCGGCACGGCTCCAGCCGGCATGAAGGAGCGAGCTCGATTAACGGCCGCGACCGTTTCCGAGAGCGCCTGACTCATGTCCGTGCCCGGATGAAACACCAGCTTCATGAGAGACGCACCCTGAATGCTCTTGGACTCGACGTGTTCGATGCCCGAGACGTAGAAGAAATGATACTCGTAGTAATACGTTATGAACCCCTCCATCTGGAGCGGGTCCATCCCGCCATAGGGCTGGGCGACGTAGATCGTGGGCTGACCAATCTCAGGGAAGATATCGATCTTCATTGAGCGCAGTGCGAGCACTGAGCTAAGCAAGACCGCGAGAACGGCCACGATGATAGTCATCGGACGCCGGAGCGCTGTGTGAACCAGCCACATAACTTCAGTGCACCTGATCGAGGAACGGTTTTAGATCACCGGCTGCAGCCGCTATCTGCAGCATTGCCCGCCATACATTCAGGCGGGCAAGAGCCGAATCAATTTCGGCCTGAGTAAGGATGCGCTGCGCTTCCGCCACTTCGACCATGGTGCCGAGTCCGGCGCGGTAGCGTGCGCTCGCCTGAGCTTCGGACGCCCGCGCTGCTTCGAACTGGCGCGGCATAAGTTCCAGAACGCGACGCG
>CAWCGC010000050.1:0-62001 GCA_963794765.1 Bryobacteraceae bacterium | reverse complement strand
ACGATGCTGAGCATGATGACGCCGAAGTTCATTTGCATCTGCGTCTGCTTGTAGAGATTGTTGAGGATGACTTCGGCCTGCTCGCCGCGCTTGAGGTCGAAGACGACCCGCATGCCGTCGCGGTCGCTTTCATCCCGGACATCGGTGATGCCTTCAATCTTCTTCTCATTGATCAGCCCGGCAATGTCGCTCAATGAGCCGAGCCTTATTCACCTGGAACGGAATTTCGGTGACGATCGATGCGCCTCGCGGTCCTTGCCCATTTTCGGTGGCCACACTTAGCGCGCATTTTGAGGGATGCCGCGGCCGCGCGTGAAGTAGTCGATGATGCCCTATCGCCCGAGGAGGAACCACCGGTTGGGAAGTCCGGACCTGGAACCATCTTCAATGACTTCGCCAGTGCCAGTTTCGGATCGTTGATCAACGCAATGTCGCCTTATATTTCGTCGAGATTATGGGGAGGGATATTCGTTGCCATCCCGACGGCGATACCCGACGAGCCGTTGACCAGCATGTTCGGGATCCGCGTCGGCAGGACTTCAGGTTCGACCGTGCTGTCGTCGAAGTTCGCCCTAAAATCGACCGTTTCCTTGTCGATATCTTCCAGCAGCGCATGTGCGATGCGTGCGAGACGTGCTTCCGTATATCGGATGCGGCCGGCGGATCACCGTCAACGGATCCGAAGTTGCCCTGACCATCGATCAGCGGATAACGCATGGCGAACGGCTGTGCCATTCGAACCAGTGCGTCGTAGACGGCCATATCCCCGTGCGGATGAAATTTGCCAGAACGTCACCAATAATGCTGGCGCATTTTTTTGTCGGCCGGTTAAATTGCAGCCCCATCTCGCCCATCGCATAAAGAATTCTGCGATGTACCGGCTTCAGACCATCACGAATGTCGGGCAGCGCGCGCCCGATGATGACGCTCATCGAGTAGTCGAAAGACGACCGGCGCATCTCCTCTTCGATATTTACGGGGCTGACATTGCGGTCGTTGTCCCCGCCGCCTGGCGGAACGATACCGCCGCCATTATCGGGGGGTACGGGCGGGTTGCCGATGTTGTCCTGGTCTGCCAATCGAGTGAACTCCTGAGGGTCGGCACACGCCAGGCGGAATCACTGGTGACGCCGCTTTACGATGTGTGCTTTCTAAACAAATTATACCAGACTTGGCACGTGGACGCAGAGCCGAAAGTCGTTGATATCAGAAGGGTTCGAGTCACTCAGAGAGGACCGGACCCGCTAATTGACAGCCGTAAGTTCAGGGGCGGGCAGGGAAGGCGGCGGCGCCTGCACCGGGTTGAACTTCACACTGACCAGCTTCGACACGCCGGGCTCCTGCATCGTCACGCCGTACAGCGCCTGCGCCGCTTCCATCGTCCGCTTGGCGTGGGTGATCACGATGAACTGCGTGTCGCCGACATCTCTTTGATCAGGCGCGTCAGCCGCTCGATATTCGCCTCATCCAGCGGCGCATCCACCTCGTCCAGCATGCAGAACGGACTCGGCTGATACTGGAAGATCGCCATCAGCAGCGCCATCGCCGTCAGCGCCTTCTCGCCGCCCGACAGCAGCAGCACGCTCTGCAGCTTCTTGCCGGGAGGCGAGGCCATGATGTCGATGCCGGACTCGGCCGACGTTCTCCTCGTCGGTCAGCCGCATCTCGCCGACCCGCCGCCGAACAGCGTCTGGAACATCTGGCGGAAGTTCTCGTTGATCGCTTCGAACGCTTCTTTGAACCGACGCCGCTTTCGCGACTCGTCGATCTCCTGAATCGCCTTCTCGGTGTCGCGAATCGAATCCAGCAGATCCTGCCGCTGCGCGTTGAGGAAGTCGTAGCGCTGCTGCGCCTCCTGGAACTCCTCGCGCAGCCGCGGATTCACGGGACCCAGCGCCTCGATCTTGCCCCGAAGCTCCTGATACTTCTGCTTCAGCAGAGACCAGCCCGACTTCATCGAGAACCGGCAGACTCTCGTCTGTCGCCAGTTCCTCCACCGGGACCGTCAACTCCTTGCGGCAGGTCTCGTCAAGATACTTCATCTCGGCCTGCTTACGCACGAGCTCGAGCTCATGCGCGGAGCGGCGGTCCGAATCCGTCTGCAGTTCCTGCCGGGTCGCCTTCAATGCTTCGTCCGCTTCGTGCAGTGACGTCCGGCACTTAACCTCCTCAGCGGCAAGCTTCTCGACCAGAGCGTCCGAACCGCTGATCTCTTCCTTCAGAACGCCCGCTCGAGTATCCAGATCGAGGTTGTCTGACAGCAGTCGGGTGCGCTCGACACCAAGCCGTTCCATCTCCCGGGCAAGATTCTGTTTGCGATGCGCCATCTCACGGATCTGGTTTTCGATCCGTTGACGCGCAGCGGAATCCGATCGCCGACGCTCCTCGAGCCCGGCCTGCTCAACCCGAAGCGCCGAGTGCTCTTCGCCGATACGCGCCACTTCTTTTTGCAGACCTTCCAGCGAAGCACGAGCCTCAGTCAGAGCCTGCTCCTGCTCAGCGCGAGCCGACTCCTTCTCGGACACCTGCTTACGTGTCGACTCGAGCCGTTCCTGCGCCCGCCCGCGTTCGTTCTGCAATCTCGTCAGTTCGTTTCGGGCGACCTGAAACCTTGACTGTGCGCGGCTCAGCTCATCGGAGAGTTTTCGCATCTCGGCTTCAAGAGCAACGCCGTCTTTTTCCTGTCGATTCTGCAGCCCTCGAAGCCGCTCGAGATCCTCCGTCAGATTTCCGATCTCCAGTTCGAGGTCATCGAGGAGGCTCTTCGTCTTGTCGAATTCCTTCTGCTTTGCGGTAAACTGCGCGGAGATTTCGCGCAGCTCACGCTTGAGGCCGAGCGGACCACTTCCCGTTTTCTTACCGCCGCCGACCGAGTATCCGTGGTAACAAACACCATCGGGAAGGAGGAAGTACAACTCCGGATGCGCAACAGCCATCGACTGCGCCGTCGCATGATCGGGTGCGAGATAGCATCGTGCCAGACGCGGCAGGAACTCGGGAGCAACCTCGGCGAGCACTCCGCTGAATCGCAGAACATCGGCAAGCCTCGTCAGCCCTGGCGCATCGGCCAATACATGACGAGCGGCCAGCGGCGCATCTGCCGCGGGAGGCACGACAAAGGTCGCGCGTCCCTCAGCCTCGCCTTTCAGAAATGCAAGCGCGTTTTCCGCATTGGACCAGTCCGGAACCAGAACGAATTCCAGCTCTTCGTGAAGAAATTCTTCCGCAGCTTTCTCATATTGCGGCTCCGTTTCCAGAAAATCCGCAAGAACACCGAGAGGCTTAAACGGAGCCTGGCCTTTCTCGACAGCAGTAAACAGCCGCTTAATCGATTGAGCGGTGTAGGAACGGTGGCGAATGATATCTTCGAGCGAGTCGCGGCGAGCCCGTAAACGGGACGACTCGGCACGCAGTTCTTCGAGCTTACGTCTCGCTTCAGCCGTTCGCGTCCGTCGCGTCGCCAGTTCCTCGTCAACCTGCTTCCGCTGCTCGATTGTATTTTGCAGCTCCGCCTGCCGCGCACTAATTCGCTGCTTAAACTCTTCTTTCGCTGTCTCGAGCCGTTCCCGATCGGCAGAGGCGGACGCCTCGTCGCGGGTGATTCGCTCGATATCGCGCTCCATCCCGACCAGAAACTGCTCCGTCTGCGCCAGCTGGTTCTTCAGCGTCGAGGCCTCACCCAACAATCGAAGAACGTGCTGCCGAGCACCTTCCATCGTCCGCTCGCGCTCGCGCAGAGCCGCCTGCGCCCGGTCGCGATCTTCGGTGCGTGCCGTCAGAGCAAGCCGGGACTCCTCGACCTTTTGCTCGAGTTCAGCAACACGTGAAGTGTATTCGCTCAGCTCCAGCTGCTGCTGCTCGAAGCGCTTATCCAGATCCTGAGATTCCGTTTCTCCACGGGTAAGGCGGCCGTCGATCGACGAGATCTCACGGGCTTGCGATTCCAGCTTGCCCTTCACGCGTTCCGCTTCCACTCGGCGCTCTGCGAGCAGCCGGCGTGCTTCCGTCAGTTGCGCTTCGATCCCGTATGACTGTTCCAGCAACGCCGCCGCTGCCTTCTCTTTGTTGTCGACGTCAGTTGCAAGCGCACTCGCCTCAGCGGTTGCGGCGTTCAGATCCAGCGCGGCTTTCGCGGCCTCTCGCTCTACCAGCCGATATCGGCCGGACAGGGCGACACGGAGCTGAGCCACCATTTCCGTCCGAAGTTCTGTAAACCGACGAGCCTTCGCCGCCTGGCGCTTAAGCGAGTTCACCTGCCGGCCGACCTCTTCCAGAATGTCGAATACGCGGGACAGATTCCGCTTGCGCGATTTCCAGCTTGGCTTCTGCCAGCCGCTTGCTCGTTTGGAACCGGCTAATCCCCGCCGCCTCTTCGATACAGCCCGCCGGTCCTGCGGCTTGCTCGACAGAATCTGCCCGATGCGGCCCTGCTCGATAATGGCGTAGCTTTCCGGTCCGAGTCCTGTGCCCATGAAGATGTCCTGAATGTCGCGCAGACGGGCACTTCGACCGTTGATCAGGTATTCGCTTTCACCTGACCGATACAGCCGGCGAGTGATGGTGACTTCGCCCGCATGCGATTCGGGGTGAGCCGATGCGCCATTCGACTGGCCGTTTCCATTCGCGTGGCCGTTTCCGTTGCTGTGGCCGTTCGTCGGCGCAGCATCGCTATGGAGGCGCGGGGTCGACCAGCGTCATCGTGACCGAAGCCATACCGAGCGGCTTACGGTCGCGGGTGCCCGCGAAGATCACATCTTCCATCCGGGCTACCGCGCAGACTCTGGGCGGATTGCTCTCCAAGAACCCAACTGATTGCGTCGCTCAGGTTCGATTTGCCGCAGCCGTTCGGCCCGACAACGGCCGCAACTCCCGGCCGTGAAAGCGCATCTCCGTGCCGGTCGCAGAATGATTTAAATCCCTGGAGTTCGACTCTTTTGAGCTTGAGCAACGTACTAGCCCTTTCCTGCCAACAGCGAACTACCGAGGAATGCCCTCGGTTTCGGGGGATGAGCCTATATTACCCCGAGAAGATCGCGATGTAAAGAACTGATACGGGCTATCCAGGAGTCGCACGAAATCAACCACAAGATATTGTGGTCACCTCAACCGATCGGGGCAAGTCGAATCCCGAACTGCGCCTCGAGGTCATACTGCACTCCGTGGACAACACCTCGGCCTCCCGCGATGGTCATTTTCCTGTTGAGAACATCCTGCCGGAACGACTCGCGCGCTACCGCAGACCGGCGAGATGCGATGATCCGGAGGCGGTCAACCTCGCCGGCCTGTTTCGAAAGGGCTTTGAAATCGCTCTGAATCTGTCCACGAACGGCATCACTGATTGAGCCGTTCTGTACGGCGATGTCGAACATCAGAGCCATTCCACGCTCGGTAGTCAGCCCGTACTGCGCGTGCATGGACTGCGCCCGCCTGAAGTAGTCACCTGCAGCGTCGCACTGTATCTGCTGGAACTCGCGAGTTCGGCCCATCGTGACGAGCATGCCGCGCCACGGCTCCTGAACGAAGAACCGCCGATCCTGCAGCCCTCCGATGAAACCGATTTGTTCCGGAATCGGCGCAGCGAGCACCTCCTCCAGCCGCGGAACGTGCTCGTGGAAAATCGATTCGGCGAGGTCGGAGTGATCGCTCAGGAAACGCTGCACCATCGGCTGGAGAGTGCCTCGGCCGAGATTCCACTGCAGAGCGCCGAAGCTTAACCCCTGTCCGTCGAAATTACCCGCAATCCCACAGAAGCAGTCAGGTGGAAACGTGGACGTCTCAAAGGACGCAGTTAGCGCGAGGCATCGATTTGACAGCGATTCGGCGAGCAAAGGCGAGGCCGGCGGTTGCTGGCCCGGCAACAGCTTACCCCACGTGTCGTCATCCACTACGCCATTAACAGGCATATTATTTTGCTTCTGAAATAGTCTGACCGCCGCTTCGGTTCCCCCTCCGTATTTCCCGTCGAGCGGCCCGAAGTAAAGGCCAAGTTCACGAAGACGGCCCTGCACCAACTCGACCGTCCTGCCTGAAGATCCTGTCTGGAGTGTCACTATATTTTCCCTACCACGGCGAGCAATGAAGTGAAGCGATGCCTCGCCTGTTCGTTATGCCGTTTCGCACGTGTGTTAAATCATCCCGGGATCGCTGCATCACCGACTCCGATTCGCACGAATGCTCCGAGTTTAACTGAAAACACTTTTGCCTCATTACTGCGTCTTTCTTCAGGAGGTAGTTCGATTGCCATCAAAGAAAGCTGTCCGCAGTGCTAAAAAGGCTGCAAAACAAGGTAAAGCTCCGACAACACAAGCGAGCGAATTTGTTCACGAAGAAATGCATAAGCTGAAGCACCATGAGGGTCGCGCGAAAAACCCGAAGCAGGCAATTGCGATTGGTCTTTCCGAAGCGCGCAAAGAGGGTGTGAAGCTTCCGCCGCCTCCGGCTAACAGCGCCTCAGGAAAGCGTGCCCGGAAGAAGGCTGCTAAAAAGGCCTCAGCAAAGAAGAGCAGCGCCGGAAGTAAAACCGCCGGAACGAAGCATTCCTCGAAGAAGGTTTCTGCTTCGCGGAAGACATCTGCTTCGGGAAAGAAAACTACTGCGAAGCGTAAAAGGTCTACACGATAAAGTAGGCTGATGCGAATTGCCCGGTACGCCGGTGTAGCCTTTCTTTCGGTCATAAGCCTGGTTGCCGAGAGCAAGTATTTCCCGCCCCGCTTCGACTGGAAAACGCAAACACCGTCCGAAGCGGGATTCGATGCAGCGAAGTTGAAAGACGCGATTGAGTTTGCGGTGGCAAACCAGTCGCCCGACCCGCGGGATCTCCGGCGCGCACACGATTTGAGCTTTGCTCGCGAAGCTTACGGCGAACCGCTCGGGCCGTTTCAGCCGCGCGGTGACCCTGGCGGTGTGATCGTCCGCCACGGGTACGTTGTCGCCGAATGGGGCGAGCCCAATCGTCCCGACATGACCTTCAGCGTCACCAAGAGTTTTCTGTCCACAACCGTCGGGCTCGCGCTCGAGCGAGGTCTCATTCACAGCCTCAATGATCCGGTGCGCGATTACGTTCCCGATCCCGCACTCTTCAACACGGAGAACAATCGCCGCATTACCTGGGATCACTTGCTTCGCCAGACGAGTGACTGGGAAGGAACCCTGTGGGGCAAGCCCGACTGGGCAGACAGGCCGCCCAAAGAGGTTCCGTTTCCTGATTACATCGCGCGAAAACACGCCGCGCCGGGCACGACCTGGAAGTACAACGATGTCCGCGTGAACCTGCTGGCGCTTGCCGCACTCGATGTCTGGCGCAGACCACTCCCTCAGGTCCTCCGCGAGTACATCATGGATCCAATCGGCGCCTCAAATACATGGAGCTGGTATGGATACGAGAACTCGTGGGTCAACATCGACGGCGTCATGCTGCAGTCCGTTTCCGGAGGTGGTCACTACGGAGGTGGAATGGTCATCAGTGCGCGTGACATGGCGCGATTCGGACTTCTGACACTGAATCGCGGCAACTGGGCAGGGAAGCAACTCATTCCCGATTCCTGGGTACGGCTGGCACTGACACCGACGGCACCGAACAAAGGCTACGGCTTTATGAACTGGTACCTGAATACGGACCACAACCTGATCAGGGGTGCGAAGGAATCGGCTTTCTGCCACATCGGGAACGGAACGAACGCCATCTGCGCGGATCCGTCAACCGACACTGTTGCTGTGGTTCGGTGGATCAAACGTTCGGCACTGGACGAGTTCGTCAGTCGCATTCTGGCCGCAATTCAGAAGTAGGAGCCTGGCTGTAGTTGTTCAGGAGTTGGTGGTTTTCGGCCATCGACGTTCACTGCGATCCGCACAAAAGTCTTGAATTTTGCTCTGAATTCGACTTGGTCTGGCACATGCAAGGGATCACACGGGGTATAGGCCATGACGTTCAGAACAACCATTCTGGCTGTGATGGCAGTCGGAGTCACCTGGGCTCAGGCAGCCGATGATGAACCGGGTCGAGGTGTAGCGCGGCTCAGTCTGATTCAAGGCAACGACGTTTCCGTTCGGCGCGGAGACTCCGGCGATGTTGTTGCGGCGGCTGTGAACGCACCGGTGGTCGTTCAGGATGAGGTAATCATCGGGCTCGGTTCCCGCGCGGAACTGCAGTTCGACTGGGCCAACATGCTTCGCTTGTCGGCCAACACTGCCGTGCGGCTCGGTGAACTCGAGTACCAGCGGTACATCGTACAACTCGCAAAGGGCACCATCACGTGGCGAGTGCTGCGCGATCAGGACGCGTACGTCGAGATCAGCACTCCAACAGTGTCGGTCAGACCCGTTCGCACCGGTACGTATCGCGTCACCGTCGGCGAGGATGGATCATCCGAGATTACGGTTCGTGCCGGCGAAGCAGAATTGTTCTCGCCACGGGGCAGCGAGCGGCTCACAGCCGGAGTTACGATGCTGTTTCGCGGGACACCTGCCGAGCCGCAATTTCGCAGCGTGAATGAGATGCCGGTCGATGACTGGGACCGCTGGAACGCAGACCGGGATCGCACACTCCTGAGCTCTCAGTCATATAAATACGTCAGCCCGGATGTCTACGGAGCTGAAGACCTCGATACGTATGGTAGCTGGCTCTACACGCCAACATACTCCTGGGTCTGGAACCCGCGGGTGGATTCCGGCTGGGCACCGTACCGCCTCGGGCGATGGACGTGGATGGACTGGTACGGCTGGAGCTGGGTCAGCTCCGACCCGTGGGGGTGGGCGCCATACCACTATGGCCGCTGGTTTCACGATGCCCGGCATGGATGGTGTTGGTATCCGGGTTCGCCAGCCGGACGGCAGTTCTGGGCACCGGCTCACGTTGCGTTTTTTGGGTTCAATGGCACCCCGGGTGTCGATAGTGGTCTCGGCTGGGGACACCTGGGGTGGGTGCCGCTTGCTCCGCACGAGCCGCTGCACAAGTGGTGGGGAACACGCTGGTACCAGGGATGGCGTAATCAGGATTATGTCAACTCTGGATCAACCATCGTGAATAATGTCAATTTCGGGAATTTGTACCGCAATTCGCGGGTTAGCAATGGCGTGACCATCATCGACAACGAAAACTTCCGACGCGGTCACGCTGGTTTTCCTGGCAGATTTGGCGCAGATGAGTGGCGGCAGGCATCCCTGGCTCAGGGGCCGATTCCGGTGGCACCCGGACGCGACAGCCTGCGCGTAGCAGACCGGGAATCTCTGGTTGCGGTTGCCGGGACTTCTCGCGGTCCGGAACGGTTCTTCAGCAACCATCGTCCAGCCGTCGTGGACCGCATCCCGTTTGAAGACCAGCGCCGGGTAATGGAGACGATTGCTCGCCGGACTTTCGACGGCAGTTTGCCTGCAATTTCATCCTCAACTCCGGCTCAGCCAGCGCCGAACCGGGGTTCGCGCCACGCCGGGGAAGCACCCCGTGGTAGCGACGCTCCTCGTAACGCATTCACGGCGGATTCGAGCGGGGCGGCGGCTTTGCCTTCCGAACGCGGATCTCGCCACGTCGGCGAAGCTCCAAGGGGAGGCGTATCGGATTCCGCCGCGCCGGCCGAGGGCTGGATCCGATTCGGAAGCAACACCGTTCGCGAAGGAGGCGGCCGCTTCGGACAGCCGGAGGGAGTGCACATGAATGACGCCAGTCCCGCCGAGAACTGGAACCGGTTTGGTGGCGGCATTCGCGGCACGCGAGGCGGCTCGAACAACCTGGAACACACCTCGCCTCCGAACTCTGCCGGACGGTTCGGCAATCCCTCAACAGGCAGAGGCGGCAGCCCGGAAAATCACGTTCCGCCGATGGCTACTTTACCCAACGGCAGCGGCGGCCGGGGAAATACCGGCTCGACTCGCTTTGATGCCGGTTCCAGAGCGCCGTCCCCAAGCGGCGAGTCGATCCGGATCAGTCCGCCGATTATGCGTGAGCGAAGCGGCGGTAATGGAGGCAGCGGTTTCGATCACTCAGGCACATCACGGCCAGTCGGAGGTGGTTCTGCTCCAGCTCACATAAGTCCCGGCGGAGGACATGCAGCCGGTGGAGGAGCAGGGCATTCCGGCGGCGGTGGCCGCAGTCGTTAAAAAGTTCTTCCCAGGCTCCGGGGGCTTTTTCTTCAGGCTCGGCCCCGGAGCCTTTTTTTCTTAGACTGCAACTAGTTTACATAATATCCGTTATCGGAAGTTGCGGGTGAGCGATTAGGCCTAAAGCACGATTCTGTATAACTCCCATCTTTCAGGTGCTTCGCTCCTTGTTTCTCATAAAAGTCTCGAGCCAGCTGGTTCCAGTCAAGGACCGACCATTCCATTCGTCCGCAGCCGCGCCGGCGTGCCTCGTCAAGCACTGCCGAGAACAGCGCAAACCCAGCGCGCCGTCCACGATGTTCGTGCAACACGAACAAATCTTCCAAATAGAGCGTGGGCAATGCCAGGAAGCTCGAGTATGTCTCAACCGCAAACGCGTACCCGACCGGATACCCGTCGAGGAATGCGAGCCAGCAATCGACGCGCGGACGCTCTCCGAACAGATCCCGCGCCAGCCGCGCGCGTGCTTCCGCCGTCGGCCGCTCGAGGTGCTCGTAGTCTGCCAAAGCGTCCACCAAAGTCCAGATCGCCTGAATATCGGACTCGACCGCACGGCGGACTACCGGGGCGTAAGTCTTGGCCATGCAATCTCCACGCCCTGATCCTGAATCTTCTTCTGGAGGTCCGCGAGACGCCGAGCATCTGACCGAATTTGTCGCGGCCGGGCTGAAGTCCGGACCGCCTCGGCGGCGAGACAACCTGCGGACTCACCGATGTTCCATTCGACCGGATGCAGCCGGTAACACCCGTTCGTGATATGCGTTACGCCAAGGTTCTTGCACGCCGGGATCAGATTTTCGACACGTCGTGGAATCAGTGCCCCCAACGGAATCTGAAACGGCAGGGAGCTGATATCGATGTAATTGTTTCCGCCGGAACTCGGATGTAAATCAATACGATAGCTGCCAACACCTACAGAATCACTGAAGGATTCTGCCGAAGTCTTCTGCCGTGCATCCGTCCCAACGTGCTGCTCCAGAACGGTAAACTCCGCGCGAATCCGGCGCGACTCCCGGATATATGGGTACTTCGCCAGACCATCCTCGGTTCCAGTCTGGTCGTAACGTAATCGCAGCCCCGGAAATCCCTGCCCCCCGTCCGGACGAGGCGCTTCCGTCTGCATCCAGTACAGTAAGGACAAACTCAGCTGTTTCGCACGAGCGAGATGGCGGGCCGCCTCCGCCTCGGAAACCTCGTGGAGATTGCCGAGCCAGTAATCGTTCTGCGGCCAGTTCACGAGTGATATGTCGCTTCGGTATGCACCCGGAACAAACTGCTCCTGCGCCGCGATCCGGCGATACATCCACAGATTCAAAGTACCCGTGGGAGTGTTGTATGGTGGAACCGGGTTGAAGCTTACCGGACGTCGTCCAAGAGTCTTCGGATCGCTCATCGACCAGCTAAGAAGATTGCCCGTCCATGCCGGTTGAAGCTTTGGCACGAAATCACGCCAGAAGCTGTATTCCTCTGGCTTGTCAATCACATGCGACTGATCCTTAATGTGGTCAATTGCAAAGCATACCGTAAATGACTGAATGTTATCCGGTTGCGCCTTCCGGGGCGCGTGCGGTTCACCGGTTTCCGCCTGCGACTCGAAACCAGTCACATACTCCGTCTTCGTGAGTGGCAGCAGGTCTCCCTGCTCCGTCGCATCCAGGAAGTACCTCGCCGTCAACGTCTTCAGACTGCCGGATGGATGTCGAACCGTAACACTCCGGACCTCGTCACCACTCACGTCAGCGCCAGTCGGCTTGTGCGCGAGCAGCACGACCAGTTGCCCTCCGCCGACCCATGGTGACAACATCTCCTCGAGCACTGCCAGCGAAACCCTGGGCTCATGCGTGAGCCTGGACACGGATCCGCCCCCTGGATTAAAGTTGACGCGATGCCGCAACTCCTCAGTGATCGGGAGATGCCTCCGGTAGTATTCGCGAACCTTATTCCGATAACTTCGATATAGCGCGGTGCAGCCGAACGACTCGATCCACGGATGTTCATCCGGAGGCACAGCCTGGGATGTAAGTTGCCCGCCGACCCAGTCCGTTTCCTCCGTCATCACTACCCGCATCCCGTTGCGACACGCCGCGATTGCCGCCGCACACCCGCCCACCCCACCGCCAATCACTGCCACGTCACATTGCAATTCCCGGGCATGGAGCAGCGACGCCGGAAGCAATTGAAGGAACGTACGGCGTCCGAGTGTCCTCATGCGCGAGCGATCCGCCCACGCAAAAAGAGTTCAGGCATGTACTGGATTGTAACGACTAGCTGCCGACCCCGGCTTCTCCAGCCTTCCGCTCGGCCGCCGCGATCGAGGACAGCTTCTCAAAGAACCGCTTGAGCATCATCCTGGAAGTCGTATCGACGAGGCGTGAACCGACAGCAGCGATCGTTCCGCCGAGTTGCACGTCGCCATCATACGCAACCTCAGTCCCGGAAGAGTTCGGGGCAAGCGCGATACTTCCGTGACCCTTCATAAAACCGACCTTGCCCTTGCCCTCGACGTCCAGCCGGAACGCTCGAGGCGGCTCGTGATCGCTCAACCGGACCTTTCCGTCGAAAAGGCCTGAAAGGCTCGCGATCAGGAGCTTCATCCGCATCTCGTATTCGTTCTCGCCAGTCTTGACCAATTGATCGCAGCCAGGCATGCATTGGGCCAGAACTGCCGGGTCTTGCAGGAGTTCGTAGACGCGCTCGGGCGCAGCGCCCGGAATCGCCGCCGTCCCGGAGATCTTCATTCGGCGATCTCAGCCAGAGCCGCGCGAATTGCACGCGCCGCACAAACCGTCGCCAGATGTGCCCGGTAAACAGCAGAAGCGTGGATATCGGCGTTGGCCTCAACACCTTCGGCTGCAAGTGCGGCAGCTTTCACGATCTCGGCTTCCGTTCCTGAAGTGCCCTCGAGCGCTTGCTCGACAGCCTTCGCCCGGTATGCAATTCCTCCGATCCCCGTGAGTCCGACGCGGATCATCGAAAGCTTGCCCTTCTCCCGCCGAACCCGTGCAGCCGCTCCTGCCATCGCGAAACCTGAAGCTGCCTGAGCGATTTTGATGTAGCTGGTGCCGGTGGACGGCCCGTCGGAAGGCACGATAATCTCAGTCACAAGCTCGTCAGGTTCCAGCATCGTCGTGAACGCGTCCACTACGAAATCCGAATACGCGACGACTCGCTCCGCCCGGGCATTCTGCAGCTTCACCTCAGCGTCGAGCGCCATCAGCGCCGCCGGATAATCGGCTGCGGGATCGTTGTGGGCGATGCTCCCACCGATTGTGCCCTGATGCCGGATCTGTACATCCCCAATCTCGGCGGCGGTCTTCGGCAGCAACGAACAAGTCCGGCGCAGCACTGTCGAATTATCGATGTCGAAGTGTGTCGAAGTCGCGCCTATACGAACAACGTTCCCGTCCTCCCGGATATACCGAAGTTCCGGAATCCGCGCAAGATCAACCAGGTGCTCCGGCGCGGCCAGCCGCAACTTCATCATCGGCACCAGACTCATACCCCCGGCAAGAGGCTTTGCACCCTGAGCCAGCGCCTGAAGAGCATCGTTCAGCGAACTCGACTGCGTGTATTCAAACGCGGTCGCGATCATGCGCGGCCTCCCTCTGCTTCCTGAATCATCGACCAGATTCGCTGCGGCGTCATCGGCATATCGACATGCCTGATTCCGAGCGGACGCAGCGCGTCCACAACAGAATTCACCAGCGCTGGCGAGCAACCGATGGTTCCGGCCTCGCCCACGCCCTTCACGCCCAGCGGATTTACCGGCGAAGGCGTCGTCGTGTGACTGCACTCCATCCACGGCATCATGCGTGCGCGGGGTATCGCGTAATCCGTGAATTCGCCGCTGAGCAACTGCCCGTTCTCGTCGTAAACGGCCTGTTCCCAGAGGGCCTGGCCCAAAGCCTGAACAACGCCGCCATGGACCTGCCCTGCGACCAGCAGCGGATTGATGATGTTCCCGCAGTCGTCGACCGCGACATAGCGCAGGATCTTGATGTCACCCGTATCTCTTTCGATTTCGGTCACCACAATGTGTGCGCCGAAGGGATACGCGAAGTTTGGCGGCTCCCAGAAGTGCGTCGCGACCAGACCGGGATCGGTGTCCGGCAGGCAGCTTCAGCGCGCGATAAGCCGCGCCGGCGATTTGCTGCACAGTGACGGACTTTGCCGGTCTTGTTGCAGGTGCACTTGCCGCCCGCAAGCTCAACGTCCTCGGATTCCAGCAGCATGGCGCCGAACTTCTTCATCTTCGTCTTGATTTCCTGGAGTGCGTACCAAAGCGCGCCACCGCCGACGGCCGTGTTCGCGGCTGCCGAATGTGCCGATACCGTATTGCACGACCGACGTGTCGCCGTGCAGCACCGTGACGTCGTCGAGCGGAACGCCCAGCTCATCCGCCGCGATCTGCGCGAACGTGGTTTCTTCACCCTGGCCGTGCGGAGACGATCCGGTCAGTACCGTGACCGTGCCGCTCGGCTCCATCTTCACGGTCGCACTTTCCCAGCCGCCCGCAGGCGTGGCCGGAGACGGTCCGAACGCGCAGATCTCGCCATAGGTCGAGATGCCGATCCCCATCAGCTTGCCTGCTGCGCGCGCCTTCTCCTGTTCCTTGCGCAGCTCCTCGTAACCGACGGTCGCCAGAGCCTGGCGCAGCGGAGCGGCATAGTCGCCGCTGTCGTAAATCAGGCCGGTTGCCGTCGCGAACGGAAACTCATCGGCTTCGGGAAGTTCTTCAGCCGCATTTCGGCCGGATCCATCTTCAGCTCGGCAGCGAGCATATCCACCATGCGCTCGATCCCGTGAGTGGCTTCGGGCCGCCCTGCCCCGCGATATGCGTCGGTCGGAACGCAGTTGGTGAACACGCCGATGATGTCGGCGCGAACATTGTGGAACTTGTAAAGGCCCGGCATCATCAGAACCGAAAGGGTCGGAATCGCAGGCGGTCAGCAATTGGTGATACGCGCCCAGATCCTGGATGATCTGCAGCTTGAGACCGATGATCGTGCCGTCCTTTTTCGCGGCGATCTCGAGATGATCCACGTGGCCGCGGCCGTGAATCGTAGCGGCGCAGTTCTCGCGGCGGGATTCGATCCAC
This sequence comes from Bryobacteraceae bacterium, assembly GCA_963794765.1. Lineage (GTDB taxonomy): Bacteria > Acidobacteriota > Terriglobia > Bryobacterales > Bryobacteraceae > JAWXCM01. The sequence continues at coordinate 46,811 of CAWCGC010000050.1, read as the reverse complement.
TTCACCGGCTTGCCGAGCTTCATGGCGACGAAGCCCAGCAGCGCTTCTTCGGCGTAGACGTTCAGTTTGCTGCCGAAGCCTCCGCCGACCTCTGGCGCAATCACCCGCAGCTTGTGCTCAGGATACCCAGCATCCCCGCCACGCAGCGTCCGCAGCAGGTGGGGAATCTGCGTGGAGGTATAGATCGTCAGCGACTTCTCGGCTTTTTCCAGTCGGCAACCACGCCGCGGGTCTCCATCGCCGAAGGAATCAGGCGCTGGCTGGTGATGCGCTGCTTCACGACGACGTCGGCCTCGGCAAACGCTTTGTCGACATCGCCGCTTTCCTGGTGATACGTGAATGCCACGTTATCGGGTCGGATTCGGGATGCACCGCGGAGCATCGGGCTGCAGTGCTTTTTCCGGATCGGCGACGGCGGCGGACGGCTCGTAATCGACCTCGACCAGGTCCGCTGCATCGCGCGCGATGTATCGGTCGGTCGCGACAACGACGGCAACGGGATGGCCGACGTAGTACACGCGATCCGTTGCGAGGACCTTGTGGACGGGGACTCGAAGACCGGGTAACTGCGCTCCGGTCGGTACCGGCCCGACCGCCGCGACGTCATTGCCTGTGAATACTGCGACTACCCCGCCAACCTCTCGGGCCGATTCCGTCGCGACACTTCGAATGTGGGCAGCCGCATGCGGACTGCGGACGATGCAGGCGTGATGCATGCCGGGCATCTGAATGTCGTCGACGTAGGTGGCCGTGCCGGTGATCAGCCGCGGATCTTCTTTGCGGCGGATTGCCTTTCCGACGAGCTTGTCAGTCTGGACTGGTGCTGAGTCGCCATATCGGTTACCTCCCTGCCCCGGCCGCGGCAGCCGCTTTCACCGCGTTCACGATGTGCTGATAGCCCGTGCAGCGGCAGAGATTCCCGTCGATTCCGTCCCGGATTTCTTCTTCTGTCGGATCAGGGACATCGTTCAGCAACTGGCGGCAGGACATCATCATTCCTGGCGTACAAAAACCGCACTGCAGTCCGTGTTCATTCCAGAATGCTTCCTGAATCCGGCTGAGCTTCCCGTCAGGGGCCGCGAGGCCTTCGATGGTGACCACATCCCGGCCATCCGCCTGAACGGCAAAGATCGTGCAGCTCTTCACCGTACGGCCGTCGAGTTCGACCGTGCAGGCGCCGCAAAGGGAGGTTTCGCAGCCGATATGGGTGCCCGTTAGGCCCAGAGTATCGCGGAGAAAATGGACAAGCAGCAGCCTCGGTTCCACCTCAGCAGAGCAGTGCTGTCCATTGACAGTGACAGTAATGGTTCGCTTCATTGACAGGAGTCTCAGCGGGCAAACTTATCACGTATGAACCGGGAAAGCAACGGTCGGGCACGGGTCTGGGGCAGCTATCTATAGACGGCACTTCCTTGTGAGAATGCAACCGCGTACGCCAGATCGAATCCGGGAATCGCCACTGTGGTCGACGGCGAATAGCTGATGATCCCCAGATTCGCCAACATGGGAACCGATTCGCCTTCCGTGATCACCGTACCGGTGGGAGGAAGAGCCAGCAAAACGGCGGCTGGAATCGTAAATCGGTGTGCCGCTGCCGGCGCAGTGCAGACGAAGGCTCCGATGAGAGCCTGCGTTCCATCATTTGTGCTGGAGTCCCCGACGATACTGACAAAACCATCCGGGTCGTCGCGTGCCCGTCCACGTCAGAACAAAATCCTGTGAGCGATTGATAGTGCCGATGCTGCCGAGATTGGACAACGACGGAAGATCCAGGTCAACCTGCACACCGAAGGGTCCGACATCGGGTCCGCCCGCGCCGTTAGCAAAGGTGAATGCACTTCTGCCAGACGGAATAAATATGGGTGAATTGTCCGGAAAAGTCCCGCTGAGTATGTTGAAATACCCGCCATTGTTAAATCGCAATGATTGATCGCCGTAAAAGCCATGCACGGCAAGAACCGGACCGGCGTTCAGGTTCTTTGTAGTCGGCAGTCGGAACGGGCATGGTGGTGACCGTAGTCCCGGACGTGGTATCGGTCACCTTGTTGGCATACGTATAGACCGTGCAACTGCCAACCGAGACGGCGCGATCTGAAATAACCGGAGTGATATAGGAGTCGTATTGGTCCAGCCGGATCACACGATCAAAGGTGGCGTATCCCAGATCATAAACGGAACTGCCCGAAGTCAGGTTAACTTTTCCAAGTCCAATAACGGCGCGGTTAACGGTCGCTTTCCCCTTCAAAGAACGGACTTGAGTGGCGAACAAACCAGGTCCGACGGTGATATCCGAGCATTGGCGGCCGTTGGGCGCTACCGGGATAGACGAATAATTGCTGACAATATTCCCGGTTCGGACCACAACCGACACATAGCAGCCGGATACGCCCGCCGGAACCACCACGTTCAGCTGGTCAAGACCCGGATATTGCGATCGTCCCTGATACAACACTCTGGCGGAAATTCCTCCGATCAGGACTTCCAGATTCGTGTTCACTGGGGACTGCTGGTTATCGTCCGATACAGGACCCGCTCCTGTTCCCCAAAGCTGAATGATGTCACCAGGGTTCGCCGTATTGGCAGGCTCAAGGGGATTAGCGCTGGTATCGAACGCGGCTGCTGGTCCGGTGCCATTGCCAAGAGTCATGAGCCCGAAGCCGCTCGGAACAACCTGAATCGGAGCAGGCGCACTGGTCACGTTCGGCCTGCTGACCGTAATCTGGCCCGCACCGGCAGGAACGCTGGATGGCAACACTGCCGCAATCTGCGTCGGCGTGACGTAGTAGAGCAGCGCCTGTTTCGCAATTCCCCTGACGGTCACGGTCACCGATACTCCTCTCAATGTCGTTTGCAATGGCGCACTTTGCAGATCGGTCGAGGTGAGAGCCAAACGAGTCCCGAAAATCACAAAAATCGAACCCTGCGCGATGCCTGAATTAGGCAGCCCCGGCGTTATAAAGCTGTAGTTATTTTCGATTCCGGTGATTACCGGGGTCGTATCCGGTGTTTGTGCTGGCAAGATTCCCGCAAGCAGACCACAATACAAAGCTGTTAAACCTGTCAGAGTTTTCATCTCGTCTATTCGTCATAAGCGATAAATCCCTCGGCCGAGAGCCAGGTTTTCAGCGCGGTGTCGGAAACGGACCGGGAATGAGCATCTGGGCAAAAGCGGCGACGTTTCCCACGCCGATAGCTGCCGCATCGTGAGCTGCGAGCTCCTGCAGCGATCGACCGGCATCGCCTCCGGTGAGTGCACCCCTCCGAAAGCAGGCAGCCATCGCATAGGTGCTCCATCCGAGGTGGCGGAAAGTCCCCTCAGCGGACCCGAGCAGGCCCACGGCCGATGCTGGATTTCCTTGACACAGCTCCAGCGAAGCCTCGATCAGAGCAGAAAATCCGCGGGCGACCTCAATCTGTGACTGCGCACAATACTTAACGAAACTGGAGGCTTCTCTTAGCCAGCGCTTCTGGTGATCGCCGTTAACGTAGAGCGCAATCGCTGATCGCGCACGAATCTGCCTTGCGAGTAATCCCTGAAATTGTAGTGGCAGCAGCAGCGAGCGGCCCAGCTGTTTCCACGTGTCGCCGACCAGACGCCACGCCTCCTGGCAACGGTTCTGGTACAGATACGTTTCGACTTTGCCGAACCACTGCCGGTAATGAGGAAAATCAAATTCGCTCCGCGACCAGGCAGCGAGCTTGTCGTCGAGTTCGCGGTGCGATTCCTCAGGCTTGTCAGACGCCAGGCAAAGCAAATACGACGATGTGGAGAGGGGCAACGCGAAGCGTGAATACAGATCCCCGTTGAGTTGAGCCTCTTCCAGTGCTCGGGCCAGGTGAGTAGAATATTCTGGAAACCGGCCTGTCATCGACAGGCAGCCCAGAGACAAGACGCGGGCGACTGCGAGTTCCCACGCGACGGAATGGCATTCTGTTCGGAGCGTCTGCTCGGCTTCTGCGCTGGCGACTGATGCTTCCTTGAGCTGACCCGAAAAGAACGCTACGCCGGCGGTGCCGACCTGGACCATTGCTTTTGCATACGCGCTGTTCAGTGTTTGAGCGTTGTTCCGCGCTGTCTCGAGCAAGTGACCGGAACGCGGGTGACGCGCGAACGTGGACATGACACGCTGCACGGCCTCCAGCGTGAACGCAAGAGTGATGCGATACGGGTCTCCAATACGCAGGGCCAGAAGATAGTGCTGACCACAGATGAAGGATGCAATCAGTGGATCCGTAGCCGTCAGCTTGACTCCGGCCGCCCACAAACGATCAACATGTTTCAGAACTTTTGCGGGAACATCCTCCGGCGCACTCGCACGGTACGTAAAGCCGCGAAGCCGTACACGGAGGCGCATAAGCATCACGGAAACAAGCGTTACCTTTCGGCTTGTCGGAATCCATACGCCATCCTCGCGGAGAGTCTCACGAAGAAGTTCGAGACCCTGATCTACCTGGCCGCCCCGCAACATCTGGTCTGCCGCCATCAGTCGCAGATCGGATCGGAGTTCGCCGCTTACATGTGAAGCAGCGTCCATGAACGCCTTCGCCGCCTCAATAGCGCGGCCCGCGTGAGCCAGTGCGTTAGCAATAGCGCGCCGAATGTCAGATTCGTCGTATCCGGATGGAGGGGATATCGGCCCATGCGCCAGCATGCGCTCACGGAGATCCAGGGCAATGCGAAACAATCGTGCTGCCCGATCGAACGCAAGGCACTCGGTTGCGACTTCAGCCGCACTGATCGCGTGCCTGTATCCCGCCGCCGCATCGCCGGCTTGCGTGAAGTGCCACAAAAGACGCTCCGCGTCCGGGTCAGGCTCTCGCTGCAGCGTTAACGCAAGCTGCTGGTGATAACTGCGGATATTCTCAACGGGCATCGCGGCAACCACAGCCTCTCGAACCTTGTCGTGATAGGTGTCGAGATCACTGCCGTGAGATCCACAAATGCGCAGCAGCATTTTGCCGCTTACGGACGAAAGCAGCGAGGGATCACTGCCCTCGAGGTCAGCGACCGCGTAAGCAACATTGCGAGGCAAAGGCTGGCCCGCAACCGCAAGTGTTTCCACCAGCCTTCGAAGTGGCGCGTCCAGCGAGCGGACGCGCCTCTGGATGGCGTCGACCAGCGAGGTCGCACGTCGTTGCTGGAAAGGGCCGAAACGCGCGAGTTCCAGGATGAACAGCGGATTTCCTTTTGCTTCCGATGCAATCGTCCCTGCTCCATTGGGAGAAAGATAAGCAGATGCCGCCTGGGCCAGTTCACAGGCGCTCCGTTCACTTAGGGGACCGATGATGAGATCTCGAAAGGATCGCTGATGACCGGCCTTCGCACGGACGGTCTTGACCAGGGCGCTGGAAGAAATATCCTCCGTTCGATAGCTTAATAAGAGCAGAAATGACGGCTCGCCAGGCGGACGCAGCAGTTCCGTCAGAACCCATTCACTGTCCGGGTCACCCCACTGCAGATCGTCGATCCAGACAACGACGGGATGCTGATCGGCGATTCGCGCAAACAGCTCTTTCAGCGCTGAAACCGCACGAATTCGCAGTTCCTGCGGCTCGATCTTTTCGGTAACGCGGGAGCGTGACGCAGCTAAAGGAAGAAACTGCTGCAGAACAGGGAACACTCGTGACAGGAGTTGTACGTCCCTCGGCAGAAATCCTGCGGCGACCTGACGATCGAGCCGGCTCAGGTATCTGGCGACGGAATCAACGACCTCGTCCAGTGCCTTGAATGGCACCGACTCCTGTGCGTAGCATCGGCCTTCGAGTATCACTGACTGCGAGGAATGCGCCCGTATTTGCCTGGAGAACTCGCGAATCAGAGCTGTTTTTCCGATACCAGACTGACCGTGAATGTGCACGCAAACAGACTCGCCCGCAGACATCTGGCGAAATGCCGCCCATAAGGCAGAGAGTTCCTCCTCGCGTCCTACGAAGGCATTCGATGGCCCAGCGCCGGACGGGGAAGCCGAAGGTTCGCCGAGATGAATCCACTCCGCGACTTCGGCGGCTATCTCGTCCCCCTTCGGCCTGGTTTTCGGATCACGGCTGAGCAACCGCAGACAAAATCTTCCGACAACTGCAGGTCCCGCATAATTGTCGGGCAACGTGACGTCTCTGCTGCATTTATCTGAAAGTACCTGGTACAGACTGCCAGTGTAAGGAAGCGTACCGGTAAGCACCTCATACAACATCACGCCCACGGCGTACCAGTCCGCGGAGGCAGTCATCGGCTCCTGCATCACCTGCTCCGGAGACATGTAGTGAGGAGTGCCCGCAACCACGCTGGATGCGGGCGAGGTTCCGATCGGTATCTCTCTTACGAGGCTGAAGTCCAGCAGGTGAACATGACCGGTGTCAGAAACCAGCACGTTTTCGGGCTTTATATCTCCATGAAGCAATCCGCGCCTGTGAAGTTCTCTCAACGCGGCAATCAGTTGAATCAGTGTCGAGCGGAGCCGGTCAAAGGCAGCACCGTCAACCCGCCCCTGATTTTGCCAGCTCGATCCGTCGATATAGCGGACCAGTGAGATCCCGTTCACCAGCTGCATGGTGAAAAACCATCTCTCACCGTCACAAAACAACTCGTGCGGCCGAACAATGTTCGGGTGCTCTATTTCGAGTAATTTCCGAAACTCCTGCTTGAATCGGTATAAGAATCTGGAGTCCAGGTTTCGAAGATGTTTCAACGCGACCAGGACGTTATTGCTACGGTCAAGCGCCTTATAGACCGAACCGAACGCTCCGGCCCCTAACTGCTGCAGCAGGCAGAAACGTCCATTCAGCAGTTCGTTGGGAACATCGCCAGACCCGATTTTTGTTTGACCTCGCGTCTGATCGGTATGCTCACCTTGTTCCGCGACGTTTTCTCGATCGCTGAACGACGCGAGCGAAGTTTCAGGGACAGGGTTCGCGACAGTCTCTGCGTTGTCAGCCAGCGGTGTTGGGTGCTCGTCATTCCTGCCCAAAAACTCCTGGACGTTTGACCGCAAATCACGAATCGCAGGTTCGGCCAGAAACGAGCCGGCTCGCTCCGCACTGCTCCAGAGTGTGCGAACGATCTCCACCAGCTCGGGTGCCGAATCACGAAGCAACTCCGCCCGCTCGGGTTCCGTTGCATCCAGCCCCTTCGCGAATAATTCCTCTGCAGCGTCCCAGTAATCGAGCACAGAGTTTCCTGGTCCGACAGTATATCCCGACGGACTGTTCCTGAATGGGCGCTACCTGCCGCCGCCAGCCAACCGGCACCCGAACGCCAGTTTCGAGTAGCTCTCCGCTGGGCCCCTCTAACGAGTTTGTTTTTTTGAAGCGAATGTCGCAATCGGTATCCGGATCGCGCCTGATTAGCCGGAACGACGTTCCGGAATTCCGCCCGTTCCCGGTATTCCAGCACGGCATCGATTCTGGTGCCAAAGAAAACGAGGTACGTTATGACAGCGAGGCAGTTCGATTCGGCGCCGCTCCGCAGTGCCTCGGGATTACGTGAGAACGAGCAGGTCGAGTTAATTACCTTTGTGCCAACGACTTCAGATAACGTGTTCCCGACATGCTGGTCTGACCTGACCACATGTCTCGTACGCAGCGAATCGGCTGTAAGCGCTCTCAGGCAGTTCAGGCTTCGGGCGTTCGCTTCCTGGGGCATCAATCCACCGGCGGATGAGGTTTCGGACCAGTGGGACGAAGCACGTCGCGCAAAGAATCTTCTTCTCTGTAAAGGACGACAGGTAACAGGTGCGATCCGAATCCTGACCTCGCATAGTACGGCAGAATGGGGTACTAGCCCGGCATCTCATCTGTTTGGGACGGAAGCTTGTGACCGGTTTCGTGAGGAATCGTGGGTAGATGTAAGCCGGGTTCTGATATGTCGGTTTGACGGGACGAATGCTTTCAAACGGCTGTTCGCACTGATTCAGAACGTAACCGCAGTGGCGGACGACGAACATTGTCGCTTCGTTCTTGCTCCGACTCGTGCGGATCAGAAGGAATTCCTGTTATCGATGGGCTTTTTTGAAGTAGCCCGGCTGCGAAGCGATACCGAGTGGTGGCAACCCTGTGTACTACTTGCCCTTGACTGGCAGAAGCAGCGGTCGTCACTTCTGTCGCATCACCTCTACCGATATATGTTTTCAGATCGAAATCACCTCGACCGGCAGCTCTGAGTTTCATCTCTTAACCGGTACGCTACTACGATCTTCGACTTTCTGGTTGACTTAGAACGCGTCCCCGTGTGATTCTCATTGCTTCCAATTTATGGCCGGTGACCCTGGTGATATCACGCAATTGCTCCAGCTGGTGCGAGCCGGAGAGTCCGGCGCAGAGGGTCGGCTCGCTGATATTGTGTATCGGGAATTACACCTGATCGCGATGAAACGGATGCGATCTGAGGCCTCGGGTCATACACTCAGTCCGACTGCATTAGTTCATGAGTTTTGGCTCAGAGTTGGCGCCGGATCCGCGAATCATGCTGAGAATCGCGGTCACTTTTTTGCAGTCGCGTCCACCGCAATGCGACGCATCCTGGTCGATCACGCACGTTCGAGAAAAGCGGAAAAGCGCGGCGGCGGGACGGCCCATCTCGACCTCAGCAACGTCGATCTCGGTAACGAGGGAACCCTGGCGCTGATTGTCGCAGTCGACGAAGCGCTGCAACAACTTGCCAGGGCCAAGCCGCGTGTAGCCCAAGTCGTGGAAATGCGATTTTTCGTTGGTCTGACTTTAGAAGAAATCGCCGAAGCTTTGGGAGTAGATCGAAGGACGATAGTCCGCGATTGGACGATTGCTCGAGCATGGTTATTCTCGCAGCTTGGTACTGGTACCGAGGCTGGTATTGGTACTGGGAAGTTTGATGATGAGGCGAATTGAAAACCAAATTTGCCCGTATTTACTTCGGTGTTATTGGTAAACAGAACTCGTGTGAAAACATTATTTCAATACACCGGGTAGATATCCGACAATGTAACTATGAAGCAGTTCCGCATTCGAACTATGCTGATGCTGGCCGTCGTCGCCACGCTAACCACAGCCTGCACAAAGAAAACTGTCGCCACCGCGCATCCGCCCGCCGCACCGGCGGCAACCGAGACCAGGAGTACTCCTGCTCCTGAAGCGGCCCCGACTCGGTCGACTCCGGCTCAAACGCCGCAGACCGCCTCAAACACCTCGAAATTTCCCGACGCAGCAACACGCGCACACATTAATGAGCTGCTCGCGAGAATTGAAGATGCGTACTTTGACTACAACCAGGCAACTCTCCGCCCCGACGCCGTCAAGACTCTGCAAGCTGACTCGACTGAGCTGAGAAACATCCTCAAAGACTATCCCGATTACAAGCTGACCATAGAAGGTCATGCGGATGAACGCGGTTCGGCCGAGTTCAACATGGCCCTTGGCGACCGTCGTGCCCAGTCCGCGAAGGACTACCTGGTACAGGTCGGAATTCCGTCAAGCCAGCTGAACGTTGTCAGCTACGGCAAAGAGCGTCCGATTTGCACGGACCATGAGGAGAACTGCTGGCAGAAGAATCGGCGCATTCACATCATCCCGGCAAGCAAGACGCCTGCGGATTAACTGTCCGTAGCAGGCTCACGGCCGACACCAGCGTTGCACGGAATTGCCATAAGTTGCTATCGTTTTACCCGCGCAAGGAAGTAAATTTACGCGCAGTAAAACGAGAGGAGCAGTATCCTTTATGGCAATTCCGCGACTTTTCGGTTCCGCGGCAGTCCTCAGTTTCTGCATAGTTTTCACCCTGCCCGCACAGACCACCGGCACCCAGTGCAGTGATCTGCCCGCCTGGGACACCCTTCAAACGGCTCTCAAAACAGCTCGCGCCACTTCGAACGGCGGATTCAATCTCGACATGTGGGCGACCGTCGTAAACCGCGACGGCGTGGTCTGCGCGGTGGCTTACACCGGTGCTGGCCGGGGCGACCAGTGGCCCGGAAGCCGTGTTATCTCAGCCCAGAAAGCAAACACCGCCAACGCTTTTAGTTTGCCTGGCCTGGCTCTGTCGACAGCCAACCTGTATACCGCTGTTCAGCCTGGCGGTTCGCTTTATGGTCTGCAGCACAGTAACCCGGTGAACCCGGCAGTGGCTTACGCCGGAGATCCGACGCAGTACGGCACCGCAACAGATCCCATGGTCGGTAACCACATTGGTGGCGTTAACGTGTTCGGCGGCGGACTCGCGCTTTACAATGCGGCCAGACGACTGATTGGCGCGATAGGTGTCAGCGGCGATTCCTCCTGCGCCGACCATAACATCGCATGGAAAACGCGACAGGCGCTGGGTCTGGACTTTGTCACCGCCGGCGTGAGTGGTGACTCCACACGGCCCGACAACATTGTCTATGACATAACCGGTGGAAACGGCCAGTCCATCGGGAACGGCCAGGCCGGCAGCAGCAGCGCCAGTGGATGGGGTCATCCAAAGTGCACGGATGCCGCAACGTCTGTCGCGGCCACTCTGCCACAAACGCATTGATACGGTGATGTCAGCGCGCCCGGCTGATACCTTAGTCGGGCGCTGCCTATAATGTCCTTCTATGCATCGCTTCTGGGCTGTGGCACTTTCCACGCTATCTGTATGTGCTCAAACGCAGCTTGACTGGAGTAAACAAAAGCCCGAAATACTGGAGCGATTCCGAGACCTGATCAAAATCGATAGTCGCGCGGGAAACGAAACCAAAGCAGTCGAATATATCCGCCGCGTTCTCGAAACGGACGGAATTCCCGCAAAAGTTTTCGCTAAAGATCCTGCCCGAGCCAATCTGGTTGCTCGCATTAAGGGCAACGGCTCCAAACGTCCGCTGCTGATCCTCGCGCACACAGATGTCGTGGGCGTTCAGCCTGAGAAATGGCCCGTTGACCCCTTTGGAGCGGTCATTAAGGACGGCTACATCTGGGGACGTGGTTCGGTCGACGACAAGCCGGTTTTGACAGCCACCCTGATGACGATCCTGCTGCTGAAGCGAAACAATGTGCCGCTCGACCGTGACGTTATCTTTCTGGCAGAGTCCGGCGAGGAGGCCGACACAACTGGGGTCGGAATCAACTTTATGGTGGAGGAGCACTACGACGAAATCGACGCTGAGTACTCGCTGACCGAAGGCGGCGGCTTCGGTATCGAGAACGGCAAAGTTCGAACTCTGAACATAGGAACTGCCGAGAAGGTACCGGCGCGCGTCAGGCTGGTCGCGACCGGCACTTCCGGGCACGGCTCGGTTCCTCGCAGCGATAATGCCCTCATACATCTCGGCGCCGCCGTGGACAAGGTTGGCCGATGGGAAACGCCGATGCGCCTGAACGATACGACGCGCACTTACTTCGAGAAGTTGGCGACGATCAGCGATCCCAAATTGGCGGCCCAATACAACGGACTACTGAATCCCCAAACCGCTGAAGCCTCGCAGCGGTGGCTGCTTGCAAACCAGCCGGGGTCGTACTCCATGCTGCGGACATCGGTGGTTCCTACGATGCTGAAGGCGGGAGTCGGAGCCAACGTCATCCCGTCGGAAGCGGAAGCCACACTCGACGTTCGAGCGCTACCCGACGAGAACATCCCTGCCTTTTATGGGGAAATGACCAAAGTCATCAACGATCCTGCTGTCAGAATCGTTCCATTGCCAGCAACCCGTCCACCTTCACCCGCTTCTCGCCTCGACACAGAAATGTATCAGGTGGTGGAACGGGTTGCCAAACAGATGTACCCAGGCGTGACTGTCATTCCGACGATGAGTACAGGTGCCAGCGACAAGGCACAACTGCGAGCCAAAGGCCAGCAGTCATACGGTCTCGGCCCCGCCGGCACGCAAGGTGACCGAATCAGTTTCGGTGCCCACAGCGATGTCGAACGTTTGGCGGAATCGTCTCTCTACCCGTTCGTCGAGTATGTCTGGAAAGTGGTCACTGAAGTTGCGGCCTCTCGCCCAACTTCCGGCGCGTCTCACTGACCCTGCATTTCGCCGGACAGCAGTACACGGCCCTGCGCACGAGGTACGCGCGTTACGAGAGCGCGTGCAACCGCAGAAGCCGCAATGGGCCGGTAGTTGAATGGAATCAGAGGCCCGATGACCTTGCTGAAAGCGTTGAAAGTCTTCTCCAGCGGCCGTTCCGGCTGACCAAGCGCCACGCGATCGCCGCTCAGCAGCGACGGACGCGCTGTCACGAGTCCGTCGAGTGGCAGTTCCGTCAGCGCTTGTTCGAGTTCACCTTTCACGCGATTGTAGGAGATCCGTGATTTCGCATCAGCGCCCATGGCACTAACCAGTCCGCACCGTCGAGCGCCGGCTCCGATTGCAGCGTGAGCAACCGTCAGATTTGCATCGAAATCGAGGCGCGAAAGGCAGCCTGCGAGCCCGCCGCCTTAATGGTCGTGCCAAGCGCCAGATACACCTCATCGTGCCGGGGGAAGCGGAGACATCGCCGTGAAGGGGACCGTGAGGACGATCAGCTTCGGATCTCCGACATCAGGGCGCCGCCGCCCAACCGTGTACACCGTCTTAACGGCAGGATTCGGAAGTAATTCCAGAAGCATCACACGACCGACCAGACCCGTAGCACCGGCCACCACGACGGTTCTGCTCACACGCCCCTCTTGTCACCCCAGATCAACACATGCAACCGGGGGCTGAAGCGAAATCCTCGCTCTTTGCACACCTCCACCAGCCAAACGGACCTCTCAGCGAGCACACTGGACGTCGTCCCTTCCGGCATCAGCAGTACACGATCGCGTTCAGCGCCGATTTCATCCAGCATGCGCTCGATCTCGTCGAGATCGCTGTGTTCTGCGACCACGAACTTCAGCTGGTACTCATACGACGCCATTAGTGACTGAAGCACATCCGGCTGGTAGCGAAGCCGTTCGTGCTGCGCCGCCCAGCGTCCCCCATCGCGTTCACGAGGGGTTGAATTCGAAAGTTTCGGGCTGATGCTCATCAGGTTGCAGACCACCGGTTTAAACACAGTGCCGGCTGTCTCGATCGTGATGTGCTGCCCGGCAGCGCGCAGACGCTCGGTCAGCTCGACAACCGCGGGCTCGATCATCGGCTCGCCCCCGGTAACGACCACATGGCGAGCGCCGAAGCCCAGCGCCTTCGCCAGCACATCGTCGAGCGCCACTTCAGCGCCGTCGGGATTCCAGGACGCGTAAGGAGTATCGCACCACGTACAACGCAAATTACAAACCCCGGTGCGAACAAACACCGACGGGACGCCCGTCAGCATGCCTTCACCCTGCACCGAATGGAAGATCTCGGAGATCCTCATACAGGTACCTGCTGCGCGTTCCGGTTCCGAATGCGATGTATCTCGTCGGAAATCCGGGAACGGCACAACTCCCGCAGTTCGTCCACAGTCCCGAAGGTCTCGGGCGGAATCTCTGGCAGGACGTGCAGGTGAATGTCCTGAGTCGGACCGAACATCCAGGAAGACCGCGGCAGCGCCGCACCGGTACCTTCAACGGCAAGCGGAAGAACCGGAAGACCCTCGCGAATGGCAAGCTGAAACGGACCGTCGTTAAACGGGAGCACTTCACCCGTCTTCGATCGCGTGCCCTCGGGAAAAAACACCACGCTCAGTCCCTGCTTCAGCATCCGAGCGCACTGCAGCAGTGCCTGGGCAGCCTTTCGACGGTCTGACCGGTCCACGAAAATGTCTCGCGAAACACGCATCATCCACCCGAAAACGGGAAATTTGCCCAGCTCGGTTTTGGCCAGCCATTTCGCATCGATGCCCAGATGCGCAATCAGCGGAATGTCCGCCAGCGACTGGTGATTGCTCACGACAACGTACGCCTGCCCGGCACGAATCCTGTCACGACCTTCGATCAACACATTCCAGGCTGGATTCACGTTCGCAACGGTAGGTCCAAGCCGCCGAAACCACCTCGCCGTAGACCGTCGCAGGGGGTCACGATCCAGAGCGATTACCACCCAAAGCAGCGGAACCCAAAGCAGCACAATGGTGCCCGTCGCGAGCCAGATCCAAAGTGATCGGAGGAATCCAACCATACTGCTATTCTCGATGGTTGGAACAAGCACAGCTCGTCTGCTTCGAAGAAGGTTGCCGAGCCCGGTATCCCATCACCGAAGTTATCTACAATTGCCCGTCCTGCGGCGGACTCCTCGAAGTAGGCTATCCCAATCGATCTCTGCTTTCGGAATCGGTTAAAGCCATCTGGCGGAATCGACGGTGCAACAACGCACCAGTCGAACAAAGTGGGGTTTGGCGCTATCGCGAGATCATCTCCTTCATCGATGACCCGACGCATATCGTGACGCTCCGGGAAGGCAACACTCCCCTGCTCCCCGCCGGAAAAGCAGCTTCATGGGCCGGAATGGACGCCGTCACCTTCAAGCACCAGGGCTTCAATCCCACCGGGTCATTCAAAGACAACGGAATGACGTGCGGCGTCGCCCAGGCCGTGCGGCTCGGCATGAAGCGCGTAGCCTGTGTCTCCACCGGAAACACATCGGCATCGATGGCGGCCTACGCCAGCGCCGCCGGACTCCAGCCCCTCGTCTTCATCCCGCACGGCAACATCTCCTATGGCAAACTCGCACAGGCACTGGAGTACGGCGCCCTGACGCTTCAGGTCGAGGCCAACTTCGATCAGATTCTCAAGCTCATCCGCGTCCTGAGCGAGAAGCTCGGGATCTATCTCCTGAATTCCATCAATCCCTTCCGCATCGAAGGCCAGAAGACCATCATGGTCGAGCTGATGGACCAGCGCGACTGGAATTCGCCCGACTGGGTCGTACTTCCCGGCGGCAACCTGGGCAACGTCTCGGCTTTCGGCAAGGGTCTCCGTGAGATGCTCGAAGCTGGCCTGATCTCGCGAATGCCGCGGCTTGCGGTAATTCAGGCCGAGAAATCGGCACCGTTCTACGCCTACATGCAGCAATGGCGGCGATTTCCGCGCCATCGCTGACCCGGAAACACTCGCGACCGCGATCCGGATCGGCGATCCGGTGTCCTGGCCCAAAGCTCGCCACGAAATCCGGAGCACAAACGGTGTTGTCGAGAGCGTGACTGAGCAGGAGATCGCCGATGCAAAGGCACAGATCGGCGCCGCCGGCATCGGTTGCGAACCCGCATCAGCCGCGACGCTCGCCGGAATTCGCAAGCTTCGCGGCGCCGGTATCATCGCGTCAGACGCAGATGTCGTCGCGGTCCTCACCGGCAACGTCCTGAAAGACCCCGACTACATTTTCAAGTACCACACGGGTGTTCTCAAGGCTCCGGACAGTTCGCCGATAACAGTCGACATTCGCCAACGCTCCCGTCGTGGTCCCGAACGACCCCGACCGAATAGCCGCAATGTTGTCAGCCGTCTAACGATACAATGATTCGGCTGACGATACACTAAAAGGACGTCCTTATGCGTATCGGCGATCTCCTCGCGCGGAAACAACCCGTCTTTTCATTCGAGTTCTTTCCGCCGAAGTCGGACGAAGCGGCCGCTCAGCTCGAACGCACGATCGCCGAACTCGTTCCGCTCGCACCGGATTTCGTATCGGTGACCTACGGGGCTGGCGGATCCACGCGCGAAAAGACGATTGACATCGTGACCCGCATCAAGCGGGAGACCGGCCTCGAGGCGATGGCACACCTGACGTGCGTCGGTTCTACGATGGAAGAACTCGACAGTGTCCTCCAGCGGCTGACTGCTTCAGGCGTTGAGAACGTGCTCGCTCTTCGCGGTGACCCGCCAAAAGGACAAAAGGAATTCACGGCAACCGAGGGGGGCTTCCGCTACGCCAGCGAACTCACAGCGCATATTCGTGCCAACTTTGACGGCAGGCTTTCAGTCGGCGGTGCCGCGTACCCGGAGAAGCATGTGGAATGCGCGAATCCGGCAGTCGATCTGAACCACCTCAGGCGCAAAGTCGACAACGGCGCCGAGTTTCTCATCACCCAGCTTTTCTTCGACAACCACAAGTACTTCGAGTTTGTCGATAACGCAAGAGCTATGGGTATCTCCGTGCCCATAATTCCCGGCATCATGCCGATCACAAACGCATCCCAGGTCGAGCGATTCACGATGATGTGCGGCGCTTCCCTTCCCTTCCGCCTGGCCACGCAGCTCGACCGCAAGCGCGACGATCCTCAGGCGATCATGCAGCTGGGCGTAGCGCACGCTACCGCGCAGTGCATCGAGTTACTCCAGTGCGGCGCTCCGGGCATTCATTTCTACACCCTGAATCGAAGCACCGCAACGATGCAGGTTCTTACTGCGCTGCGTACCATCGGTTTCGTCAACAAAGCCAGCGCCACACCCTGAAACCAGAGCGTTGACACGGACCCGGCGATTTCGTTAGTGTAGCTGGACATCATGTCACCCAGCCTGCAGCCCGATCAACCGGCAACTGCCCGCCCCGCACGGCCGTTCTCGGGACTTGTGACTATCTTCTTCTCGCCGGCAGATACGTTCGATGCGGCCGGGCCAAGGCCGTGGCTGGTACCGCTGGTCGCAGCGATCCTGCTCTCAATAGTCATCAACGTCATGACCATCAACATCATGGGTATGGGCACGATCGTTAGAAACCAGATCGAATCCAACCCAAAAATAGCGGACCAGCTGGGACCCGAAAAGATCAACGCGATGGTGCAGGCAGCGGAGAACAGTCAGGGCCGCAAGATCATCACATACCTGGCTGGTGTGATCGCGATACCGTTGATACTCGCAGTCATTGCCGGTATCACCTACGGTGCCTTATCCGCAACCGGAGCCATTACAACCTTTTCGGCTACCTTCGGAGCTTCCGCCTGGGCGACCTATGCGGTGATGGTAGTGACTGCCATCGGATCAGCCATTTTTCTTTCATTAACCAAAGATTTCAGTGGCGTCGATCCCCGCGGCATGATCATGCTGAACCTCGGAGCGTTCCTCGATAAGAGCACAACGTCGCCGGTTGTCCGCGCTCTCGCAGGCGGCATCGATCTGGTTCAGTTCTGGTCCATGTTCCTGCAGATTGTCGGACTCAAACGCCTCAGCCAGCAGGTTTCAACAGGACAGGCCGTCGGTGTCGTCGTCACGCTCTATCTCTTGTTCGTAGCGGGCAAGGCCGGCTGGGCCGCGATGTTCGGCTGAACGTCAGGCCGCCTATCATCGACGGTCAACAGTGCTGCTTGTCTCAACTCACCGGTAAGCAGTGTTCGTTGCGAACATGAGTCACGAGTTGCGCACGCCGCTGAACGCCATTCTGGGATTCTCAAGCCTTCTGCGGGATGACCTCGTTTCCGACAAGCAGCCGAGAGACCCGGAGACGGGCTCTGGAAGGTGGACAAGAGGTAAAGATCGTCGCTTCGGAACGGGAGGAAGTGCTGTCCGCCGGCATCGACGATTTTCGTCCGCAAGCCATTTCAGCCGAGCGAGATTTATAACTGCACTGCCCGCCTTCTCGGACTGCGGCGGACTTACGAAAAGCTTCCACTGAGAGAGCATTCCGCTGTGAAGCCGGAAGATCTTCGCGACATTTCGCCGATCTGGTTCGCGAACTGGCAGAGGCAATCGTGTCACTAGATCAAAAGCGCATTCTGCAGGTCATCGCCCGCATCAGGCATCGCGATGCAGCTCTGGCAGACAAGCTGGCCTGGTTTGCCGATCGCTTCGCCTACAGATCCATAATGGAAGCGGCAAAAATTTCTGCCACCAGGCCGAGTTGATCAGATCGAACTGCGATCAGGGCCTGAGATCTGGGCGCGACCACTTGGTTCATCGGTTCCAGAAAATCAAGTGAGCCGAACATCACTTCACAACAGGAACACCGCGGTCCCGTCACCGAGGCGTAATCAAACCGCCAAGTTTGTCCGCCTCGCCAGCGTCAATCCTGGGAAAGCGCGTAGAGAACGCCTCCATGTACTTCAAGCCCGTGCCGGTGTTGAAAATCACGATCCGCTCATCCGCCTTCAAAAAGCCACTCGCAACCAGCTTCGGCACGGCAGCGACGCACGCACCGCCCTCGGGCGCCGCAAAGATGCCTTCAGTGCGCCCGCATAACAGAGCCGCATCCAGCATCTCAGCATCGCTGACCGCGATAGCAATCCCGGAGGTCTCACGCATCGCACGGATCATCAACGCATCCCCCAGAGGCTTGGGAACGCGCAGTCCGCTGGCCACCGTCGAAGCGTTCTGATAAAACTCTGCGCGGTCTGCACCCGAGTTCCATGCGTCCACCACAGGCTTGCATCCTTCCGCCTGAACCGCAATCAGCTTCGGCCGCTTCGCCCCGATCCATCCGAGCTGTTCCATCTCATCGAAAGCCTTCCACATCCCGATCAGTCCAACTCCGCCTCCGGCCGGATACAGAATCGCATCGGGCAGTTCCCAGCCAAACTGCTCCGCCACCTCATAGCCCATCGTCTTCTTGCCCTCGATACGGTACGGTTCCTTAAGCGTGGAGACCTCGAACCAACCCTCAGCCGCCTTTCGCTCGGCAACGATGCGGCCGCAATCGGAAATCAGTCCGTCGACCAGCGTCACTTTCGCACCCGTAGCACTGCACTCAACAAAGTTCGAGTGCGGCACATCCTTCGGCATGAAAACATGACACTCGATACCAGCAGCAGCGGCATAAGTAGCTGCCGCTCCGCCGGCATTCCCCGCTGACGGAATCGCGATCTTGTCAACCCCAAACTCGCGGCACATCGTCAGAGCGCAGGACAAGACCTCGAGCCTTAAACGATCCCGTCGGGTTCAGACCCTCATCTTTCACCCAGAGATCCGAAACGCCCAGCCGCTCCCCAAGCGAGCGAGTTCGGAGCATCGGAGTCAGCCCCTCGCCCAGCGATACGACGTCCTCAGGATCCGCTGCGGGCAGCATCGGAGCATAGCGCCACATCGTCTTCGGCGCACGGCTCAGATCATCCCGGCTCCACTCGCTTCGGGCTCGCCGGAGGTCGTACCGAACCAGCAACGGGCTCTGGCACTTCTCGCACAGATTATGCGGCTTCCCAGCCTCGTGGCGATGGCCACACTGGCTGCATTCAAGATGCGTAACAGTTGTCATTAGAAGTCTTCTGGCCGGAGTCCCTTCCGGAATCCGTCAAATCCAAACATGCGTGGGATCGTAATTGCCGACAATCGAGACATCCAGCTTCGGCGTGATCTTCTTTTCCATCCCGAGGCCCCAGTATGTCGCGTTCACGATGAGACGGCGATAGCGCTCTTTCCTGTAATTCCAATCGCAATGGCAAGCTTCAACCCGGCAGATTCATCATTTTAGCCAGGGCGGGCCAGCAGGGAGTGGGCCGGAGAAACGGCCCCAGGTTCTGGACGAACGGCATGTCTCGCTGCTCGATCGAAAGTTCCGCCCATTTCACAGCTTGATCGAGATCCCCGCACACCGAGTGAAAAATCACCAATCCGGTCGCGGCGCCAGGCGCCGTGCCAAGCCCGAGTTTCTCGATCCAGGCGTCTGCCTGGCTTGCGGCTCCTGTGCATACCAGGAGGGCCGCGAGTAGTCCGATTACCGGGTTTGACCAAGGCATCGCAGCATTCGCCTTTCGAGTGACCGTCAGCGCTTCCTCAAACCTACCCTGCTGCGCCCAGATCGAGCCCAGCGTAGCCAACGCGTGCGGATAATTCTCATCGATGTCCAGGACTGCGCGCAGTTCGTCCTCCGCATGATCCAGCCTGCCGGCGGACCGGAGACCGCGAGCAAGCAGGCACCGGTAGAAAAGGTTTAGCGGATCTTGCTGGAGTCCCCACTCCATCGCCTCCACCGCCTCTGCTGTTCGGCCAGTCGGCAAGAGATGATGGTTTCCGTACCAGAAGCGAACGTCGCGCGACACAGGCTCACGAGACATCGCGAGCTGCCAGTGCCGTTCCGCTTGGATCCAGTCGTGCGCGTAGCCCCCGATACATACTGCCAGCAGGGCGTGGGCCTCAGCCAGCGAGGAATCGACTCGTAGCGCCGCTTCTTCGGCTGCCATAGCCAACGGGACGACCTCACGCGCCGGCATAAGGAAGAGGTTGGCTTGCATGGTGTAGTACATACCGAGGAAGCTGTGCGGCAGGCCGAATCTCGGATCGAGTTCGATCGCGCGCTCCAGCAGTTCCTTGAATTGTGGCAGCAGTTCCGGCCGCGTCCCGTTGAACCAAAGAACTCGAGCCTTGAGGTATGCCTCGTAGGCGCGCAGGGTCGGTACGTGACGCCGGACAGGCGCGGCCTCGGTGACGAGCTTCGTCTGGAGAGCCGCCGCGATGGCTTGCGTGATCTCGTCTTGTATCGCGAAGATGTCCGTCAACTCGCGATCGTACCGCTCCGACCACAAATGAAAGCCATCAATAACCTTGACGAGTTGCGCCGTGACTCGGATTCGATTGCCCGCCCTGCGGACACTCCCCTCCAGAACGTGCTCGACGTTAAGCCGTCTGCCGATCTCACCAAATTCGACGTCCTTTCCACGGAAGAAGAAGGAGGACGTGCGAGCGGTGACGTTCAAACCGGGTACGTGGGCAAGCACATTGATGATGTCGTCAGCCAGACCGTCCCCGAAATATTCGTTCTCTTTGTCCGCGCTCATATTGGCGAACGGGAGCACAGCAATGGAGATCTGCGATTGGGACACGTTACCGGCCTGGCTAACCTGTTCCAGGGCCGTCCTTACCTCTGCCATGGTCTGAAAGCGTTTCGGAGGCTGTTTCGCCAGACACCGCCTGACGATGCATCCCAGCGCCTCCGGGACTGCCAGTGGCGCAGGCTCGTCCCTCACAATAGCCGCCAGCGTCGCCAGCGGAGTGTTCCCGTCAAAGGCGCGCTTCCCGCTCAGCATCTCGTAAAACGCCAGGCCGAAAGAGAAAATGTCCGACCGGGTGTCAACGGCCAGTCCCTGTGCCTGTTCAGGCGACATGTAGGCCATCGTGCCAACGACCGCTCCCGCCTCGGTCAGCGCGACTGTCAGCGTGGACAAGCCATCGGCCCGTGGACCCGGCTCCTCCAGCTTCGCCAGGCCGAAATCAAGCAGCTTGGCCCCGACTTTCCTGGTGATCAGGATGTTTCCAGGTTTTAAGTCGCGGTGGATGATGCCTTTGGAATGCGCTTCTTCAAGGGCCGAAGCGATCTGTATCGCTAACCGAATAGCCTCTTGCTCAGGAAGAGGGCTTTTGATAGGAGCCCCGTCGATATACTCCATTACCAGATAATCCGGTCCGACGTCGTAAAGCTGACAGATGTGCGGATGGTTCAGTGCTGCAATCGCCCGCGCCTCTCGCTTAAACCGCGCGGAGCCCTCGGCCTTGAGTTGTTTGATCGCGACGATCCGATCGAGCCGTGTGTCGCGCGCTTTCCATACTTCGCCCATGCCGCCGGCACCGATGGATGCGAGGATTTCATACGGACCGAGTTTGTCGCCTGGCTGCACCTGTTTGCCAGAACTAAGTTTACGCAATAGACAGGACTTAGATCCGAGCAAACGGAAACTGAGCCAAACCGAACCTTGCTCCGATACAGCCCGTTCTCCGGACCCAATGAATTGTCAAATTTTGCCTGAATACATCCGCGTTCAGCGAGGTAAGACGGGCGTTGTGGGCTTATTGCGAAACGGGGACAGCCAACCATCATGCTGTGCGCTGACATTCAGGTGTTGCCAGTCAGGAGGCGGTTGCCTTATAGCAGCAGCCCCAGCTATCAGCGAGTGGCGCCGTTTCCATTCTTGCCGGGCTGATTACTTTCTCTTGGTACGAATCATCAAGCGACTGAGCAGCCCGCCCTGGTGTTCGCTGCCGCTGGCCTGGCTGCATTCAACATGCGTAGCAGTTGTCATTAAAAGTCTTCTGGCCGGAGTCCCTTCCGGAATCCGTCAAATCCAAACACGGTGGGGCTGTAACTGCCGACGATCGCGACATCCAGCTTCGGCGTGATCTTCTTTTCCATCCGGAGGCCCCAGTACGTCGCATTCACGATCAGACGCCGGTAGCTCTCATCCTCAAAATCTTTCGCCGAACCCATCGTTGTCGTGAATGCCCGGCCCGGCTTCCCACTCTCGTATTTGTACGTGCGAGTCCAGGCAACAGGCATCATCGGACTGTTCTTTTGGCCGGTGACTGGCGGATCAGTCGGATTCATACCCGTCAGCACTTCCCCAAGCAGGAGAACCTCGTTCTCGGGCGGAAATGGCTGCCGCATCGTGTACACATCGGTCGGCCCCCAGATCCTCTCAATCCCGCGGAGGATCGGGTGGACTCGCTTTCCGGGTGCGGGGACGGCCCGAGTGCTCTGGATCTTGTGCTGGCCATGGTGTGAGATCCATGTCTCGCCCAGCAGCTGACGCCCAAAGCCGCCTTCCCAGTCTTTGCTGTTCGAGCTCCACTTCGCGTATGTAGGGTGTGTCTTGAAGTTGAACGGATGCGTTGCCGTGCGGATGGCGACGATTGGCTTCCCGGCACGAATGAATCGTTCGAAGTGCGCCGTCTGCTCGTCGGGAAGGTCTCTCCAGCGGATGAAAAGCACCATCAGGTCGGCACTGTCCAGCGCTTCCAGACCCGGAATATTGTCGTTCTGATTCGGATTGACGGTGCCGTCATTTCGGTCAATCGCAAACAGAACGGTGCATTTGAACCCGTGACGTTCGGCCAGAATACGCGCCAGTTGCGGCAGCATCTCCTCGGAACGATACTCTTCGTCGCCGCTCACAAGGACAATATGCCTGCCCTTCCCCGGTCCTTGCTTGCCCTCAAACGTCACCCCGGCAGCCGTCACACACGAAACAGCCAGCAGCAGCGCAGCCAGTATTCTCATCGGAAACTGAATTTTATCGCGTCCGTCTCTAAACGAATTGGGATTGCCCCGCATCAGATATGATGAAACCAGTTCCCGCGAATGAAGTTCCCGGCTCTTTTCACTGCTTTGCTGGCCGCATCACCCCTGTTTGCGGGTGAATACGCAGTTTTGCGCACCGGTTTCCGCATTCATGCGCTGACGCACGAAGCCGTCGGCAACGTGATTCGCCTCAACACAAACACGGGTGTCGTCGAGTTCCCGGCGTCCGAAGTCCAGAGCTTCGAGCGGGAAGAGTACACACCACCGCCTCCTGCCCCGGTGCCCCAGGCTGCGGCAGCAGCGGCGACTCCGCCCGCGAAGCCAGTCCCAACTCCCGCGGAACTTCTGGAAAAGGCCGCAATCAAGCATGGCCTCAGGCCTGAGTTTGTAGCCAGCGTCGCGAAGGCAGAATCCGCGATGCGCCAGGAAGCCCTCTCACCCAAAGGCGCAATCGGCCTGATGCAGCTGATGCCTGAAACCGCGAAGGAACTCGGAGTCAACCCACATGACGCCGAGCAGAACGCCGAAGCCGGGGCACGCTATCTAAAGCAGCTGCTGCTGAAGTACGCCGGAGCGAAAGACCCTGTTCGTATGGCGCTCGCTGCTTATAACGCAGGGCCGCGCGCTGTTGACCGGTACGGCAACATTCCGCCATACTCCGAGACGCAGGTTTACGTCGAGCGAGTCCTTCGAAAGTATCTCGCCGAGCTTCGCGCCTCAGGTCATATCACTCCCGGCCAGTCTTAGCCTGAGTCTCCTAAAACCGACTGGGCTCCTTCCGCCGTATAATCTGCCGGAGGTAAGCCAACATGAACGATCAAACCAACACTGCCGTGATTCAAACGATATACACCGCTTTCAATCACGGCGACGTCCAGACAATTCTCTCCAGGTTAACCGACGACGCACAGTGGGTGAATTATGGAACCGGTGCAGTCGCATATTTCGGGGATTTTAGCGGCCGCGTTCTTGATTTCTTCAAAGCCATCGGCGAAAGCACGATGGAGGGCAGCGTAGCGATTGACCGCTACCACGCGTCCGGTGACGTAGTCGTCACTGAGGGACGTTATATCGCCACCGCGCGCAATACGGGAACGGCCATCAACGCGCCGATTGCTCACATATTCACGTTACGTAATGGCAAAGTCACCAGCTGGAGGGGTTACTCGGACACGGCCGCCGTTGTGGCTGGGCACACCGGCAAGTCTGCATCGGCGTAGGCGTGCGAGCCTGGCCGCTGTTCCTCTCTTCGCTCCTCCTGGCCCAGGTCCGAACTTCGGATCTGCTGGATATGAAAACGCCGCCGGGCGCCCGGATCCAGTATGGGAGCGGTGATCTCCAGTTTGGCGAGTTGCGAGGGCCCGGGCCCTATCCCGTCGTGATGCTCATTCACGGCGGCTGCTGGACGGCGAAGCTCCCCTCTTTGCCGGCCGAGGCGACGTCACTCGATCTGTTGCGGCCAATGACCGCCGCATTGGCTGACGCCGGTATAGCAACTTGGAATATCGAGTATCGGCGCATCGGGAATCCGGGCGGTGGCTGGCCCGGCAGCTTCGAGGATATCCGCGCCGCGTCGGCTTATCTGTTGAAGCTCGCGCGTACGCACAATCTGGACCTTGAGCGAGCGGTCGTCGCAGGTCATTCTGCAGGCGGACACCTCGCTTTGTGGATCGCCGCCGAAAGTAACTCGCCATTATTCCGTGCGACTGTAAATCTCGACGGTCCCGCCGACCTGAAGTCCGCACAACCACAGGAGCGGAAAATCTGCGGTAGTCCAGCGATTACCGATTTCGTTGGCGGCACTCCGGAGCAGCAGCCGGAGCGCTACAAACAGCTGAGCGTCTGGCCCGCCGGCAGGGTCGACTTTGTAGGCGGAAGTCTCTTGCGCCGCCTGAGCGATGACGCCCCAATCTCCACACCGGCCTGCGGTCCTGAAAATCTTCAGGTCGGTCACCCAACGGACGACTGCCCCGTAACGTAGAGATCGAAGGCGTGCAGCAGCGATTCCCGCGCCGAATACGGGCCAGGCGTGTACGCGCGTGATGTTATTCCGGCCTGAGACAACTCACAGATCGCCCAATCCTCGCGGTTCGTAATGTCCCAGAACTCGATCGCATCGTCAGCGACGAAATCGGCTTTGGCCATCTCGGACGGATGAAAGTACCATTCACATACGACTTCAGTTCGATCGACACGCTTTGGCCAGATGGTATGAACCATCATGTAATCGGGATGAAGACTCAGCAGAAAATTCGGGTATAAAGCGTAGTAAGCCACCATTCGCCGCTGCTCCTCGCCCAGGCCAGGCAGGTAATCACGGCGACGCGTGCCGTCGACAGTCATCGTTTCGGCGCCCCCGCGAAAGCCCATGCAGCCGCCGATATAAGCCGGTCGTGGCTGTTCGTTGTCCGCGCCAAGATAGTCGGTCAGTCGGTTGAGTGCGGGGTGCAGCATCGGACAGTGGAGGCACTCGTTGAAATTCAGGACAATGAGTTTCCAGTTTGCCTTCACCTCATAAACGATCCGGCGGTGCATACGAAGTTCGTTCATGCGCCACGGTGCGAACCTCACAGGCAGATCATCTATACGTTGCAGGAAAGGCTCAGCCTCCTGAGCCAGATTCAGGAAGAGGTGACCATCCCACACGAACGTATGTACCCTGTGTAGTGGAAAGTCTTCGCAACGGAAGCCGCTCTCGTCCATGTGCGGCGCGCCGAGAAGCCGTCCCCCGAGAGAATAGGTCCACCCATGATATGGGCACTGAATCCTGCCCGCGAACCTCCCTTCGGATTGAGTGCACATACGCGTCCCGCGGTGGCGACAAACGTTATAAAAGCCCTGAATTGCTCCTTCGGCATCGCGCGTAACAATAACGCTTTCACCAGCAACGTCTGCAAGAAAGTAATCGCCCGTATTCGGTATCGTTTCCGAACGCCCGGCCCTGATCCAGCTGTTGTAGAAAAACCGCTCCACTTCGTCGCGAAAGACAGCTGGGTCGATGTAGTATTGCTGAGGCAGTGTGGATCCCGTCGCACTCATTGGATTCAGTGTATTCACTCTATGAACTGCCTGCCGGGTTTGACGGATTGATAGACCGGGTATGATTCAATGCATGTCCCGTGTGGCTATGCGCAAGATCGGACTGGCGTTGATCGCCACAGCCCTGTTTTCCTGCTCACGAAAGCCCGACTTCGACGTCGTGTTGAGAAACGGTCAAGTCTGCGACGGTAGCGGTTCGACTTGTTACGCCGGGGGGATTGCCTTCAACGGCGACACGATCGCGAAGGTCGGCGACGTGTCGGCCGCACGTGGACAACTCGACATCGACGTGCATGGGCAGGTGATCGCACCCGGATTCATCAATATGATGTCGGGGCCTGAGGCCCTTTTCGCGGACGGCCGTGGTCTAAGTGACGTGCTTCAAGGTGTGACCCTGGAGATTTTCGGTGAGGGCGAGTCCATGGGTCCGCTGAACGACAATATGCGCGCCGAGTGGATGCGCGACCAGGGCGACATCAGGTACGACGTCACCTGGCACACGCTTAACGAAGGCTTGGAGACACTGGTAAAGCGCGGCATCTCGCCCAATATTGCGTCGTTCGTGGGCGCAGCAACACCGCGGATTTACGTTCTCGGTCGTGCGAACCGGGCTCCAACCCCGGCCGAACTCGACCGCATGTGCGCTCTGTTGGAAGACGCGATGAAAGAGGGAGCACTGGGTGTATCGTCGGCCTTGATTTATCAGCCGGGTAACTATGCAAAGACGGACGAACTCATCGCACTGGCACAAGTGGCGGGCAAGTACAAGGGCATGTACATCTCGCATATTCGCAACGAAGGCGACCATGAGGCCGAAGCGATCGATGAATTGATAACGATCGCGCGCCAGGCAAAGACTCGGGCGGAAATCTACCATCTGAAAGTAGCCGGGGCAAAGAACTGGAGCCATATTGACGACGTGATCGGGAAAATTGAAGCTGCACGCCGGGACGGTCTCGACATCACTGCGGACATGTATACCTATCCGGCAGGGGCTACTGGTCTCGATGCAGCGATGCCGCCCTGGGTACAGGAAGGCGGTCTCGAGATGTGGCGTAAACGTCTGCAGGACCCTACGATCCGGAAGCGTGTAAAAGCCGAGATGTTGACCCCCGGCGGTTACGATAACCTGCTTGCCGCGACCGGCAATCCAGACAAGGTTCTGTTAATCGGATTTCGAAACGAGAAGCTGAAACCTCTGACGGGCAAGACTCTTGGTGAGGTTGCCCGTATCAGGCATACCACGCCCGAGGAAGCCGCTATGGACCTGGTGGTGGAGGACGACTCCCGTGTAGCGACGGTTTATTTCCTGATGAGTGAAGACAACATCGGCAAGCAGATTGTGCTCCCGTGGGTCAGCTTTGCGCTCCGACGCCGACCCACAGGGGACGGATGGCGTGTTCCGGAAGTCCAGTGCCCACCCGCGCGCATTCGGGAATTTCGCACGTGTCTACGCACGTTATGTTCGCGATGAGAAGCTCCTGAGTGTGCCGGAAGCGGTTCGCAAAATGACCTCCCTTCCAGCCGGCAATATTGGAATTGCAAGACGTGGTCTGTTGAAGCCGGAGTATTTCGCGGATGTGACGGTATTTGATCCCGCGACCATCCAGGACAATGCCAGCTTTGAAAAGCCACTTCAGCTGGCTCGCGGAGTATCGCACGTCTTCATCAATGGCACGCAGGTGGTTCGTAACGGAGAGCACACCGGTGCAAAGCCGGGCCGCGTAGTCAGGCGAGATCGAAGCTAATACCCACAGAAGCGATGCGTCAGGAACGCGGAATCGGCCTCGTGTCTGGGCCGGATCCTGAACCTTAGCAGAGTGCATCTGTCGTCCGGCCTGCTGCCACAAAACTCCAGAGATAAAACCGCTGGCAGATTCTGCGTAACGCGTAACCGCAAGCGCTTGACGCGGAGCATAGATTCATCATATGCTCCACTTCAACTGGCAGTACGGGTAAAAAGCAGCTTAGTTCTGTAGGGGGTGAGTATGCTTAAGTTCATCGTGATCCTGCCCATACTTGTTTCAGCGGGATACGCGCAGACAACCGGGCTCTCTACCGTGGTTGGGACCGTAACCGACAACTCGGGTGCGGTGATAGCGGGGGCCTCCGTCAATCTGGTCAATAACGAAACTCAGTTCGTTTACAACGGCGAGACCAACAACGAGGGCGCCTACTACATTGCAAATGTCACTCCCGGAACGTATCGCCTGACCATCCAGGCCCAGGGATTCAAGCGCTATATTCGCGACGGCTTTATTCTCCGGACCAGCGAGCAACCCCGTCTCGATGTGCAACTCGAAGTCGGATCGCTGACCGAGTCGGTGAATGTCACCGGGTCGGCTCCGCTGCTCGAAACGGAGACTACATCGACCGGCCAGATTATGGAAGGCGAAACGATCGTCAAGATCCCTGTATTGCAGAAGTACGCATTCCGCATTCTGCTGTACTTGCCATCCACGTCAAACATCAATGGGCAGCATGTAGTCGGACAGCGCGAGCGAGCAATCGGCTACACGCTGGATGGCGTGAGCGGAAAGGAACCCGTTCGCTCCATGATCGGATCAACGAACCAGGTCACGTCAACCACGATTGACGCGCTGCAGGAAGTGAAACTCTTCACCACCGGCATGCCTGCCGAGTACGGCCACTCTGCGGGCGGATTGCTCTCGACCGTTTTCAAGAGCGGGACGAATCAGTTCCATGGCTCCCTCGAAGATCGCTACATTAATAAAGCTCTGGTCCATCGAACGTATCTTGAGCAGTTGCCGAGAAACAATCCGTTCACGTATCACGAACTGTCGGCAACCCTGAGCGGCCCGGTGTACATTCCAAAGATCTACAACGGTAAAGACAAGACGTTCTGGCTCTTCGGCTTCCAGCGCCATCACGAAAAAGGCGGCGAAACGGCGACGAATGCCGTTCCCTCGCCGGAGATGCTGGCAGGCAACTTCAACTTTGGCGGGCTGAACCAGATCTTCGATCCGGCGACAACAGCGTTCGGCCAGAACTCTCTATGCCAGCCTGCAGGCAGTGATTGCTGGTACAGGCTGCCATTTCCGAACAATCAGATCCCGCTGTCGCGCGTGGACCCGGCTATCAAAAACTTCCTGGGCCACAATCCCTACACGCCGGAAAACAACAGCGGGCTCCGGACCTTCAACGCTGCGCTTGGGCCGATTAATAATCTCATCACACCGACAAACTATCGTTCGTATCGGACGCGCTTCGACGCCAAGGTCGACCACCAGTTCTCTTCCGACCACAAAATGTTCGGCCGGTACTCGCAGGTTCGCCATCGATCCTGGCGAGACCGGCTGTCTCCCGGAGATCGCATGGACCGACTACGATTGGCGTGCTGTCCCGATACCAATCGACCAGCGCAACGCCGTGATCTCCGACACGTACACGATCAGCCCAACAATGATTAATGAGGCACGAATCGGCTACAACCGCCGGCGTGGAACCGTGTTTCCGAGCACACTGGGGCAGGACTGGGCGGGACAACTCGGCATCCCCAACGTCAGTACACAGACCTTTCCGAACTTTCAGTACTGTAACAATCAATCAGCCTGCACAGCCGGTACGGCTTTTTTCCGGCAGGACAATAGCGGGCTCTCGGCTTCGCAGGAACTGGGTGAGGACTTTACCTTCCAGGAAAATCTGACAAAGATCGTCAACAAACACACGTTGAAATTGGGATACGAGGTCATACGTACCCGCTATAACTCGCTTGTTCCGTCATTGCCTTCCGGAACCTATCGTTTCGGTGGAACAGATTTTCCGTTCCGACCCAATACAGGCGTTGCGTTTGCATCCTTCCTGCTTGGATCGGTAAGCAACGCCGAGTTTACGCAGGCAGTGACGACATGGCTTCCGCGATGGTGGTCCCACGCATTCTATGTTCAGGATGACTGGAAACTAAGCAGAACTCTGACACTGAATCTCGGCCTCAGATGGAGCTATGAATCCCCTTTCAACACCAAGTACGGACTGCAGTCGCAGTTTGATCCCAACGCCATCGATCCGGTCAGCGGGCTGAAAGGTGCGATTACGCATCCAAAGGATGCTCTCGCTTCGAAGGACCTGAATAATTTTCAGCCGAGAGTCGGCCTTGCCTGGCAGATAAAACCGTCTTTGGTATTCCGGTCCTCGTTCGGCATCATCACACAGGACCTGATGGCGTACCAGCTGAACACCAATTTCGAAGAGTACTTCGCGACGGCTTCGATCCAGGCGCCTCCAGGAGATCCACGGCCAGTTTTTTATCTGAGCCAGGGTCCGCCGAAATTCACGTTCAACATCGCTCCGGACGGGTCAGTACCTTTCAACCCGGGGACGAGCAACAACTACGCCAGCCGGAGTGCGTCCTGGTACGACCCAAACATGAGGCTGCCGTACATCATGAACTGGTCCGGCGGCTTCCAGTGGAACTTCAAACAGAACTGGTTGCTGGAAACCACATATCAGGGCTCACGCGGAGTACGGTTGCTGAATGGCTGGGACATCAACCAGATCCCGCTGAATATATCGACGGATCCTGCCGTCCTTCAGCGCATCTTCCAGGCAGGCCAGCCTTACAAGCCCTACCCGCAGTTCGGGACGATTCGACACTTCTCAAACTATGGTGACAGCTCCTACCATGGCGTCACACTTCGGGCGGAAAAGCGATACTCCTCCGGTTTGGTGCTGAATGCTTTCTACACATTCTCGAAAGCGCTGAACAACGGAGATGCAGACGGCGACGTGAGCGGCATCACCTTCTACAACCGAAGCCTTGAAAAAGGGCGGGCAAACTATGACATCACTCACAGATTCGTCAGCGTAATGACGTATGAGTTGCCATTCGGCAAGGGACGGAAGTTCATGAACCACGGCGGAGTCCTGAACGCTGCGCTTGGCGGCTGGAATCTGGCTTATACGCAAACATTCCAGTCGGGCCCGCCGTTCACGGTCAGCTTTGCCGGCAGTCCATACAATTATCTGCCTGGAGCTTTGCGGCCGAATCTTGTTCCGGGGGCGTCACCCGTAACGCCGGACTGGAATATCGGTCCGAACCGATTCCCGACGCAGGCGCAGGTTCCGTATCTAAACGCCGGCGCATTTGATTACCCGGCGGCGTTCACCGCAGGAACCATGGGCAGAAACGTCCTCGAAGGACCCGGGCTCACATGGCCGCAGTTCTCATTGTCGAAATCCTGGACGTTCTTCGAGCGCGCGCGCTTCATTCTGCGATGGGACATGAACAATCCGTTCAAGAGCCCGAACTACGGTCTGCCCGATACGACATTCAACCGCCAGAACCTTGGAACTTTCGGCCGCATCGGAACCAATACGCGTGGCGGATTCTCGGACATCGGTACTGCTCAGCCAAATCATCTGCTCGTATTTCGGCTCGAATGGTAGGTCCGCACCTGCGAATCGGCCCGCGTGGTCATCGCACACGCTCGTATTGTCTGTGGAACCGTTCCGGATCAGTTCCGGAGCGGTTCTGAGAAGGATGTAATAGTTGCACGTCTGCACTCGGATAGGCTCACCGGATACGGACAATCCTCTCGCACGGCGAGCGCGTCATACGGGTGAGCGTCTGGTACGAGCCGCCTTGAATTGTAAGCCGGACAGAGGCAGGCGGCCACCTCAAAGCCCTTGGGAAGCAGTTGAAACAAGATGTAAGCGAGCAAGGTAGCCGTATGTGTGTTGGCTGGAAGCCATTTGGGCACTCGCTGCAGGCCGATGCGGGACTGCCTGTTCGTCGCTTTGAGCGGTCACGAACTTGGACTTCTGGTAATCGACCCATGCATTGATCGTCGCCCTGACTTGATACAGCCCGCATTCGCATGGATTTTTTCGGATCTGGTCGGTTCGCTGCGGCGCGGGAACCGGATCCACGCCTCCGACGATGCGCTTGGACGGTGGGCGGTAGCGGCAATGGAGAACGAAGGGCTGTCCGTGATACCAAAGCCGCGCAAGATGCGAACGCTGGGACGGTCGCCTTTGGACGACGCGTTTTGGGTGTAGCGGAGTACGATCCTGTGGAAAACGCGGCGCCTCCGGCACCGGCCTCGCTACCCGGCGTGGGTAACAGGCCGCCGCGCCGTCGGTCCTGGTGCCGATAACTCTCGCCGCGGATGTTGAGCGTCGTCGAGTGATGGAGCACCCGATCCAGAATGGCCGTCGCAATAATCGCGTCGCCGGAGATCGATCCTCAGTCGCCGTAGCTCTTGTTCAAGGTTAGGATGATGCTGACCCGTTCGTAGCATGCGCTCACCAGCTGGGAGAAGATCGTCGCGCCGAGGTCGTCCATCGGCAGAGACCCCATTTCGTCGATGATCAGGACCTTCCGGCTCGATGGACTTCACGCTCCAGCGGCTTCGCTGTCCCAGTGCGGCCGTATCGCTGGTACACGACGTTACAGCCCTGGTACACCGGACGCGTTCTCAACTCGTCGAAAACTGCTGCGGGGCCGCATTCCGCTTGTGGAACTGCAGTTGCTACCGGAGGGTGGTTCGGCATGAAGCGAGTGGTGCGGGTGAACCCGACGAGCATGGAGGACGGACCGGCCCGGACAACCGAACTCGGCGCCCCACCGCTTTCTTCAACTGCAAAGAACGGCCGGGAACCGCGCCGTGCAATCGCTCATCCAGCGGCAAGCTTCCGGACGCAACTCCGCGCCGGGTGGCATAGCGTCCGGTTCAAGCGGCGAACCTTTACCATCCACGGCGCGGGAATTCATGGAGTTCCGGTTCAACCAGGACTTCGGACACGTGCGCGTCCACGCGGATCGCGCTGCCGCCGGCTCTGCCGAGGCGCTCGGGGCCAACGCGTTCACGGCTGGATCGAATATCTACTTCGCGGCTGGGAAGTACGCGCCCGATACGGACTCCGGCAAGCGCCTGCTCGCGCATGAGTTGACACACACGATCCAGCAGCGCGGAGGCGCCCCGT
This sequence comes from Bryobacteraceae bacterium, assembly GCA_963794765.1. GTDB lineage: Bacteria > Acidobacteriota > Terriglobia > Bryobacterales > Bryobacteraceae > JAWXCM01. The sequence continues at coordinate 14,067 of CAWCGC010000050.1, read as the reverse complement.
CCGTCGCCCAGCAAGCTAAATCGAGCGGCAATCTCACCGTCGATCCCGACCAGTCGCTCGAGAGAGACGCGGACAGGACAGCGGAGCGCGTGATGTCTTCAGCGCCGGGCGCTGCGGAGCCTGGGCCGGTCGCCTCCTCTGGCGCGCTGGCTCCCGGGGCGGTCCAGCGTCAGCCGGTCGGGCCAGCCGAACGCGCGGCGCGCGCGCAAAAGTCCGTAGCCGCGATGCGCCGGCACGAAGAGCGGCTCGTGGCTCAGCATGATCGCGGCCAACCAAACACCGACTACGGGCCGTTGGGCGACCCCCACCACGTCGTCGAGCTTGCCGGAAGGCCGATGCTGGACGATCTCTCGGATTACCAGAAATTCGGACTGCTGCTCGACAATAATCCCGTTGAACTGGACGGCGATCCCGTGCGCTTATTACTGTCCAGGAACGGCGCACGCATCATCGGCAGTTCTCCATGGCGTTCACCTGCGCGCCCAGGGAGATGCAGATCCTTAAGCGAACCAAAGTTACGAGTCAAGCATTAGCCGGAGATTTGTTTACTCAGCCTCCGGTCGGCTGCCGATTCTCCAGCCGCCATTTCGTGCGTGTGTAAGCGATGCGAAAACCTTGACGCTCCGCGTTCCGCTGGGAGTCGCTTCCCAGGGCCGCAACCATCATCGCGAGATCGCAGTCTTTCTCGGAGGCGAAAGACAAACGCGCATTCAGCAGAGCAGACTGAAGCCCGCGTCGGCGAAACTCAGGAAGTGTCGCTGCGCCGCTGAAGAGCGCCGCGCCATCATGCACCGAGAGTGCCCCCGCCGCACCCGGCACTCCATCAAGCTCGGCAATGAAACATCGAGTGTCCTCGCGTCCTGCCATCAGCATGCCCATCTCGTCCAGAAACTTCAGCAGCTCGGGGTGCTCATGTGACCATGCGCGAGCACTGATGGACGACCATAACTCCAGGTCGTCAGGCGTTTCCGCGATTCGCACACGGATGGACTCAAACCCCTGATGAAGGGCCTCACGCGCATCGAGGGGCTGCCACGTAACACTGCTGATCTCAAGAGGAAGGTATCCTCGAGCGCAGAGCAAACCAATCCCTTCAACGCCAGCAAATGGACTGACTTCCAGATCCGCAGGCGCCCCGCGCGAAAAGAAGAACTCTTCGATCTTTCCGAGAATGTCAGCGCTGACTGGCTCGAACACCCCAAGCCCGAAGGCCTGAGTGATGGGAGACTCGGGGCCGTCGAAAACCGCACAGACACTCCCAATCTCGGTCCAGTCTACGCCGTCGTCTGGCTTTAGTCTGCGCCGTGCCTCAGCGAACTCTCGGCACGCATGACCTTCTGCACGCTCGAGCCGATTGGAAAAATCAAGATCCGCAACGAGCATCTCAGTCCGACGTATGCGTTTTGTCGATAGCGTCGCGGTAAATTTGCGAAAAGAAGTCCCGGGCTGTGGGGGCCGCTCCGACGTGGTAGATGCTCGTAGATGTCGACGTGCGAATAAAGCCCAGGTACCCGTTGAAACCGAGGTCTTGCAGAACAAACTCCAGCGCTTCGCGTTCACCCGGCGGCAGCGCGGCAGTGTTCAGGTCGAACACCTGACCTGAGCAATGTAGTGGCACCTCATTCTTCGGATCCAGCGTCCGCTCCTCAACATCCCTCGGTCTCACCAGCGAGGTAATCTCCAGCGGCGCAAAGTGTTCGCCCTTCACCTTCATTGCCTCGTGTAACCGGCGCGTCTCGTACGCGATATACGCAATCGTTCCGACAGCTGCCTGTGAAGCCTGCAGGTACAGTTCGCGGTTTGCAGGATCGTCTTGCCCAATGGCTTCGGCCAGCGAGAAGCCGTAAAATTTCGGGTTGTCCAGAGCCCGCACAAGACTGCCGCCTGATGCCTTCCGCATATCGTCACAGCTGCTGTACGCGAAGTCGTCGGGCTTGAGCCATATGGTCAGCCGGTGCGGAGCACGTTGGTCGGGATTGATCCGGTACCGGTAAGCCTCCCACAGCTGCCTGAATTCGTCCGGTTTTTCCTCATACAACTTCAGGAGTTCTTCCGCTCGCTGGATTCGGAACCAGTAGGTCGGCGAGTAATCGCGTTCCATGTGCATCTGGAGCGCTCGGTACAGGTCGCGATTCCGCGCCGGGTTGGCGCCGAAGAATACTTTCGAAACAGTAATCGGCCCCTTCAGGTCCGAGCGCTCCGCGATCGCCCGCACCTGCTGCACACAGCCCTCGCCGCAGTGATAAGCCCAAACCGCCCAGTCCCTGCCACCGTACCGCTCTTCCATCTGGCGAAGATATACGGCTGCTGCGGGAACCGCCCTTTCCGGCACAAGGCGGTCGTCGCCGACCAGAACAGTGTTCGCTACCTTCCGTCTACGAACGACCGTGACTGGCTTCTTGCTTCCGCGTTTCTTTACCTGAACCTTTTCCTGAACGGTCGTGTACGTTGTCCTGTACCGCATCTGCAGTCCGATGCTTTTGGCGGTAGCCTGAGCGATCTGCATAATGCCCTTAGGACCCGAGGGGCTTTGAACGTCTGCTCGCCCCCAGCTCTCCAGGTACGCCACCGCCGCAATCGTGCTTGCCGGGAGGCCCGAGCGCCTCGAAGCGTCTTCGAAGATCTTCTTCAGCCGTGGCCCGGTAATGCGCTGCGCCCCTGCCAGAGCCTGCGGATCGCGCATGATGCTGAACGTCTGCGAGTCGATCATGAAGTCGGTCCGGCGCGCGAGGATCGCGTCGCTCATCTCCGACCGTCCGAGACCGATGCCGCTCAGGGTAGTACTCGGAACGAAATAGTCCTTCTTGGTCAGCCAGCCAAACTGGGCGTTTACCAGCAGCGGCACGCAAACAAGAATCGCAGCAAATGTTCTCGCTATGCGCATGTCTGATTATCTATGTTGACGTCGCAAAAAGTCACGAAGTTTTCAGCGGATCGCTCCAGCTCGCTGGGCCGACAAATCCCGTACTAGTTCCTCGAGTTGTTCCACTCGCCGGCTCAGCTCATCGATCGCCTGTCCTTCGGGGTCGGGCAGGTGACCATGCTCCAGCGTCTCCACCGTCTCAGTTCGCGAGCGCACCACTCGACCAGGAACACCCACCACAGTAGAGTAATCAGGCACGGGCTTGACGACAACGCTGCCAGCGCCGATCTTGACGCAATTGCCGACTCGGATATTTCCGAGAACCTTGGCTCCGGCACCGATGACGACGTTATTTCCTATGGTCGGGTGCCGCTTCCCTCGCTCTTTGCCTGTACCGCCGAGCGTGGCACTCTGGTAAATCAGGACGTCGTCGCCGATCTCCGTTGTCTCTCCGATGACCACTCCTGTCCCGTGGTCGATAAAGAATCGCCGCCCAATCGTCGCACCCGGGTGAATCTCGATCCCCGTCCAGAATCTGACAGCCTGAGACAGAAAGCGCGCAAAGAGTGTAAAGCCAGCGGTATACAGTTTGTGCGACAGGCGATGTACCAGGATTGCGTGGAAACCTGGGTAACAAAGGACGATTTCGACCACGCTTTTGGCGGCCGGATCTTCCTTGAAGATCGTGTCGATCTGTTCCCGTACGGCTGCGAACATTCCTTATTTGATTATGCAGTAGCGCGAACGGTTCAACTGGAATCTCGACTGCTATACTAGTACCCAGGTGCCGAACGGCATCTCCTGATTTCCCTCTTGCTGGTAATCACAATCTTTCGCTTCTAATCGTCGCAAATTTCCTTAACGACGACCTCTTTCGTCGAACACCTTTGGGCATAAAAAAAGGAGCTCCGGAGTGGGTGTACTGTGCCAAAAAAAACACTAGTTCTTCTGACCTTCGCGCTTGCTTGTGAGGCAGCAGCGTTTGCTGCTCCCAGGCTGCGACTTTCACAAACGGCCATCGGTCCTCTGCCAATTGCAGTCGGAGGGACTTCCACAGCCTCCGTCGACGCTGCGAATACGGGCGACGGATCTCTGAATCTGCAGATATCGTCATCTGTTCCCTGGATTACGACCAGCCTCGGCACGCTGCGAACCAACTGCTTCGCGCTGACAAACGGCAGTTGTACCCCGGTGAACCTTAGTATTCAGCCCGGCTCTCTGACCGCCGGGACCTATACTGGCATTGTTACCGTCACTGACCCGAACGCGATCGACGCGCCCCAGACGATTACGGTAACCATTGCGGTCGGCGGAACGGTGCCCCAGACCCTCGACTTCTACCTGCCGACAACCGGTGGAACCCAGAGCATCCAGTTCAATACGGCGGGTCCGCTCCGGACGACGATTACGAATGCCAGCTGGCTTGCGGTCAGCACATCCGGTAACGGAAGCTTTCAGTTCGGAATGCCCATTCGATTCGTCGCGACGGCCAACGGTCTCGACGAGAACACCTACACCGGTCAGGTGGCATTTGCCGGTTCACCGATAACGGCCGAAAACCGGTCCGTTCCCGCGACGCTTCATATCAGCAGTCAGCCGATTGCGCAGCTTTCGTCCGAGCAGTTGAGCATCCGGGCCGCCGCGAACGGGACGAAGCAAGTGCAGAACATCGCCGTGACCAATCGCGGCGCCGGTACCCTGACCGTCACCGGTGCAAATGTCACAACGGCATCCGGCTCAGGGTGGCTCACTGCGCAGCAGGTGTCCGGGACCAACGTTGTCGCGGTAACGGCTGATCCAACCGGCTTGTCGACCGGCGGTTATACCGGAACTGTGACAATTCAGAGCAACGCAGCACAGGGCAACATCAACGTGCCCGTGCAGTTGCAGGTGGTTACCGCCGGCGCTCCGGTCCTTTCGTACAACGGTGCTGTCAACAACAACATATTCGAAGCCGGGGACCTGCTCGCACAGGGCACGATTGCCGCGTTGTTCGGAGAACAGCTGGTTACCGGCGATCCGAGTGCAGCGTCAAACCTGCCTCTCGGAACAGATCTCGGTGGTGTAAGGGTGTACGTCAACGACACTCCGGCGCCGATCTATTACGCCTCGTATAACCAGGTGAATTTTCAGATTCCGTATGACGCTCCAACGGGCGACGTAACGATCCGGATCGAACGGAACGGGACAACGAGTAATCGCATCTCAGCGGAAATCGTCGGCCGCGCTCCGCGGCTGCTGCGTCTGGGTATTGGCGACTACGCTATCGCGGTCAACACCGACGGTTCCTTCCCGATTCCGGCGACACCCGGCCTCAGCAGCCGTCCCGCACGTGCCGGAGATACTCTCGTCTTCTACGCACTCGGTCTTGGAGCAACCACTCCCTCGGTCCAGAGCGGTGTCGCATCGCCGTCCAGTCCGCTCGCGTTCGCGACAGGCAACCCCCGAGTCTCTTTCGGAACCACCGGACCGTTCGGCGGGAACAGTGTTCAGGTAATGCCCGACTTCGCAGGCTTAACCCCGAATTACGTCGGTCTCTTCCAGATCAACGTAAGAATACCGGCAAATGCCCCGAAAGGCGACATCGTTCCCGTGACGCTGTTGACCGATGACGGCCAGAGCAATCTAGTTACAATCGCCATTCAGTGACAGAGCGTCTCTATTATGACGACTGCTACTCGCGGTCGTTTGAAGCAAACGTGGTCGAGAACGATCCGGAGAGTAACCGCGTCGTTCTCGATCGAACAGCCTTCTATCCGACTTCGGGCGGCCAGCCGTTCGACCTCGGGACCATTGACGGCATCGCTGTCGTGAGCGTCCAGGAAGACGAAGAGACCGGCGACATCCAGCACAAACTAGCGTCGCCTCTAACTTCCGAAGGACGTGTAAAGGCTGATATTGACTGGACGCGCCGGTTCGATCACATGCAGCAGCACACCGGCCAGCATCTGCTGTCTGCGGTATTCCACGACCTCTTCGACTTAACCACGGTGAGCTTCCACATGGGCCCGGCGGTCTCCACCATCGAGCTCACCACACCATCGCTCGACCATGCCGCCATCACCGCGGCAGAACACCGCGCCAACGAGATCATCGCCGAGAATCGGCCCGTCTCGATCACCTTCGAAGACGCCGCCGCGGTTGAAGGACTTCGCAAAGCCTCGGCGCGTTCCGGAACACTCCGCATCATCAGCATCGAGGGTCTCGATCGCAGCGCCTGTGGCGGCACACATGTCCGGTCGACGGGCGAGATCGGCTCAATCCTGCTTCGCAGCACCGAGAAGATCCGAGGCAACACGCGAATCGAATTCGTCTGCGGCCTGCGAGCCGTAGCGCGCGCACGCAGCGAGTACGGACTCCTCTCCTCCATCGCCGCCCTCACCGGCACCGCCATCGACGCGGCACCCGGAGTCGTCGCTACATGGTCGGAGCGCCTGGCGGACGCGGAAAAGCGAAACAAGAAGTCTGCGCTGGAACTCGCCCGCTACTATGCGCTGGACCGCTACAACGCCACATCCCCGAACGCAAACGGCAGGCGCATCCACATTCAACGCATCGACGACGCCGGCATTCCGGAAGACATCCGAGCCGAAGCGCACGCCTTCGTTTCGCAGCCGAACGCAGTCTACGTGGCAGCGGCACGCAGTGCGGTTATGCTCGCAGCTTCAGCCGATTCCGGAGTGAACGCAGGTGCAATTCTCAAGCCGGCTCTGCAAAAGCACGGCGGACGAGGCGGAGGAAGTGCCGCAATGGCACAGGGGAGTGTGGGCGACACAGCGGCCGTACTGCAGGAGATTGAAGCAGCAGTCGTCTGACTATCTCGCGCTGCCGTACAACGGCGCAAGACTCACCAGCGCAAGCCCGGACACAAACAGGACAATCATCGCCGCGAGCAGACGCTTAACTCGCGCATCCGCGCCCGCGAACTCTTTCCACAGAAACAGTCCCCACAGCGCGCTGATCATCGTAGCTCCCTGCCCCAGAGCGTAGCTGACCGCAGGGCCGATATTCGCCTCACCCTGAGCCGCTCCGGCAACGAAGTTCGTAATCGCGCCCACCGACCAGATGATCCCGCCAGCCAGTCCCAGTAAATGGTTACGCGCAGAGCCTTTGAAGTAGGCCATTACCGGAACAGGAGCGCCCTGAATCGGCAGATTCATGAAATATAGGTTGAAGATGAAGGTGCTGAGAAGAACGCCAATGGCGAACATCACGCTCACCCCATAGGGAGCCAGTCCGATGTCGCTTTGCATCGACAGCTGGACCACCGGATAGAAGGAGCCCATCAGCACACCGCTGCCGATGCTCAGCGCAATCCCTTTGAAACTCGATTTCTTTGCCCCGGTTCTCGTTGCCCGCGAATGCGCCGAATATGCCAGCGCGTCCACAACAATCGCGGCGACGACGAGCCCCGCCCCGCCAAACAGGAGTAGCGGGCTGCCAGCGGGGTGAATGATGAAGTTCAGCACCACACCGATCACCAGCGCCATTCCGATGCCAATCGGGAAAGCGACGGCCAGTCCGGCCAGTGATATTGCACCCACCAGCAGCATGTTGGCGAGATTAAAGATCACCCCTCCAAGCATCGCGATGCCCCACTGGCGCTTGCCGGCAATGTCGAGATTGTCCGCGAACGACAGGTTTTGCCCCATCATTCCGAACGTGAAAGCAGCAATTACGGCTGCAATCACCACCCCAAAACTGTAATCAAAATAGAAAAGCTCAAAACGCCATTTTTTTGTGAGCTTCGAAGTGTTGGCCCAGGATCCCCAACAGAGCATCGACACGATGCTCAGCAGAAGCGCGGCCATATAGGTCGTCGGCAGAATCATTAAGGGTTTTCCGTTGACGCAGCGTACTGTGAGCGTACGTTCTTTGTCAGCTATCCGTCAATGAAACTATCGTTCGCTAAGTACTAGTGCCCTGCAGGACCGTTCTCGGCTGTCGGATCAACCACAAGTTCTCCACGGCCATGGGCGACAGGAGCTAACAGCTGTTCTTTCCGGTACACCAGCGAACTCGTATTGAAGCTCGCGATCTCAAAGCCATGTCCGTGAGTGATGGCGTCTGTCGGGCAGGCCTCGACACAGTAGCCACAGAAAATGCAGCGGCTGTAATCGATGTTATAAACGCTGGCGTATCGCTCACCGCCGCTGAATCGAACCTTCTCGGTGTTCTCGGCGGCTTCAATATAAATGCATTCTGCGGGACATGCCGCCGAACACAGGAAACACGCGACACACTTCTCGAGTCCGTGCTCATCGCGTTGCAGAACGTGAACGCCGCGGTAGCGTTCCTGGAAATTGGGAGGTGCGTCCGGATAGTTTTCCGTAAGCGTCGGCTTCAGCATTTCGCCGAAAGTGACGCTCATTCCCTTTGCAATCGCGGCTGCCGATCCAAGGACTTCGCTGATCTTGGGCATCGATCTTTCAGATTAGCGCAGTCGCCTCACCCGACCGGTGAGGTCAGTTTCTGGAGCTTCAGCCAGGCCGAAATTTCGGCGTCTTTTCGCCGCTGTCGAACAGCGCTTTTCCGAAACTCGCAGCGGCTTCTTCCAAATCAACCCGCGAAAAGCCATGGAAAGCGCGGGCAATAATGCCCGACGGTTCAATCACGTAGAACGCGGGAACATGTGTCAGACCATACGCATTGCTCACCGGATAATGCTCTCGCGGAGAATCGAGGAGCGTGGGTACGGTCACCTGAAAAGCTTTATTGAATTCCCGTGTGCCGGCTGCGTCATCCTGCGACACACTGACGACATTCTCGTTCTTTAGCCGGCTGAGAAAAGGTAAAGCGTACTGGCAGGTAGGGCAGGAAACTTTGAAGAACGCGAGCAGTAATTGACCACGGTTCAGCAGGTCCCGCAGACCGACAGGCTGACCGTCGACAGACTTGAGCGTGAAGTCTGGCGCGCGGTCACCGCTCTTTAGCATTGTCCTTTTCGTCCTCTTCTTCCTGCTGTTTGACGAAATTGAGGATATCGAATTTCTTGATCTCGCGATTCGGGAAGAAGCTGTTGATCGCATCCTGCTCGTCGTCGAAGACCTCGAAAACCGTGGTCAGTTTCGTCAATACGAGCAGCTCGATATTCCGCCTGCTGAGGTTCAGCAGCTTCATCGCCCCGCCGGCTTTCTTCATCGTGGTATACCCGATGACGAGTCCGCCCAGACCGGTACTGTCGATGTAATCGCATTCCTGCAAATTCACGAGCAGACTCTTGGTCCCGGACTCCGCCAGAGTGCTCATGCGCTCACGCAATTCGGCCACTGGCTCGCCGACAATGAGCCTGCCGTGGATATCCAGAATCAGGATTCCCTCGCGTTCGCGCTGTTCGATCTCCATGAGCAACAGTGTAGAACGGCGCTTGCGCCAGTGACAGAATAAGGACGATCATGGCAATTCCCGTCTATCTTGTTGCGAACGGCGATTTGCGCCTGTCCGCAAATCGCATGTGCTGGCCCGCACAGGAGGGCGCCGAGCGTTCGGTCATAGCCGCGATTCGCGATTGCGGCCGTGAAGTGATTCGCGGGCATCAGTTCGACCCTGAAAAAGGCCACGGTTTCATTGACAGTCAGAAGCGCGGAATGGAAGTGTTTCGGGCTATTCCGCCCGACGCTCCGCTTGTTGTGGTGGAAGCCGTCTGGCAGTACTCCCACCATCTGCTCCACGGGTTGCTCACCCATCAGGGTCCCGTCCTGACGGTCGCGAACTGGAGCGGTCAGTGGCCGGGCCTCGTCGGCATGCTGAACCTCAACGGCTCGCTGACCAAAGCCGGCGTTCGATACGACACACTGTGGAGTCTCGATTTCACGGACGACTTCTTCCGGACCGGGCTTCGCAACTGGCTCGACCGTAAACCCGTCCAGCATGATCTCCGACACGTTCATCCCCTCACCGAAGCTAAAGCTTCCCGCGGAAGCTTCCACCATTGGCCGTCAGGTCGCCTCCGAACTGCGATCCGGCAAGGCAATCATGGGAGTCTTCGATGAAGGCTGCATGGGAATGTATAACGCGATCATTCCCGACGAACTCCTTCACCGAACGGGCGTGTTCAAAGAACGGCTCAGCCAGTCGGCGCTATACGCGGCAATGCGTTCGGTCAGCGACTCGGAAGCGGCAGAGATCCGCACGTGGCTGGACCGCAAAGGCATGCGTTTCCGAACCGGCTCAAACCCCGACACCGACCTCACCGATAGGCAAATACTCGACCAGTGTCGGATGTACATCGCCGCACTGCGAATCGCTGACGACTTCGGCTGCGATGCAATCGGGATCCAGTATCAGCAGGGCCTGAAGGACCTCACGCCTGCGTCTGACCTGGTCGAGGGTCTTCTCAATAATGTCGATCGTCCTCCGGCCCGCGCCGCTGGAAACGGTCGCGTCCTGTTCGAAGGCAAAGCGCTGCCGCACTTCAACGAAGTCGACGAATGCGCCGGCCTCGATGGCCTCGTCACGAACCGGCTCTGGACGAAGCTCGGTTTCCCGCCTGAGAATACACTCCACGATCTCCGCTGGGGTGAGGACTACAACGGCCAGTTTGTGTGGGTGTTCGAGATCTCCGGCGCCGTCCCGCCCGATCATTTCCAGGGGGGCTACAAAGGAGCCGTCGGAGAACGTCAGCCACCAATGTATTTTCCCAACGGCGGTTCCACGATAAAGGGCGTTTCCCGCCCCGGTGAGATTGTCTGGAGCCGAATCTACGTCGAGGACGGTCGCCTCAAGGCGGACCTCGGGCGGGCCGCCGCAATCGCGCTTCCCGAATCGGAAACAGAACGGCGGTGGCAATCCACCACCCCCCAATGGCCCGTGATGCATGCGGTGACCTACGGTGTAACTCGGGATCAAATGATGGCCCGGCATAAGGCCAATCACATTCAGGTTGTCTACGCGCCCGGATGCCGCCTCCGCCGACCGCGGCCTCGCTGCAAAAGCTGCCGCATTTGCGGAACTCGGCATTGAAGTGGCGATTTGCGGAGACCGAAACGGCCTGACCTAGGTCATACTGATAGCGGCAGTTTGTAATATGTTGCTTTGTTAAGAAGTATTCACTCCGAACTCTGCAGCGAAACCGTAAACACTGTGGGAACGTTCCAATGTTTGGAGGGAGTTAGCAGATGAAAACCATAATCACGTTCATCGCTGGTGCAGTCCTCGCCTCGGGGCTGGTGTACCTGATGATGAACCCAAAAGGCCAGCCTCAGGAGACAGCTGCAGTTCAGACGCCCGCGACGGCAACACCGTCGGCAACTGAGCCCGCGCCGATTGCGACTCCGGAAGCTACCGAAGCTAACGGATCGGCTCCCTCGACGGCGGCAGCTCCAGCGTCCTCATCAGGTGCCCATAAACCCTCAGCGATGCCGGCAAAGGCGCCCGGCCATACGCCTGTCAGGCCCGCGCACCCCGCCTCCGGCGGCAGCACCACTCCTTCGGCCTCCGGAACCTCGGGCACAACAACGGCTCCCGGACAACAGCAGCAGGCTTCGAACAACACCCCGGCCGCGCCGCCGTATTACGACCCGAATCGCAACCTTCCGGGTCCGCCGCCCGAAGACAAAAAGCCGGAGCCGCCGAAGCGGGTTCCGAAAACCGTAACCATTCCCGCGGGCACGGCTCTGTCCGTTCGCATCGACCAGCGGCTCGGTAGTGATCGGAACAAGGCTGGCGACACTTTCCAGGCTGCGCTGGATCAGCCTCTCATCGTCGATGGAATGGTCATCGCCGAACGTGGCGCTCGCGTCGAAGGCAAGGTAGTCGAGGCAGATCCCGGTGGCCGTGTTTCGGGCGTCGCCTCGATGTCAGTTCAACTTGTTAAACTCAACACCTCCGATGGCCAGCACGTCAACATCATGACCGACAGCTTCAACAAACAGGCGCAGTCCGAAAAGAAAAAGGACGCGGCTAAGGTTGGCGCTGCGGCCGGCATCGGCGCCGTGATCGGTGCCATCGCGGGCGGAGGCAAGGGTGCCGGCCTCGGAGCCGTCATTGGCGGAGCCGCGGGGACCGGCGGTGTCATGGCGACGCGAGGCGGTCCGGCCCAGATTCCGGCAGAAACTCGGATGAGTTTCCGGCTGCGCGACCCGCTCACCCTGACCGAACGCATCAATTAACCAGTCGTCGACCTCGAAAAATCGCAAGCCCGGTCCGCAGTCTTGGGGTACGAGCGCCGGGTTTGTCTCTTTTTATATGGTCTTGCAGGACCGCTCGGCAACCGCGCGACGCCGCTGAAAGCTGTCATAAGTGTGGGGACATCTGAGTTACTCCAGTCAAGTCTTTTTTAGAGCCAGCCTGCTAAAGCCGGCCTCGCTCTGCCACACCACTTCGGTGTCGGGCGGGAGCACATTTGAGAGGTTGCTGCCGCGGTCCCGCAACGCAGCGAGAAAGAGCGATTCGTCATAGGGCACTCGGTCCTTCCAGCATCGGAACAGAATACGGATCCACTTGTAAGCGAGTGCCCGAACGATGGCGTTGTGTTGTTTGTTTCTGGCCAGTTGCTGTTGATAGTAGGCACGTGCCCACGCCGATCTGGCAAGCGAATGCTGGGCATACTCGTGAAAGGTCTGCCGGAGAAACTTCGGACAGGAGCGGCGGTACCGGATCAGACTGGATTTTCCGCTTTGCTGCGTCACCGGAGCAATCCCGCAGTAGCTGGCCAGATCGACTGCCCGGTCGAAGCGATGACGCTGTGTCCCGAACGCGGCGACGAGGCGAGGCAGCAACGCGGCCCCGGCTCCCGGCAACGTCTGAAACAGGCGCGTTTCGGGGTGGGCGGCAACGGCCGCTTCAATCCGGTTATCGTACTCCTGGATGGCCGTATTGAATTGCTTCAGCACGGCCACCAGCTGGACCACCTTCAGCGTTCCCGTGCTCAGTTCCGCCGGATCGTCGGTTACCGGGACAGCCGTTCGGATGGTCTGGATGCGGCTGGCAATGCGCGCTTCTGATCTGCTGTGATGAGCGGTGAAAAACCTGCGCAATGAATCCTGCCGGGCGCTTTGCAGGTCCTGCAGCGAGGGCCAGCGCTCGAGCAAATCGCACCCCATGGGGCTGTCGATGTTGTCGATCAGTTCGAGCGCCTGAGGAAAGTAGCGCTTGAGCACAGCAGTAAGGCTGTTGCTAAAACGCGTGCGATGATCGATGAAGCCGCGCCTGTCTTCCACCAGCGTCTGCAACTCGCGCGTCTGCGGTGTATCGGGATCCAATTGGCGGAGCTGGTCGCGATGATGCAACAGCAGATCCAGCAGCAGGCTGGTGTCCCCGGGGTCGCTCTTCGGTCCCGAAGGACGGAACGCCTGGCGGTAGCGGGCCGAGGTCGCCGGATGCACCGGGAACAGATGCAGGAACGAATACTTCAGCAGCGCGCAGGTCAGCGGACCACGCGACTGTTCCAGGCAGACCGCGATCGGTCTGTCGCCGAACCGCTGTCGTAATGAACCAGCCCAGTCATTCAGGGCTTCCGGTGTGTGGAGAAGCTCGCCGCTTTCGCATCTCTTCTCGTCCCCGGCCGGGCACAGCTTCCAGCAGTGCTTTCGATCGCCCCAGTCAATGGCGACAAAAGCAGCCCAGCACGGCTCTGGCACACAAGTATTAAGCATTTGGTGCACCTCTTTTTTTGTCGATCATGCGAGACGGCTTCCCGGGCTCGGTCGAAAGGCCTATAGTGGAGTCTGGAAGAGACGGCATCTGAGAATTCGTCTCGAGCCCAGGTGTCCCGCTGCTCGAAAGTCCCCACGAGGCGTTACGGCGCCGGCGGCCAATAATTCGTAGCAGCGGGATGCCTGCTCGCTTCCACTCTCGCTCCACCCGGCCAGGACAGCAACCTGCTATGCGAGCCACCGTCGCCGGGTGCTCCGTTGCCTCAAGTTCGGGAGTGAATACGAAAATGGGCGTAGCCCAACTATAGGCAGCCAATCCTGGCTGCAGCCGCCTTTTTTTTTCAGGTCGCTTGTTCTTTGCATCGTTTTGCATGCGGCACTACCAACGCCGACTTCCGTACTGGTACATCATAGATCAGCCTCAGTTTGTCACTCCCGTTTGCACGGCAGTCTCCCACCCCATCGAGTGTTCCCTGCCCGACAGTCTGGACCACTCAGCAAACCACAAGCTACACGCGTAGGTCGTGATGCCAAATCACGTGCATCTTCTCGTTACCCCCATCTGTCGTTACCCCCATCTGCCGACATCGTCCATACGTGCTGAAACCT
>CAWCGC010000049.1:0-99755 GCA_963794765.1 Bryobacteraceae bacterium | reverse complement strand
TTTAGCTCTGTTCGCTCTGCAAAGCTCCGCATCACTGCCTACTCGCTCGCCAATCTCGACATTCGCCAGTTCAGAACGACGTTCACCGGGTACGGCACGAACTCGAACGTGTACTTCACCCGTTACCGGAACTGGGCGACGGCCGCGCTGGATACGATTCGCGGAACCCTGAGAGCGGCAGGGCTTCAGGGCTCGCAGCTATCGTCCGAACAGGCCGTCCTTTCCACCCTGCGTTCGCAAGCGGCGGAACCGAACGGTACGGTTCGCGCGATACAAGTAATGACCGACATCGCGGAACAGCAGACGCAGCAATTGATGAAGCTGCGTCAGATCATGCTGGCCGACCTTTCGAGCAAACAGGCCTATCAGGCTGCCCTTCTCCAGCAGGACGCTGCAAAGAAAGCCGCGACGGAGCAGTTTTTCACGAACAGTGCGGTTTCGAGTGATGGCCGGACGTTCAGGCCCGGAACCCATTAAATGGTAGGTGGGAGGGTCGCCTGTGAGACTCATGGCTATGGTCGTGTTTTTCGCCACGATATTCCGAACCGTCGGATGCCAGCTAACCGGAACCGCCAAGCGAGATAGTGCAGAGAGCACAGGACGCTGGCGCGGGAAATCTATCCACCGCGTCCACGATTCCATCCGGCAATGGCTCGGACAACATCGGCCTGTTGCGGCGGAGATAGACAAGATGTGTGCGCCGGCTCGCGCCAATGCGCCGGGCGAATTGGGGGAACACAACGGAAGGCCGGTTGTGTACCGCTGCGAGGCAATTAGCGTTCACCAATCCTCCACCGGGAGGTGTGAAGAGTGATGGTCGAACGTTCCGGCCCGGAACCCACTAGCTCGATCAGTTAGACGACGCGTGGAACAGGCGCATTGTGAGCAACAGGAGATGTGTGTAATGAAGGGCCGCAAAGGCAAGGTGCTGCGTTGGAAGGATTTGCCGGTTCGGTGGGTCATCGTGCTCGGTATTGCAGGCGCATTTCTGCCGTCGTTGAGCGCCCAGGCCGTTACGAGCACCACGACCAGTGATGTCATTTCGCAGATGCGTTCGTTCCGCGGTCAGTGGATGACAAACGTATGGACGTACGCACGAAACTTGTTCTGGCTTCTGGCGTTCATTGAATTCGCGTGGTCGGCGATTGCGCTCGCGCTCGACAAGACAGACCTCCAGTGCTGGATGGCAGGGCTTGTTCGAAAGCTGATGTGGATAGGTGCGTTCTATGCACTCCTGCAGAACGGTTCGACGTGGATCCCTGCCATCATCGACAGCTTCGAACTGATCGGAGCGGGCGCGGCCGCCGGACCGCAGATGCCCAGCCGGCAGAATGACCTTGCACAGAATCGCCGCCTTGGGAGCTGCCTTGAACGGGTCGGCGCGAAGCAGAGGGGATTCTTCCGGCATGGATGTGGTTCGTACTTTGCTGGCTTCGACGCAATCTGCAGCTTCCGGCCGCAGTTCCGATGAATATGAGCAGAACATGCAAACGAGGAAAGAGGAGTTCCTCGAGACTGCGGCTTCGAAGAAAGGCGACGATTATCTCAGGTCCACCCGTACTGCTCCGCTGTCGGAGTACGAAATAAAGGCGGGTTGGGAGATCCCGGCCGTACTTGAGCAATCGCTGAACTCCGACCTTCCGGGCGAGATCAAGGCTCTCGTCATGTCGAATGTGTATGACACCGCGACGGGACGATACTTGCTCATCCCGCAAGGTTCGCGGCTGATTGGCAAGTACGATTCACATATCGCGTATGGTCAGGATGGCTTGCAGGTAGTCTGGAATCGCATCATCTTTCCCGACGCGTCTTCAGTGGACTTGGCCGGGATGGAAGGCTTGGATAGTCAAGGGAACGCAGGCTTGCGGCACAAGGTAGATCGGCACTACAAGCGTCTGTTCGGGTTTGCGGCTCTCACTAGCTTGTTCACGGCCGCGTTTGAAGTTTCGCAACGCCGGAATCAGAGCGTGTTGACGTACCCGAATCCGTCCGACACCGCAGCCGCCGCCGTGTGCCGGGAAATGAGTCAGACCGGCGCTATGATCACCCGCCGCAACCTGAATGTCCAACCAACGATCAAGGTGCCGGTCGGCTATAAGTTCACAGTCAGAGTGAACCACGACATTTTGTTCGACGCACCGTACGAGGCGTTGACGGCCGATCCTCAGGTTCTGCCACCCGGCAGAGGCCTTCTCAGACGGTCTGGCATGTAGCACTCGAGCCTCTTTAGGAAGCTATTTCTTCGATTTCGAGCAGACGTAAACGAAGCGTTGCGGGTCGCTTATGAGGTTATAGAGGCGACTTGTCCCGTTTCGTGGAAGAGGACTTGAGGAGCCCGGACCTTATTTGCGTTACGCTCGTTTCCCCGCCCTCCCGAGGCACGCGCGCAACGACAGCGGTTATCCATAAGGATGTTGCTGCACGAGTTATTGCGGTCGCGAGGGGGCACGGTTGTTCGGCTACTGTGCTCGCGAATAGCGCACTCTATCGGTGCCTCGGATTGAAACGAAGTTAGTGTCCGTAGCTGTCCACGCGTTATCGCGACAACGCTCGGGAATTCCTATCGAAAGCACGTGACCGGAATGTGCTGTGCCAATAAATTCAGTAGCTTACAGGTAGAGTGAGCGATGTAATCGCTATAACGCGATAGCGCGATAACGCTACGATGCATTCTTGCCAATCGTTAATCCCATTTCAGCGGCCACATCTTTCAGAATTTTTGTGAGCATTGCTCCGGGATTTTCGACCCGTCTTAAGCGACAGGTTTCTTCGAACTGTCCAACTGCTGAGTTGATGCCGGCAGGTCCGAGCTGCTCCGCACACTTCTTCCACCATCGCCAATCCTCCGGCTGACCAGATACTTCGGATAAGCGCTGGACGAGTTGATGCGTTGGAGCCGACAAGTTCTTCATCTCTTCCGTCGGGTAGGTGGAGACCGCAGGGATGCACCGGCGGTGAAACACCGCTATCCACTTCCCTTCTCTCGTGGATTTCCGACGCTCAAAGCCGGCGAGAAACGGCACGGCGATTTCACGAGTGTTGCCTGATAATTAACTCACTACTGCCCTGCTGTCGCAGGACGAACAGCGGTGGGATAAACGCAAGTTTTGGGGCTTCGAGCAGCGCTTTCGAAAGCAAGACCAGGTAAACGTTCGAAGAGCCTGCGTTCAGCGTAGCGAATGCCGGTGCAGGCAGCCAAAAAAACGGTAAATATAAAGTAAATCCAAGCGCGAAAATGCTATATTTGCAATTCTCTCTGGCCGCTCGGCATGTCTCAAGTTTCAGGAGTTTTTGTCGTCCGTGTTAAACAGATAAAACCGATTCTCTCGGTATTGCTTTTCCATATTTCCTGTGTTGCTGCTTTTGCGAAGCACGCGACAATCGATCTCACTCGTTTCGTAGCCGTTGGTGATTCCCTTTCCGCCGGTGTGTCCAACATCGGGCTTGTCGAAGGGCAACAGGAAGCCGGGTATCTCGCCGTACTGGCAAGGCAAGCTGGCATCACACTCGATCTTCCACTAATTGCCAAGCCCGGCATGCCGCCGGTTCTACGTCTGCAAGAACCTGTTGGACTGATTCCACAGCTTACCGTCGATGATCCCGCCAATCTTTTCAACAACCTCCTGAATCCCCAACGGACTAATCCGAAACTACAGCCGACTAACGTGTCGGTGCCTGGGTTTACGGTTGCCCAGGCTCTGCAATTTAGACCGACCACGCTCGCGGTGCAGCCGGGCCCGGAGCAATGGGGAAATCTCGTGCTTGGTTACCCGTCGCCGTTCTTGCCCGGTAGCGACGGCGTGAGTCGCACGATGATTGAACAGGCTCTGCTGCACAACCCGACAGCGGCGCTGGTATGGCTTGGCAATAATGATGCTCTCGTTCCGGCACTGGTCGGCGGCGGACTAAAGAACGGAAACCGCGTCGGAATAGCGGATGCGATCACACCGCCTGCGAACTTCGAAAGGGACTATAAAGCCATTCTGGATAAGCTCTGCGGATTTGTGGCGACATCTTCGACAGGGAACAATGGTGTCTGCACCTCCGAGATAAGCCTGATCACCGCGACGATTCCCGACCTCACGGCGATACCTTATTTCACGCCGCTCGATGAAGTGGCGCAACTCTTCGGAGTGTCCACAAAGACCCTCATGAGTAAAACCGGCCTCAATAAAGGAGATTCTGTTCGTCGGAGTGCCCTGCCAGAAATCCAGAAAATCCTGAATGGCGATCCAAAGGCGTCGATTGCCGGCATGTGCGATTCGCCGATTTACGCGCTTCCTGTCAAACAGGTGCCCTGCGTATTCAAGGCAGCAGACGCGGTAATCGTACAAAACGCAGTTAGCGCATATAATGACGCGATCGCGCGTCGATCAGCCGCGCACGATGCTTTCGTGCTCGATACCAACGGGTTTATTTCACGTTTGCAGGATAAAGGCTACAAGATCAGGAGTCTTCGACTGACCACGTCTTATCTGGGCGGTCTGTTTTCGCTCGATGGAATTCACCCTTCTGTAACCGGGTACGCCGTGCTTGCGAATTCTGTCATCGATGCGCTTAACAAAGAATATAAGCTGAAAATTCCTGAAGCTTCGGTGGAAGATGTCTGGAACTCCGATCCTTTGAAGCCGTACTCAGTCGCTCAGTAAGCCCGCTACCAATCAAGCCAACGCCTTGAAACTCGAGTGTCCCGTTCTGGAAGGCGGGACACCCTCATCAACGCTGCGATGACGGCATCCATATGCCCGCTCGTCCCTGATGATCTGATCGAGTGCATTGTTGACAGATGCCTCATGCTGGACATCCATCCAGCTCGGCGAGGCCCCGCAGACTCCCTGCGGGCTCGGAGTTCCGTCTGTCGCTATCCCGCATCGTCGCGCAGACCGGTGTAGCCTCCTCGTGCGCGGCAGACACGAAATCTTCTGCAGTAAGCATTTTCGTTTTGCCTCGGAATCCCGGCGCAATCACCACACACAGGTGCACAATTATCCGCGATACTGTCCCGAAACAGTTCCGTAAAAATAACGTAAAGCCGACGGCCCGAAATGGTATATTGCAGTTCTCTCCCATCATGGATGAATTACTGTCTCAGGAGTTATTTCTGTGCCGCGCTTTAAACAGATAAAACCGATTTGTTCGATATTGCTATTTCTTCTTTTCTGTGTTTCTGCTTCTGCGGAGAACGCGATATCTCGCTTTCTCAACATCGTATTTGTTGGTGATTCCCTCACTGCCGGAGTGCAGAACATCGGACTCGTCAAGGATCAACAGGAAACCGGCTACGTTGCCGTACTGGCCAGGCAACTTGGTATTAGTCTCACGCAACCACTGATTGCTCCACCCGGTATGCCGCCGGTTCTCGTAGTGGAGACGCCAGGGCTGATTCCGGTGCTTAGTGTCAAGTCACCGGGTAATCTTGCGTACGACGTCACGCATCCTCAACGTCTTAATCCCGATAAACAGCCGACGAACCTGGCCGTACCTGGATTCAAGGTTCACGACGCTCTGACGTTTAAACCGACCACGCTCAACGTCCCGCCGGGGCCACCTGACCAGTGGGGCAATCTTGTGCTTGGCTATCCCGCGCCGTTCCTCAATGGAGGACCGAGTCGTACGATGATCGAGCAGGCTGTAATGCAGAAACCACTAGTGGCGATGGTATGGCTTGGCAACAATGACGCACTCGTCCCGGCACTGGTCGGCGGCGGAAAAAAACCGGACGGAACACCCGTCGGAATAGCGGGTGCGATCACACCGCCGGCAGACTTTGAAAAGGACTATAAAGCAATTCTGGATAAGCTGTGCGGATTTAAGGCGATAACTCCCGACGGGACAGCGGGTTTCTGCACCTCCCTGACAGTCGTGATCACGGCGACCATTCCCGACCTGACGACGATCCCCTACTTTACGCCTCTCAACGAAGTGGCGCAGTTGTTCGGGGTCTCGACGGAAACCCTTATGAGCAAGACAGACCTTAAAACCGGAGATTTCGTTCGCCGTAGTGCGCTGCCAGTTATTCAGAAGATCTTGAACGGCGATAAAACCGCATCGCTGGCCAGCCCTTGTGATTCCCCGATTTACGCTCTTCCCGTTTCCAAAGTGCCGTGCGTATTCAGCGCAGCAGACGCAGCAGCCGTGCAGACTGCTGTCAACGCATACAACGCCGCCATTGCGCGTCAGTCAGCCGCGCACCATGCGTTGGTTCTCGATACATACGGTTTCATCTCACGACTGCACGATCAGGGTTACAACATCGGGAGTCTTCGACTCACAACGTCGTATCTCGGCGGTCTGTTTTCGCTGGATGGCATTCACCCTTCCGCAACCGGGTACGCCGTCCTTGCGAACTTCATGATCGATAAGCTGAACACGTTACTTCATCTGGACGTTGTTCCCGAAGCATCTGTTGAAGCCGTATGGAAATCCGATCCTTTGCGGCAGTACTCAGTCGCCCGCTAACCTCGTAACCGATCCGGTTACGAGGTCCATTCGTCGAGTGTCCTGGTCTGAACCGCCGGGACACTCTCATTAGCACTGCGGCCTTTTCAAGCGCTTGCTTTACCCACGTGCTGGGTCACGACTTTCGGTATCATCGCCTCCATTCCAAGAGCACGAAGTACTTCGGCCTGAAACGGAGCAAGCGTCCGGTTTACTTCGGTGGCGCCGAAGTCCATGCCGCAGACCGTTCGCATCGGACGTGTGCCCGGCGCCAAATCCACGAGACGCAGAATCGCGTCGGCGACTTCCTGAGGGTCCGGCGATTCCGGTGAGCTGAAAAGCTGTGCGAAGTGTTCGATAAAGTTCTTTCGCAAATTGGCCAGTTCGCCGTAACCAGTGAGCCGGTCGAGGTCCTCCGGCCCGGGACTGTTCGAAAGCAGATGTGTAGGGTAAGGCCCTGGTTCAACGATTACGCTTTCCACTCCGGTTCCGGAGAATTCATAGTGCAGAACCTCGGCATATGCTTCATGTGCGAACTTGCTGGCGCAATAAAACGCACAACCGGGAAACAGAATTCTGCCGACGATGGATGTGACGTGAATCAGTAACCCGCTGCCTTGCCGGCGTAAGTGCGGGAGGACGGCACGACAGACCCGCACAGGTCCCATCAGGTTTAAGTCAATCTGATGCTCAGCCTGAGCCTCAGTAAACCCTTCAGCGAGACCGATGGACATCAGCCCGGCGTTGTTCACGACCGCATCGATACGCGGCTCCTCACTGAGGATCTGATCGAACGCCTTGATGACAGATGCTGTATCCTGGACATCCATCTCGACCACTCGCACAGAAACGCCCTCGCGCTCGGCGAAGCTCCCCAGACTCTCGGCGGCCTCGGAGTTCCGTCCATGGCTTTCCCGCATCGTCGCGTACACAGTGTGGCCTGCTCGTGCCAGTGTCTCTGTTGCGAGTTTTCCGATTCCGCTGCTTGTCCCTGTAATTACAACAACCGCCATCGCCGCGCCTCCTTAGTTGTCCAATGCCAGACAGTTTCAGATTCTACCCCGAGATATCCCTCCAGCTGCATGTGCAGCGCAGCAGACACGAAATTCGCTCGTCAAACAGTTTAGTCCTGCTTCGCTGTTTTCTCTCTCAAAACGGAGTGCATTCACAAGCCGCAGATGCTAAAATTCAGCGCAATATGACTATAAGGGCTCTGATACGGGTTGGGTATCTTCTCGTACTCTTGCTTCCTGTCGTACTCTTGCTTCCTGGTCTCGTTTTTGGGCAGGGAGAGCGAGCGACAATCACCGGCACAGTCACGGACGCATCGAAATCGGCGATTCCGGACGCGAATGTAGTCCTTCGAAATGTGGCAACAAACGTCACAACACGCACAACAACCAACAGCGCCGGACTGTACTTCATCACCTCCATCCCTCCGGGTACGTATGAGCTGACCGTCGACAAGACCGGCTTCCGGACGCAGAGAGTGCAGAGTATCCCGCTTACAACCGGTCTGGCAGCAACCCAGGACGTCATCCTCGACGTTGGTTCCGTCCAGCAGGCTGTCGAGGTAAGCGCGACGGCCGTGCAACTCGAATCGCAAAGCTCAGACCTGAATACAGTCGTGACCACGAGAGCCGTGTCCGAACTGCCGATACTCGGTCGTGATCCGCTTTCGTTTTCCGCTCTTGCGCCCGGAGTCATTCCTACCCAGGGACAACAGGGCAACGCCGGCGTGATCGGTCGAGTAACAACCTCTCAGATCGGCGGCGGACTGGCCCAGCAGAATGGCGTTCTTATCGATGGCGCCGAGAGCCGCGGCACCACGGAATCCGGCAATGCGTACTCCGTCCCGGTCGAAGCTGTCGCTGAGTTCAAGCTCGAAACCTCCAGCTACAACGCGCAATACGGTCGTTCGTCGGGTGGCGTCGCGATTCTGGCGACAAAGTCAGGCACAAATACCATCCATGCAACCGCGTGGGAGTTTCTCCGCAACGATCACCTGAACGCGAACAGCTGGCAGAACAATCGCAATGGCATCAGCAAGACACTCTTTCAGCGAAATGCTTTCGGCGGAAATATCGGCGGTCCTGTTGTCATTCCGAAGCTTTATCACGGGAAAGACAAGACGTTCTTCTTCTTCAACTATGAAGGCACACGCCAGGCGAGCCCTGATCAGGTGCTCGATACCGTGCCGACGGCAATGCAGCGCGCCGGTGACTTTTCCCAGACTTTCGACCGCAACGGGCAGGCTGGACGTCATCTACGACCCGCTGACGACTCGGCCTGATCCCAGCAATCCCGGCAAGTACATCAGAGATCCTTTCCCGGGCAATATCATTCCTCCCCAGCGCATCAACAATATCTCGAAAAATGTAGCGCAGCTTTATCCTCTTCCCAACCGGCCAGGCAATACGCCGCAGCAGGTACAGAACTTCCTCGCAGACCGGGAAGAGCATCACGGAAACCAATAACTATCTGGCTCGAATCGATCACAATTTCAGCGAAAACGAACGCCTGTTCGGTCGAGTCGGCTACGCTCCGTTCCAAAGCTACAGCTCAATCATGAGCCCTGCGTTCGCGGAGCGCAGCATCAACTCCAATCCCGGAACATCAGCCCTCATCGGATTGACTTCTGCCTTCACGTCGAACCTGCTGGGTGAATTCCGTCTCAGCTATACGCGGCTGCAGTTCAACAGCTTCCCGGTAAGTCAAAATTATGATCTGGCTTCCCTCGGATTCAGCGGGGACTTTCTGAAGAATGTCACCTATAAGCAATTCCCGGCGATAAACGTTCAGACGTACAACTCCGGGTCCGGCCTCAGCGTCACCGGATCTTCACCGAATGACTTCGGCGCGCTGGGCGGTCCGACGCGAACTCTGAACCCGCAGGACACCTGGCAGCTGCAGTATCAGCTGAACTGGATCAAGAGTCGTCACAACATCCGATTTGGAACCGATCTGCAGCTGATTAAGCTGAATGCGTATAACTCGCAGTATTCCGCTGGTCAGTTCAATTTCGATCGCGCTTACACGCAGGGCCCTGATCCCAACAGCACGACTCTGAACGGTGGTAACGGGCTCGCGAGTATGCTCCTTGGAATCCCTGTTGCCGGAACCCTTACCATCACGAACCCGCTGTTTCTGTATCAGAAGTACTACAGCCTGTTCTTCCAGGACGACTACCGAGTGACCAACCGCCTCACACTGAACCTGGGCATCCGTTGGGAGTACCAGACACCGTATGCCGAGAAATTCGGCCAGATCGGGTATGTGGACTGGGATGCCGTTGAGCCCGCGACAGGCATGAAGGGCAAATTTACGTGGATCAAGCCCGGCGGGTACCAGGAAAATCCGCAATACTGGAGGTTCTCTCCCCGAGTCGGTCTCGCGTGGACGCCGATCCCGAAGACGGTCATTCGAACGGGAGCGGGTATTTACCACGCCACTTACGTCGGTGTAAATGCCGCGGCCACAGATTTCGGCAACGGCGGGTTCATATCCAATTTCCTCTTCCTCGGGCAGCCCAACCAATATCCGAACACGCCTCCTGTCGGCGGGTCATGGGATAACCCGTTTGCCGCCGGAATTCAAACTCCTGTATACGGATCCACCTTCGTGGGTCAGGCGATTCGTGGCGACCAGCTCGACCGGCCAATGCCGTATCTCAGTTCATGGAATCTGAATATTCAGCGCGAGATCACTCCATCAACGCTGGTCGAGGTTGGATACGTCGGTTCCAAGTTCACGCATCTGTTCTGGAATCGGCAGCACAATCAGAATAATCCCGCGGACCTCAGCTATGGTGCGGACTCTGCTGAAGGCCGTTCCGAACCCGTTCTACGGAAAGATCACAACCG
Source organism: Bryobacteraceae bacterium (assembly GCA_963794765.1). Classification (GTDB taxonomy): domain Bacteria; phylum Acidobacteriota; class Terriglobia; order Bryobacterales; family Bryobacteraceae; genus JAWXCM01. The sequence continues at coordinate 89,454 of CAWCGC010000049.1, read as the reverse complement.
GCGCACTAAGCACACCGACGGTGCAGCTTCGTCAGTTGCTCCGGCCGTATCCGCAGTATCAGGACGTGCTGATCTTCCGCGACCCATACGGCGACATGCACTACGAGAGCATGACGGCGCGAGTCGTACAGCAGTACAAGAACGGGCTTCAGTTCCAGCTCGCGTATACCCTGTCGAAGACGATCGCAAACACCGCACAATCCAACACCTGGGTGGTTGGCCCGTCTAACGCGATGTTTGATGCCAATTACAACCGAGGCCTCGAAGCGAATGACGTTCCGCAGCGGCTCGTGCTCAGCTACCTTTATGATTTACCGTTCGGGCACGGGAAGAAGTACCTGAACCACGGCTTCGCAGCCACCGCATTTGGTGGTTGGGAATTCACTGGCATCTCCGTCTTCCAGAGCGGCCGCCCGATTCTGATCATCGGTCCCGATCAGACGAACCTGTACAACTTCTCGTCAACCAGCGGACGCGCAAACCGGTTGCACAGCCCTGTGCTTTCCAGCGGTCAAACGAACAGTCAGTGGTTTGATACGACGGCGTTCGCAGCCGCCGCGCCGTTCACCATCCCGACCGATTCGCTGAGCCAGCCCAACCTGCGAAGCCAGCGGCGTATCAACACCGACTTCTCGCTTCTTCAAGAACACTCGATTCAAGGAGAAGTACAATGTCCAGTTCCGGGCCGAGTTCTACAACATCTTCAATCACCCGGCACTGCAGCCTCCGGTGACCGACGTCACCAACGCACAGTTCGGTCAGGTTATCTCGAGCATCGGAGGCAGCGAGCGCAACGTACAGTTCGGTTTACGCTTCATCTTCTGATCGCCCGGTAACGAAGGATAGGGATCCCGACATCCGTAATGGAGGTCCGGATCCCCTTATTATTCGGGCCGATCGGCTATCGCTGGGCGGCGCCGCTGCGACCCATAATGGGCCAGACATCAACCAACTGTTCACCCCGGACGACATAATACCGGTCGTAGCAATTCGTACTCATGTCGAGATTGCTGCAATAAATCTCGAACTTGTCGCCGACCTTCACCTCGCGATCCGAGTTCTGCCATTTCAGAGCGCCGTACTCCGCACCCTGATTCCCGACCTGCAGCCACGGCATTCCTTTCACCATGTCTGTCGGGCGTGCCATAGCCTTGTTGCCGTAATCGATGGTCGCGAGATTCTGATGGCGCTTGCTGTCAACAGTCGCGAGCACCGTAAGTGCACCTCCGAAGTCCGAATACTGCGTCGGGTTTGACTTTCCGCCGATGGCGAAGTACCCCGTGTCCATGAAAACGTAGGACCCGCACTCCAGCTCCGTGAGATTGTTTTCCTTGTCGATGTTGTAGGTACCGGTCGAACCGCCTGACACGATGTGCGCGGGCAGTCCGGCTTTGCGCGAAAGCTCCAGAGTCTGCTGAAGTCCGGCGAGATCCGAGGCCGACTTCTTCCGCCGATCTTCCCAGCCCTTCGTGTGCGCAGCGCTGCCCGAATACGCCATGTATCCTTCGAAGGTCATCCACTTCGACGAGTGAATCTTCTGCGCAAGGTCGACCGCCGGCTGCCCGTTCTCGATCCCCTGACGATCCATTCCGGCATAGACCGACGCAAGCACCCGAGGTTTGACCTTCGCCGTCTGGGCTGCCTGCTCGACCCACTCGAAAACAGTTGGGTCGTCGAGAACAAACATGAACGTCGGGTCGCGACGCGTAAGGTTGATCGTGCGAGCAATGTTGTTGGTGTGGGCCGGCTGTTTCGTCCACAGAACGCCCTGGATTCCGGCTCCGGACATCAGCTCGGATTCCGCAATCGTCGCCGTCGTCAGCCCGACCGCGCCGAGCGCAATCTGGCGCTTTGCCACATCGACACTCTTATGTACTTTGACGTGTGGTCGAACGTTAATGCCGGCGGACTTCGCGTAGTCTGACATCGTCCGGACGTTGCGCTCAAAGATATCGAGGTCAATGATCATCGCCGGCGTCGGCAGGATGTCCTTCGTGATGTCCCGAAACTCACGCCGGGCAATCCGTGACTCGAACTCTGAGAACGGAAATGTGGAGAGCGGCTTAGCTGCGCGAGCGCGACCCTGAGTGAGCAGGGCACCGGCGGCAGCCGAGAGCATGAAATTCCGGCGTGTGTTCCGCATTACTTCCTCCTTCAGATAGTCTGATCTGCGGGCCTTATCGCGCTAGTTCAGCAAACTCGACCGATCCGAGTCAACCACCCTCGAAGACCGGACCTAAAGTACCCCTGATATACACTAACGGCAGACCGTGACCCTAACTCTCGTCGACTACACGATTCTGGCCCTGTATTTTGCCTTCGTGCTTGGTATCGGCTGGGTGATTCGCAAGCGCAGCGTCTCCACCAGCGAAGATTTTCTGACCTCCGGCCGTTCGGTTCCGGTCTGGATCACCAGCCTCGCGTTCATCGCCGCCAACCTCGGCGCGCAGGAAGTGATCGGCATGTGCGCTTCCGGCGCCAAGTACGGCATCATGACCGCGCACTTCTACTGGATCGGCGCGGTTCCGGCCATGCTGTTTGTCGGGCGTCTTCATGATGCCGTTCTATTACGGCAGCCGGGCCCGCAGCGTCCCCGAATACCTGAAGCTCCGCTTCGACGAGAAGACGCGCGGCCTTAACGCGCATCACCTTCGCCATCATGACGATCTTCTCGTCCGGCATCTCGATGTACGCGCTGGGGCTGCTGTTTCAACTCGTGCTTGGCTGGAGCTTCACCAGCTCCGTGCTGCTGTCGGCGGCGATCGTCCTGATCTACACGTTCCTCGGCGGACTCACCAGCGCGATCTATAACGAAGTTCTGCAGTTCTTCCTGATCGTGCTCGGCTTCGCTCCGCTCGCGATTCTTGGCGGTCAGCAAAGCCGGCGGCTGGCAGGGCATGGCGTCGCAGCGTCTCCCGACGTGATGACGCACTCCTGGAAGTACATCGGCGACTCCGTCTCAGAACCCGATGGGCGTCGAGGTCTTCGGCATGGTCGCGGGTCTGGGCTTCGTTCTGTCCTTCGGCTACTGGTGCACCGACTTCCTGGTCGTGCAGCGCGCCATGGCGGCCGAATCCATGTCGGCCGCGCGCAGGACGCCGCTGATCGCCGCGTTTCCGAAGATGTTCATGCCGTTCATCGTCATCGTGCCGGGCATCGCGGCACTGGCCCTGATGCAAGATGGACGTCGGGCTACGCGCTTCCCGCCGAAGCCGGCGGCGGTCTACGATTACGATCAGGTGCTGACCACTCTGATGGCGCAGTTTTATCCCTCGGGCATGCTCGGCGTCGGGCTGACGGCGCTGATGGCATCGTTCATGTCGGGCATGGCGGGCAACGTGACGGCCTTCAATACCGTTTCACCTACGACATCTATCAGAGCTACATACAGCGCAATGCGCCCGACTCGCACTACCTGACGGTCGGCCGCATCACGACCGTCGTCGGCATCGCGCTTGTCGATCGCGACCGCCTATCTGGCGCAGCACTACAACAACATCATGGACTTGCTGCAGCTGGTGTTCGGCTTCGTGAACGCGCCGCTGTTCGCCACGTTCCTGCTTGGCATGTTCTGGAAGCGCACCACCGGCCACGGCGCATTTCTTCGGGCTGCTGTCGGGAACGCTTGCTGCGGCCGCTGACTCACGGGCTGACCGTCGCCGAAGGCAAAGGCGGCTGGCTGGGCGACGTGCATCACGAGTTCCCGTCCACCATGGCGCAGAATTTCTGGATCGCCATCTTCGCCTGGACCACTTGTTTCGTCGTCACCATTGTGGTCAGTCTTGTAACCCGGCCGAAGGCTGCATCCGAGCTTCACAATCTGGTCTACGGCCTGACCGATGTCCCGCACGACAGCGGGTTACCGTGGTACAAGCGGCCCGGGCCGCTGGCGATCGTGGTGGCCGTCCTGCTCACGGTGTTGAACGTCATCTTCTGGTAGGCGGAGAACTTCCACATGGACTTGCGCATCCCTTCCGGCTGGTTTTTTCTTCTCCTCGGAGCCATCTTGATCGTTGTCAGCTTCGTGGGGACGCCGAAAGCGCCGCTTGACTGGACGCGAATGTCGATCTTTATGCGGGTGGCGCGATGGCTTTGTTCGGAGGATTGATGTTGTGGTGGTCTCGGATCCAGACGTTGTAAGACAGCAGTTTCAGGAAGCAGTTCGGACGCGCGAAGGAGTTCGAGTCTTTCGAGCGCCCGGACGCGTCAACCTGATCGGCGAACACACCGACTACAACCTCGGTTTTGTGCTGCCGATCGCTATGGAGCTGGCATGCTTTACAGCCGTCGCTCCCAACGACGATGGCGTCCTGCGGTTTGTCTCGGCCAATCTGCCCGACTCGGTTGAAGTTCCGGTAGCCGATCTCTTGTCTCGAACCAAACAGGACCACTGGACAGATTACCCCGTCGGCGTTGCACAGCAACTGGTGAAGCTGGGATTTCTGCTGCAGCGGCTATGACATGGCGATCCACAGCACAGTGCCTGTCGGCTCCGGACTGAGTTCTTCCGCGGCGCTTCGAGGTCTCGACGGCGCTCGCGATGCTCTGACGGCCAGCCGATCGACAAAACGGAACTGGCGCAATTGGCGCGGCGTGCCGAGCGCGAGTTCGTCGGTGTGCCGGTCGGCATCATGGATCAGTATGTCTCCGTTTTCGGCGAGACAGGGAAGGCGATTCGCATTGATTGCCGCTCCCTTACGTATGAACCGGTAGCACTCCCGCACGACGTCATCGATCCTTGCGGTCAACTCGATGGTGAAGCACGAGCTTGGCTCCTCGGCCTACGCAACGCGGGTGAAAGAGTGCCACGAGGCAGTCGAGATCATCCGCAGGCATTTCCCCGAAGTCCAGAGTCTGCGTGATGTTTCCAGCGATCTCTGGAACGCGTGAAGTCGGAGATGCCGGACAACGTGTATCGTCGCGCGCGCCACGTCACAACCGAGGATCGAGCGCGTGGTTGCCTTCACCGCTGCCGCAGCCAAAGGCGACCTGCACGCCATGGGCAGGCTGTTCCTCGCGTCGCACCGAAGCATGCGGGACGATTACGAGGTAAGCGCCGAGGAGATCGACTTTCTCGTCGACTCGGCGTCGTCATTCTCGGGGGTGTACGGTGCTCGAATGACGGGCGGCGGATTTGGAGGTTGCACCGTCAACCTGATTTCGCCGGAACGCGTGGACAACTTCCGGCAGCACATCACAGCCGCTTACAAGCGGCGTTTCAACCTGACGCCGGACATATATGACTGCATCCCGGCGCAAGGTGCGGGCGAAGTCATCGGGACAGGAACTCCATCGCAATCGCGTTGAACTGCTCCGGAGCCTCCCACATCGGCACATGCCCGGCCGCGGGATCACTCGCAACTCGCTTCCTGGGATTACAGCCTGAACCGAAGCCGCGCGGTTGACCGGAACCAGAGGATCTCGTTCGCCCCAAATCAACAGCGTCGGCGCCTCGATCGCCGCCGCATGCCGCATTCCGTCGATGTCGAACAACTGCCGCGCCGTCCGAACGATCAAGCCGGGACCCGCACGGAAAGCATCCACAGTCAGTGTTGGCCAGAAACTCGGGCTTGTCGATACGCACGCTTTCGCAAGCGGCCACAAGATCGACGGAATAGTCCGTCGCGGCATGTTGATCGATGGTGCCGCCAGAATTAGTTTGTCGGTTCGTCCGGGGTTCACTGCCGCAAACATCGCACAAATCAATCCGCCCGTTGAGTGTCCAATCAGGCTTACACGCTCACCGTTCGGATAAAAAGACTCGACAGCATCAAGCAGCCAGTCCGCCGCGCTCGCGACAGCGAAACGATGTGCGTAACCTGTCATCCCGCCATAGCCGGGGAGGTCCAGCGCTATGACGCGATGACGCTCGCTGAAGCTGTCGAGGTTATGCCGCCACCAGCGATTCGAACCCGCAAGCCCGTGCAGCAGGATCAGCGGTGGTCCAGTTCCGCGGGATTCGTAATGCAGGCGCGTACAGGTCACCTTACAACAGGCAAACGGCTACACGTAACGCCATCGCAAGCTTTGCGCGTACCGCACGTAAGACCATTCTGCGATAGTCTGATTGTCAGAGAATTCCAGGAAAGCATGCCTTAGCTGCAGAAACGCGTCGAGGAACTCATTGCGAAATGCAACCTCCGCGTGGACCATGTCAAAGAAGGGACGACAACGACGAATGCTAAGGACGGGTCTCGCGATCGGACCTTTGCAGATCCTGGATTATTATAAGCAGTCATGATCGGCCGAGTGCTGGACCACTACGAAATTATTCAGCAACTCGGAAGCGGTGGCATGGGCGTTGTTTACAAGGCTCGTGACAAACGTCTGGATCGCCTGGTTGCGTTAAAAGTTCTTCCTGCAGATAAAGTCGCAGATTCTGTACGAAAGCAGAGATTTGTGCAGGAAGCGAAATCTGCATCTGCGCTGCACCATCCAAATATCCTGGTCATTTACGACATCGCAACAAGCGACGGAACTGACTACATCACGATGGAATACGTGGCCGGGCAGAATCTGCAGCAGATGCTCACGGGCAGCGCTCTTCGCGTTCGGGACGCCCTGAACATAGCTGTTCAGATAGCCGACGCACTCGCCGCGGCGCATCGTGCCGGTATAATTCATCGCGACCTTAAGCCGGCTAACGTCATGATCGACGAATCTGGCGTCGTAAAACTGGTTGACTTTGGACTCGCCAAGCTGGTGGAACCAGTGTCGGATGTCAGTGAGACCAGGAGCGTCAGCGAACAGCTCACCAAACAAGGTACGATCATTGGCACTGCAGCTTATATGTCCCCGGAGCAGATCGAGGGAAAGCGCCTCGATGCTCGATCCGATATCTTTTCCTTCGGTCTTGTTTTATATGAGATGTTGTCGGGAAGACGGGCCTTCCACGGTACAGGCACGGCAAATACCATAGCCTCGATTCTGCGCGATGATCCACCTCGACTCACGAACATTTCAGAGACGATTCCGTCTGAGTTGGAGCGAATTGTCTCGCGTTGCTTAAAGAAGAATCCGGACCGCCGGTTGCAGCACATGGACGACGTCAGGGTAGAGCTTCAGGAGATCAGGGACGAACTTGAATCCGGGGTAGTACCGCAGCACGCGCCTCAGCCGCATCTATCCCGGAAACTCATCTGGCCGAGGGCCAATGTTCTCGTTCCGGTAATTGCTGTCGCAGGTCTTGCCGGGCTGCTGTGGTCCTTTCTGCCGGCGAGAGCCAGTCGGTTCATGTCGGAAGGACCTCTTCTTAGCCGGCTTACGTCTGAATCGGGGCTTGCGGCCGAACCCAGTCTGTCGCCCGACGGGAAGCTCATCGTATACACCTCGGACCGCGGCAGTGATGGAAATCTGGACATCTGGGTTCAGCAACTTGCAGGGGGAGAACCGATACGTCTGACGACCGATCCCAGTGACGATCAGGAGCCTTCGTTCTCTCCCGACGGCAGTCGAATTGTGTTTAGCTCCGGTCGCGAAGCAGGCGGAGTATACACGGTATCGACGCTTGGTGGAGCGGCGCACAAGATCGCTCAGGGAGGGGTTCGGCCGCGGTTCTCACCGGACGGAAAGTGGGTCGCATATCAGACCGGCGACCGTCGGGCACTGCTGGGAGGAGCTGGCGCAGTTTATATTGTTTCCTCCGATGGAGGCTCTCCGCGCCGAGTTGGTGAAGACCTGACGATTGCGGCGTCACCGCTCTGGTCTCCAGACGGAAAGTCGATCCTGGTCTTCGGTGTACAGGGTCGCGTAGTCGCAGACCTTGGCATCACTGCGGTGGACTGGTTTACCGTCGATCTCGCTTCCGGGAAATCGAAGCCGACGGGGGTGATGAAAGAATTGCATGCCCGCAATTTGGCACCTGCCGATTACACCATTGCCACCCAGCACCTGATGCCGGTCGCAAGCGACTGGACTGAGAGTCAGATCGTCTTCTCTGCGTATCTGGGTCAGGTCTCAAACATCTGGAGAATTCCCTTTTCCCCCGTCCGCGGCAGAACCACAGGGCCGCCGCAACGTCTCACTGCAGGCACCGCGATAGAGTCGGAAGGATCTGTGCTGAGCAGCAAAGCTCGAACGGTGCTCGCGTTCTCCAGCCTGAATGAGAATGTCGATCTCTGGAGCCTGCCGATCCAGCCGGACGAGGCGCGGAGGACGGGTGAACTTCAGCGACTCACAACGAGCTTAGGCGCAGATGTTCGTCCGTCGATAACCCCTGACGGCCGCAAGATGGTATACAACACAAACCCGTCAGGAAACTGGGATGTGTGGATCAGGGATCTGCATACCGGCGCCGAGGCACCGCTTGTATCGTCTGAAGCAAACGAGGAGTCTCCCCGGATTGACAGTAACGGAAACGAGGTAATCTATCGAATCAATCGTGAAGTTTTCATTGTTCCTGCCGGCGGAGGATTAGCTCGAAAACTGAGTGCAAAGTGCTCCCTTGTTTTGCCGTGGATGATGAACGGACGTAGTTTCCTCTGCCTGGAGGGGAATGGAGCATCGTCGTTTGATGTCGATTCGGGAAAGAGCAGGCGTATTATCGACGGGATTCCCTCCGCTGCACGACTATCGTGGGATGACAACTGGTTGACCTTCTATCGCAATGTCAACGGCGGAGTGACGCAGATTTTTATAACTCCCGTCCTGAAGGATCGGCCGGCACGCGATACGGATCTCATCCCGATCACGGCGGGAAAAACATGGGACGCGCTGCCCGAATTCTCACCCGATGGGACTCTGCTGTATTTTGAATCCGAACGGGATGGGAGTCGATGTCTTTGGGCCCAGCGCCTTGACAGCACTACGAAGCATCCTGTTGGTGCTCCTTTTTCAGTGCAGCATTTTCACCGGGCCGGTCTCTCGCTGGCGCACGTCATCCCGGGTCAGCGGGCGATCACAGTAGCGAAAGACAAAATCATCATCACCGCCGCGGAACGCAAAGGTAATGTATGGCTCGCGCATTTTGAGGACCGGTAATCTCAGTTCACTGTGGCCAGGCAGTTAAACGAAATACTGAGCGATCGTGATTGAGATCGCGAAGAGGAACGCAGGTCTCTGTCAGCCCGGTTCCGATCTCGTCACTGCTTCTCGAAATGCTGAACATGGTTCACAACATCCACGCCGCATAAAATGGCGAAGCGCACTCCCGGCCGTGCACCTCATCTTCTGGTAGACGGACTTCTACATGGACTTGCGTATCCCTTCCGGCTGGTTCTTCCTTCTGCTCGCAGCCATCTTGATCGTCGTCAGCTTCGCGAGAACGCCGAAAGCGCCGTTAACTGAATGCGAACGTCGATCGCTATGCGGGCGGCGCGATGGCTCTATTCTGAGGATTAATGCTGTGGTGGTCTCGGATCCAGACGTTGTAAGACAGAACTTCCAGGAGGAGTACGGTACGCGCGAACGAGTTCGAGTCTTTCGGCTTTGGAGGTTGCACCGTCAACCTGATTTCGCCGGAACGCGTGGACAACTTCCGGCAGCACATCACAGCCGCTTACAAGCGGCGTTTCAACCTGACGCCGGACATATATGACTTCATCCCGGCGCAGGGTGCGGGCGAAGTCATCGGGACAGGAACTCCATCGCAATCGCGTTGAACTGCTTCGGAGCCTCCCACATCGGCACATGCCCGGCCCCCGGGATCACTCGCAACTCGCTTCCCGGGATTACAGCCTGAACCGAAGCCGCGCGGTTGACCGGAACCAGAGGATCTCGTTCACCCCAAATCAACAGCGTCGGCGCCTCGATCGCCGCTGCATGCCGCAGTCCGTCAATGTCGAACAACTGACGCGCCGTTCGAACAATCAAACTGGGACCCGCACGGAAAGCATCCACTGTCAGTGTTGGCCAGAAACTCGGGCTTGTCGATACGCACGCTTTCGCAAGCGGCCACAAGATCGACGGAATAGTCCGTCGCGGCATGTTGATCGATGGTGCCGCCAGAATCAGTTTGTCGGTTCGTCCGGGGTTCACTGCCGCAAACATCGCACAAATCAATCCGCCCGTTGAGTGTCCGATCAGGTTTACACGCTCACCGTTCGGATAGAAAGACTCGACAGCATCAAGCAGCCAGTCCGCCGCGCTCGCGACAGCGAAACGATGTGCGTAACCTGTCATCCCGCCATAGCCGGGGAGGTCCAGCGCGATGACGCGATAATGCTCGCTGAAGCTGTCGAGGTTATGCCGCCACCAGCGATTCGAACCTGCAAGCCCGTGCAGCAGGATCAGTGGTGGTCCAGTTCCGCGGGATTCGTAGTGCAGACGCGTACAGGTCACCTTACAACAGCCAACACCTGCTTTAAGTTCAATGTTTTTTTTCGCACAGTAATCTTTTGCGATCCTGTTGGCGTCTTTTCGAGTATACGGCAGGTACAGCAGGTGAAGAATGCCATCGGCAGGGGGACAAACTCGTTATTTATCGCCGTGGCAGTTGTACCCGTGCTGCTGGCGGCACTGTCCTTCTGGCTTGATCGTGAGCACATTCGGTTTAACGATCAGGTTTTGCATGCGCAGTCTGTGCTGGGCGATGTTGACCGTATCCTGACAGCGATCACAGAGGCTGAATCTGCGCAGCGTGGCTATCTGTTGACCGGACGCGAAACGTATCTGCAACCATTCGACGCAGCCGTCCAGCAGAGCAGGGAACTCTATAGCGAACTCTTAGTCTTAACCTCGGACAATCCGACTCAGCAGAAAACCCTTCAGCAGTTCGCTCGCCTGCTTCATTCAAAGCTTGGAGAGTTGCAAAACACCATCAAACTTCAGCGTGCGAGTGGTCCCGGCGCCGCTCTGGACGTTGTAGACACCGATGCCGGTCTGGTCTGGGGGCAACAGCTGCGAGCTCTCGCTGCGCAGCTGCGCACGGAAGAAGAGCGTCTGTCGAAGCAGCGGCTTTCGGATGCCGATCGGGCTGAGTTCTGGTCCCTGATAGTCGAGATCGCACTGATTCTGACCACCATTGTGCTTCTGATCGCGGCATCAATGATAGTGCACAGGAATTACCGGGAACGCGAAGCCCGGCAGTCGGAACTTGAGGCCCGCGTTGCGGCCCGGACGGCGGAACTCGAACAAACCAACCGCGACCTCGAAGCATTCGCCTACACGGCCAGCCACGACCTCCAGGAACCTCTCCGCATGGTCAGCAGCTTCGTTACCCTGCTGGCCCGCAAATATGAAGATCAGGCCGACCCTGATGCCCGCCTGTGGTTCCGATTTGTCCTTCAGGGCACCACTCGGATGCACACGCTGGTTGCAGATCTGCTCACGTACTCCAGAACGGGTCGTCAGGCCGTAAGTATCGAGCCGGTTTCACTCTGCGACGTCATGCGCGCCATCTGCGACGATATGCAATTCGCCATTCAGGATTCCGGAACGATTATCCGCAGTGCCGACCTGCCCGTAGTGAATGCGGATCGGGTCAAAATCAGGCTGCTGCTTCAGAACCTCATCTTAAACGCGATCAAGTTTCGCCGCGAAGGCATCGCGCCGGAGATCATCGTCTCGGTTGAACGTGTCGGTGATTTCTGGCGAATCTCAGTCACCGACAACGGTATCGGTTTCCAGACCGCTGATGTGGACCGGATCTTCCAGATCTTTCAGCGGCTGCACTCGAGCGATAAATATCCGGGCAACGGCATAGGCCTCGCGATCTGTAAGCGTATCGTCGACGCTCACGGAGGCACCCTCACGGCTGACTCTCGTCTCGGCGCTGGCTCGACATTTACTTTTACATTGCCTGTCAGAGCAGTAATAAAAGTCGCTCAGGTGGCCTGAAGTGTCTTGCTCATTCGTACCACCGGCAGCTTCTGTCCGTTTGGCAAATCGAGCACCAGTCGCTCGGTCTCTGTATACCCGTGGCGTTCGTATAGCGCGACACCTGTCAGAGTGGCAGTGAGCTGGAGTTTTCGGAATCCTGCCTCGAACGCCGCCTTCTCTGAAGCTTGCAGAATTGCGGTCGCACATCCCTTGCGGGCGCACTCAGGATCGGTAAAGTACCCGCGAACTCGCGCTGCGTCAGTAGATGGGTCGAGAAACTTGTCGTCCTTAACCGGCGAATGCTCGCTTCCAAAAGCGGTCTGACGCTGGCTCCAGCCTCCGCACGCGGCCAGCGTCCCATCATCCAGTTCAATCACGTAAAACGTCCCGTCCTCGACCAAAACCGAGTCAACTCCATACACCGTGCCCAGAGCGCCCGCGATCTGATTCGTCGAGTAGTCATCCGCCTGCAGTTCTGCGACCGAACGCTCAATCAGCTTCGTAAGCTCGGGGATATCAGACAGCGTCGCCAGTCGCAGCCGCATACCTCGCCTTGTCAGCCTCGACCGACGAATGGCATTTTGGTCGCCATCACGGTCATAAACTGGACATTTCCTTCCAGCGGCAGCTTCGCCATATACAGGACGGCTTCGGCAACCGCGTTTACGTCGAGCCGTGGTTCGGCAGCAACGGTCCCGTTCGCCTGCGGCACCCCGTCTGTCATTCGCTTCGTCATGTCGGTTGCGGCGTTGCCGATATCGATCTGCCCGCAGGCAATATCGTACTTGCGGCCATCCAGCGACAGCGATTTCGTCAACCCGGTAACTGCATGCTTGGTCGCCGTGTACGGAGCCGAGTTCGGACGCGGTGCGTAAGCCGAGATCGAGCCGTTATTAATGATGCGTCCCCCTTGTGGCGTTTGCTCTTTCATCATCCGGAAAGCCTCTTGTGCGCAGAGGAACATGCCATTGAGATTCACGCCCACCACCGACGTCCATTGCTCCCACGTAAGGTCCTCGAACAGCACCGGTGGCGCGGAGGTGCCGGCATTGTTGAACAGCACGTCGAGCCGTCCGAACTCCTCCTTCGCCCTCCGGAAGAGTGCAGCCACCGAATCGGGCTTGCTCACATCCGTTGAGACCGTGATCAGCCGCCGGTCATCACGCCGCTTCATCGACGCCGTCTCGGCGAGTTGTGGAATCCGACGCCCCGCCAGAACAACGTGGAACCCCGCCTCATTCAGCGCCAGCGTGACGGCTCGTCCAATACCGCTGCCCGCACCCGTCACCAGCGCGACTCGCTCTTCATTTGCCATTCTTCCCTGATAACATCGTGACCATATGGACCTTCGTCGAGCCGCGTTCACGCTTTTTGTGATCGCGCTTGGCGTGCGCGCCGCCGACGTCGATTTTTTCGAGAAAAAGGTGCGTCCGGTGCTGGCGCAGAAATGCTACGGATGCCACAGCAGTAAGGTCAAATCCCCGATGGGCGGCCTGCAGCTGGATTCTCCGGAGGCGCTGCGCAAACTGGTTGTCGCCGGAGATCCCGATGCGAGCCGCCTCGTACAGGCGCTCTCCTGGAAACAAGAGCTGAAGATGCCCCCACAGGGAAAACTGCCCGACGACGAGATTGGGGACATCGTCGCGTGGATTCGGCAGGGAGCCGCAGTCCCCACCCTGGTTCCGCAAAACGAAGCTTCAGCAAAGTTCTGGGCCTTTCAGCCTGTACGTGACCCGCAGGTGCCGCGTGTGCCCGGCGCCAAATCGCCCATTGACGCGTTCATATCGGCGAAGCTGAAAGAAAAAGGTCTGGAACCGGCACAGACGGCCGACAAGCGAACGCTTCTGCGCCGCGTGACCTTCGACCTGACCGGCCTGCCGCCGACACCTGAGGAGGTGCAGGCATTCTTGGCCGACAAGCAACCAGACGCATATGCCCGCGTTGTCGACCGCCTGCTTTCGTCCCCACATTACGGCGAGCGCTGGGCTCGGCACTGGCTCGACCTCGTCCGCTATGCCGAAACAAACGGTCATGAATACGACAACGACAAGCACGAGCCCTGGCGATATCGGGACTACGTCATCCGTGCTTTCAATTCGGATCTTCCATACAACCAGTTCGTGCGCGAGCACATTGCGGGAGACCTCCTCCCCAGGAAGCGGCTTCGATCCGACGGCGGTGCCTATGAATCTCCTGTCGGGACCTCGTTCTTCTGGTTTGGAGAGGTTCTGAACAGCGCCACCGACTCGGAAAAATCGCGTGCTGACGAGGTCGATAACCAGATCGACGTTATGAGCAAGGCATTCCTCGGCCTGACGGTTGCCTGCGCTCGCTGTCACGACCACAAATTCGATCCCATCCCGACGGCTGACTACTACTCGCTCGCGGGAATCATGCACAGCACGGAGTTCCGCGAGGGCTCTATTGATTCAGACGAACGTGTCAGAAAACAGCAGGCACTCAGTGCCCGCATCCGCGAGATCAATCGCGAACTCGGCCTCATGGATCAGCCCGCAAAACGCGAAATAACAGACTTCAGCACCTGGATCCCGCAGGGAGCGGCATTTGGTGCCGGACCGGTCAAAGGTGCCGCGGACTCGCGGGTCGCTGGCTCAGATGTCTTCATGGGAACGCTCACCTCCCGCCGATTTCGAACCGGCAAAGAGCTGTACCTGCATATCCGGATTTCCGGGACCAAAACGGATCCAAAGCTGAAGGAACACGCGCCTTTACGTTTGACCATCGTGAACGCCGGGTTCAAGAGTCAAACCGTGCTTCCCGAAGGCGACACACCGGTGTGGAAGACTCTGACACTCACATTCGAACGGGAGCGCACCGTCTATCTGGAGATCGTAGACCGAAGCCGACAGGGACACATCGTCGTCCACGACGTAGTTTTCGACGACTCGAAAGAGCCTCCCGCCAACGCCGTTACCGGAAGAGCAAACGGCGTCGGCACAGGAACAGAAACAAGCGCTGCTCGACGAAAAGGCCAGGCTGGAGTCAGAGGTGCCCGACTCGGAATTTGCAGCCGTCGCAGAAGACTATCAGCCTCATGATGTTCGCGTCCACATCCGCGGCAATCATCAGAACCTTGGTGCTGTCGTTCCGCGAAGATCTTTGAGCTGCGTTGCGGGCAGGGATAATACGGCCGCGGGACCCGACACAAGCGGCCGTTTGCTGCTTGCAGAAAAGATGGCAAGTGCCGAGAATCCTCTCGTCGCACGAGTCATGGTGAACCGGATCTGGAAGCATCATTTCGGGCAGGGTCTTGTAAAATCCACGGACAACTTCGGCAAGATGGGCGAGGCACCTTCGCATCCGGAACTGCTCGACTACCTCGCGAGCCGCTTCGTCGCCGAAGGCTGGTCGATCAAGAAGCTCCACCGCATGATGCTGTTGACTGATGCCTATGCCCGCTCGAGCACCGCTTCCGAGCAGGCGAAAGCCACAGATCCGCAGAACAAGTATCTCCAGCACTTCTCGGTACAGCGGCTGGAAGGCGAAGCGATTCGCGATTCGATGCTTGCCATATCGGGGTCACTCAATCCGGCTCTCTTCGGCCCGAGTGTCACGCCCTTCATCAGCCCGTACCAGCAAGGTCGAGGCAAGCCTGAGTCCGGCCCGCTCGATGGAAACGGCCGCAGAAGTATCTACATCGGCGTGCGGCGCAACTTCATGACGCCCATGTTTCTGGCATTCGATTATCCGGTTCCTATCAGCACAATCGGCTCGCGCACCGTGTCGACTGTCCCGTCACAGGCGCTGTTGATGATGAACAACGAGTTCGTCGCACAACAGGCATCCAGATGGTCTGCGGCCATCATCAGGAACAATCCCGACGAAGTAGAACGCATAAGCCACATGTATCAGGCTGCGTTCGCCCGTCCCGCAGCTCCGGACGAGCTTGAGAAGATCAGATCCTTCGTACATTCTCAGGAGGGTCGGGCAGAAAATGAAGTGTGGGCAGACGTGGCCCACGTACTCTTGAATTCACCGGAGTTTATCTACCTGCGATGACGACCCGACGCGAAATGCTGTGCCGGTGCGCGAATGGGTTTGGAGGACTTGCGCTCGCGGCGATGCTGGCTGAGGCGGCGGACGATCCCCTCGCCCCACATTCTCCGCACTTTAAAGCCAAAGCGAAGTCGGTGATCTTTCTGTTCATGGATGGCGGCCCTTCCGCGATGGACACCTTCGATCCGAAGCCGCGGCTCCGTGTCGATCATGGCAAGCCGATTCCGATGAAGACTCCGACTACTGTCTTCAACATCGGCAATAACGTCCTCGGATCACCGTTCGAGTTCAAACAATACGGCCAGTCCGGCACTCCGGTCAGCGACTTGTTCCCGCACGTCGCAACATGCGTTGATGACCTGACGATTGTCCGATCGGTGGTGTCCGACCATTCCGAGCACACGTCAGCCAACTACTTCATGCACTCAGGCTCAGGCTTTCAGGGTCGGCCGTCAATGGGAGGCTGGGTTGTCTACGGCCTTGGGTCGGAGTGCCGCAACCTGCCAGGCTTCATCGTGCTCGAAAGCGGACTCATCCCGCCTGGTGGACTCGATCTGTTCGGCAGCGGATTCCTGCCCGCCAGCTACCAGGGAACAGTATTTCGCAAAGGTCCGCAGCCGATAGCCGACTTGGCCCCGCGCGAATCCCCGGATATCCAGCGTCAAAAGCTCGGTCTCCTCCGATCGCTGAACAAGGGCGCGCTCGAGCGCTTCTCCGGTGTCTCAGAGGTCGAAGCGACCATTGCGAACTACGAACTGGCGTTCCGCATGCAATCCGAGGTGCCGGGCCTCACCGATTTCAGCGGCGAGTCGGAGTTGACGAAGGGGATGTACGGCCTCGACGATCCTGATACCGAGGAGTTCGGCAGACAGTGCCTGCTGGCGCGACGGATGGTCGAAAAGGGTGTCCGCTTCGTCGAACTGCTTCCGCCCGCCCGCCGCGGCATCGATCGCTGGGATCAGCATCAGGGTCTTGTCCACGGACACCGAACCAACTCGAAAGCCGTCGACAAACCGATTGCGGCGCTGTTGAAGGACCTGAAAGGGCGGGGTCTGCTCAACGACACGATCGTCCTGTGGGGAGGCGAGTTTGGACGCACGCCTTGCGCGCAGGGCGATGTCAACTCAAAGGACGTCGGGCGCGATCACAACCCGTTCGGGTTCACCATGTGGATGGCCGGCGGAGGCTTCAAACCGGGTATCACACACGGCGTGACCGATGAGTTTGGTTACTACGCCATCGAGAATAAGGTCCACGTCCACGATCTGCACGCGACCATCCTGTATCTTCTTGGCCTGGATCACAAGCGACTCACATACCGATTCTCCGGGCGCGACATGCGCCTGACGGATGTAGCGGGCGAGATCATCCACGACCTGCTGGCCTGACGCCGCTCGGATCCCAAGCCGATTCACCCCGTTCGAGGCGCGACTCGCCCACATTAAGCCGCTGTCTGCCCCGAATGCATTGCCATGGAATTGTCCTGGTTTTAATCTCCCTCCATGACCGGTAGCGGAGCACTCAGGCGGGAATCGTGTCGCTCGGTTCGCAGATGCTTTCGAACAACCGCCTTTCACAGATACGTGCCGTGCCGGATGTGCCAGACTTTTACGCTGTCAGTAAGGTGGATGAAGTACAACATTCATCGGTTTATCACGTCGTCTTTACACTTCGTTTACAACGAACCGGGTCTCGGCAACGTCTCGGAGTGTTAACAATATCGTTCAGCAAATCCGGGTGTACGAAAGATGTAAACCACCGAACATCCAGCTTCGCGGTTGAAACTGATTTTTTGAATTCGTGTAGCGTGGCTCGCGATAATGACTCCTCTCAGGCTCAGTCACGAACCAGGCACCGAAGGTGAGCCGACAGTCCGACGCCTGACTCCCCAAGGGCGTTTTCCCTGTCGGTCGCCTCTGTTGCCCGGGACATTCGATCAACCCGGTCCGAATGTTCCCGGGCAACCCTTTTGGCTGCCATAAGCGCGGCTGACCACAAATAAAAACCGTTCTGCCCCTCGAGCCCTGAAATTCCGGAACCGTCCCGGGCCGGATGCTGTATATCAACTCAGGGTGGCAAAGGTCTACGCGGGAACGTATCAATGGCGGAAGTACGCCTTCATATTCGGGCTGTGGGTGGCGCTCGGCTGTTACGAAGCTGTGCAGGCGCATACCCAAAGCGTGCTTTATGGCCGTCCGCTGGCGTGGTCACGCGCCTTTACCGGAGAACTCGAGTATGCGATGCTCGCCGCCTGCCTTACGCCGGGAATTCTCTGGCTCGCCGCGAAATTTCAGTTGCCCTCGCGGCGATGGCTGCACGTTGTCGCCGCTCACTTTGCGGGCGCGGTGACCTTCTCCTCTGTCGCCAAACTTTGCTGGGACGTTGTGTACCAGCCGCCGTTTAGCTTCTTCGCAAAAGGTATTTCAGCTCACAGCGTTGCCACATCCGTGGTCGCCGGGTTTGAGTCCGGATTCCTGCTGTACTGGATCGTCGTTTCGGCGGCCTGGGCATACAGCTATTACGGGAGTCTTCAGCTTGAGCGGCTCGCGGCATCCGAACTACAGCGCCAGTTTGCCAGTGCGCAGCTTCAGGCATTACGGATGCAGCTTCAGCCGCACTTCCTGTTCAATACTCTGCACACAATCTCTGGACTGATCGATGAAGACAAAGCCGCGGCTGAGCGAATGATCGCGCGTTTAAGCGACTTCCTCCGTATGTCGCTCGAGGCTGCCCGTGCGCCCGTGATCACGTTGCGCGATGAGCTTGGATTTGTGCGGCTGTATCTCGACATCGAGCGCGTACGCTTTGAAGACCGGTTGTCTGTAGACTTCGACGTTGACCTCGGCGCAGAAGACGCGCTTGTTCCCGCGTGGATTCTGCAGCCCCTTGTCGAAAACGCGATTCGTCATGGAGTCGCCCATCGCGAGTTTGATGCCCGCATCACTGTACGCGCTCTTCGAGCGGCTGGTGAGCTGATCCTGTCAGTCGAAGATAACGGTCCCGGCAACATCAATCCTCCGCCATCATCCGGATCCGGACTTGGTCTCGTCAACACGCGTGCCCGACTCGAGACTCTGTATGGTCCGAACCAGCAACTTCAGCTCGTTAGGCGGGACGACGGTGGTGCGGAAGCCAGGGTCGTCCTCCCGTACAGGCGTGAGGGGCAGAAGGAGGTTCTTGCATGCGCGTCGTGATCGCGGATGATGAGCGGATTGCGCGTCATCGGTTGCGACACCTCCTTGAGACCGAACCCGACGTTGAGATCGCAGCCGAGTGTGCGAACGGCAAGGAAGCGATCCGTGTGATTTCCGAACGCGACGTGGATGCCATATTTCTGGACATCCAGATGCCGGGAGCCGATGGGCTGGCTGTCGCCAGGTCGGTGCCCGAGCGTCGGCTGCCTCTTGTTGTGTTCGTCACGGCGTACGAGCATTACGCAGTCGAAGCATTTGGCGTGCGCGCCTTCGACTATCTTCTTAAGCCTTTCGATCGCGATCGATTTGCGCGAACATTGCGGAATCTTCGCCAGGAACTGGTATCCACCCGTCTGCTGAAAGCTCATCTCACTCCTGCGCAACCCGTCGGCTCCCCGCCAAACAAACTCGAGCGGCTTGCCGTACGGAATAAAGGTGGAACGCTCGTGCTCAGCCCTGCAACCATCGACTGGATTGAAGCGGCGGATAACTATGTTTGCCTGCATTGCGGCTCCGCCACGCACATCCTGCGAGAGACAATGAGCGGCCTCGAATCGCGGCTCGACCCTGCGGCGTTCGTGCGCATTCACAGGTCCGCGATCGTGAACCTTCATCGCGTTCGTGAGATTCAGCCGTGGTTCCGGGGCGACTCTCGTCTTGTCCTCGAGAACGGTGCCGTCCTTACGCTCAGCCGGACGTACCGGGGCCGCGTCCAGGAGGCCCTTTTTGGCCTCGCCAGGTCGATGGCCCGGTAACTCAACCGACCTTTTCGAGGCCCGAGCTCAGGAGCGCAAAGGGCACGATCCCGCGCCACCGTGCAGGACAGGAACACAACTCTGGCGGTCGCAGGTCGGGCTCCGTTTTGCGCTTGTTCCTCAAAAATGTTAAGCGAACTCAGGGCGAGTTCGTCACGTAAGAGATACTGACACCAGGCACGTCAGAGATGAGAAAGCTTTTGGATTTCCTCAGGGTCACGTGTGCTTTAGTACTTACGGCAACACTGGCCTTTCCACAGAACAGCTTGCGGGTTGATCCTGCCGAGTCGACATCGTTCAGCTGGGTCACTCGTCCATACCAGCCTCGTCGGATTGGTGCTGTTCGTTTGACGAATTCACCGCGGCTGAACTCCCTGATCCGCGCAGGGAACTTGTACCTGGCAGCGCAGGATGTGGTTGCACTCGTTATCGAGAACAACGTTGATATCGAAGTACAGCGCTACACGCCATTGCTGGCTCAGGAAGTACTGCGCCGCGCGGAGGGCGGCGGTGCATTGCGCAGCGTTGGACTGCCGGTTGTGGCGGGTCCTCAGAGTGTCAGTCTTCAGGGAGTGACCGTAAACGCCGGCGGTGTTGCCACTGGTGCCGGCGTTTCGTCCGGTGGCGGTATCGTCACCCAGCTTGGTCCCGCGATTGTTTCCCTCGATCCTAACGTCTCGTTTTTCGCGAACTTCCAGCACGCGACCACGCCGCAAAGCAACACCGTCCTGACCGGAACGACAGCGCTGATACAGGATACCCGCAGTTACCAGGCGTCTTACAACCAGAACTTCCTGTTCGGTCTCAATACGCAGCTCAGTTATTCAAGCAATTACGTCAAAGTCAACTCGCTCTTCTTTAATCTGAATCCATTCACATCGGGTAACCTCGATCTGCAGATTACCCAAAATCTGCTCCAGGGGTTTGGGTCCGCGGTGAATGGTCGCAATATCCGGGTGCAGCGAAATAACGTCAAGGTCAGCGACCTTCAGTTCGCCTCGCAGGTGAGCACGACGGTTGCAGCCGCGCTGAATCTGTACTGGGACTATGTCGCTTTCAACGAAGACGTTCGTGCCCGCAGGTCCGCCGTCGATGCAGCAAAGACGTTATTTGAAAACAACAAGAAGCAGGTAGAGCTTGGATCGCTGGCCGAAATCGAAATCACACGCGCTGAAGCACAGCTGTACGCCAGCCAGCAGGATCTGACAATTTCCCAGACGAACTTGTTGCAGCAGGAGACGATTCTCAAAAACGTCATCTCGCGAAACGGTGTCTCCGATGCCGGACTTGCTACCGTCCACATCATTCCTCTCGACCAGATCGCTGTGCCCGCTCAAACCGAGATTCGGCCTGTCGAGGACCTGGTTGGTGAGGCATCGAAGAGCCGAGTCGATATCCAGCAGGCACGGATCAACCTTGAGAGCAATCAGCTGAACCTCGTTGGTATAAAAAGCTCCCTGAAGCCGGGGTTGCAGGCATTTGCCGAGTTTACGAACAACGGACTGACAGGTGACCAGACGCAACTCGGGGCATTGCAGCCCGGAGTCGCGTACCTGGCGGGTGGCTACGGAAACCTCCTCGGCCAGATCTTTCGAAGGAACTATCCGAACTACTCGGCTGGCTTCTCGCTGAACATTCCGTTGCGCAATCGCGCCGCGCAGGCTGACTACGCCATCAGCGTCATTGAACTTCGGCAGAATGAGCTCAACCTGAAGCGCAATCTCAACCAGGTTCGCGTCGACGTTCAGAACGCGGTAATCGGCCTCGAGCAGGCGAAGGCACGTTATGAAGCTGCGATGCGCGCGCGTGTACTCCAGGAGCAAACACTCCATGCGGATCAGCGGAAACTGGAACTCGGCGCCGCAGTCCCCTTTCAGGTAATCCAGGACCAGCGCGATCTCGCCACCGCACAAAATTCTGAGATACAGGCGATGGCGAATTACACCCACACGCGGATTGCACTGGATGAGGCTTTGGGCCGCACCCTCGATGTCAACCACATCACCATCACTGAGGCTCTGAAGGGCCAGCTGGCCATGCCCTCCACGCTTCCGGCCAACCTGCCGAAGGGAACAAATCAATGAAGCGCGAGTTTCTCATCGTGCGACGCGAGTTTCTGATCGGCCTGCTTTCCCTGCAGCTTGGGTTTGGACAGGTTGCCCAGCCTCAGCCACAGGCGCCGCAGGGAACCGGGCAAGCAACCACTCGACAGCAGGTGGAAGCCCCGCCTCCGCCTCTGGCACAGCAACAAGGTGCCGGCGCCCGCCCGGCTCCCGGAAGTTCGCGAGCTTCAGAGGGCATTCTCGCGAATGTGCAACAGCAACAGCTTCCGACCAACACGACGCTTGCTCCGGTTCGTCCCGCGCGGAACATCATCGTAAATCCGTACCTTCCGGTCCAGGTACCCGAGGTTCGCCAGCAAAATACTCCAAGACTGGCGGAGCTCGTTCGCGCGGGTGCGCTGTATCTGACCTTGCAGGATGCGATCGCGCTGGCTCTTGAGAACAACATCGATCTCGAACTGGCGCGCTATGGCCCGATCACAGCGAGCTGGCGCGTTGTCCGTGCACAAGCCGGCGGCGCATTGCCGGGCGTGCCCAGCAACGCGTCTCAGGCAGGATCTGTCGCTCTTGGTCAGGGCGTCAGCGGCAGCCAGGCCGCGGCTGGCGTCCGGATCCCAGGTGGCGGCGGTGGCAACGGCGGCAACGCCAACGCACAAATCTCGCAGATCGGCCCCGTAACCCAGAACCTGGACCCAATCATCCAGGAGTCCAGCACCTTTAGCCACACCAGTAGCCCTCAGCAGAATGCGGTCCAGAGCTTTACGAATAATCTCATTTCCGATACTCGATCCCATGCGGCTAATTACCAGCAGGGTCTGATCACAGGCGGCCTGGTCAATGTTCGATATACCCAGAACTGGCTCCAGGAAAATTCGCCGACCAACATACTGAATCCGTCGGTCGCCGCAAATATTCAGGTCGGCGTTCAGCAAAACTTGCTGCGGGGATTCGGTGTCGGCGTGAATGCCAGAACGATTCGGGTTTCTAAGGCGAATCTTGCCGTCTCTGACCTGACGTTCCGCGGCCAGGTGATCACAATCGTGAACCAGGTCATTAACGCGTATTACGCCCTCGCGACGTCATACGAGCAGGTCCGTGCCAGCCGCAGTGCGACCGACGTTGCTGAGGAGTTCCTGACCAATGTTCGAAAGCAAATCGAGTTGGGAGCGGTGGCACCGCCGGAAGCGATTAACGCCGAGTCTCAGGCAGTAACCACTCGACGCCAGCTCGTCGATGACGAAACCACCCTGCGACAGCGGGAAGTTCGTCTGAAGAACCTGATCAGCCGGACCGGTCTGTCCGACCCTCTGCTGGCGACGGTCCGTATCGTTCCAATCGACAGGCCGACGATTCCGGCCACTGATGACCTCCCTCCGCTGGAGCAGATGGTTCGCGAGGCGCAAACAGCACGTACCGACCTTGCCATCCAGTTTGCAAACCAACAGACCACCGAAATCAATTCAGTTGGAACGCGGAATGGCCTTTTACCGACGCTGGTTGCTTTCGCGACCATGCAGACCAGCGGCCTTGCCGGTACCGAGCGAATCCTGGAGAGGCCTGGCCAGCCACCCCAGCGGCCAGACCCGTACTTTGTTGGCGGAATCGGAACGGCTCTCGGTCAGGTCTTCCGGCGAAACTTTCCCACACAGCGCGGAGGCGCATTCTTCGGAGCAACAATCAACAATCGACAGGCGCAGGCGGACTACACAATCGATGAACTCTCCATCGCGCAAAACGAGCTGGCGCTGGCGAAGGGCAACAACCAGTTGCAGGTCGACGTCATGAACTATGTCGTCGCCATCCAGCAGGCTCGGGCGCGTTACATCGCCGCGGTGAAGAATCACGAACTGCAGCAGCAGTTGTATGAGAGTGAGAACAAACGCTTCCAGCTTGGCGCTTCCATTCCGTACAACGTCATCCAGCAGCAGCGCGATCTCGTCTCGGCCCAGTCCAGTGAAGTCGCTGCACTCATATCGTATGTAAATGCGCGCCTTGCCCTCGATCAGACGCTGGGCAGAACGCTCGCCGCAAACAACATCACGCTGACCGAAGCAGTGACGGGCACTGTCGCCCGTCCTTCAGTCCCTGTTCAGCCTCCGGCAGGTCTTACGATTAAGCCGTAATGCCTCGGCTTGTCCCGGTGGTGCTGATCGCTGGCGCGTTGCTTCAACCGGAAGCGCACGCCGCCAGCTTACATTTCAGACGGTTCAACGGGACCAGGGTAGCTTCCGGAATAACGCAGCGAAGGCGTCTCCATGTAGACGACCTGATTACCGAGCCCGGCACGTTCGAAATTGACGCTGGCTACCTCTACTCGTGGACAACAGGGTCGATAACCATGCCGACGGCGATTAAGTGGACGCCCGACGGAAACTCGATGCTGATCGGGCGAACCGAGTATAGCCTCGCCTTCGACTCCGTAAATAGTGCGATCAACACGGGCAGCCAGCGAACCACCCAGTTCAGCGACCGCCTCACATTTCAGCCAACAACGGTGGTCTACGACAGCGAGCATTTCGATATTGCTGTGGCACCTCAAATTACGGCTCTGCTCCGCAATGAATCAGGCATTCGTGCTGGCGCCACGGTGATCGCACGACTCGACAAGTCCGGCAACAGTCTCGGGGCGACCGCTGGATGGACTGGCGCAACGTCGCCTTCGGATAGCAATCCTGCCGGCGTCTGGGATTTCGGCGTCGGCTACGGTCGAAAGCTGCGAAAGTTCACTCCGCACGCAAATGTCGTGCTCGAGCGCGCCACCGGCTTTGCTCATACCACCTCGGTGTTCGGCGGCGTCGAGTATCAGTGGACGGAGAAGTTCGCAGTCGATGCGACCGCCCAGCGCTACAGCCTCACGGGCAGCGGTCCCGACCGGCAGATTCTTCTCGGAATCACATGGAACTTTGGGCGCGGCACCGACGCCCGCCCGAATCGGACTCCTCACGACAATTGACTGAGAGAAAATTGAGCATTCCCGTACAATTGAATGGATGTGCGGAATAGTCGGATATGTAGGAAATCGGCAGGCGCTGCCGATTATTTTGGACGGCTTGCGCAGACTGGAATACCGCGGCTATGACTCCGCCGGTATTGCCGTTCTCAGTGAGAACAACGATCTGAATGTCTGCCGCGCCTCAGGAAAACTGCGGAATCTCGAAGAATCTGTTCGCCAGAATCCCATGGAAGGCGCGTTCGGTATCGGCCATACTCGCTGGGCTACCCACGGCCGTCCCACTGAAGAAAACGCACATCCTCACCGCGATTGCTCCGGCGATATTGTTGTCGTACACAACGGAATTGTCGAAAATTATCTTTTTCTGAAGCAGCAGCTCGAGAGCGAAGGTCACACATTTGTAACCGAGACCGACACCGAGATTGTTGCCCACCTGGTCGAGAAATTCTACACCGGCAATCTGGAGACAGCCGTACGGCTGGCAGTGCGACAGCTGGCTGGTGTTTTCGCGCTTGCCATAATCTGCAAATCGGAACCAAACAAAATCGTTGCCGCACGTCTCGGTCCGCCGGTTGTCATCGGGCTCGGTGAGAGCGAATATTTCGTAGCATCCGATGTGCCCGCCATCCTTAGTCACACGCGCGACATGTTCTTTCTCGCCGACGGCGACATGGCCATCCTGACCTCGGAAGGCGTCCATCTCACCGACTTCGAAGGCCGCCCTGTGAAGCGCCAGGTTTCGCACATCCTGTGGGACCCGATCATGGCGGAGAAGGGCGGTTACAAGCACTTCATGCTCAAAGAAATCTTTGAGCAGCCGCGAGCCGTCCGGGATACACTGCTCGGTCGCGTGGGTCAGGAAAGCGGCCGGATTTTCCTCGACGAGATGGACATCTCGCCGCGTCAGTTTCAGGAATTCCGGAGCATTCGCATCGTCGCTTGCGGGACCAGCTGGCACGCGGCTCTTGCGGGCAAATTCATGATCGAGAAGCTCGCACGCATTCCCGTCGAAGTGGACTACGGCAGTGAATTCCGCTATCGCGATCCGATCGTCGGTCCTGACACGCTGACTGTAGTTATCTCGCAATCGGGCGAAACCGCGGACACCCTCGCCGCGCAGCGGGAAGCCAAGCTGAAGGGCTCGAAAACGCTCGCGATCTGCAACGTGGTTGGCTCAATGATCACGCGTGAAGCCGCCGGATCTTTGCTGACCCACGCAGGCCCCGAGATCGGCGTCGCTTCAACGAAGGCCTTCACGTGCCAGCTTGCCGCGCTCTTCCTGCTGGCCATCTACCTCGGGCAGGTCCGTGAGGTTCTCGATGAGAAGACGTCGAAAGAACTGGTTTCGGAACTTCTTCGACTTCCCGGAAAGCTCGAGACGGTGCTGTCACACGACGGCCCACTCTATGAGGACCTTGTCCGGCTCTTGTCGCGCGCCAGAGACTTCCTTTATCTCGGCCGCGGAATTCACTTTCCGATGGCGCTTGAAGGTGCTCTGAAGCTGAAAGAAATCTCGCTACATCCACGCTGAAGGTTACCCGGCAGGCGAGATGAAGCACGGTCCCAACGCGCTTATTGATGAGAACCTGCCGGTTGTCGTACTGGCCACCCGTGATCCGGACAAGCGAAGAAAGCCGTGTCCGTTACGAGAAGACGCTGTCCAACATCCAGGAAGTGAAGGCCCGGTCCGGCATCGTCGTCGCGGTCTGCTGCGAACAGGACGAAGAAGAAGTCCGCAAACTCGCCGAGCACGTTATCACCGATCCCCGCGACCTCGAATTCCTGCTGCCTCTCGTCGAGATCATTCCGCTTCAGTTGCTGGCCTATCACATCGCCGTCCGCCTCGGCTGCGACGTCGACCAGCCGCGCAATCTCGCCAAGAGCGTCACCGTCGAATGAAGCAACTCACGGGCGAGGTCACGGTTCGAACTCGCGGCAAAGGGTTATACGATTTCACAAGTCAGGTGACCCCGTGGGTTCGCAACTCCGGTTTCTCCACCGGACTCCTGACGCTCTGGATTCAGCACACTTCGGCGTCGTTGACGGTACAGGAGAATGCTGACCCTGACGTTATACACGACCTTAACGACTTCTTCGGACGCATCGCACCCGAGGACAACCGGCTGTATCGGCACACCATCGAAGGTCCGGACGACATGCCCGCGCACATCCGCGCGGCCCTGACGCTAACGCAGCTCACCATTCCTGTCGTGAACCGGAGGCATGGCGCTCGGGACGTGGCAGGGACTGTACGTTTTCGAGCATCGGTCTTCGCCCCACCAGCGCACCGTTATACTCCACCTCCTCGGCGAATAGTTCGCTGTATGATAACGGCATGCTTTCTCGTCGCCGTTTTCTCGAAACCGCGGCCGCCGGTTCGGTGGCTGCCCAGGCTCTTCCGGCCTTCGAAACCGACAGCAAAACGGGCATGCCGATGCGAACTCTCGGTAAAACGGGCGCCAAAGTTTCCGTGCTTGCCTTCGGCTCGGGCAGCCGATTTCTCGCTTACAAGGAGGAGGACAAAGCTCTGGCAGCACTCACCCGGGCTCTTGACCTCGGAATCACCTACGTCGATACGGCGTACGCATACGGCAACGGCCAAAGCGAAACCTGGGTGGGTAAGCTCATGCCCGAACGCCGCAAATCGATCTGGCTCGCAACCAAGGTCAGTGCTCGAAACGGCGACGAAGCGCAGCGGATCATCGAGGGCAGTCTCAAGCGTCTGCAGACTGACCACGTGGACCTGCTGCACATTCACAGCCTGCTCGGTGAAGATGACCTCGCCGCGATAGAGGCTCCCAATGGTGTGCTGAAAGTCGTGCAGAAGATGAAGGAGCAGAAGATGGCTCGCAACATCGGCATCACCAGCCACACCGACCCGGCCGTACTGAAAACTGCGCTCGAACGTCACGACTTCGACTGCACACAGATGGCTTTAAACGCGGCCAAAGCCGGAATGGCGCAGGGCGTCAGCGCGTACGGCGAGTCGCACCCAAACAGCTTCCAGTCGCTCGCGCTCCCGGTCGCGAATCGAAAGAACATGGGCGTGATCGCGATGAAGATCTTCGCGCAGGATCAGCTGAAAGGAAAGGCTCCTGTCGAGGAACTGATCTCGTACTCACTCTCACTCCCGGTGACCGCATGCGTCGTAGGGATGCCGAAGCTCGAATACGTCGAAGAAAATATTCGCGTCGCCAAGGCCTTCAAACCCCTGCCTCCTGACCAGATGCGCCGCCTCTCGGACGAACTCGCCGCGGCGCACAAAGCATCCATCGACCAGTTTTTTGCGAACCATATCGACGCGTAATGTGAACGGTAACTCCGGCGCGACGCAGGTCGGAATCGTGATAAGAAGTCCCGGTCAAGCCGGGACCGCTTCACCTTTGGAACGACTCGGCGGCCTGCCGCGCCCTGTGGTACTCGAACCACCGCTTGTGACGGGTTTGAGACGCTTTAGATTAATCTTGCGAACTTGCGAAAGATCATAATTCATTTGCAGTCGCAGCCATGTTTCGGGTGAACTGCCAAATGCTTTAGACAACCGGACTGCCATTTCGGCAGAGATGTTCGATTTCCCACTCACGATATTGTTCAGCGCCTGTCGGCTCACGCCGAGAGCTTTCGCAGCCGTTGCGACCGTAAGCCCCATAGGCTCGATACAGTCGTGCCATACCAACTCACCCGGGTGGGCGGGATTCTTCATCGCCATGTTACAACCTCTCGCAATCAGTGATAATCGACCAGATCCACGTCATACGCATCTCCCTCTCCGAACCGGAACGTAATGTGCCAGTTCCCCGTTACGGTGACCGACCATTCTCCAGCCAGATCGCCTTTAAGCTGATGAAGCCTTACCCCGGCAAGTCCAAATCTTCCGGCTTTGACGCAGCCTCCAGGAGCGAGAGCACCCGTCTGATCTCCGGCACCTGAGCCATCGTCAGCTTACGTGCCGTACCGCGTTCGTAGTACAACTTCAGTCCGGTGTGCCGGAAAGACCCAATCATCAGTCTTACAGATATTGTAAAGCAATGCTTGACAATATCTTGTCGGGAGATTTGTCTGCCACACTCAAAGCTTATATATAGGCGAATGTGGTTTTCCCGGTCGGAGCGACCGGAAACAGGCCTCCAACCGACGTCCGGACACGACAGCTTCACCGTCCCAGTCTTCCATTCCACCGAACGGAAGAACCAAATTCCCTTCTCCGAGAAGGGCTCAGGAAAGGTCTCGCGTGGGGGGCACCACCATTTACACAGGCAGTTGCATACAAGGCTGGCTTTAGAGACCCTCGGGCAAAGACGCTGCCGAACAGCGTCTCGTCGACTCTGATGGTACCGGTCACGTGCCATCCATCGAACCACGGAAAAACAAGGGTTTTGCGAAAGGTGCCGATCGCGATGGAGTTCGCTTCGTGCGCAACCCAATACTTCTCGGTCGCTCTCAACGGTATGGTGACCAGGAATGTTGCGACAAGGTACACGCCCGTAAAGCCGATCTTCGACATAGCTCCGTCCAGAAATCTCACTACTGACGGGTTTAGTTTGCGTGATCCACACGGCAGTCGACGAACCGAAGAGCGCTGCATCCACGTCCCCCTCGTGTCTGCCAGTCTACTGATATTGAGGGAACTACTCCCCGCCGCGACCCCCATCGTCCTCGAGGTCCTCGAGCGGATTTTCGAACTTGGTGAACTCCTTCAAAAACACCAAATTCACGTCGCCGGTCGGCCCATTACGCTGCTTCGAGAGTATCAACTTAGCCTTGCCTTTCAGGTCATCTCGGTCGCGGTTATAAACCTCCTCGCGATACAAGAAGGCAACAAGATCCGCGTCCTGCTCGATGGAACCTGATTCACGAAGATCGCTCAACTGAGGACGGTGGTCTCCAGGCCGCGTTTCCGGAGCGCGGCTGAGCTGCGAAAGCACAATAAACGGAATGCGAAGTTCTTTCGCCATCAGCTTCAGACCGCGCGAAATCGTCGAAACTTCCTGCTGACGATTCTCTGACCGGCCCTTCGAGCTCATCAGCTGCAGATAGTCAATCACCACCAGACCCAGGCCGTTCTCCGCATGCAAACGCCGCAGCTTCGCATGAATATCCATTAGGTGCGTTCCGGCCGTGTCATCGATAAACAGCGGAGCCTGCACCATCTCCATAGCGGAATGTCGCAGCCGGCGGCGTTCATCGCCGTTCAGATACCCGGCACGGAACTTCTGCTGGTCGACCCGGGCACTCGCGCAGACGAGTCGGGTCAGCAGCTGCTCCTTCGACATTTCGAGCGAAAACACGGCTACGGTCCGCGGGTCAGCCGGATTGAGCGCAACATGCTGAGCCACGTTCAGCGCGAACGCAGTCTTACCCATCGCCGGTCGGGCCGCGACAATAATCAGCTCACCTTCGTGGAGCCCCGCCGTCATCTCGTCCAGTTTGCGAAAACCGGTGCTGATTCCCCGAATACGCTTGCTCGGGTCGAGAAAGACATCCAGACCGCCTTCGAAATCGCGAATGATTTGCCCAGGGTTGACCAGCGACTGACGCGCCCGAGTCTCGCCCAGCTTCAGCAGCGTTTCTTCGGCGTTCCCGAGAATCTCGTCCGGCTCCTCCTCGGCCGTCAGCGCACGGTCGATCAGCTTCTGTGCTGCGAAGATGATGCGCCGGAGGATCGACTTGTCTTTGACGATTCGAACGTAGGATTCCAGCGCGAAGATCTGAGGAAGACCGTTGTCCAGCTCAATTAAATAACTGAGGCCGTCAACAGATTCCAGCTGACCATACTTGATCAGCTCATTCGCCAGGGTGACGCGATCGATCCTCTCGCCACGAGTGGCAAGATCCGACATTCGCATCCAGATGCGGCGGTGCTTCTCGAGGCTGAAGTCCTCCATGTCGAGGACTCCCCCCACCACTATGTAATTGCTGTCATCCAGCAGAATCGCCCCGAGCACGAATCGCTCGGCGTCGATATTGGCGGGCAAGCCCTTCTGCAGGGCCAGTTCACTGGCAGCCATAAACCTGTCTGACCATCATGGCTGCTGTTACGGATTGATTGCAAGGACAGCAATTCCAAGCGCCAGAATGAGTTCTGGCTTGTGGAAAACTTAGGTTCCAAACTGCTGAATTTAAGGGATTTCCACCAAGGGAGGCGAGATTTCCTCTAATTTCCACAGGCAATCACAGGATTTCCCCTACCCCGGCAGTCCGAGGCGGAGCCGCTCTGGAAACTAGCCTGAGAAGTAAAATGGTTCAAACCGCCCGGACAGTGAAATAGCGACTTCCCGCCAGCAATTTTCATCGTTGAGTTTATCAGGTCTCAGATCAATCTCACCGGGAAAACGCGATCTCGGGTACATGCACATGACTTGACCTGACAGGCTCTGCTGAGATGGACGCGAGATATTCGTACGCCTCGACCCATTCGTGAACCACGTCGTTACGTTTTAAGGTGGAAGAAAACCGCACCAGATGGAAGCGCCAGCGTCGAGTACCATACATTCGTCGTCTGGAGGACGGAGGGATTCCGTACTCCGTCACATCCGTTCTGATAAGCAGTCCCGCTGCTTGCAGCGGGACTGATGCTTCCTTAGCAATGCCGGCCAGTTGTTCAGCACGATTCGGGTGACGGACATAACGCCTGCGATGTCGACTGCCGTCGCGGCTCATCGCCAGGGTACTTGAGTTTGCCAGCGCCTCCGCCGGGCAACAGGCTTTCCATAAAGATCTCGTCACCGGAGCCTTGTATCAGAAAGTCTGCCATCCGCGCCAGAAAGCACAATGTTACGTCCGAAACCTCGGGCGTCGTTAGAAGGTCCACCCAAACAGTACCCGGAAAATGGGGTTGGGCCTTGCCCAGAGCGTCGTCTTTGTCTCTACGAGGAATCCCTTGCGGGACTCAACCCCGAAAAACAGATTCAGGCCGCCCGCGTAACTCAGATCACCAAAGTCAACTCCAGCCTCGGCTCTGTCGAAGTTCTGATGCGTAAATCCAAAGCTCGGACCGCCGCCCGCGAATACGGACCACTTGTCATACCTTGGTGTAAGCGGAAGTCGGTAGGCCGCATCTAAGTTCAAAGTGAATAGCTTGGTGACTTCCCCGAATCCGAACTCCACGCTCGGTCGGAGGGTGATGTCGCGACTAAATACAGGACCGAATCTCGAATGTAATCCGAGAATGACGACCTCAGGATCCAGACCAACGCCGGTCTCGAAGCCCACGCGAAACTTGCGGGCCGCACGCTCGATTTCGTTTTGAAGGTTTCGTGCCGAAGCGGGAATCGGGGCTGCAGACGACCCTCCTGACGCCGCCGCGGGTTCCCGCGGTCGCTGCGGCTGCTGCGTGCTTTCCGCCGGTGGCGAAGTCGACTCAGTACTTTGCGAACCGGTTGTGATGTGTCGAGCGAGGCGTAGACCTGGTTCATCGGTCGGTACCGATGTGACCGTCACTACGGCGCCTTCAGCAATGGACGCGGGTTTAACGGTGTCGTGATCGAAAACGAACAGATAGTGCACGTTATCCGCGGTTCTCACAACCAGAGTTGCTCCTGACGACGAGACTACACTGCCCGATATTGTCGTCTCGTAGGTACCTTCGCCAGTAGCAGAAGGTGCCTGGCTCAGTGCGGCTGGCGCAAGCACACCGAGAAGTAATCCCAAGACCAACATTACCGGCGGAATGTTTCTCATACCCGTCTCCTCGCCGGCGGTTCCGGCGTGTGGACTTTGTGAATACATCTCAGCGTCTAACATCGCTGCTCTCCAGTCCGTCCACTAACGAGATTCAGAATCGGTCTCTTGAATTCAGAAAATTTCGGTAGAAGAGTGTTATAGCAGCCGTATCACGAAACGGTACGGCTGCATTCGCGCTAGATTATCGAGACTGTAACAGCAGCTGTCGGTGAAGAATAGTCGCCTATTCGGACCGTGACTGGCACGGCACCCGCGTCGATATTGTTCGGCACCACTATGTTTATTTGGAAAACACCGGAAACCTGACCGGGTGCCCCGCCGGAATAAGTTACTGTCGCCGGCCGGCCGCCAATCAGCACCTGCACCGGCTGCGTGAACGAAGTCGGCGAGTTTACTGGCACCAGCGACCCGCTCGGAACCTGAGGTGTTACCAGACCTTCGCCAGTACCAAATAGCGTGATCGTCGTACCTCGCGCCGCTGGATTTGCCGGGCTGTTGGCGCTGCCGTCCGCATTTAGTACCGCGGCCTGTCCGGTACCGCTCTGATTTACCGTAAACAGCCCGGGATTCGAGGTCTGGACGGGAACACGCACCGGCGTCGATTGCACGCCGTTGTATTCGGTGGTGATCATAGTGAAATTACCGGGCGTGATCGAATATGGCGCGACCACGGCCGCGGCGCCGTTGCCGAAAGCGTAAATTGGCGCAGCTGCATTGTCGAACAACACCCGAACACCCATAAACGAAGTCGGAACCTGATTATTTGTCACGGGAGCGAACGCAATATCGGGTGATGAGGTCGTCGGGAAGCCGCTGATTACCAGCACTTGACCAGGTGAAACGGGACCCGCCGCGACCTGCGTTGCGCCGTGTATAACCAGGCTGGGTGTAAGTGCCGGGCCGGAATTGCCGACTGGTACGGTGAGCGCGTTTGACCTTCCGCCGTCGGGATTTACCAGGACCACCGAGAGCGGCTGACCCGTCTGCAACAAATATGTCGGAACAACAGCGCGCACTACCCGGCTTTCCACGAATGTGGTCTGCAGTTGGGTGCCGTTCGCCTCAACCTGGGCGCCGGTCACAAACCCGCTGCCGGTCAGCATAATTGTCGTGTTGGGTGCGCCGCCCGGGATACCGGCCGGGTCCGATGTCGTCAGCACCGGGACCACTACCAGCGTCACCGTCACAGGAATTCGAAATGTGTTGCCCGATGACTGAATCGCGATCTCGCCCGTGTTCACTCCAGCCCGAAGCGCCGTCGGATTCACGCTTGCCACTATGTTGCTGGGAGCCGTCCCCGAAATCGGATCCACTCGAAGCCATGGTGCCGATGTCGTTGCGCTGAACGTAACGCTGCCGGTCGTGGAGGTGAGTGCAATTGAAGACGTAAGAGTCCGCGTATCCGTCGATTGCGCTGTTAGCGTGAGACTCCCCGGATTCGCACCGATCAGGCTGATCGACGTATCGGGAGTAAGCTTCGCTGCCGTTCCGTCGAATAGCTCCGGTCGACTTGAGCCAAACGCGTTGCTCGCCATGGGATAGTCGGACGAGGTCGTGCTGCCCGCAAGCAAAACGCTGTTCGATCGATCGAGGGTTATCCCATAAAACTTGTCTTCGCCGGTGCCGCCGAGATACGACGAGAAAAGCACGGAATCTCCACCGGGGGCCAGACGCAGCACAGCACCGTCATACTGCTGATTGCTGAAATTACCGCCTCGATAATTCGTCTGAAACGCGCTCTTTAATGGCAAATTAGCCGAACTCGTCCAGCCCGCAACGTACGCGCTGCCGGAGGAATCGACCGTAATTGCCCCGGCGAAGTCATCGCCGGTCCCTCCGAAGTAAGTGGCCCACTGGACGCTTCCGGCGGCGATCTTCGCGACGAACATATCGTCTCGACCGGCGTTTACTCGTTGCGCGGCAGTAGCCGAAACCGGCAAGTTGACGGAATCGGTATACCCGGCAACGTACGCCGCTCCTGTAGTGTCTACCGCAAGCTTGACACCCACATCGTCGCCCGAGCCGCCAAAAAGAGTCGTGTTGAGTGTGTTTGTGCTGGGATCCAGCACGAACAGGAACATGTCCTGCTTTCCCGCCAGCCGGAACTGCGTCGGATTCGGAGGAAGAACGCTCGACGTCGTCGAACCTGCAATGTAGACCATTCCCCGGTTATCAACCGCAAGACCGCCGGCGATATCCTGACCGGGACCGCCCAGGTAGGTCGAATACAGGATCTGACCGCGAAGCGTGTCTATCTCGGTCACAAATACATCGCCGCCGCCGCCACCCGGTCCGCTCTGGTAACCACCGTGAACCGGGAAGTTGGCCGAAGTGGTCCAGCCGCCAACCCACAACGAGCCTGTCGGATCCAGCGCGATTCCGTTGCCATAGTCATAACCGCTGCCGCCCAGATAACTCGAGAACATCAGTGTCTGGCCATCGGCGGAGATCTTCGATGCAAACGCATCGAAGTCGCACGGGGAAGCGGACGTGCAGCTATTGCCTCCGCTGTATGCAGTTCCCGCAATCGCAGTCTTGGTGGGGAAGTCGGGCGAGTTCGTTATCCCGGTGAGGTAGATGTTATTCGATGAATCCGTCACAACCCCGAGTGCCGTATCCGGTCCTCGGCCTCCCAGATACGTAATGAACTGAACCGCGCCGGCACTGGTCAGCTTTGCAATGAAGATATCGCTGTCACCGTTGCGCATCGCCTGCAGTCCGGAACCACTTGCGAACTGGTCGGAAGTCGTTTCCCCGACATAAATCGCATTGCCGGCCGCGTCGGCAGCAACGCCGATCGAAGATTCCTGACCTTCGCGTCCCAGATAGCGCGAGTACTGAATTACCGGATCGATCACCAGTTGCTGCTTTCGATCCCAGTTGTCCAGCGCGAATCGAACACGATTTCCGCCGAGCAATTGATACCGCGCCTGCAGCTTGTTCCGGACGGAATCGCGTCCGCCTGCCTGATACACCACCGGGCGCAATTGTCGAATCACAGTCGAGCCCGTGTCGATGAGAAGATTTCCTTCCGCGTCCGTGCTCAGCTTCTTCGAACCTTCAAATCGCAGCGTGATTTTACGTGGATCGGCTCCCGGGGAGACGACAAAATCGTATTCCAGCTGGCCATTGGCGCCGTAGTAGACGACGTCCACCCCCGGATAGGTATTGCGGCTGCGGACCCTTGCGAAGTGCGGGACACCGACACGCCACTTGCTTCGATCGTTGCCCGTCAGATAGTTCGAAACGCTGCTCAGCTTTTCTTCAGCGCCGGGTCGTGAGGGTGTTGCATTTTCGAACTGCAGCCGTACCGAGCCCCGTCGAGTCTTGAGAAGAGCGCCCGTCGAGTCGACGGCAACTGCGCCCCCAGGAGTCCTCGCCATTGCGCCGGTCGGTGTCTCTTCGAATAACAGCGGTAATGGTGAAACAGCTCCCTGCAGAGCGCTCCACCAAAGCACTGCTAATCCTGCAAACCTTAAGCCCTGCATGGTTACGGGGGCAGAATATCACGCTGCCTGCGAGTGTTCGGTGGTTAACTGCTACTGCCGATTTTTGCGGCTGCGTCTTTATCGAAAAACCATGTCGCCCGCGCGGAATTGTGCGCAATGATTTGCGCAGGATATTCCTTCGGCGCATAAGAGTTTTTGAACACGTGGTTCAGAGCTTCTGCTTTGTCCGGTCCGCAGGCGAGCACAACCGTATTGCGAGCGGCCAGTAAGACTCCGGGCAACAGCGTGATCCGGAATTGATGCATCTTTTCCACCCATGGCGCCGCGGTGAGGCCATCGCGATCGTCTATCAGCGGCTCGCCCGGAAACAGGCTTCCGATGTGCGCGTCAGGTCCAACACCAAGGTGAACCAGATCAAAGTGCGGAAGCTCACCGTCGTCCAGCCTGAAGAATTCACGAATTTCGCTCGCGTAACGGCGCGCCGCTGCCTCGGGCTCCAGTTCCGCCGGCATTCGGTGGATGTTCCGCTGAGGAATCGATGCCGGACGAATGAGGCACTCGTCTGTCATCCGGTAATTGCTCTGCGGATCGGTCGGTGGCACGCCTCTCTCATCCACCCAGAACAGATGGACTTTGCTCCAGTTGACCTCAGATTTCGCCAGATGGCCGAACATCAGTTTTGGTGTCGAGCCTCCCGAAACGGCGATCGCGGCCTGGCCGCCGCCGCGGGAGGCGGTATCAATTACGGATGCAACAGCTGCAGCGCAGGCTTCCGCGGCCGCCTGCGTAGAATCGCTGATCTTCCAGTTCACCGGTTCTCCCGAATCTGGCGGGCACGAGAAAGCACAGCTTCGAAGAGCGGATCTCGAATGCCGACAGACAACTCCTGACGGAGTGCGTATTCATTGCTGGCGATTGGTAACGCTGTCACTTCTTCAACGTTGCCGTTGACCCGAGTCTCTGCGGTGTTCCGATCGGTGATCGTGATGGCAGCGTCGAAGCCTTCGCCTGTCAGTTCAATCGCAGCAATGCTCGCGTATTCCAGCCCTTGGCTGGGTGTGATATCGATGCTGACTTTGGCCCGCAGCACGTGGCGGAACCAGGCTGCCATGTAGTAGGCGGCCGAAGGTTTTTCTGTCCCTGAATACCCGATGCGCACACTCCGAAGCCGGCTGACCTGTTCAGCTCGCGTTCGATCTTCAAACAACCGTGCGACAGCCTGCCGCCATGGAGTCAAACGGCTCCAGACAAGATCCGCACGTTGGTCGGGATCGGAAGGCATCTCCCGCCAAAACCCGAGCACACGTGCCGAATCGGTCATTCCGCAGGAATCCAGGATCAGCTTTGTCGTCAACGGAAGCAGCGAATGGAATTGTGGCAGCCACCACAGCTCATCACTTGGGCAGAAGAGTATCGAGGGCAGGTCGGGCACCACCAGGCCGCGAACTACCGAAGGTACATCCGCAAGACTGGTTTCCGACACGATGATTTCGACCTGCTCGCAGCAGATCTGCTGGGAGCGTCCAAACGGCATCCAGCACTGCGCGAACACTCGCGCTTCCAGCACCTGTTCCGCGCATCTCCGCACCCGGATCATGATCAGCCGGCTCGGGTGTTCATGCATCAGCTGCGCGATCGTCTCGGTGATCGGACCCGCGTCGTGCTCCTCCTCCAATACCACGATCATCGTCATGGCACAGGCACGAAGAACCCCATTGGGGTCCTGTTTGCTGAGATCGAGCCACAGCTTGCGAAGTTCTTTAAGCAGCCGTTCGGGATCGACTGCGGCGGCGGTTGTCATGGCTGCCTCCAGCTGTGGCCCTGTCTCTCGAGCATCTCTTCTGCGGCCTTCGGACCCCAGGAGCCAGCGTCGTAGTTAGGGAAGCCCTGCGGGTGGCTGGCACGGTAGTCAAGAATCGGCTGCACCGCCGCCCAGCTTGCATCGACCATGTCCTGCCGCGTGTACAGAGTCGCATCGCCGACCATCGCGTCCACCAGCAGAGTCTCGTAAGCCGAAGGAGAGCGCGTACCGAAACTCGAGCCGTAGTTGAAGTCCATCGACACGGGCCGCAAGCTGCATCCCTTCGCCAGGGTTCTTTGGACAGGAATCGCAGCGAAATCCCTTCCTCCGGCTGAATGCGGATGATCAGCAGATTCGGGCATGGCGGCTGGAGCGTCGCTGCCGGGTCCGGTAAATGGCGAGTGCGGTGCGGCGTTGAACTGAATGGCGATATCGGTCACGCGCTTTGGCAGTCGCTTGCCGCTGCGAATGTAAAACGGAACGCCGGCCCAGCGCCAGTTATCGATGAGGAACGTAACGGCGGAGTAAGTGTCCGTTTGTGAGTTCGGATCTACACCCGGCTCCTGGCGGAAGCCCGGTAACGTCCTCGTTGCCGACGCGGGCTGGTCCATACTGCCCGGCGACGCTGACGAGCGGAACTTCCTCGGCTGTCGGAATACGCGACCGAGCGCAGTACTTTGGCGCGCTCGTCGCGAACGGTATTCGGCTCGAACACGGCCGGCGGCTCCATTGCGATTGTCGACATCACCTGCAGCAGGTGATTCTGGATCATGTCGCGCAGCGCGCCGGCTTCCTGGTAATAACCGCCCCGGCCCTCTACGCCGATCGACTCAGCCGCCGTGATCTGCACGTGGTTGATGTAGCGCCGATTCCACAATGGCTCGAAGATCCCGTTTCCGAACCGGAACGCCAGCATGTTCTGTACAGTCTCTTTGCCCAGGTAATGATCGATGCGGTAAATGGAGGATTCGGGAAAGACCTTCTGGAGTTCCTCATTCAGCTCGCGTGCGGTTTGCGGTCGTGGCCGAATGGCTTTTCGACCACAATGCGGCGCCAGCCATTGCCGTGTTGCATTCCTGCCGCGCCGATCTGCTGGATCGCGGGTGCGTAGTAACTCGGCTGCGTTGAAAGGTAGAAAAGAACATTACCCTCCGTTTTCCGGTTCTGCTCGAGGTTCTCCAGTTCACTGGCGATAGTCTTGTACATCGCCGGATCCTGCAGGTCTCCCGCGCAGTAGTAGAGGTGTTCGGCAAAACCGGACCAGATACGGTCCTCGACCGGCGTGTCTTCCGAAAACTCCTGCACGGCTTCGCGCATTTTGTTTCGGAAATCTTCATCCGACATCTTCGTTCGCGAATTGCCGATAATCGCGAAACCTGGGGGAGCCTGCGGTCATACGCAAGGCGGTACAACGCGGGAATCAGTTTACGTTTCGCAAGATCGCCATTAGCTCCGAAAATGACGAGTGCACAGGGGGGGACGCGGCGCTCGAACCGCAGCGGGTCCTGGAATGGATTCGCTTCGGACATGCCTTTCGACTGTAGCAGAGCGGTGCCTAGGCAGCTGCCGCAAGAACTTCGGACGGGTCAGGTTTCCCGCGTTTCGCATACCGAATCTTGCCGTCCGGACCGATCAGGTAAACCGTCCTCGTGGTCATAATGAAACCCTTGCACTGATACAGGTCCGCCACTTTGCTGCCTGAATCGACAAGCAGCGGGAACCCCAGCCCGAGCTTATTCCGAAAACCTGTGTGGCTCCGCGCTGCGCCCGGGTTAACCCCGAACACGACCGTATTCTTCCCCCTCCAGACTGAGCCCTGGTCACGAAACTCGCACAACTGCTTGCGGCAGGTTGGCGTCTCGTCCGCCGGATAAAAGATCAGAACAACGTTCTTGCCCCTCAGCTTCGACAGGGTCACCGGAGTGCCATCCTGATCGGGAAGCGTAAAGTTCGGAGCGGGTGCGCCGACGGGCAGGGGAGAACCAGAAAGGAAAGACAGCATCGTTTGTCCTGGACGGATTTGGTGAATCTGATGCTTGTAGCACAATCGTCTTCGTTTAGGGAGTGACGGCCGCACGAATTGTCGTTAGTATGTGATCTGTCCGGTCCAATTCACACATGATCTGTCCGCTTTGAAAAAGCGGGGGAGAGGCTGGAGGGTTGAAAACCCCAAAGCGGTAATCCCATCGCAGAAGTGGAGCGGATGATGAAACTACAAGACGTGCTTTTGAAGGCCATGGCGAAAAAGATCACCTGGTGGGAGGCGGCCGAGATCATCGGTGTGACGGATCGGACGATGCGGCGCTGGCGGGAGCGACTGGACGACGGACGGCTATTCGGGGCTGGCCGATCGGCGGAAGGGCAGACCGAGCGAGCAAGCGGGTGCCGTTGGCCACGGTGGAAGAGGTTCTGCGGCTGTATCGGGAGATGTACTTCGATCTGAACATGCGGCACTTCCACGAGAAGCTGCGCGAGGAGCACGGCATCGAGCTGAGCTACACGTGGGTGCAGAAGGCGCTGCAAGGAGCGGGCCTGGTGGCGCGGCACAAAAAGCGGGGCAAACATCGGCGGCGCAGAGAGCGGCGGCCGATGCCGGGCATGCTGTTGCACATCGACGGCAGCAAGCACCAGTGGTTTGGAGACGAGCGCTGGTACGATCTGATCGTGATCCTGGACGATGCCACCAGCGAGATCTACTATGCGCAACTGGTGGAGGAAGAATCGACGCGCACGGTGATGGCGGCCTTGCGCGAAGTGATCGTAAGACAAGGGCTGTTCTGTGCGCTGTACAGCGACCGAGGCAGTCACTTCTTCGTGACACCGAAGGCCGGCGAGAAGGTGGATAAACATCGGCTGACGCAAGTGGGCCGGGCCATGAAAGAACTGGGAGTGCAGATGATCCCGGCCTATTCGCCGCAGGCGCGTGGACGAGCGAGCGCAGTTTCGGAACCTGGCAAGGGCGGCTGCCGCAGGAGTTGCGGCTGGCCGGGATCACGGAACTGGAAGAGGCCAACCAGTTTCTACGCGAGCGGTATATCGCGGAGTTCAACGAAAGTTCAAGGTGGCCGCGAGGGAGAAAGGCACGGCATTCCGGCGCACGGCGCGCAGCGATCTGGACTGGATCTTTACGGTACAGACCGAACGCGTGGTGGACAAAGACAACACGGTGGCGATTGCGGATCGGATGTGGCAAATGGAAAAGACCCGGTTCCGCAGTTCGCTGGCCGGCTGCACGGTGACGATCCACGAGCATCTGGACGGAACGATCTCGATTCGCTATGGACCGCATGTGGTGGGCCGCTACAGGCTGATGGGAATCCCGCTCGGTGCCGTGCCGAAAGCTAGGAGAGCCGTGGAAAAGACGGGCCCGTGGAAGCCGTGGAAAACCACAAACCGGTTTCCCACCGCTCCCACCGTCCCTTGGAAATCCCGCAAAACCTGCGGGATTCCCACTTTCCCACCGCTCCGACGACACTACATTTACTAAACGGAAAACACGCAAACCCCCTTCGGCAAGCCGAAGGGGAACGGCAGGACAAATCAATTGAAACCGGACAGATCACATGTGAATAAAAGCGGACAGATTGACAAACTACCGACAGTCAGACGGCCGCACGAAGCCTCTGCTGCCGAAAGTTCTCAGAAGGAAATGGACATTGCGGCACCAACGCAGCTTTGATGCCGAACGGCCTTCTCATACTTGAACGGTGTTCCGGCTCGACACCCTACAAGGCATTCGTACCCGTCGATGGCCGCTTGAACAGCACAGCTATCAACAATGGAGATCCTGGACCGGATTGAGAAACTGGCGCAGGCAAGGTGCCGCAAAACTCCCAGCCTTTCTCGCCCGCCGCGATCATAAACGGTACTAAACCCTCTGAAGTGGCGGCAACATCGTCCATAGTGCCGATGCGCCTGTGAATCGCACTACCGTCGTACTCAGCAAAGCCGTAGTCCCATTTCGTCATTTGTGCCGTTGACTCCTCCTGACAGTTCTCTATTCTACTTCCCCTGTCGTAATTGGGTGCGACCAACTGTCAACGGAGGGGCGCTGTCCGCGAGTGCGCCAGCGTGATCTTCAGAAACCAAAACAACATCAACCGTTTTCAGTCGGGATGACACATGCCAGGCTCTTGTGGCGGACTCGTCATGGCCTGGATGGATGTCATAAATGCGCTGCTTTCCATCAAAATCGCGTGGGTTTATCGAGTCATGATGGTGTTTGTGCGCCTGAACTTTTCGGACGGAACACTGATTTGAAATTCAGTTTCCTTCGGTGCACTCCCGATCGTGAACTTCATCGTGGTCCTGACCCTGACCTTCCCGGTATCGCCTCGAAACTCCTCGCTGGTTAACGTGGACTTGACAACTCGATTCGTCCCGACGTCGATGGTCAAGTCCTCTGTCCACGGCTCGGCTTTGTCCAGCGACACCATCCTGTAATTAAGATCCTGTTTTTTCCGATCCAACGCCTGAACTGAAGCGTTGATCCGGTCGGGCAACGCAAAACGTCCGTGATGTCGGAAGTGGAGATCCGTTAAGTAACCTGGCGTCCGATGAGCTTGGGCTCCACGCTGACTTGACGAACTGCCGCTCGCGCCAGTCAACTGCCATGAGCGCAGAGTCGTTCCTGACGACAGATACGTCCGCCAATCTCGGATGGCTGACGTGTTTACGCGCCGAGATAGAGGTACGGCGGGACAGCCAGCAACTCAAGGATGTATCGCGTCTATCCTTCGCTGAAACCCGAATCGCTAACCCGAACCGCTACTGTGTGGCGGTGTGTGATCTCGGATTGATAAACAGCCGCACATCGCGAGATCAGCTCGCAATCCGAACACAGCTTCTGCGCTTGTGCGCACCAGGCGAAGAGCGACAATCCGACGCGTCGCCGTGAAACGATCATGCTCGGTAGCATGTGCAACGGCCTCTTCGGATCTGGACCGAAGGCTCGTTCCAGTCAGCCGCGCCCCTGTTTACGACGTAGCAGCAGAAGTAGCGGAGCAGCACCAGCAATCAGCAGCCCTGTCGAAGGTTCCGGTACCGCGGAGATGCCGACCGTCGACGACAAGCTGGTCCCGTTAACCACGTTATAGTTCGTGTGAGAGTCGGTCTGGTAAGAAAACGATGTGTAATCGTTCCCGTCCAGGTCCATAACGCGAATAGAACTGAGGATGAGTGAGGCACTCACTCCATACCCGTTAGGAACTGCATCGAAAATATAGTTCAAGTTTGCTGAGGCCTGAGACCGGGCCGCAAACGCGATGGGAACCCCCGGCTGAAAAGGTATCGTGAACGTATTCGAGGGCGAGAACTTGTTCGGAAAGGGTTCGATCGACTGTAGCGGTCCGCCCCCAACGGAAAAGCTGTTCTGGCCTCCAATCATAACGAAATCTCCGATTCTGTCGTTCACGTTGCTGGCATACACGTTGAACTCAAGAATTCCACTATCCGTACCAAAGATGGTGATCGCGTCAGTGAATGAGGCCGCATATTCCGCGTCAGCACCCACCGGCACCACGACTGTCGCACCCGTGATTCCCGGATACTTCAACGCAACCGCGGTAGCCTGCAAGTCGCCGTACCGAGCGTGGTCCGTGTATGGATTATTGCGAACGTCCAGGACTTGAGGAAACGTAAGCGCACCGGTCCCGGAGGTCGTGTGGCCGACGCTCCGTAAACTGCAAAGATACAAACGTGTGCCAGCCGGACATACATTGAATGCCCAGGAGCTGTTCTCTGTAAATGTCACACTCGCCGCCGGAGCCGTCGTGGAAAAAGAAAACCCAAAAAGCACAACCTGGATCGAAAACGAAACAAGTCTCCGCACAGCAACGTAGCTTACCCTAAGGTCAAATGCTGAGCAACACTTAGTCGCAATTTTCGGAAATCTTACACAAAATGTGACTAAGTCGGCATTAGTACCAAAGGCCGCTCCACGAATTCCTCCATCGAAAGCTCACACCGCGGCTG
Source organism: Bryobacteraceae bacterium (assembly GCA_963794765.1). Taxonomy (GTDB): domain Bacteria; phylum Acidobacteriota; class Terriglobia; order Bryobacterales; family Bryobacteraceae; genus JAWXCM01. The sequence goes on along the minus strand of CAWCGC010000049.1, from coordinate 45,809 downwards.
CGTTCTGACACACTTTGCCTGTCGCCCCGAAAGCCGCAAGTCCGACAGAATCCGTAACCGAATCCGGAGCCGAGTATAGTTATCCATATGCGCGACCTCGCCGAGAAAGCGCTGGATGCCGCAACTCGGAAAGGTGTAACTTACGCCGACGTGCGGCTCGAGCACTCGCGCGATCGCCAGGTCTCCACAAAAGATGGCCGGCCGGGGCAGGTAGCATCATGGGAATCGATCGGAGTCGGAATCCGTGTGGTCGCCGGCGGCTGCTGGGGATTCGCCGCGACCGACGACCTCTCGACGCGTGGAATTGACCGTGCCGCAACACTGGCAGTGGAGATCGCACGTTCCGGAGCCCTCGCAAAAAAAGCCGACGTAACTCTGTCCCCGGAGGATGCCTGGACGGCCGAATGGTCATCGCCGTGTCAGATCGATCCGTTTTCCGTTCCGCTCGAAGATAATCTCGCATTACTGCTGAAAATCGATGCAGAGCTGAGGCGAGTCGACGGAATTACGCTCGCCGAAACGTCATTTACCTGTTCGACACACAAGAAGTTCTTCGCGTCCTCTATCGGCAGCCGCATACTTCAGACCCGAACGGTAACAGGGGCGGGCTTCAGTGCGTACAGCTACAAGGGCGACGAAATCCAGAAGCGTTCGTAGCCGAACTCGTTCGGTGGGCAGTACCAGCTAAAAGGCTACGAATTCGTGAACGAACTCGATCTCGTGTCGCGAGCCGGCCCGCATGGCAGAACAAGCCGTTGCGCTGCACTAGGCGGATCAGTGCCCTGAAGGCCACTTCGACCTCGTGCTCGAAAGCAGCCAGTTTGGCCTGCAGATTCATGAATCCATCGGCCATCCCATCGAACTCGATCGCGTCCTCGGCTCCGAAGCCAACTATGCGGGCATGAGCTTTCTCACGCTCGACAAGCTCAATCACCTCCGCTACGGCTCCGACATCGTCAACGCCGTCTGCGACGCGCGCGAACACGGTCCTGGCCTGGGCACTTTCGCCTTCGACGACGAAGGCGTACCCGCGCAATGCCGGCCGACATTATCCCAACGGTCAATTTACCGGCTACATGACATCGCGTGAAACCGCCGCGGCGATTGGGGCCGCGCGATCGAACGGAACTATGCGCGCCGAGGGCTGGGACCGGCTTCCGCTAATTCGTATGACTAACGTCAGTCTGCTTCCCGGAGAGCAGACGCTCGACGAAGTCTTCGACACCGACACGGCATCTACATGGAGACTAATCGCAGCTGGTCGATTGACGATAAGCGATACAATTTCCAATTCGGTTGCGAGATCGCCTGGGAAATCCGGGAGGCCGTGCGTCCGCATGCTCAAAAACCCGGCTTACAGCGGCATCACTCACCGATTTTGGAACGCCTGCGACGCCGTCGCGATCGCGAGCACTGGGTGCTGTGGGGCATCCCAATTGCGGCAAGGGCCAGCCCGAGCAGGTAATGGGAACAGGACACGGAGCCTCCCCGTCGCGGTTTCGAAAAATCAAAACAGGCAATGCATCTACAAGCGCGGACTGAATCTGAACTGCTGCCCCGTGAACGTTGTCAGGAACTGATGCTCGCCGTTCAGGCGGCCGCCTATCGACATGGCGTCGAAGATCTCGAGATTCTGTTGAGTGCTTCCGACGAATCGCTGACACGTTTCGCGAACAACACAATCCATCAGAATGTTTCCGAACGTGGCGTGACGCTTTCCATCCGGCCTGTTATCGGCGAGCGTACGGCGCGCGTAACCACCAATCGTCTTCACCGCGACGGGATTTCTGCTGCCGTCGATGACGCGATTACATTGACGCGAGCCAGCGAACCTGTCCCTGACCTTCCGCCGTTGTACGAGGCCTCAGGCGACGAGAGCACGGATGCTTCCCGATGGTCGCCCGAAGCCGCGGCAGCCACTCCGGCGCAAAGGGCAGCCGCGGTGACCGAAGCCATCCGGGTGATCGAGGACTAGGCCAGACTGCTGCCGGGATTTATTCCACGGGCGAAAACGCCGAAGTGATCATGAACTCACGGGGCGTGTCGCGCTACTACTTCGAGACGTTGACTACGTTTTCGGTGACGGCGATCGCGGCGGACTCCTCTGGCTGGGCGAAAGCGACTTCCACCAATCACGAAGACATCAGGCCGGTGGATCTTGCCAGATCCGCTGCTCGCAAAGCCAAACTCTCCGCGGGCGCGAAGGAACTGCAACCTGGTGCATATACCGTCGTCCTTGAGCCATCGGCCGTGCTCGACCTGGTCGGGCAGATCTTTGCAGATTTCAGCGGAACCGCAGTTGACGACCAGCGGTCGTTCCTGACAGACCGCGTTGGTGAAAAGCTCTTCGGCGAAAACATCACCATCTACGACGACTGCCGTTTCCCGCTCCAGAACGGAGCAGCGTTCGACGGCGAGGGCATGCCCCGTCAAACTCTCACCCTCGTGCGCAAAGGCGTCATCCAGCAGGTCGCATATTCGAGACTTGCAGCCAGACGAGCCGGTGTCGAGCCAACCGGACACGGATTCCCGTGTCCCAACGAGGTAGGCGAAGCGCCGACAAACATCGTGATTGCTGGCGGCAAATCAAGCCTCGAAGACCTTATAGCCGCCACGCCAAACGGTATCCTCGTGACACGTTTCTGGTACATACGCGAGGTCGAGCCGTTCGCCAAGGTCATGACGGGCATGACGCGAGATGGCACCTTCCTGATACGGGATGGAGAGATCGCGCACGGAATCCGCAACTTCCGCTTCAACCAGAGCGTCGTCGAAATGCTGAAGAACGTCGAGTGCCTCTCAGCGTCGTGCCGCGCCAGCGGCGAGGAATCGTTCGATATGGTCGTGCCCGCGATGAAGGTCCACGACTTCCGTTTCACTGAACTCACGAAATTCTGAGCAAAGGCTCTGCTATCTCTGGAGTATGCCTTCCAGAGCCTTACCGGGCATTGTCCTCCTCTTATCACTGCTGCCGCTAACCCGGGCGGCAGGCCCAGCGAACCCAACGACTAAGCCCACCACAGCCGAGGTTCGCGCATTCCTCGATCGTGCCGAGAAGGAAATGCTGGACCTTGCCAATGAAGCCAGCAGGGCTCAGTGGGTCCAGTCGACCTACATCACCGACGACACCGAGGCGCTCGCCGCCGCCGCCAAGGAGGCGTGCCATGGACTACCAGACCGGCGCCGTCAAGGAAGCCACGACGGTTCGACGGCCTGAAGCTCTGCCGGCCGATCTGCGAGCGGAAGCTCCTCCTGCTAAGTCTCGCTAACCATGCCCGCGCCCCGAACGACGCGAAGAAGCGCAGCGAGCTGGCCGAGATCGCCGTCTGGCATGGACGGCATGTACGGCAAGGGCAAGTACTGCCCGCCCGGCTGCGGCAAGGCCCGGCGATGACGAGCAAGGATGGCTGCCTCGAGCTCGACGAGCTCTCGCGCGTCATGGCGAAGAGCCGCAACTACGACGAGCTGCTCGACGCCGTGGACGGGCTGGCACGCGATCGCGCCGCCCGATGCGCACGCGATTACGCAGCGCTTCGTCGAGCTCGGCGAACAAGGGCGCGCAGGAGATCGGCTTCGCCGACATGGGCGCGCTCTGGCGCTCCGGCTACGACATGACGCCCGAGGCAGTTCGAGGAGGAACTCGAGCGGCTCTGGGAGCAGGTCAAGCCGCTCTTACGACGCTCCACTGCTACGTGCGCAACAAGCTCCGCGAGAAGTACGGCAAGGACAAGGTCGGCCCGAAAAGGGCCCGATCCCCGCGCACCTGCTCGGCAACATGTGGGCGCAGGAGTGGGAGAACATCTATCGACTCGTCGAGCCGTCCAATGCCGACCCCGGCTCGACGTGACGAAGATCCTGCGCGAAGAAGAACGTCGACGACAAAGGCGATGGTGCGCTCGGCGAGCGCTTCTTCACCTCGCTCGGCCTCGACCCGCTGCCCGCGACGTTCTGGGAGCGCTCGCTCTTCACGAAGCCGCGCGACCGCGAAGTCGTCTGCCACGCCAGCGCCTGGGACGTCGACCTGCATCAACGATCTGCGCATCAAGATGTGCATCGAGCACACGGAGGAGGACCTCATCACCATCCACCACGAGCTCGGGCACGACTTCTACCACACGCCTACAACAAGCTGCCGTTCCTCTTCCAGCGACGGCGCCAACGACGGCTTCCACGAGGCCATCGGCGACACCATCGCGCTCTGCGTCACGCCCGAGTACCTGAAGAACCTCGGCCTGCTCGACAGCGGCGCCCGACGCGACAAGGGCGATCAACGGCCTGCTGATGAAGAGGGCGCTCGACAAGGTCGCCTTCCTGCCGTTCGGCCTGCTGATCGACCAGTGGCGCTGGGACGTCTTCTCCGGCAAGATCACGCCCGACAGACTACAACGAGGCGTGGTGGGCGCTGCGGCGCAAGTACCAGGGCGTCGCGCCGCCGGTCGCGCGCAGCGAGGCCGACTTCGATCCGGGCGCGAAGTACCACGTGCCCGCGAACACGCCGTACGCGCGCTACTTCCTCGCGCGCATCTACCAGTTCCAGTTCCACCGCGCGCTCTGCAAGGCGGCCGGCTGCACCGGGCCCCTCAACCGTTGCTCGATCTACGGCAACAAGGAAGCCGGGGGAACGTCTTGCAAAGATGCTCGAGCTGGGTCAAAGCCGTCCGTGGCAGGAAGCACTTTTCGTTGGAACTGGCCAGCGCCAGATGGATGCGACCGCGATCATGGACTACTTCGCACCGCTGAAGAAATGGCTCGACGAGCAGAACAAGGGCAAACCCGTCGGTTGGTAGGATAAAAAAAGCTCTGGCCCGTAACGGAAAACTTAGGTCGAGGAACACTAAACTTATGAAGCGCATTACTGCACTGTTCGCAATGTTGACCTTGTTCGCGGGCCTCGTGCTCGCAGAAGCAGCAATCAACGGCAAATGGGTATCCGAACGCAAGATCGACCGTGAGGGCCAGTCCTTCACCATCATCCAGACCTTCGATCTCAAGGCGGATGGCCCGAAGCTCACTGGCAAAGCAACGATGCAGTTCGGCGACATGGAGCCGCGAGAAATGGAGATCCAGGAAGGCAAAATCAGCGGCGATAAAGTATCCTGGACGACGACAATGCAAACGCCGAACGGCGATTTCAAAATGCTTTACACGGCGACGATCACGGGTGACGCGCTCAAGGGCGAGGTCGCGCGCGACGGCGGTGACGCACGGCCATTTGAAGCAAAGCGCAAGTAAACAGGTGTGATATCGTCGGCGCATGACCTCGCGCCGTTCCTTCCTCGCGTCCGCGGCGGCTGCAATTCCCCTTGTATCCGCTGCGGGCAAGAAAATCCCGGTCGGACTCGAACTCTACTCGGTCCGGGATCAACTTCAGAAAGACCTGATGGGCACCGTCCAGGCCGTCGGAAAAATGGGCTATCAGGTTGTCGAATTCTATTCCCCCTACTACGAGTGGACGCCCGACTACGCGAAGCAGGTTCGCAAGGTCCTCGATGATTCCGGCCTGAAGTGCATGTCAACGCACAACGGTCCGAAGGCGCTCTCGTCCGATGGCATCCAGAAGGCGATCGAGTTAAATCAAATTATCGGGTCGAAGATGATCGTCCTCGCCAGTGCTGGCAAGATTACTTCGGCCGACGGATGGCGCGGCGTTGCGGACACCCTCACGGCCGCCGACGGAAAGCTGAAACCGCTCGGCATGGGCACGGGCTATCACAACCACGAGCTTGAGTTCACAAAAATCGACGGCAAACTTCCAATGGAGATCATCGCCGCAAACACTCCGAAATCGGTCACACTGCAACTCGACGTCGGCACCTGCTGCGAGATGGGCGTCGATCCCGTCGGGTGGATCAATCCAACCCCGGCCGCATCCGCTCCATGCACTGCAAAGACTGGAAGCCGGGCGAAGGCTACCGGGTATTGTTCGGGGAAGGCGATACGCCGTGGAAGAAGATATTCAGCGCGGCCGAATCGAAAGGCGGTATCGAATTCTATTTGATCGAGCAGGAAGGCAGCCGTATGCCATCGATGGAAACCGCCAAGGCGTGCCTCGACAACTTCCGGAAGATCAGGGGAGCTTAGCTCCGTTTGGCAGTCCGCGGCCCGTCACCAGATACACCGCGAACGATCCCAGCCAGTGCCCGCCCTCATAGTGCTCGCCGGTAACCGAAGCAATACCCGCATCTCGGTGCCGGCGAGCCAGATCCGCTATCGCCGCCTTCCGCTTGTTGTCCGCGGGTAATGCAGCCGCGATTCCCTTCCAGCATCCAGGCCCGCGACAAGATTCAGTCCGTCCAGATGCGCCAGTTGTCCGTCAGTCGGATCGGTGACCTTCTCCGGCTGTAGCGAAACTTCCGGCAAAAACACATCAAACCATCGAGCAAACTCCGCACTCGGCAGCACACGACGAACCGCATCCGCCTCCGCGATGCAAGGCGACAAAAAGTCCTGACCCGACGGCTCGTACGTCACCGGGCACCGCACATCATTTAAATAGAAATCCCGAATCCTGCGCGCCACAAGCGCCCGAAACTCCGGCTCCTGACCAGACGAGTCATACATCAGCCCGAGCGCAAAAGCCGTCTGGCTGTGAACGCCCGTGCGCTCGGGATAAGACAGCTTCGGCAGCCACGCACTAGTCGGTCGCGTACAGCCGCCTCCAGCGGGCGAAGGTTCACCGCCCACTCCCGCGCATGAGGATCGTCCCATTCACGAAGCTCCTGCCCAAGCTGAAGCAGCCACGCGAGCCCATACGGTCGCTCGAAGGTCGCCCGACCATCGCCGCGAACATACTCCGCTTCAGCGGCGATCTTCTCGGGCGTCAGATGACGGCTGAGAACATCCCGTGCTCTTCGCCGTAAACGGCGCGTTGGGGAACATGCGAGCGAGTCTCACAAGCAGCCAGTGGCCATGCACCGACGAGTGCCAGTCGAAGCATCCATAGAACGCGGGCGTCAGCTCGCGGGGAGGCTTCGCGTCCTTGTCCGAGTTCATCACGTGCGCGATCTTGTTCGGATATTCCCGGTCGACGCATTCCAGCGCCAGACTGGCAAAGCGAGCGGCAGCGGTTTGGTCAATCGTCGTCATCGCAGTCAGAAGCAGAAGCGCAGTCATGTGCGAAGGTACCGTCTCCAGATCGCGAACACCTCAGCGGCAGCCTTGAAGAAATCACCGGATTTCACTTTGGAACCGGCCACGTCTTCCCACCGCTCGAGCGGATACTCATAAATAGCATTCTGGACCCAGTCGACACCTCTGCGCCGAATGAACCGGGCAATGATCTCGACATCGAAAATCCAGCGCGACAGAAACGGCTCGCGAATCACTTCACGAAAATCGGGAGTAGCACGAAACAGCTTTGCACCGCACTGCGTGTCATACACCGGGAGTTGAAGCACGTTGGAGACGACCGTAGCGAACACTCGTCCCAGATAATGCCGGACCGCGCGCCGCTGAATAAATCGCCCCAGTAACTGTACCCGCGCACCGAAAATCATCTGAATATCCGGAAAGTCTTCCAGCACTCGAAGAAAGTCGTACACCGACGGCAGAGGCGTCGCAAGGTCGGCATCCCAGAAACCGACAACGGCAATTCCTGGTAAGTCCAGTCCGTACTTCATGCCGTAACGAACCGCGTCCGCCTTTCCCGCATTCGGCTTCTTCGGCAAAACAAGAACCCGATCCCCGCCCGCCTCCAGTTGGATCCTTACAAGCACGCTAAGCGTATCGTCCGTGCTTCCGTCGTCAACCAGAATCAGGCGAAACCCCGACGGAGCTGCTTTCAGAAATGAGATATATTCATTGGCGTTCAGGCGGTGAGCTTCGTTGTAGCAGGGAACCACAAGGGCGCAATGGCCCGCAAGGTCATGCACGCTACCCAAAGTCTATCGCGGTCGCCGAACGGGAGATATTCCGGAGAGAATCTGGCCGCGAACCTCACTATGCAAACGTGCCGACCACGCGAGTGATCTCCCTGCTTCTCTTCGTAGTGGGCGCCTGCTCCGCAGAATCCGGGGTGGGCGCAAGATATATCGGCGGCACTGTATCTGCGATTCCGGCCGATTCAAACGGCCGGATTCGCACAACCGATGAACTCTTCTTCAACTTCGTGGCGTCGCACCGCGACGTCAGCGTGGGCTACGACAGGATCAACCTGCTGGAATACGGCCAAAATGTGAACCGCCGCGTCGCTCTGGCAATGGTGATCTCGCCGATGTTCCTGCTGACGAAATCTCGGCAGCATTTCCTTACCGTCGGCTACACCGACAAGGAAGGGAAGCAGCAGGCCATGGTTTTTCAGGTGGAGAAAGACAAAATTCGCTCCGTCATCGTAGCCCTCGAAGCTCGGACGGGGCTAAGGGTGACCTATCAGGATGCTCAGGCCAGAAAGTCAGGAAAGGTTTAAGCAAATGACCTCATCGGTTCTCGCTTTGATCACTGCTGTTGGTTGTTTCGGAGCCGAATCGGCTCTGAACCCCATCCTGAACGTCCGGCGTGTTTACGTCGACCGGCTCACCGGCGAAAACTCCGGCAGCGTTCGAGACATGATTATCAACGCTATGCAGAGCGCGGGTGCTTTCCGAATCACGGAAGACGCCGACAAGGCCGATGCGGTCCTCCGTGGCTCGGCCGACGATCAGATCTTCAACGATCAGTTCCAGTCAAGTGAAGGTGTGCACGCGGGCGCCTCCATCGGTTCAGCCTATGGAGGGAAGACCGGTGTGCCTCGGCTGACGCGCGACAGTCGGTGATAACGAATCGGTTCACCTCAACGAACGCAAGCACGAAGCCACTGCGGCCGTCCGGCTTGTTACCAAAGATGGCGAAGTGATCTGGTCCACCACCCAGGAGAGTCAGGGAGGCAAGTTCAAAGGCGCAGCTTCTGACGTCGCCGATAAAGTCGTGCGTCAGCTGCTGGCCGATATGGAACGCGCTCACCGCCCCGGCTCACCCACGGGAACGACGCCTGCAACTAAGCAGTAATCCGAACGATCTTGCTGGTCGACGTATGTCCCCGCAGGATCTCGACGTTGCGTTTCGGGACGCCAAACGCAGCTGACAGAAGGTCACACACCGCGGCATTAGCTTTGCCTTTATCCGGCGGTGCTGTGACCTTCACCTTCAGCGAACCATCCTCCATCACGCCGGAAATCTCATCCCGCGAAGCTTTCGGCACCACCTTCAGCGCGAGCTGAATCGTCTTTCCCTGCCTCAACGCATTCGCGAGATCATCAGGAATCACTATGGCGTCAGCTTAACCAACTCGCCGGTCGGCACGGTTCTCTCGCCCGAAGAGAAAGCCAGCGCAGGACCAGGCCGTCCATCAGCCCCGAGCAGGAAGACACGAGGAACCCCGAGCAGCGTGCACGAACCTTTAGTTTCCGGCTTCAGCGCCTTACAGACAAACGTCAGCCCGGCGACGTCTGAAGCTGGCGTCGCAGGTGGAAGCTCAATCGTCGTTCGAACCCACCCATCGCGACTGATCGCATAGTCGAGCCGGCCGAGATCACTGACAAACTCGCGGCCATCTTTCAGAATCGCGACGGCAGTAAACGCACTCTGCGCATGCGTCGCGCCATAATCGACAAACAAATAATTACGCGGATCGGAAATCTTCTCACCATCAACCACGCCGAACGGGCGCAGTTTACCTTCGCGCTGAAGCTCCTTGCCCATCACGTCATACGTGACCGGATACTGATCCATCACGCTTTCCCGTGACGCCCGACTCAGATCCGCCGCAATCGGAGCAATCTGGAATCGCATCGGTGACAAATCCTGCCGCGCCGCGCCGAACGTATTGTTATTCGTCACCGGCATCAGCAGCGGGTGCGAGCCCTCCATCGGACCCGACCATTTCTGCTCCACATGATTCGGGCCCTGAATGATTGCACTCCCGGGCCGGCCGTCTTCACCGAGGTAGACACGATACATGTACTCGATGTCCGTAGTCCGTCCCCAGCGCGCCATCAGCGCACGAGTCGACGTCCCGCCGTCCTCGTTAGAGAAGATTGCCGTGTACTGAAGATATCGCTTGCCGTCCTGAACCAGCCGCTCCGAATACACAATCATCGGAACATCCGAAAACTTACCGACAGTGTTGGGTCGGATATACAACACCGGAGCACTCGCGATAGCCTGTCCCGCTGGACTCGATGCCTCGTACACCTTGAACCGAACGGCATCGATCGCAACCTCGGTTTCTGCCGCAGAAAAAGGGCCATCCCGCTCGACCGACAACTTGTGTTCGCCCGCCGCCAGCTCACCCAAAAAGATCCGATACGTGTTGACAGTCGGACCGCCGTACAGAATGAGGTGCTGCGGCTTCGAACCATCTGCCGATGCAACAGCGACGGCAGCCTCACGGCCAGGCTTAGCCCAGTCGGACCCAGGCGAGCGCATATCCAGCTCCGCGACCACCTCGCCTCGCACGTCGACCGTGAACGGCCACTCCTTCGCACTCGCAGTCAGCGCACAGACGACAACCAGCAGTGCGGCCGCGCTCAAACCAAGCTTCATGAAAAATCGATGTTCGCAATCACCATCGTCGGCATCGCCTGGTTCCACGGCCGAACCAATGCCTTCGAACGGCAGCCGAAACTCGCGAGTTTCACCCGGATTCAGACGGCGTCGGATAATCGGCACGCGCTCCCGGGCCACGATGGTCCCGTACGGGTCATAGAAGACGCAGGTCAGCTCCGCGCGCTCGACAGCACGACCGCCTGTGTTCTGAATGTTGCCTGTAATCTCGACCAGATCGCCGCCAGCAAAGCTCGTCGTCGCCTTCATCGCCACTCCGCTGAGCTTCAAATTCTTCGTGTATTCCTTCGCCTCAGCGGTAGTTGGCTTTGTCGATTCGGGCGTGCGTGGACGGCTTGCGAAATACCAGAAACCGCCCAGCGCAGCGATCGCGACCATCAGGACCACGATCATCGGCGCGCTGATGTGAACTCGTTCTTCCGTCCTACTGGCCACTGACCGTCATCTCCCCGATCAGGATCGTCGGCGATGCCATCGAGCTGCGAAACACCAGGTCGTTCCCGATCTCCTGAATTCCATTAAGCATCTCGGGCAAAGTACTCGCGATGGTGACTTCGGAAACAGGAAACGACAGCTTGCCGTTTTCAATCCACAGACCCGCGGCGCCGCGCGAGTAATCGCCGGTGACGGTGTTCACGCCCTGCGCCGATCAGTTCCGTCACGTAAAACCCGTTCGTTCACCGACCCAATGATGTCCTCTGGTGCCGCACTTCCCGCTTCGAAGTACATGTTCCCGTTGCCCACACCGGCGTTGCCCGTGATGCCCCGCGAAGCATTCCCCGTGGTCCTCAAGCCGAGCTTCCGCGCAGTATAAGAATTCAGCAGCCAGCTTTTCAGTATGCCGCGCTCGATCACCACGGTACGTCGCGAAGGAACCCCTTCATCGTCGAACGGACTCGATCCGAACAGTCCCGGAATTGTCCCGTCGTCAATCACGGTCAGTCGTTCGGACGCGACCTTCTGTCCCATCTTGCCCGCCAGAAACGACTCGCCTCGATAAATCGCGTCGCCGCTCACCGCGTCGAAGATGTTGTCCACAGATCGATCGCGCAACTCGAGGGTCGAATACAATCGGAACTCGCTGCGTCGGACACCTTCCGCGCTCCCAGCCGTCGCAGCGTCCTTTCCGCCGCTCGCCGCCCGACTGCCTCGGCGCTTTCGAGCCGCGCCGGATCGCGAGCGACGGAATACCAGTAATCGCGCTCCATCGCTGCGCCCTCTGTTTGGCCACCGGTGATGCACTGATCGAGCAGCTGCCGCTTCGGTAACTCCCCGGAAACCGAGCGAGTTGGCGAACACCGTAAAGCCGGTATGTGTGTCGAAGACGCGCCTTCGGAATTCGTGATCCGGCGTCCACCGCGAACGCGGCCGCCTCGGCGTTCTTCGCCTGCTCGATCTTCCAGTCAGTCGGCAGCTCGTAACCGCCGGGCAAAGCAACTGCAGATCGAGATCCAGCTCGCCGAGTTCATCCGCGATCGGGCAGTCCCGCATACGGATCCTCGCGTCGTGATCCTTGCAAGATCCAGTGCCGCAACCGACCATCTTGCGAATTCCGTCGCGGCGTCAGATCCGACGTTACGGCGGAACCGGTATTCTTCCCGACCAACACACGAACTCCGACACCGCGTGAGCCTGCTTCCGTTAGAGTTTCGACCTCGCCCTTTCGAACGCTGACCGAAAACTGACTGCCCTCAGAGCCGGTGCATTCGGCGCCGGTAGCCCCGCGTCTTCATCGCGAGTCGGATCACCTGTTCTGCGATTGCTCCAGCGGCTCGCTCAAGCCGTGCCCCCGACCGTCATGCGGTCCATCTTCATCGTCGGGATGCCGACGCCTACCGGAACACTCTGCCCTTCTTTGCCGCAGATACCGATGCCTTCGTCCAGCTTGAGATCGTTGCCCACCATCGACACGTATTTCAAAGCTTCGGGTCCGTTGCCGATCAGCGTCGCGCCGCGAACCGGCCGCGTCAGTTTGCCGTCCTCAATCAGATACCTCTCAGAAGCCGTAAACACGAAGTTCCCGCTTGTGATATCCACCTGCCCTCCGCCGAAGTTCGCGCAATACAGTCCCTTCTTCACCGAGCGAATGATCTCCTCCGGGTCGCTTTCACCCGGCCAGCATGAACGTGTTTGTCATACGAGGCATCGGGATGTGCTGGTACGACTTTCGCGTCGTCCGCTGCCGGTTGACTTGCTTCGAGCACTCTAGCCGAAAGCTTGTCCTGACAAATACCCGCGCAGAATGCCGTTCTCGATCAGCACGTTCTGCTGCGTCGGATGGCCCTCATCGTCGACGTTCAGTGAGCCGCGCCGGTTTGCGATCGTCCCGTCATCCACCACGGTGCACAACTCGCTGGCGACCTGCTGTCCGATGCGGTTGCTGAATGCAGAAGTACCCTTTGCGATTGAAGTCGGCTTCCAGTCCGTGACCCACGGCTTCATGCAGCAGGATTCCCGGCCAGCCAGGGGCCAGCACAACCGTCATCTCGCCAGCAGGTGCGGGCACAGCGCTCAGCTGCACAATCGCCTGCCGGGCCGCCTCATGAGCGAAATTCTCCGGCGTCTTCTCCGTAAGGAAATAGTCCAGACTGACGCGTCCGCCTCCGCCCGAGTAGCCGCGCTGTGGCACTCCGTCTCTCATCGCGCGCGAGTGCGGCGATGCTCATGCGAGCCAGCGGCTGCTTGTCGAAACTCAGTTCTCCGTCGCTGGTGGCGACCAGCACGTGCCGGAGATTATCCGCATAAACCGCCTGAACCTGAAAAATCCGCGGATCATAGTCCCGCGCCGCTTTGTCCGCGCGCTGCACCAGCGAAACGCGTTCGCTCAGACTCGTCTCGGTTGGTGTGACGCCGATGGCATACAGATTCCGCCCGCGCACTTCCTGTAAACTGACCGGGTCCACATCCGTAGGTCCCCGAGCGATGAACGAAGCCACCCGGGCCGCGTTTCGGACGCGTTCCGGCGACAGGTCGTCGCTGTACGCGTACCCTGTGCGTTCACCCGCGATGACGCGAATGCCGACGCCCATCGACACGCCCTGGGTCGCGCTCTTGACAATCGATTCGTCGATGCTGATGGCGGATGTCGCAAGATATTCGAAATACAAATCCGCATAATCCCCGCCATTTGAGAGCGCTTCTGAAAGATAGTTTTCGAGGTCCCTCTGCGTAATTCCGAACTTGGTTGCGAAGAATGAATCCCGGAAAGCCATAAAGCCAGCGTAGCAATTCGGAGTAGCCCGAACTCGGTGATGTCACAGCCCGAGGCGTTCGCGGATCTCTTTAGCGCGGTCGCGCGCCACTGTTAGTTCCGTCTTTTTCGCATCGTTGAGACGAAGCAGTACCTTGCCTCCGAACCAGTTGTACAACTCTGCGATGTGTTCCAGATTCACCAGCGTCGACCGGTGAATCCGAACGAATTTGGCGGGATCCAGTTTGGATTCGAGGTCGACAATGCTGCCTTCGACGCAGTAGTCGCGGCTTGGCGTGGCTGCGAATGTTAACTTATCCCGCGCGTAGAAGTGCGTTACCGTCCGCACGTCGACGAACTCCACACGGTCGCCTGTGCGGGAAGGTAGCCGCGACGCATAAGCCGGCCGCGGATGGAGAACGGAGGCCAGCTTGTCAAAGAGTTGCCGCATGTCGGGTCGCGACTCGGACCCGCCGCGGATCCGGCTCAGCTTCGTGAGAGCGCGATCGAGCTTCTCAGGATCGACCGGCTTCAGCAGGTAATCCACCGAGTTCACTTCGAAGGCTCGCAACGCGTGCTCGTGATACGCAGTCGTGAAAATAACAAGCGGCTGAAAGTCCCCGAGCCGTTGCAGCAATTCAAACCCGTTCAGGCCCGGCATTTCGATATCGAGGAACAGAATATCCGGCTGGAGCCGTGCAATTTCCCCTGCAGCCGTAACCGGATCTGTGCTGGATCCAGCTACTTCGGCCCGGCCATCGTCATGCAGCAGTCGGGAGAGCCGCCGCACCGCGAGTTCTTCGTCGTCAAGCAGGTAGGCGCGCATCATCCCTCAGTCGTATAGCCACCACGCTTCCCTGAATCTCTACTCGGGCATTGCTCGCCCCGAACAATGCATCCAGTCGCGACTGGAGCAGGTCAATGCCATGCCCCCGCTGCACCAGCTCCGGAGTGAATCCCGGACCGTCATCACGAATCTCGATGCTCACTTCACCGTTCCCGTCGCGCGAAGCGGCAACCTGGATGAAGCCGCCCTCACGGCGCGGCGCAATGGCATACTTGACGCTGTTCTCAACCAGAGTCTGCACCGCGAGCGGCGGTACCTGAACAGCTTGAGCCAGGTCTTCGGGAATATCGATCTGAAACCGCAATCTCGACCCGAATCGGACTTCCTCAATGTGCAGGTAATCCGAAACGATCCTGATCTCGTGGGCAAGCGGCACCAGCTTCGACTGATGGCTATCCAGTGAGAACCGCAGCAGACTCGACAGCCTGCCGAGAAGCTGCTCCGCAGCGACAGGATCCTCGCGAATCAGCGCCGAGATCGAGTTCAGTGAGTTAAACAGGAAATGTGGATGTATACGGCTTTCGAGCGAAGACAGCCGTGCTTCCGCCGCAAGTTTCTCGGCGCGCTCACGCTCCAGCTCCTTCGTGCGCAACTCGAGTTCGGTAGCCCGCATCTGCGACCGGAGCCGATCGAGAAACGCAATAAGCGCGCCGACAGCAAGCGAAATCGGAATACAGATTCGAATCGCATCCCGGTACATCGGCCAAAACCGAAGCCACGGGAAACGAAGAATCACTATCCCGATTCCAGTGCCGAGAAAGCATCCGACAATCGCACAAACGACCAGATTCACAGTGCCGAGCAGCCATCCGGGGATGGGGCCGGTCCGATACATCATCGGCCCGGCAAACTGAATGACAAGATGAACCAGCGAACCGATCACCAGCGCGTAGGACAGCGACATAACCGTTGAGGTCAGAATCTGCTGCGGCGTCGCGTGTCGAACCAGAAGAAAGGTCATCAGCGGAACGGACAGTCCGCCGAGCGCCGAAAGGAAAAGCGTCTGAGTCCAGCCCGTAAGCTGGAATCGGGAAGCAGGCATCCTACTTCGCAGTGTGACAGCCAACGCAGCGCGTCTCCGCTGCCGGCAGCGGCGTTCTCGTCTGCAACCAGGTCGCCGCACGTTTCGCGTATACCGATCCTTGAAGCTCCGCCTGAAGTTTCTCGAAATACACTGCAGCCTTTTCGTTCTCGCCCGTCCGGCTGTACGCATCCGCCAGGCCAAACAGCAACTCACCTTTCGGGTGCGTCCCCAGCTTGTCCCAGTACGCCTGCTGAATATCGAAAACGTGCTGATAATCCGCGATGACTCGCGCAAGCAGGACGGACTTTTGCTGCTCGGGAACAAAGTGCGAGACGGCCTGAATGACGGCCGCGCGGGGGGCACGCACTCCGACATCATCCGGCGCAATCTCGACGGCCCGGTCCATATTCTTCAGGCCCGCCGAGTACAATTCCATCCCCTTCGCCGGATCCGTTCGCATCAGCTCACGGCTCTGCACCATCTGCCCGGAACCGTACCATACCCGAGCCTCAGCGTGATTAGCGTTTTCAGCGAGGACAGCCTCGCAGACCTTCATCGCTTCCGCGAGAGCTTGCTTATCGCCGGCGAACCCCGCGAAGAACTTGTTGCGGACAACATAATCAAATCGCTCCGTAGCACCGGCCACAACCATCGCCAGAAGTGCAAATCCGGCCAGACTCTTTGAAATAGACATCGGTCTCCTCTGACTCGAGTCTGCTCGAAAGTCTGGAATTTCTCGCGCGCGATCCGACGAATCGTGCGGATCAGCTGACGAACCGTCGTAAGCGACCGACTGTCGGCAGGGTCTCCTACGTCCGCTTCAGCATGGGACGGAGATAGCGCATCACCGTGTCCGCGATCAGCTCATGCCCTTCGGCGGTGGGATGTATGCCGTCCCGCTGCATCAACCCGGGCCGGACGTCGTACTGCTCCCGAATCGAGCTCATCAGAAACGGGATTAGCGGCACCTTGTAACGGGCCGCAAGGTCCTTGTACATGCCTTCGAAAGTCCGAATATAGTCAGGCCCGTAGTTCGGCGGCAGCGTCATGCCTGCCAGCAAAACCTGAGACCCCGCCTTCTTTGCCCGAACAATCATCTGCTCGAGATTGGACTTCGTCTGCGCAACGGGAACGCCCCGCAGACCATCGTTGCCGCCCAGCTCGATGACCAGCACCTGCGGCTTGAACGACAGGGCATAATT
This sequence comes from Bryobacteraceae bacterium, assembly GCA_963794765.1. Taxonomy (GTDB): domain Bacteria; phylum Acidobacteriota; class Terriglobia; order Bryobacterales; family Bryobacteraceae; genus JAWXCM01. The sequence continues at coordinate 29,007 of CAWCGC010000049.1, read as the reverse complement.
CAAACGGTTGAGCGCTCCGGTCGTGGTGTCCCCGCTCACGCCAAGGTTCACAACGTGATACTTGTACCCGGTCTTATCCAGCCTTCGCTGTACATCGTCCGGGAAGCTGCGGCCCTGCGCTACACCGTAACCTTCGGCAATGCTGTCGCCAAGTACCACAACATTCGGGCGAACGTCCTGAGTCTGAGCTGCAAGCAGCCACGTCAGAAGATAAAGAAGCATCCGCATGATTGACGTGAGAGGGCTAACCAAAGTTATTGAAACCGGAACGCATCGGGTCGAGATCCTGCGCGGGATCGACCTGTTTGTGCCTAAAGGCCAGTTTCTCGCAATCCTGGGAGCGTCCGGAAGCGGCAAAAGTACCTTGCTCGGCCTCGTCGCCGGCCTCGACAACCCCAGCTCAGGATCAGTCAAACTCGATGGCGAAGAAATCACCGGACTTTCCGAGAACCGCCTCGCCGCCGTGCGCGGACGCAAGCTCGGGTTCGTTTTTCAGAACTATCAGCTCATCCCGACTCTCACCGCCGAAGAAAATGTTCTGTTGCCCTGGGAACTGATTGGCGGCAACGGCGCGGGCCGCAGCCGGGCGCGCGACCTCCTCACCCAGGTCGGTCTGGTGGATCGCACCACGCACTATCCGGTCCAGCTGTCCGGTGGCGAGCAGCAGCGCGTTGCCGTTGCCCGAGCCTTTATGGTCAGGCCGCCAATCCTGCTCGCTGATGAACCGACTGGCAATCTCGACAGTGTCAACGGACGCCACATCCTGGAACTGTTGCTCGAGATCAACGCGCGCGAAGGCACCACACTCGTTCTCGTCACTCACGATCCGGAACTGGCTTCGCGGGCACAACGACGCATCACGCTGGAAGACGGCAGAGTCATCTCGGACGTCACGCCCTCGGGAGTGAGCGAGTGATCCCGACGGCGTTCCGCATCGCACTCCGCGATCTCCGGGCATCGTGGAGCAAGTTCCTGTTCGTCGTACTCGCAGTCGCAGCCGGCGTGGGCATCCTCACAGGTGTTCGCGGCTTCAGCGAGTCTTTCCGGGCGATGCTTGGCCACGAAGCCCGAAGTCTCATGGCAGCCGATATCTTCGTGCGCATCTTCGCCAAGCCGACTGCCGAACAGGAAGCGGCACTCGAGAACCTGCAGCATCAGGGGGCAACCATCACGCGAGTGACAGAGACGCTCAGTATGGTCGCATCAGATCCGGTCCCCGTGCCGGTACTGACGACCGTCAAAGCGCTCGATCCTGACCTGTATCCGCTATATGGCGAGGTGACGCTCCTCCCGGCGATGCCGTTGAAACAGGCGCTGACGAATAATTCCGTCGTTATCTCTGACGATCTTCGCGATCGTCTGCACGTGAAAACGGGGCAGTTCGTCCGCGTCGGTGGCGAGCCATTCCGTGTTGCCGCAGTCCTCGACAAAGAACCGGACCGCATGTCGGGCAGCTTCAGCGTGGGCCCGCGAATGATGATCACGCGCGAAGGTCTTGCAAAAACCGGCCTCCTCTCGCTCGGAAGCCGTGCCTCTCAACGAATCCTGTTCCGCCTGAAAGGCGATTACCTCCCCGTCGAAGCGGAACTTAAAAAGGCGTTCCCGGAAGGCCTGATCGTCAACTACAAAGAGCTAAATCCAAATGTACGGCTCGGCCTCCAGCGCGCGACCAGCTTTCTGAGTCTTGTCAGTCTTATCGCTCTCATCGTAGGCGCAATCGGTGTCGCGACCGCAATGCACGCGCACCTGCAGACGCGCATGGATTCGATCGCAGTGATGAAATCGATCGGAGGACGCTCGGGCCAGATCATCCGAATTTACGCACTCGAGACAGCGCTGCTCGGCTTACTGGGCGGGATAGTCGGTGTCGCATTCGGTCTCGCGGTTCAGAGCGCGTTCCCGGCGTTGTTGCAGCGGTTTATGCAGGTTCGGCCGGAGATCATCTTCACGCCATGGACCGCAGTGCAGGGAATCGGTCTCGGTCTGCTCACGACACTGCTCTTCACGCTTCCGCCGCTGTTGAGTATCCGGGAGATCCGTCCATCGTTGATCCTCCGCCGCGACATGCCGGAAGTGAAGTTGGGTCTCCTTGACAGACTGCGCAGAAGCGGTCGCGGGCTCGCCGTCGGCGTTCTGATCTCTCTCGGCCTCGCCGGGATTGCTGGGTCACTGGTCGCCGGTTCTGCCGAGGAAGCAGCGAGGATCGGCAGCTACTTCATCGGTGGACTGCTGGCCAGCCTCATCGTGCTCACAATCACTGGCGCCGCTTTGCTGAAAATTCTGGAAATCGCGGGAGCACGCTTCCGGGCGTTGCCGATGACCGTTCGCCATGCGATTGCAAACCTCCATCGCCCCGGCTCGCAGTCACGAGCGGTCCTGACCGCTCTCGGCGTTGGTGTCATGTTCACCCTGACCGTTTATCTCGTGCAGCGAAGCGTTCTCGACGAGATCCGCAGATCCGCCCCGCCGGGTATGTCAAATGTATTCTTCATAGACATCACTCAGGATCAGAAGGATGAACTGCAATCACTCATAAAGCAGTCCCCTGGCGTGCTCCGCGACCCCGAGGTGATCGCTACAGTTTCCTGCCGGCTCGAGGCAATCAACGGAAGCTCCGTTGATAATCTGCCTCTCACCGGCGGGATGCGGCGCTACCGGATGGCTCGGACCATTAGCTCAGAAGCAACGAAGCCGGCCGGTCTTGGCATCGTGCGCGGCGCCTGGTGGGGCCAGCCAAATCCCGCCGAACCCCAGATCTCCATCGGAACTGGTGCCGCCCGGGTAATGCGGGTAGGCCCTGGCGACACGCTCACATGGAACGCTTTCGGCAAACACATCACGACACGAATCGCCGCAGTTCATCGAACCGACGAACAACGGCTTCGAGGTATGGTCGAGTTCTACATGACGCCAGGCGCGCTCGACGACCTGCCGCACGTCTACTACGCGGCGGCCCGTGTCCAACCGGACGCGATCAGCACACTGCAGCGGCGGGTGTATGAGAAATTCCCGACTATAACGGTCATCAACGTGGCCGAGATTCTCGATCGTGTGCAGGAGGTAATCGATCAGGTCGCGCTCGTGATTCGTTTTATCTCGGCGTTTGCAATCTTCGCCGGTGCGATCATCCTCGCCTCGAGCGTTGCCGGAACGCGATTCCGGCGCGTCCGCGAAATGGCGGTCTTCAAGACGCTCGGAGCAACTCGCAGTCGAATCTCAGCGATGTTTTCGGCTGAGTTTCTGCTCCTCGGCACCACTGCAGGGTTAATGGGCAGCTTGCTCGCAACGGCATTTACCTGGCTTGTCTTGAAGCGCTTCTTCGAAGAAACGCCGTTCCACTTCGATGTCGTTGCGGTCGGCACAAGCGTAGTTCTGACAGCGCTGGTTGCCGCTGCAGCCGGATGGCTGGCGATCTTCCGCGTCCTGGGCCAGAAACCGCTTGAAGTACTCCGGGGAGAATGAGCTAATCGTTCAGTCGGACGACTTCGCCCGGCTTGATTCCCGACGCAACCGCGACCTGTGTCTCGCTCCTGATGCCGGTCGCCACCTGACGGCTCTCCCAGCCCTCAGTACCCTTCACCTGAACGAATGCTTTTCCGTTCTCTTCAGTCAGGGCGGCAAGCGGAACGATCACCTGGTTGTCAGCCTTTTGCATCACCACGTCAGCACTCGCTGACAAGTCCGGAATCAGCTTGGGATCCTTGCCGGTGATATCGAGGCGGATCGGCACAGTGCGCACGTAGTAGCTGCTGCTGCGCATGCCCGCAGCCGCGAGCGCTCCGATGCTGTGAACCTTGCCCTCAAACGTGAGGCCCGGGAACGCATCGAGCGAAATCTTCGCTGGCTCGCCCACGCGGAACTGGCTGCTTTCTGCCTGATTGATACTGCCCTCAACTTGCATGAAATTCGTGTTGACGATCTTCATAAACGGCTGACCAGGCGAAAGCCGGTCACCCTTTTGCACCTGGCCCATATCCGACCCGCGCCAGATCTGCTGCATCACTACCAGGCCGTCCATCGAGGCGTATACGGAAAACGCTTTCGCATCGTTCTGGTGCCGGTTGCGGTGCCGCGTGTGACGCTCCAGCGTCAACTCGAGAATGCGAAGCTCCGCTGCGTGCGATGTCTTTTTTTGCGCGACATCCGTCTGCAGCTCTTTGTACTTTGCGTCAGCCTCATCGAGGGTCAGCTTGAGCAATTGCCGCTGAATGTCGGTCTGTGTTTCCGAACCGTTGTACTCGAGCCGTGCTTTGTCGGCGTCCGCCTTCGCCAGCCTGAGGCTCTGCATCAGGTTCTCGAGTTCGATTGACTGCTCGGCCCGCCGCTTGCGAACGTCCGATTGTGCCGTGTCGATTGTATCGTTCAGATCCTCAATATGATCGAGAATCGCCTGCCCGTCGATCTTTGCGACAAGCGAACCCTTCTTGATCCAGGAGCCGGCAGGCGCAACTTCCATCAGGATCAGATCGCGACTCTCCGGGCCTTTCATCGTCGGAGCGGTTACGTTCACAAAGTGTGTCGCGGCTGTTTGCCCCGTCACACGCACCGTCGCGGCCAGGGTTCCGGTGTAAGCCGTTGCGGTCTTCGCGAGCGCAGCAGTAGCGGCTGCCCTCGCCGCTTCCGCCTGACGGTTCTGAATCAGCTTCCACGCCCCGAAACCTGCGGCAGCAATCAGGACAGCGGCGATAACCAGCCAGGCCGACTTGCGGCCGCGGCGATCGTCCGCCCGTCGCGGCGGTGCTGGAACCCGAACCGGCGCGAGTTTCGGGTCCTGTAAGGGTGTAAGCGGACTTTGGGCAGCAGACATTGATTCGGAGCCTCTACGGACAGACCTATACCAACTGAGAACGGCGTGTTTGTCGCGTAAATGGTTACTGTTCTTTAGTATACTAGCCGAACCGTGACCCCGGTCGCCGTTGGGACAAGCATAAGCAACCGCAATCGTGCGCTCGCGGCAGCGACGCTCGGCTACGCGCTGGATGCAATGGACGTCCTTTTGTATGTTTTCGCACTACAAACGCTTCGCGCCGAGTTCCATCTCAGCAATGCCGCCGCCGGCCTCGTCAGTTCCGTAACGCTGATCACATCTGCTGCGGGAGGAATCGGGGCAGGAATTCTATCGGACCGGTTCGGGCGGAAGAGCCTCCTGATGGCGATGGTGCTGATATACTCCCTCGCTTCAGCGGGCACGGCACTATCCCACTCGTTTGCCGAACTCGTGTTCTGGCGCGCAATCGTTGGTCTCGGATTAGGCGGCCAGTGGTCTGCCGGAGCCACTCTCGTTGCCGAGACCTGGCCGGCAGCGCTGCGGCAGCGGGCGGTCTCGTTCATGCAGTCCGGCTGGTCCATCGGCTACATGCTCGCCGCCGTCGTCACAGCCGTTGTGCTTCCACGCTGGGGGTGGCGTGCTCTGTTCCTCACGGGCCTGCTTCCGGCGTTGCTGACGGTCTGGATCCGAACCAGCGTCGAGGAACCTGCCGTTTGGCGGGATCAATCGAGGACCGGCAGGCAGAGTTTCTGGTCGATTTTCCGGCCTCCGCTGGGGTCGATTACCTTCCGTGCGACTGCAGTCGCTTCGGCAACGCTGCTCGGCTACTGGGGCCTGTTCACGTGGCTGCCCGGATTTCTCTCTGCGCCAGTCGCTGCCGGTGGTGCGGGAGCCGATGTTGTGAAAACCAGTTCATGGGTTGTTGTGATCCAGGCTGGCGCATTCGCCGGATATATTGCGTTCGGATTTTTGTCGGAACGGTTCGGTCGCCGTCGGACGTTCACCACGTACGTTCTTGCCGCCGCCGTCCTGACGCTTGTCTACGGCCGCTTGCCCGCCTGGGGGTTCACGAATCTGCTGCTGCCGCTGGGCCCGCTGGTGGGCTTCTTCGGGACCGGATTTTTCTCCCTTTTCGGTGCGCTTTTAGCTGAGCTTTATCCTACGGCCGTTCGCGGTGCTGGTCAGGGATTCTGTTACAACTTCGGACGATTGTTGTGTGCGGCGGCGCCGTGGGGGACCGGAGCTCTCGCCGACAATTGGGGAATCGGGGCGGCGCTGAGCCTGAATGCAGCCTTCTTTTTGGCATCTGCTGTACTGATTCGAACGCTGCCGATTCCAAACGCGCTCGAGATGCATCCATAGATCAGAGACTGCTTTCCGGGCATCGGCGCGTATGTTAAGCTGTAGTTGCTTCCATGGCCCGCTCTTCTGACCCGGTCCCGGAATCCAAAATCCCCACGGAGTAGAAAACAAACTATAGAATGAGTTGCACCGTTTTTCTCGGAAACCTGCCGATTTGGGTGACCGCTGACGACATCAAGTCCTGGCTGTCTGCCGAGGGCCTGGTAGCCGATTCGATCAAAGTCATCCGCAACCCCGAAACTCAGGAATCAAAAGGCTTCGCCTTCATCGAAGCTCCCAATGGCGAAGAAATGCAGTCGATCATCCGCCGCTTTGATCGAGCTCCGCTCGAAGACCGACTCCTTCGTGCGAATCCCGCTCAACCTCCTCGCGGCAAGGTCGTCGTCGGTAAGCCCGGCGCCGCCCCGGTTGCTGCTGTGCAGGCTGGTGGCCCGCCAACTCGCGAACGTCGTGCGGCTGGTCCTGCTGGCGCCAACGCCAACAACAACAAGAACCGCGGCGGCAAGCGCGGGAATACTCCCCAGAGCGCCTTCGCCGAAGAGCTTGCAAAAGCGCTGTAGTCCAATGACTCGCGTGCTGGTTCACCAAGGCCGGTAAGGTTTAGAAACAAACTTACCGGCTTGTTGTTCGCCCGTCCTTCCCCTCGTTAATCCCTGAAAGTTACTTAATCCCTGAAAACCCGGTTGGCCGAACGATAGTGTTGCTGATGTTCGACACGATTTCGGCGTCCGCCAGTCCAGGCTGTGACCGCAGTTTCTGCCAGTCCGGACTCGATCCGAACGCACCCCAGATCTTCTCGCGCGAAGCAAGATCGTCAAATCCCACCATGTAGGTCAGGTTTGGCATGTTCTGACCGATCAGTGTTTCGCCGAAAAATACCGGTACCATACCGACCTTCCGAAATATCCCAATCTCACCCTGATCGAACATCCGCACCTTGCGCCCGAGTGTGACCGTGTTGTTGCTTTCATACGTTCGAAGCTCGTATATCCGCGTCTTACCTCCAGCCATCGGCTGGGGTACTTCGATCGCCGGGAACGTCGGGAACCCTCGAAGCAGCGTTGTCTCGTAGCGTGTGTAACCCAGCGGGCCTGACGCATACGTCTCGCGCGCCTTTCCGAGTTCTCTATCTGCGGCCAGTTTCTGCCGCGACGACTCCCACGCCGCCATATCTTCGAACTGCAGCAGGAGCAGCAGAAAAGGCGTGTCCGGGGCAATTACGCTGTTGAATGCACCCAGCGGTCCGGCGCCGCTCCGCTGCAGGGCAGGGAAGTAAGCTTTGGAAAAAAACTCGTTGGTCCGCTGCGCCATGTTGTCCTGCGTGTTCCGCAGGCGCAGCCTGACAAGCTCCAGAATCTTCGGCTTTGTATCCGCAGCCTGCGCTGCTGCCATAACAAGAGCACCTCCTGCTCCGGTTCGGAAAAAATCTCTGCGATTCATATACGACCACGCATTGCGCGTATCAGCGCCTCCATGTGATTCAGGTACTTTTCGAGAGCCTGCCGTCCCGCTGCCGTGAGTCGATACTCGGTGCGCGGAACTCGTCCGTCGAACAACTTGGTGCACGAGATATAACCTGCTTCTTCCAGCTTGCGTGCGTGCACACTGACGTTGCCATCCGTCGTGTTCAGCAGCTTCTTCAATTCGAGGAATGTCAGGTGCTCGTTTGCGGCGAGCGCGCCCACAATGCCGAGCCTCATCCGCTCATGGATCAGCCGGTCGGGTTGTACGTTCACCGCTTCTGCTGCAGTTGCGGTCTCTCGTCTGGGAACGACAGCAGCCGCTGCCGACGACTTCTTAGCCACCGTGCTTCCTCGTAATGATGATTCCGAACAGGATGTGCAAACCTCCGAAACCTGCGCCTAGCGAGACATCGCGCAGGTACGACGGCAGGAACATCGCCACCGCGCCTGCGGCCAGAAAACCAAGTCCAAGGCGGCGGACCACCGGGATGGAAAACGCTCCGGCCCCCGCGACGGAAGCTCCATAAAGCATCAGCCATACCCCAGGCAACAAATGCGTCATCCCGGTGGCCCCGATGGCGAGCGTGAGAATTGCTCCCACAACAATTGGCGGCGCGAACGCGAATGCGAATTGCCGGGCAGCATTCGACCACAGCGGAAGACCCGCTGACTTCGCCTTCCGGTGAATGGCAAATACGCCAATCGCGATCGCAACGACAGCCTCAATCAACCAGATCGCCAGCCATTCCGCGGCCGAACTTCTCGTCGAGCCAAGCCAGGCAGCGATGCACGCGGTAATGCCCATCGCAATGCCGCCACGACCCGGTACCGCCGTGAATGACGACGCTCGCTCGATGGTCTGGCGAATGTAGCGCAGATTCTCGATCGCGTGTGACTGAATCTCGACAGGCGCCATGAGTTGATCTTATGACAGTGCGCGAAAGCTCACCAGTTCGATCCGGCACTCGTCCAGAACTCGCCGAACTTCCGGCGAAACCAGAGCGTTCAACTCCTCCTCCCGGCTCTCTTTCAACCGCGTCGGGGAACCGCGAAGTTCATCCGTGCAAATACCGGGATGACACATGAACTCCGTCAGTCCAGGCGGGAGCGAACGGAGCAGATCCGCCAGATGCTGCGAACGGAACCGGCCGGTGAGCTGGAAGCCGGCAAAGTGATCCGTTGTCCTGCAGCCGTGTTCGGTCAGCTTGCGGTGGAAATGGCCCCGCACCGATTGCAAACACGAACTGATCCAGCGCTTGCTGCGCGGCACCACTGGGGAATCCAGCGGCAGATCGAATGGCCGGCGGACCCACGGTATCCGGAACTCCTCGGACAGCCGGACTACTGCGTCAAGCACTGCCGGCCAGAGGTGCGTGTGCTTGTGTGTATCGAGATGCAGTGGTCTGATACCCGCAGCCAGGATTCGTTCTATCTGAGGCCGCAGTTCCGCGTAGGGGTCCAGCCGCCGAAGCAGGATCGCCTCGAGCAGCGACGGTACGGAGGACGGCAACTCCGCGCCGCTTCTGGCAAGCGAACGACCCCCTGCCAGAACCAGATGACAGCCGACATCCAAACCCGCATTCTCGCGTGCCAGGGCGACGGCATCGTCGAAGGCAGTGCCATTCGCCATCAGCGTCGTGGCGGTAAGAATACCTTTCGTGTGCGCCTCGATAATTCCCCGATTGACGTCGCGGGTAAAGCCAAAGTCGTCCGCGTTGACGACCAGCCTTCGAACGCCCTGCATCAGAAAAGCGAGAACTTGATCCGCAGATACTTCTTCGGGTCCTGACGAACCGCTTTGACCAGGTCCCGGAGCTCTGCCGTCGCTCCGTTCAAAGTGTCATAAAGCTGCTGGTTAACGAGCAACTGACCAATCGTCCCCTGGCCACTGTTGACCTTGTCAAGGATACTGTCCACTTTGTTGAGCGAAGCTCGCAGCTCATTGTGAAGTTGTTCGTCTTTCAGCAGCTTGCCCGCTGTGCCTTTACCGGCGTTCAGATCGTCGACGATTTTGTGGACGCCGTTAATTGAGTCACGCAGTTCGTTATAGAGCTGATCGTCCTTCAGCAGCTTGCCTGCGGTACCCTGACCGTTTTGCAGATCCGCAACGATGGTATCGACGCGCGTCAGCGTCCCCTCCACCTGACGGTATACGGCGTCGTCGTAGATCAGCTTGCCGACCGTGCCCCGGGGCGAGGCGATGGCACGAGCCAGACCCTGAAATTCGGTGACGATTGACAGTACACGGTTGTACAGCTCTTCATCAACCAGCAGCTTTCCGATGCTGCCGCGTCCACTTTCGATCAGGCCGACAATGGAATCAATTCGCTTAACAATGCTCTGCACCTGAGCAAGCACGTTATAGCTCTGAGCCAGCAGCTCATCGAAACTCTTGGTGTCGAGAGCTTTGATCTCGCCACCTTCTTTGACGCCGACTTGGCTCTGACCGCGGCGAATGTTGATGAACTTGGTTCCGAGTACGTTCTCGGCACTCAGTGACGCTACCGAATCGACCGGGATATTCGGAAGCATGGCGGTATCGACATCCATCACAATTCGGATGACTCGCTGAGGAGTCGATTCTCCGGACAACTCGACGCGGTTGACTTTGCCGGCGAGAATGCCGTTGAGGCGTACCGGAGCGCTCGGCGTCAGCCCGACCGCATCATCCATAAACGTATAGAGCGTTACCCTGCGCGCGAAAAGCCGTTTCGAGCCGGACATCACAAAAACCAGCGCGAACACTACCATCAGCGCCGCCAGCGCCATTACCCCGATCCTCAACTGCGCCCAGCTAACCTTGCGTGCAGCAGGCATACATTTCAACCTTAACTTATTGATGCTTCAGGCTCGAACCTGCTTTAAAGCGAGCGAGGTACGGGTCCTGGGAAGCTTCTAACTGCTCCTGCAAACCTTCAAATACAAGAGATCCTTCGTGGAACACCATAAAGACGGTGTTCCGGTGAACGTCGCTGTCCTCCGCCGCGTGCTCCAGCGCATTCGTCTGCGGATTGAACGCGTAATTCGCCATCATTTGCCCGTCCTGATATCGATGGGTGACAAGCATGGACGTCGTGTTTCTTGTATCACGCGCCTTCACGATCAGAGCCACAATCGTGTTGGCTGTGATCGGATCGAGACCCGCCGTCGGCGAGTCATACAGCGTCAACGCCGGTTCCGTGACTGCAGCGCGGGCGATGCCGACACGCCTCCTCATTCCGCCTGACAACTCACTCGGAAACTTGTCGAGCGTCTGTTCCAGTTCCACAAATCGCAGTGCTTCACGAACTCGCCGTTCGACATCTTCAGATTCGGCTTGCACCTTTTTCTGTCCTGCAATGCGCTGGTTCAGCAGCGGGTACGCGACGTTGTCCCGAACTGTAAGAGAGTCGAACAGGGCGCTCTCCTGAAACAGGATGCCGGCTTTGGCTCGCATCTCGAACAACTGGTTTTCCTTAAGATCCGTGATGTCCTTGTCGAACAGGAACACCCTGCCGCCTTGCGGCTTCAGCAATCCGAGCGCAGACTTCAAAGTCACCGACTTGCCGCTTCCGGCTGCACCGAACAGAATGCGCGTTTGTCCCTGCTTCACATCAAAGCTGACGTCCTTAAGCGCAGGATGTTCGTCGTCGCCGAAAGACAGCGTGACGTGTTCGAATCGCAGAACACTGATCACTGCTGTCCGACGTTGACGAACGTTTTCGTGATCAACACATTCAGCACGAAGATCCAGACAATCGAGACGACAACGGCCTGGGTTGTTGAGCGACCTACGCCCTGAGTTCCGCCCGTTGTTCGTATGCCGTAGAAACAGCCGACGAGAGAAATAATGAGAGCGTAGACGAACGGCTTCAAGAGCCCCTGCACCAGATCATTCCACTCGAGCGCGCGCCAGGCAGTGGACCAGAACTCTGACGTCGTCTGACCCAGCAGCATCCTGGCAACGAGGAAGCAGCCGACCAAGCCGACAAAGTCCGCAATTACGGTCAGCATCGGCAGCGTCATTGCGGTCGCGATCAGTCTGGGTGTTACCAGTTTTTGGGTCGGATCGGTGCCGAGCGCGCGCATCGCGTCGATCTGTTCGGTCACCTTCATCGAACCAAGCTCGCTCGCGATGCCTGAAGCGTTTCGGCCAGCCACTGTAATCGAGCTCAGCACAGGGCCGAGTTCGCGCACCAGAGTGATAGCAACGATGGCACCGATCTGACCGGTGGCTCCGTACTGCGCTAAAGCGCGAGACATCTGCAAACCCATCACGGCTCCGGTAAAGAAGCCCGTCAGAATGACGATCGGCAGGCTGCCGAAACCGATTATGTCGGCCTGCAGAAATATATCGTCGCTATAATGTGGTGAACGAAAAAGATTGCGAAAAGCACGTCCGCAAAGGATGACGAAATCCTGGAACGTTAGTATGGGGGACTGCAGGACATCCAGCAATCAGCTTCCTCTCGCCACCACATGGTACCACCTGTATGAAAGGCCTCACTGACGTTCCTGGCGTCCTCGTCGGGCACGCTTCGAACGTGGACGCACATACAGGCTGCACCGCGATTCTGTGCCCTTCCGGCGCTGTCGGGGGCGTCGATATTCGCGGCTCCGCTACCGGTTCAACGGAACTCGATCTCCTTTCTCCGCTTCATTTGACGACGGAGATTCACGGCGTTTGCTTCGCCGGCGGCAGCGCCTTCGGGCTGGAAGCAGCTTCCGGAGTTCGGCGCTGGCTGGCTGCCAAAAATATTGGTTTTCAAACCATGCACGGCAAAGTTCCACTTGTTCCCGGGGCCATTCTGTATGACCTGGGAGTGGCGACGCCGGGCATTCACCCCGATGTTGCGATGGGGCACGCCGCTGCCGCGAATGCTTCCAACGCTGCCGTCGCCGAAGGCTGTGTCGGTGCCGGTACCGGAGCAACTGTCGGCAAAGCGCTGGGACAGACGCAAGCGATGAAGTCCGGCATCGGCTCCGCGTCAATACACTTCGGCTCCGGTGTTGTGATGGGCGCACTTGCCGCCGTTAACGCTTACGGAGATGTGGTTCATCCCGTCACCGGCACCATTGTTGCGGGCGCCAGAACGTCGCCGGACGGACGTGAATTCGCTGACGCTGTCGCCGTCCTGCGGAAACATGCAGGCATTCCGAAACCGTTCGGCAACACTACACTTGTCGTTGTCGCGACAAATGCCCGGCTCAGCAAACCCCAGGCAACCAAGCTGGCACAACTCGCACAACAGGGCCTGGTTCGAGCGATTCGTCCGGTGCACACCGTTTTTGACGGTGATTTGACGATTGCGCTCTCGACTGGTACTGAAACCGCAGACTTCACTCAGCTCGGCATCGGCGCAGCGGATGTTGTTGCTGAATCGATACTGCGCGCGGTTACCTCGGCCTGGAGCGCGGCCGGTCTGCCGGGCCTGGCGCCGGCACCAGCCTCATTGTCGTTAGTCAAGTAACTACGGCGATCATCCCGCGTCACACAACCGTGAGCGAGATCCCTGCGTACAAATCCTGGCGGCCGATTGTGTTCCTCCGCCGGTACCCGATCATCACCGTGCTTACGGTTGCGGTGCTGCTGATCGGTGCAGGTGTTTTCCTTTCCATATATTCGAAGTACGCGCGTCTGGTCAGTGACAGGCTCGCGGGTGGAAGCCTCCGTACCAGTTCCACCATCTACGCCAGTCCGAAACTCGTCGTCCCCGGCGAGACGATGACGGTCCAGAATATCGTGAGCCGGCTGCAGCGCGCCGGCTATACCGAAGCTGCCGACAACCCGATTGGCCACTACAGGGTCCTGCCGACGGGCGTCGAGATCACTACCGGCAGCGAATCGTATTTTCAACCACACACTGCCGTTATCGAAGTGGATGGCAGCACCGTTAAGCGGGTCTCCTCGCGAACGGAGAACCGGGATGTCAAGCAGTACTGGCTGGAGCCGGAGATGGTCACCAGTGTCCTTGACTCGTCTCGGGGCAAACGGCGGCCCGTTACTTTCAGCGAGTTTCCTCCTGATCTTGTTCACGCTGTGGTTTCCGTTGAAGACAAGCGCTTCTTCAACCATGGCGGACTCGATCTGATCCGCATTGCGAAAGCAGCTTACGTCGACATCAAAGAAGGCCGCAAGGAGCAAGGCGCGTCCACGCTGACGATGCAGCTTGCCCGAACCTTCTGGCTGGATCAGGACAAGAAGTGGAAACGCAAGCTCTCCGAGATGATGATCGCGGCAGAACTCGAACGGCGCTTCAGCAAAGAAGAAATTTTCCAGCTGTATGCCAACGAGGTTTACCTTGGACGCCGCGGCAGTTTCAGCGTACAGGGTTTCGGCGAAGCCGCCCAGGCTTACTTTGGCAAAGACCTTCGCAAGCTGACGTTACCCGAAGCCGCCATGCTCGCGGGCATGATTCAGCGGCCAAGCTATTTCAATCCTTTCCGATATCCTGACCGCGTCAAGCAGCGCCGCGACCTTGTGCTGACGCTGATGCACAACAACGGGTATATCAATGAAGCGCAGCTTTCGGCTGCAGTCGCGACTCCGATCAAAGTTAATCCAGGCGAGCTTGAATCGAGCGATGCGCCTTATTTTGTCGACCTTGTTAACGACGAACTTCAGGACAAGTTCGGCGACTGGGATTTCGCGCACAATACGTACCGAATCTACTCAACGATCGACCTCGATCTGCAGCGAGCCGCGGTGGAAGCCGTTCAGGCCGGCATGGCCGAAGTCGATCAGGCGATCAAGCGCAAGGCAGGCAAGAAGTTCGACGGGAAGCTTCCGCAAGTCGCGCTGGTTGCCATGGACCCACACACCGGTGCGATAAAGGCGCTGGTCGGCGGACGCCGCTACCAGGACAGCCAGCTAAACCGCGTGCTGGCGATGCGACAGCCAGGTTCCTCCTTTAAACCTTTCGTCTATGCGGCTGCGTTAAACAACACGCTTCAGAATAAGAACAACTCCATCACGGCTGCAACGACACTGGAAGACGAGCCGACTACGTTTCGGTTCAACAATCAGGACTACCAGCCCACAAACTTCCATGAACATTACATGGGGACGGTGACGGTTCGTCAGGCCGTGATGAACTCGCTGAACATTCCGACCATCAAGGTTGCGGAAAAGGTCGGGTACGGCAAAGTGGTCGCGCTGGCCAGAGCGTGCGGTATCGATGCTCCGCTGCAGGCGACTCCGTCGCTCGCGCTGGGGTCCTACGAAGTGCCTCCGATCGAGATTGCCGAAGCGTATACGGCGTTCGCCAACGGCGGCGATCATATGAAGCGATTCTGGATGCAAAGCATCCGGGACCGCAATAACCAGCAGGTCTACGCTCAGCAGCTTCATCAGAATCGGGCGGTTGATCCTCGCGTTAACTGGATCATGGTCAACATCATGGAAGACGTCGTCAAAGCCGGGACCGCGGGTTCATCCAGACGCATGGGAATTACGTTTCCTGCGGCGGGCAAGACCGGTACCGCTCGTGACGGCTGGTTTGCCGGGTTCACCTCCAAACTGCTGACCGTTGTATGGGTCGGCTATGACGATTACTCTGATCTCGACATGGAAGGCGCGAAGTCCGCACTTCCGGTGTGGGCGGAGTTCAATAAGCGCGCCTACACACTTCCGCAGTACCACGACGTGAAGGAATTCGAGATGCCTAAGGGGGTGGTCAGGGCGAGCATCGATCCGATGACGGGATTGCTCGCCGGGCCGTCATGTCCTGAAGTTCGGACCGAGTATTTTGTGGCGGGAACGCAGCCGAGGCAGTGCGACAGTACGCACGAGTTTGAATACCTCGATCCGAATGATCCCAACGCGAAGACGACGCAGAACGACCAAAAAGAAAAACGCGGCCTGGTCGGCCGCGTCTTAGGGGTATTCAGATAACCGCCTGATTATTTCTGTTTGCGAATCCGAATCTGACCATTCATCGTGGTGAACGAGAGATCCGGTCCTCCCCCGTTGATCGTTCCCGTGACCGTTCGATCGAACTTAACCCGGTAGCGACCATCGTCACCGCGTTGCGTCTGCTCGACTCGTGGTGTTGCCTCAAGCTTCAGATCGAAGTCGGTCCAGACATCCCCATGGTCGTTCTTCAGCCGGATGCGCGCCTTTGTATCGGCAGGCAAGGTCACGTCGATGTCTCCATTCATGGTGCTGAAGGCCATCGGTTTATTCGGGTCGACGCGGGCGAGAGTCACAAGCACCTTGCCATTCAGAGAATGAGCCACAACGGCGCCCTGAACGTTGTTAACGTGGACCTCGCCGTTCATGCTGTTGGCCTCGACTTCTCCGTTCACACCTTCGACGTCGACTGTACCCGTCATCGTTTTCAGCTTCAGTGAGGCGTTCGCAGGAACGAGCACAGTCACGTTCCCACCGGGTACTGGTCCGGAGTTGATGCGAACCGTATTCTCGCTTTCCTCAACCGAGAAGCCGGATCTTCCCATATCGATGCGTTTCAGTCCGTCCACCTCCGGCGGCGTCGGCCGGTTCGATCGTCTCGCAGGGGTACCACCACCCCCGGTGCGTTCGACAACCACGTCTTTACCGGGATTCGGTTTGACTGCTATGTTTCCATGCATCAGGTCCACGCGGACGGTCACCGGTCGATTTGGGTCCGTCAATGGGACCGAGACGCGGTCAGTTCCGTCCTGGGCCACCACCGCGACCGCAGCGGTGCCCATTAATATTCCCAGCCTGGTTATTACTGCCAATCTGAACTTCATTTCCCCTTATCACCTTTCCGAATCTTAATCGTGCCGTTGAGTGTCCGGAACGAATGCTCTACGCCTCCGGTTCCCACTCGCAATCGGCGTGCGCCGCCAATGCGGAACCGTTTGCCGTTTCCGCTGCTGTCCGCCGTGATCTCTGTAGGCAACGGCTCCACATCGAAATCCGTGTAAGCGTCTCCGTGCATCGTCGACAGCTTCAGAGCTGCATTCAAATCGGGCTGGAACGTCACATCGATGGACCCGTTGACCGTCTCGAAGGAGCACGGCTGGCCGGGGTTCCGGGCAAAGGAGACCCGGATGGGACCGTTCACGCTTCGAACCGCAGCCGGCGCGGCGGTTCCTTCCGCGGTCACCCGGCCATTGACTGACTTGAGCTTCAGCTCGACATCGGGCGGCACCGCAATATCGAAGTCAAACCGAAAATGATACTCGTGGTGTTCGTCCCAGTTATGCCGATCGGGGTTGCGAAACGGACCATCGAGTGTGACCGAAACCGAATTGCCGGTTTGCTCCATGACGACCTGCACGTCGGAACGACCGTGCGCCAGTTCTTTGTCATCGGGCGCGGTCCAGTGTTCGTGCGCCGTGATGCGGATTTCGTTGCCCGGAGCAGCCGACACCTTTATCTCGCCGTTGATGTTGGATACCAGCAGCCGGCGATCGGCGGCGGACAGCGTGAACGTACGCTGTTGTGTTCCGTCGTATTCGGCCGCGAGAAGCGAGCACACGCCGGCTGTCAGCAGGATCGTGCCTGCTCTGAGAAGTTGCACATTGCCTCCGTTGTTCCTACTGCAGCGTCGTCAGCGCGTGCTGGATTCTTGCGTGAACGTTGGGGTCGAGCTGAGCCGTCGAGTTGAGCGCACGCAGCTCAGGCACTGCGCTCCGGTCCTGTAATTCCACCAGCGCGTCGATGATCGAGATCTGCACCAGCGGAGATTCCTGCTTTGCCAGCGCGTGAACCAGGCCGCGCCGAACTACGGGGCTTTGACCAAGGTTCTTCAGCGACTCAATCGCAGCCAGCCGAACATCGACGCTCGTATCGGTGTTGATGGTCTGCAGCAAGGCGGACAAAACCTGCATGTCGTCGGGTTCGGCGCGATAGCTCCAGGTAACTCCGCGCAGCCGCTCGGAGGCCGACTGCTGCTGAAGCAATGACAAAGTGACCAGCTGCCGCATACCCGACATCTCCTTTCGTAATTCCGTGATTTCGGTTGAGGCCACTGCCGGTTGCGCCGCGTTTCTTTGACCCGTCGTCAGTACTGCACCTGTAAACAATCCCGCCGCCAGGCATCCGGCGCTTACCGCGATCTGCCATGCCGGGCGAGATGGCCACCAGCGCAGCCAGCGGTTCGTCGAGGTTCGAGTCGCGCCGTTGTGCTGCTCCGCTTGTTCCCATGCGTGCAAAGCCGCATAAAACCGTCCCGCTACGGCACGCGATGGTTCCGGTTCGGGGAGGTGTCCCAGCCGGCGCCATGTACCGCGCACTTCTTCGGCCTCGGCGCGACATGCTGCACAGGAGGCAAGGTGCTGTTCCAGTTCGTTGCATTCCCCGGCGGTTGCGGCGCCACCAAGAAAGTCGCCGGGAAACTCGCCGGGAAACTCGCCGGCAACCCGCAGCCTCGTTTCTTCACAAGTCATGACGCCCTCCCAGACATCTGCGTGAAGCGCTCCCCGAGCGCTTTCACAGCACGGAATACTCGCTGTTTGACCGCATTCGGTTCACAGCCGAGGATCCGTCCGATCTCGTCGTACTTCAGGTCCTGATAGCGAGCCAGGACCAGCACTTCCCGCTTATCGGCCGGCAGCGATGCGAGAGCACGCCGGACCATATCAATCTCCTGCTGCGCCCTGAGCCGGTCGTCGATGGCCTGCTCCCGGGCGACTATCTCCGGCCCGCTGGAGTCATCGAACCCTGCTTCGGGCCGGCGCTTCCGGATGGTATCGATGAGCGCGTTTCTTGCTATGCCGTACATCCATGCGGAGAAAGACGTCTTCGGCTGGTACGTTTCGCGGTACCGAAGGATCCGGAGAAATACTTCCTGCACGAGATCCTCGCTCATCTCACGATTCCCGGTCATCCGGTAAAAGAACCCGTAAACCTGACGATTGTGGCGTTCAAACAGCTCCGCCAGTTCTCGTGTCTCGCCGGCGCGGATGCGCAGCATCAGGGCTTCGTCGCCCGGAGACTCCGCCGGAGCTACCCCGGTTTGTCTGACCATCAAAGTTGCTGTCCCCACGCCGTGTTTCTGACTGGTAATACTGCCCTAGTCACAACCGGTTACACAACCCTGCCGCAACATTTCCGACGGCGGGATAGTGTGCCATTTTTGACGGAGTGGCGCCCCGACAGGACCGGCCACCGGCGGCGAGGCGGAGGCCGATCCCTGCGGGTGTTCGGGCGGGGTGTTCGGGCTGGGTGATTCGGCCGGTGCCGGGACGGGATCGCCGGGCCGGATGACGGACTCGGCCCCGAACCGTTTGTAATTCCGATAACGGATGCTGAGCTTCATCCGAATGGGGCCGGTACGGAACGGCAGCGTGTCTACGCCTTCCGTAAGAACCGGAAACCAGTAGTTTCCGACTTTGGTTCTGATTGTGGTGAACGCCGGGAACAGGTTTTCGCGCTCGGACCGCGTGCTGTAGATCTGGGGGACGGCCCGGCCTTCCGAGCGGATGATCGAGAAATCGCGCTGGTCGACCCAGACGGCTCCTTCGAAGAGGCGCATGCCGGCCAGAATCTGGCGGGGCCGGACCTGCAACACCCAGCAATTTATGTTGTCGATGTTTTCTTCGCCCTTCGGGGTGAACTGATAGAGCGGCATGCGATCTTCGGTCAGCATCATGGGCTGGATGTCGCGGACATCGGCGAAGTCTTCGGGCGTCATCTGCAGCCGGCGCAGGGTGTTGGTCGGGCGGCCGACCATTTGTTCGGTTCGCTCGCCTGACGGGGAGAAGATGACTTCGCGGACTTCGTGGTATTCCCCTCCGCTTTGTCCTCTTTCCGGAAGTTCCACGACGGTGACGGTCTGGCGATAGGTGTAGTGCGCGCGCTCGGCTTCGGTGGCGGTCTCGCGCTGCACGACTTTGCGGGCGAGGTCTGGCGGCGGCTCGGCTGCCCTGGTGGCCGGGGAGAGAGCCAGTGCGAGCAGCGTGATTGCTGCGGTCATGGCGGCGCGGACTGTGCGCACATGACCACGATAGCGAAGGTTGCCGCGGCCGGTTCGGGCACACTTCTTCGGTTTGGGCTGCCGTTCCCGGCCGGCTGGACGTGAGTTTCGCCATTTCAGGCTGGGATTTTGCCGTCTGCCTGGTTTATTGGAATGATCTCTGTGGTTACCCTGCCGGTGCCGGTGCGTTTGAAGTCGCTGCCGAAGGGCATGAACGTGACGTTGGGGTTGTTTTTCCGGAACGAAGCCAATTCTTCGGAAGTCGTGTGTTCTGTTGCGTATACGACAGGTCTTGCGGTCGAGGCTGCGCGGATTTCCCTTAGCTTCTTTTGGCGCTCGAGTTCTCTTAGCTCTTCGTCTTTCTCCTGGATGGACTGCTCTCGGCGGGCCTTCTGCATGGCTTCGAGGCGACGGACGGCTCGCTCGTAGTCGAGCCAAGCGTTCTTGCGGTAGCGGTCGAGGGTTTCGAATGTGAGCTGGTTGTTCTCGTCGCCCATGGCTACGCCGCAGCCGAAGTCGTCGGCATCGGTGGGGGTGTCGGGGATGCCGAAGCGGCGCTGCATGGTGGCGAGGGCTCCGTCCATGTAGCCGGACTCGATCTTTTCGAGACGCTGCATGCGGTTGTAAGCGCTGGCGATCATGTCTACGAGCTGCTCTTCTTTGAGACCTGCTGGCTGCCAGGACTGCATCAGTTCGCTGCGCATCTCGTGGAAGGCGTTATGGTCTTCGTGGCGCATGGGCGAGTAGAGGATATTCTTTGCTGCAAGGCCGTGCTTCCATGCGTTGGCTTTGCTTGCCTGCTTTCCTTCTTCCGTTTTGGGTCCGGTGCTCTTGCTTGCGTTGCGGCGATTGGCTTCGATTTGCTTGTCTGTTGCCATGGCTCTTGCCCTCCTCTGTCGTTTGGCGCTCGCCGCTTTGGGCGGGCTGCGCTCACGGGCGTGATTTTGACATGGGGCTCCAAGCTTTTTGGGGGTGCTGGTCGCAGGGTCGGCTGTAAGTTGTTGGATTTAAGTGGAATATAGTCTTTGCCGATTGCGTGAACGTCCCTGGAGATGCGCCGCTGGCCTTATGGCAGGATTGTTTACGAGAACGGACTTGACTGGCCAATCGCTGCCCGTTTTACCTCGGTGGCGGGGAACGTAGCTTCACGTTCGCGCTAGGCGATTTTGCGCTCAGTGTTTACCGAAGTCAAGGGCTGAGTCAACCACGAGCCGCATCTGCGACCGGGAGCTTGGCCAGATAGTGACAGGCGCGTCCACGAGGCGCTCTGTTACAGCCGAGTGCCAACGAAAGAAAGAATCAGACTCAAACGGCACGGTGGCGCGCCGCGCAACGTGCTGCTGACCGGAGCCTGCATGGTAATCAGCATTGGCCGGTATAAACGGACCTAACGGGCGGAATACTGCGAAGCCATCGACGTGTCACGAACCCGCGGCACTTTCGTGCCGTGTGAGCACGAGCGCCGAAGGGAAACGTCTCCAACCGGTTACCGTCGTGTACGCGAAGATCTTGTCATGATCGGCATCAACGCTTACCCTACCAAACCACCCAATTCTAACTTCGCAACGAAACCTGGAAAAAGAAGGGGCCGCGAATTAGAGCTCCTTGCTCGCCGAGCAGGGCAGAGCAAGAACCTCACGTCATCGTTGATGGTCTTAGCGCTGGCCTTCTCCGTTACGTAGGGCCAATGATACGCGAATGACTGCACCTCCGCCGACTGCATTGTCCGCCCAGATCTTACCCCCGTGGCTCTCCACAATCCGTTTGCAGATAGCAAGCCCCAGACCAGTACCTTCCTCGGCGCCAGCAGCACGAGCTCTGTGAAATGGTTTAAAGATGGAGCTAAGTTCGTCATGCGGTATACCCGGACCGTTGTCCCGCACAGTAATTAAGACGTTCTGGCTTTCAGTAACCATGGCCAACTCGATCTTCGAATCACTCTCTGAATATTGGATAGCATTCCCAATCAAGTTTTGGAAAACCTGCAGCATCTTTCGGCGATCTAAGGTGACGACGGGCGTTGGCTCCTGGTACAGTGCCTCAATCTGCGTGCTCTTGCGCTTGGCGAGCGGATGAGAGAGGGCAATGCTCTCCTCGACTAATGAACGTACGTCGGTCGGCTCCAGGCAGAGACGCTGGCGTCCCGACTCGATCGCAGAAACGTCCAGAACGTCGTTGAGGAGCTCCAGCATGAATTGGCTGCGAGAATAGATCGCCTTGACTGTGGCCCTTTGCTCCTGGTCGGCGATAACAGCTTCATCCACGAGTAGTAGTTCGCAATTCGCCAGGATGGCGCTGAGAGGATTACGAAGGTCGTGATTCGCTATTCCAAGCCAGAGTGTCTTTTCGTTGTGCAGCGCTTCAAGTTCGAGGTTCCTCCTCACTAAATCCCGCTGAGCGTGTGCCAGTTCGTCAATCAACCTCTCTCGTTCGGCTGCTGCTCGTTTCATGGGCGTGACATCTGTGGCGCAGCATGTGACCCCTTGAATCGTCCCACTGCTGTCCCGCATCGGTTCTACAGTCAGATCATAGTAGTGCCTCTCGCCGTTGAAGGTCACCACCGCTTCCTCGCGTCTTCTGACTCCGCTATCCAACACCGCTCTTTTGATGGCCATCAGTTCCTCAGCCTCTGGTCCACCGACAATTTCTCTATCAGTCCGCCCTACAGAGTCCTGCTCAGCCCAGGCCAAAACCGGCGAGTTGATCCATGTGTAGCGCAGATCGCAGTCCTGATTGAAAACAACCACGGGGGAGTGCTCCAATGCGACGCGGAACCGCTCTTCCTGTTCCTGTAGACGATGTTCCAGAAGCTTGCGGGCTGTGATGTCGATGTGAAGCATCACGGCTCCGCCCGCCGGGCCGCCCATTCGGGTGGCCTGCAGCAAGAACCAGCGCGAAGCTGTAGGTGAATGGCAGGGATACTCGAAGAAGAAATGCTCCCGAGCGCCGCTCAATACCTCCTTCAGCCCAGCCTCAATGTCCTTGGCGCCTTCCGCGGCAACACCGGATGACGAAGAGCAGACTTCGAGGTAATTCAGACCAACACAATAATTCTGAAGATCGCCTGCCCGCATTCTCCCGCGCAAACCGCTTCCACGCCTCATTGACCAGGATAATGTTGCCCTCGCGGTCAAGCACGGCAAGCTGCGAGGCGAGGGAATCGACCAGATGCTGAATCATCGCCCGGTGTGAGCCAGCCGCCGCCGAACTCCCCGGATCCTCCTCGCCCACTTTATCCATCAAGGCACCTCGTTCTAAGGTTAATTCCATTTTGTTTCGCTTCGCACAGGTCTCGCCATGCAGAGTCTATACGATCGCTGACGCTGGCGGAGGGAGGGTGAACCAGGAACTCGCACCTGGAGAGAGCCCATACCGAAGGAATACTGGATATCTCCGCATCTACGACTGGATCGCCAGGCACGGCCGTGCATTCAGATCCGGGTTGCGTGTCAGCAGCCAGACGGAGAGGGTGAAATCACGCAGGAATTTGCCGGATCTTACTGCGTGCCCATCGCTACGTCGAGACCCGCGGTCGCTCTCCTAGACGCACGTGCGCATGGGCCTGTATTTGGCGTACTCAGTCAGATCCCAGCCTAAGCCTAAGCATCACGTTCGGCGTCGCCGGAGTCAGTTTCCGAAATGCGGACTGTGCAGACGGAACCCTCCGGTTCGCTTGTGCCGAAGACGTTCGGAGACCGGCGATCGACACCAGGTTATGCGGGGTTCATGGCTTGAGGATCGTTATCGGGGTAGCCGCTCCCGGACCAGTTTGTTTGAACCAAAACGAAGTATGAGGCGATTACCAGCAAACTCAAATTGCCGTGTCTGATCAGTTCCCGTCCAAGCTGGAAGGGTGCATCCCTCTATGTGATGAGTTACCGTGTTCGCAGCGACAGTGAAGGTTCCAAAGTATCCAACATAACCCTCTGCGATGTCGCGAAGCTCGTTGTCCGTACTTCGGCCAACGGCACCAGGGTCGACGACGGACGACTTTCTTCCAGTGCGCATCACTTGTGCCGTGACGCGGCCTGCTGCATCGTACGTCAGCCGTCCGATGGGAGTGTCACCGTATGGCAGCAGAGTTTTCCCGTCAACTGTCATCTCGATCGAGATCAGCTTCCACACCCCTGCGAACTTGTCGCGACTGGATGTTCCCTTCGCCTGTGTACGCGCCGGCAAAGTACCGGCGATACCGGCAAGCACGGTTCTCCGTTTCATGATTCTCGCCATTATCGCTCGATCCGGGTAACCCGTTGTGGACCGGCAACGCACGCCTCCTCCCACTTTGCTTAAAAAAACGGTGTTATCGCCGACAATGCTGCGAGCCTCGCTCCGGAAGCATACATTCCGAGAACCCGACACAGCGGGCACTGTATCGGAACTTGTCCACAGCGTGTTTTTGGTGGAGTCCGTGCATGGACAGCGGCCGGAGAGTGACAGTGACCGGGTGTTCCTGCCACTTCGCATCGCTAGTAGCCCTCGAACCCTGACGGCCGGCGAGGTGATCGTTGGTCGTTTGGGTGGACCGCAGGGCACCTGCAAGCACCAGGGCGGTTCGACGCGGAAAGAGTCGTGATCCTGCTTCCGGTTTATCGGGCAGGATCGGTCGTCGATACGGTGATGGCAGCCGCTGCCGCAAGTTTGGTTGAAGCAGCGAGTAGAAAACGGGAACGAAGCCCGTCGTCCGGCAAATTTTCAGACATTCTGAGTATCAAAGCCTCCGCCTCCTGGAACAGCTTCCAGTCTGGGTCGAGTTCGAGCAAAGCGACCAGACATTCCAGCAGGATTGCCGGATCCTGCAGGCGCCTCGCTGACGAAACGGCAGTTCGCGCATCAATCAAAGCCTGACGTGAGCCAAGCTGTGCGAGGGCGCGGGAGCGCGTTGCCCGGCCCAGCGCCTGGTACTTCAACCGGCTGTGTGAATCGCTTCGGTGTACTACGTCGGCTGCCGAGTCTCTCGCGTCCTTCCAGTCACCGATTGCCAGCGCAATTTCCGCACGAGCCTGCGACAAACGCATCTTCCATTTCCATCCATGCCATCCACTTGCCTTCTGAACTGCCGGTGTCAATTCGTCGAGTAAAGGACCAGCGGAAGACAGATCCCCGGAACGCGCGCTGATCAGCAGCAGGTCAATGCCTGCGCTGACAAACGGCGGCTCAAAGTCGATCTGGCTGGCAAGTTCCCGCGCCTGCAAAGCGCGGAGCCTGGCCGTCCGGAAGTCGCCGAGACTAAGCAGGGGAGCAACCGACATGCATATGGCTCGAGCCAGCAGCGGAAAAGCTCCAGAGCGCCGGCCGAGAGTGCAGGCTTCATCAAACAGTCGAAAGGCCTCCGAGTACTGCCCCGCACCCGAAAGCGCCAGCCCCGAATGCTGAAGGGAGTACAGCAGAAACGCAGGATCGCGAGTCTCGCGTGCGTAAGTCACGGTCTCCGCCCCTTGTTCGACGGCTCGCGCCGTAAGACCAGCCCAATACAGCGTAAGAGGCATTCTGGCGCGCGCGAATGACCGGATCCCACTACTTCGGGCAATCGCACGGCGATCCGTCTCAACTGCGCGCGTCACATCGCCGTCGGCTGCCTCTGCGCTCGCGATCCACGCCAGGCCATTGGCGGCCAGATCGTCTCGACTAAGCAGCTCGGCGAGACTCTGCGCCCGACTTGCGTAGTCGCGAACCGCGCTCACGTCCATCAGCCAGAATGCGCACTCCGCAAGGCTGATGTACAGTTCACAACGTGTTGTCTCTTTGTTGGGGCACGACTCCAGCTCACTCAGGGCTTGCACGAATTCCTGGCGCGCCGTCGCCCACTGCCCCGCCTGCAGGAAACTCCGTCCACGCTTTATGAGGAGATGTGAGCGCTGATCAGGGCTCGCGAATGGTGAATGCGCCGGAACGTACTCGAGAGCCCGCAGAGCCATGCCGTAATGACGCGCAGCCTCTTCGAGGGCCATCTGGCTGGCGGCATCTTCTGCGGCCCGAATCGCATACCGGATTGCCTTCTCTGCGTCTTTGAAAGCGGCCGCACGTCCGAAATGGAAAGCCAGATCCGCCGCTGGCGGTTCTTCTCCTGAGAGTCTTTCGAGCACCTCTGCCACTTTGTGGTGCAGGCGCACGCGTCGAGCGTCTGTCTGATTGCTGTAGATCGCTTCCCAGACAATTCGGTGGGTGAACGAAAACCGTCCCGGCTGGCCCGGTACTTCGTGGATGATTCGTGCTTTAACTGCACTATCGATGCAATAAAACAGCTGGTCCTCGGATAAATTGACCAGAGTTTCAAACACGGTCAGGCCGAACTTATGCCCGACGACCGCGGCCAGCGTGAGAAGGCGACTACACTCCGGACCAAGTTTGGACACGCGGATTGCGATGATTTCACGCAGGCTTTCCGGAACCCCCAGGTCCTCTATCCTTGCGGTCGCGCTCAAATCATCAAGCCGGACCACCCCGTCCGTCTCGACGAGGTGCCGCAATACTTCCGTTACGTACAGCGGGTTCCCGCCTGTGCTCTCCCTCATCGCCCGCACCAACGTTTTCGAGGCGCTGATTCCGGTAAAGGTATTTACCAGAGACGCAACAAATTCTTCGTCCAGTCCGCGGAGGACCAGGCGCGTGGCGGCCGGCTCGCGACGGATACTCGCCCACAGTTCGCGGGTGGAATGTTCGTCCGGCGATTCGGTATCGGACATAGTAACGAGAATGAAGAGAGCGCAGTCCTTCATCGACCGAACCAAATGCCGCAGGAGCAGCACTGTCCCGGGTTCAGCCCAGTGCATGTCTTCGAGGACCAAAAGAACAGGCCGACTCACCGCAAGAACATGCAGCAGTTCCTTGAAGGCGTGGAACATACGGTATCGCCGCTCCACGGGGCCGGCCGGGAGGCTTTCGGGTTCGGAACCCACGTATCGTGCGAGGCCCGGGGTGAGATGCTTTAGTTCCTCGCTTCCTTCGATCGAAGCTAACCACTGCTGAAGCACCTGGGGCGGGAAGGATTCCACCACCAACCTGAGGATCTCGTCAAATGGTGCGTACGGAACCGGCCGTTCCTGCTCACACCGCCCAAGGAGTACAAGAGCTTCACAACACACTGATTGTGCAAAAACCGCTGCAAGGCTGGTTTTGCCCACACCGGGTTCACCGCTCAGAATGGTGAACTGCTGTGCGCCGGCGAGAGTTGCTTTCCAACTGGTGCGTAAGGCGTTGAGTTCGGCTTCACGGCCAACCATCCGCACACCGGAGGTTGCCTGAACGAACGGGCGCGGGCACGGCGCCTGCTCGACATCATGGTGCCCAACTCCGAGCGGCTCAACGGCCGTTCCGGAAGCCGCGGCAGATGGGGAAAGCGACTGCACGGGAGCAATTAGCCGATAGCCGCGACGGGGAATGGTCTGAAGAATCTGTGAATCTGATGGATGGTCCTGTAATGCTTGCCGCAGCTTGCGGACACATTGGTTCAGGCTGTCAGCGCAATCGTGGTAGCGACTTGATCCCCACAATCGTTCAATGATCTGCTCGCGCGTTAGCATGCGGTTCGGCTGCTCGACAAGCAGGCAAAGAAGTTGAAGAGGTTTGTCCTGTAAAAGCGTCGTGCGGCCCTTCCCGCACAACTCGCCCGTCCGAAGGTCTACCTCATATGTGCCAATACGGAAGTTACTCAACAACGGCCTCCCGCGGAGTGAACGGACAGAGTACCACGACACAAGACGCCTCAAAATTTCGGACCTTTGTTATAAGCAGCCACCGCCGGATCATAACTTGATTCGAATTTGATCATTGCGCCAGGATTCACTGCTGGTTAATATCGAACTCGTCCGAACGCGTGGGCCGAATGCAAAGCTTCGATCAAGCACGTTGCCTCCTTGCCGCGCTTGCGTACAAGGCCAGGTTTTCGCGCGCAGGAGCCGGCTGACTGGCTTGCCGTCTCCGATTAATTGAGGACTATCTATGGAACATTCGAATATCTCTCGGCGCACGTTGCTGAAGGGCGCGACTGCATCTGTTGCGGGCCTAAGCGTTCTTCAGGTGACTGGGGCGCGAGCGTTCGCTCAGGCCGGCGGCGAGGTCATCCCATGGCTCGATCAGCCGCCGCCAAACCCCGTTCCTGATGCCGTCGGTAACCTGCTGAAGTGGGAGGAGCTCAACTCCTGGTACACCCCCCGCGACAAATTCTTCTGGGTCCAGCACTACAGCCCGGCCGAACCTGGACGGAGCCGCCTGGCGGCTCGATGTCTCGGGTCTGGTTGCCCGTCCGCGCACACTGACGCTGGCGGACCTCAAGCAACGCCGCCGTCATGAGGTGGACTTTGCTCTCGAGTGCTCAGGGAACACGGGCTTTCCATTCAATACTGGTGCCGCACTCCTTGGAAATGCGCGGTGGGCAGGCGCTCGACTCGCACCGCTACTGGAGGACGCGTATATCCTGGACGAGGGCACGGAAGTTGTTTTCTGGGGCGCCGATCGCGGCACCGTCACCATCCGCGACAACGCCGGGGTACTCAGCGGCGGAACGACCGGAACAGGCACACCGGATTCCGACGGCGGACTTGACCTGACAATTACGGAACAGTTCGCACGAAGCATGTCAGTTTCCGAAGCGCTTCAGCGAGACAACCTGCTCTGTTATGAGATGAATGGCGAGCCACTGCCGCAGGAACACGGCTTTCCCGTTCGTCTCATTGCCCCAGGCTGGTACGGAGTGGCCAATGTCAAATGGCTGACCCGCATCGAGGTTCTCAACCAGCGGTTCGCCGGCCGTTTCATGGCGCGCGACTATGTATCCATTCGCGAGCAGCAGCAAGGTGATCAGACGGTCTGGACTTTCACAACCGTGAGCCGCACACGGCTAAAATCGGCGCCGGCCAAAGTTACGCGCACTTCCAACGGCTACAGAGTAATGGGCGTAGCTTGGGGTGCACCCATTGGATCGGTGGAGGTCCAAGTCGACAACGGACCCTGGATGCCCGCCGCCCTCGACAGCACTGGAACACCTGACGGGCGACCGCCCCGCTACGCCTGGAGCTTCTGGACCTTCGAGTGGCCGTCTCCCTCACGGGGCGAGCATACGGTTCGCTCGCGGGCAGTCGACAGGGAAGGCAACGTTCAGCCAGCGCCGGACGATGCTTTTCTTTCCAGCAAGAGGACGTATTGGGAGAGCAACGGCCAGATCACCCGTCGAATCATGCTCCCCTGAATACCGGATCTGCTTGTCACGCCAACAATCGCCGGGATCGGCCGCTGGAAGGTACTCGGTGCCGCTGTGTTGCATCCGTAGAACCGAGACATTGAACTGCACGGACCTCGTCGAGCCATCTGCCATCGCGGCACCGAGCAGACGTTCGACAAACTCGGGCTGCCCGACGATATCGTCTTCGGGTAGCCATCTCACTTGTCCAT
Source organism: Bryobacteraceae bacterium (assembly GCA_963794765.1). GTDB lineage: Bacteria > Acidobacteriota > Terriglobia > Bryobacterales > Bryobacteraceae > JAWXCM01. The sequence goes on along the minus strand of CAWCGC010000049.1, from coordinate 136 downwards.
TCCGAACCATGTTCATCGTTTCGATTCCCTGAAGGGTTCGCCACGCCGAGTGAAAGGCTTGGAATCTCTGACTCGCTCGGATCCGCGTTCTGTCCAGTTGGTTAGCAGCCGGAAGTTGAGCCTTTGACACGGCGTT
>CAWCGC010000048.1:0-243164 GCA_963794765.1 Bryobacteraceae bacterium | reverse complement strand
ACTTCGGGCATGAACGGCATTCCGAAGCGCCCGAAGGTGCTGTGGCTGGTGGCAGTTCCGGAGCGGTATCGGCGCAGCGATCGGGTGGCTTGCTGGAGTCGGATCCTCCATCGTGCCGGGTCTCCAGCCTCTGGCAGCCGCCGGCCGGATCATGGGCATGATGGGCCCTGGAAATGGGCGTGGGCATCACCCTCGGGGGGTCTGACGGTCGCCCTCGTGGGTTCGGGAATTCCAGAGTACGAAGCAAAGCGCTACGAGGGTCGTGTCCGGAAGGGCGCAATCCTTCTTTCCGTGCATTGCGACTATGATGCGTGGAGCAAGACTGCACGCGGGCTCCTCAAGCAGACGGGCGCCAGTGGCATCTCGACCGCCGGCGAGGCGTGTGCGGACTTTGCGCGAAGCGAGAAACCCATGCCGCGAGGACGGGTTCCCGGACAATGAGTGAGCAGCAATAAGCGTTAGCAAAAAAGTAAAAGACCGGTAAGGCGGACAGCCCTGCCGGTCTTTTGTTGTTACGGTCCTAGTTACAGAGCTTCGGGAGTCCAGGACGGAGCGTCGCTGGCCGGGAAAGACTCTTCACTGGCATACGTAACGTTGTCGCGGTCCCACATCTTTTTCCCTTTCGGCGCCCATTTGGATTCCGTTCCAGATGCACGCTGTTTGTGGCTGGCCGAGGGAACCGTACCTGTTTCCATCAGTTCCCTGAAACGCTGCATGTCGTCCCTGATCATCACTTCGGGATCTTCGCCCAACATCTTCGAGATTCTCGCTCCCACACTCCCGGCCGGTGGATTGTATTGCAATGACACCCGAACAATGGTCGACCCATCGGCGGCGGACTCAAAGTGAACGGAACCGCCGTTATCCACTTGTGAACCCGGCATCGAACGCCACCCAATCAACTTATTATCGATTTCATTTACAATTTCAGCGTCCCATTCAACGGTCATTCCCGCAGGTCCCGTTACGCGCCAGTGCGAGATACCGTTCTCAGCCTCGTGTACGCTTTCCACGTGACTCATGAACCGGGGCAGGTTCTCAAAGTTGCGCCAGAATTGATAAAGCTGTTTGGCCGGTTTCGCAATTCTTACTTCGTTATCGACACGAATACCCAGTTCATACGGCACACCGCCTTCGAACCGTTCCCTTCTGTAACCGCGGTCCGCCGTGTTGACTCCCAACGACTGATACATGTCGCAATGTCCCGTCGCGCCGCGGTACGCCAGCGCACCGCCCAGCGCTGCCCAGCCGAGACCTGCCTTATCGCGACGGCCCAGACCGTACGCGAGAAGACCTGCGCCAGCAATAAGTGATCCCCAGCGCTCAAGGTCGCCAACGTTGGTCTCGGGCTGCCTCTTAAGTAGTGTTGCCATTCGTCTGCCTCCCGTCTGAAGACTCCTCGCCAGGACGTGTTGTTTCCGGGATGCCCTTACGCTTTCTTCCGAATGGAACGGCGAAGCGCAGCCGAGTAATCTTTCGCTTCTTCGGCTGACTTTGCGAGTTTCTCAGCGTAGTTAGAGACGATCTGCATCACGCATTCTTCCTGACGGCTCTTTCCGCCGCACTTCTTCAGAGAGTCAAACAGACTGCCGTCCGAGTACGCTTCAAGGATTGCAGGGTGGACGTAATACTTGCGACACGTCGCGGGTCGGTTTCCCAACTTGCCTGAAACTTCTTTGATTGCGTCAATGATCCGCTTTTTGCTGTCGGTCTGCGTGTCAGCTGGCCCAAGTTGCTCGAAGACGAGCGCCGCCCAACCAGTTCCGCCCCATGTCCGGAAGTCCTTCGCTGTGAAATCTTCACCCCCCGATATCTCGTGGATATAGTTGTTCACGTCCGTCGAGGTCACATCGCAGCGGTTTCCCTGCTCGTCATAATACTGGAATAGTTCGAAACCCGGAATGTCCCTGCATTTCTTCACTATTTTCGCCAGCTTTGGGTCTTCCAGCGCAATGTCCTGCTGCTGGCCGCTCTTGCCACGGAACTTGAAGCGAATCTGACTGCCTTCGATTTTTACGTGGCGATCCTGAAGTGTGGTCAGACCATACGATTGATTCTGCTCTCGATACTCGTCGTTGCCGACCCTCATGCACGTGCTCTCAAGGAGTTTCACAACGGCCGCCAGCACCTTATTTCGCGGAAGGCCGGGAATCTTCAAGTCATCTTCGATTCGCTGCCGCATGACGGGAAGAGCTTTGCCGAATGCGAGCAGGCGGCTGTATTTCGTCTGGTCTCGCTGATGCCTGTAACTAGGGTGATAGCGATACTGCTTTCGACCTTTCGCATCTCGACCGACGGCTTGCAGGTGGCCATCAGCACTCTTACAAATCCAGACGTCCGTCCAGGCGGGAGGAATTACCAGGGACGCAATCCGTTTCAGTATCTTTTCGTCAGTTACCTGGTTGCCACTGGGATCGATATATGTGAAGGTGTCGCCCGATTTGACGCGCTTAATCCCGGGTTCCATGTCGCTGACATACTTAAGTCCGGCGATTTCGGCGGAGAGCGCCGGATCTTTAGGAAAAGGGATGATTTTCGCACGACGCCCCATACAGTATAGACGAGGCACATGACCGCGATGTGTCACAGGTAACACTCAACTCGCACACGTTGTTTACTGGGGAGGTCCGGAAAGATAGACCTAGACAGGCGGACTGCGGAGCGTCGCCCCTGTCGCAGTCGTGCAACGGCTGACCTGGGTCGCTATCGCCGGAAGGTAATCCGGCACGGCCTATTCACCTGCTGTACGGTGTTTCGAGCCGCACCCATCGGAGGCTATCGAGCATCCATTAAAATGGAGCTAATCCGGTAAAGATGATCGCTGTTGGAACCATTGTCGACGAGATTCTCGAACTCCGCAAGGAACGTAGAGCCGTCATTCTGGCGCACCACTACCAGGAACCGAGATCCAGGAAATAGCTGATTTTGTTGGGGATAGCCTTGAATTGTCGCGGCAAGGCACGCGAATCGGACAGCGATGTAATCGCATTTTGCGGCGTGTGGTTCATGGCGGAAACCGCCAAAGTGCTGAATCCGGAGAACGCACAGTCGTCGTGCCCGATCGGGACGCCGGTTGCAGTCTCGTGGATTGCCTGCCCTGCCGAAGCTGTTGCGGGCATTCAAGAAGGCTCATCCCGAGTACGCAGTTGTCAGCTACATCAATACTTCGGTGGAGGTGAAGGCTGAAAGCGACATCCTGTGCACCTCGCGCAATGCGGTCAGCATCGTGAACTCGATCCCGGCCGAACAGCCGATCCTGTTTCTTCCCGACGTCAATCTCGGCAACTACGTCAAGCAGCAGACCGGCCGTGAAAACATGAAGATCTGGCAGGGCGCGTGTATCGTCCACGCGACCTTCCCGGCTCGACGCCTGTCGAAGACGCGATCGGAGCACCCCGAGGCGTTCGTCACTGCCCACCCTGAGTGCCCTCGCGATGTCCTGGCTCAGGCGGAGTTCATAGGTTCGACGTCGGCGATTGATCGAGTATGTAGCGGCGTCCGCCGCCAACGAGTTCATCGTCATGACCGAGAGCGGAGTCCAGCACTCACTCCGTAACGTCGGGCCCGCGCAAGCAGTTCTACTTCGTTGCAAACGAGAACTGCAACTGCAGTGAATGTCCTTACATGAAGCGAAACACGTCTCGAGAAACTGCGGGACTGCCTTGCTTGATCTCGACCCACGTGTGGAGTTAAGCCCGGAACTGATTGCACGTGCCGCCCTGCCAATCGAGCGCATGCTCGCGGTCAAGTAGGTGCCTATGTCGCTCTGTTGACAGGTTCGGCCGAACTGCACGACAACCTGCGCATCAGCGTCACGGACCGCTGCAACATTCGTTGCTATTACTGCATGCCTGACGAGGGCGTGAAGTTCGGACGCCGCGACGAAATCCTTAACTTTGAAGAGATTGAGCGTATCGCACGGATTGCGGTCTCGCTCGGCGTAAACAAAATTCGCGTTACTGGCGGCGAGCCTCTGCTTCGGCGAGACCTCCCGGTGCTGATCAAAGCACTTTGCGAGCTCCCTGGGATTGTCGACGTCAGCCTGACAACGAATGGAGTCCTGCTGACACGCGATGCGCAGTCGCTATATCAAGCGGGCCTGCGTCGCGTCAACGTTCACCTCGACACCCTCGACCGCAACCGCTTCAGAACGATTACCCGACGTGACGAATTCGACCGGGTCATGGCGGGAATCGATGCTGCCGCAGGAAGCGGGCCTGTCCGTCAAAATCAACGCTGTTGCGCTCAAAGGTGTGACCGAGGCCGACGTTGTTCCACTGGTAAACTTCGGCCGTGATCGTGACATCGAGGTCCGGTTTATCGAGTTCATGCCTTTGGACGCTCAGGGAATCTGGGATCTAAGCAAGGTACTGACGGCGGACGAGATGATCTCAGTAATCGATCGCGAGATTGGTTCCACTTGACGGCCGTTCCCGATGCTGACCCCCGCGCCCCTGCTACAGAGTATCGGTTCGTCGACGGTCCAGGTCGCGTGGGATTCATCGCTTCGGTCAGCCGGCCATTCTGCCTTAACTGTAACCGTCTGCGGCTGACAGCAGACGGAAAGCTTCGTTATTGTCTGTTCGCGATTGAAGAGACGGACGTTAAGGGTCTGCTGCGCGGTGGTGCTCCTGATTCCGCGATTGCCCAATGCCTGATGCAAACGGTTCAGGAAAAGTGGATTGGACATGAGATCCGCCAAAAGGGGTTCGTCCCGCCGCCACGTCCGATGTACGCGATCGGTGGGTAGCGGGTCGGTTCCTAAATCGCAAACGGGCCGGTGTTCTCCGACCGCAATTCTCTTTCTGATCCGTCTTCGAACTCGAAACGGTAGTACACCGAGCGTGCGACGTAAGTGATCTGCGAGCTGAACCCGGCTTCTTCTCCCTGCGGCAGTTCCTCTTCGTCGATCGGCCCCTTCTGACGCGTCAGCACGTTTTTATCTGAGTCGAGGATCTCGTACACTACGGTCAGCTTGCGGACGGGGTGGTCGGCGAGGTTCTTAACCCGCCCATCGAGGTTTATGCGAGCCTCCTCGATTTTCGCAGAGTGATCCAGTAGTTCGATTTCAGGACCCTTAGCCTGGGATTTCTTTTTAGCGGCAGCTACGATACTCCCGCCAGCAATTGTCATCGCGAACGAACGGCGAGTTACAGACACGGCGTCACTATTCTAACCAGCTTGCCCGCAGGTTTGTTTAAAAAAATCCGCAGACGCGAATCCTGCTGCCGCCCAGGTAAACTGCCTCGCCCGCTCCCGTGCTTTACGGCCGAGTTCGTTCCGAAGCGACTCTGACTCGACCAGACGGACGATTGCGTTGCGGATCTCTGACGGGCTCTTCGGATCCACAAGCAGGGCAGAATCGCCGGCGACCTCCGGCATCGATGAAACGTTGGAACTAACACACGCTCGGCCTGCTGCCATGGCCTGTGCCAGAGGAAACCCAAATCCCTCGTAGAGGGACGGATATACAAAAGCAATTGCACCCGCGGTGAGAGCCGGCAGGTCGTTCTCCGGAACGTATCCGAGGTAGTGTGCGCCCGGGACACCTGCCGCCAGCCGCGCCAGCGTACGCTCCGATGCCCAACCGGTAGCCCCTGCCAGCAGGAGATCGGTCGCATCTCGAAGGGCGGAAGGCATGGATGTCCAGGCGTCCAGAAGCACGTCAACGTTCTTGCGCGGCTCGATTGTTCCGAGATACAGGATATATGGTTTGTTCCGGGTTGTCGGCTTCGCGTCGAAGAAGCGAAGATCCACTCCCGGATAGATCACTTTTACCTTGCGTTCATCAAGGCGGAGCAGCCGAATCGCATCCCTCTTCGACGCCTTGGATATCGCGATCACGCCATGCGCCCGCCGAAGTATTCGTTCGTGAAACGCTGCCTCGGCACTCCTCGTGGCGGCGGTGTGCAGCTCCGGCATCAACTCTGCTGTCATGTCGTATAAGGTCGCGGTGAGTTTCGAACGATTTGGCAGCGATCGTACGAGATTCGAAGCGTGAAAGACGTCCGCACCGCCCACCATCGCGTCAATCAGGCCGGGTATCCCAACGTTTGCGAGCTTGAGCGTCAAAAGCCTGGGCATCGTAAAGGCAGTTGAGTAAAGCGATTTCTCGTGATTCAAAGCGCCGGGCGCCCGCAACAAAGGAAACGCAGCAATCGCATCATCAGGCATTGCTGCGGAAACGGCATGCAGCCAGTGCCAAACATAATTCTTTACACCGGCGCTTCGGACCAGAAGGCTGCTCGCGTCAATGCAGATTCGCATGATTCGTCAGCAGCAGCTTTCCGCCTGATGCCTCGACCACATGCAGGCTGGATTTTCCCAACAGTTTTTCAATCCGTTGTTGCTGCGGCGACTCGATCAATAAATAGCTGCGTTCTGGTGCCTGCCACATCCCGGGGAGGTCGCTGTCGCTGATGAAAACATCAGGGGCACCCGGAGCATAGGACCCATATTGAAGATTCTGCTGTCGTCCGTTAAGAAGAACTGCCCGCCGCCGCGGGCTGCTTACTCGATCGCCGCCATAAAAGAACACGGACGAGAAGGTGTAGTACTGGTCATCCGCAATCAACCGCCCATCTGGTGATCGCGACAATGCTTCTGCCAGCGGTCTCGAGCTGAGGTACGGATCGAAGGTGATCATCGCCACGCGAGCGGCGTTCAGGAACAGCACCATCGAAGCCGCCAGTCCCACGTACAGACTCAGCCCTCGCAGTCTAACGGCACTGATCGCAAGTGCGAGGAAGGCGATTCCGGCCATCACGAGCGGAGAACGCAAATAGGCAAACGAACGAAGCGTAAGGTCGCCCATGTGACCGAGCGACAGAGTGTAGGCATCGAAGTCCTGGGTGCGCAGCGCGTTGGAAATATCGCCCGGCGTTGGAAGGTCCCATACTTGCGAAAGGATGAATACGATCGCCACAGCAGCTAACGCCGCAATGCCAGCGATCGTCAAAGCCCCTGCTCGATGCCAGCGCTCGGTCGCGCGCGCCATACTGCAACCCAGCAGTACCGCTACGGCCGGATAAATCGGCATCGAGTAATATTCCTGCGTCGTCGACAACGTGAAGAAGCCCATCACGAAACCAATCAGGCACAACGCGAGCAGTCGAGTTCGTCCTGCCCGGTCGACCGGACGGTAACTCAGTCTGAAAGTCGCCGGCAGAAACGCACTCCATGGAAAGAACCAAATAAGATGAAAAAGCCAGAACAGATAACGCGGCACTGTGTTGTAATCGCGCGGCCAGCGCATGTTCAGAAATCGAAAGACATGTTCATTGAGGAAGTAGAACCAGAAAAAGCCGTGATACTGCCCGGGTTCACTTCTCGGCGTCAGGTCAATGTACGGTGGATTTCGCAGCGTCGCGAGCACGTGCCATGGAGCCGCAATCAGCAGGGCAATGGCAGTTCCTGCGAAAGGGCGAATCCGCTGCCAAGTGTGCGGCTCTCGCCACGCCCCGGTGATCAGGAGATAGATCACGGCAGCGCCAACAGGAAACACAGCCGCAACCAAGCCTTTCAAAAGTAGTCCGGTTCCGATAGCGCCTGCAAATACTGCGGACCAGACATGTGGGTGAGCTTCGCCTTCGTCCAGCGCTCGCAGGAACCCCCATAAAGCTAACGCTATCGCTCCCGTGAGGATAACGTCCGGGATCAGGATTCTCGTAAACAGCCACAGCCCGAGCGATGTCGAGAGAACGAGACCAGAGTAAAGCCCTTCGCGCTCGCCGAACGCCCATCGACCGATCCCGTACGTAAGCCAGCAAAGGCCGATCGTACAGACAGCAAGAGGAAGTCTCGCGGCCCAGTCGTAGACACCAAAGACGGCATAGGACGCACCCATCAGCCAATACACAAGCGGCGACTTTTCCAGATACACGACACCGTTCAGCCGGGCAGTTACCCAATCCCCCGAATGAAACATGTTCGCGGCGATTTGTGCCTGAACGGCATCGACATCGTCCATCAGCGATGGAGGGCTGAGAACCGCAACGAGATAGATAGCGGCAGCGAAGAGAACGACAATCAGGCCGGGCGCAAAACTGCCGATTCCCCTCGGCGTGTCGCGATCTGCCGTTCCGCTGGGGGCGGCTCGAGTTTCCATCGTTTTATCCAAAGCATCAAGGTTAGCAGGCCCCAGATGTGGTAGCCCGTGTTCTCCCGGCGATCGAGATGTTGCGCGAGAACGCGGTGCAGAACCGGCCATTTGAACAACCCTGAAGCCTCCACGGTTCGACGGTTGATCGTTTCCTCAAGCAGAGGCCTCAGACATGTGCGAAGCCACTGATGCGCCGGTATATCGAACCCTTCCTTCCTGCGCGTCAGCACAGACTGGGGGAGCTTGTCACGCATCAACTCGCGCAACACATACTTCAGAGATGAGCCATGAATCTTGAGTTCATGTGGCAGGCGTGCCGCGAACTCGACGATTCGATGGTCCAAAAATGGCGGACGAACCTCAAGCGAGTGCGCCATGCTCATGCGATCCGTCTTGTACAGGATGTCGTCCGGCAAATAGTAATTCTGATCGACGTACAGGAAGTTGCCGGAAATCAGCGGGGGCCAGTTTCGGAATAAGCCTTCTGCCAGAAGAGCCTGACGTTGCCCGGAGCTGAACGTGCCATTCCAGAAGAAGTGAGCCTCATCTGGCGTTGAGCAGTGATCCCTGGAGCATGCGCCTGACCTTATAGTCGAGGCCGATTTTTTCGTCCGAAACGGGCAGCAATTGTGCGGCGGCCGCACCAAACCTGCGGAGTGGTGCTGGAATCAGCCGAAGGCCGGCAGCATATGAATCGGCGAGGTACGTGTTGTAACCACCAAAGAGTTCGTCGGCGCCCTCGCCGCTGAGCGCAACAGTAACCTCGCTCCTGCACATTTTCGACAGAAACCAAACCGGCAGCGCCCCCGCGTCGGAGGAAGGCTCGTCCGAGTAGTACGACATCTGCTCGATCGTGGACGCAAGCTCGAGTTCCGGGTTGAGATCGAACTCGTGATGGTCCGTGCCGTAGCTTGCCGCAATCTCCCGGAACCATCGACTTTCATCGAAACTGCGACCTCGGAAGGAAACCGAAAACGTCTTCAGAGCGGGATGGTGCTGAGCCGCATAGTGGACGACGGCAGATGAGTCCAGTCCACCGCTCGACCATACGCCCAGAGGTACATCCGACAGCATGTGCTCCTCGACGGAGGCCTGCAACAGCGAGTCGAGTTCTCGCTTGGCATCGTGAAGCGAAATGTCCTGGGGATTGAACTTCAGTGTCCACCAGGCGTCGGTCTCGATCCGTCCATCGATCCATTCCAGCCAGTGGCCCGGCGGCAGTTTCCGAATGTCCTGTACCATCGTCCACGGACCAGGAATGTAGTTGAGCGAAAGATATAGATTCAGGCCATCGAGATCGATTCGCCGCTCGATTTCATCGTGGACGAACAGGGTCTTGAGTTCCGAGCCAAAGTAGATGTCCGGCCCGCGGGGGTGAATGTACAGGGGCTTAATACCCAGTCGATCGCGGCACAAGACCAGCCGGCGTTCGCTCTCAGTCCAGATAGCGAAGGCAAACATTCCGCGCAGCCGCGAGAAGGAGTGTCTCCCCCAGTGCAGCCACGCTTTTAATACAACCTCAGTGTCGCAGCGCGACCTGAACCGCACGCCGAGTTCTTCAAGTTCCTGGCGAATCTCAGCGTGGTTGTAAACCTCGCCGTTGAAGACGATTACCGAGTCGCCGTCATCGCTGCGCATCGGCTGTTCACCGCCGTGAAGATCGATGATCTTCAGCCGAACAGCTGCCAGGGACACCGTGTGGGAATCGTAGGTGCCGGACTGGTCGGGTCCGCGGTGGTGAATACACGCCGCTGCTTCCCGCATCCGTATCGGATCAGCGGGCCTGTTCAGGTGAGTGTATCCAGCAATCCCGCACATAACTTACTCGTACCGCAAGATCTCAACCGGGACTATGCGCGTAGCGTTTCGGGCTGGATACAGGGTTGCCAGAAAGCTGATCGCAATGGCAATCGCCGCAATCCAAATCGCATCGAGCGGCCGCGGCTCAAACGGCAAATAGGAAATCGAGTACACCTGCTCCTCGAGATGAATCCATTGATAACGGTCCGCAAAGTACGACAGCGTGTAACCAAGCAGTCAGTCCGATAGCGGATCCAACCACACCGATGATCACGCCCTGAAGCACAAACACATTCCGGATCTGCTGATGCCGCGCTCCCATGCTCGAGAAGATGGCGATGTCCTTGCTCTTTTCCATAACGGCCATAACGAGAGCGATCAGGATGTTAAGAGCCGCAATCATCTGAATCAGGCTGATCGTGATGAGCGTCACCATACGCTCCGTCTTGAGCGCAGTAAGAATAGGCTTGTTCTGCTCCATCCAGTCCGTTGCCGCCAGTGTGTTCGGAACGATCTTCTCGATTTGATGCGCGACCTGAGGCGCCCGGTAGATATCGTCCAGCTTCACTTCGAGCGAATTCACCACATCCTGAACACCGAGCATCTTTTGCGCATCCCGCAACGAGATATAAGCAAAGAGATTATCGAGTTCGTAAAATCCACTCTCAAAAATCCCGACGACGCGAAATCGATACGTGGCGGCGCGAGTTCCAAATGGAGTCGCCTCGCCGTTCGGAATGATCACAGACACCACGGAATCCTGCATCATGCCCGTGTTTTGCGCCAGCCTTGCGCCGAGCACAATTCCCGGAAAACTATCCCTTGCTTTCAGCCGTGCAAGTGAGCCGGACTTCAGGTGCGCAAGCATGTCGAACTGTCGGACCGCGGCATCGGGGTCGACACCCTTAAGCTGAACGCCGGATGACAAAGAAGGCCCGCTGAGCATGCCCTGGATGTAAAGGGAAGGCGCGACTTCGACAACGCTGGAAAGCTTTCCGATGGAGGCGGCCATTGACTCCCAGCCGGCGATTCCCTCTCCCGGCTGCTTTTCCAAAACGCTCACGTGCGCGCTTGCGCCGAGTAAGTTTTTCTGAAGGACACCGCGAAACCCGTTATTGATTCCGAGCGCAATCACCATCGCCGTGACGCCGGCCGCCACACCCAGGACCGAAATGACGGTTATGACTGAAATGACCGCTTGCTTGCGCCGGGCACGCAAATATCGAAACGCAACGAACAGCTCGAAACGCGAGATCACTTCGAAGAATCTGGATCTGCAGCCCGAAGCGCATCGAGGATGCCGATGGCACCTTCGGGACGGAGCAACGGGAACAGGATGACGTCACGAATCGACTTAGTACCGGTCATGATCATGACCAGACGATCGATGCCAATCCCTTCACCTCCGGTTGGCGGCATACCGTAGCTCAATGCGCGAAGGTAGTCCTCGTCCATCCGATGAGCCTCTTCATTCCCCCGCTCGGCCATCCCGAGTTGCATCTCGAACCTGCGGCGCTGTTCCTGAGGATCGTTCAGCTCTGTATAGGCGTTCCCGATCTCCATGCCCGCCGCATAGATCTCAAATCGCTCGACAAACGCCGGGTCCTCGGGTTTGTTCTTTGAAAGAGGCGAGTTCTCGACCGGGTAGTCGTAGATAATTGTCGGCTGGAACAGGTGCTCCTCGCAGACACGCTCAAAGATATCGACCAGCTGTTCTCCCGCGGTCGCCGCTTTGGAATGACGCGACAGCCATTGGGGATCTTTCACATCATCCAGCGTCGGCTTTTGCTCGCCGCGCCAGAACTCGATGACGGCCTCACGCATCGTGAAGCGCCGAATGTTGCCGAAATCGATGGTCTGACCGTCGTAGCTGACCTCCGGTGAACCGGTAGCATCGATGGAGACCTGCTTCAACAGTTCCGCCGAAAGATCCATCAACCCCTTGTAGTCTGTGTAGGCCTGATAAAACTCCAGCATGGTGAATTCAGGATTATGCCGCGTCGAGATGCCTTCGTTTCGAAAATTTCGATTGATCTCGTACACACGCTCCATCCCGCCAACCACCAGACGCTTGAGATAAAGCTCCGGAGCAATGCGAAGGAACAAGTCGATGTCCAGAGTGTTATGGTGCGTCACAAAAGGACGTGCTGCAGCGCCCCCATAGATCGGCTGCATCATCGGTGTTTCCACTTCGATGAACCCTAGGTCTTCCAGCTGCCGCCGAAGCGAGGAAATCACTTTGGCGCGCATGACGAAAGCCTTCCGAACATCCGGGTTCGCAATCAGGTCCACGTATCGCTGCCGGTACCGTGTCTCGACGTCCTCGAGGCCATGAAACTTCTCCGGCATTGCGAGCAGAATCTTTGACAGGAAATACAGTTTCTGAACGTGAAGTGTCAGTTCGCCGCTCTTCGTCCGGAACAGAAACCCGTCCGCGCCGATAATATCGCCGATGTCCAGCAGCTTCCAGAGCTTCCACTCGGGTTCGGAGAGGTCGTCGCGCTTGAGGTATATCTGGAGCTTTTCCCCGTTTTGCCCAAGGTGCGCAAACCCGGCCTTTCCCATGGGACGCATGGTGTAGATACGCCCGCAAATTCTTGCCTGAACCTTGTTCGCCTCAAGCTCTTCAGCAGTTTTGCTGCTGTATCCGGCTAGAGTTTCCGGAATGGTTGAGAATGAATCGAATCGCTCGCCGTATGCCTTATATCCAAGTGCCTCGATTTCGGCGGCGCGCTGCGTACGGCTCTTTATGAGCTCGTGCTCCAGTGACAAACTCTGCTCCTAAAGCTTCGGGGATTGCGTGTGTGATAACACGCCCGGAACTTTGATTATCGCCGAACGATAATCTCGCGGAGATGGTCGCGCGTAAGGAAGAACTTGACCGAAGAATATCGATGAAACAGCTTCTCGATGCTTCGGTTGTTGAAGTACTGCGCCGGAGCGCCAGTCCCCCGCGGTACGAGCGTAAGCGTCCGCTGATCTGTGATCCGGTAGTTATACAGCGGAAGCTCCCGGGCCTTCTCGTTTGCGTTGAAGAATGCAAGCATACATGCATCCGGACGCATCGACTCAAAGAGTCGATCGACGGCGATCTGGAGCAGGTGCGGTGTCAGGTACTGCAGCCCGTCCCACGCCAAAACGCCGTCGTATGTCTCCGGAGCAAGGTTGAGGTTCTCCGACACAAACTGATCCGCGAGCAGCGGGTCGCTCTGATTGCGAAGGCAATCGGCAACACCCCCGAACGTCGTTTCAATGCTCCGAACAAAATCCTGGGAGGCGAACTGGTGCCCGAAGCTGGTGATAAAGCTAATGTTTTCCTGACTGGCACCCGCGAAATCGAGCAGATTCAACGAGCCCCGATCAGTTAGCAGCGAAAAAAACTGGTCGAGGCCATTGCTGAGACGCTGGACCGGTTTGAGACTTCCAGAGTTGCGTTTCGAGTGCGACTGAGAACTCGCCGGAGTAGCTGATTCCGGCCGCACAGTGCCATTGCCGCCACCCAGCAGACTTCTCAGTCGTTCAATCAACCGTTTGCCCTCATGCTCACCTTCAACGAGCGGCCCCTGCGCGGACCAGCGGCCGTCCCCATACTGGTCAGCCCTGTCCGCCGGATGCCGTTCCGCCCGGGGTGGTCGCCACGGCTGCGGGAGCGCCTGACGGAGCCGCCGTACGCGCTGCCTGTGCCTTAGCTTCGTTCTTGGTGATATCGATACTGCCCTTAAAGTAGGCTCCGTCCTCGATTACTATGCGTGCGGTCTTGATGTCACCCACAAGCCGGGCGTCTTTTTTTATATCGATCTTGTCGGTGGCCTCGACGTTCCCATTGATAGTTCCCTGGGCGACAATCTCACGAGATTTTATGCCAGCCTGAACGCGGCCGTTAGGACCGACAGTTACGCGATGGTCGTGGGCCTCCACGGTTCCCTCAATCTCGCCATCAATAACGAGATCTTCCTTGCTGAAAATTTGCCCTTTGATGGAAACACCTTTGCCGATAACCGCAGCGGCGCCGGAGTGCGTTGGAGACGGGCCGTCGTGAGAACGCATTGGCATCGATGCGGCAACAGGAGTTTGCGGCTCCCTCAGGGGTTGGGGCTGGACCGGCGTTGCCGCAGGAGTCGGCGCGTTGGGTCTGGGCGGGTTCTCTTCTTCTCGTTTACGATTCCACATGAGAAACTCCTCCGAGGGCGATCGGGGGCCGGTGATCAGCGTCCTCGAATTTCATAATATAAAGCATAGCCCCTGCGGGGTGGCGAAGAAGCAGCTGTTATCAGCAAATCTGCGGTCGCCGTTCAACCCCCATTTGTGACAGTCTGACCCACTACCGTAGCAGCTTGACTCATCTTCCTAAAAATTGTAGACTCAAAGCTTCTGACATGTAAACCACCAGTTGGTTAGCCCGGGAGAATAATGGTCTGTAATAAAAAACAGCTGTTTCTCGCTGTAGGCGTCGCAAGTGTTTGTTTCCTGACGGGTTGCGTGAGCACCACAGGCTCCGCGCAGCACTTTGCGATGGGTTTCCTGCCACCCTCACCGAAGACAGCCATCCCAGAAACTCATCTTGTCGTCGATGCTCCGATAGTAAGCCCGAATCCATATCTCTCCGACTCAAGCCGTTCCTTCAGCGCGAACCTGACAGTCCCACCAAGACCCTCGCAAACGGATTCTCGACTGAAATATGCCGAGAAACGGTTCCAGGACGGGAAGCGGTTACTCGCCGAAGGCAACGTGAGCGCCGCCCGAAACGAATTCGATGCGGCTGTAGATCTTCTGCTCGGCACACCGGAATCGGCTCCTGACAGGCAAAAGGCCGAAGCAAAGCTGGAGCAACTGGTCTCTCAGATCCATAAGCTGGACGTAAATAAGCTCGGAGCTGGCGATTTCTCAACCGATCCTGCATTCGACAAAGCCCCCCTCGAAGACATACTCGACCTGACATTTCCGGTCGACCCGAAGCTGGCGCCGAAGGTCAAGGAACAGATTCAGGCTGTTGTCTCGCAGTTGCCGCTCGAACTGAATGACTCCGTCCTCAGCTACATCAATTATTTCAGCAGCGAAAAAGGCCATCGAACCATCGTTGCCGGCCTGAAGCGTGCCGGACGGTATCGTCCGATGGTCTCGCGGATTCTGGCCGAAGAGGGTGTGCCACAGGAACTGATCTACCTCGCCCAGGCTGAATCCGGTTTCCTGCCACGTGCGATATCGAATAAGGCCGCCGTGGGAATGTGGCAGTTCGTACAATTTCGGGGCCGTCAATACGGCCTGATGCAGTCTCCGTATCATGACGATCGGCTCGACCCTGAGAAAGCGACTCGTTCCGCTGCTCGACATCTGCGTGATCTTTACGAAAAGTTTGGTGACTGGTATCTCGCCATTGCGGGATACAACTGCGGTGATGGATGCGTCGACCGAGCAGTTCAGCGAACCGGTTACGCCGATTTCTGGCAAATCCGTGCTCGCAATGCACTTCCCCGTGAGACCACCAATTACGTCCCGATCATCCTTGCAATGACGATCATGCACAAGAACGCGAAGGACTACGGATTAACTGATATCGATTCGGAACCGCCGCTGGTGTATGAGAACGTTCATATCTCCGCGACCACTCACGTTGCCCTCCTTGCCGATGCGGCTGACCGATCGGTTTCCGAAATCCGGGATCTGAATCCCGCGCTGCTCGGGTCGGTAGCCCCGGCCGGCATCGATGTCCATCTGCCACCAGGTACCCGAACACAAGTGCTGGCTGCGCTCGAAACAATCCCCGCCGAAAAACGAGCTTCCTGGCGGATTCACCGAGTTGGCGAGGGTGATACTCTCGAGGGCATTGCAAAGCGCTACAACATGCCAGTGAGTGCGATTACGTCAGCAAATAACGTTTCTGAAGCGGAGATGGGCGACGTCCTTGTCATTCCAACCGCTTCGCAGCTCGAACGGGCAGCGGGTTCCTCAAACAGAGGTCGCACCGCACGGGCGGCGACAACGTCATCGCACCGCGTCGGCAAAGGAACCAAAACCGCGTCGGTTCGAACGGTGAGCAGTCCCGCAAAGAGAGCCACTGCCGCTGCAAAGCCGGCCCACCGTCGTATCGCCTCCAGATAGGTTCTTGCTCCAAGGTCTGCCCCGCGGTTCGCAAAACTGCGGGGCTTTTCTTTTTGTACTGGATCGACAGTTTCCGTGCCATCGCCACCTACAATCTAGGTGATGAGAATTCTGACTGTGGCATCGGAGGCGGCTCCATATGCAAAGACAGGCGGTCTGGCGGATGTCATAGGAGCTCTTCCATTCGCGCTGGCGGATCAGGGCGATGACGTCGCCGTCGTGATGCCGCTGTATGCCTCCGCTGCGGCAAAGTTGACGTCAGCGGATCGCGTGCGCGACAGACTACCGATCTGGATCAGTTCTTCTCTTTCGTATCAGGTGTCGATCCGGCTGCTTAACGATCGCGGCGTACGGTTTTACTTCGTTGATTGCCCTCCTCTGTTCGACAGGCCGGGTCTCTACGGCGAGAATGGTCAGGACTACCCGGATAATCATGTCAGATTCGCCGTGCTGTGCCGCTGTGCGCTGTCTGTAGCACGCCACCTTTTTCGTCCCGACCTGATCCACTGCCATGACTGGCAGGCGGGGCTGATTGGTCCCTACCTGCGGTTCCCTTTCCGAACTGACCCAAGTGTCGCTGGCCTGCCTGTGGTCTTGACCATTCACAACCTTGGATACCAGGGATTGTTTGATCCGGCAGTGCTGCCCGACATAGGTCTGGGCCGCGAAGTCTTCAACCCGGGGCAGATGGAGTTCTGGGGCATGGTCAATTACCTGAAGGGCGCGATCGTCAATGCCAGGGCAATCACCACCGTGAGTCAGGCGTACGCTCGCGAGATCCAGACGCCGGAGTATGGATTCGGACTTGATGGCCTGTTGCGCACGCGATCCACAGACATAGTCGGGATTCTGAACGGTGTCGACTATGGGGAGTGGAGTCCGGAAATCGACCCGTACATTGCCGCACGCTACTCAGCGGAAGACCTTACCGGAAAATCCGTTTGTCGGCGCGACCTGCTCCGAGCTTTCGGCTTGTCCGAAACGGACAATCCCGACCGGCCGGTGATCGGCATTGTGTCGCGGTTTGCAGCACAAAAAGGGTTCGATCTAATTGAGCAAACAGCGTGGCAGATTCTGCAGGATAACGTTGCGTTGGTCGTCCTCGGAACCGGCGATCCACATTATGAGTCCCTGATGCGACGCGTGGCTGAGCATTTCCCGACCCGGGCAGCGGTGCGAGTTGAGTTCAACAACGAAGTGGCACACAAGATAGAAGCAGGCTCGGACATCTTCCTCATGCCGAGCCACTACGAACCGTGTGGTCTGAATCAGATCTACAGCCTCAGATATGGAACTGTTCCTGTGGTTCGGGCCACTGGCGGCCTGGATGACACGATCGACGAGCACACAGGATTCAAATTTGCAGACTATACTGCAGGCGGGCTGCTTCACGCCCTTACGACTGCGGTGAATACCTTCCGGACGGACAAGACTCGGTGGTCCACGCTGATGAAAAACGGTATGACGCGGGATCATTCATGGGCTGCATCCGCCCGGCAATACCGTAAGCTCTATCAACAGGTTATGGCGGCGTGAATCGTTTCGGCTCCGTCGGTCATCCATAACAGGGAGACAATATGGCTGGTGCAAACACCCTTGAATTTTCAGACGCTTCTTTCGAACAGGAGGTCCTCAACTCAGACGTCCCCGTGCTGGTGGACTTCTGGGCAGAGTGGTGCGGTCCCTGCCGCCAGATGACTCCGACGATCGATACGCTCGCGGCGGAGTACGCGGGCAAGGCAAAGATTGGGAAACTGAACGTCGACTTTAACTCGGGTACAGCGTCCCGCTATAACGTACGAGGCATTCCGACCCTTTTGCTTTTCAAGGGTGGCCGAGTCGTCGAGCAGAAGGTCGGTGCTGCACCCAAGTCTGAAGTGCAGAAGATGCTCGAAGCACACCTCAGCTAATCCCTCCACTCATCCCGATCGTGTCAGAAAGCCCGCACATCTGTGCGGGCTTTTTGCATTTGTGCCGCTTCTCGGTAAGAAATCTCGTCAACTTACTCATCACGAAATGTTTTGGACTGTTGCAGGATCTTGAAAACGAGTTAGACTATCCGTGTGTAAGGCCCGCACAGGAGGCATATTTGATGACCGATATTCGCTTGCTGACTCGCGATAACAAGGAACAGGACGACTTCAGTTACGAGGACGAACACGTCGAGCTGGAGTCTGAACTCGGCGAGTACGGCGACGACGACGAGGACGACGACTTCGAAGACGACGAAGACGAGGAAGCAGAAACGTCCGGGTCTTCAGGCAGAAAGCAAGCTGCCGACGATGAGGACGAGGAAGACGAGCAGGACGAGGACTCCGGCGCTGGACAGAGTGGAGGGCATGGCTCGGCCGGTCACCCCACTTCTGGACGCACTCAGGCTGCCGCCGCTTCAGAGGAAGACGAGCAGGACGAAGAAGTAGATGTCGAAGATGAGTCGCCTGAAGAGTCTCGGGAGACCTCGCTTGACTCTGGTGGTGGTGGTTCGGCGGACGGCGGCAAAGGTGGATCCTCCGGTACTGGCGGCGGTGGTCGCGGCGGATCTCGGGGCGGAGGAGCCGGTAAGAAATCTGCCAGTAAGCGCGGCGGGGCAAAGAACGCTGGTGCGAAGCAAGGCGGAAGTCCAGGGAAAGTTGCCGGCAGAGGCACCACAGCCAAGAAGGGTGCTGCAAAGAAGGGCGCGGGCAAAAAGGCCGCCCCTGCAAAGAAGGCCGCCGGAAAGCAAGCAGCAGCCAAAAAGGTTGCACTGAAGAAGGCTGCTCCCGGGAACGCCGCGTCAAAGAAGGGTGCTGCGAAGAAGGCCGCTGCGAAGAAGGGCGCGTTAAAGAACGTCGCCGCAAAGAAAGGCGCCGTCAAAAAGGGCGCAGCAAAGAAAACGGCTGTGAAGAAAGGCGCCGCCAAAAAAGGTGCAGCAAAGAAAGGTGCAGCAAAGAAGGGTGCAGCAAAGAAGGGCGCGGCAAAGAAGACTGCCGGGCGCTCCCGGGGTCGGCGTTAGAACCTCATGAGGAAGTGAAACGAGGTGGCAGGCGGATTGGCCTGCCACCTTCGTTTTAGGGCTCCCGGTTTATTACAGACCGGCATTTCTCAAACAACTCGAGCAATGCATCCGCCTGTTCCTCGGGTGACTTCGCTGCCTTAGGAGTCCCGTAACCCGCACCGCTGCCACCCTTTCCGTAGCCAGTTGCTACAGCAACGAATTTCATGAGTTCGAGTGCGACCTCGTCCTTACTGCGGGGAGGAGGTGCGGGTGCCGAACCGCCGTCTGGTTTGGTCTCTTCTGCCATTATTTCTCCTTCACGTCTACTGTACTAAGCACGGGCTCATCCGGACGGAAAACACAGGCCGGCCCGAAGCTGGTCGCGAGCGTTCCATATAATAAATACTTCAAGTCCGCAGCCTTCGCCCACACGCAATCATTCAGGAGTCCGAGGAAATGTCGCTCTCATCCGATCGCCTGGAACGCCTCTGGAAGGCCCTGGATGGCTTCCAGATAGAGTTGCCGAGTTGGGGATTCGCCAACACCGGCACCCGCTTCGGCAAGTTCACACAGCCAAACGCTGCCACCACGACGGCCGAGAAACTGGCGGATGCCGCCCAGGTCCATGCGTTCACAGGATGTTGTCCCACAGTTGCGGTCCACGTGCTCTGGGATTTTCCTAATGGCGCAGCAGACGTTCCCGTACTTCGCGACTACGCATCCCGGCTCGGTATCGCGATCGGATCTGTCAACCCGAACCTCTTTCAGGATCAAGTGTATAAACTGGGCTCATTCGGCAACCCGGATCCGGCTGTTCGGAAAGCAGCGCTGGACCACGTGTTCGATTCCATCCTGATCGCAGGCGCCGCTCACAGCCGCGATATCTCACTGTGGTTTGCAGATGGATCAAACTTCCCGGGAACCGCTAATATTCGGCATCGGCGTCAATGGTTTATCGAGAACCTGAAGGCGGCTCACGACGCGTTGTCCGCAGAACAACGGCTGCTGGTCGAATATAAACCGTTTGAACCGGCTTTCTATCACACAGACATCGCAGACTGGGGCATGTCGCTCCTTGTGGCACGTGCCGCTGGGCCGAAGGCCAAAGTATTGGTCGACACTGGTCATCACTATCAGGCTCAAAATATCGAACAGATTGTCGCGTGGCTGCTCGCAGAAGAGATGCTGGGCGGTTTTCATTTCAATGATCGTCGCTACGCGGATGATGACCTGACGCTTGGGTCTATTGATCCCTACCAGGTATTTCGAATTTTCCACGAGATCCAGCTGTTCTCGTTCGAAACGGGCAGTCGGCCGGATATCGCTTACATGGTGGATCAGAGTCATAACCTCAAGCCGAAAATTGAAGAAATGATTCAGACCGCGGTTGCCGCACAGGAACTGTATGCGAAAGCTGCTCTGGTCGACCAAAAGGCTCTGCTGTCGGCACAATCCCGCGGGCAGCTGATCGACGCCGAGGAGTGTCTCAAGGATGCCTTCGCGTCGGACGTGCGCCCTGAAATTGCGGAATGGCGCCGATCGAAGGGTATCGGCGATGATCCGCTGAAGGCATATCGCGCAAGCGGCTATTCTGAGCGAATCACGCGCGAACGCGAAGAAAAGAACGCAGCCGCGGTTAGCACATATGCGTGATCGCCCCGAGGCGCTGTTAACTGGCACGCCTGCCTTCGCGGATAGCTGCCTGTAGGCTCGGCTATCAACAAGTTCACGATCAACTTTTAACCCAAAAGGACGTAAATGCTGAAAGTTCTGCAAAACCTCTGGAAAGTGCCTCAGGGCATGGATGAGCTGGACGTGCTTCGTCACCGCTCGAACCTGCTCGGCGCCGATCTCCGCATTACCAACTTCGGCGGCGGTAATACCAGCTCGAAAATCGAGATGACGGATCCGTTCACGGGCAAGCCAACGACAGTGCTGGCTGTAAAGGGAAGCGGCGGCGATCTCGGTTCGATCCGGCGCGAAGGCTTTGCCCTGCTGTACATGGACAAGCTCGAGCAGCTGAAGAATATCTATCGCGGGGAGCAGTTCGAGGACGAAATGGTGGCGTTCTACCCCCTCTGCGCGTTTGGCACCAGTTCAGCACCGGCGTCCATCGATACACCCCTCCATGCGTTCCTGCCATTCAGGCACGTCGATCATCTTCATCCCGACTGGGCAATCGCGATCGCAGCTTCGGCGAACGGGAAGGCGCGTCTCGAAGAGTTCAACAAGCGCTTCAACCACAAGGTCATTTGGCTCCCCTGGCAGCGTCCCGGCTTCGAGCTCGGTCTGATGCTGCAGAAAGCGGTCGAAACGAACCCGGATTGCGACGGTATCATCCTTGGCAGTCATGGTCTCTTCACGTGGGGCAATACCCAGAAGGAATCGTACGATAACAGCGTTCAGATGATTGACGAGATGGGTCAATTCGTCACCGAGTACGAAGCGAAGGCGAAGACATTCGGCGGAGCGAAGTACAAGTCGGTAGCCGACCCGCAGAAGATGGCAGCGGCGATCTTTCCGTATCTTCGGGGCAAAGTCGCTGGGGCAAAGCGCTCCATTGGTCACTTCAACTCGTCGCAGGATGTCCTGACATTTGCTAACTCCGAGTATGCTTCCGGCCTGTCAAACCTGGGTACGAGTTGCCCGGACCACTTTATCCGAACGCGTGTTGCTCCGTTTTATGTCGACTGGGATCCGTCTACCGGCGTCGACGCCTTGAAGAAGGCGATCGATACGGGGATGAAGAATTACCGGCAGTGTTACACGCAGTACTACGCGTCAAACAAGGAAACAGCTTCTCCCCTGATGCGCGACTCAAATCCCACGGTCGTGCTTGTTCCCGGTGTCGGCATGTTTACCTTCGCCAAGAACAAGAAGGAAGCTCGGATTACGGGGGAGTTCTATATCAACGCGATTCACGTGATGTCCGGCGCTATCGCGCTTGGCGGAGAAACTTCTATGGCGGCAAGCGCTGGAAACGGAACTCTTCCCCAAGCCAAAACTCCGGAGGTTGCGGGGTCCTTCACGAGCCTGCATAACTACGTCGCCCTGCCACAACGCGAGGCGTTTCGGATTGAGTATTGGGCCCTCGAAGAAGCCAAAATTCAACGGATGCCGAAGGAACAGGAGTTTTCTCGCAAGGTCCTGCTGATTGCCGGCGGTGGCGCCGGAATTGGCCGCGAAGTTGCTCTACAGCTGGCCGGGCTTGGTGCGCACCTGATGGTAGCGGACAAGAACGAAGCGGCTGCGAAAGAGACCGAAGGATTAGCCGCGAAGATCGCCGGCAGCGAAGCCGTGGGATCCTGCGCTATCGACATTACCGATCGCGCCAGCATTCGCGCGGCACTCGAGTCGACGATTCTGAAGTTCGGCGGAGTGGATGGTGTGATCAATACGGCGGCGGTGTTTCTGCCGGCCGATGGTGACCTTGATGAGAAACACTGGAGCGTCACGCTGAACGTGAACGTGACAGCGAATTACCTTCTTGCTGACGAAGCGAAAAAGGTTCTGCTGGAGCAGAATCTGCCGGCAACGATCGTACTCACCAGTTCCGCCAACGCCGTCGTGCCGAAGCGGGGCAGCGAGGCGTATGATGTCAGCAAGGCCGCAGTGAACCATCTGATCGGCGAGTTGGCGATCGGACTCAAGCCGCTGATCAGAGTGAACGGGATTGCCCCCGCGACCGTCGTCGAAGGCTCGACGATGTTTCCTCGGGAGCGGGTCATTCCGTCGCTGAAGAAGTACAATCTGCCCTTCACTGAGGACCAGTCAACCGAAGAGCTTCGTTCGACTCTGGCTAACTTCTATGCCAGCCGTACGCTGACCAATCAGCCGATTCGCCCGCAGGACTGCGCTGAAGCCATTGTTTGGCTTGCAAGTGATCGCAGTTCAAGGACGACCGGTCACGTCATTCCCGTGGACGGCGGATTGCCGGAAGCCTTTCTGCGGTAAACGCAGCGGATACCGCCCCGGGTACGTAGCGCAAACGGGCGTACGAGCAAGGAGGATACAGCCATGAAGCGGTATCTGGCACTGGATTTGGGAGCCGAGAGCGGGCGCGCCGTTCTCGGCTCATTCGACGGGCAAACGCTCGGAATCGAGGAGATGCATCGATTTCCGAACGAACCCGTCCGGGCCTCAGGCGAACTCCATTGGGATGTGCTCCGGTTATGGCATGAAATTCAGCGCGGGATACGTGCTGCGGCTACCGTCGGCATCACAGATCTCGATGGCATTGGTGTCGATACGTGGGGAGTGGATTTCAGCTTTTTAGGGGAGGGCGGGGCGCTGCTCGGCAACCCGTTTCACTACCGCGATTCGCGCACAGACGGCATCATGGATGAAGTGTTCCGGATCGTATCGGCCGACGAGATCTATGCCGCAACCGGAATTCAGTTCATGCAGATCAACTCACTGTTCCAGCTGTATGCAGCGTTGCGCCGCACTCCGAAGTTAACCGGTGTGGCTGAGCATTTCCTGACCATGCCGGATCTCTTTCATTACTGGATGACCGGCGTGATGGCGAACGAATATTCGAATGCCACGACAACCCAGATGTTTAATCCGGTCGCTGGTGACTGGGCCTGGACAATGCTCGAACGGCTCGGCCTCCCCAGCCGGATATTCGGAAATATTATCCAGCCTGGGACGGTGCTTGGCGGCCTCAAACAGGAGTTAAGGTGCGGTCTGAAAGCGGCGACGGTGATTGCTCCTGCGGGCCACGACACCGGATCGGCGGTCGCAGCGATTCACATGAACGCGAACGCCGTGTATCTGAGCTCGGGTACCTGGTCCCTGATGGGTGCGGAGGTCAGTGCGCCCGTCATCAACGAAGAAGCGCGGCGGCTGAATTTCACCAACGAGGGTGGTGTGGCGGGCACAATCCGGCTGCTTAAGAACATCATGGGCATGTGGCTGCTGCAGGGGTGCCGCCGTCAGTGGGCCGCTGCTGGCCGCGAGTACGACTACGCGACTCTTGTCGCGATGGTCCGGCCGAAACCCGATCTGGCTGCAATCATCGATCCGGATCACACCTCTTTTCTCAATCCTGTCGACATGCCGGCAGCGATTCAGGACTTCTGCCGCCGAACCGAACAGTCAGTTCCCCAGGAACCTTCGGACTTTGTGCAAATCATACTTGAGAGCCTGGCACTCAAGTACCGGTATGTGGTCGAGTGTCTGGGCCGCTTAACTGGTCAGCGATATACGGACATTCGCGTGGTCGGCGGCGGAGCTCGCAACCGAACGTTGAATCAGTTTACAGCGGACGCTTCGGGATGCCGGGTAATCGCTGGTCCGATCGAGGCGACAGCCCTCGGTAATATCGCAATGCAGATGGTTGGCACGGGGGCTGTTGGCAACCTCGCCGAGGCACGGGCACTGATCGATCGTTCGTTCCCGACCGAGGTTTTCGAGCCCGGGGACGCCGCACCCTGGGAGTCCGGGTACACGCGAATGACCCAGCTCATTACACACGGCTTAGATTTGCCCTCTCGTGCCGCGACTCGCTAATATTTTCCCTTGGGTCGAGAGGAATAACCATTGATACGTTTAGGAACGATTGCGGCAGGAATTGTTTTGTCGGCGGCATCCATGTTTGCCGGAGAGAAAGACGTGATGCACTGCTTCGCGTTCAGCGTCGTGGATTCCGCAACTCCGGCGGAGTGGTCCGCATTTGCAAAGGCCACGGATGATCTGCCCGGCAAGATCAAGGGTCTGAAGCGCGTATGGCACGGGCCTCTGGCAAATCCGCTCAATATAAATCAGGTTCAGATTGCCGACGAGAACGCCCGTAAGGCATTCTCAGCCAGCGGCAAGGCCGATGATGTGAAAGCGAGCGTCGTTCGCGTACAGCGCAAGCATGGAGTATGCATAGAGTTTTCGGATATGGCTGCCTTCAAAGCATATGGCACGGATTCGAACCATGCTTCCTGGGTTGCGGCCTACGAAAAGGTCCGAATCGCCGGCACCACGACTTTTCAGCTGATTGGCGAGTAGTGTCTGGCGCGGTTAGGTGCGCATTCGGGCAAGGAAATACACGCCCGTGAGCGTAAACACTGCATCGGGAGCCCATGCCGCCAGCACCGCCGGAAGCTGGTTTACATTTCCGATCTGCTCGAACAGCTGGCTGACTGCCCAGTAGGCGATCGCGATTCCGAAGCTGACGCCGATACCAGCCATGGCTCCTCGATGCGCGGTAAGGAAGGCGAACGGCACCGATATCAACGCCATAATCACCGCGAACAGCGGAACAGAAAACTTCTTTTGGTACTGCACGCGGAGTCTGATCGTGTCAAATCCGCTTTGCTGCAATTCGCGGATGTAGGAAGCAAGCTCAACGAAATTCATCTGCTTGTCCTGCTTGACTTCTTTCAGGAAGTAGTTCGGCGGCTCCGAAAGTTCAGGAAATGTCGCAATGGTTCCTTTGAACGTTTTAAACGCGATCTCGCTGCTGTTCCGGAACTGCCGTTCCCATCCATTCTGGAACACCCAGGATTTCAGGGCTGGTTCCCAACGAGCACGTTCCGCCGAGATGTGCCGAACTAACCGGAAAGTCTTCGGATCGAGTTCGTAGACGTTTGCATCCGCCATGACGTTTTCGCCGGGATCGAAGTACTTGTAGTAATAAATTCTCGAACCCTCTCCAAATATCCAGCGCCGATCGGGCCGCAGATACGTCTGGACGGGTTTTCCCTTGATCTGGTTCCGAATCCCGTCTTGCGTCCTGTTCGCATCGGGGACGACGTAGTGATCGAAGCCGAACAGGAACACGCTCAATGCGAGTGACGCAATCAGTACCGGCACAGCCAGGCGATACAGACTCACGCCACAAGCCTTCATGGCGGTGATCTCATTATTTTTCGTCAGGATGCCGAAGGTCACCAGCACGGCCACCAGCACACTTACCGGCGTCGAATCGTAAATCAGCTTTGGAGTCAGGAAGAAGAGATACTTCGCCATCAGCGCCATTGCGATGTTGTTGCGCAGCATATCGCTCAGAAGCTCGAAAAAAGTGTAGACGTGCGTCATGACTACGAAACTCGCGAGCAGCAGACCAAAATAAAAGAGGAAGCTGCTGAGGACGTAGTTGTCAACGATGCCAGGTCCCAGTGGGAGGCGCTTTCCGATCGATGAGCCTCCGCCCTGCGGAAGATTTCCACGAATCTGGCTGAACCGGTCGGTCACAGCCGCACGGATCGCGCCTACGAGGTCGTAATCGCCGGGACGCTCCAGCCGGATGCTAAACCAGATACCGGTCAGCAGCAGGATAATGTTCGGAATCCAGAGTGCGATGTAAGGCGGAAGCGATCCCTGTCGCGCAAGCCCGATCAGCGAGATCAGCCCCATATAGTAGAGAAACGCGACCGCGACGGTGATAACAAACGCTCCCGACTTGCCGCCTTTCCGTGATGATGTTCCGAGAGGCACCGCCAGAAGAGCGAGCAGAATGCATGCCATGGGGAGAGCAAGGCGCTGGTGCAACTCGATCTGCGCCTCCAGCCGGTCTTTCGGATCCGCTATCGTCTTCGTCGCCTTCAGGAGCGGACCCATATCCATCGTCAGGTAAGCTTTAGGTTTCGCCTCGACTCTGTTTGCCGCATCCAGTACCTGAGCGGAAGTCGGCGCTGTGGAAACTGTGTATTGTACATAGTCCTTTCCAACCACGTGAGTGCTGCTGTTGCGCAGAGAAAGCTGAATGCGATTGTGCTCGACATCGGGTGTCGCCAGTGCTTCCTCGGCCATGGTGATTGTCGGTGAGTCGCCTGCTTCGACGCCAGCCTCCTTGCGCTGCTCCGGTGGTGTCACGTCCGCGAGAAAGACATGGCGCCATCGGACTACCGGTCCCGCGATCATGTCGCCGACATAGATGATTTTGTTCGGGAACTGCTCTTCGAAAACTCTCGGCTGAATCTCTGCGGTCAGTTCGGCAGCGGCGATCTTATTGAGGTTCCTGTAGAACTGGCGGGTCGCCATGGGCGTCAGCCACATGGAGCACGCCGCCGTCAGTGCCGTCCCGACGAGGCCAAACAACAACACCGGCCTGAGCAGGACTCGACTGGGAACGCCACTTGCCCGGAGAGCCGTAATCTCAGCGTCACCCGACATCCTGCTGAGTGCGATCAAAGTTCCGACGAGTACCCCGACAGGTATCGTGAACGTCATTGCCGGAGGCAGCAGCAGTGCGAAGAGCGAGGCAACAATCTCCGGCGGAGCAGAGCCGCGGACGAGTTGCTCGAATAAACGGCTGACCTTCTGAAGGAACAGTACGAATGTGAAAAGAATCGTCCCAAGCGTTGCGCTCGAGAGGATCTCCAGCAGGACCGTCCGCGTGACCAACCGCATAATTACCTGGGGTTAGATGCGTGCAACTCTGGCGCCGGTACGACTGGGGGCTTCGGAAGGTCTTCCGGACGACGCTCGAGTTCGAGTTCATCGAAGAGCAAGGCCGGCGCAATCACAGATGTAGGAGCGATGTAACCACCTGCGCCGAGTATTGCGAATGGAAGCAGGTTGTTGAGATAGTGCAGAGCGTAGCGTTCCTCCGAAACGGCCTGAATGTCACGAAGCGAACGTACCGTCAGACCACGGAAGCGAAGACCGCGGATCAGTTCCTCGCGACCGTCCGGATAAACCTTATATGCAAGAATCGGTTCGCTGACCGGGCGTGTTCCCGACTGCTGTGCCGCACTAATCAGCCGCCGGGCTGCTTCGTTGGAAGCACTCGAAGGGAAATCCATTTTTCTCACGATTATTCCCCACGGCTTATTCCGCTCCTGCAGCATCTTCAGGAAACGCTGCCTGAGTTCTGCCGCTTTTACGGTCTGCGAGGAGTTCACGAACAGATTGGTGATCGCCGCCTGGTGTGCTCCGAATGATCCCGGCATCCTTGCACGCCCGTTAGAACCTTTTTGGCCCGGTATTGGTTGACGTGTCAGAAGAAATGCTTTCAGGCGGCCATTCTCGACCAGCGTAACCGGAGGGGCTGCAACGCCTTCTTCGTCAATTTCGTAACTCCCCAGCAGGGGCGTTCCCTGGAACTCTTTCCGGGTTGGATCGTCGATAATCGACAAGAATTCCGGCAGGATCCGCGACTCAAGCTTGTTATCGAGTTCGCCGCTGATCACCGGCATGGGCCTGCCAGGTTCGCCGATCGGCTTCCGCGTTACCGGGAAATGTGGCGCAAGAACTTCGGCGATGATCTGTGGACCCGCAACGCCCTCAAACAGTACTGGACCGCTATATGATTCACCGGCGGGAGCTTTTGTAAGGAGCCTGATGTTGTCCGCAAGTTTCTGTACTTCCCTCGCAAGGTCGAGCGGGGCTGGGAACCCGGTTGCCTCGAGTCGCGGGATGGAAGTAGCATCGTGTACTATCGACCCGTCCGGCGCGAACGCCTCCGCTCGGGCATTCAGATGAGCCACTGGCTCCGGACGCTTAAGAACTGCTCCTTCGGTGTTCGTCATGTAATACACCGATTCCGTGTTGCTGAAATCGACTTGCGACGAGATTGCTTCCGGATACGCGGTGAAGATCCGGGAGAGAGCACGCACCCGGTCCTCCCACTCCGCGCCCCCTTTCCAGGGTGTGCCGGCAGGCACAATCTTCTGAACTGCAGGGGCAGGCCAGAAGTCCGGGATTGCTTCCTGCTGAGTGATGTTTTTCAGTGCAGCTCGCTTGCGTGCGATGACCTCAAGTGCGGCCTTGTACGATCGGTCGGTGGAGAGCCACCACTCGCGTCGAAGAACATCGTAATCATCATCAATCGCTGCCGACTCGGTCCGAGCACCGAGATCGCTGTAGAGATAGTTCGTATTGTCGAAGTTGCGGCTGCCGACACGCACCCGTACCCGCGGGATGCGGAACCGCGTTTCGCTCGTACTGAGGGTTGCACCTAATGCGGCCTGAGTTGTGAACGCATGCGCGTCATCGAGCGCGTATTCGATGAAGTACGGTTCTTCGAGACCGGGAAAGCGGAGAGTGCGAGATCGTTCGAGTTCATCATGCATCGAACGCAGGATCGTGTCTCCTGCCGGCTGAGCCCAGCCAGGCATTCCGGCCGCAATCATGAAAAGAAGGACGACCCGTTTCACAGCGAACCTCCGTCGGAGTTTGTTCCGGGAGGCGGGAGCAGTGGGGGACGATCCCTGCCCTTGTCTTTCTTCTGAATCTCGATTTCGGAGACCAGCAGCGCGGGAGAAACCGCCGACACGGGAACACTCCCCGACTCGGCGCCGCAGTATCCGTTGAAGACTTCTACGCGATCGCCCGTCGCAAGAATCCGGGCGAAGCTCGCCAGAGGAGTGCCGACAATGTCCACACCCCGAACCAGCTCATCAGGCTTTCCGTCGGGATAAACCCGATAAACGATCAGCGGGATGACCGTGTAGGCCTGCAGACTCGACCGGTTCGTAGTGGTGTAGCCGCCTGTGACCTGCTCGAATCGAAAGCCGTACGGCTTGTTCTGACGCTTAATCTCGGCAATCAGCATCTGCCGCAATTCCGCTTCAGGAACCTGCTTTGACGACTCGACAAGCAGATTCGACTGGCGCGAAACAACCTCCAGACCCGCCTGCTTTCTACCGTGTCCGTTAGACGATGGGAAGCCAGCGATCGGAGCGCGTGACATAAGAAAGGTTTTCAGAATCCCGTTCTCGACCACCTTGACCGGTCGTGCGCGGACTCCTTCGTCGTCGAACTCATAGGTGCCATTGAGATCCGTGCTCCCCACGCGCTTCTTTGTGGGGTCGAATGTGATCGACAGAAAGTCGGGTAACACCGGCTTGTTCACCATCTTTGTGAACGTCTGCCCTTCGGATTCGTCCTTCTGGCGATGACCCTCAACGCGGTGACCGAAGATCTCGTGGAAAAACACGGCCGCCGCACGGCCCGACAGAATTGCAGGTCCGACGAATGGGTCCACGACGGGTGCCTTCAACAATTTGGCAAGTTCGTCAGCCGTTCGCGCCGCCGCTGCCTCGATTATCTTGTCTGCAGGCAAATCAGCCGGGTTCTCTGCTTCGAAGCTATCTGTCGTGAACAGGTCCATCCCATCTTCAGCCTTACCCTGCGCCATCATGGTGATCCGGGCGAAGCCGCGGCCATGCTGCACACGAGTTCCCTCGCTGTTAACCAGATAGCGGTTTTCTGCTGACAGTCTGACCGACACAGCAGAGCTGAGTACTCCGGGATATTTCTTATAGACGGTTGACCATTTGCGGACCTGGTTCGCCCAGTCGGTTTTGCCCTGCTGGAGTGTCGCCAGCGGGAGCGTCGCGACCGAGGGCTTCTCAACCGAGAAGTCGTCCGAGGTATCCTCCGCAGCGACGTTTACCTGCGAAGTTGTCATTATGTTTATGAATCGCTGGGCGGCCCGCCTGTACGTCCGGTCTGTCTCGAGCCAGGCTCTCCGGCGGATGTCGTCGGGAGTGTTGGAGAGAGGCAGCAGCACCGGACTGGAGAATTGAATCCGCTGTCCGCGTGCGTGATAGTTATCCAGTTTGCGGGTTCCCAGGCGCAAACTTACATCCAGAATCCGGTTGTGCTGCTGATTTTCGCCCTGAAGTGCCCCGAATGTTCCTGTCCAGACCCTGGATTCCTGCTCAATGACGCCATACTGAAGAAAGTAAGGTTGAGGATCAGCCTTCTCCTTCAGCACCGTAAAGTTGCGATCAAGCTCAAGTTTCAGGGCGTCGAGGAGGGGTGCGGGCTGGGCGGCGCACACGCCCGCCAGCAAAAGGGCTGCCAAACCAACTTTAGGCACGCCCTCAGAATAACAGGCAAACACGTTATGCAGTCAGGCGCCGTGGTACCGGAGCGTACCGCTGGCGAAGGCCCGACAGTGCCAGGCCGTACCGACCTCGGACCCCGCTCTTCTCGAAAATATGCTTCAGGTGTATCTTTACGGTACCCGGCTGAATTCCGAGCTCCCGAGCGATATCCTTGTTTCGCAACCCCTGCTCGACCAGTTCCAGGACCTGCTGCTCGCGTGCCGTCAATTCGGACGCGCCGAAACCCGTGAATCCGTGGGCGTTGCTCATAAGGTCTTCGTCCATCCATGTGGCGCCGTTGCTAATCGCATCGAGGCAGGCCATGATGGAATCGAGTCGGGAAGTCTTGCGGAGGACACCTCGCGCGCCGGCTTGCATAAAACGAAGCGCTTCGGGGTCGGTGAAACTTGGCCCCCATACCACCATTGCTGTGTTAACCGACTTCGCGTTCCGCTGTAACCAGGCAAGCACATCGGACGAGCCCAACATCTTGTCGATGATGGCCACACGGGGCTCAAGGCGAACAACGTTCTGCCAAAGCGCCTCGAGCGTCCGGACTGGCGGAAGCAATTCATAAATTCCCGTGTCTTTGAGCAGTACCCGCAGACCTTCTGCTGCGATTGGCTCGGTGTCGGATATCGCGACGGTCAGTCGCTGTTCTACGGTCGTCATACCGGATTTCCTCTTTCCCGGGCCAGTAACTGACCCGCACAGTGAGGCTTATCGGTTCACGACGGAAAACATGAGCTTTTTTTATCACCCTGTTTTCGGGGTGCAGTGTCCTTTGGAGGAACAGGGCACCCGGAGTGTCGGTATACCGGTCGCATTCGACAAATCCGAAGGACCTGTACAATCCGACTGCGGCAGGCATTGTGTCAGGCAAGGTGTCCAGCTTTATGACACTAAACCCGGCCGCAGTTGCCGCGTAATTGCCAGATCCAGCATTTGTCGGCCTGCACCTCTGCCACGCGCGACCGGTCGCAGGTAAAATCGCTTCAGCTCGCAGCACCCGTCCTCCCGCAGAGGCTGGACCGCCGCGCAGCCCACTGGTGTGCCGCCATCGTCTGCCACCAGCAGCAAGATGTAGGATCCCGGTAGTCCCGCGACTTCCTTGTCGAAGCTGCTGAAACAGACGGGAATGTTCAGTTCGCGTTGGTACTCGCGAAACAGGCAACGCAGAATGTCAAGCTCGGCGGGAATCCTGGCTTCCCGAACGCTGATTTTGCCGGATATCCGCATTGTTACAATGGTGCCAAGTGAGCGAAGTCAACGTCACCGAGGCTCCTCCAGTTCTTGAGCCACCTCCGCCGCAGCACAAACCGGAACGCAGTGCGATAGCCGAGTGGACGGTCACAATCCTGCTCCTGCTGTTTGGCACCACCACCCTCGTACAGGCGTTTGTAATTCCAACCGGGTCGATGGAGAACAACCTTCTTGTCGGGGACCACTTGCTCGTCGACAAGCTTGCATATGCTCCTGCGGGTGCGATCAGTAAACATCTTCTGCCCTACGAAGACGTGAAGCGCGGCGATATTATCGTGTTCCGCTATCCAGTGGACATCAAGCAAACGTTCGTAAAGCGGGTAATCGGCGTCCCGGGGGACAGGCTTCGGATCGAGAACAAGCAGCTGATCAGAAACGGCGTGCGCATCGAAGAACCCTATAAGATACACAGAGCCGAGTACATGGACAGCTATCGGGATAACTTTCCGAGCACACCCTACCTTCCGGTGAGCGAAGGTGCGACCGACATGCTCCAGAACCATGTGAAGAACGGCGAGGTAATCGTCCCCCCTAATTGCTATTTCGCGATGGGAGACAACCGTGACAACTCACTCGACAGCCGATACTGGGGGTTCGTTCCTCGCGAAAACATCATCGGCAGACCGCTTATCATCTACTGGTCGTACGAGACCACAACAGAACGTCTCTCCGGATCGCTGCTGAATCCAGACCACATCCTCGATGTGGTTAAACATATCGGAACAAAAACTCGCTGGCAACGTACTCTAAAGCTGATACATGGCTACCCCTCCCCGCAGTAAGGTGTCCGCGAAAGCGGGCCAGACCGTCACGGCTGACAACGCTCGACCGGTCGCACTCGAACCCGCCAAAGAAGAACCGCGGCATTGGGTTGCGGACTGGACGGTCACGATTATCCTCCTGTTATTCGGAACCACAACCCTCCTTCAGGCTTTTGTTGTCCCAACAGGATCGATGACCAACACGGTCCTGGTGGGCGACCACATGATTGTGGACAAGCTTGCGTATTCGCCCAGCGGCCCGATCTCACGCCACCTTCTGCCGTATGAGGACGTCCACCGGGGAGACATCATCGTTTTCAAGTATCCCGTTGATCCGACACAACCGTATGTAAAGCGGGTCATCGGAGTCCCGGGCGACCACATCCGGTTTGAAAACAAGGTGCTCATTCTTAACGGCAAACGAATCGAGGAGCCGTATCGGAAGCTGGAGCCGATGCAGACGTCCCAGTACCTGAACAACTTCCCGCAGAACCAGCCCGACATCCCGATTTATGACCGCGCCCGCGAGTTGTTCGACCATGTTCAGGGTAATGAACTGGTTGTGCCCGAAGGACAATACTTCGCGATGGGTGACAATCGGGATAACTCCGCCGACAGCCGGTTCTGGGGCTTTGTCCCTCGCGACAACATCATCGGTAAACCCGTAATTATCTTCTGGTCCTACGATGCGCCGACCGAGCAACTGACAGCCGGCACACTAAACCCGGACCACCTGATTGATCTCGCGCAGCACTTCTTCACACGCACGCGCTGGGATCGCACGTTTAAGCTGGTTCGGCCCTATCCGCTGGGTCGCTAACTACGCGTTCGCTACACTTTAGTTCGTGCCCAAGTCGAACCACTACGGCCTGATCCTGGCAGGAGGCCGCGGTACTCGCTTCTGGCCTCGAAGCCGCCGAGCGAAAGCCAAACAGGTACTCAATTTCCTCGGTCAGCGTACTCTGATTCAACAGACCGTTGACCGGCTTTGTCCCGTAATTCCCCCGGAACGGCTGTGGGTCATCACCAACGACCACCTCCGCGACGAAATTGTGCGCCAATTGCCGGAAATTCCGAAAAACCAAATCCTTGCGGAACCGGCACAGCGCAATACTGCACCTTGCATTGGGCTGGTCGCTCACATCCTCCATTCCATTGACAAGGATGCGGTCATGGGAGTTTTTCCCGCAGACCACATCATTACTCGACCGCCACGGTACACCCGCCTCGTTAAACCGGCATTCAAGGCGGCCGAGGCCGGGAATATTGCTGTAATTGGAATTCAGCCGCGCTGGCCGGAAACCGGATATGGCTATATAGAGTTCCGGGGGGCCGTTGAGCCAGGCTCAACTTCGGCGATAGAAGTCGCCAGCTTCCGCGAGAAACCAGATCTCAGGAACGCGAAAAAGTTCGTCGCAGCAGGCCGGTTTTACTGGAATGCCGGCATGTTTTTCTGGCGGGCAAGTGTGCTGATGGAGGCGCTTCGCAAGTTCCGGCCGAAGATCTGGTCCCTGCTCGCGGGGTTACCGGAATTCGGAACGCGTCAGTTCAGTTCGAAGGTGAAGGAATTCTTCCCCTTGTGCGAGAACATATCGATCGATTTCGCGGTTCTTGAGAAGGCAGAGAACGTCGTAGGATTGGCTGCCGACGACATCGGCTGGAGTGATGTTGGAAGCTGGAATGCGGTATATGACCTTCTGCCTCGCGACAACGACGGAAATGCCATCGTATCCGATGCGGTTTTGCATGATGCGTTTGGCTGCTACATCGATGCGGGTGGTTCGAAGAAGCTGGTTGCGCTGCTGGGCGTCAGGGATCTAGTCGTGGTCGATACTCCGGACGCTCTGCTCATTGCAGATCGAAATCGAGCACAAGACGTCGGGAAGGTAGTGCAGGCGCTGGAAGCGCGCAAGAGAGACGACCTGCTGTAGTCAGCCCGATATACCCCGTTCGAGCTCCGTTTTGCGGGCTGTTGTGTTGCTTGGGCGACCGGCCTACTTGTCGATCTTGAGGTTCATCTGCGCCTGTTTTCTGCTGTCGAACGAACTCAGAGTACGGGTGTTGCTCGACTTGCCCTGCGAGTCAGCCTTCAGCTCATAGTCAGTATCAGTACTCAGTGAATAGAAATGATATTCGCCGTTGGCTTTCGTGATGAAAGAGCGAATTTGAAGAGTCTTCAGATCCTTCAATTGAACAACGGCGCCGTCGATAGGATTCTCAGCTTTGTCGGTCACTAGTCCCGTCACGGAGCGCTGATTGGTCTTGTCTTCTTTGTCCTTCTGCGCGAAAGCCGGAGAGACAACCAGCATCATGGCCGCTGCTGCTATTACCGCGACCCGGCCGAGAATTCGATTCGTAAGCTGTTCCTTCATTTCTTTTCTGCTTCTGGTTCCAGCACAAAGCTGAGTTCGAGTCGTTGCTCTCCTTCGATCGTAACTGACTTCGACTGCGTCAGATGTCCCTTTGCAGAGACGTCAACCGTCCACTTCGAAGCTACAGCCGGAACCCGTAATCGCGAACTCGCCCCGAGAATCAGTCACGGCTTCAATTGGCTTGGACTTATGCCTTTCAGCGTCAGCCGGATTGCTCCCGGCGCACCCGCACCCGAGCCCCTGCCAAAGACAGGCCCGGCGGACGATACGTGGTTCCGGCGATGATAGCGAACGGCTCCGCCGCGGCACTGTCTTTCTTCTTTGCTGCTGCTGAAGTCGCCAGAATCAGGGACAAAAAGAAGACCAGTGCGACACGAGTAAACCGCAGACTGTTACTTCCAGTCCTCGTCCTCGTCTTCGTCCTCTTCTTCTTCGAGTTCTTCGTCCTCTTCTTCTTCCTCATCTTCGTCGAGGTCGTCTTCGTCCTCGTCGTCTTCGTCGCCGTCCGCAGCCGCTTCAATCTCGAGCGGCTCGGTGCTGGTCACCGCCAGCTCAGCTCCGCACTCGTCGCAGGTAAACTCGTCGCCTTCGTCCAGTTCATCTTCATCGATGTCAAGACCTGCGTCACACACCGGGCAATTGACCATGATCTGGTTCCCTCCTGTTTTGTCCTTCAGAAGACTCCTGATACGCACAACATTGTACTCAGCGGAGAACAAAAATTTGTCTAGCTGACCGTAGACGTCGCAAATTGATCGAGGGTACGCGCGTGGCGCTGCATATCCTCGAGCGTTACAGTGATGAGTCGCTTGTCCATGTCCATGTCGCTGAGGATCATTTCTCGCAGGTGGAGCGCCGCCAGCTTCATGACCAGGGCGTCTGTCAGCGCTCTGTTGAGAGTGACACAAAGCTTCACTAAGTCAGGATGCGACAACGCGACAACCTTCTCCTGGACATCGTCGTCACCGTCCCGAAAGAGATGATACTTAACATCTACAGTGTCGGCGTGTCGTATCGAGATACCGTTTTGCTGCCACCTGAATTCGACGTCCCACGTTCGGTCAAACGGGTCCGGTCCAACCTGAAAACGGCGGAAATTCTCGATCATCAAGCGCTATCGTAGCAGGGATGACGAAACGTATCAGAAGCCAGGAACGCTGCTGTGCCGCGCCAGCGAGAGGAACTCGTCACGTGTTGATTTCTGTTCCCTGAAGGCGCCCAGCATGGAACTGGTCACTGTGCCGGAGTGTTGCTTTTCGACACCACGCATCATCATGCAGAAATGCTTTGCCTCGATGATGACGCCGACACCCCGAGGCTTGAGCACGTCATTGATCGCCGTCGCGATCTCTTCCGTCATCCTCTCCTGGACCTGAAGGCGGCGGGCAAACATGTCGACAATCCTGGGAATTTTGCTAAGGCCGATAACTTTCCCGGTTGGAAGATAGGCGACATGGGCTTTGCCGTAAAACGGCAGCATGTGGTGCTCGCAGAGGCTGAAAAACTCGATATCTTTGACGATCACCATCCCGTCAGACTTCACTTCGAACAACGCGTTATTTACGATGCTGTCCAAATCAGTCGTGTAGCCGCTCGTCAGAAACCGGAGCGCTTTCTCAGCGCGCATCGGAGTTTGGACCAGGCCTTCGCGATTCGGGTCCTCGCCCAGTCGTTCGAGCATACTTTCCACGAGTTCCGCAACCTGCCCTTCGGTCTCGTCGCGCCGAACCGCCGGCTGCTTCTTTTGCATTACTTTGACTACGGAGGGTTTAGTGGTTCGCATTGATCCTCAGCTCAAA
Organism: Bryobacteraceae bacterium; assembly: GCA_963794765.1. Classification (GTDB taxonomy): domain Bacteria; phylum Acidobacteriota; class Terriglobia; order Bryobacterales; family Bryobacteraceae; genus JAWXCM01. The sequence continues at coordinate 206,224 of CAWCGC010000048.1, read as the reverse complement.
TTTGTTGCGGCCCGTCTCCTGAATCAGGACTCGTTCCAGCCGTGCGACTGAAACGGTTTGCGACCAGCCATTGCATAAACGCCGGGCTATGTCCCGGGCAAGATTCTCAGTTGTCGGCACGCCCTCAAAATTCAGAACATCGCTGTTGATATCGCGATGATCGTAAACGCGCAGAACCCTTTCTTCCACATGCCGATCGAGAGTCGCAGGATTAACCACCCGCCCGGTAACAGGGTCCGTTTGACCGGACACGCTCACGTGCAGCACATAGTTGTGGCCGTGGCCGTACGGGTTGTTGCATTTACCGTAAAGGCGCTGATTGTCATCTTCACTCAGCGAAGGTGCATGGAGTCGGTGTGATGCCGAAAACCTGTAAACACGGGTCAGCCGCATTCAGCCCTCCTCCCCCGCGTAGTCGACATAGAGATCTTCGGTCTCGAACAGCCTGATCGAGTGCAGCCGGGCGTTTCCGAACGTCAGGGGACCTTTGAGTCGTCGCCATAGATCGCGTGCGACGTTCTCGGTTGTCGGGATCGTCGTGCTGAAGGGCTCTACCTCATGGTTGAGATGCCGGTGATCCATCACACTGATCACTTCCTTTTCCAAAACGTCCTTCAGCAGCTTCAAATCGACTACCATGCCCGTAACAGGGTCGGGGTCGCCTTCCATCGTTACTTCCACGATGTAGTTATGACCGTGCCCGAGAGTTCCGGCGTGTTCGCCGTATAAATCCCGATTTCGTTCTTCGGTGAGGTCCGGATTGTAGCAACGGTGAGAGGCAGAAAATTCTGCCCGACGCGTAAGGAGCATCCGACTTAGTTAGATGCTTACAAAGGCATTTAGGATCCCTCGCGCGAACGTATCCTCCTGAACCCAAGCGGCGGTGCGTACCACGGCAGCGGGCTTCCATCCAGCCCAGCCTCATGATACATCCCGATCCGCATGATACCTGCACCGATCGGAGCCGATTGACGAGGCGAACCGGCTGCTTGACCAACGCCGAAAGCAAGCCGGCGACCGCCGTCGGTTTGCGACGGGCGTCAATACCTGCGGCTTCGCTACGCCTATACCGGCCGAGGCGCCGGGAACGCCGCTTTTTAGAAACCTACCGCCAGAGCACGCCATTTCCGGGCATTACGAAATCAGTACATCAGAAGGAGGTGTTGGTGAATCCTCTGTGGTACTTCTCGGTCCGCTGTCCAACCGTTGCGCCGAGAGTTCAGGTTGCCGCCGATGGAAAAATGCAAGTCTTGCAACTGCGCACCAGCGATGTACGGCTATAAGAGGAACAAGACGCAGACTTGTGCGGCATTCCATGGACGCCGCCGCGGAATTCTCGGAAGACAGAGTACACGCCGGATAGGAAATGGAGACACGTTTGCAGCCACAGCTCGAAACGTCCCTGTTCGCCTCGAGCTCCCGAATACTTGCAGAATACGGACGTTCGCGGCGGACACGGGCGGTGGCTGCTCTCGCTTCGATTACATTGCTCATCATGTCCGGTGCGGCTGCAGGCAGCCAGTCGGGCGCGGCCGCAAGCGGCCAGCAACCGGCTCCCGCGAAAGCTCCAGCAGAGACACCGGCCGCCGCCGTCCCGGAAAATGAACCGAAGAAGCCAGCCGAATACGTGGGTACCGCCGTCTGCATGGGCTGCCACGAGGAAATTTACAACAATTTCATCAAGCGTAATCCTCACCGCCTGCTCGAGACGGACAAAAAACGTAAATGGGACGAAAAAGCCTGCGAGTCCTGTCATGGTCCGGGTAGCAATCACGCAGAGAGTGCTTCCCCCGAGGACATTCAGAACCCGGGCAAACTCCGCGCGAATGTCGGAGACAGACTCTGCCTGAAGTGTCACCTGAATACTCCTACGCAGGTCGGTCGTGTAATGGGCGGTCATGCACGAGGCCAGGTTCGGTGTGCTGATTGCCATTCGATGCACTCTCCCGAGCCCAAAACATCTGTGTGGGCGGGCAAGGCGATCCTGCCCGGTTCGATTACCACAAACCCATCGCCTCGGATGATGCAGCGTACGGCATTATGCGCGACTTGCCATACCGGCGTATGGGCAGAATTCCAGCGTCCGCATCGTCACAAACTTCCTGAAGGCGCAATGAACTGCACCGATTGTCATAACCCGCATGGTGGAACGAATCGCACCCAGATTATGAACGTCGGACTGAACGAGCCAGGCTGTTTCCGATGCCACACCGACAAGCAGGGGCCATTCACGTTCGAGCATGCTCCAGTTCGAACCGACGGCTGTCCGGCTTGCCATCAGCCGCATGGTTCAGCCAACCCGCGAATGCTCACCAGGCCGCAAGTGCGGTATCAGTGCCTCGAATGCCATACGAACTTCAGCGCCTCCTCCGGGGTTCAGAGCCCTCCGTCAGGCGGGCTGGGCAATTTTCCGCCCTCATTTCACGATCTCCGCAGTCCGCGTTTCCAGAATTGCACCAACTGCCACTTAAAGATTCACGGGTCACACGTGAGCCGGGATTTCCTGCGATGACAATCAAGCTGTCAGGCGATCGTGCTGCTGTTCGTCTCATCGCTTGCGCTGAGTCTTGGGCAGGAGAAGCCTGCCACTGAACCCGAAAAAACAGCAGAGGCTCCCAAAACAGAAGAGGCTCCCAAAACAGAAGAGGCTCCCAAAGAGAGCCCCGCTGTCGAGGGACCCACAGCTCCTGAACAAATGGTGCGAGGCTCCGTCGAGGTCGGCTATCGCGTAATGAGTGATATTCGCGGGAGCAATGACTCATATCGCTCCATCGTGAACCTCGGCCAGGGTGTTCGCCTCATCGAAGCAGACTTGACCATCTCGCCTTCACTGAAGTGGATTGATGAGATCAGTCTGCAAATGCACAGCTGGGGCGATCCGTACAATACCGTTTATTTCCGGGCGAGTAAGCACAACGCGTATCGAATTACCGTCGATTATCGAAATATCGCTTACTTCAGCGCAATGCCTTCGTTTGCCAATCCGAACCTCGATCGCGGAATCCTGATCAGCCAGCGGAGTTTTGATATGACGCGGAGATATGCAAACGCCGAGCTTGAGATCACGCCGTGGACGCACATTATTCCGTACATCGGCTTTGAGAACTCGTCCGGGTCGGGACGAGGCGTGAGCCTTTATGTTCCGAGCCTGCTGAACGAGTACCCTGTTCCGACGGACCTTTCTGACAGTCAGCGGACCTTTCGCGAAGGTGTGAAACTCGAGTACAACCGCTTTCATGTGACCATTGAAGCTGGTCAGTCGCATCTTAAAGACGATCAGCGTCTTTATGAAGACGCGCCGAACGGCAACACCGGAAATCGCACCACACCTCTGAACGGGCAGACGATGCTGCTGCGAACGCTGCAGCAGTCCTATGGAATTCGTGGAGACCTGCACTATTACCGCGGTTCGATCACTGCAAATCCCCTCCGCTGGCTCGATCTGTTTGGCAATTACCTGTATGCAATGCCGAACATCGATACGAACTACTTCGAATCAGCAACGGGTGTGTTCGCTACCAGTGCAGCGCTGCCGTTGTATATGCGTCAGCAGCAACTCTGGAGCGCGCTTGCCAACCAGCCGCACAATCGCGCGTACTTCGGATTTGAAATGCGGCCGCTCTCGCGGCTTCGTGTCATCGAGTCTGTTTATACAGATCGCCTTCACACAGCGTCTTCCGGCCGGGGCGCGACCACGACCCAAACCACCGTTGCGTCGACAGCGGCCGACCGGCTTGTCGCCAACTACAACCAGCAGCAGGTCGAGGCGCTGTTCGATATCACCAGCAAAATAACCCTTCGCGGTGGTCACCGGTACAACTGGGGCGACTCTGATTTCCGCGCACCGTCTCTGGCAGGTTTCACCGGTCCGGAGTCTGGCGAGCTCTCACGGCAAACCGGTCTCGGCGGCATCAGTTATCGTGCGATCGGGAAAATTTGGGCCAGTGCTGACGTCGAAATCGCACGCAGCGATAAGGTTTACTTCCGAACCAGCTTGCAGGATTATGAACGCTACAAGGCCCGGGTCCGGTGGCAGGTAGGGACAAACTTCTCCGCATCCTGGAACTTCGCATACACGGCGAACAAGACTCCGAACGCAAATACGCTGCCGGCTGGACTCGGGCCATACAGCTTCCGGTCTATCGACGATTCCATTTCTTTTCTCTGGACACCGAAAGGTGGAGACCGCTTCCGCTTCAACGGCGAGTATGCCCGTCAGACCTGGCTCTCCCACGTTCAGTACCTCAGCCTGCCGTTCGCGACTCCGGAGTTATCGCGTTACCGCGAAGATGCGCACGCGGGGTCATTGCTGGCAGATTTCATTCCTGCGACCGGCAAGAACCACGCCCCTCGCTTTAGCGCTGGTGGGTCTTTTTATCGATCCTCCGGAAGTCGGCCAACCGTGTTCCTTCAGCCCGTCATCAGAACTGCATTCCCTCTCGCCAGGCGTCTCGAGTTTATCGGCGAGTGGCGCTATTGGGGGTTTTCGGAAACACTCTACCCGTTTGAAGGGTTCCGGAACAATCAGGGCACACTGTCGCTTCGGTTTTGGCAGTAGCCAATGTTGCAGATCGCGTGGAACGTCATGTTACGGTGAGATATGCAGCCTGCTCACACATCCGTGTTGGAACGTGTCCGCGGCCTTTGCATGGCATTGCCAGAGGCGACTGAGACACGAACCTTTGGAAACCCGACATTCCAGGTGACGGGCAAAACGTTCTGTGTTCTCGAAACCTATCGAGGCGAGTTTAGCATTGCCGTCAAGGTCGGGAAATCCGAACAAGCACGATTTCTTGCTGACCCCCGCTTCTTTCGAACCCCGTACGTGGGTCGTTACGGTTGGGTGTCGCTGAAGTGCGCCGCTGCCCCGATCGACTGGAATGAAGTGCAGAGACTGGTCGCAGCCAGCTATCGCCAGATTGCTCCTCCCAGGCTGGTCGAAGCACTCGAGGCCATGTCGGCGTGACGTTCTCTTTCTGATCCGGACTTTCTAATAATTCCAGGCGAGTTGGACTTGACCGGGCCCGAGTGCAACTGCGGGTGTCAACTTCGCAATTCCTCGCCGCGGGCGCTCACCGATCCCTGGTACATGGTGCTGTTTGTAAACATAGCGCCCTATGGTGCCGCCCATGAAGCCGCCAACGAATATGTCAGACGTCCAGTGCTTTTGACCACTGAAGCGTGACGCGGCAACGAGGGTTGCCAGCCCGTAGCTTACGAATGGCACCCACTTGTGGTTAGCGCCATATTCCAGTGACATGACGGTTGCGAGCGCGAAGGAGCCTGCCGAGTGACCGGAGGGGAATGAGTCGCCACCGCGGAAGAACCCTGTTCCTCCGTGTCCGTCTGCAAAATAATCCAGCGGCCTCTCGCGCTGCGTCGCAGACTTCAGAATCTCCGTGATCAGCAGCGTGTGCACGACGGCCTCAGCACCAAGGAAGCTGGCCTCGCGAGCTTTTTTGTTATGCGTTGCCTTGCTGATGAAGTACGTGCCGACACAAATTCCTGCCAGTGTATAAGGCGCTCCGATCTGAGATACCCGAAGACTCCACTTCGATTGATCTGGGGTATTGGGCAGCAGTTCTGCCGTGTGGCGATCAGTCGCAATCAGCGCTCCCGTCACCAGTGTGAACGGCAGGACATAATAGAGATTGTCTCCGGTGTAGGTGCTTGCGCGGAACGGGCTCGTCCACATGTGAAGCTCGTCCACAAAGAACTGGCGGACGAACGGCTGTTTGCCCGGATCAGAACTTCGTGGGACGTTGATCGTGTCATCTCCGGAGTTTCGACCCGTATTGTCCGATTGCGCGAAAACACACCGCGCTGTTGTGCCGAGCAACAGGACTGCTATTGTAAGGCTCGAAACTGGGCGAAGACAGCGTGACCATGCTTGAGGCATATGTGCGATTCTCTGAATGAATGGACGCGACGTCTAATCAAAACGCAACACGCCCGCACTGCATCAACCGACGTTTGCTTTAGAGTTTTGGATCCGATTTATTTTGGGGATTGTAGCGGAAGTGATTGGTGGACGGCGGGGGGATCGAACCCCCGACCTCTGCATTGCGAACGCAGCGCTCTCCCAGCTGAGCTAGCCGCCCACTCGCTTCAGAGGTCAGGATAGCATGGAACTCAATGGTCCTCTCTGACGTTGATATTCGGAAATACATCTCAAGTGGGAAGATTCGTATCACACCGGAATTGCCCGCTGATCAGTTCGGGAGTTGCAGCGTCGACTTCCGGCTCGGCACCGAGTTCAACGTGTTCGAGCACAGCCGTTTCCCTTATATCGACCTCGCGTCGAAAGCGGCACTCGAAGGAATTATGAATAAAGTCGAGGTCAAACACGGTGAGCCATTTATTCTTCAGCCTCGCGAATTCGTTCTCGCAATCACGCAGGAAAAGCTCGAGTTAGACGACGATGTTCTTGGGCGTCTGGAAGGACGCTCGAGCCTCGGTCGTATCGGAATCATTGTCCACGGCACAGCCGGACTCTTCGATCCGGGCTGGAGCGGTCGAGCAACGCTGGAGCTGAGCAACCTTGGACGAATGCCCGTGGCGCTCTATCCCGGTATGCGCATCTGCTCCTTCACCTTCGAACAGGTGTCAACACCGGTTTCGATGCCGTATCGGAAAAAGCCCGGCAACAAATACGCCGACCAGGATCAGCCTCTGGCCAGTCGTCTTGACCGTGAGGTGGGGGAACTGAAGTCCTGACTGGTCGCCGGGTTGGTTAACTTCGCCCGGACGACCCGAATCCTCCGTGCCCTCGCGCAGAGGAGCTAAGATCATCCGCTTCGTCCCACTCAATCGCTTCGTAACGTGCGATGATTAGCTGCGCAATCCGGTCCCCTTTGTGAATCTGGTAAGGTTCCCGACCGCAGTTCAGAACGATCACTTTCAGTTCTCCCCGATAACCGGGGTCGATGGTCGCTGGTGCATTCGGCAGTATCAGGGCATGCCGCAGCGCCAGCCCGCTACGCATCCGAATCTGCGCTTCATACCCGGAGGGCACTTCAATACTTAGGCCCGTTGGGACCGCCTGTGGCACGCCAGGCTCCAGGGCCGCATCGCCAACCGACACGACGTCCATTCCGGCATCTTCATCCGGGCCATGAGCATATCTCGGCAGCACTGCGTCGGGGTGCAGTTTTTTGATCCTGATTTTCATTTCAGCGGATTCGTCTCAAAGGGTTGTTACGCTTTGATCTTAGCCTTCAATGTCTGAAAGCCCTCGCCGTGTCTTTACTGTCGCACCGCTGCCGCCCGAAAAAGTAGCCTACGCACTGGCACGCTACAGCCGATCGCCCGATTCCATCTCGGACTCGATTGAGTGGGTTCGTACGCACGACTCATCAAAGTTCCTCGATAGCTTTTACTTTCAGTATGGACACGCTTCCATCGCAGACCTCGGCCATCTGGTCTTATGTTTCGAGGGAATTTCGGAACTCGCTGCCACAGAAATCGAGGACGAGCAACTTTGGGACGGGCAGGCCCGTTCTTCGCGATACCAGGATTTCGGAAATTGCGGATTCATCACACCGCCTGACCTTGCCCCCGCGGAGGCGAAGGTATACGACAGCACTGCGCAGTCGCTGCTGAAAGCCTACAGCGACATTCATGCGCGAGTAGTGGAACATCTCACAGACAAGCTCCCGCGCCCTGATTCAATGAAGCCCGAAGCATATCGGCGAAACATCGCAGCGCGGGCGTTCGACATTGCACGCTACTGCCTGTTTTTGGGTATACCGACCGGCGTCGGTCAGGTCGTCAGCATTCGAACCCTGGAGCGCCAAATCCAGCGAATGCGCGCCTCAGAGTATCAGGAACTTCGCGATCTCGGGACAGAGGCGGCCAGTGCATGCGCGCTTCCGCCCTCCTGCGGACTGGAAGGCAGTCCCCGAGAGCCGCTTGCGCCGACACTCGCGAAATACGTGGAACCTGAACAATATCGCCCTGCTGCCATGCGCGATTTGCAGTTATGGGCGGAACAGAATCTTGGTATTCCGCCGCAGAGGGCCGCCAGGCGCGTGGAACTCACAATTCCTCAGTCGCGAGTGGCTGATATCGCCGCGACTCTGCTGTATGCCGTGACAGACTGGCCCTTCGCGGACCTGTATTCGTCAATTGCAGACTGGTCGGTCGAACGACAGCGGGAAGTTCTCGACGTGGTTTTGCAGTCGAGGACCAAACGCGATGATTTACTTCGGGAATTCAGAAGTGCGCCCTACAGCTTTGATTTGCTGATCGATATCGGCGCTTATCGTGACCTTCATCGGCACCGTCGTTGTCACCAGGTCCGGCAAGCTTATACGGCTTTGCACGGGTTCGAAACGCCGCCCGGCATTCAGGAGGCTGGTGTGGCGGCACTATATTCAGCTTCAATCACTTCGGCACTCGAAAATGCGCGTCTTATTGGCGGTCGCCAGGCCGACTACTTTGCTCCCTTTTGCGACCCGTTCACGGTTTCTTTTTAAGATGGATTTCGCACAAGCCGAGTACATTACTCGTTTGCGGACAGGCGTAAAAGGGCACTTCAGTTATCGTCAGATTGCCTGGGAAATGTTGGAAAGCCTACAAAAAGCTGAACCGGGTATGGCAAATATACTTCAGGGAACTCCGCCGTGGGTAGAAGATCCGCTACAACGGTAAATCTTTCCACCAAAAAATCGAAGTGTATTCCGGAAGTCGTTTATCTCCAACATCTTGTCAGTTTGGCAACGGATTTGCCCTGTAAGCAGCGGGGCAGGGAACCGACCCAGCCCGAAGAAAAGCCGCTGATCAGCCATATGGCGGCGAGTATTTGGAGGAGAAGACGATATGAAGAGCTGGAAAACATTTGCTGCCGCGAGCTGCCTGGGAATGCTGTGCATAACGGGCGCCATGGCGGACCAATGGAATAAAAAGACCTACCTGACGGTGAATGAGCCCATCCAGGTCCCTGGAAAAGTTCTGCAGCCTGGACGTTATGTGTTGAAGCTGATGGATTCACCAGCGAACCGGCACATCGTGCAGATTTTCAACGATCGCGAAGATAAGCTCCAGACGACGGTTCTCGCCATCCCGAACTATCGTATGCAGCCGACCGGGAAAACTGAGTTCCAGTGGTGGGAAACTCCTCAGGGCCAGCCCAAGGCAATGCGTGCCTGGTTCTACCCTGGTGACAATTTCGGCCAGGAATTCGCGTATCCGAAATCTGAAGCAATCGCCATAGCCACTGCGACCAACTCCACGGTTCCGACCACGGCTGCCAAAACTGAGACCGAGATGACAACGGCTCGCGTCAGCACTGTTGACAAGAGCGGCACCGAAAAGGAACTTGATCGCCAGACTTATCAGCAGCCCAAGACAGAAGTTGCCGCCAACCAGACAACGCCGCGGGCGACCACTCCTGCTGACAATGGCAATCAGACCACCCAGATGGCGCAGAACACGATGCCAGCCGCTCCGGCTACGACCCGTTCACGTACCCTGCCTCGCACAGGCAGTGAAATGCCGCTGTTCGGCCTTGCTGGCTTCCTCGCTTTGGGTGCCGGCGCCGCCGTTCGCGCTCTTGCCAGCCGCCGATAACACGGCTCGCTCGCGAAAAGAGTCATACTGAAAAGCGCCCGCCAGTTGATGGCCGGGCGCTTTTTCTTGTTTGCTTCACTGCGACGGGAGGAATCCAATGGCATCGAGAATGTTCGTAGTAACCGTTGTCGTCGCGTGCGGGATCGCTGCCGGGGGTAGTGCTCTTCTGAAAGCCTGGCAGGATTCGCCGCAGCAGACGAGCCCGCCACCCTTTCAGGTTCCGGGGGTGAAGTCGGCAGACACAACGCCGCCGCCCGGAGACGGAAATGAATTCAAGATCTCAAGTGAGGTCGAACTGGTGCTTCTGGACGTCAGTGTAAAAGGGGCTGACGGCGGATTTGTGTCCGGTTTGAAGAAGGAAGACTTTCATATTTACGACAGCAAAATCGACCAGCCGATTCGGATCTTTGCAGCCCAGGACGCCCCGGTGACGGTCGGACTTGTCGTCGACAACAGCGGCAGCGTTCGGCCAAAGAAACCGGAGATTGTGACCGCCGCCCTTACATTTGTGACGCAAAGCAACCCGCACGATGAAGTTTTTATCGTCAACTTCAGTGACGCAGCATCACTCGCACTTCCACCGGAAACGCCCTTCACGTCGGATCGCGCAATCCTGAGAACTGCTCTGCTGTCCAATCCGGCGCAAGGCCGAACGGCTCTCAATGACGCTCTCAAAATGGCACTCGAGCACCTCGACAAGGGTCGGCTGGACAAGAAGACTCTCGTTCTTGTCAGCGACGGAGGGGACAACGCGAGCGACGTCACAAAGGATGAAATCGTGAAACTTGCCGAGCATTCGCTCGCAACGATCTACACCATCGGCATCTTCGACGCGGATGACAGAGACAAGAACCCCGGGTTCCTGCGCGAGCTTGCAAAAATAACCGGCGGAGAAGCTTTTATTCCCGAAAACAAAGACCATCTCGTGGGAATTTGCGAGAAAATTGCTCGCGATATTCGAAGCCGGTACACGCTGGGGTTTGCTCCGTCGGATATCCCTGGCGCGAAGCCCGGAAAGCCGCGACCGTTGCGTGTTACGGCAATAGACCCCACGTCAGGGAAAAAGCTCGACGTACGTACCCGCACTCAGTATTTCCCGCATAACCATTCACGACCCCGAACGGAAGCTGCATCGAAATGATCGGTTTGTTTCAGCAGGAGTCACGCACTTCCCGAAATGCAGGAGTACGGGCGGCGCAGCTTATCGAAGCTGTTCTGCTCCTCGCGGGCACGATCTGTGTTGGTTGGTTCGGGTATAACTGGATCGCTTCCGAAGTCGATCAGTTGTGGAGCAATTACTCTCTCAACGAACGGCTCAGCGGTCATGCGCCGTCAGCCAAAGGTTTTGTTAATCAACTCATGAACGGCGGTGCTGATCAGAATGCCGCCTCTCCTTCCGAGTCGGCAGATGCAGGTTCCAGGGCAGAGCCTCAGAAGGAAGAGCCGCCGGATTGGCCAGCTCGCATCGCTGGGGGTGAAGACATCGGGCGCATCGAGATACCTCGGCTCGGCATATCCTCAATCATTCGCCAGGGTGTCGATGATAAGACACTGAGCCGAGCTGTGGGTCATGTGCCTTACACCGCTCTGCCGGGCCAAAAAGGCAACGTCGGACTCGCTGCGCATCGCGACTCGTATTTTCGGGAACTGCGAGATGTTCGTGCAGGCGACTTAATCCGGCTCGTCACACCGAAAGGCACGTTCGAATATCACGTCGAGACACTCAGGATCGTGCACCCGACGAATGTGGAGGTGCTCGATCCGACGCCGAACCCATCGCTGACGCTCGTGACGTGTTATCCATTCAACTACGTTGGTCACGCGCCAAAGCGATTCATTGTCCGCGCACGCCAGGTTGAGACATCTGTACCCGGAACACGTCGTTCTTGACAGCAGCTGTAACCGGATCGATAGAAGGGGGATCGAAAATTGCAGAGGCAAAACGAAGGGCGGGTTACTACCCGCCCCTGTGTTTGTGTTGGATTTGATTGTGGTTAGACTGTACGGCGACCCATGAGGAAACTCACAAGCCAGATTACCAGGAACACAAAGAACAGAATCTTCGCAATACCAGCAGCTGTTCCGGCGATACCGCCGAAGCCAAGCACGGCTGCCACAAGAGCGATGATCAGGAATACCCAGGCGTAGTGAAGCATGTCAATGACCTCCGCTCTCCTAATAAGCATTCCACGTGCCAAAACGTAAATATAAAGAAAATAAGCACTTGAATTGATGGACCGATTTTTAAGACGCTTGTTCGATGTAAGAACTGCCCGGAGAAGGCATCCCGGGTGGTATCGTTCGTCCAGGATGCGCACGGTCCGCAATCTCGTCCTGCTTGGAGCTTTGTGTTTAGGTGCGCTGTGGGCGATGCCTATGCCCTTTCGGGTGTATCTCAGCCTCGAGCCCCACGACAACGTTCCGCTTCCTCCGGATTACCAGGAGAAGACGGAATGGGTATTCGCTCGCCTGATGTACCCGCCGCACCCCAACGCTCGGTTCACTCGCCGGCGCTTATTTGGAGGACCGGACATCGACTGGCGTCAGGGCGGCACCAGCTGGTCACAGGACTATCCGAGAGCCGACCGACACTTTGCACAGGTTGTTCGACGGCTTACACGAGTCCACGCGCGTTCCGTCGAGCAACCCGTAAATCTCGAGGACGGTGATGACGTTTTCGAATGGCCGTTTCTGGTTGCCGGTGAGATGGGCGACTGGCTGCTCACCGATGCTCAGTGTGCAAAGCTCCGCGAATATCTGCTTCGTGGCGGCTTTTTGTTTCTTGATGACTTCTGGGGCACGGAAGAATGGAATCGGTTCATGGAGAGCATGGGACGCGTCTTCCCTGACCGGCCAATTTTGGAGATTCCCGAAGACGACGCCATCATGCACACGTTGTACGACATCGTCGAGAAGTGGCAGATTCCGGGCATGTGGGGGCTCCGGCGAGGCACAACGTATCGCAACGACGGTGCTCAGCCGCACTGGCGAGCCATTCGGGATGACAACGGCCGCGTTATGGTGGCGATCGCATTCAACCATGACGTCGGCGACGCCTGGGAGTGGGCCGATGAGCCCATTTACCCCGAGCGATATTCCGGACTTGCCATCCGGATGGGCGTTAACTACGTCCTCTATTCAATGACCCATTAGTATCTAAGTCTGCGGTCGTTTTTGCGTCTGCGTGGGACAATTAAGGCGTGACGATCGTCGCCGACGGGATTAGGTACGGAATCGGTGGTTTCGCCGGTGGCCTCCTGGCAGCATGGCTGACGGGAGTACCGTTGACGGCCGTCCCCTTCTTTGTGTTCGCCGTATTCTGTCTCTGGTTCTTTCGCGATCCCGAGCGCATCACCCCGGAAGGGCCGGTCGCCGTCTCGCCCGCTGACGGCAAGGTGATGGCCGTCAAAAACGAGACTGGGCGGACCCGAATCAGCATCTTCCTGAATGTATTCGACGTGCACGTTAACCGCACGCCGGTGGGGGGCACGATCACCTCGGTTCAGTACAAGCGAGGCGACTTCCTCGTCGCGAGCAAAGAGGTTGCTTCTGCACAAAACGAACAGAACGTCGTGACGGTGCGCCTGCAGGATGGAGTCGAAGTAACCTTCAAGCAGATCGCAGGTTTGATCGCACGCCGGATCGTTTTCAATCGTCAGGAAGGCGAGACACTCCGAATGGGTGAACGCATTGGCATGATGAAGTTCGGCTCGCGCATGGACGTCCTGCTCGGCCCTGAGTGGAATGTGGTCGTGAATCCCGGCGAGCGAGTGATCGCCGGCACAAGCCTGCTCGCACGCCGCAAGGATGTCGCCTGATGAATACGCCACGACTGGGCTTCCCGCAACGGCTGACGCGCACGGCCGACCGCCGTCCGACAAAGGTTGCCTACGCGCTCCCCACGCTGTTCACCGCAGGAAACATGTTTCTCGGCTTTATCGCCGTGATGCAAACCTTCGACGCGATGATGTCACCATCTGCTGACGCGGCGGCCTTTCATTATTCTTTTGCGGCTAAGGCCATCGGGCTCGCGATGCTGCTGGACGGCCTCGATGGCCGCATTGCACGAATGACGAACACGACTAGTGATTTCGGTCGTGAAATGGACTCTCTCTCCGATGTAATCACCTTCGGTATTGCCCCGGCCGTGCTGGCATTCATCTGGGGAATTCGCGGTGTCGACGCCAACGGACTTCCGTTCCTTCGGGAACATCTCACGCGGATCGGCTACTTCTGCTGCTTTTTATTCCTCGCATGCGGCTCGGCAAGGCTGGCCCGGTTCAACATTATGACGAATCCGGTGCTGAAGAATCCCGGCCGGCCTGATCGAAAGTACTTCGCGGGTCTTCCGATTCCGGCGGCGGCATCGCTGGTCGCGGCGGTGGTTTATGCCGATGGCGGATATCCCGTCACATGGTGGCCGGAAACGGTGGTGTGGGCTCTGGTAATGGCCGGTCTTGGTTTCCTGATGGTGAGCACGTGGCGGTATCGCAGCTTCAAGGACCTGAACCTGCTGCATCCGCGGTCTCCTCTTCTCTTTATCTTTCTCGCGAGCTTTATCTTTTTGCTTTGGAATTATTCGCAAATCATGCTGCTGACAATTGCCGTTCTCTACGTCGGCAGCGGAGTGATCGTGCGCTTTGCCGGCATTCTGAACCGTGCAAGAAACAAAAGATTGGAGAAAACCTAGTTGAGTTCAGTGGTTGCGGTTCTTGGCGGCGATACTCCTCTCGGCCGTGAAGTCAAGGAACAGATTGATTCAGCGAATTTGGGCCTGATCGTTCGAACCTTTGCAGCCGGCCGCGGAGCGCGGACCCGTAGCAGCGAGGACGATGACGAAGAGGAAACGTCCGCTCCGCTCGACACGGAGACGCTTCGCAACTCGCTTGCTGTGGTGTCCGCAACTGACGCCGCAGTGGCCCGGAATGCACGACAGCTTGCAGGCGGAGATGCTGGACCGGCTTTCGTTGATCTGACGTACGGGCTTGAGGGATTGCCCGAAGCGCGCCTGGTGTCGGACCTTGCCGGTGCGTCACAACCGGCCGGCACAACGAATCTCTATATAGTCGCGCATCCTGCCGCAAGCGCACTCGCGCTAATTTTGCTGCGGCTGCACGCACATTACCCGGTGCGTCAGGCTGTTGCGCAGATTTTCGAGCCCGCCAGCGAACGCGGCCAGGCCGGACTAACGGAACTACAAAAGCAGGTGACCAGCCTGCTCTCGTTCAAGCCGCTCGAGAAGAAGATATTCGACGCCCAGATCGCCTTCAATCTGTTAGGGCGCTTCGGCGAAGACGCGCCCGAGAAGTTGCAGGACATCGAAGGCCGCGTGGAACGCCATCTCACCTCGCTGCTTGGGGGCAAAGCTCCGCTTCCGTCGATCCGAATAATCCAGGCACCCGTTTTTCACGGGCACACCATCTCGCTCTGGGTCGAATTCGCGGAACGGCCGGACGTCGAAGATATCGAAGCAGAGTTAGAAGCAGCGGGGATCGATATTCGAACGGCGGACCTGGAGCCGCCTTCGAATGTTGGCACAGCAGGACAGGGCGGCGTAACAGCGGGTCTGATCGAAGCGGATCGAAATCACCCGCGAGGCGCGTGGATACTGGCCGTCGCTGATAATTATCATGTTTCCGCCGGCAATGCAGCAGCCGTCATAAGGGACATCGCAGGCAGGCGCTCAGCGTGAAGCGCCGGGCTTTCCTGGTGGCTGCTCCTGCTGTCGCGCTCACCTGTGCTGCGTGTGGTTATCATGTTTCCGGTCACGCCGATCTTGTACCGGAATACATTCATACAATCGCGATTCCAGCCTGGGGTAACCTGACTAATCGTTACCGCCTCACGGAATCGCTGCCCGGTTCGATTGGCCGCGAGTTCCTGTCACGGACGAAATACCGCATCACCAGCGACCCGAATGACGCCGACGCGATACTCACAGGAGCGGTGGTAAATTATCTTGCCTTCCCGAGCGTCAGCGACCCTCGGACCGGACGCGCAACGGCGATCCAGGTAAGTGTATATCTCCAGGTCTCGCTCGTCGACAAGAAAACAGGAAAGGTCATCTACAATCGCCAGAGCATGGAATTTAAACAGCGGTACGAGATCGCGGTTGAGCAGGTGGCGTACTTCGACGAAAGCGATATCGCTCTCGAGCGCCTGAGCAAGGACGTTGCTCGAACCGTAGTCAGCGCCGTGCTGGAGGCGTTCTGATGAGTCCGGATGAGTTCGTTCGCAGTTTGCAGTCCCGCCCACCAGCGCCGGCTTATCTCTTCATCGGCCCGGAAGGATGGGACCGCGATCGGTGCCGCCGTGCACTTGTGGACCGAGTATTGCTGGCGGAAGAACGTGAGTCGGGCCTTGTGCGCCACGATCTCGACGAAGTAGACCTCGCCGGGATTCTCGATGATGCCCAGTCATTCTCGTTATTCGCAACGAATCGCGTGATCTGGGTTTCCTCCGCGGAATCAGCCTTGCCGCGCGGTCGTGCCGCGGCAGTCTCGGACGATGATGACACAGGAGCAGGCTCAGCTAAGGACGGTTCTGTTGCCCGGCTTGCGGCCTGGATGAAAAACCCGACGCCCGGCACTGTGCTCGTCTTCGTCTGCTCGCGCTACGAGCTTGAGGGCGATGACAAAGCCAAAGTCCAGCGGGTACAGAAATTCTACGGTGCCATTCGCGACCAGGTCGAGTGCGCCCGTTACACCCCGGAACAAGCACGTCGATTGGCATCGCAGCTCGCGCGTGACCGCAAGATTAACATCGCGGAGACGGAGCTGGAGCTATTGGTCGAGGTACTCTCCGGAGACGCGCAACGCATCTCTAACGAGTTGGATAAGCTCGCGATGTACGCCAGCGATGGCCGGGCGATCACCGAAGACGACATCTGGAAGCTCACTCCGAACGCGAAGGCCTCGACCATCTTCGCCCTTGTGAACGCGGTAGCGAGGCGGGACAGGGCAATGGCGCTGGAATCGCTCGATGTGCTCGTACGCGAAGGTGAGTATTTGCCGCTGGCTCTTTCGTTTCTGGCGACGCAGTTCCGGCTGGCTCTCGTCGCGCGCGAGGCGAAGCTCACCAGCGTGAACCAGATCCAGAGCTTCTTTCAGCGTCAGGGAACGCAGATGTGGCGTTCTCGGGCCGAACAAGTAGCCCAGACTGCGACAGCCTTCTCAGCCGAAAGACTGAAGAAGGCCATCACACAGATCTACGATTCAGACAAGGCGCTCAGGGACACCCGGCCCGACGACCGGACCATCATGGAACGATTCGTAATGGAGCTGACGGCGCGGAATTAAGCAGCGGGCTGAGCAGAGAGTGCTTTGACGCGGGCAGTCAGACGCGACTTGTAACGAGCCGCCGTATTGCGCTTGATGATTCCCCAACCTGCAGCGCGGTCGACGATCGAGTAGGTAACCGGCAGTTCCTTCTGTAACGCGTTGACATCTTTCGCGGCCAGCAACTTGCGGAACTTCTTGATCTGAGTGCGCATCCGCGACTTCCGCAGACGATTTACTTCGGTCTTACGCTCGGTTCCCCGAACCCGCTTCAAAGCGGAAACGTGATTAGCCATTCAGTTTACACACCAATCCTGACAGAGTCTTGCACTTGTCATTGTAGGCTATTGGCGAGCGCAGGCGCAATCTCGCGCAGATACTACTCGTCGTGCCCCGGACCCGGTCCGCCGATGTCGCCCCAGATAATCTGATAGGCCTCCAGCTGGTTATCGATATTCCTGCCGCCGCGAATGAAAACCCGGGTATTTACCCCGAGACGGGACAGATCAGTGGGAGAGCCGCTGTCGAGATACCGCGTATCTTCTCGGAGAAGCACGAGTTTCTCGGCTGCTCACGCGTTCGTAGCACCACCACCTCAGAGTTAAGCCGGCGAACCACGCCGGAAAATGCGAGGTTCCCGCGAGGGTAGATGTACTCCAGTGGCGATCGCCGGATCGGCAGAATTCGCGTTCCCGGAGCAACCACCCGCAAAGTCCGGGCATAGCAGGAGGCGGCCTTCCGGTCAGCGATGACTTCGACAGGGTCGCTTACGTGCAATGCCCCCGCGAAAATCCGTTGTCCATCTTTCTCCATGTACGTGTGGCCGTCGAAACCGCACTGCACGGGATCCCCGCTGCTCGTCGTGACCACCAGGCTCGTCGAACCAACCTGCAGCAGCGCCCCGCGGACAATTCCAGGCCGTGCCGGCTCCTGCCCGTGCACGACCGTCATCGCCATCGCGAACAAAACAAACGTGATTACGCGCATGCAGAACTCACGAAAACAGCAGCTTCTCAACATGGATGCTAACATCAGGAAAACAGGTACAGTTCAGGATTTCCACTGTTGTCACCTACCTCATCGATCGCCCAAAGCTCTGTTGCCGCCGGAGCCTGGTTTCTCGATTCCGGCATTCAGGAGCCGAACGGCGGAGTCGCACGCTATTATCGCGCCGACTTGGCGCGAAACGAAAGAGTTTCCAATGAGATCACCGGGTATTCGATCAGTGCGTACTGCTGGTTATATCAGCGTTCCGGTGATTCACGCTATCTTCATGCTGCCCGGCGCGCTGCAACGCTGTTAGTTGATCGCGCTTGGTTGTCTTCACCCGGAATCTGGCCATTCGAGTACCCGGCGGACACTCGGGAAACCGCTCGGGCATATTTTTTCGACACCGGAATTATCAGTCCGGGGTCTGCTGGCCCTCTGGCGGGTCACTGGCGAGTCAAAGTGGCTCGATGCCGCTGTCGCTGGCGGCAAGTCGTTGAATTTATTTCGCTCGACCACGAATCGCAACGTCTTCCATCCCGTTCTGCAACTCCCGTCGATGGAACCCCTCCCCTGGTCCGGCCAATGGTCACGATCACCGGGATGCTATCAGCTGAAATCTGCCATGGCGTGGCATGATCTCGCGCTCGTCACGGGAAATGCGGATTTCGCCGAAGCGTTCGACAGTGCGGCGGAAATGGCACTCAAGACTGCGCCCTCTTTCCTGCCCGGGCCTACGCCCGGGCAAACGATGGACCGGTTGCACGCATACTGCTATTTCCTCGAGGCTCTGCTTTGCAGGGCAGGTACTCCGATCGTGGACGATACTCTCGCAAACGGCGTTCTCACAGTTGGAGCGTATCTCCGGGAGATCCGGCCAGAGTTCGAACGCTCCGATGTAAATGGACAGTTACTGCGAGTCCGACTGCTGGCTGCCCAGGCTGGCTCCGTACCTCTGAATCGGAAGGATGCTGCCGAAGAAGCGGCTCGCGTCGCCGACTTCCAAAGCACCAGCTCCGATCGCCGTCTGGCGGGCGGCTTTGCGTTCGGCGAGCGGAATGGCGAACTGATCCCGCACAGCAATCCCGTGTCGACCTCGTTCTGCATGCAGGCTCTCGATATGTGGACCGATTTCCAGTCTGGCTCGAGTGTTGAACTCGCCTCGCTGATTTAGGGTGAGTTCCAGCCGTCCGGTTAAGATCGCTTTCGCGTCTTGTAAGCCGGAAACGATCACAGCCTTCCTGACCCGGTTTGCTGAGATCGCACCAGACCTCGAACTCGTCGTTGTTTCAGAATTCCAGCCGCCGATCGGAAGGTGGGTTCCTTACCGCCCTGACCGGTCCTGGTCGGACAACATTGCCCGGGTCCGGTCCGCTCTGCGCGGAACCTCAATCCGATACGCCGCGATCATACTGCAGCCGGGTGCGCCGTATCGCTCGCTGCGCGCCCTCGGACTGAGGCTCGGCGGCTCACGGGCTCTTATTTACAACTCGAATCTGGATCACTTCAGCCTGCGCCCTCGCGGTTTGCTGGCAGCCGCACGTCATTTCAAATGGCGGATGCGGGAAATCCTGACCTACCAGATGCATCCCGGCGGCGACGTATACACGTGGCTGTGGCGGCTAAAACATCCCGCGCAAATTCGACGGCCCTTTTACTTTGCGATCGCTCAGCATGCGGCCACTCACCGCCGTAAACCCCGACCCCCTACATCTGGATCTCCCACCCTCAAAGCAGAAGCCGGGTATCAGCGTCGTCATTCCATCGCGGAACGGCAAACAGCTCCTGGCGCGATTGTTGCCGGCAATCGACGGCGCCGCCGAGATCATCGTCGTTGATAACGGCTCCGACGACGGTACCGCAGATTGGCTCGCAGCAGAGTGGCCGGAGGTCAGTGTTGCACTTAGCAGAGCTCCACTGTCATTCGCCGCAGCTGTCAATATCGGCATCGGTCGAGCGCTGTATTCGCATGTCTGCCTCCTGAACAACGACATGGTTCCGGAGCCCGGGTTCTTGAGCGAGTTGCGGCAGGCTTTCGACGAAGTGCCGAACCTGTTCTGCTCGACAGCCCAGATCTTTTTCCCCGAAGGGAAACGACGCGAAGAAACCGGAAAGACCGCGTTCCGACATCTCGTTTCCGATCGAAAGACGACCGAGTTTCCGGTTCACTGCATCGAACCGCTCCCGGGCGAAGATCTGACTTGGGTACCGTATGGCAGCGGGGGATGCTCGCTCTACGATTGGGCGAAGCTGAAAGCCCTGGGCGGCATTGACGAAATTTACCAGCCAGCTTATGTGGAGGATCTCGATATAGGCATTCGAGCATGGCGACAGGGCTGGCCTACAGTCCTCTGCTCCAATGCCAAAACACTGCATGATCATCGAACAACAACCTCTCGCTACTACACCGAAGACCAGCTCGAGCACGTGCTGGAACGCAATTATCTGCTGTTTCTCGCCCGCAACATAACCGACGGGAAGACCTTCAGAAAGCTTTGGAGCGATGCTCTGGTGCGTCTCAATCTCAAGGCGGCGCTCGAACACAACCAGATTGCCGCGGACGTCCTGTCCGAAGCGGCGACGATCATACGCAATAGTCAGCCAGTCACATCGCTCGAAAGCGAGGCCGAGATCCTCGCCCTCGGATCAGGCGATGTGGCTGTCTTTCCCGGCCGTGGTTCCCGACTCGGGCGAACAGTAGTTGTCGCCAGCTGCTACTCGCCGTACCCGCTCTCCCACGGTGGTGCAGTCCGGATGTACAACCTGATGCGGCGCGCGGCAACGAACTATTCACAGGTGCTGATAACGTTCGTCGATGACCTCCATGTTCCCCCACCGGAGTTGCTGCACATCTGCACAGAGGTCATTCAGGTCCGCCGCCGTGGCAGTCACTTGCGCCAACGGGATACAGGTCGTCCAGACGTGGTCGGGGACTTCGACTCACCCGCCTTCCGAGCTGCCCTGAAGCAAACAATCTCCAGGTGGGCGCCGCAAATCGTTCAGCTTGAATTCACGCAAATGGCGCAATATGCGGACACTTGTGGTCCTCAGGCGAAGACGATTCTCGTCGAACACGATGTAACTATCGACCTCTACCGGCAGTTACTTTCTCTCGACGAGAACTATGACACGCGTGAGGAACTGAAGCGGTGGACCGCTTTCGAGCACGAAGCCTGGAAGCAGGTGGACTGCGTAGTCACGATGTCCGAAAAGGACCGCCGTTCGATCGAGGGTGCGCGTCGCGTTCATACATTGCCGAACGGTGTCGACCTGAACCATTTCCAGCCCGCACTGCCCGGTCAGTCAAAACCCGGTCGACTCCTGTTCATCGGTTCATTCAATCACCTGCCGAACCTGTTGGCGCTGGACTTTTTTCTGGAGGCGGTGTGGCCCCATTTGGCCGACGAACGTGCCTCCCTTCACGTGATAGCTGGTTCTCGTCATGAATTCTTTTTCAACCGATGGCGCGATCGCGTAAGCTTCGGCCTGAACACGCCGGGGGTGCAAATGGAAGACTTTGTCGCGGACGTTCGACCTGCTTACCAGCGCGCAAGCATCGTCATCGCACCTCTCCTCGCGTCCGCTGGAACCAACATCAAGATCATGGAAGCCATGGCAATGGCTAAGGCGATCGTGAGCACTCCCGGCGGTGTCAATGGCCTCGACGAACTCACCAACGGGCACGACATCCTGGTAGAAAGCGACCCAAAACGCTTCGCCGAAGCGATCCGGGCCTTGTTCCATGCCCCTCGAACAAATTGCGGAACTCGGCCGCAACGCACGGAAGACCGCAGAACGCGTCTACAGCTGGGACGTCATTGGCAATGGGCAGAAGAACCTGTACGACACCCTGACGGAAAAAGATAGCAACTGACCGAATTCAGATATTGATGCCGATCTGCCACAGCGCGTAACCGACGGCCTGCCGAACAAACAGCCGCTTCTCACGCCAGCCTTTCACCTCGTCGGGCCTCGGCGAGCCGTACACATTTAGCCCTCGAAATTGGAGCATTTTCTTAACTCGGAAGATATGGTACGCGTCACTGACGACGATACAGGACTGCAGATTCAGTCGTCGCATCATCTCTGCCGCGATCGCAGTACTCTCCCACGTGCTTTCGCCTTCGGACTCAAGGAGGATGTCCTCTGAAGGCACGCCGTGCCGCACGAGATAGTTCCGGGCAACCTCGCCCTCGGTATACTCGGGATCCCCGCCAGCCCCGCCGGTAGTGAGAATTCGGGGTGCCAGGCCTCGTTTCCACAGCTGGAGTGCATGGTCGATGCGAGCTCGCAGGACCGGCGATGGCTTGCCTCGATATTCGGCTGCGCCCATGACAATGATCACGTCCGCCTGGCGAGCCTCATCGAGGTTCGACTGATGCTGTATCTGCGAGGCCAACCAGCCCAGATAGAGCACCACGGCAACGACTGGGACCAGGAGCGCGCGCCAGAGAAATCTCCACATCTGCGCTATGATTCAGACTGCTGCAATCTCAGCATACGATGTTCCCCCGCCGGACGCACCCGTCTTCGGATGCCCGAATCACAAGTCCAAAAAATCCGCTGGTTCGGGAGATAAGGAAGGCCGTCGACCGCGGGGCGTTGACCACTGACGGCCTCGCTGTCGCCGAAGGTTTCCATCTGCTCGATGAAGCGCGACGTAGCGGGGTAACGATCGAGGCAATCCTGGCGGCCGAGTCTGTGGCGCACCACGTCCGCGGAGACGAGCCGCTGACAGTCGTTCCTGACCACGTCCTCACAACGATTGCTTCGACCGAAACCGCCCAGGGCGTTATAGCACTCGTTCGTCCCGCGCGCGTCTCGCGAGCCGATCTGTTTCGCGGCGTACCGCTGATCCTTGTTCTCGATGGCATCCAGGATCCCGGTAACGCCGGAACTCTCATTCGCGCGGCTGAAGCTTTCGGAGCATCGGGTGTAGTACTCGCGAAAGGTACCGTGAACGCCTGGAATACGAAAACAATTCGCGCGTCTGCGGGATCTGTTTTTCGAGTGCCGATTTTCGCCCATGCTAGCCCGGAAATGCTGTTTGAAGGCGCCATCTCTGTGCAGGTGTGGGCAACGATACCCCGCTCCGGCGTGACTCCGGTTGAGGCTGCAGACTTGATTCAGCCGTGCGCGGTGGTGATCGGCAGTGAAGCCAAAGGCGTAAGCTCTTCGTGGTCGACAATTGCAAAGCCGATCACGATCCCGACGCGAAGCGTTGAATCTTTAAATGCAGCGGTCGCCGGCTCAATCATTCTGTATGAAGCATTCCGCCAGAGGATGGGCGTATGAGTCTGTTCGATACTACGCCGCCTTTCTCCGAAGCTCCGGACCCTGGTCGTCCTCTCGCCGAGCGTATGCGGCCCGAGTCTCTGGATGAACTCGTCGGGCAAACCCACCTGCTCGGGCCCGGGAAGCCGCTGCGGATGCAAATCGAACGTGACCAGCTCTCGTCGATGATTCTGTGGGGACCTCCGGGCGTCGGCAAAACAACGCTCGCCCGCCTCGTCGCGAAGTATACGCGCGCTGATTTCGTTCCATTCAGTGCCGTGATGGGCGGCATGAAGGAAATCAAGGCGGTCATGGCCGACGCGGAACGGAATCGTCGCGCCGGTCGCCGCACCGTCGTTTTCGTCGACGAAATCCACAGGTTCAACAAGGCGCAACAGGATGCCTTCCTGCCTTATGTCGAAAAAGGCGACATCATCCTGATCGGTGCCACCACCGAGAATCCTTCCTTTGAAGTGATACCGGCGTTGTTGTCGCGATCGAAGGTGTACCGACTGTCGGCATTGTCGACCGAAGAAATAATTAAACTGCTCAGACGCGCCCTTGAAGATCCGGTTCGAGGTCTTGGCGACCGCAGGTTACAGATCAGTGACGATCTTCTCGAGCAGCTTTCGGTGTACTCGAGCGGCGACGCTCGTAATGCGTCCAACATGCTCGAGCTGGTTTCGGCCGCGGCGCCTGCTGCTGCCGAGATCACACCCGAAATGCTCGAACAGGTGCTTGGCCGCAAGACCCTCCTCTACGATAAGAGCGGCGAAGAGCACTTCAACCTCATCTCGGCCCTTCACAAATCGGTGCGATCCAGCGATGTTGACGCGTCACTGTACTGGCTCGGTAGAATGCTCGAATCGGGGGAGGACCGTTTGTACATCGCCCGGCGGCTTATGAGGATGGCAATCGAAGATATTGGACTCGCCGATCCACGAGCGCTCGAACAGGCCGTCGCAGCAAAAGAATGTGTTCATTTTCTCGGCATACCTGAAGGCGATCAGGCACTCGCCCAGATCACGATCTACCTCGCTGCTGCACCGAAGTCTGACGCAGCCTACCTTGCTCTGAACGCCGTTTTGGAGGAGATCCGAAACGGCCGGGCGTATCCGGTACCAATGCATCTGCGCAACGCGCCAACCCGGGCCATGAAAGAGTGGGGCTACGGCGCCGGATACCAGCATGCGCACAAGTTTGCCGATGCCGTTCCGGGCATGGAGTGTCTGCCGGATGAACTTGCCGGCACGGAGTTTTACCAGCCCCAGCCGAGGGGTACGGAGGAACGTATTCGTCAGAGACTTGAAGAAATCAGGCAGATCCGAGCCGGGAGGCAAACTCCTACTCCGGAAACCGAAGTACGGACGGACACCCTAGGAAATGTCGGTACCGGCCCTAAAGTGTAGACCTGATTGTGTCGAACGTGGTACTAGTACAAGCTGAGATAGGCGGGCAACGTGTTCAATAACCAGCCATCATCACAAAGCCAAACAGATATTCCCGAAAGACGGTCAGCCGATCGTTTCCCGATCGAGCGAGAGGTTCGGTACAAAGTGCTCAGTAAGCGTGGAGTCGGCGAGCCTGAAGAAGGCGTTGGGACCACGATTAACATCAGCAGTAACGGTGTACTGTTCACTACCGATCAGGCGCTGATCCCAGGCAAACGGCTCGAGCTCTCGATTAGCTGGCCGGCGGAGCTCGACAACCGCTGCCAACTGAAGCTGGTAGCCAAAGGCAGGGTAGCTCGCCTTGAAGAAGGTCGCGCGGCCGTCGAGATCCAGCAATATGAGTTTCGGACAGCTGGAAAGAAGCAAACCGTCGCCACGCCTCCGCCATCCCCGCAGCCCCGAACTGCAACGTACGGAGTTACGGGTCGGGCTTAGGCTGGTCTGGTGAGCGCACGCGGGCGTTCTTTAGTAGAGAGTCTTACCTTTCTGCTTCAGGATTGCGACTGACTCCGCATCGCCGGCCC
The DNA here is from genome assembly GCA_963794765.1 of Bryobacteraceae bacterium. Taxonomy (GTDB): domain Bacteria; phylum Acidobacteriota; class Terriglobia; order Bryobacterales; family Bryobacteraceae; genus JAWXCM01. The sequence continues at coordinate 181,141 of CAWCGC010000048.1, read as the reverse complement.
ATGCGGCTTTTCGGTACCAGTTAATCCCATCTATCTCGCTCACCGAAGTTCCTCTGCCGTGGATGTGGCACTCGGCAAGACGTCGCATTGCGGGCAAGTAGCCGGCGTTTGCAGCTTCCAGGTACAGGGCGTAAGCCCTGTGCGTGTTCTTGGTTCTGTCCCCGAGCGCGACCTTGGCCTCGGGATCCCCGCCTGCGGCTGCCTTTTCATACTCAGCGATCCTGGACAAAGCCGCTGTTGTCTTTTCCGAGGTCGGTGCCTTATCGACGGCGGGAGGCTTGGTTACAGTAGCCACTGAGACCGGCGTGTTTTTCTCTTTCGGCGCAACCTCGGCAGCCTTCACCGTGCCCGGAGCGGTAGTCACGTTGGCCGCCTGAACCACTGTCGTCAGGTCCCTGAGCTTAGCCGTCGCAACTGGATCTCCGGCATCGGCAGCCTTCTTGTACCACTGCCTGGCCGCGTCGAAATCCTGTGCAGTCCCGGTGCCGGTCTGGAATCGCGAAGCGAGTTCAACCATTGCCTTCGTATGACCCGCTTCAGCCGCCTGCCGAATATACCGAGTCCCGTCGTTCTTATCTGGGATGCTCAGTCCCCAGCGGTAAAGACCCTCCGGACTCCCCGCCTTTGCCGCCTCCTCCCAGCGCTCCAGTTTGATCAGCGACGGAAGGTGTCCTTTATCGGCCGCCTTTTCTGTCTGCCCGGTCGCGACCAGCGCGTCGAGATTTCCAAGCCCCGCCGCTCGCTTCATCAACCCGGCGTCGTTGGTTTCTTTCGCGACCTCATACATCGCATCAGGATCGCCACCGTCGGCGGCAGCCTTCCACATGTTCTTGTCGCCAGTAAGCCGCGCAAGTCGAGCCAATGCACCCGCGCTTCCTTTGTTACCGGAGATCTTGTACAGTCGCCGCGCTTCCTCGGTATTTCCTGCCGCCTCGGCCTGGCGGCCCCGCCAGAAGATCCCTTCCGGATCGCCCTTCTCCGCTGCCTTGTTGTACCAGAGCGCAGCTTCACCTGCGTCCTTCGATCTCTCGGCGAAGTACGCCAGCCGCGACATCGCCACAGGCTCGCCCGCTTCCGCAGCACTGCGATACAACTTAACCGCCGTCGCGGGGTCTTGCTTTTCAATTCGCTCGGCATAACGCCACTGGGCTACCGGATCACCCAGTTCTGCCCCCTGCTTCAGCAACTGCACAGACTCGGTAGACGGGACTGTTTCCGCCAGACGAGCAAAAGCAGGAGGATCCTTTGCAGCAACCGCCTGCCGATACCACTCGGAGTCGGCCATAATGTCGCCCAGGTGGGTCATTGCCGGCCCGTAGCCTTTAGCTGCGGCTTTTCGGAACCAGACAGTAGCGTCGGGCAGCCGTCCACTTCTCTCCAGTGCCATGCCGAATCGCATCATCCCTGGAGCGAAGCCAGCGTTAGCCGCCTGCTGGTACATGTCGGTAGAGTATTTCAGGTCCTGTTCGACACAGACTCCGTCCCGGTAGAGGTCCCCGAGAGCAACCTTTGAGGTCACCTCCCCCTCCGCCGCGGCGCGTTTGTAAAATACCAGCGCCTTCCCGATATCGCGCGGGCACCCGATGCCCTTCTCATATTTCTGCGCGAGTTCAGCCATCTCAGCCGGAGTCTGGGCAGAAACACGAAGCCCTGCCGCCGTAGCAAACAGCAGCAGGGCATAAAGTCCAGGTCGGTGTAAACGATTTTTATAGATTTTGGCGCGGCCGTTCATAGGGCTGCTTCAGGTACTTTGACGCTTCTTCCAGCGCCCCTTGTGAATTATCTTTCGTCCGGACCGCCAGCGTATACTCGTTAACCGCACGATCACGCTGACCAGTCATATCAAAAATTTTACCGAGGTTGATATGGGACCAGACCTCGGTCCACTTCGGCTCGAGATCACCGTTCAAAGATTCCCGAAATTCGTTTGCAGCCGACTGGTAGTTGTGCTGCAGCATAAACACCGAAGCCACACGGTAGTGAGCAAGCGAACTGTTCCGGGCCACATCGAGCGCCTTCTGGTATTCCTTGAGCGCCTCGTTCAACTCCCCGATCTCCACGAACATCTCGCCCCGCCGGATCGCGACGGCGACCCGCATATCCCGGTTATACTTCAGCACCCGGCCATTCGGATCGACTGAGATCGTCTTCGGCTTACCGAATGTCTCGACAACGAACTCAGATGATGTTCCCGAAACCTCGACCTTTTTGTCTTCTGGATTGCCTTCAGTCTCGACACGGATCTCCACAGGCATGCGGAAGGTATCCAGATCCTGTGAGATCTTGCCCATCACCCGGAAGCCCTTTGGCGTACGAAACACGGTGTACTCGCTCTTGAACTCCGGCGCGCCGCTCGATTCGATCCACTCGAGGAAGAAGTAGTCCAGCTTCTGACCTGAAACCTTCTCCGCAACCTGACGGAAGTCGTCAGTCGTCACCGACTTTCCTGCGAACTGGTCAAGAAATGTCTTCAGCGTCTCTTTGAACTTATCATCGCCGATCAGATATCGGAGCATATGCATCACCGCCGCCCCTTTGCCGGCGGTAGCGGCCCAGTATTCCGGCGAGTAGTCCTCCAGCCGGCCGGACTGAATCACGGGGATGTTGTCGAGCGTCAGTGCCTCGACGTAGCTGTCGCGGACGTCGGATTCCATTGCCGCCCGCGCCGGACTGTGCCTCCACCCACATCAGCTCGGCATAGCGTGCCGACCCGTTGACCAGCCACATGTGGTTCCGCGTCGCCGGTGAAACCTGAAGGCCCCACCACTGGCGCGCAATCTGGTTTGCAAGCAGACGCGAATTCGGCGTCGCCCCTAGTGCCTTGGGTGACAGGAAGATGATGCCAGGGCCGGCATATCCGCTGGGCGTCCCCGCCTCAGTCTCGATCAGTGTCAGCGCCGACTGGGGAGCGATACCGTAAATGCCGGTCAGGAACTGCAGAACCTTGCTGGTTTCCTCACCCCACGCATTTGCTGCCGCTTTACCTTCACGGAAGTAGACTGTCGTATTCACACCGCCGGACGATACGCGCACCGGCTGACCCTGGACCACAGCGATACTTCCCGGAAAGCCCTGCTGCTTGTAAGAAAAGCTGTAAGTAAGCTTGCCACCGTTGTCCGATGGCGGTCCTTCCAGACCGCTTGCAATCACGCGAAACCCCGAAGGAACGCTGATGTGCAGATCCGCCGCAAACCGGTCAACCGTGTAGTCCGTAATCGGGAACCAGCGTGCCGGATACATCAGGAACGCATGGTCCTTCTGGATCGAAGCGAATTTGATACCGTAAACCGGCGACTCTTCCTGCCCCGTCAGGCGGCCTTCGTAGTTGATCGTCAGCGTGACAGGCTGATCCTTGGTAATTCCGTCAGGGAAATTGAGCCGTATTGTCGAGTCACCCTGAGACCGTGAAGTAGGGATCTGCCGGTTCGAACCGTCGACAATGCGCGAAACGTTAAGTCCATTGTTCAGCTCGAGAGCAATGCTCGACGTGTTTTCTGCGGCGCTGAACTGCAGTTGCACCTGCGCAGTCAGCGTCTGGGTCGCCGGATTGATATCGGCGTCGATGGTGTAGTGGGTTGCGTCGAGTCTAACGCGATGCTGTTCCTGCGCCTGCAGGGGGCTGGATGTGGCAGATGCCACGAGGAGAACAGTAAGCCCGGAGAGTCGAAGATTCATCAAGGTAAATAGTTCGCGGCTATAGCGGCCGCACGCACCATGGGAGGCTCCGGCGTACGGAGCATCTCCGTTACAAGCTGGAGGTCGCGCTTCATTGCTTCGCGTTTCGAGGGGTTGACCAGCAGCGCCTCCGCTTCGGCGGCCAGCCGCTCCCCCGTTGCCTGATCCTGCATCAGCTCGGGCACAATCAGGCGCCCGGCGATCAGATTCACCATGGTCAGGAACGGAACCCGGACGAGCCGTCGTCCAAGCGCCCAACTCAGAGGTGAGACACGGTAAAAGGTGACCATCGGCGTGCCTGCAATCGCTGCTTCGACTGTGACCGTACCACTGGCCGCAATAGCCAGATCGGCATGCGAAAGGGCGTCCGAGGTTTCTCCTTCAAGTACTTGGATGGATGAGCCGTCAATCCGTTCCCGAAAAAACGCCTCCCCCGCTCGCGCGCGGAAACCCGCCGGTGTCGCGAGCACCGTCTGCGCATCCTTCAGTCGCCGCGCGGCGTCCGTCACCGGCTCCAGGTGCCGAGCCACCTCCCCCACGCGGCTCCCCGGGAGCAGAACGACGAGCGGGCGCTGCCGGTCGAGCCCATGCCTCGCGAAAAAGTTCTCGCGGGAAGTTGTTTTACGCATGACACGCGTCAGGGGGTGGCCAATATAAGTTGCGTTCACGCCTCGTTCTCGAAACCACGCTTCTTCGAAAGGGAAGATGCAGAGCAGGTGGTCAATGAGCTTTGGAAATTTCTTAACCCGGCCCGGACGCCAGGCCCAGACCTGGGGAGCGACGAGATAAACCACAGGAATGCCGTCTCGTTTCAAGCGGCCAGCGACGCGCAGATTGAAGTCCGGGCTGTCAGTCAGGATCGCAAGATCAGGTCGACGCCTCGAGCCCTCGGATGTCAGCCGACGGAATTTTCGATAAATCCGGGGAAGGTGGGAGATAACTTCGACCAGCCCTACCACTCCGAGATCTGAGGCGTGGATGATCGGCTCGACACCCGCAGCTTCCATGCGGTCGCCCGGGCAACCGTAAAAGCTCAGTCCGGGATGGTGTTCGCGCAGTGTGCGTACAAGCTCAGCAGCGTACAGGTCACCTGATGTTTCGCCAGCCGAGACGAGGACGCCGGGCACTCGGGGCTCATTGTAGCGTGCATTCCGCTGGTCGTGTCGACAAACCTATTCGAAACAGGAACTTGCAGGATTTTCCGAGAGAAACAAAGGCGCCGACGTCCCGTCTACAATTGGATTCGAACGAATGATACCCAAGGTGAGAAAGGCAGTATTCCCTGCAGCAGGCCTGGGGACGCGGTTCCTGCCCGCAACGAAGGCGCAGCCAAAGGAGATGCTTCCTCTGGTCGATAAGCCGCTGATTCAGTACGGCGTTGAGGAGTGCATACACTCTGGCGTTTCCAATATCATCATCGTCACTGGGCGCGGAAAGACGTCGATTGAAGACCACTTCGACAAAAGCTTCGAACTCGAATACCTGCTCGAGTCACGCGGCAAGAACGATATGTTGTCCGACGTCCGCAGCATCTCGGACATGATCGACGTTTCCTATGTTCGACAGAAAGAAGCTCTGGGGCTCGGACACGCCGTCCTGCGCGCGAAGGAGTTGGTAGGCCCAGAGCCTTTTGCTGTCATTCTGTCCGACGACGTGATCGAGTCGGATGTGCCCTGTGTACGCCAGTTGCTGGATATTTATGAGTATTTCGGAGCATCCGTGCTGGCGCTGATGGAAGTGCCGCCGGATATGATCTCGTCGTATGGTGTCGTCGACGCCGAGCCCGTCGAGCACGGCGGCGGCCGCAATAAGCTGTTCCGTATCCGCAGCATGGTCGAGAAACCCAAGGCTTCGGAAGCGCCCTCAAACCTCGCCATCATCGGGCGTTATGTCCTCACGCCCGAGATCTTCCGCTCCATCGAGTCGGTACAGCCAGGCGCGGGAGGCGAAATCCAGCTCACGGACGGTCTCCGGCACCTGCTTCGAAACCGCCCGATTTACGGCCTGAAATTTGAAGGTACCCGCTACGACGCTGGAGACAAGCTCGGGTTCCTGAAGGCTACCGTCGAGTTCGCCCTTCGTCGGCACGACTTGGGCGGACCGTTCCGGGAGTACCTGTCGAATCTGTCGCTTTAGGTGCCGGTTCTGGGGCAACCACCCGCGGACATTTCACAGTATCGAATATGTTCCCCGACGTACCGCCTTCTCAGCGTCGGCCCCTCGCCGTAAATGACATGCGCGATCACAGTCCGAAGCCCACACTGTGTTCGACCATATTCCGGTTCGCACACTCCGCACTACGCGCGCCATAATACTGGACATGCTTCGACGCAGCTTTGCTGGCGGTTTAGCGGGTGCGTCTGCAGCCGCCCTCATGGGCTCGCCTGCGCAGACGCCTCCCGTCAGGATTGGCATCGATCTGTTCAGCATCCGGAGTTCGGGTTACGATGCTTTCCAGTTCCTGGATCACGCAGCGAAACTTGGTGCCAACGTCGTCCACTTCTCCGAGATTCGGTTCCTCGGAAATCTTGAAGACGACCACGTCAGGAACGTCCGGGAGCATGCTGACCGCCTCGGGATCGAACTCGAAATCGGAATGCGCTCGATTTGCCCAACCTCCAAAGCTTTCGATCCGAAACAAGGTACCGCCGAGGAGCAGATCGAACGTGTTGCGCGTGCCGCGAAGATCGCAGGTTCAAAGATCGTGCGCGCATTCCTGGGAACACTCGACGATCGTAAAGGACCTGTTCCAATCGAAGGCCACATCGAAAACGCCGTCAAAGTGCTTCGCGGCTGCCGGTCAAAAGTTCAGGACATGGGACTGAAGATGGCGATCGAGAATCATGCCGGTGACATGCAGGGCTGGCAGCTTCGGCAGCTGATCGAAGCCGCCGGCAAGGACTTTGTCGGTGCGGTGCTCGATTCGGGTAATCCAGTTTGGGTACTCGAAGATCCCCATCAGACGCTCGAAGCCCTCGCGCCGTACGTGCTGACAAGTCACGTGCGCGATAGTCAGGTCTGGCGTGTTCCCGACGGCGCGATGGTCGCATGGACCCGCATGGGTGACGGCAACGTCGGCATTGAAAGCTATCTCAGACGCTACATCGAACTCTGCCCCGGTCGTCCCATATCACTCGAGATCATCGTCACCAACGGACGCAAGTTCGCCTACTACGACCCGAAGTTCTGGGATGGTTACCGCACAATTCCCGCGTGGAACTTCGCTCATTTCGCAGCGATTGCCGACCGGGGTCAGCCGAAGCCGGACCGGACAGTTCCTAAGGAGCAGCAGGCCGCTATGGAAAAAGAAGACCTCGCGGTGTCGATGCAGTGGCTGAAAAAATTCCTGGGAGTTACGGCGTGAGTTACGCCCTGATCTCGTCACTCCTGTTGTTCACCATCATCGGTGATGTGCGCACGGCAGCAATTTCTGGCGACCTTGCCGGCGGCGAGCGTTTCGTTCGGGACTACGAACGAACTCAGGGTCCGACTCCTGAGTCCATCGAAGCGCACTCATGGCTTGCGCGCGGCGCTCTGGCCGCCAAAAAGTACAACGACGCGCTGCGCTATGCCGAGCAAACGGAAGCTCTTGTCCTCAAACGCGCAAACGTTGCCACCCTCGACAAAGAAACTCATTTGCCGACCGCGCTGGGTGCGGCGATCGAAGTCCGCGGTCAGGTACTTGGCGCAACCGAAGGGCGCGCCAGCGGAATCGCGTATCTTCAGAGCGAGCTCAACAAATATCGGTCCACCTCAATCGGTACTCGCATCCGGAAAAACATCAATCTGCTCAGCCTGGAGGGCCGGCGCGCTCCATCGATTCCCGGCTACCCCCTTGCGGGCAAACCGGCCTTGCTTTTCTTCTGGGCTCACTGGTGTCCCGACTGCAAAGCGATGGCGCCCGTCTTAGCCGAGGTGAAAAAGGCGTATCCGAACGTTCAGGTCATCGGGCCGACACGCTTGTACGGTTATGTCCAGGGTGACCGCGAGGCAGGCCCCGCCGAAGAGAAAACTTACATCCAGGCTGTACAGCGCAAGTTCTACGGCGAGGTCGGATCCATGCCAGCGCCCGTCAACAACGAAGTGTTCGACCAGTATGGCGCCAGCACGACGCCGACGATCGTAGTTGTCGATCGCCGTGGGATTGTCAGCCTCTACCACCCCGGCAGAATGACATTTGACGAGCTTCGGCCATACCTGGAGAAACTAAACCAGCCGGCGACAGCCCATCGATCACAATCAAGCTAACGCCCGCGGAGATTGGCTGCAAGGTCCGTCGCGTTATGCCAGGCATGCCCGCCGATGTCGTTGTTGAAATACACATAAACATCCTTATCCCTGTTGATCCACGCGCGAATGTTATCGGCATCAGCATGCAGTGATTCCGGCGAATAGCTGCCCGCGTACCGGCCCGCATTAGTTCCGTGCCGCCGGACGTAAAAAAAGGAAGCGTCGTTAGCTCCGAAATTGTCAGCACGGCCCGTCATGTCGTGAAGGCAGACCGCGACATCCACCGCCGCGAGTTCCTCTAGAACATTCGTGTCGCGCCACCCGCCATTGCGGAATTCAACAGCGATCCGCCACGTCGACGAAGCAAGCGAGCGAAACTCAGCAACGTAGTCGAGCAGTCTTGGAACGCTCGGACCGAGGTTCGGCGGCAGCTGAATCAGCAGAGGCGCTCGACGCTCCGGGGGCATCACTTCAGCCGACTCGAGGAACCGCCGCGTAAGATCTCCCGCGTTTATTAGCTTTCGGTAATGCGTGATCCCCCGCCACAGTTTCATCGCAAACCGAAACTCTGGCCTCGTGTTGGCGGCCCATGCAGCAACGCTGGCAGGCTTGGGAATGGCGTAAAACGAGGTATTGATTTCGACAGTATCGAAATTCGCCGACAGTGTCTCAAGCCATCGGCGAACCGGGAGCTTGTCTTCGTAGACGCAGCCTCGCCAGTGCTTGTAATTCCATCCGCTTGTGCCAATGTATGCTCGCGCCGCCACTGCGAGTTTGACGCGTTATGCGGGCGAAGTCTCACGAACCGGAAATTCCGGCGAGTCCGTTCGCGCCGCCTGCATGATTTCTCCGATCCGCTTCACCACGTCCGGGTGTTTCGACGCGACGTTGTTCTGCTCGCCGAGGTCTGTTTTCAGATCGTAAAGCTCAATCGGAGCTGACCGCGACTTTACGCGCACGCCCTTCCAGTCGCCGAGTCGAACAGCCTGCGAGAACCCGCCTTCGTGAAACTCCCAGTAGAGATATTCGCGTTTCGGCATACTCCCGCCGCGAAGCACCGAAGCGTAGGAAATACCGTCAATCCCAGTCGGAGCCGAATTGCCGGCAATCTCCGCCGCCGTCGGCAGAAAGTCCCAAAACGCGATCTGCGCGTCACTCGTCGATCCCGGCCGAATCTGTCCCGTCCACCGGACGAGAAATGGAGTCCGGATTCCCCCATCGTAGAGATCGCGCTTGATCCCGCGTAACGGTCCGTTGCTGTCGAACACCTCAGGATCGTTACCACCTTCTTTGTGTGGTCCGTTATCGCTGCAGAAAATCACCAGCGTGTCCTCGTCCAGATTCAGCGCGCGCAGCTTCGCCATGACCTGACCGACGCCGTCGTCAAGATGCCGCACCGTGTAAGCGAAGTTCGCATTTGGTGCAGACATGTTCATGGCGGGCACCTTCGCGCCGGGCGGCAGTTCCATGCCATTGCCCGTTTGCCTGGTCAGCTCATTGTTCGCGTGCGGAATCGTCCATGCGAGGTAAAGAAACCAGGGCCCGGCCTTGTGTCGATCGATGAAGTCGATTGCCTTGCGAGTGAAGATATCGTGCGCGTAGTCCGTGCGTGCGGGACCGAAGTTCCCGTCCAGAAACGACTCTTCCTCGTTGTTCCAGAGCATCGTCGGATACTGCGTGTGTGCATGCTTCTGGTCAAGGAAGCCATACCATTCATCGAAGCCCTGACGATTCGGAACCCCGCTGTTGCCCGCAGTTCCGAGGCCCCATTTGCCGAAAATACCTGTGCGGTAACCGGCGCTCTTCAGCACCTCGGCAACCGTCACATCCTCGTCCCGCAGATCAACCCTTGAGTTTCCTCGAATCCGCGCATGCCCGGTGTGATAACCCGTCATCAGGCAACACCGTGACGGAGCGCAAACAGTGCTCCCACAATACGCCTGGGTGAACTTCATGCCCTCGGCCGCAAGCCGGTCAATGTTCGGAGTAGGATTAATCTTTTGTCCGTAACAACTGACGTCTCCGTACCCGAGATCGTCAGCCAGAAGAAACAGAATGTTGGGCTTGCTCGAGCGCGCTTTTGCCTGCGAAAGCGATAAGGCAACACCCGCTGAGGCGCTCGCCAGAAACTGTCTTCGGTTCACACGATCAGCTTACATGCGATAGGGCTTGTAGTTGTTTTGAACGAGAACCTGGCGTGCTTGGTCGGCATCTTCAGGGTGGACGTAAAAGAACGCGCCAATGCGCTCGGTCGCGAATATGATGCCGCCGCGGTAAGTATCGGGCTGAACGTCGTACTCGATACCATGAGCCTCGAACAGTTGCTCCAGCGCAAGAGCTTCTTTCAGCTTTTTGGCGATATATACGAGAGACAGTTCGTCCCGTGTAAGCTGCGGTTCTTCCATTAATGGTGCGACGAATCCTTAGGGTAACGCGCGATTCACCAGGGCCTTTACGGCAGCGCGATCCAGGCGTAAAGCCTCAATTCGGCCAATTCATTGAGATTTACAGTTAAGCGGGCTCACTAAGCTGGTGTAATTCGACTCCACTCCATGTTTCGCACGGGCAGCCGCCGGTTCTAACCGACCGACTTCCTCCGAAGAAAAGCAGTTTGCCCGTGCGTCTTTTTTTTCTCTCAGCTTCTCCCCACACCAGACAGTAAGTCCAGCGGCGACCGTGAGTCCTTTTCTACCTGCTCGAGCCGGCATTGATCCGGCCGCTTATCCGGACGCCAGCGCAGCACTCGTGTCCCGTGACGAAAACGTCCTCCGGTGAAGTGATCGTATTGCACTTCGACCACCAGTTCAGGCCGCAGTGGTTCCCATTGCGTAGACCGCTCTGTAGACCAGCGACTCGGTCCGCCGGGAGCGTTCCCGGTGAAGCCGGGCGCTTCACGCAGAGCTTCGAGCTTTCGAGTAAGATCCGGCTTCTCGGCCGTGGCAATACCAGAGCTGAAACCGACGTGATGAAGCAGACCGGCGTTGTCATACAGTCCGAGCAACAGAGATCCAACCAGCCTGTTCTTCTGCCCGTAACGGAACCCGCCAACAACACAATCAGCGGAACGCAGATTCTTGATCTTGAGCATCGCGTGGCGTTCGCCGGAGCCATACGGCAGATCTGTCCGCTTTGCAATGATCCCGTCAAGACCGCCTGCCATCTCAACCAGCCAGTGCCGGGCAGCTTCGAGATCGGGCGTAGCCGGCGATACTCGAATCGCTTTATGCCCGTTCAAATATTCCGACGCAAAGTGAAGCAGAGCCTTCCGCCGCTCAGTCAACGTTCTGTCGATCAGCGAATTTCCGTTTGCATCCACCAGAAGATCAAAAACAACCAGCTGCACTGGCGTTTCTTTTGCAAGCTTGCGAATTCTTGACTCGGCGGGATGTATCCGCTGAAGTAAGGCGTTAAACGCTGGCTTCCCGTCAACGGCAACGACCAGTTCGCCGTCAAGCACGAAGCGGTCCGCAACAACCGCGCGCAGTTCGTCGACCATCTCCGGGAAGTATCGGCCTAGCGGCTGTCCTGCTTTGGAGTGAATCTGCACGAGATCTCCGTCCCGAAAACAGAGCGCGCGAAAGCCATCCCATTTGGGTTCGTATTGCCAGTCAGAACCGGCGGGAATCTGCAAAGCCGATTCTGCTTCCATCGGTTCGTAGTCGAGAGGAATCGGAAGGCTCAAAGATATTTCTCCAGCTGTACTCGACCGCGATTCAGCAGCAATCCACGGAACAGGTCGCCTTTCTCGGCAACGCGGGCAGGAACGTTGTCGATGCGGAAATCTTCCGTTCGAACACCCTGCTCCACTTCTTCCCACGACAGCGGCGTCGAAACCGTGGCCTGAGGCTTTGGACGGACCGAATAGACCGACGCAAGCGTACGCCCCCAGGCGTTCTGGTTGTAGTCAACTAAGACGCGGCCCTCCGGACGCTTTGCGATCCGGTACTCGGCCGTAATCAGGTCGGGATATTTCTTCGCCAGCTGCTGGGCTGTCTTTTTCGCGAATGTCCAGACTTGCTTCTGCACAGGTCCGCAAACAATCGGGATGTAGATGTGGATACCGCGCGAGCCAGTCGTCTTCGGGTAAGACTTCATCCCGAGTTTCTCAAGCTCCTCGCCGACGACGAGTGCGGCTTGACGCACCTGTTCCCAGCCGGCTTCAGGAACCGGGTCGAGATCGAAGTGGAGGTAATCGGGCCGCTGTACATCGGCGCAGGTTGCATACCACTGATTCAGATCGATGCATCCAAGATTGACAAGCCAAAGCAATGCCGCCACATCGTCGATCACGGGGAAATCGATGACATTCCCGGATCGGTGTTCGATGGAGCAGGTGCGAATCCAGTCCGGCCTGCGGCAAAGGCGCCCGCTTCATAAAGAAGAACTCCCCCGCGGCGCCGTTCGGATAACGCTTCATCACCATGGCGCGGCTGCGAAGGTGGGGCAGTAACGGTTCCGCCACATCGGCGTAATACTGCAAGAGGTCGCGCTTCGTGATGCCCAGTTCGGGCCAGAAGAGCTTGTCAAGATTTGTCAGTTTAACGGTGCGCTGGCCAGCCTGAACTTCCGCCTCACGAACGTCCGGGGGAATGGAGATCGAGGCGGTCGCGGCCACAGTGGTCTAGCTTGCTGCGCAGCAGCTTCCATCTGAACTGCGGAGCAGTGTTCGAAAGTAAACGGACGCGAGCGAAACCGTCAGGAGATTGACTGCTGGCAGCCACTCCGGTTCGCACGGAAAAACAACCTGAACAAGCAGCGGGCGCTCGCATTCGAGGCAAACGTTGTCGTATTCGCTCCCGAACAGCGGCGCCAGTACATTCTCACGAAACACGTCGAGCATCATCGAGTCGGTCTCAGGCGACAATCCGGTGAGCAGAACACTCATCGAAGCCGGCGTTTCGCCCTGGAAGAGAGACGCGAGAGCCACTCCGCCTGTAACAGCGGACCAGTCAAGCTCGAAGTCGCCTTTTTTCAGGAATGAGAGGCGGTCGCGAAAGTTCGGCGGCCGGCTGGTGAAGTATCGTTCGATGAGGCTGCATACTGCTTCGCCTTGGGGATTCGTCGGCGCAAGATCCAGCGCAGTTTGCTCTACCCGGCCCTCCTCCGGATAGATGTTACGCACGTGCAACAAACTCAACGAATCGACCTCCACGGAACTACAAATTTACACTGCTCGTAAACGTGCACGAACCGCGTGTACATTTCCGATCAGGCTTGTAATTTGCTGATGAGTGAAGGTGAAGGCAAGTTCCAGATGTTTTCGCTGAGCAATCCCCGGAACAGCGCGCGTTCCCAGAGTGCGCCCAAGCCAATGTGAACAAAGGGCTTCGCTGAGTGGCCGACAACCGCCGGGGTAAGGCCTCGACGGTTGCCGGCGAGCCAAAAACTCGCGTGCGCGAGACGGCAGCCTATCGGAACGAGTTCACGTCGACGACATGCCGGTCCTGCAATCGCCGCATCTCCGTACGTACTTCGGCCACAAGGGAATCGTCAGCACCCAAACGATGTTCCAGAATCGGCAGTGCACGTTGATAGAAATTGAGTGCTTCTCCCGTTCTGCGGCTCACCCTGTAGACCCTCGCAAGGTTAACCAGCGTGGCTGCGTAATCGGGGTGATTCTCACCCAGCGTTTTGGATCTGATCTCGAGTGCCCGGTTTAAAGACGTCTCCGCTTCCTCAAAGTGCCTGACGTCCGAAGCGAGAACGCCGAGATTGTTATAGTCGCGGCCGACCATCTCATCGAGGTCGCCATGAAGCTCGAGATCCATCGCAAGCGCCTGCCCGTAATATTTCGCAGCTGCGGCATAATCTTTCTGAGCCTGCCTCAAAGCGCCGAGGTTGTTGTAAATGGCCGAAACAGCTGATGATTCACCATCCCGCTTTCCCGCAAGGATCGTGAGCGCTTCCTGGTAGTACTGCTCAGCCGTACTCCAGTCCTGGCGCGCATACGCAACCTGACCACGATTGTTCAAAATCGTGGCGAAGTAAGGATGGGAACTCCCGAACGCTTCCGTCGCGACATCCAGAGCCTGCGAGTAAAGCAGATCAGCTTCAACCAGGCGACCCTCAGTCCGCCGAATGTAACCAAGATCGTTCAGTATTACGGCCCGAAGCCTTGCGTCCGAAGAAGCTAGCAACTCAGTAAACATTCGAGTCGCCTGTTCCAGACTTCCGGCCCGAACTTCCGTAACGGCGCTGTTATAGGCGGCAATACGGTCGAGCGGCTCGGCACAAGCGACGCAGCAAAAAGCGAGAGCGAGGACGAAAGCTGGAGTGTTCATGCACTAGAGCATGCGCGTTTTTCGGACCTGCCTGGCAGTAGGAACGCGTAATCTTACCGTGCGGCCTTACGGTAAGACTGAGCCCGGGTTTCCGCGTCAACCAGATTCATGCGCTCAAGAAGTGAGTGGAAGCGCGGGTTGCCGCGAAGACAATCGTAAGCCGGATGTATGCCGATGACGAGTACCGGCGGGTCGTATCTCCTCGCGGCCAGTTCCAGCCAGTCCATTGCCTCGTCCTCTTCGCCGAGCGAAGCATGGATCAGCGCGAAGCAGGTTCCCGACACGTGCTGATGCGCGGCAAGCGCATGTAACTTCTCCAGGCATCCCCTCGCATCATCCGGACGACCAGCCCATGCGTAGGTTTGCCCGAGCGCACCAAGTCTGCTCGCCGTTTCGGGGTCCTTTCGGTGCGCAGCTTCCAGCAACTCGATCGCACGGGGGTAATCACCCATTTGCCCATAGACTCTTCCGAGGCTCGACTGCACTCGCGCGGAAGGTCCGTTGCGCCGGCAAAGATCGTCGAAGATAGCCACGCTCTCGGAAAGTTTGCCCCACCAGGTTGCAAGCAAGCCGCGTGATTCCGCGACAATCGGCGACAACGGATCCAGGCGATAGGCCGTATTCAGATACGTCTGTGCTTCCTCAAACCGACCCTGTACCGCAAGCAGATCGATACCCAGCCAGTGGTATGCCGTTGAGTAGTTCGGATTGAGAGCAAGAGAGCGATCGTAGAGGTCGTTCGCCTCCTGCCACTGCCACTGAACGGTCCGAATCAGGGCCAGCGTCGAGTAAGGCTCAGCGAGTGCCGGATCCAGTTGGATCGCTCTCTCGGCCGCTTCTTCGGCTCGACGAAGATCCTCAGCCGGCAGGACGCCGTGGTCGACCAGAATGATCCACCCATCGGCAACCCCGGCATGAGCCAGCGCGTAATTCGGGTCGATCGCAATCGCTTCCTGGAAACACTCGATACTCCTGCGAAGGCCTTCCGGTGTTCGCGTATTCCAGTAGTACCGGCCTCTGAGATAGAGGTCGTAAACATTCAGCCCGGGATCGCTCCGGCGGTGGTCCACAAGCCGCAACTGCATCGCTTCCGCGATCGCCCGTGCGATTTCCTCCTGTACCGCAAAAATGTCTTCCAGGTTGCGATCGTACGATTCCGACCACAGCACAATGCCGCGGGGTGCCTCCAGCAACTGCGTTGTCACCCTTACACGCCCTCTGTCCGTGCGGACACTCCCTCGGACAAAGACATCCGCCTGTAGTTCCTGCGCGACCGCCGCCGCATTCGCATTCGGCCCGCGAAGCTGAGCGGTCGAGTTCCACGACACCACCTGCAATCCCGGAACCTTCGTCAGCATATGGGTCAGCTCTTCCGTAAGGCCGTCGGTGAAATACTCACTCTCTGTATCTGCAGTCAGATTGGCAAACGGAAGGACTGCAATCGTTCGTCCCCTGTGGGCATGATATTGAGCATGATTCTGCCTCGGAGTGGCGTCCGTCGCTTCGCGAGCTGACCCGAGGGCTCTGAACGCCGGCGTGTACTTGCCCGTCGGCAGTTCAATCACGATGGGATCGCTGTTGCCTTCCTCGTGATAGTAAGCTTTCAGTTTTGCGCGAAGCCGTCGAGCTTCCACCCGCACGATCGGGTCTACGCGAGAGTCATAAGTGTCCTTGCGATCGAACACTTCGACACCGATCAGATACTCCTTGAGACTGCTGCCTTCACCCGCAAGCGTCCGTTCCACCACAAAGCGCAGGAATCGACACATCCTCGGCGAGTCGCGAAACTCACGGCTGGCAAGAATGCGAGCGAGCTGTTCCGGGACGGACATGGTCGGAGCTTCATAAGAGTGTAGCAATCGAAGATTTGGCGAAGATGCAGTGACCGGCTGCCAAAGTACTCACACTTATCTGACGAGCCTCCCGCAGGTGCCTGATATAGTACATTCCATTCCACCAGGAGGCGTCGACTGCATGGCAACTGATGTAAAAACGGCTGTACCTTCGGCAAAACCCGACATTGTCTGGAGTGCCAACCGAGGGTTCGGCCAGACGTCCCGTACTGACAACTGGTGGCTTTCCCCGCTGCTGGTCTTCCTCGGTTTCGGGGCTTCCTCGTCTACGCCAACTGGGCCGCATTCCAGAACGCGCACTACACTTTCGGCCCCTATCTCTCGCCCTTTTACTCTCCTGAGATCTTCGGCGATTCGCCCCACGCGTTGTTCGGTCCCAAACCCTGCTGGTACCCCGCTTTCCTGCCATTCTCGCCCGCACTTTTCATCCTCTGGATCCCCGGCCTCTTCCGCTTCACCTGCTACTACTACCGCGGCGCGTATTACAAAGCGTTCTGGGCGGATCCTCCGGCGTGCGCCGTCGGCGAACCTCGCAAGTCCTATCTCGGCGAACGATCCTTTCCGCTCGTCCTCCAGAACTTCCATCGCTACTTCCTTCGGCTCTCCTACATCGTCTGGGGCTTTCTGGTCTACGACGCTGGAAAGCCTTTTGGTTCCGACGGACTTCGGCATCGGCGTCGGCACCATCGTTCTCGCCATCAACGTCGTCCTGCTCGGCGGCTACGTCTTCGGCTGCCATGCCTTTCGCCACCTCGCCGGCGGCGGCCTCGATCGCATCTCCGAGCATCCCGTCCGCCACAAGCTCTACAACTGCGTCACCTGCCTGAACGGCAGCCACAAGAAATGGGCGTGGGCCAGCCTGTTCTCCGTCGGTTTCGCCGATATCTACGTCCGCCTCTGCTCCATGGGCATCTGGTCCGACTGGAGAATTCTGTAGATGCCGGAATACCAGACGCACTCCTACGACGTGCTGGTCATCGGGGCAGGCGGCGCAGGACTTCGGGCCGCCATTGAAGCCGCCGCATCGGGCGTCAAAGTCGGCGTCGTCTGCAAATCGCTCCTCGGCAAAGCCCACACCGTCATGGCCGAAGGCGGCGTCGCCGCGGCGCTCGGCAATGTCGACGACCGCGATAACTGGCGGGTCCACTTCTCCGACACCATGCGCGGCGGCCAGTACCTCAACAACTGGCGCATGGCCGAACTCCACGCCAAGGAAGCCCCCGACCGCGTCCGCGAGCTCGAAGCCTGGGGCGCGCTGTTCGATCGCACCAAAGACGGCCGCATCCTGCAGCGCAACTTCGGCGGCCATCGCTATCCCCGCCTCGCACACGTCGGCGACCGCACCGGCCTCGAGATGATCCGCACGCTGCAGGATCACGGCATCCACACCGGCATGGAAGTCCACATGGAGTGCACCGTGCTGACGCTGCTCATCGATTCCGGCCGCATCGCCGGCGCCTTCGGCTACGATCGCGAGAAGGGCCACTTCATCCTCTGGCCCGCGAAGGCCGTCGTCATCGCCACCGGCGGCATCGGCCGCGCCTTCAAGATCACCAGCAACAGTTGGGAATACACCGGCGACGGCCACGCGCTCGCCTACCGCGCCGGCGCCGAACTGCTCGACATGGAGTTCGTCCAGTTCCACCCCACCGGCATGGTCTGGCCCACCAGCGTACGCGGCATCCTGGTCACCGAAGGCGTTCGCGGCGAAGGCGGCGTTCTCCGCAACAGCGAAGGACGCGCTTCATGTTCGACGACATTCCCGATCTCTACAAAGCGCAGACCGCCGATTCACGAAGAAGAAGGCTGGCGCTACACCCAGGGCGACAAGAACGCCCGCCGTCCGCCCGAACTGCTGACCCGCGATCACGTCGCCCGCTGCATCAATCGCGAAGTCAAAGCCGGACGGGGCAGTCCGCACGGCGGCGTATTCCTCGATATCGCCTGGATCAAGCAGCACATCCCAAAATGCGCCGGAGCACATCAAACGCAAGCTGCCCAGCATGTACCACCAGTTCAAGCAGCTGGCCGATATCGATATCACCAAGGAGCCGATGGAAGTCGGTCCCACCACTCATTACATGATGGGCGGCATTCGCGTCGATGGCGACTCGCAGATGTCCACGCTGCCCGGCCTGTTCGCGGCGGGTGAAGTGGCCGCCGGTCTGCACGGAGCCAACCGCCTGGGCGGAAACTCGCTGTCCGATCTGCTCGTCTTCGGCAAGCGCGCCGGCGAATACGCCGCGGAGTTCGCGCAGCCGCAACAGCGGTGCCGCCATCGACGACAGCGCAAGTCCGGACCGCGACGGAAGACGCGCTCGAGCCCTTCGAGCGCGGGCCCGCCGGCGAGAACCCCTACCAGATCCAGTACGAACTGCAGGACGACATGCAGGACCTGGTCGGCATCGTCCGCACTCGAAGGCGAGATGCAGCAGGCGCTCGACGTGATCGGCAAGTTCCGCGTACGGGCCGCAACGGGCCGGCATCGCCGGCCACCGGCAGTACAACAACGGCTGGCACACCGCCATGGATCTCGCTAACCTGCTGACGTCTCCGAAGCCATCACGCGCGCGGCGCTGCTGCGCGAGGAAAGCCGCGGCGCGCAGTTCCGTGACGACTTCCCCGACAAAGAGCCCGAGTGGGGCAAGCTACAACATCATCGTCCGCCGCGGCGCCGATGGCGAGATGATGGTCGAGAAGCGGCCCATCACACCGATGCCGCGAAGAGCTGCAGCAGATTATCGAGGAGATGAAATAGATGGCGACACAACGCAATGTTTCGGATCTGGCGCGGCGATGCCGACGGCGGCGAGTTTCAGGACTACAAGACGCCCGTCGACGAAGGCATGGTCGTGCTCGACGCCGTCCATCGCATCCAGGCCGAGCAGGCGCCCGACCTCGCCGTGCGCTGGAACTGCAAAGCCGGCAAATGCGGCTCCTGCTCAGCCGAGATCAACGGCATGCCGAAACTGATGTGCATGACGCGCCTCAACGACTTCAATCTCGACATGCCCGTCATCCTCGAGCCGATGCACGCCTTCCCTCCGATCCGCGATCTGGTGACGGACGTCTCCTGGAACTTTCCGCGTCAAGAAGACGATCAAGAAATTCCGCCCGCGCTCACCCGATGCCCCCGACGGCACCTGGCGCATGCAGCAGGCAGACGTCGATCGCGTGCAGGAATTCCGCAAATGCATCGAGTGCTTCCTCTGCCAGGACGTCTGCCACGTCCTGCGCGAACACCACAAGCACGACGAGTTCATCGGCCCGCGCTTCTTCGTCTATGCCGCCGCGCTCGAGATGCATCCGCTCGATACCGAGGATCGCGTCAACGATCTGAAGAACAAGCACAACATCGGCTACTGCAACATCACCACCTGCTGCCGCCAGGTCTGCCCGGAGTCGATCACCATCACCGAAAACGCCATCATTCCGCTGAAGGAACGAGTCGTGGACCAGTTCTTCGATCCCTTGAAAAAGCTGCTCCACATTCTGTAGGCTGATCTGTCTGAGGAGGTCCCGTCCAGTGTTTCAAACCAAGCCGATTTCCCACGACAGCGTCGCCGGAGCTCTGGCCAAAGCCGAGCGTTATCGACTGCTGAACGAACCCGGCGAAGCCGAAAGCATCTGCCGCGACATCCTCGAGATCGAGCCCGACAACCAGCAGGCCCTCAGCTTCCTCGTTCTTGCCCTGACGGACCAGCTGAGTGAACACCCTCGGGCGTTCGACCAGGCGCTCTCCGCAGCGACCCGCCTTACCTCGCCGTACGAGCGAGCCTACTACTCCGGCATCGCATGGGAACGTCGAGGCAAAGCTCGCTCCCGGGCAGGAGGACATGGTTCAGGCGCGTACGTCTTCCAGTGGCTTCGCACGGCATTGGACTACTTCGAGGAAGCAGAATCCGTGCGGCCGGCAGGCAATGACGACGCAATCCTCCGCTGGAACGCCTGCGTACGCTTCATGAAGCAACATCCGGAAGCCGCTCCGCGAAGCGAGGACGTACCCGAGCCGATTCTTTCGGAGTAACCGCCGTAGAATTGGAGGCCGTAAAATTGGAGAGTGACCCGCGACGAAGCCCTCTCGATACTCCATGAGTTCACCAAATCGGAGAGCTTGCGAAAACATGCACTCGCTGTAGAAGCCTGCGTCGTCGCCTACGCCCGTAAGTTTGGCGAGGATGAGCAGAAGTGGTCGATAACCGCCGTGCTTCACGACTTCGACTACGAGATGCATCCGAACGCCCCGGACCACCCGATGAAGGGTGAACCGATGTTGACCGAGCGCGGCGTAGACGCGGAAGTCCGGCGCGCAATCCTTTCCCACGCCAACTATTCCGGCGTTCCGCGCGAGTCGCTGCTCGAAAAGACGCTGTTCGCGTGCGATGAAGTGGCAGGGTTCCTCACCGCGGTCTCTTACGTAAAGCCCAGCCGAAGCATCGCGGAGGTCGACGTCAAGTCAGTTCGAAAAAAACTGAAAGACAAGGCGTTCGCACGCTCCGTCAGTCGTGACGATATCGAGTCCGGTGCCCGCGAACTCGGTGTCGATCTGGATGAGCACATTGCATTCTGCATCAGGGCCATGCAGGACCGCGCGGCTGAGCTCGGGCTCGCAGGAACTACAGAGGTAGCTGTTTCGTGATCAACACAGTCCTGGCATCAGCGTTGCTTTTCAGTCTGCGGCTCACACCCGACGTGACGGGTGTAGAAGGCTACAAGCAGCCACAACTCGTGGCTTCCGGCTCTCGAGTCGCCATGACGTTCGGATCGCCGAACACGGTGTGGGTTGCGGTATCAGAGAATGGCGGTGCGAGCTTCTCCGCTCCGGTGAAGGTGGCCACGGTTGAAAAACTCCCGCTCGGTCGCCGGCGCGGACCCCGCATAGCTATTGCCGGCGGCCGGCTGCTCGTCACCGCGATCCGGGACGGCAACGTCGCCGTGTGGTTGTCAGCGGATAACGGTCGAACCTGGGATGGACCTCGCGTCATCAACGACGTCCCGAACGCAGCAAGGGAAGGCTTTCAGTCAGTCTCCGCAATCGGTAATCGAGTTCTTGTAACCTGGCTTGACCTCCGGACCAAAGCAATGCAGCTGTACAGCGCCGTATCGAACGACGGCGGGGCCACCTGGGGACCAAACACACTGGTCTACGCCTCACCCGACGGACACATCTGCGAGTGCTGTCACACAACAGCCGTCATCGGCGCCGACGGCAAGCTCTATGCAATGTATCGGAACTGGCTCGGCGGAGACCGCGACATGTATCTCGCCATCTCATCCGACAACGGAAAGTCCTGGCAGCCGCAGAAGCTGGGCCAGGGCTCATGGGTACTCAACGCGTGTCCCATGGATGGAGGCTCAGTCCAAGTCGACCGTGCGGGCAAGATCACGACCGTCTGGCGGCGCGATGATACGGTCTATGTCGCCGAGGCCGGGAAACCCGAGCGTGCACTCGGAAAAGGCACTCAGCCCCAGATCGTCGGCAACTCGCTGATCGTCTGGAGTGACGGTCCTGCTCTGAAGTTGCTCCGACCGGGCCAAAGCGAACCGATGACACTCACTCCCTCGGGCGCATTTGTCACGCTGGCGCCGCTCGATGGCGGGTCCGTACTCGCAGCATGGGAGGATAAGGGCGCCATCCAGACGGAGCGTATCGGGGTAAAATAAGGCAAATGGATCGCAGGTCGTTTGTCCAGGCCGCAGCCGCCGGTGCTTCCGCGGCAGCTCTGTCCAGTGCCGCAGAAGTGAAGCCTGTTGAACGCAAAGGCAGACTTAAGCAGTCAGTGTGTCGTTGGTGCTACTCGAAAGTACCAATCGAGGATTTCTGTAAGGAGAGCGCTCGGCTCGGATTGAAATCCGTCGACCTCGCAACAGCCGCGGAATGGCCAACCATCCAAAAGTACGGTCTCGTGCCAACCATGATCTCCGGAGGCACTACCATCCCCGACGGCTTCAACCGCAAAGAAAACCACGCCGGCATCGAAACCCGCTTCCGTGATGCAGTAAAAGCGGCTGGCGAAGTCGGCGCTCCAAGTCTGATCGTATTCTCCGGCAACCGCCGCGGCATGTCGGACGAAGAAGGACTGGAGAATTGCGTCATCGGCCTGAAGAAAGTAATGCCCATGGCCGAGGACAAGGGCCTGCTGGTTTGCATGGAACTGCTCAACAGCAAAGTGGACCACAAAGACTACATGTGTGACCACACCAGATGGGGCGTCGAGCTCGTAAAGCGCGTCGACTCGCCGCACTTCAAGCTGCTGTATGACATCTACCACATGCAGATCATGGAAGGCGACGTCATCCGCACGATTCGCGACAACTTCCAGTACATCGGGCACCTGCACACCGGCGGGAATCCCGGCAGAAACGAGATCGACGAGTCGCAGGAACTGAACTATCGAGCCATCGCCAAATCGGTAGTCGACCTCGGGTTCACTGGCTACTACGCGCACGAGTTCATTCCGAAGCGCGATCCCCTCACGTCATTGGGCGAAGCAACGACGCTCTGCGACGTCTAGACTTTCCTCCGTATGCGACGCGCTGCACTCTTGGTCATCGCAGCATCGGCACTCTCGGCGGCGACCGACGATCCGCCCGCTGAGCTCCGCGTCACCAACAATCGCGGTTCGCTCACGTATCGGATCGTCAACAAGTCGCCATACCGGATAGTCGCGTTCGAGGTATTCACAAGCTGGCGTGATGGCGAAGCTTATCGAAGCTGCAGCTTTCAGCAGCCGAAGATCAAATCCGAGACCGACCTAACTGCCCGCGATGCCTGCGTCCTGGTCTCATCCGGAGCCGCAGCCGACGACTTGCATTCGACCATCCGCAGCCTGCAATTTTCGAACGGGATGAATTGGTCCTCACCGGCAACCAACAGGTAAGTCAGCCCAGTTTCGGGCGCTCCAGATTAAACCGGTCCGTCGTGCGCGAGTACGTCGGACCGCCCATCCTGCCAACCGCACGCAACAAGTCAGGGTCAATCCGATAATTCTCAAACAGCTCGTCTGCAACATGGAACCGCAGCACTTCACCAAGCACGATGCTGCCACCCAAAGGTTTCGGACTCACATGCACCACCTGAAGTAACCGGCACTCCATACTCGCCCGCGACTCAGCAACCCGCGGCGGCCGGACTCGATCGCTCGGCAGAGGCGTAAGTCCGGAAACAGCAAACTCATCCACATCCGGTGGGTATTCGGGCGAAGTCAGATTCATCTTCTCCACGAAATCCTCGGAGACCACATTGATCACAAACTCCTGCGTCGCCTCGATGTTGTGTAGTGTGTCTTTCCTTTTGCCATCGCTGCCCCGAACCATTGGCGAAAACGCAATTACGGGCGGATTCGCACTCACGGCCGTAAAGAAGCTGAAAGCCGCGAGATTGCGCACCCCTGCTCTGTCCATCGTCGACACGAAAGCAATCGGTCGCGGAACAATCAGCCCCACCATCAGCTTGTAAACATCAGAAGCTACGGCGGACGCGGGATCGATCACCATGCCCTCTCAGCATACGGGACGCAAGCTGACCGGTAGATCTGGCTGGCATCTCAGTTCTGGCTTTTAGACCTTCGGCGATGGCACAGGTGGCGTGCCCCGCAAAAAGGTTCGGCAGATGCTCGCTGGTACTCGCTTGATCGCGAGCGTTATGATGCGTTGCGAAACACCACAGAATTGTGGTGCATCTATCGAGTAGCGGAGAATGGCCACGATGCCCACTGTTCTCGCCCCTCCAGGCCTTACCACAGGAAACGCCCCATTTATCGAGGAGGCACGGGGCCACGGGCAGCTTTACATCACCCAGCCATGGGAGATGTATTCGGCCGAGAACCACCGGGCATGGCATCTGCTCTACCAGCGGATGATTCCTAAATGGGAGCGGTTTGCAAACGAGCGTTTCCTGCAGGGGATCGCCGCTCTCTCACTCGACAGCGGCAAAGTCCCCAAGCTGGACGATGTCAACCGTTTTCTCTGCCCGCTCACAGGTTTCCAGGCCAAAGCGGTTTCCGGTTACGTTCCAGCGTTCCATTTCTTCGATTGCCTCCGCAACCGTGAGTTCCCAACCACAGTCACCATCCGCCCGTCCGACCGGCTCGACTACCTGCCCGAACCTGACATCTTCCACGACATAGCCGGCCACGTACCCATGCACACGGACCGTGCATTCGCCGAAACACTCGTAAGATTCGGCGAATGCGCGCATGCAGCGGCTGAGCTCGTATCAGGGATCCGAGATGAGGACTTGAGAGTCAGGCGGCTCACCAGCATCATCCGCGGGATGGCGCGGTTCTTTTGGTTCACGGTCGAATTCGGCCTCATGCGAACCGGCTACGGGATGCGAGCCTACGGCAGCGGCCTGCTAAGCTCGTTCGGCGAACTGGAGCACGCGCTGACCTCGGACGACGTACAGCGGTATCCGATTCGCCTTGAGTGGGTGATCAACCAGAGCTTCGAGATTCATCACTTCCAGCCGCTTTTGTTCGTCATCAGCGGATTCGATCACCTGTTTTCCCTTGTAGATCAGCTGGAGTACTGGATCCGGAATGGCCGTCTCGACAATGTTGCTCCCGGCGAGCCCGCCATCAGCGAAACCGACCTCCGAAGCTTCCTTGAGGCGACCGTATCCTGAAGAGGTATGGCGCGAAAAGCCGTCGTTCTGCTAAGCGGTGGACTCGATTCAGCAACCTGCCTTGCGATTGCTCGAAACGACGGATTCGAGACGTATGCACTCTCCTTCGACTACGGGCAGCGGCATCAGTTCGAACTACAGGCCGCGCGGCAAGTCGCAGCGGCGCTAGGCGCAATCGCACATCAGGTCGTCACATTCGATTTACGCGTGTTCGGCGGATCCGCGCTGACATCAGCGATAGAGGTCCCGAAGGGACGCACAACGGAAGAGATGTCGCAGGACATTCCGATCACGTACGTTCCGGCGCGAAACACGATCTTTCTGTCCTTCGCGCTGGCCTGGGCTGAAGTCCTCGGGTCATCCGACATCTTTATCGGAGTCAACGCGCTCGATTACAGCGGTTACCCTGACTGTCGGCCCGAATATATTTACGCATACAAAACCATGGCGGATCTCGCGACAAAGGCAGGCGTCGAAGGTCGCCAGCGACTTGAGATCCACACACCCCTGATCTCGATGACAAAAGCGCAGATCATCCGGGAAGGTATCCGCTTGGGTGTCGATTACGGCCTGACGAGCAGTTGCTATGACCCCAGCCTGCAAGGAACTCCCTGCGGAGAATGCGATTCCTGCCTGCTGCGAGCGAAAGGATTCGCGGAAGCTGGCGCGATCGATCCCGTCCTGTCCCGTTAGTTCTTCTCGAGCACCTTCGCAGCCAGCGCCCCTCCGATCGCAGGCAGTACCGTCAGCATAAAGAACAGGGAACTAATAATCACAAAGAGGAGCATTCCGAGCCCTTCCGGCGAAGACAGCCACTCTGTGATCTGGCGCTGCATTTCCGGATTTTGTCCGTGCGCCATTGTGTTCTGGATCGAGCTTTGAAGGCCTTCGCCGACCGAAAGCGCCGCCATATTCAGCGTAAACAGCACAAAGACGATCACGAAGCAAAACAGTCCCGCCATCGAGCCAACGGCGGCGCCTCCGCGAACCGTTGTTGGTGCCTTCGTGCGGCGGTAGTAGAAGTACGCCGCAAGAAAGCCGCCTGTAACCAGCAGGAAGGTCCACCAGAGCATCGCGACAATGGGTGGAAACGGCACGAAAATCAGCATCGCGCAGATCGCGCCGACCCCCGACGCTACCCGGACGGCCGCGGGATTTCGGAATCCAACACCCTGTGGCTGAGGCGGAGGTTGTACCGGCACGGGAGCAGCCGTTTCAACCACTGGTGCAGGTGCCTCATCCGGTTCGAGCAGTTCGACTTGCGGCTTTCCGCACCTGTGGCAGAATCGAGCATCCTCTGGCAGTCGCGCCCCGCAAGTGCAAACCTCGTTCACTGCTCAACAGTGTAGCCCGTGTTGCCCGATGTGGATTTCCTCGGCTACATTGAATCGACTCATGATCCTCGGCACTGGAATAGATCTGGCCGAAGTGCCGCGCATTCGCGCATCTGTCGAAAGATATGGAGAACGCTTCCTCTCACGCGTCTATACATCGGCGGAACGAGCGTATGTCGAACGAAAGGCGAACAAATTTGAGCGTTACGCTGCTCGGTTTGCCGCCAAAGAAGCAGGTATGAAAGCACTGGGCACCGGATGGAGCCACGGAGTTACCTGGCACGATTTCGAGGTTGCCAATCTGCCCGGCGGCCGACCCACACTCCGGCTCCATGGCGTGGCGAGGCAAATTGCAGACACTCAGGGTGTCCACTCGATCCATTTATCACTAACCCACACGGCCGAGAACGGGATGGCCTTCGTCATCTTCGAGAGCTGACATGTCGTCCTCATTGCGCGAGTACGTTCGGAAGCGAAACTTCAAAGAGACGCCTGAGCCCGCGCCGAATGAGATTGAACCCTCAAGGTCAACCGAGGGACACTTCTATATCCAGCGGCACGACGCAACGCGGCTGCACTACGACTTCCGGCTCGAAATCGCAGGCACACTGAAATCCTGGGCTGTGCCGAAAGGACCGTCGCTGGTTCCGCTCTCCAAACAGCTCGCGATGCACGTCGAAGATCACCCTCTCGACTACGGCGAGTTCGAAGGCAATATACCGAAGGGCAACTACGGCGGCGGCAGTGTCATGCTGTGGGACTGTGGCACCTTCGATCTGCTCGGGAACGGCAGCGGTGAAGAGCAGATCGCGCGAGGGGACCTCAAGTTCCGGCTGCACGGCCAAAAGGTGAACGGCGAATACGCCCTTGTTCTGATGAAGGGCCGCGGAAAAGGAAATGAGTGGCTCCTCATAAAGAAGCGTGACGATTTCGCGGATGACAGCTACGACATAGAATCACTCGCCTGGAGTGTAAAAACCGGTCGCACCCAGGAAGAGATCGCGCAGGACCTCCCGGCACATAAAAAGACAGCTGGCAAAGCAAAGAAAAAGGCCGCCGGAAAAAAACGAACGGCCGCAAAATCGGCCGAGCCTTCGATCAGCCCTGAATCCCTGCCCGGCGCACGGAAGGCTCCTCTGCCCGAAGACCTGACGCCGATGGCCGCATATCCATCGACGAAGCCCCCCTCCGGCTCAAACTGGATTTATGAAGTGAAGTGGGACGGTGTTCGCGCGGTCATCTTCCTGCAGGATGGCCGTGTTCACATGTGCTCGCGCAAAGGGAACACCTATGACCGGCAATACCCCGAGCTGGGCGTCCTGCCGCACCACGTGAATGCGGACACCGCCATACTGGACGGCGAAATCGCCGTGCTCGACGAGCAGGGCCTGTCGCGATTCGAGCTGATCCAGCCTCGCATTCACCAGACCGACGCGAATACGATTGCACACCTGGCTCGCAAGACGCCGGTCAAATTATTCCTGTTCGATCTCATCTACTGGAACGGCTACGACCTTCGGGCCGTGCCGTTGCTCGAACGAAAGCGCGCACTCGCAGGCATCGTCACGCCTTCAGACCGGATTGTCGTATCGGATCATTTCAAGGTGTCCGGGGACGAGATGATCGCGGCCGCAACACAAATGGGCCTTGAAGGGGTGATGGCGAAGGTCGAGGACAGCAAGTATGAAGAGCGGCGCAGCCGTTGCTGGCTGAAGATCAAGATTACCTGTCGCCAGGAATTTGTCGTCTGCGGCTATACGCATGGCGAACGTGACACCTTCAGCGCCCTCGTCCTCGGCGTTTACGAAGGCGACAAAGCTCGTCTGGGCGGGTAACGTCGGGACTGGATTCAATGAGGCCACTCTTCAGGATCTCCATCGTCGTCTCAAAGCGATCGAGACACCGAAGTCGCCCTTCGGCACTGTACCAGCAATGCTGCGGAAGGCGACATGGGTCGAACCGAAGCTGGTCTGCGAGTGCAAGTTCACCGAGTGGACCCGGGAGGGGCGACTCCGCGCCCCCGTGTTCCTTGGCCTGCGCAAGGACAAAGACCCGAAGGAAGTTCACCGCGAGACGGAGGACAAGTCCGACGCAACACCACCAGCCCCGAGCGAGGTAACTGCGGAACCGGAATCGCACGAAGGTCCGCTCCTGTCGCTCCGCCAAAAAGAAGCAGTCCTGTCCATCGAAGGCCACCACATCAAATTCAGCAACCTGGGCAAGATCTGGTACCCCAAAGACGGAATCACCAAACGCGACGTACTGAACTACTACGATGCCGTCGCAGAGTTCATCGTGCCTCATCTGAAGGACCGGCCATTGTCGTTGAAGCGTTATCCAGGCGGTATACACGAAGAGTTTTTCTTCCAGAAAAACACTCCGGAGAGCTACCCATCCTGGCTGCGCATCGAGCCGATCCCTTCCGAACATCGAGGCGAGAACATTCGCTTCATCGTCGCCGATGACCGGGCAACCCTGCTCTACCTGACCAACCTCGGGTGCATCGATCAGAACCCGTGGATGAGCCGGGTTCAGACGCTTGACTATCCCGACTACATCCTCATCGATCTGGATCCGGTGGAATGTCCTTTCAGCAAAATCATCGAAGCCATGCATCTGGTGCAGAAAGTCCTCGACGAAATCAAGCTCAAGGGCTATCCCAAGACGACCGGCGGCGATGGAATGCATGTCTTCATTCCCATTGAGCCTCGCTACACATACGACCAGGCTCGATCGTTCGCCGAGATTATTGCCCAGATCGTGGTCGGAGAAAAGCCGGACCTGTTCACCACGCCCCGATCAGTCGAAAAACGCCGCAGGAACCGCGTGTACTTCGATTACATGCAGTTGTCCTTTGGCAAGACGATCGCTGCGCCTTACGTAGTTCGCGCCTACGACGGAGCTCCGGTTGCCACACCTCTCGACTGGAGTGAAGTAAAGCAGGGCTTGTCGCCGCACGATTACAATATCGGGAATGCAGTTGCCAGATTTCGCGAAACCGGCGACCTGTTCAAACCCGTACTTACGAAACCGCAGAAGCTGGAACCTGCTCTGAAACGCCTCTCTTCACTGCTGAGGTAGGTGGTGGGTTAACGTAGAGTTTCAGACAATGCTGATACAGGATTTGTTCTCATTACGAGGCAAAGTCGCCGTCGTAATTGGCGGTGGTGGTGTGCTGGCAGGAGAAATGGCGCAGGCACTCGCCGGAGCCGGAGCGGACATCGCGATCGTCGGGCAGAGCCTTGAAAAGGCGGAGCGCCGCGCCGCGGAAATCAGAAGCGTCGGCCAGCGATCGATCGCTCTCACTGCCGATGCCTCACGCAAAGAAGATCTCGAGAATGTCCTCGGCAAAACGATCTCCGAACTGGGCCGAGTCGACATCCTGATGAATGCGGCCGGAATAAATTCAGCGACTCCGTTCTTCAGCATCACCGAAGACGAGTGGCAGCGAATCGTTGACGTCGATCTCAAGAGCGTCTTCCTCGCGTGTCAGGTATTCGGAAAGCACCTCGTCGAGGCCGGAAACGGCGGCTCGATCATCAACATCTCATCCGTTTCTGCGGGTCCGCCATTATCGAAGGTCTTCACCTACTCGGTATCGAAAGGCGGAGTGAATCAGATCACGCAGTTCCTCGCGCGTGAGTTCGCGCCACATCGTGTTCGCGTGAACGCAATCGTTCCCGGCTTCTTCCCGGCCGAGCAAAATCGCAAGATCCTCACTCCCGAGCGAACGGCCCAGATCATGGCGCACACACCGATGGGACGCTTCGGTGATGCTAACGAGTTGGCCGCAACAGCAATCTATCTCGCGTCGGACGCGGCATCGTCATTCGTAACGGGTTCCATCCTGCGAGTAGATGGCGGGTTCGGCGCAATGACGATCTGACAGACGGCTTGGTCAGCTGCGAGGCGCCCAGTCCATCGCCAGATTGACGAAGCTACGAACCGGAACACCGGTCGGACCCTTGGCAAGCCACGGCTTACTGTCGTCCAGCCATGCGGTACCGGCAATATCGAGGTGTACCCAGGGCTTGCTCTCAACGAACTCTTCGAGGAACTTGGCAGCAGTAATCGAACCGCCCCATCTCCCGCCGATGTTCGGGATGTCGGCGAACGCAGACTTCAGATAGTCCTTGTAGTCATCATCCATCGGCAGTCGCCACATACGGTCGCCGGCTTTGCGGCTCGCTGCCAGCAGGCGATCGTACAGCTCATCATTGTTCGCGAAACCACCAAAGTAGAGGTGACCCAGCGCGACAGCGATCGCACCGGTCAGCGTCGCCGCATCGACAAGATGTGTCGCGCCCTGACGGATTGCATACGTAAGAGCGTCAGCGAGAATCAGCCGGCCCTCTGCATCGGTATTCAGAACTTCTATCGTCTTCCCGTTCATGGCGGTGACAATGTCGCCGGGACGCTGAGCACGCCCGCTGACCATGTTTTCCACTGTCGGAACGTACCCCGTGACACGAACGTCGGGCCTGAGTTGCGCAATCGCACGCATCGCGCCCAGAACGGCCGCTGCGCCGCCCATGTCGTATTTCATCTTCTCCATGCCATCTGCAGGCTTGATGGAGATGCCGCCGGTATCGAAGGTGACGCCCTTTCCCACCAGCGCAAGGTGATCCTCACTGATCGCCCTCGGCGGCGTGTACCGAAGAACGATCAGCGCCGGCGGGTTGTCGCTGCCCTGGGCAACGCCAAGCAGCGAACCCATTCCCAGACGCTGCATCTCCTCGGTCTCGAGCACTTCGCAATCGAGCCCGACTTCTCCGGCCATCGTCCGCGCCCGCTCGGCAAGAACCATCGGCGTGAGCAGATTCGCTGGAAGGTTCACCAGTTCGCGTGCAAAGTTTTGTGATTCGGCGATGATCCTGCCGGTCTCGACCGCTTTCTCCAGGGAAGCATCAGCGCGAGGCAGTAATACCGTAAGCGTGTCGATTCGCTTGTCGTGCTTCTTGGGGTCACTCTTCAGGTGATCGGGCTCGAAGTCGCCGCTGATCGCACCTTCGACAGCAGCCTGGACGAACAACGGCTCCGCAAACTGGGTGTCGATCGCAAACGTAAGTTCGTGGATGCCGCGAGAACGGGCAATACGAACAGCCGTCCCGGCCACCTTGCGGATCTCCGAAGGTGTAAAGACATCCGCCTTGCCTGCGCCGATCAGCAGCAGTCTCCGCGCTTTCAGTCCGGACGGCCTGTATAAGGTAACGTGTTCGCACGCCTTGCCCGAGAACTCGGAACTTAAGTAGAGTTCCTCAATCTGGCCACCCGTCGCGTCGTTCAGCGCCTGATCCCGCAAGGGTGCGCTTTCAAAAGCAGCCACCGCGAGTACAGTGGCGGAAGTATCAGTCAGTTGTCCGTGCTCTACGCGAATTTCCATCAATTAGTCCCAGTTTGCTTTACTTCGGCGAACCGCCTGCCGGGCTTCTTCCTGCGCTTCTCGTGCACGTTCCGCTTCCCGCTTATCGTGCATCTTTTTTCCTTTTGCAACAGCGAGCTCACACTTTATTCGGCCGTTCTTGATGTAAAGCTTAAGGGGAATCAGCGAGAGGCCCTTTTCCCGCACTTTTTCCTGAAGCTTGTCGATCTCTGCGCGATGCAAAAGCAGTTTGCGCTTCCGCATGGGGGTATGGTTTTCGCGATTGCCGTGAGAGTATTCGCTTATGTGGGCATTGAGTAACCACGCTTCGTTGGCCTCAATATCCGCATATGCTTCCTTCAGCTGAACTTTGCCCGTTTTTACGGCTTTTACTTCAGTCCCCAGCAACTGCACTCCGGCCTCAATAGTTTCGAGCAGGTGATAGTTATGCCGGGCCTGGCGGTTCTCACTCAACAAACGTATGGGGGACTCAGGCAAGGTTCTCTCAACGATCCGGGCGTCGTATACGTCACTACTTGTGAGCCAGACTTGTGGGCGGGTGACGCATGCGGCGGTGACGCCGCTAGACGTTATGAGTTTATCACAGGCAAGCAACCAGAAACATGCGTCATTTCAGCCGTTTAGCCGTGTTCTTAATCGTGATGGCCTTGTGCTGTCCGCTCGGCGCCCGCACCCGTAAGGGTGAAAAATTTCTCAATCAGGCCCGCGAAGCCGAGGCCCGCAAACAATGGGAGGCCGCACTCGAGCTTTACGAGCAGGCCACGCTCGAAGACCCCACCGATGCCGCCTACCAGCTCGGAATGCGCCGTGTGCGGTTCGAGGCGTCGGCAGCGCGGATTAATTCAGGTCAGAAGCTTCGTAATGAAGGCCGGCTCGAAGAAGCTCTCCTCGAGTTCCAGCGCGCGTTCGCCATCGATCCAAGCGCAGCTCTGGCCGAAGTAGAGATCAAACGAACGAAGGAAATGATCGAGCGGGAAAAGTCCCCGGCGACTCGTTCGGCGAATCCCGAAGATCGCGGCCTCACACCGGCTGAGAAAGCCCAGAAAGAAGCTGAGGAGCGGGCATCTCGAATGCTCTCCCTCCCGGAGCTGAAGCCGCTCCAGCGGCAGATCACCTCGCTTCGCATGTCGAACCAGCCCGTGAAAGTGCTGTACGAGACCGTCGGTAAGCTTGCCGGCGTTAATGTCATCATCGACCCCGAGTATCAGAACCCGCCTGGCCGCAGCAACTTCACCGTAGATCTCTCGAACACCACCCTCGAAGAAGCGCTCGATTATCTCTCTATCCAGACAAAGTCGTTTTGGAAGCCCCTCTCGGCCAACACCATCTTTATAACCAACGACAACGTCCAGAAGCGCCGTGATTACGAGGACTACGTCGTCAAGGTGTTTTACATCAAAAACGCGACAACAGTACAGGAACTTCAGGAGCTTTCGACCACAATCCGGTCTGTCACCGAAATTCGGCGCGCGTTTACGTACAACGCACAGTGGGCAATTCTCGTTCGCGGAACCGCCGATCAGGTCGCAATGGCGGAGAAACTCGTCCAGGATCTCGACAGGCCCAAGAGCGAAGTCGTCGTTGACATTATCGTCATGGAAGCCAATCGGCAAAGAGTTCGCGACATCGCCGCGACTTTCACTACCGGCGGTGCTCCGGGCATCAACATGCCAATCACGTATAACGGTGGAACCACCACCCCCCCGGCAACCGGAAGCGGCAGTGGTACTGGAAGTGGCAGCGGTACCGGATCGGGGACCACCCCAACACCACCCACCCCCACTATACCGCTCGATCAGCTGAAGCATCTCGGCCTGGGTGATTTCTCGGTTACCGTTCCCGGTGCTCTTATCCAGGCACTGATGAGCGACAGCACTTCTCGCGTCGTTCAGCAGCCCCAGGTTCGTGCCGTGGAACTCGGTAAGGCGTCACTGAAGATCGGTGATCGAATCCCGTACGCGACCGGCAGTTTTCAGCCCGGCATTGGAACCGTTGGCGTGAATCCTCTCGTCAGCACCCAGTTCCAGTTTCTCGACACTGGCGTGAACGTGGACATGGTTCCAAAGGTTCACGGCAAAAACGAGGTTTCTCTGCACATCGAGGTCGACCTGTCGACGAAGTCCGGCACGGTGAATCTCGGCGGCCTTGACCAGCCCATTGTCAGTCGTCGTACTGTCGTTCATGACATCCGCCTGCGAGAAGGCGAAGTCAATATCCTCGGTGGCCTGCTCTCGACACAGGAAAGCCGTGTCCGCACCGGTGTGCCCTGGTTGATGGATATTCCGGGTTTGGGACACCTGTTCTCATCGGAACACCTCGAGCGGCCTCGTGGCGAGTTGTTAATCGTCCTGGTTCCCCACATTGTTCGCGGTCCCGACTACAGCGAAGTCAACATGAAAGGTGTCTCCGCGGGCAACGATCAGAATCTCAAGCTGAACTACGCGCCGCGTCGCGACATTACAACTGACGGCGGAGCACCCGCGCTTCCGCAAGCGACGACGCCGGAAGCCACGACGCCCCATGCTGTGACACCACAGGCCGCAACACCACAGGCTGTGACACCACAGGCTGTAACACCACAAGCCACGACTCCTCAGGCAGCGCCGCCGCCAGCCTCGCCGGCTCCGGGTTCCCCCCAGCCCAAGGCTGAAGTAAACACCCCGGCAAGCCCCGGCAGCCCACGGCTTACGTTCAACGTACCCGCAGCCACCGTCGAAGTTGGCTCTACCGTGTCGGTGGCGGTCCAGGCGGAAAATGTGTCCAATCTGATCACGGCACCTATGAAACTAAAATATGATCCCAAAATGCTGAGGGTGACATCCGTCCAGGCCGGAACACTGATTGCCGGTGACGGATCGAAGATCGATTTCACGCCTACCGTGATGAACGAAACCGGAGAGGCGACCGTAAATCTCAGCAGGAAGCCTGGCTCTGGCGGAGTCACCGGTTCGGGCACGGTCCTGAACATCACCTTCCAGGCCGTCGGCCGAGGTTCTTCACCGGTTCAGGTCCTCGACGCGTCGTTCCGGAATACGCAGCTCCAGCCGATCGTGGTCGGTGCGCCCACCATGACCGTTAACGTCAAGTAGTCGTATGTCATCTGCAGTATCCAGCCGTCGACGGCGCACACAATCGGGACTGACGCTCGTGGAGCTTATCGTCGCCTTCACGCTGCTGGCCTTGCTGGCGACCATGTCGGTTCCGCTTGCGCGTTATAAGGTTCGTCGCGATAAGGAGAGAGAGCTTCGCTATTCGCTGCGCGAAATCCGCACAGCAATCGACAAGTACAAGGACATGGCGGACCTCGGGAAGCTTGGAACCCAGAAGGCTGACGCCGACAACTATCCGGAGTCTCTCGAAGCTCTTGTGAAAGGTGTCAAGCTTCAGGGCGAGGTCGACAAGAAAGTTCGATTCCTGCGGCGAGTCCCCAAAGACCCGTTCACGAACAGCTTCGAATGGGGCCAGCGCAGCACCAGAGACGATCCGACCTCGACCAGCTTCGGCGGTCAGAACGTCTTCGACGTGTATTCAAAGACAACGGAGAAAGCGGCCGATGGAACTCCTTACTCAGAGTGGTAGTCCCCAGGGCCACGAACGGCGTCCGAGCTTGACCCGCGATCGGCGCTCGGGCTTCACCATGGTCGAGCTCATGATAGTGATGGCAATCATCACAATCCTGATCTCGATTGCAGTTCCCTATTACCAGAAAACGCTCATCCGCTCGAAGGAATCGCTGCTTCGCAATAATCTGTTCACGATGCGGACCGTCATCGATGAGTACACCATCGATAAGGGCAAAGCTCCGCAGGCGCTGCATGACCTCATCGAAGCTGGTTACCTCCGCGGCATACCCGTCGACCCTATGACGGGTCAGGACAACACATGGAGAACTGTCCTGGAAGATGCTTCCAATGCGGTGAATCAAACCGAGCCCGGCATCTTCGACGTCCACAGCGGGTCAGACAAGACAAGCCTCGAAGGCACACCGTACGCGGACTGGTGAAGTCGGGCAGTGGGCCCGACTTCATCCCTCAATACTTCGGGACAGCAGGATCGACGGTATCACTCCATGCGAGGATGCCGCCCTTCATGTTCCGAACCCGCTTGTAGCCATTCTCTTTTAACAAAGTCACAGCCTTGGCGGAACGCACACCGCTCTTGCAGTGCATCACATACTCGCGTCCCGGATCGAGCTCGCTCAGCCGCTTCGACAACTCGCCAAGCGGAATCAGCGTAGCGGCCCCGATCCTGGCGATCTGATATTCGTGCGGTTCCCGAACATCGATGAGCGCGAAATCATCGCCCCGGTCGAGCCGTGACTTTACTTCGGCA
Source organism: Bryobacteraceae bacterium (assembly GCA_963794765.1). Lineage (GTDB taxonomy): Bacteria > Acidobacteriota > Terriglobia > Bryobacterales > Bryobacteraceae > JAWXCM01. The sequence goes on along the minus strand of CAWCGC010000048.1, from coordinate 145,427 downwards.
GCCGTCAGGTCGCCTTCCACAAACACCGGTTCCGGCTCATGCTGCGGTACGCCGCAGAACTCGTGATAATCAATCAGCTCCTTGATTGTCGGATTATCACCGCAAACCGGACACTCCGGATTCCGTCGCAGCCGTAGTTCACGGAACCGCATCGCGAGGGCATCATAAAGCAGCAGGCGCCCAACCAGCAGCTCGCCCTTTTTCAGGATCAGCTTCACGGCCTCGGTAGCCTGAACGATCCCGATCATGCCGGGCAGGATGCCGAGCACACCACCTTCAGCACAGCTCGGAACCAGGCCCGGCGGAGGCGGCTCAGGATACAGACAGCGATAACAAGGGCCGCCCTCGTACGCAAATACCGTCGCCTGACCTTCAAAGCGGAATATCGAACCGTACACGTTCGGCTTACCCAGCAGAACGCACGCATCGTTCGTCAGATACCGCGTCGGAAAGTTATCCGTGCCGTCAATGATGATGTCGTACGGCCGCATGATGTCGAGCGCATTCTCACTCGAAAGTGCGACATCATACTTGTCGATTTGAACGAACGGATTAATATCCAGCATCGTGTCGGCCGCCGAATCAAGCTTCTTTCGGCCGACATCTTTGGTGCCGTGAATAATCTGCCGCTGCAGGTTCGAGTGGTCAACGACATCGAAATCCACAAGGCCAATCCGCCCAATGCCGGCAGCAGCCAGGTACATTCCGAGAGGAGCACCCAGACCACCCGTACCGATCAGCAGTACGCTCGCCTTCTTTAGCGCGAGCTGACCCTCCATGCCCACCTCGGGCATGATGAGGTGTCGGCTGTACCGCAGAATCTCGTCTTTACTCAGTTCCACGGATTAGCGCCCTCCGGCAATGCTGGGCACGATCGTGAGCGTGTCGTTGTCCTTTACGGGCGTAGCGTCCTTGCTCAGATACCGGATATCTTCGTCGTTGACATAAACATTCACGAAACTGCGAAGCTTACCTTCGTCATTGAACAAATGCCTGCGCAGGTCCGGGTGCTCGGACGTGAGCGACTTCAGTAACTCGCCAACGGTACCGCCGTTAAGTTCGATCGTGTCTTTCTTATCGGTGTACTGCCGGAGAGGTGTAGGAATCAGAATCTTCGCCATAAAAACTGTCTCCCCTGTCGGATGCAATGTCCGATGCTCTAGGATGCAGGGAACTCCAGCGGCTCGGAATCCGCGCGGGTCTGATCCGGGTCGGGCAGGAAGCTGTTCGCGTGATCGAACTTGCCGTTCTTGATCGACATCACGACGAACGAATACCACGGGCAGGAGTTCTCCAGATCCGTCTTCGAGAAGTAAGCGTCGCAATCGGGGTGCGAGTGAAAAATTCCGATCAGATCCAGGCCACGCGCCCGAGCTGCCTTGTCGGCGGCAATCAGGTCTTCGGGACGGATCTCATACCGCGCCGCCTGCGCGCCGGCAAATGCATTCTCGATCGTCACCGCTTCGGTGACCAGCTTCGTATCGCCGTCGAGTTTGCCCAGCATCGCACCACAGCATTCATTCGGGTAAGTGCTCGAGGCGTGGCGGACCATCAAGTCCCAGGCCGCCGGTTCAATCCGAATCATCTTCGTCCCAGAAGTGTTCGCTCAGATACTTGTCCGCTCCGTCGCACTGAATCGTCACAATGACGCCAGACTCTCTTGCCGCAAACAGGCGCCTGGCGATCACCGAAGCGGCGAAAACGTTCGCGCCCGCGGACACGCCCCCCAGAACTCCCTCGTCGCGAGCAAGCCGGCGCGTCATCTTGTACGCGTCCTCAGTCTCGATCCAGAGGTTCTCGTCCGCCAGTTCGGGCTCGTAAATGCCCGGCACAATCGCCGTAGGCATGTGTTTGGTTCCTTCGATGCCGTGGAAACCCGTGCTCGGCTGACCTGAGTAGCACCTGATGGATGGCGCGTCATCCCGAAACCGCCGTGCAATTCCGGTAAACGTTCCGCTCGTCCCGAGCATCGCGACGAAGTGCGTCACCCGCCCTTCGGTCTGGTGGAGAATCTCCGGCGCAGTCGTGTCGTAATGGGCACGCCAGTTAGCGGGATTGTTGTACTGATCCGGGTAGAAATACTTGTCTGGATCCGCACCGTAGATCTGCCTCACCGCGCGAATCGCTCCGTCTGAGCCTTCGTCCGCCGGAGTGAACGTAATCTCAGCACCGTACGCCCGCAGGATCTTCTTGCGCTCAGGAGAAGCGTTCTTCGGCAGACAGATCTGAACTCTATAACCGAGCGCCGCACCAATCATCGCGTACGCGATCCCGGTGTTACCACTTGTCGCATCGATAATGATTTTTTCGTGCGTTAGCTTACCAGTACGCTCGCCGTCGCGGATCATGCTCAGCGCCGGACGGTCTTTTACCGACCCCCCGGGGTTCCGCGACTCGTTCTTGATATAGATCTCAACCCCCGGAGTCTCTGCGCTGATGTGCGGCAGGTACACCAGTGGCGTGTTACCGATTTGCTCCAGCACGGAGGCAGACGAAACAGACATTTCGCGGGAAACGAGGGCAGGCGCCATGCGGCTTTGGTCTAATTATACCTATCCCTGGGGAGAATAGGGTGATTCGGCTCCCGCCGCCGCCGCGACCGGCTGAACGTCCTTCAGCACAGCCTTCCACTCGCCGTTTCGACTGCGGTCCTCCAGCGCAATGGCGGCATTCACCCGCGATCCAGGCCGAAGCTGGGAAATCCGGTCAGCCCAGTCCCAGGCAGTCAGGATCAGCGTTCGACCGCCGCCCTGCCGAAGACCGACATTGACGTTCCGCTCACCCCGGAGAGTCGCGCCGGTCAACTCGGCATTTTCAATCGCGAACAGTGGAGCCGGATTACCAAAACCGAACGGTGCAAGGCGGTCGACATCACGAACGGAAGCTTCATTGAGTTCCGCGAGACTCATCACGGCATCTATCTCGAGCGTGGCGCGAAAGTCGTCCGGACAAAGCAGCCGCGATGCATACTCGCTCAGCCGCCGGCGGAATTCCGGGATCGCCTCGTTCGGCAGCGTCACCCCGGCCGCCTGTCGGTGTCCGCCGAATTTGACGAACAGCTCAGCCATTGACTCGAGCGCCTCCAGCAAGTGAAACGCCTTGACGCTACGACCGGAACCAGACGCAATACCGGTCGCCTCGTCCTCACACAGGATGAAAACCGGCCGGTGATACCGTTCGACAACCCGGCTGGCCACGATCCCGACCACACCCTTATGCCAGTCCTTCGCCGAGAAAACCAGCGCGCAATCGCAGTCCTGAACCGGCGTTCGCCCGCACGCTTCTTCGATCGCCCTGAGGATCTCACTTTCCGTATCCCGGCGGGTTTGATTCAGGTCCTGCAGCCGGCCCGCAAATTCGACTGCCTTCTCGGCATCCGGCGTCAGGAACATCTCGATGACGTTGCGGGCGTCATCCATCCGTCCTGCGGCGTTGATCCGCGGCGCAATGCGAAACGCAACCTGACCTGCCGTCGGGCGTTCGCCCGGAGCGAAGCCCGCCACTTTCAGTAACGCGCGAAGCCCCGGATTGCGAATCTCGCCGAAGCCGTCGAGCCCTCGCCGCACAATCACGCGATTCTCGCCAGTAAGCGGCACCACGTCCGCTACCGTCGCGATGGCAACCAGCTTCAGAAACGAATCCAGCAGTCGGCCAACCCGCTCCTCCGGCCACCCAAGCGCCTGCATCAGCGCTTGCACCAGCTTCAGCGTCACGCCCGCGCCGCAAAGATTCTTCTCGGGGTAGGTGCAGTCGGGCCGGTTCGGGTTAATCACCGCGCATGCCGGCGGAAGCTCTTCCTCGGGCAGGTGATGATCCGTGACGATCACATCGATCCCGGCGAGCTTCGCGTGCTCGACCACCGCCCGCGCGCGAATACCCGTGTCAACGCTGACAACCAGCTTCACTCCTCGTGCAGCGGCTCTGTCGATGATCTCCGGACGCATGCCGTAGCCCTCGATGACTCGATGCGGCACGTGATAATCAACGCACGCGCCCGCCAGTTGCAGCGTCGTTTTAAGCACGACGACCGACGTCGTTCCATCGACGTCGTAATCGCCGTAGAGAAGAATCGGCTCGCGCTCACGAACCGCGCGGCACAGCCGGTCGACGGCCTGCTCCATCCCCGCAAGACCACGTGGATCGTGCATGTGCTCGATCGCGGGATGAAGAAACTTCTTTACCGACGACTTCTCAGTAAAGCCGCGCGTCCACAGAACGCGTTCCGCCAGCGAAGCGTGCTGCAGATCTGCAGGAAGCGCCGGCGGATAAATCCAGCGGGCCGGACGTGACATCAGTTCTTCGAGTAGTAGCCGCCGTAGGGCTCGTCGTCCTCTTCATCCTCTTCGTCGAAGTCGAAGGTCGATGCCAGTTCCGACATCAGATCATCCAGCTCTTCGTACCACTCCGCACGAAGCTCGAACAAATACGTCGAGTTCTCGTGATCGAATGAAACCTCAATCGCACAGGTGAACCCGTCGTACTTGCTCAGGTCTTTAAGACGGTTCTGAATCGCGCGCTGCTCGTCGAGGTCGACGTCTTCGGCATCGTCGAGCTCCTCCAGCGCGCGCTCGACGATAGATGCATCGAAAGCACGCTGATGAACCACGATCAGCCTGACACCAATTTCCCTGGCGACATCGAGAAACGCCTTGTAGTCTGGGTACCGATCAGTGTCCCAGTCGACCGTAATCGTGTCGGGCGTCCGCGCAAAGCCGCGAAACACTGCAAATCCGGCACTCTTTAGATAATCTTCGATTTCGTGGTGAACGCTGTCCAGGTTCAGACTCATGGCGGGGACGAATTGACTCAAGTATCCCACAGGATACGCGTACGTACGTTCGGTTATTCTGGTGTTTGCGCCTTTCTGCCGATGGATAACGAAGCCGCCGCGACTGTTCCACAACCCGCTCCGCAGCAGCAAGAGTCAAACCCGTCATGGGAAAGAGTGCAGCTTGCGCGTCATCCCAAACGGCCCCACGCACTCGATTACATCGGCAGGATCTTCACAGACTTTACGGAATTGCATGGGGATCGCGCGTTTGGCGATGATCCTGCCGTGACCGGCGGATTTGCCTTTCTCGACGGTGCACCGGTCATGGTCATCGGACAGCAGAAAGGTCGCGACACCAAATCGAAGCTCCATCGCAACTTCGGAATGCCGAAGCCCGAGGGCTATCGAAAAGCGCTGCGCCTGATGGAAATGGCCAACAAGTTCCGGCGGCCCATCTTCACACTCCTCGACACACCCGGAGCCTACCCCGGCATCGACGCCGAAGAGCGCGGTCAGGCAGAGGCGATCGCGCTGAACCTGCGTGAGATGGCGCGGCTGCAGGTTCCCGATCGTCGTGACCGTAATCGGCGAGGGCGGCAGCGGCGGTGCGCTCGGTATGGGAGTTGGCAATCGCGTGTACATGATGGAGAACTCCGTCTACTCCGTCATCTCCCCCGAGAGTTGTGCAGCCATCATCTGGCGCGACGCCGGAAAAGCAGAGCTGGCTGCGGCAGCGCTGAAGCTCACGGCACCCGATCTCGTCCGGCTTGGGCTGATCGACGGCATCGTTCCGGAGCCTCCGGCCGGTGCCCACGAAGACTACGATGCAGCCGCCGCAGCACTGAAAGACACCCTCGTCAAAGTACTCGCAGAGTTGTCGTCGTTGACACCCGAGCAACTCATCGACGAGCGCTACCGGAAGTTTCGAAATATGGGCAACTTCTTCTCGGAGACCGGGGCGTGACCCGCGGCAGCAAGGCTCTGCTCTGGATAGTGGGTGCAGTCGGATTCATCGCTCTTCTCACCTGGCTAACGCTCGGACACAAACAAATTCGGGTTAAAGTGTGCGCGGAGTATCAGGGCAGAACAAATTGCGCAACCGCCGCAGGTCCGACGCGCGATCAGGCTCTCCGAAGTGCCACCGATACTGCATGCGCCACCATCGCGAGCGGAATGACCGACTCAATGTCCTGCTCGCATAAGCCGCCCGTCAGTATTGAGTGGCTCGACTAAGCGCAAAGGGCGCGATCCCGCACCTGCCGGCTCTTGCAGGACTGGCGCTCCTCGCCATCATTGCCTACCTCCCGATCCTCCAGTTCCCTTTCATATCGGACGACTACACCCAGATCGCCTGGTCGAGGGTCTGGGGTCCGCTCTCCGGCTGGACGGAACTGTGGAACACGCCGGGATTCCGCTTTCGGTTCACTTACGTTGAGCTGAGCTGGTTGCTCGACCGCTTCTTCGGCTTCACTCCCCTGCCGTTTTATGTCGTGAGCCTCATTCTGCATGTCTTCTGCACATGGATGGTCTACGCCACCGGACTCTGGAACCGAACAGGGTTCTCTGTCGCACTGCCCGCGGCTGCTTTCTTTGCGGTATACGAGGGCCATCAGGAAGCAGTAATGTGGCTCGCGGCATCCATGGAACTGCTGCTGTTCCTGTTCGGTGTTGGTGCATTCGTCTGTTGGATTCTCTTCCTGCAACAGCGGCGCTGGACCTGGTACGCGGCCAGCCTGGTGTGTTTTTCGCTAGCCGTACTATCGAAGGAATCCGCTGTCGTCCTCCCGGCTCTGCTGGCTCTTGCTGGTCTCGAACTGATACCGCTACTCCCTTTTGGTCTCATCTCGCTGATACAGGTCGCGCTCTCGTTGGGATCAGGGGGGAATGGCCGGCTTCAGGACGGCAGCTTTTCCCTCGCGGCCCCATTCTGGATAACCCTGCCCAATTCTTTTGTGCGCCTCCTGTTCATTTGGGGCTTTCTCGCGGTCATCGTACTGGTGCTAAGTCGCAGACGTGACTACGTGCCCTTGGTCGGGACAGCCCTGGTCTGGATCGCGGTCGCGTTGCTGCCGTACAGCTTCCTGCTCTACATGCATCGAATTCCAAGTCGCCAGACATACCTCGCGAGTCTCGGTCTCAGCTGGATCGTCGGCGCGGCGTGGACTGCACTCGAATCCCGAAAACTCGCGGCGGTCGTGTTAGCTGTCGTGCTTCTGGAGAACACCGGAGTTCTGTGGATTCGAAAGAGGCGCTTATTCCTGGAGCGAGCCGCACCTACAGAAGAGTTGCTGCGTATTCTGCGTGACAACCCGGGTCCGGTCCGGCTGCACTGCTTCCCCTATCCGGCAATCATCGCTCAGAAAGCGGCAGAGAGTATTGGGCGCCAGGTCGATCTCGACCCCTGGCCGCAGGCAACCCCAAACTGCTTCGCCCTTACCGTCGGAAACCGGCTGTTCGAACTTCGCCGCTAATCAGTTTCGTGAGTCATCCGTCATATTGGTTGAGTGCGCTCATTCTGTACGTTTTTGGTGTGTGCGATCACTGCTGTCGGTGCGGCCGCCCCCACTCCACAGGAAATCATGCAGCGGTCGTCCGAGCGCGATTCTGAGAATCTGGGACTCCGTCGCCAGTACACCTACCGCATGACCAGCGAGGTAAAACAGCAGAAGGGAAGCGAGTCAAAACAGCGCGATCTGAGAACTTACGACGTCTTCTGGCTCGATGGGACCGAATATAAGAGGCTCCTCGAAAAAGACGGAAAGCCTTTGGGGGAGAAGCAAGCGCACGAAGAGCAGGCGAAGCTGGATCGCGAAATCGAAAAACAGAAGCGTGAGTCCGAAAGCGACCGCCGCAAGCGACAGGAGAAGGAACGCCGTGATCTGGAAGACGAGCGCCAGGTCCGGCGCGAGGTACCGCAGGCTTACAACTTCAGTCTGCTGGGCGAAGAAGTCGTGAACGGAAGATCGTGCTGGAAGATTCAGGCCGATCCTAAGCCGGGATATCGGCCCGTACACAAGGACGCAAAGTTCCTCCCGAAAATGCATGGCACAGTCTGGATCGACAAAGACAACTACGAATGGGCAAGGGTTGACGCCGAGTCACTGGACACGATCAGCGCAGGACTTGGTTTGCTGCGAGTTGGAAAAGGCTTTCGATTTCTACTGGAGCAACAGTACGTTAACAATGAGATCTGGGCGCCCGTCAATATTCAGATCAAGGCAACTGCAAAGGCATTGTTTCTGGTCGGAGGGAACTTCGACGTCAGAATTTCGTTCAAAGACTATAAGAAGTACTCTGTGAACTCGACGGTTACGCCAGCCGGGGAAGTTACGCAATAGCGCAAAGGGCACGACCCGCGCCGCTATGCAGGACAGGAACAAGATTCTGGCGGTCGCGGGGCGGGCTCGTTTTGCGCGTGTTAATCAGGAGCGCAAAGGGCAGGGCCCGCGCCGGGATGGAGGACAGGAACAAGATTCTGGCGGTAGCGGGACGGGCTGCGTTTTCCGCGTGTTCCTTTGAGAGGAAGATCGTACCGGGTGTTACGATAAATGTACCGAACGTATCAGCGCCAGTCTCCGTTCAACATACAGGAGCCCCCTATTTGTGAAGACTAAATGGAAGGTTCTGCTGGGTGTAGTCGTGCTCGCACTCGCGGCCGGAGGTGTCGTTGCTGGCATGAAGTACAACCAGCGCGGCATCGTTACGGTCCAGACCGGCAAAGTCGTTCGGCAGGACCTGGCGTCTGTCGTGACCGCGTCCGGTGAGATCAAGCCGAAAACTTACATTAACCTTGGTGCCAATACAATTGGCCCGGCGCGTATCGCACAAATTCTCGTTTCTGAAGGCTCGCGTGTCAGGAAGGGCCAGATTGTTGCGCGCCTTGAATCCGTTCAGGCCGAAGCTGACGTCGCCGCGCAGCGGGCAGGCGTGAGTACCAGTCAGGCGGAATCCGCTGCAAGCGAGGCCGGGCTGAAAGCCGCGGACGAGGCAGTCACCACGGCGCAGGCTACTCTTGAGCGATCGAAAGCGGATCTGGAAAAGGCGCGCATCGAGTTTGAACGGACGCAAAAACTGGTTTCAGAGAAGCTGATTGCACAGCAGGAGTTCGACTCCAAGCGGACAGCGTTGTCTTCGGCGCAGGCTGCCGTCTCTGAGGCACAGGCACGGGTTGACCAGGCGCGCGCACAACGCGCGCAGACCGCGGCGACGTTGAGCGCATCGCAGCGCAGAATCAATCAGTCCGAGGCCACGCTGCGCCGAGCCAGCGATGTCCTCGACAAGTACAACGTATACGCCCCGCTCGACGGAGTCATTACCAACCTCCCGGTACGTCAGGGCGAAACGGTAGTGCCAGGTCAGCAGAACTCGGCCGCCAGCACCATCATGACCGTCGCTGATATGTCGATCATCACCGCGGAAGTCAAGGTCGATGAGACCGATATCGTAAACATTCGGCTCGATCAGCCAGCTGAAGTAACCGTCGATGCGATGCCGGACAGAACATTCAAAGGTCACGTGATCGAGATCGGGAACACGGCGATCCTGCGCTCGACCGGTCTGGCGGCATCGCAAAGCGCTGTCTCCAGTCAGGAAGCCAAGGACTTCAAAGTGGTCATCGCGCTCGACAATCCGCCCGAGGAAATGCGGCCCGGACTTGTCGTGCACAGGCAAGATTACGACCGCCACCAAGTCAAAAGTGCTGGCCATTCCGATTCAGGCGCTGACCACACGCCAGAAGGGTGATCTCGAACCCAAGTCCGACAAGAAAAGCAACAACCCCAGCGGAACAATTGATCCTGTCGCGGAGAAAGCACGTAAGGAAGAGATACAGGGCGTGTTTGTGATTGCGGGTGGCAAAGCCGAGTTTCACAAAGTGGAGACGGGAATCACCGGTGCCACCGATATCGAAGTCCTGAGTGGTCTGAAAGACGGCGACGAGATCGTAACCGGCAGCTACAAGGTCATCCGCACACTCAAGAACGACGCCAAAATGAAGATCGACAACAAAGCGCCCGAAACCGGGAAGGTAGCGTCTTAAAGAAATGACAGGAACAGCAACCCTGAGCGCGAAGGAACGCGGCGAGGCCCTAAAGCGGGAGAACATCGTCATTCGCACCTACGATCTGTGGAAGACGTACGTCATGGGCGACCAGGAAATCCACGCCGTCCGCGGCGTGCGAGATCGAGATCAAGCGCGGCGAGTATGTCGCGATCATGGGTCCGTCCGGTTCCGGTAAGTCGACGCTGATGAATCTGATCGGCTGTCTCGACACGCCGACCAAAGGCGACTACTTCATCAACGGCCATCTGGTCAGCACGATGACCGACGATGAGCTTGCCCGGATCCGGAACAAAGAGATCGGGTTCGTTTTTCAGACGTTCAATCTGCTGCCGCGCGCCACCGCGCTGCACAATGTCGAATTACCACTGATCTATTCCGGAATGGCCACCGACCAGCGGCTTGAGAAAGCCAGGGCCGCGCTTCGGGCCGTCGATCTCGAGCAGCGCATGGATCACAAGCCGAACGAGTTTTCCGGTGGTCAGCGCCAGCGTATCGCGATCGCTCGTGCGCTCGTCAACAATCCTTCCATCCTGCTCGCTGACGAACCTACCGGAAACCTCGACACGGCTACCGGCAACGAAATCATGGGCTTGTTCGAGCGGCTGCACCAACAGGGCAATACCATCGTCCTCGTCACCCACGAACACGACATCGCACTGCACGCCCATCGAATCATCTTCATCCGCGACGGACGAGTAGAACGGGACGAACCGGTTCAGAAGTAGCTCAGGCGCTGGCCAGAAACGGCTTGGGCTTTAAGCCCTCGACCGCAATCGGGCACCAGCGACCGCGACCGCGAGCAAGAGCAGTGCAGTACTCGTCAAAAGAGCCGACGCGGGTTCTGGAACAGCTTCCACGGATGCAATCAACTGGTTCTTCAGGTCGGTTGCAACGCCGGTGGGCGACATATCGGACCATCCTGCACTGCTCGTCACTACCGGGGAAGCAAGCTGAACGAAAGCTGTGCCCAGGTCATCCCCATTCGGCAGGGTGAGAGTTCCGTGAGAATCGTAACCAAGACGCGTAAACGCAAAGATATGCAGGTCGAACGGAACACCATACTCGAAGGGAACAAGACATTGATACGTGCAGCTCACGAAAGACTGCTGGAATCCATAGGCACTTAGATCTGTCGACGATCCGAGCTGAAGTTCAGCGAAGCCTCCCGTTGTTACAAACCCGGTCTGAAGAGACCCGAGAGAGTGATCTGCGGTGGGCCAGACATACGAATTGAAAAAGTTCAGGTACGCCTGCCCGGGCCCCGCCGGGATGCCGGTTACGAGGATCCTGTAGGTGTGGTTGAATGTGGCAGTGTTGTTGACCACGGGTTGACTGGACTGGTATGTCAGAGAAACTCGTCAGCATCCCACTTGGCAAACCGGTGATGCTCCCATAGGCCGCAGTCAAAGTAAGCACGCCAATTGTACTTAGTCAAAAACTGCTAAAAAGGCTGATCACCGCCTGAGGTTATCACCCTAGAGGCGTAATACCAAGTACTAAAGGTACTAAGCATTTAGGGGATCAGAAGATTCCTAGAGTTAGAACCGCCTCTCTGAGGAGAGCTCGTGTCCGATTCCTCCGCCGATTACGAGACAGCTACTGCCACGCCCCCCTGGCTGCGAACCGTGGTCGAGGTCAGCCATTGCGCTCTGATGTAAGTGATGAATCACTGAACGGAAGTACGAGTGTCGGTCCCTGCGCGCAAAGCGTACAAATTCTCCGAGAGTTTGTACGGCTGGGTCTGGCTTCGTTACAAAGAACGGCCAGAAAATAAACGAGCTATTCGACAGCCGCTTATTCCCTGAAAGCGAGACGCCCGTTGTCAGGAAACGGCGGGAAACACGCGAGGAGTTCCTAACGCGTGCTTACGCCGCTAATGAAAACCCTCAACTAACATAAGGTCTGCGTTCCGGCGCTCCTCGTACGAGTACAGCAGCCATTTGCCGTCCGGCGAGACGGACATCCCTGAACCAGGGCGGCCAGAGTAGGTTGCAATGCTCGAGACGACTCGGGTACTTAAGTGCAAAAAGCGAATGACGCACAGCCCGCGTTCGTCCGGCGCACTGCCGAAATAGATGCCCTCAGGAGCTACAGCGTAGTTGAACGGCTCGACGTCGGGCAGGATCTGCACCGGTTCTCCACCCGTGACTGGGATGCGCCATAAAGGTTGCGAACCTTCCGTTTTGGACTGTACGAAATAAAGGTATCGCCCGTCGTGCGATTCCATCTGAGCGAAGCCGGACACGATCCGTTTCGCGGCTCCGCCCTGCGCCGGTATGCGCCACATCTGTCGCGTACCGGATTCGAAGCAGTGATAGTAGATCCAACGTCCGTCGCGCGAGTAACTGGCCGCACCGCAAGGAACTTTTCCGTCCGTGAGCTTATGCAGCCTGCCGCCAGTCGCGGCGGTAGTGAATACGGCTATCGTCCCATCGCGAGGAGAGTCGAACACAATAGTTGAACCATCCGGTGACCAGTGCGGCCAGCCGATAAACGACGCCCGTAAGTCGGTGAGCTGCCATGCGCCGGAGCCATCCGAGTCGGCTATCCAAATCTCGTTGGTGCCGCTGCGTTTGGACAGGAACAGAATGTGTCGGCCGTCTGGCGAATAGTTTGCGTCGCTTTCATCGCGGGTTGAAGCGATCCAGCGTTGGGGGGGCGCTGCGCTTCGGATCGGTGCGCGCCAGATGTTCGTATCGCTCTGGCTCATCGAGTACGCCAAATAACCTTGTGAGGAGATCGCCGGCCAGCGGGCATTTTCCGGGCTGAAAGACAGCGGACGGATACTAATCTCACCAACGATGGACGTTCGGTAGAGTCTGCTGGCGCCGGGCTGGCCTGAGGCAAAGATGATCTCGCGCCCATCGGCGGACCATGTAAGTCCGGCAGTCATGCGATGCATGAAAGTGACGCGCCGGGGCTCACCAGCGGCGCGAAATGCGGCATCCAGCGGCAGCACGAATACATCCGCGTCCAATATTGAAAGGGAGCGAACGAAAGCCAGGATCCGGTGATTCGGGGAGAACGCGGGAGCGCTGTCGATCCAACCTGGCTGTGGATTTGTGAGCCGCCGACGAGAGCCACCGTCCAGCGCCGTGTAATACAAACTGGCTGGCGCTCCAGTTTCCTCCATGTCGGTAACGACGAGGCCAGCTCCGTCGGGAGACCAGGCAAGCCAGGCGGGCAGCAACACCCAGGATCGGGCTCGCCCCGTGCGTGCGCGCAGAACAGTTACCTGAATCTCCGGGCCGCCTGTTGAGGGTACGACAAAGACACCAGGACTACCCTCACCCGAGATCCGGACAAAGGCGATCCTGCGACCGTCCGGTGACCAGGCGGGGCTGACGTCCATTCCAGGGTCTTGAGTAACACGGCGGGGATGCCCGCCGCCGACCGGTTGGATATAAATGTCCAGATCCTCACCCTGCCCGCCGTTCCACACGAACGCAACCTCGCGGCCATCTGGTGAGAACGATGGTTGCTGCTCCTCGCCTGGATAGCTGGACAGCGGCACGGGAACGGAGACGACGGGTACGTTGCCGCGCCGCTCCCACCATCCGACGCCAATGGCCAGCGCTATGCCAATGGCTAGCCCTATGCTGAGTACGGCCAGACTCCAGACAGGCAACCGGCGGGTGGGTACACCCACTGTGCTGCTCCCGGTAGGCGAGTTTGTGGTCAGGGGAGCCGCGGTCGAGTCCGGTGTCGGGGATATAGGGTCGATCTGACCGGTTACTTCCCAACTAACGGCGGCGATGAAGCGGTAGCCTTTGCGCGGCAACGTCTCAACGTACCGTGGTGTCTCTGCTGAATCGCCAAGCGCAACACGTATCTTCTTGATTGCGGTATTCAGACCTAAACCAAAATCGATGAATGTGTCCTGCGGCCAGACGACGTTTCGTAGCTCCTCCCGCGAAACTAACTCGCCGGCCCGCTCGAGCAGCACGACCAATACCGAAAACGGCTGCTGTTGAACTGGGACGGTGTGTCCCTGCCTGCGCAACTCACGTTTAGTCAGGTCTGCCTCAAATACGCCGAATCGAGCCGTGCGGGCGAGGGAGGTCATGACGACTCGTTAGTCCCTATGCCATCAGTCACTTGCCTGTTCATGTCAGGTCCCTCGCGAATCCACCGCAATTCCAGCCGCGATCTCTGGAAATTCACGACGCTGAAGTGCACAGTCGCAGTTCATGAGATTGCCTTTGCTGGCTATTTTGCCTGTGGCACTATTGCCCGCCGCCGATACCCAGCATCATTCGTTCACTACCGGTGAGCATGTGGTCACAATGAACGTCACCTTCCTTGATCCATATGTGGGCAAGCGTCTGGTCTTCTACAGTACCGCAGAACCGGGAAAAGAGATCTGCGCATTACGTGCCGAGCAGCCTGGACCTTGCCCGGAGCGATTCGTTGGTGCAGTTGCGACAGCGACTTTCACCATCAGGCGCGCGAACGGCAAGGCTGTGAATCGTGCATCGATCCGAGAACGCGTGATTGTCATTGCTCAATCGAGCAATCTCCCAACTCGGCCACCTTTTGAGGTGACACAAACGCTCAACCGAGGAATGATCACCGACGTTCAAGTGTTTGGGTATGAAGAAAGCCATCTGCCTGAGCCTGAGCGTGCCGCGGCACGAAAGCTGTTCTCCGAGCAGTTCTGGCGACTGTGCCGTCAGGAACTCTACCTGAACGGCGACAAGGACCCGTTCGCCGTTATTGACTGGCGGCACACCTCGGTTCAAATCGAGATTACAAACGTCGAAGCCAAGCCGTTAAAGTATTGAGGGCGGACATCATGGCGCGCAGTGTCGCGGCGATAGATTGGGAGGTGTTTTGCGATTGCAGCTGCGAACCGCGTTGTCAGGGTAGGCAGAAGAGAGCCGAACTCACCATCGCCATGAATCCTGAGGCGTGCAGTAGACGTTTTCGACGTCTGACAAATCAAGTCAGCCAGCAGCGTGTGACCGTACAAAGTTTCCTCACAATTTGGTGTGGCCGTCTCTCTGGCCCTCTCCTGCACTTCCGGTTCGTGTCCATTGACTGCTTGCTCTTTGATGGCCCGGCGGATTTCGTAGCCGACGGCTTTTGCCGCGACTGACCCGTTTTGAGTCGCCTCATGCTTCGACCGGGCGCGTGGATGAGGCGGATTCTGTGTCTACGTTCATCGGGTTTGGGCCCGCGGTTACTGCGATTACTGTTGCGAATGGTTGCCGCCCTGAAATCGGGGAGTGATGGCGTCCTCAGGCTCAGCCTCGGAACGACACTCGATGCAGTCCTTGTAAATAAGCAACACTCTAAGCTAAGTGAACATTAAGATACTGCAGATGCGTCGAGGCTGACACTTGGATCGGCGGGGAACCGCTGCCGCCGTGCCTCACCCCTGGGGCGGAATCGTCACAGATTGGACTCTCTTGATCACGACCGCAGCTTAGATTCTCTGGACTTCCGCCCCATGACCAAGCGTGCCATTCGTCCGCGCCGTTCTAACAGCCAGAGACTTCTTAGGCTGTGTATATGAAATGAATCATAGTTAATGGAACACGTTAAGCACGTCACACATCTTCTGAAGTGGAGGACGACGGAGATGCTCAGGGGATTCGGCTTGCGAAAGGCATAATGTCATTGGCGCTGCTCGCAACGGGTGTGGTTTCGGTGCCGCAGTTCGCGATGGCGCGCGATCATCACGATCACTACAGGTCAGGGTATTGCAACAACAGCGGTGCTAACTACGGAAACAACTCTGGATACAGCAGCCGCGCCTACTCGAATAGCAGGCCGTATGCGTACGGCAATCCCTCCAACGCCTACAGCAGCAGCGACCCGTATTACTACGGACAGCCTCGCTCTGCAGGCCAGTCAGCCGCCATCATCGCAGGAAGTGCAGGGGCCGGCGCCGCAGTAGGAGCACTGACCGGCGGCACAAAGGGCGCTCTCATTGGCGCCGCAATTGGTGGCGTCGGTGGTCTTATTTACGACCGCACGACAAGAGACAACAATAACGGCTGGGGCTGGTAGAGCTCAGTTTTTCAGTAAGTGGTTCAGACAGGCGGCACTCTTTGTGGGTGCCGCCTTTTTTTATTCACGCACACGCCGCGGCGACAACGCCGGCACACTCGCCAAGACTAATGCGAGCGGTCCCGGGACGCTCAGCATACCCTCGAATCACCACCTCATCGCCATCCCGGAGAAACGGCAAACCAGCCTCAAGCAGGCAGCCTCTGGCTTCCAGCTTCAGGCTCGGACACGGTCCCGCTCGCCAGCAAATCCCATGTCGCAAATTGCACCCGTTCGAGGTGTGATGCGCGATCATCTGCGCAAACGTCCAGTAGAGGTTCCGGGTCTTGCTCCGGCAAGTACCCCGGCCGTTCAGAAAGACTTCTAAGGTTACGTCATAAATCGATCCCGGAGGCACCAGATAAGGCAGCGTCTCCGGGCGAGGCATCGCGGGAACCTGAATCAGGAACAAAGAGATCGGGTTCGTTTTTCAGACCTTCAATCTGCTGCCTCGCGCCACCGCACTGCACAACGTCGAACTACCGCTGATCTATTCCGGAATGGCCAGTGAACAGCGGCTTGAGAAAGCCAGGGCAACCGCACTTCGGGCCGTCGATCTCGAGCAGCGCATGGATCACAAGCCGAACGAGTGTTCCGGTGGTCAGCGCCAGCGTATCGCGATCGCTCGTGCGCTCGTCAACAATCCTTCCATCCTGCTCGCTGACGAACCTACCGGAAACCTCGATACAGCGACCGGCAACGAAATCATGGGGTTGTTCGAGCGGCTGCACCAGCAGGGCAACACCATCGTACTCGTTACCCACGAACACGACATCGCACTTCACGCCCATCGAATCATCTTCATCCGCGACGGACGCGTAGAACGCGACGAAGCAGTTCAGAAATAGCTGGCCGGTACTCGCCATTGGGGCTCCGTATTGCGGGCTGTAACTCAAGACTCTCACTGCGGGGCGGTTGCCTGTCCACTTCGTCGCTGACGACGCCAGCGGACCGCCGCCATGGCTGGTCTGCTCGCGATCTTCACTGCACCCGGTCAACGTTCTTCGATTAAGGAACTTCGCGAAACCCATTTCGCAGCCGTGTGCGGTAGCTTGTTATTCGTGACGCCGCGTGCCAGCCTGTGTTGCATCGCCGCAGCAGGGATAGTTGTCCTCCTCTTGATCGACTTGATCGACGCGAGCGGTCAGTCGGGCGCGCCGTCGCAGCCAGTGTTCCGATCCTTTCAGCGTGTCCAGCTTCTCGAGGACAAGGGCGAAACGTCGGCCAGTGTCAGTGTCGGCGATCTCAATGGCGACGGCCTGCTGGATATCGTGCTGGCGAAGGGCCGGCACTGGCCGCTACACAGCCGTGTGCTGATGAACGACGGAAGAGGAGGCTTTTCCGCCAGCAATCTGGGCAAAGCGCCGGCGCGAACCTACTCCGCAGCTTTAGCCGACGTAGATGGCGATGGTCATCTCGATGTTGTCGTCAGCAACGATGCGCCGGACCGCAAACTGGTTTATCGGAACGACGGGAAAGGGCACCTGACGGAGATCGGGACGTTTGGCGAGCCCGCCTGGACGACACGATACGTGACGCTCGCAGATCTCAATGGCGACAGTTTTCCGGATATTGTCGCGGCTAACCGGGGAGACTTTCCGGATATCGGAGCGGCTAATCCGCGGACCGTCCACCCCAGTCCCGAGCTTCGCGTGCCTGAACAACGGCAAGGGTCGCTTTCCGACTTGCCAGTCGCTGCCCACGGAATCCGCCACATCGATTGTAGCGGCGGATTTTGATGGTGACGGCGCGACCGACCTCTTCGTACCGCACCGCGACGGTGGACAGAGCATAATTTTGTGGAACGATGGCAAGGGCCATTTCCTCAAGTCGACCAGGGTGGGACAGAGTCCGACGTGGATCCGGATCGGCGTGGCAGCCGATTTTGATGGTGATGGCAAGTTGGACCTCGCAATCATTGAGGAACAAAAAAGAGCCGCGTACGTGATCTTCAATCGCGGCGGGCGCAACTTCGGAGATCCCGTACAACTTCCTGGGCCGCGACGGCCTCCCTACGCGCTCGCGGTGGCGGATCTCAATCGCGACGGCCGGTCGGACATCATTGTTGGGTGGGTGCACCAGCCGGGATCGGTCTACTTCAACACGAGGCAGGGGCACAGCTTTCAAGAGGTTCCCTGGAACGATGGCAAAGGGGTCGTCTACGGCATAACGTTTGCCGATTTCAATGGTGACGGTTGGCCCGACATTGTGGCGGCGCGGTCGGACGCTCCGAACGGAATCTGGTTCAGCACACCACCGGCTTCCGGGCGATAATTCCCTCCTGCATTTGCGCTTTGCCGCCACTTCAAAGCGTCCACCGGAGCAGACCAGTCCCCGAAGCATGTGCAGTCCGGACAGGAACATTTCGAGAAAAGGGCGCTGAATCTGACGCTCACTTCGACGCAGTCAGCGCTTTACTTTCTCGAGAGGTGCGCCCCAGAACGGTTTGCCGGTACCCCCCGCAACCGCGCACCAATTACCGCGAGCGCAAGCAGCCCAGTACCCATCATCAGTGCCGGCGCAGGTTCTGGAACAGCCTCGATGGATGCCCTCAGCTGGCTAGTCAGGTCGGTCGCAAGGCCGGTGGGCGCCGTATCGGACCATCCTGCACTGCTGGTCACTACCGGCGAAGCAAGCTGAACGTAGGCTGTACCCAAGTCACTCCCGTTCGGCAGACCGGGATTCCCATACGACTGGTAACCAAGCCGTGTAAACGCGTTAATATGCAGCTCGAACGGAACGCCATACTCGAACGGAACCAGACACTGGGAAGTGCAACTCACGAAAGACTGCTGGAATCCGTAGGCACTTAGATCGATCGAAGATCCTATCTGCAGTTCAGCAAAGCTCCCTGTCATCACAACCCCGCTCTGAAGAGATCCGAGCGAGTGATCCGGGGTGGGCCAGACAACAGAATTAAAGAAGTTCAAATACGCCTGCCCGGGTCCGGCAGGGTGACCCGTTATCACAATCCTGTAGGTGTGGTCGAACGTGGCAGTGTTATTCACCACCGGCTGACTTAACTGGTATGCCAGCGAAACACTCGTCAGCGTCCCCGTCGGCAGTCCGGTAACGCTGCCATACGCCGAAGCGGTCAACGCAAACACGGCAATTTTACGTAGAGGAAAACTGCTAAAAGGGCTGATCACCGCCTGAGGTTATCACCCTAGTGACGTAATACCAAGTACTACAAGTTCTAAGGAACTCACCAGCAGAGAATTCCTGATCACCTACCAGAAACATCTCAGCCCTCCAGTTTGGGCTGCGATCTATGAATCATAGTTAATGGAACTCGTTAAGGCCGTCACACATCTTCTCAAGTGGAGGGTTACGAGATGCTCAGGGGATTCGGCTTGCGAAATGCAGTAATGTCCTTGGCCCTGCTCGCAACAGGGGTGGTTTCAGTTCCACAGTTCGCGATGGCGCGCGACCATCACGACCGCGACAGGTCGCAGTATTACAACAACAACGGTGCTTACTACGGAAACAACTCTGGTTACCGCAGCCGCGCCTACTCGAACAGTACGCCGTATCCATACGGCAGTCCCTCTTCCGGGTACAGGGGCAGCGATCAATATTACAACGGTGACAACGGCTACTACTACGGAGAACCGCGTTCGGCAGGCAAGTCAGCCGCCATCATTGCGGGAAGTGCAGGCGCAGGCGCGGCGGTAGGCGCGCTGGCCGGCGGCACGAAGGGTGCAATCATCGGTGCCGCAGTTGGTGGCATCGGCGGTCTCGTTTACGATCGCACGACAAGGAATAACAACAACAACGGCTGGGGCTGGTAAGGAGCGCAAAGAGCAAGATCCCGCGCCGCCGTGCAGGACAGGAACACGATTCTGGCGGTCGCGGGTCGGGCTCCGTTTTGCGCGTATTCTCTAAGAGCACTCAGTTCCAGACACTTGGTTCAGGCAGGCGGCACTCTTTTTGGGTGTCGCCTTTTGTTTATTCACGCGTGCGCGGGGGCGACAACACCCGCGCACTCTCCAATGCTGATCCGAGCCGTTCCAGGACGCTCGGCATACCCGCGAATCACAACCTCATCGCCATCTTGAAGGAACGGCAAACCAGCTTCAAGCAAGCAGCCTCTGGCTTCGGGTTCAGGACCGGACACGGTCCCGCTGGCGAGCAAATCCCCGCACCGCAAATTGCAGCCGTTCGAGGTGTGATGCGCGATCATCTGCGCAAACGTCCAGTAGAGGTCCCGGCTGTTGCTCCGGCAAGTACACCGGCCATTCAGAAAAACTTCCAGGGTGATGTCATACAGCGGCCCAGGCGGCACGAGATAAGGCAGCGTCTCCGGACGAGGTGGCGCCGGAACCCGAAAGGGCTCGAGCGCAGCAGGCACAACAACCCAGGGCGACACAGAAGTCGCAAAGCTCTTGCCAAGAAACGGACCAAGTGGCTGATATTCCCACCGCTGAATATCTCGCGCCGACCAGTCGTTCACTAGGCAAAATCCCGCGATGTGCTCCGTTCCGCGAGACACAGATATCGGCTCACCCAAACGATTGCCGGCACCAATGAATAGACCCAGCTCCAGTTCATAATCCAGCTGCTTCGTTGGACCAAACGCCCCTTCAGCAAGCTGACCCTGCGGCCGAATCACCGGAGTTCCGCTGACAACGATCGACGACGCACGCCCGTGATAGGCGATCGGAACATGTCGGTAATTCGGCAGCAAAGGATTTTCAGGTCGGAACAGCTTTCCGACGTTCGTCGCGTGATGAATCGACGCGTAAAAGTCTGTGTAATCGCCGATCTCGAACGGCAACTCGAATTCCACCTCAGATAGCGGAATCAGCGGAACACGTCCCTCAGCCGAATCCTCGTGCAACATGCGAATGAGTGCATCGCGATCGTAACTCTCGACCTGGACAACGAAATCGCCAATCCGAACACCAATTCGCCCACCATTGAACCGGCACCAGGGAAGGTTCTCGAGGCTGAACCCCAGCACGGGGTCATTCGCCGAATCCACCCACGACCGCAGCATTAGCGCGATTCAAGCCACGAATGGTAGTACTCACGATCTTCCACGTCGAGAGCCAGCTTACTGACGAGCAGCGGATGAAATGTATCCACCATCACCGCAAGCTCGTTGGTCTCCTTGACACCAATCGATGCTTCTGTACGTCCCGGCTGAGGTCCATGCGGAATACCATCCGGATGCAGCGTAATCGATCCGTACTCAATCCCCTTGCGGCTCATGAACTCCGAATTTGCGTAGTACAGAACCTCGTCGGACATCACGTTCGAGTGATTGTAGGGGGCGGGAACGGCGCTTGGGTCGAAGTCGTAGGGCCGCGGACAAAACGAGCAGATGACGAACCCGTCACCCTCGAACGTCTGATGAGTTGGCGGCGGCAGATGAAATCGGCCAACGCGCGGCTCGAAGTCATGGATATTGAAGATCCATGGATAGTAGTAGCCATCCCAGCCGACGACATCGAAGGGATGGTGGTCAAGAACGAACTCAGTCAGACGATTCTCTTTCTTAACCACAAGCGGAAACTCGCCTTGCTCGTCATGCGGGGCAAGCGCCTGAGGACGCCTGATGTCACGCTCGGAATACGGAGCGCTCTCCAGCAGTTGCCCATGCTCGTTCCTGTAGCGCTTTGGTGTACGAATGTAGCCGGCACTTTCAATGATGAGAAAACGGTAAGGCCCTTTGCTGAAGCGATAACGATGGAGAATGCCTCGTGGGATCACGATGTAGTCGCCGGCTCGAAACGGCATCTCGCCCATCATGCTCTCAAACACGCCTTCTCCCTCGGCGACGTAGACCACCTCATCGCCCTGCGCGTTGCGGTAGAAAAACGGATCTTCGACGCTCGGCGCAGCTACCGATAAGGCCACATCGTTGTTGAACAGCACGGGCTCACGATCCGCGGCCATGCTTCGGATTCCGGGCAGTTGATGCGTTCGAAAGTGTCGATGCCGAAGTTGTCGCTGGTCTTCCGGCTGCCAGTCCAGGATGCGATACTCCTGAACACGAAGCACCTGCGTTGGGCGCTGAATGTGATACAGCAGCGTTGATGGGCCAACAAAACCTTTGTTGCCCATCAGCTCTTCTGCATAAAGCTGGCCATCAGCGCGGCGGAAGATGCTGTGACGTTTTGCGGGAATCTCGCCTAACTTGTGGTAAATCGGCATTCAGCCTCCTACAAGTTGCCGCGCCTTGCCTGCTCGGCTTCAATCGCCTCAAAAAGAGCGCGGAAGTTGCCTTTGCCGAAACCTCGGCTGCCGGCCCGCTGAATAATTTCGTAGAACAGTGTTGGGCGGTCTTCAACGGGCTTCGTGAAGAGTTGCAGAAGATAGCCCTCCTCATCGCGATCCACAAGAATGCGGAGCTTGTGGATGGCTTCGAGGTCCTCGCGAATCTCGCCGACGCGCGACGGCAGTGCATCGTAGTAGGTGTCGGGAACCTCGAGGAACTCGACTCCATTCTCCCGAAGTCTGGTCACTGTCGAAATAATGTCTTTCGTCTGAATCGCAATATGTTGCGCACCAGGTCCGCAGTTGTAGTCGAGATATTCCTGAATCTGACTGCGCCGGCGGCCTTCTGCAGGTTCGTTAATGGGAAACTTGACTGACTGCGAGTCGTCGGACATCACGATGCTCATCAGCGCCGAATATTCCGTTGAGATGTCCTTATCGTCAAAGTTGATGTACCGGTGAAACCCGCACACACGCGTATAGAATTCGGCCCACTCGTTCATCTTTCCGAGTTCCACGTTGCCCACAATGTGATCGATGCGAAGCAGTCCGGCGTCGCGGCCCGCGGCTTCCGACGCAACGTAACCCGGCAGGAACGGACCCGTGTACCCGTGATACGAGATGAGCGAGTGGATCGTGTCTCCGTAAGTCGCAATCGCTGCCCGACGCACAGCGCCATCGGCATCCTGGACGTCATGGGGCTCGAGTACAGCCTTCGCACCGTGGCTCGTAGCCTCGCGGAATGCGGCGTCGCAATCCGCTACGTGGAACGCGATATCTCGCACAGCATCGCCGTGCTTTCGAATATGTTCCTGCATCGGGCCTTCAGTGCCCAGCGGCGTGCTGACAATCAGAGTCGCCTTGCCCTGACGAAGCGCATAGCTGGTTACATCGCGGCTTCCTGTCTCGAGACCTGCATACGCGAACTGGCTGAAGCCTAACGCGTTTCTGTAGTAATAAGCTGCCTGCTTCGCGTTCCCAACCCACAATTCGACGTGATGGATACTGCGGAGCTTCAGGGGATTCGTGCCATTGGTCATGTCATCTTCCTCGCCTGACGGATTTGTTCCACGCTTTGAGGGTTCTCGAGCGCAGAGATGTCGCCTGGATCCTCCCCTATCCAGGCCGCACGGATGACGCGTCGCATCAGCTTGGCGTTTCGCGTCTTCGGAATCAACTCAACGAAACGGACATGGTCGGGGCGGAGCGGTTTTCCGAGTTCCTCGCCCACACGATCCCGAAGGTCACCCTCCAGTTCGTTGGACGCGCTGTACCCTGGAGCCAGAATACAGAAAGCAACCATGCACTCGCCTTTAACAGCATGGGGAACCCCGATGACCGCGGCTTCCGTGACCGCATCATGCGAAACCAGTATCGACTCGACTTCAGCCGGACCGATGCGCTTGCCGGCAATCTTCAGCGTGTCGTCGCTGCGTCCGAGAATGAACCATTGCCCGTCCGAGTCGCGCATCGCCCAGTCGCCGTGCCTCCATGTGCCCGGGAATCGCGACCAGTATGTGTCCAGATATCGCTCTGGATCCCCGATGAAACCTCGGGCCATACCAATCCAGGGTTTGCGAATCACCAGTTCGCCGACACTCTCTGTTACCGAATTCCCGTTCTCATCTACTACGTCGGCCGCAATGCCCGGGCACGGTGCGGAGAAGCCGCACGGCTTGATCGGCAGCAGCGGATTGCTTTGGAGAATTCCACCCGAGATTTCGGTTCCCCCGGAATAGTTCATGATCGGAATCCGGCTCTGCCCGGCTTCGCGGAACAGCCACCACCACGGGTCAGGATTCCAGGGCTCCCCGGTCGAACCGAAAAAGCGCAGCGAACTTAGATCGTGGCGTCGTACCGGCTCCGTTCCGTGGACGGACAGCGCACGAATCAGCGTTGGAGAGATGCCGAAAACCTCGACGCGGTGGCGTTCGCAGAACTGCCACAGGCGGTCCGGGCCGGGATAGTCGGGTGCGCCATCATACAGGCAAATCGTTCCGCCAAGAATCAGCGTTCCGTAGATCAGCCACGGGCCCATCATCCACCCGATGTCGGTAATCCAGCAGATCCGCGTTCCTGCCGTGACATCGTACCCGAAACTCATGTCCTGAGCCGACTTCAGCGGAAATCCGCAATGCGAGTGCTGAATTCCTTTCGGCCGTCCCGTTGTGCCGCTCGTATAAATGACAATCAGCGGGTCTTCCGCGGACGTCGGGTGAGTGGCGGCAGAAGCAGAACTAAGAAGCAGATCCCAGGAGATCGCATCCGTGGCGCCCAGTCCGAGCCGTCCCACAACCACGATGTGCTTCACCGAAGGACACCGCGCAGCAGCATCCTGTGCAGCCACGAGCGTTGCTACAGGTGCGCCTCGGCGAGGAAAGCCATCCGCAGTGATCAGAACCTTTGCTTCCACATCACGCAGCCGAGCCTCGATTGCCGAGGGCCCATAACCCGAGAACAGGGGAACGGCAACCGCTCCGATGCGCGCACAAGCAAGCAGCGCAATCACCGTCTCCGGCAGCATCGGCAGATGAAGCCCGATCGCATCTCCCGGCATCACACCAAGCGATTGCAGACCGGCGGCAACTCGCGCGACTTGATCTCCGAGCTCACGGTAAGTCAGCGAGCGCGACAATCCCTCTTCGCCCTCCCAGATCACGGCAACTCTGTCCGGCGGATGTGGATCGATGCAGGCTGAGGAGATGTTCAGCTCCGCTCCAACACACCACCTTGCCCATTCCGGACCTCGTGTCAGGTCCAGGATCTCGCTCCACGGTCGGGTGAAGGGAACACGGAGGAACCGCAGAACCTCGGCGGTAAATCCGGGAACATCCTCGATGGACCACTGGTACATGCTCGGAAAATCTGCATGCCCCGTTTGTCGGAGAAAGCGAGTCAGCTGTGCTCGTTCGATCGTCGCCGGATCTGGCCGCCACGCGATCATTCCGACTGCCTGTTCACGAGCGACTCGAGCACTGCCTCCAGTTCGGGCTTGGCCAGCGTGGTGCTGATGAACAACTCCTGCCTGGCTCCTGCGCTTAATGCGATTGCCTTCCAGCCGTTTGTGGTCGGGACAGTCACATGAAGCTTCACTGGCCCGCGGGCATCCCGAACCTGGCGAATCACACCGGGAATCACAGATCGAATCGTACTGGGGTTCTCTTCGAGCAGGCGCCGCATCATGTCGCGAACGCCGTCAATGATGCTGTGCTCGATCTTTAATTTGCCTTGCGCAGTCCTGAGTTTCATCCCCACGGTATCGCGCTCCTAGCGTACTCGCTTCTTGAAGAAGAAGTCCACGCCGAAAACTCCGTTCTCTTCACGAACCGCAACCACGGACCATGTCCGGCTGAGGTTCCACTCAAGCCGGATAATCTGCTGGTTCGCCTGCGCCAGATTCGTTACGTAAGTGAGCGTGATGTCGCGCGAGACCTGTTGTTCAACTGTAAGACGCGCCTGCGGAATAGCGCTGAGACCCGTCAGTTGCGGATCGATCTTTAGCCGGCTGACACCGAAAAACCGCTGTAAGCGATTCGATACCGGGTTCGCGACAGCCTGCCCCACCAGGCTGTTCCCGCTGTTGAGTGAACTGGTATTGCTGACCGTCTGACTCGACGCAAGACTCGAATTCGTACCCGGCGCCCTTCCCATCGCCAGCAACGCGATGATCTCGTTCGACTGCAGCGGCGGGTCAGACCGGTACGAGAAGTTCAGCTTCTTCATGGTGCCGTTCAGAGTGATGGCGACAAGAACGCCTCGCGCATGCGTCTCGAGGTTGATGTCGAGTACAGGATCGATAGTGACCGGATTGAAGAAACCAATCTCGCCTCTTGTAATTGTGTACTTGTTTCCGAAGAACTCGATGTCGCCGCGGCTGACCGTAATACGTCCAAGCACCGTCGGTTTTGCGGCCGTGCCGTGGAGTCGCAGGTCGGCGTCAGCCTGAATATTTGCCGTAAGGCTTGTCTGAAATTGCAGGTTCGGAACAGATTCAACCCGAACATCCAGACTCATATTCCGGAGAAATTCGTTGGTGGTCAAAGGTCCCGCCACCTGGGCGGGAGTCGACGCCAGTATCCCGCCGATATCGGACTTCGGATTGAATCCTGCTCGCGCCAAAGTGATCACACCCGAAAGCAGGCTGTGTGCAGAGGTGCCTGTCAGCGACAAGGCTGCATTCGCTGTGGCGCTGACACCTTCCGGATATCGAATGCGAACGCGGTCGGCTCGCGCCGCCAGTCGATAAATGGTCTCGTTCTTCCCGAAGCCCAGAAAACCTGACAGAACCAGCTCGCCGCCGCCGGTATTTGCCGTAAGACGTTCAATCGTTGCACGCCGTTCATCGAACGTCACAGTCCCGGTAAGGTTATCAAGCCCATTCGGAAAATCCGCGAAGTAAAGCGAAGCGTTCTTAAATTCCATCTGACCGCCAAACTGCGGGTCCTGCAGCGACCCTCGAACAGAAGCGCTGATCACAGCCGATCCGGACGAAACAATATCCCGGTTGAGGTCCTGGACCATCCCGAGGTTGACATTGCCTCCAATCTTGATATCAGCCGAGCTGTTCTTCTCCCGGAGCATGATCGAGCCCGCGGCACGCAGGTCCGTCTCCGGACCGACCAGATGAGCACTTCGAACGTGCAGCGTTTTGCCGTCATAATCCAGCACGATCGGGCCTTGGTTTTTGAGAGTCAGCTCATTTTGTTGCCGGCGAGTAAACGAACTCCGTGACGGCAGAATGCTCAGTTCCGGAACATCTATATGCGCCTGCAGCAACTGCGGCTTCATCGCCGGTCCGCTGAACGTCATGTGCGCGCGTAGCGTTCCGTCGGCAGGCAGCGGCTCGTTGCCCGCAGTTGTCAGAACCAGATCCCTTACCGTCGAGAACTTGATCGGAGCAAGGTCCATCTCGCCCGAACCCGGGTAGTCGCCGGCAAGGCGAAACTCTCCTTTACCGGTAAGCTCCGATTTTCGGAAGTCGCCTTGCAGCGCGAATGTGAGACGTTCGCCAGTGGTGTGCGTGTCGATAACCACGTTCCCGAGCGGCCGTTTATCCATGCTGAGATCTGCGACTCGGATCGTTCCGTTAACCGAGCTCGGGAGAATCTCGCCAGCACGAACGTTCGCGAGCCCCACTACCTCTGCATGGATCCTTCCCTGCAGTCCAGGTCGTTGCTTTTCCAGTGCGCGGATGTCCTGCAGCCTCCATCCCCGCGTCGTAACGTTAAATCGCAGAGAACCATTCTTCAGATCACTCGTCGAATGACGGTATGCGCCGGAAACCAAAACGCGGTCCGTACCACCGATGAGAGCACCGTTGGTCACCTCCACGCCAGAGCCGGAGTACTTGATGTCCGCGGTGAACCGCTCGAAGTGCTCGTCGTAGAGCACCGGATTCTCGACCCCAACGTGCATGTTGGCGGTCGGTGCGCCATAGGTGCCCGAAACGGAAGCCTGGCCGCTGACAAACCCCGCGATGGGCAGATTCTGTTTCGCCTGCTTGAGGAAGGTCGCGATAGATGCACCTTCGACCTTTAACTCTGCTCTCACATCACTCGCTGGCACAGGTTTCCACTGATCCAGCGCAATCTCTCCGTTACCGGCAACACGGAGTGTCCCCTGAGTCACCGCGAACGCCGTCGCCTTTGCTCCCGATGCGTTGGCATTCACCGTAGCCGTCAGTCGATCGAAGCTCTGGTCAGCAGCATGAAATCCTGTTAGAACAACCTGACCGTTGATGACCGGATTCGCCAGCGGTCCCGCAACGGTGCCATCGAATACGGCCGATCCGTTCGAGGAAAGGCTGATCGGAAGCTCCTCGGCTGGCTTGTCGGTCGCCATCTCGATAGCCGGCTTTAATTCATTCAGGTCCGTTGATTCCATCCGAACCGTCAGCGTTTGACCCGGCGTGCCCTGAACCTGCAGTCGCGTGTGAGGAAGCGCAACCTGCGACGGACCCAGTTGCACCGCGTTCGTTCGCTGATCCCAGGCGACCTCTACCGCACCCTGAGCCGGGACGCCTCCCTGCACCGCAGCAATCTGAAAGTGACCTGTCACCTTCGTATCGCGCAGACCGTTCGCCAGCCTTCCCGTGATTTCTGCAGGCCCGGAAATCTTGCCGCTGAAGTTCGCGTTTCGCAGCCCGGCTGCACGGGAAAGCGACACCAGCGAGACATCGTTGAAAACGCCGTTTGCTCTGAAGTGCTCGGACCTGGTGACATCCACGGCACCGTGGAAAACGCCGTCGAGTGCATGAATCGTCACATCCCGCAATTGCAGATCGCGGTTATGCAGATCGACATTCGCAGCAACCGAAATGTTTTGCAGACTGACTCGATCCTGACGAACGTCAAAATGCTGGCCGGTAAGTCTGCCTTTGACGACCAACTCGCCTGCGGGTTCATAGCTCACCTTTCCGGTAAAATTCACCTGGCCCCTGCGTGGCTGCGGTATCCCGAAAAGCGGCCCCAGTTCAGACATCGCGCCATTGGCAACCACATCCGCGTTGACCACCGGTGCCTTGAGGTTTACGATCGATCCCGATGAGTCGATACTGCTCTCCCGCATCGTAAGCCGTGCACTCTGCACTTCCATGCGGTCCTTCAGCAGACGAAGCTGCGATGCCACAGAGAAGTTCGCAGGCAATTTGGTCTGCCCCGCTGCGGACGCTTCCCGAATATTGAGCGTCGTGTTGTAAGCGGGACCGTTGCGGTCATAACTGAGTGTCGCGGTCAGATACCGGCCCCGAAAGTCGAGCGGAAGAGTTCGATCTCCAATATGCAACTCCCCGTTGCGAAGGCTGATGTCGCCGACCGCCACATCGAGCAGCTCCTCGATCGGGTCCTTAGCATGCTTGCGCTGAAGCTTCGGAACAGGCAAATTGGTAATCCCGTCCTTGCCGACCAGCAGGTTCACTCGAGGTTGCTCGACCACGAGAAAAGCGATGTCTATGTCGCGTTTCAGCATGGACACAACTCTCAGGCCGACTCGTACCGACTCAGCGCGAAGCAGCGGAGCCTCGTTCGCCGGCTCGGAACCATGAACGATGAAAGGTGTTACCTCAGCTGTCAGCGAATTCCAGTCAAAGTTGAACACGCCAATGTCGACACGGCCGCCTGTCGATCGTTGGATCTCAGAAACCAGCCGGTCTCGGACCTTGTCCCGGAACCAGGGGCTGGGCAGAATAATCAGTGCAGCCAGTCCAAGCAGAACCGCAAATCCGACGCATGCTGTGATCGTCCAGAGAACAATCACCAATGCCCGTCGAAGCCGGGCGTTCATTCGAAAGCCTCTTTGCGGTAATCGATCCTCGTCTGTGTTCGCGCCTGCCCCAGCCATCGATCCAGCGCGTTATCGATGCGCCGTTGGGTCAGCATTTGCTCAATCTGCGGCCGCGCATCTTCGAAGCTGAGGTTTCCGATTGCAGGATCGTTCTTACGCTTCTGGTCGTTGTAGTAGTCACGAAGCTCGTCCTCCGGAACCGTGATCCCGGTTCGAAATCGAACTTCGACGAAGGCGAGAAACGTAGCCTGCCACTGAAACGCGTCCTTCACGTCCTGATCCGTAAGGTCATATTTCGCCAGCGCGGCATTGTACGCCGTGTCATCCGGATACCGGCTTCGAAACGCCTTGTAAATGACGACGCCCTGATCGCTTGGATCGGAAACGTAGCCGCTGGTCTGCATCTCGCGCCGAATCAGCGCCTGATCCACAAGACGGTCTGCAGCGTCGCGGCGCGCAGACGGCGTGAAATCCGGAGTTTCGTTATTCAGCAGTGCAGTAATCCGGATTTGCCGGATAATCTCACTTGCTGGTATCACCGTCTTATCGATTGCAACTGCGACGCGATCGACCACTTCCGCAAAACTGACAACACTCAGCAGCAGCGTTGCCATGCAGCGAACCACCATCAGAATAACTGCCCCAGCGAGAAGTGAAACTGAAAATGGCTGATGCGCTGCTGCACGAACTGAACACAGCCAATCGCCAGTGAAGCGCAGTTAGGGGCGTAAGCGTCCGGGTTGCGAAGCTGTTCTTCTGTGCCCATTACGCCATTAAACCGGGGAGGGTTGATGCTCCACGCGACGTCACCCCGGACTGGTCCGAGAGGTGTTCGATATCGCACTCCGAACCCGATCGCGTGGACCATGTAGTTGAAATCCTGGATGTCACGCTGGTGCACACGAAAGCTCAGTTCGCTGACGCTGCTGTAGATGTTTCCCATATCGTGAAACACCACACCCGAAATGTTTTCTCCAATCAGCGGAAATCGCAGCTCGGTGTTATGGAACAGTAAAGCTTCTCCGCCTATCGGAAAGCCGGTCTGCAGATCCCGCGGACCGGCCTGATTATCCGGAAATCCGCGGTGAGAGGAAACACCGCCGCCGTAGAATCGTTCGGGCAGTGGAATCTGTCCGTTTGTGTGACGGATCTCGACGCCGAAGCTGATCTGTCGCGCAAGGACCAGATCGCGCCGCAACCGGTGATAACTCGCATTGCGCCCAAGATAGCGGGAGAAAGTAGTCTGCGGCGTACCAAAGAAATTCGTCGCAAGCGTAGCGTCGATGGTGTTGTACATTCCGCGTCGAGCGTCTGTAGGATCGTCTCGCTTGTCCTGAATAAACGTTCCGGAGATGCTGAAGAGATTCACCGGCTGAGCAAACAGCGGAATCAGTGCAGGGGTGATCGCAATATCGCTGATAGAGACACGGCGATACCCAACCCGGTACTGCACGCTGTTCGCTTTTGTCACTCTCTGCGAAAGCTGCGCAGAAGCCTCGCGCCTCCGCGATGTGAATGTATTCACGTCACGCGAGTCGTCGTATAGTCCCGTGAAGGTAAGGTTCAGCTTGTCGTTGCCGCCGACTTGCGGAGCGAAATACGTCAGCACCGCTCGTTGCCGAAACCGGATCGCCCACTGGGTCTGCAGGCTGACGGTGTGGCCGATACCCATGAAGTTATTTCTGCTGACGCCGAACGACAACCTGGGACTGAAACCGGGCGCGCCGGCCGGCGCATCGAAATTGTTGACGTTCGTGCTCCCGATGCGCGCAATCTGAGCACCGATGCCGCCGTTGAATGAGTAGCGGCTCGCTTCCTCAAACCGGTACAACACATATTTGTAGTCGGTATCGCCATCCGGATTCTGCAGCGCAGTGTCCACGCGCGCAAAAATGCCGAGATCGTACAGCCGGCGCTGGTTTTCGATCATCGCCACCTGCGCAAGCGGCGAGCCCGGATCCAGATTTCGAATACGAGATAACACAAGATCCTGTCGCGTCGTACGCAGACCGCTAATCAGTACATCGCGAATGAACTGACGTTCACCTGGATGAATGACGTACCGCAGATCCATCTGGTTCGCACCAGCTTCGGGAGTTGCTGTGGGATCGAGTCGCGCGTTGGGATAGCCGTTGTTATAAAACCAGGTCAGAATCGTGTCCACGTCCGTCGACACATTCAGCTCGCTGTAGGGCTGGCCTTCGCTGGACTGCAGCGTCGGCCGTAGTTCCGCGATCGTCTTCGGGTCCGCGCCCTCGATGCTCAGGTTTCGGACGAACCACTGAGGCCCTTCCACAATCCGAAAAAACGCGGCTACCTGGTTTCCTTTGCCTTCGTAGTCGTCTTCGGTCGAAGTCTGCACCCTGACGTCGCGAAATCCGTTCTGCTGATACAGCGCTCGTATCGCATTCGCATCGCGGCGAAGGTAGTCCTGGCTGAAGCGTCCCCGGCGGAAGCGCAGAAAACTCGCTTTGGTCGTGAACATTCGTTCCCGCACGGTGGCAGTGTCGAAATATTTGTTCCCGGTGATGATCACGTTCACCAGCTTGTGTCGGTCCCCCGGAAAGATGGAGTACAGAATCGTTTGCTGACTATCTTGCTGCTCCTGATCGAACTCCACCGCCGCCTCAAAGTATCCGTTCGATTGCAGGTACTCCGTGATGCTCCGCCTGCCTTCGACAAGTAAATCTTTATCGACCGTCTGTTCCTGATAGATCGGTACAAGATCCCGCAGTTTTCCTCGCGAAATGCGGAACCCTCGGGTTTGCACACTGACCTTCGGCCCGCGGTCGATTTGAATCGTCGGAAGGACGCGATTATCTGACTGCCGGAATTCCATGCCTTCCAGCAGCACCTTCGCGAGCAGATAATCCTTCTTGTTATAGGCGCGCCGTATGCGCTCGATGCCTTGTTGCGTCAGTTCGTCCGAGACGTCGCGGAAAGCTCCAAAAAACCAGAATCGTCGCCAGCGCGTCAGCCTGGTAATCTGGTCCAGCGTCTTGTGCGGATCGCCTCGCAAAATCGGTGTCGTGTAGCGCGCACGATCTCCCGAGTCGACATGGAACGTAACGTCGATCTGCTGGTACGGCTCCTGCGTTTGTTCCGGTGTGACCTTCGCAAGATAGAAGCCATTCGATCGAAGCACGTCCAGAATACGATCGGAAGCCGATCGCATCTGCGACGGAAAAAACCGCGCGCCGAGATCGAAGTTGGCAGTGTTTACCAGCTGTCCCGGGCTCGGAGGCTCCGACACGCCGTCAACCACTACATTCCTGACGAAATCTGCCCCTGTGCCGATGAAGCGCACTCCGACGCCGCCCGGTTTTGGCTCAACATCCGCAACTACGTCAACAAACCGATTGGAACCGTAGAGGCGTTCTATGACTGCCCGGACGTCAGCCATCCGAAGCGGCGCTCCCACCTTCACCGCTCCAAGCTTGTCCGCAACATCCTGCGGAGTCATCGATGCATCCCGCGGGATCAGTTCAACCGAGACGACAGGTTGACCTTCGTATCGGTTCTCTTCCGCAGATGTGACTCCAGCGAAAAGCAACAGCAGCAGGACGAAATGCATTCGCTCGCGCGCCTCACGCTGAAGGCGTAACGCCCTCAATGTTAACGCACGCGCTGTTACCATCGGGTTGTATGACTCCCGACCAACGGGAACGTTACTCGCGCCAGATACGCTTTGAGGGCATAGGTGACAGGGGTCAGCAGTGTTTGCTGAAAGCGCGCGTAGCGATCGTTGGATGTGGTGCCCTGGGCAGCACTCAGGCCGGATTGCTGGCACGTGCCGGAGTCGGTTATCTCACGCTGATTGACAGAGATTACGTTGAAATCAGCAACCTGCAGCGACAGTTTCTATACAACGAAAGCGACGCTCGCGAGGGCCTTCCGAAAGCCTCTGCAGCCGCACGGGCGATTGCTGACTTCGCAAGTGAGTGCGGCGTAACCGCCGCGGTTGACGATCTTACATCCGCTAACGTGGAGGATCTCCTCAGCGATGCGGACCTGATCCTCGACGGAACCGACAACTTCGAAACGCGATACCTGATCAACGACTTTGCCATTCGAAACGCAAAGCCGTGGATTTACGGCGCGGCCGTCGGAAGCTACGGCATCACCATGCCGGTCATCCCGGGCGAAACGGCATGCCTCGCATGTGTATATCCGAAGCCTCCCGCCGGCGCTCAGGCGACATGTGAAACAGCAGGTGTGCTCGGCACGGCAACGGCGACCATTGCCTCGCTGCAGTCTGCGCTGGCAATGCGGATCCTCACCGGCAACACCACCGAACCGGCAACCATCACAACGGTTGATGTATGGAGCGGCAGAATACGTCAGATCCCTTCACCGGAGCGAGACGCAGCCTGCCGCGCATGTGGTCAGCATGATTTCGTCTGGCTCGAACGAAAAAAGCGAACACCCGTAAGTCTCTGCGGCCGAAACGCAGTGCAGATCCACGAACGCAACCGTCCGCTCGACCTGAAAGCCCTCCGCGACACGCTGGGCAGTGTTGGCGAAGTCCGCGCAAATGACTTTGCGCTTCGTTTCCGCACCGGCCCTTACGAACTGACCATCTTCCCCGACGGCCGTGCAATTATCCGCGGCACTCAGGATATCGGCATCGCACGAAGCCTCTATTCCCGCTATATCGGATCCTGATCCCCAATCATCAGAAACTGTGGGGGGCGGCCAATCCTGGCCGCAGCCGCCTTTTCAGGCGGCTACACTACTCTGGATCAATTCAGGCCCCAGGAACAAAAATCATTCCATAGTTCGAAGGCACAATAATCGTCTGCACGGCGCCGTCCGACCCAACGTTCACCGTCTGGTCTCGAAACTCCTTGTCAATCATCTCGTGCCACGTGCCGGCCTTCGGAAACGGCACACGGATCGTTCCCGCCGAATCCCCGAAGTTCAGAAGCACCATTGCGAACTCCTCCGCCTGACCTCCAGCCGCCGGAGCATGCCGGTGATAAGCAATCACCTGATTTCCCTGAAGCGATTGCTGGAAGTAGTAGAACGACTCCCGGCTTCGTAAGCACCGCAGCGTACGCCGCAGTTGCCCAAGTCGTCGGTACAAACGGATCAGCGCGGACCCGTTCGTATCGTAGAAATACTCCCAGTGCAAATCGCGCCGCAGATGCACGCGTGCCAGTCCGTTATCCGGCAGATTGTAGTTGTCCGCAATCTCCTGTCCTTCCCACAGCATCGGCACGCCCTGACATGTGTACAGCGCGATCGCATACGGCTGTGTTCGATAAAACTGGTCTCGGTCTCCCTCGGGCAGCGGACCCTCGCCTTCTGTTCCGGCCCACACGATCAGCGGACTGTGATCGTGAGTCTCCACATACTGAAACGGAGCAACGGGCATCTCCACCGAATTGCCGCTCGCATCCACCACCGTCTTCGTGTCTGGATATCCGGAAAAACGCGTATCGAGTAAGTGCGCGATATCGGCGTTCGCATACCGCCACTTGATCATGTCCTCAGCCTTGTTCAGCAACTCGTCCTGCCACGCCGCATTGGAAAACGTTTCACGAAGAATCTGCCTCGCCTTTCCGAGAGCCTCGGCGGCCTGGATGATTCTGCTGTAACTATTAGCCGCGCGCTGAAACCGGGGAATCGTCAGCGAATGCCTGTAAGTCTGCTCAGTCAGGTCTCGGTAGCCCGCCGCCCGTGTTCCCTCATACCAGTCACTGACTTCGTCGTAGCGGAACCCGTCGGCATGATACTCGTCCAGCCACATCTTGTTCGCCAGCAGAAAAAACTCGCGCGTGAAGTCCTGGTCGAAATCCGTCGCAGGACCGAAGCCATACTTGTTGAAGCCGCGAATCATCGGGCTTGCAGGCTTCGGAGTGCCGGTTGTGTCCGCAATATCCTGATAAACCCGAAAATAGGCAAACATCGGATCCACGTGTTCGTAAACAACGTCGAGGATCACGGCCATACCCTGTCCGTGAGCTGCGTTGACGAGGCGCTTAAGCGAGTCACCGCCTCCCAGCCGCGGGCTAGGTGCGAAATAATTTAGCGGACCATAACCCCAGTCGAAGTCGAGTTTGGAACTCATCACCGGCATCAGTTCCAGACAGTTCACTCCCAGACTCTGTAGATAGGTCAGCCGGTCAGTCACGCCGTCAAACGAATCATTGAACTCTTCCACCTGCATCTCATAAACGATCAAATCGTCGAGGTCAGGTGTACGGTAAGAGTTGTCGGTCCAGACAAATGATGGCGCGCTGTGGCTGAGGCGGACTGCCGAGAGCCGCCCGATGTCAGTGGACCGTGCGAAAGGATCCGGGAACCATGCGGTAACGAGTTGTTTGGAGCCCCCCGGCGGAGTCCAGAATAATTGAAAACGGTAGAGGTAAATGCCTTCTTGCCCTAAGTGCGACGAGGACGCGGGCGTAAGCGGAACCGTAGCCGTCCACAAATCGAGAGTGTGTCCAGGCTGCCAGGCCAGGTCCACATCTTTCGTGGGTACTGCCGGATCGAAGCGATCCGCGGTATGAATCACGCGAACAACTACCGAGAAGCGGTCCGACGCCCGGACACCCGGCAGATAGAGTCCGACTCTCAGTTCCGGATTCCCGGCCGCGTTGAAGCTCGCAGACGCGCCGACTTCATTAAGGTCAATCATGCTCGCACCTCGCCGTCCTTAGTAACGGAATTGAAATTGCACTGGAATACAGTGATGAGAGTGCCTCTCATATTCGCACTCCTGGTGTTAATAGCGGGAAATGCGTGGGCAGTCGGGCACCAGCCCGTCCGACGTCATCCGTACCGGCGACACTGGAAAGAGTCGCTGACGAGCAAACAAGCCATTCTGGGCACCGTAGTTTTTGCAGGAATCGGACAGGCGCGAGGAGACTCACGAAAGTACGGCGGAGGAGTGGCAGGTTTCGGGAAGCACGTCGGTCTCGGGTATGCCACACATGCAGTCGGATCAACGGTCGAGCATCTCGTAGCAGCACCGCTGCATGAAGATCTGGACTATCATCCTTCCAACCGAAAGGGCTTCGGCCCGCGACTCAAATATGCTCTCGTGAGCACGGTAGTAGCGCGCAACACGCATACCGGGAAACATCAGGTCGCAGCCGGGAGATTATCGGGCAGCGCAGCGTCGGGAGCGTTCGCAGCGACAGTTCTGCCGGCCGCGAGTGGTGCGTCAACGGCCGGTCTCGGTCTTGCAGCAGTAGCAGGAACCAACGTCGCACGCGAATTCTGGCCCCGCAAGAAAAAAGTACACGCGCAAACCCGCTCGAAACACTCAGGCTCAAGTCGCGCCTGACCCGAAAACACTGCCTCTGCAGACGACTCGTTCTCGAACCTTGGTGAGAACTGCGGCCTGACGCACCTTCGATGCTCTTATAAAGTCTGTCCGGTTGCCCGACTGGAATCCTCCCTTGCAGCGGACCGAAAGCCCTGGTCTCATGTAAGGCTAGGCCCGTTGTTAGCTCTGGGCTATGGATCGAGCCCGAAAAGATGGGAAACCGCCTGGGCAGCCAATAACCGCAGGTAAACTCGTGCCGGAAATGAAACAGCTTCGCAGGAAAGGGATCAGGAACGGCGGTTGCCAGGCAACTCGGTAGCGCACCGCGGGTTATACCAGTGCTGTAACATCCAATGCCGTGAGCGACGGCTTACATATCAACATCATCACTTGCAAGACGAATTATCCGC
Source organism: Bryobacteraceae bacterium (assembly GCA_963794765.1). Lineage (GTDB taxonomy): Bacteria > Acidobacteriota > Terriglobia > Bryobacterales > Bryobacteraceae > JAWXCM01. Next base: position 108,351 of record CAWCGC010000048.1, on the reverse strand, counting down.
ATTAATGGCAATTGGCTTCGGGCCACGACCTGGGTTCGGCATAAGAGAGGACTGACAATGATTTTGGACAGTGCTTTGAACCCGCGGAAATCCCGTTCACGGGCGCTCGGAGAACTGGTATCAGGACAATGATACAAGCCACGATTGGACCTCACGGAGCAGGTGTCCCACGGCGAAGTATACCCGTGAAGACATTCCGCTTTTCGAGTGTTACTCTTTTTGCGGCTGCGCTGGCTATCTCTGGTCGCGCCCACGCTGACACACTTCCAGTGCCGTCCGGGTATGTGTCGGCGTCCTCTGGACCGAACCTTGATCAGACTGCCATGGGGTCGGGGTCACTTACCGCTGCCTCAACTACAAGTGGCGTCGATATGATTGGTGACCCATTTACTGTTTCCGCTAGCGCGGATGACTTCCTTTCTTCCAAACCCTCTTTACAAGCTCCCGGTCTGGAGCTCATGCTTACAGGAACTCCCGTACCGTACTATAGTCCGGGCGCTGTGGGCCGTTTGCAGTATTATTTTACTGTTGAGGCCCCCGTTGGTGCCCCTCCTCGTACCGTTCCCGTTGAGACGTACTATCAGCTTGGTTCCCTCTTCTCTAATGCAGTTTTCCAGGTGACGGGAACAGTTCAGGCGTCTTCCCCTCTCCGGATAGCATTCGACACCAGCATTTGCGGTAGCGCAGAGTTTTGTTATTCCTTTCAGATACCGGTATCTGTCCAAACATTTGAGGAAACTATCGATCTCGAACCTGGCATTGTTGAGAGTGTTAGCCTTGCAGCCTCCATTTTCTTTCTTTATTCCAGCTCGCTTACGGCAAATTTCTCTGGGGGAGTCCTTGTTGATCCCACATTTACGATAGATCCGGCGTTCCTCCAGCAAAATCCAGGATACTCTCTTCAATTCAGTCCGGGTATCGGCGATTCGCCGACCAGCGTACCCGAACCCGCCACTTGGGCGATGATGTTGGTCGGTTTCGGCGGTCTCGGTGCTGCAATTCGCGTCTCTCGCTACTTCACATGTCCCGTGCGGCGTGCGATGGTAATCTCTGGAGTTAACCGCTTCAGGAGCGAGCGCCTCAGCTCGTCTTCTGCTTCCTGATCAGCACTCACCAAACGCTCGACATATGCGGAGACGGTAAGGCCCTCTGCTTCCGCCTTCGCGGTCCGTGCCTCGAACTTCAGGTCAATGGTGATCGTCATACTGTTTCGGCAGTTCCCTGCGCTCGCTCGTCCTGAATCGTACCAACCGAAACCAACTTGACAGGACTCTTCCGCATTCTGCCTCCACGACTCCTTATAGCGAAGAAGTGGCGAAGCCGGATGCGGCCGTAAATTTTCTTTTCGCCGCTATTTCCTTTGTTTGCAACAAACCCTTGCCACGGACCCCGAAAACCGAAACACCTCCCTGTATATTCGAGGCCAGGAAGAAAACACTCTCATGACACGCTCTGAAGCAGCTCGAATCAATGGATCACGCTCGAACGGACCCGGTAACCGAGGAAGGCAAAGCACGCTCCTCGCGCAACGCGCAATCTCACGGACTCTGCTCCGAAGTCGTCGTAATGGAAGGCGAAAGCCAGGAAGCATTCGACGCCCTCGCAGCCGCGATCTTCGCATCGCATCTCCCCGAGACCATCGAAGAAGCGGACCTCGTCTTTGAAGTCGCAGCAAATCGCTGGCGCCTTCGTCGCTGCATGGAGATGGAGAAAGCCCTCTTCGAGGAAACACGCGATCGTCTGCGTACCGACAAAGAGAACCCTGTCACCGACGAGCAAATCCTCCGGCGCAAAACGCTGGCCATGGTCACGGAAAGCTCCGCCATGAAGCAGCTGCACCGCTATAACTCCCGCCTGCGCCGGGCAGCCGAAAAGGCCGAGCAGGAATTCCAGATGCTCAAACGCGAGCGCCTCGAACTGCAAATCGCGTTCCGCAAGCAGCAGCTCGAAGAGGAACGTCTGGCAGCGGAAGCAGCCGAAGCGTCCGAAGCAATCCGAACGCAGGAAGAAGCAGCGCAGACGACTTCGGCAACACCGCAGCACCGCCCCGAACACTTCACAGCCGCCGCGAGTTCCGCCAAACCGTCAAACCAGCCCCTTGGCAGCGCAAACGACACACCGCTCAAACGAGCCGCCTGAAAGCACCAGAAGAAGTGACAAAACGAACCAGTCGCGCGGCAGCCCGGCGCCTCCTGACGACGCTTGGAGGCCACCGAATACATTACGATTAGATTGCTATGGCGACAACCAGCGCATCAGCGGCGAGCACTCAGTCCGTTCTGGCCGCAAAAGGTGGCAGTTTCCTCATTGAGGACCGCCACCCCGCCGAAGTGTTCACGCCCGAAGACTTTACCAGCGAGCACAGGCAAATCGCACGCACCACCGCAGACTTCGCCACCAACGAAGTCCTGTCTGTTGCCGACCAGATTGAGGCGAAAGACTGGCAGCTCAGCCGAAGTTTGCTGCAAAAAGCCGGCGACCTCGGGCTGCTTGCAGCCGCCATCCCGGAAGAGTACGGTGGCCTCGATCTCGACGAAGTCACCTCCGCGATCATCGCCGAATCGATGAGCCGTGTTGGCAGCTTCTCCGTGACCTTCAGCGCCCACACAGGAATCGGAACGCTGCCGATTGTCTGGTACGGAACCGAGGATCAGAAGCGCCGCTATCTTCCCAGACTCGCGACCGGTGAGTGGGTCGCCGCATACGCACTGTCAGAGGCCAGCTCCGGGTCCGACGCAATGCAAATTCGCACCCGCGCGGAACTCTCGCCCGATGGACGCCATTACGTCCTGAACGGCGAGAAGATGTGGATCACCAACTCAGGGTTCGCCGACTTGTTTACCGTCTTCGCCAAAATCGATGGCGAAAAGTTCTCGGCGTTTCTCATTGAACGCAACAGTCCGGGTTTTTCCGTCGGTGCCGAGGAGCATAAGCTCGGAATCCGTGGGTCATCCACTTGTCCCCTTGTTCTGGCCGGCTGCAAGGTTCCCGTCGAGAACCTTCTGGGTGAGCCCGGCAAAGGTCACCACATCGCGTTTAACGTCCTCAACATCGGACGCTTCAAACTCGGAGCCGCGGCCGTAGGCGCAGCCCGTCATGCGCTCGAAACAGGTGTCCGCTACGCGAAAGATCGCAAAGCGTTCGGCAAGTCCATCGCCGAATTCGGTCTCATACAGGAAAAACTAGCGGAATCTGCGGCGGGCATCTACGCCGGTGAGGCGATCGCTTATCGTACGGTCGGAATGATCGACGCGGCGCTGGCAGATGTTGATCGTAAGAACGCGCGCGAGATCCAGAAGCGAATCGAGGAGTACGCAGTCGAGTGCTCCATCCTCAAGGTATGGGGCTCGGAGATGCTCGACATGGTCGTGGACCATGTGGTCCAGATTCACGGCGGCTACGGATACGTCGAGGACTATCCCGCGGAGCGCGCATATAGGGACTCGCGTATCAACAGAATCTTCGAAGGGACCAACGAGATCAACCGGCTCATCATCACCGGGCGTTTGCTGAAGGCTGCCCTTGCGGGTCAGCTTCCCTTGCTTGCGGCCATCCGCAGCTTGACCGATGAGGTGCTCGCGCCGCCGTCGCTCAACGCCGCTGTGTCCTCGACGGTTCAGAATCTCCGAAAGCTCACGCTCTTTGCAGCAGGTATCGCCTCGCAGCGGCACCCGACCGATCTGCCGGATCAGCAGGAGATTCTCGCGGCCCTGGCGGACTGCATCACAGAATTGTATGTAGTCGAGTCCTGCACATTACGCGCACAAAAACTTGGCAGTCGCGGCACAATGGCCAAAGCGATAACCGACTACTACGCCGCAACCAAAGCCATACCAACGGTTGAAGGAGCGGTCCGCAAGATCGCACATGCCGTGTCCGAAGGCGACCCCCTCCGAACCAACCTGGCCATCGTCCGGCGCCTGTCAAAGTGGGAGCCTGCGAACACGATTCAACTCGGACGCACCATCGCGAGTCACGTCGTCGCGCAGAGCAAATATTCGTTGTAAGAGCGCAATGCAAACATTCCGTCTTGTTCTCATCATCCTTATCCCGGCGTCGTTGCCCTTGTTTTCCGCCGAGCCTGCCGCCAGCCCCGAACAGCAGTTCGAGCTGAAGATTCGGCCCGTGCTCGCCGCCCGATGCTATCCCTGCCATAGCGCAGCATCGCCGACCCCGCAAGGCGGGCTGACGCTCGATTCGACGGCCGGCATCAAAAAGGGTGGTAACTCTGGCGCAGTCATTGCACCTGGTAACCCCGACGCGAGCCTCCTCATCCGCGCCGTCCGTCACACCGACGCGAAGTTGAAGATGCCTCCCGGCAACAAGCCCCTGCCTGCGGAAACCATCGCAGAATTTGAAGCGTGGGTCAAAGCCGGTGCCCCGCTGCCGGCCGATCGTGTGATTACAGCAGCACCGAAACGACACCTTTGGTCGCTCAGCAAACCGGAGCGCTCGCCCGGTGACATCGACAGCTTTATCACCGCAAAGCTCGCAGAAAAAAACCTGACGCTCTCACCCGAAGCAGATCGCCGGACACTCATTCGGCGAGCGACCTTTGACCTCACGGGCCTCCCGCCGACCGCCGACGAAGTGACTGCGTTCGTCAGCGATAAGAACCCAGACGCTTATGAGAAGTTGATCGATCGCCTGCTCGCATCCCCGCATTACGGAGAGCGATGGGGACGTCACTGGCTCGACGTCGCTCGTTACGCCGACTCGGTCAACGATTCCGTCAACGCCGGCCAGCGCTATCCGTGGTCGTACACCTACCGGGACTGGGTTATACGATCACTGAACGAGGATCTTGCCGTACAACGAATTTCTGCTCTATCAGCTTGCTGCCGACAAGCTTTCAAAAGTTGATCCAAAACACCTCGCCGCACTTGGATACCTCAGTCTTGGACGCGAATTCCCGAATAGCTTTCCGGAAACCGTCGACGACCGTATCGACGCGGTCGCACGAGGCATGTTGGGACTCACGGTCGCCTGTGCTCGCTGCCACGACCATAAGTACGATCCGATCCCAACGAAGGACTACTATTCGTTCTACTCGGTCTTCTCCAACATTCGAGACCCTCAGAATTTCCCGCGGCTTACGCTTGCCGCAGCGCCGGGTCTCGATCCCAAACAAGCGACCTACCAGCAGCGGCTCGCGAAAATTCGTGCAGCGGAGCAGGATTACCGCGAGCGACGCAATCGCGAGATGGTGGCGTTCTTCAAATCCCAGGAACCGGATTACCGCAAAGCCGCGGCCGATGCGGAGAAGCTGTCGAACACCGAAGTGGAAGATCTCATCCGCGACCGTCAGCTAAATCTTTGGCTTCTGCGGCGTTGGCAGAAATATCTGAAGAACGGCGGCGAGTCGCCGACCGATATCACCGTCGACCACTTCGATGAGATCGCAACCGAGGGCGACCGCAACAACATGCGTTCCATCCGCGTGCGCTACGGCATCGATGCTCGCGCAGGCAGCTTACGACGGTGCCGAGGCGCGTGCAATGGCCGTCGAAGATCTGCCGAACCCGACGCCGGCACACGTATTCCTGCGCGGAAATCCGAACAACCCCGGTGCACTGGCGCCGCCGCACTTCCTTTCCTGTCTGGGTGGCAGCGAAGAGAAAACGTTCAAAGACGGAAGCGGCCGTCTCGAGCTTGCAAAGCGCCATCATCGATCCTGAAAACCCGCTGACCGCCCGTGTGATCGTAAACCGAGTCTGGATGCATCACTTCGGCAGCGGTCTCGTGCGCACGCCGAGCGACTTCGGTTTCCGGGGCGATCCGCCAACGCATCCGGAATTGCTCGACACGCTTGCAGTCACTTTCCGCGACGATTACAAGTGGTCGCTCAAGAAGCTGCACCGCTTGATCATGCTCTCAAAGGCATATCGCCAGGCAAGCATGGACAATGAGACCGCACGCAGAATCGATCCGGAAAATCAGTTCTTGTGGCGAGCGAATCGCCAGCGGCTTGAGATCGAAGCCGTGCGCGACGAGGCCTCGCGGCAGCCGGCCGGCTCGATCTCACAGTCGGCGGACTGCCGTTCCCACTCGAAGCACAGCCTTCCGTTCCGCGGCGTACCGTTTACGGCTTCATCGAGCGCGGTCGCCTGCCGGGCTTCCTGAACGCCTTCGACTTCGCATCGCCGGATCAGCACGCACCGATCGCGCTTCGTCACGACCGTGCCGCAGCAGGCGCTCTTCTACCTCAACAGCCCGTTCATCGCGGAACAGGCAACGCATTTAGCCGCGCGCACGAAGACGATCCCGGAGATGTATCGCGCTGTCTTCAGTCGTGATCCCGAGCAAGGGGAAATCGAAGCCGGTGAGCGCTTCCTCAAGTCGCAATCGGAGGAAACAGATACTCCTGTACCGTCTTTATGGAGCTACGGGACACTGGACAAAACGGGCAACATGCTGGCCTTTACGACGTATGCAGGAGATCGCTGGCAGGGCGCACCGATCCTGCCCGCAAAACAATACGGCAAAGCGCAGATTCGCGCAGCTGGCGGGGAGCCGGGCGAAAGCCGAACCAGTCGTTCGCCGCTGGATCAGCCCCGTCGCTGGCAAGGTCAGCATCGAAGGAACGCTCCGCCACGGCCAGCCCGCCGTTCCATTCGGAGACGGTGTTCGTGGGCGTATCGTGTCCAGCCGGCACGGAGAACTCGCATCATGGAACGTGAACGGCTCCACTGCCGAAACGAAGCTTGAGCGGCATCACGGTCGAGAAGGGTGACACCATCGACTTCATCGTGGATGGGCGCCAAGACGTCGAGAACGATGGGTTCAGCTGGGCCCCGGTGATCCGAGTTGGCGATCAAACCTGGAACGCGACAGAGGACTTCGCCGGCCCGGCACCGCGGAAACTCAAAGCTTGGGAGCGATACGCACAAGTGCTGCTGCAAACCAACGAGTTCGCATTTGTCGATTGAGGTAAGAACCATGCAGAAACCAAGAGATCTTTTCTGACGCGCCGCGACATGCTGGCGCGGTGCGGCATGGGCATGGGCACTGTCGCACTGACGGCCTTGCTGGGCGACAGCGGCAACCTCGAAGCCGCCACAGCAACAGGGGCGGTGAATCCGCTCGCGCCAAAGGCGCCGCCGCTGCCCGCCAAAGCAAAGCGCGTGCTGCACCTGTTCATGAATGGCGGAGCTCGCACGTCGACACTTTCGATCCCAAGCCTTCGCTCGCGAAGTTCGCGTGGCAAGCCGATTCCGATCACGCTCAAAACCGAGCGGCGCACCGGCGCCGCTTTTCCATCCCCGTTCACGTTCCGCAAGTTCGGCCAGAGCGGAATCGAGGTCAGCGAGATCTTCTCGCACGTCGGCGAATGCGTCGATGACCTCTGCATCATTCGTTCGATGCACACCGACATCCCGAACCATGAACCTTCGCTGATGATGATGAACTGCGGCGAAGTCCGTCAGGTTCGGCCCAGCTTCGGTTCGTGGATCACCTACGGACTCGGTTCCGAGAACCAGAATCTGCCGGGCTTCATCGTGCTCTGTCCCGACGGTCTTCCCACGCAGGGCAATCAGAACTGGCGATCGGCTTTCCTTCCGGGTGCTTATCAGGCGACGCATATCGACACGCGCGAGACGCAGATCGACAAGCTGATCGAGAACATCCGGAACCGCTACACGTCCCAGAAGGGCCAGCGCGAGCAACTGGATCTGCTGGCGGAACTCAACCGCGGCTACCGGGCAGCAACGCCAGAACGACGGGCTGCTCGAAGCTCGGATTCAGTCCTTCGAGCTCGCCTATCGCATGCAGATGGAAGCCGACGACGCCTTCGATCTTCGAAAGAGCCGGAGCATATTACAAAGATGTACGGCGAAGGTCATGCAGGCGCGGCAGATGATGATCGCACGCCGGCTGCTGGAACGGGGAGTCCGCTTCGTGCAGGTGTGGCACGGCGCCGGTCAGCCGTGGGACAGCCACGACGATATTCGCTCAAACCACGGACGGCTGGCGCGGGAATGCGACCAGCCCATCGCGGCCCTGCTGAAGGACCTGAAACAGCGCGGCATGCTCGATGACACCCTGGTGATCTGGGGCGGTGAGTTTGGCCGGACGCCGACCGTCGAACTGCCTGACCTGGGCGCTAACAGTCGGCATGACCAACGGCCGCGATCACAACCCGTACGGCTTCTGCATGTGGGTGGCCGGAGGTGGATTCAAGAAGGGTCTGGTCTACGGCGCAACAGACGAGTTCGGTTTCGCCGCAGCTGAGAATAAGGTCCACGTGCATGACCTGCACGCAACGCTGCTGAACCAATTAGGCTTCGACCACGAGAAGTTCACGTATCGCTACGCAGGCCGCGATTTCCGACTGACCGACGTTCACGGTCACGTTGTCGACGATTTACTTGCCTGAAACTTTGGGCTGCTATCCTCGTAAGACTTTCTATGAATCGTCGCTTAGTTTGCGTAATATGGGCCACGCTCGCCTTATCGCTTAACGCTCTCGCTCAGTTCGAGTCTGCAGCCGTGCTCGGCACTGTCCGCGACGCCAGTGGCGGTGCCCTTGCGGGCGCACGGGTGACGTTGGTCAACACCGGAACAGGCGTCACTCAGAACACCACGACGGATCAGGCGGGTGATTACATCTTCCCAAGCGTCCGAATCGGAAGCTACAAGGTCACGGGCGAGGCTACAGGCTTCAAGACAGCCGAAGCTCAGCCGTTCACGCTCAGTGTTAATGCGCGACAGCGCGTGGATCTGACGATGCAGGTCGGTGAGGTTACCGAGAAGGTACTTGTCGAAGCGGCTGCGGAGCAACTCGAAACAGAGACAAGCTCACGTGGCACCGTCGTCACGACACAGAACATTGTGAATCTTCCACTGAACGGCCGCTCTTATGCGGACCTTGCGTTACTCGCCCCTGGAGTTCGCCGTTCCGCGCTTGCAAGCGGTACCTCACCTCGCGATGCTTCGTTCAACGCCAACGGGATGCGCAGCTCGCAAAATAATTTCATTCTCGATGGTGTCGACAACAACGCTTACGGTACGTCGAATCAGGGCTTCTCGAATCAGGTCGTGCAGATGTCTCCCGACGCCGTCGCTGAGTTTCGGCTGGAGACCAACAACTTCAGTGCGGAATACGGTCGCGCGGGCGGTGCCATCGTCAACGCGACACTCCGCAGCGGTACCAACGAATTTCATGGTTCGGTCTGGGAATTCCTTCGCAACACCAGCCTGAATGCCACCGGGTTCTTCAAGCCCGTGAACAATCAGAAGCCCGTACTGATCCGCAATCAGTTCGGAGGCTCTCTCGGCGGACGAATCCTGAAGGACAAATGGTTCTTCTTCGCCGACTACGAGGGTTTCCGGCAAACTCAGAACTCGATCATGTTCTCAGACGTTCCGACGCTGGATCAGCGCCAGGGCATCGTTGGAATTCCGATTCGCAACCCGTATACGGGGGAAGTTTACGCGAACGGAATCATCCCGCAGAGTGCGATCACTCCTTTCGCCCAGCGCGTGATGAGCGATTTGCCGGCGCCGAATCGTCCGGGCAACTCTCAGAACCTGCAGACGCAGCCGCGCCAGACCAACCAGAACGACAAAGGCGATATCCGCTCGGATTACTACCTCAATGACCGAATCAGCTTCTTCGGACGCTACAGCCATCGGCTGCTGAACAACTTCGAACCAGCGGCAATCCCCGGTCTTGCTGGCGGGAACAACAACGGCAACGTCCGCATCCTTAACCGCGCCATGGCCTTCGGTGCAAACATCACGTTGTCGCCAACATCGATCCTCGAAGCGCGGCTCGGCGATACCTACACGGAAGGCGGCAAGTCGCCTATAGGTGTCGGAACGCCTGGAGTTGCACAGAGCTTCGGCTTCCCAAACCTCCCTACCGACCCTCGTTATGTCGGAGGTCTGTACACGCAGATCATCAACGGCTATACCCAGCTCGGCGTTCAGCCCAGTAATCCGCAGTTCCAGAATCCCTATGTCTTCAATCCGAAGGTCAACTACTCGAAGATCCTTCGCCGTCACACGCTGAAGGCGGGTTACGAGTATCAGGCCATCGACACCGACATTGACGACTTCAATCCGAAGTCCGGTCAGGATACATACGCCGGCCGCTTCAGCCAGGTGCCTGGCACGGCAACCAACAACCTGCAGTTCCTCGCCGACTTCCTGTTCGGTGCGCGCAGCAACTACCAGCTGAACAACGCGGTCATCATGAACTATCGCCAGCGGATGCACTTCGCGTACCTGCAGGACGACTGGAAGGTTAGTGACAAGCTGACCCTCAACCTCGGTGTCCGGTATGAGTTCGCGAGTCCCCAGTGGGAAGCCCAGAACCGCATTGCCAACTTCAACCCGACGACGAACACGCTCTTAACCGCCAAAGATGGTGATCTGTACGACCGTTCGCTGGTGCACCCCGATACCAACAACTGGGCGCCGCGCGTTGGCCTCGCGTGGACGCTGTTTCCGAAGACCGTCATCCGATCGGCGTACGGCATCAGCTATCTGAACTTCAATCGCATGGGCGGCGAGAACCTGCTCGCCTACAACCTTCCCAACGTTCTGAACCCCAGCGTTGATCAGGTACCGCCGGCAGTCCAGAACGGTCTGCCTCTCTGCACCTCAGCGAACGACGCCCCGCAGAGCTGCTTTCGTCCGACACAGCAGGGTTATCCGAACGGCTTCCTCAATCTTGCCAACGTGAACCAGACGCTGGTTCGCACAAACTACATTCCGGCAGACAATCCGACGGGCTACGTCCAAAGCTGGCACTTCACAATTCAGCAGGAACTCGCGAAAGACTGGGTCCTCGATGTCGGATACGTCGGTACGCGCGGCGTGAAGCTGATGATTCTCGGCGATTATAATCAGGCCCGCACCAACAACCCCAACGAGAACCTCTCGCTGCAGGCTCGCCGGCCGATCCAGAACTTCGGCTACATTCAGGCTGCATTCGGAGGCGGGTTTCTCGACTATCACGCGCTGCAGGTAAAGCTGGAGAAGCGCTTCTCCGGAGGCCTGTACTTCCTGAACTCCTTCACCTGGTCCAAGGCGATCGACAATGCGTCTGGTCACCTCGAGACGGCAAACGGAGACAATTCGCGCGTCAACTATCGCGACCTCCGCAACGAACGCGGCCTCTCCGGTTACGACCAACCGCTGACAAACATCACAACCCTCAACTACGAACTGCCCGTTGGCAAGGGTCGCCGCTGGATGAGCAGCAGCAACTGGTTCGTTGACTCTGTTCTCGGCGGCTGGCGCCTGACAGCGATCAACACGGCAACCAGCGGTCCGCCGGTGAACCTGACCTACAGTCCGTCGACCCAGTTCTCGGTCAGCCCGCTGCCCAACTATCGTCCGAACATCACAGGTGATCCTGTCCTGCCGGAAGGGCAGCGAACGGTCCAGCGCTGGCTCAACCCCGACACCGTGCAGATCCCGACGGATCCCCGGTTCCCGTTTGGCAACGCGGGACGCAACATCGTTCGCGCCCCCGGCTTCCTGCAACTCGATCTCGGACTGCACAAGCAATTCCGCGTAACCGAGCGTCAGGCTCTCGAGTTCCGGGCAGAAGCGTTCAACGCAACCAACCAGACGAACTTCATGCCGCCGAACAGCAATCGCTCATCGGGCAGCTTCGGAGCCATCTCGTCCACCTTCCCTGCCAGACAGATACAGTTCGCGCTCAAGTACCTCTTTTAGATGATTCCGGAGCAAATGTAACCCCTCGGGTGGTGGATTCCGTAGACTAGTAGGAGAGGAATCCACCGCTTGATGTTCGTCCGGCTTACAACAGCCGCGCTGTTATGCGCATCTGCTGTTCTGGCGCAAACGCCTGAAGTAGCTAAAATCTTCCGTTCGCGGTGCTACGGCTGTCACGGCCCGGCACAGCAGATGAGCGGTTTCCGCCTCGACCAGCGAGATGCGGCCATGGCCGGCGGCTATTCCGGGACCAGTCATTCTTCCGGGTAAGAGTGCTGACAGTAAGTTGATTCAACGCGTCTCCGGCAAACCTGGTGTCCCTGCGATGCCGCCCGCCGGACCGCGGTTGACACCAGCCGACATCGACGTTCTGGCGAAGTGGATCGACGGCGGTGCGAAATGGGACGGCGCTGCAGCTCCCGCCGAACTCTCGAAGAACACAAAGTCTTCACACTGGGCTTTCCAGCCGGTGCGGTTGCCAAATCAGCCTGCGGTCAAACACTCAGACTGGGTTCGCAATCCGGTTGACGCTTTCGTGCTGGCGCGGCTGGAGAAGGACGGCATCGCGCCTTCGCCAGAGGCCGATAAACGAACGCTGCTTCGCCGCGTGCACCTCGACCTGACGGGGCTTCCGCCCACGCCCGAACAAATCCGCGACTTTCTCGCCGACTCCGCTCCCGACGCATACGAGCGGGTAGTGGACCGGCTGCTCGCTTCCGCGCACTTTGGAGAGCGCTGGGCACGTCCGTGGCTCGACCGCGCGCGCTACGCCGACAGCGACGGCTACGAGAAGGATTGGGATCGCCCGTGGGCGTGGCGATACCGCGACTGGGTCATTCGACGCCTTCAACAGTGACCTGCCATTCGACCAGTTCACGATAGATGCAGATCGCCGGCGACCTCCTGCCAAACGGCGGAGAGGACGCAAAAATCGCGGCCGGCTTCCACCGCAACACGCTCACGAATCGCGAAGGCGGGATCGACAACAAGCAGTTCCTGTTCGAGGCCGCCATCGACCGTTCGAACACGATTGCCTCAGCGTGGCTGGGTCTGACGGTCGCGTGCGCCCAGTGCCACGACCACAAGTACGATCCCATCTCGCAGAAGGACTTCTACAGCATGTACGCCTTCTTCGACAACGTCCGCGAAACCGACATCGTCGCGCCGTTGCCGGGCGAGATCGGGCCATGGCTGCAGAAGCGTGACGAGTATCGGGCGAAACGAGCCGAACTCCTGAAGGAGTACAACGTCCCCGAGCTGCAGGCTGCGTGGGAAAAGGAAATGCTTCAGGCAGCAGCGAATCCCGGCAAACGAACCGACTGGGACCTTGCGTGGGACTGCCTCCTGAAGCTGACCGATGGCGGCTGGGACGGCGAGCGCATCATGCGGACGCCTCGCCGAGAAGCGCACCGAGCGCGAAGCCGACGTTCTGACGTCGCACTTCATCCGCAACTATCACTTCGCAGTGGGCCAGAAGAAGTGGAAAGAACTGAAACTGCCTGAGCTAGACAAGAAGCTGAAGGAGTTGTACGCGAGCTACCCGCAGCTGTCCGAAGCGATGTCGATCGAAGACGGTCCGCGGACCGGCCCGAGTCATCTGCGCGTTCGCGGCGACTACCGGACGATGGGCGTCGAGGTAAAGCCGAACACGCTCTCCGTTCTGCCGGCGCTTTCTGTGTCTGCCAAAGACGGCATGGCCAACGCGCCTCGATCTTGCACGCTGGATGGTCTCGCAAAGACAATCCGCTGACGTCGCGGGTGGCCGTGAACTGGATGTGGCAGGAGCTCTTCGGCCGCGGAATCGTCAAAACAGCCGAGGACTTCGGCACGCGCGGCGATCCGCCGTCGCATCCGGAACTGCTCGACTGGCTTGCCTCCGAATTCGTCGAGGACGGCTGGAGCATGAAGCAGGTGATACGGACGATCGTGACGTCTTCCACTTATCGCCAGTCTTCGAAAGTCCGGCCGGACCTTGAGGCCAAAGATCCCGATAACGCGCTGCTTGCGCGCCAGTCGCGGCTGCGGCTTCCGGCCGAACTGATCCGCGATGAAGCCCTCTTTGCGGGCGGTCTGCTCGCGACCGAAGAGGTGGCGGGCCAAGCGTGAATCCGCCTCAGCCTGCCGGAGTGGCCTCGCTCGCATACGGTGCAAACGGCGACGCCAAATGGAACGAGAGCAAGGGTTCCGACAAGTACCGCCGCGGCGTGTACATCTTCTTCCAGAGGGCTACGCCTTACCCGCTGCTGATGAACTTCGATGCTCCGAAGGCCGTCGTAACGGAATGCCGGCGTGAGCGGTCGGACACGCCGCTACAGGCTCTGAATCTGCTGAACGATCCGGTGTTCCTGGAAGCGGTCAGGCGCTTGCGTATCGAACGATTACCGATGCCGGCACTACCGATGCCCGCATCAATCTCATGTTTGAACGAGCGCTTGGACGCACGCCCACCCAAGGTGACAGCGCGCGGTTCCACAAGGGGCTCGACACGCTGCGTGCAAAGTACGCAGCAGGACACTGCGGACGCAGCAAAGCTCGCGCCGGCATCACTGCCGGGCCTTGACCGAGCAGAAGCGGCTGCCTGGGTGAACCTCGCGTCGGTGCTGTTGAATCTTGATGAGTTTGTTACGAAGGAATAGTATGACGTCGCGCGATTATCAGCTGATCCAGTCTCGACGGAGGTTCTTCCGAAACTGCGGCGGTGGCATCGGCACCATCGCACTCGCTCACCTGCTTCAGCAGGAAGGGCGAGCCGTCAGAAGCGGTGTCGCCGCTGGCACCCAAACCGCCGCACTTCAAGCCGAAAGCGAAGAACGTCATCTTCCTGTTCATGGAAGGCGCGCCGAGCCAGATGGATCTGTTCGATCCGAAGCCGGAGCTGAACAAGTGGAACGGCAAGCCGCTTCCGCCTTCGCTGACGAAGGACCTGAAGCTGGCATTCATCAAGCCCACTGCCAGCGTTCTTGGCAGCCCGTTCAAGTTCAAACCGCGCGGCCAGTGCGGGATGGAGTTGTCGGAACTGCTGCCGCACATCAGCTCACATGCGCGGACGACATCTGCCTGATCCGGTCGATGCACAGCGAGGCATTCAATCATCATCCCGGACAGCTGTTCCTGTTCACGGGTCACATGATCGCTGGCCGACCGACGATGGGCGCGTGGGTGACTTATGGACTGGGCAGCGAGTCGCAGAATCTGCCGGGCTTTGTCGTGCTGACGTCGGGAGTCGGCACCAGCGCGGGCTCTGACAACTGGTCGAGCGGCTTCCTGCCCTCGACGTATGCAGGCACGGTGTTCCGCAGCCAGGGCGATCCGATTCTCTATCTTTCGAACCCCAACGGTATCTCGAAGGACGTCCAGCGAACGCGCCTCGACATGATTCGCGAGATGAATCAGGATCACGAAGAGCGCACCGGCGACGCCGAGATCGCGTCACGCATTCACTCGTACGAGCTGGCGTACAAGATGCAGATGTCGAGCCCCGAACTGCTGGACTTCTCGAAGGAATCGCAGGAGACGCTCGCGATGTACGGCGTCGACAAGCCAGAGACGAAAGCTTACGGCACAAACTGTCTGCTTGCCCGCCGGATGGTGGAGCGCGGCGTGCGCTTCGTGATGCTGATGCACGCCAGCTGGGACCACCACAGCGGCATCGTCGCCGGCCTGAAGAAGCAGTGCGGCGCAACGGATCAGCCCGCTGCGGCGCTGCTCAAGGATCTGAAGCAGCGCGGCATGCTGGACGACACGCTGGTGGTCTGGGGCGGCGAGTTCGGCCGCACGCCGATGTCCGAGATGCGCAGTCCGGATGATCCGGCCAGCATCGGCCGCGATCACCATCCCGAACGGCTACAGCCTGTGGATGGCGGGCGGCGGCATCAAGGGCGGCCAGGTAGTCGGCAAGACCGACGACCTCGGCTTCGAAATCGTCGAAGACAAGATCGATGTCCATGACCTGCAGGCCACGATCCTGCACACACTTGGGCTCGATCACAAGCGCCTGACGTATCGCCATCTCGGGCGCGATTTCCGGCTTACGGACGTCAGCGGAGAAGTGATCAGTAAACTACTGGTTTGATATTAGTTCGAACTCTTCTAACCGCCTCGATTCTTTCTCGGGGCGGCGAACCTCCTGCATGCCCAGGACAATTATGAGATCCAGGTTTACGGTTCCGAGACCGTAGCGCCCGGACGGACGATGGTTGAGTTGCACAGCAACTTCACCTTCTCGGGATCAAAGGACAAGGTCGGCTCAGTGATACCGACCGAACACGCACTTCACGAGACGATCGAGATCACTCACGGCTGGAACGACTGGGCCGAAACCGGCTTTTACATCTTCACCAGCGCAAACCCCGGCTATGGATGGCAGTATGTCGGGTCGCATATCCGGCCCCGTGTTCGCGCTCCGAGTAGCTGGCATTGGCCCGTAGGCGTCAGCATCTCTACAGAGATTGGGTATCAGCGGCCGCCGTTCAGCGCGGACACCTGGAATTGGGAGATCCGGCCCATCATCGATAAGCAGCTCGGAAAGACCTATTTCTCATTTAATCCGACGTTCGATCGCTCATTCCACGGACCGGGCGTGAACGATGGGGTCGTTTTCGCCCCGAACTTTAAGTACGGATACGACTTGACCAAAAAGGTAAGTGCCGGTTTCGAGTATTACGGCGCTGTTGGCCGATTCTACTCATGGGATCCGTTTCGGCAGCAGGAGCACCAGTTCGTGCCCTCGATTGACCTGGATCTTGGTGCTGACTGGGAGTTCAATTTCGGTGTCGGCGTCGGTGTGACGCAGTCTACCGACCATCTGCTCGTCAAGCTGATTCTTGGCCGCCGATTCGGATTCGGCAAAGACAAATCCAAAGAGAGCGGGCGCGATCAGATGCCGGCGCAGCGGCCGGATCCCAATGCCCGACGCTAATCAGGCCGTGGGCAGCCCTTTGCGGATGACGTTCTCCATGGCTTCCGAGAAGGTATCGATCTCCTCGAGCGTGGTGTAGACATTCGGGGTAATCCGGAGTCCGCTGTACTCGCCGGGAGTATCGATGACTGTGGTCCAGATGCGGAACTTCTCCCACAGATAAGCGTTCAACTTCGCCGGATCGATGTTCTGAACACTGATGAAACCGATCCCGCAGGACTGTTCCGGATCCTCGCTGTTGAGGATCTTTACCCCGGGCAGATCTGCGCAGTCGATTGGCCCAGCGCTTCCGCAGATACCGGAACCGTTCTGCTTTCCGCTCAGGTCCGATGCTGTCGTGGAAGTTGAGCGCTTCGGTGATGGCATTGCGCTGCGAGGCAGGATGAGTGCCGATCTCCTCGAACTTGCGGATGTTGTCATCCATTGACTCTCCCGCCGGCATCATCGGCCAGATACTTTTGATCTTTGACTTGCGTACGTAGAGCATTCCCGTACCAATAGGTGCGAGTACCCACTTGTGCAATGACGTGCCGTAGTAGTCGCAGTCCAGGTCTGCATGCTTAAAGGGGAACTGGGCAAAGGCGTGAGCGCCGTCGACGACCACTTCGATGTTTCGCGCCCGTGCCATCTGGCAGATTCGCTTTACGGGAAAGATCTGGCCGGTGCGATTCGTGATGTGGCATAAGTGGATGACCTTCGTCTGCGGCGTAATCGCATCCTCGAACATCTTCACCAGATATTCCATGCTCGGCGGCGGCACGGGGAACTTCAGCTGACGCAGCTTGATGCCGTCACGACGCTCACGCTGCTGCCATGTGGTGATCATGCGAGGGTAATCCTGATTCGTCGTGATGACCTCGTCACCGCGCCGAAGGTTCATTCCCAGCTGCACGTTCTCGAGTGCTTCACTGGCATTGCGCGTAATCGCGATCTCTTCGGTATCGCAGCCGAACATCTTCGCAAGCCGACGACGTACTGTCTCGAGACCAGGGTCGAGGATCCGCCACATGTAGTAAGTCGGAGTCATGTTCTCGACATCGAGATAACGTTTTTCTGTGTCCGAGACGATCTTTGGAGAAGGGGATACGCCGCCGTTATTCAGATTGATCATGTTGCGATCCACCGTAAATGCATGGCGAATATTCATCCAGTAGTCTTCGTCTCGTGCTACGGCGTCCGCGGGCCTGCCGTAGCTGCCCAGGCTGGCGGATTGTGCAAGCGCGACAGCGTCAGGACGGAAAGCCGTTCCGGTAATCGACGCGAATCCTGGCAGCGAAAGAAAGC
The DNA here is from genome assembly GCA_963794765.1 of Bryobacteraceae bacterium. Taxonomy (GTDB): domain Bacteria; phylum Acidobacteriota; class Terriglobia; order Bryobacterales; family Bryobacteraceae; genus JAWXCM01. The sequence continues at coordinate 90,458 of CAWCGC010000048.1, read as the reverse complement.
TTCGGCGGTTCATAGCATTTGATTATAGGGTGGTAAGGTAGGGTCTGACCGGGACGCCCGCCAACTATTAATGGACACACATGTTCAGAGACTGGGGACAGTAAGTATGGCGTTCGGAGCGTTTTCAATCGTCTTCGCCATGGCCTTGCTGCTGTACTTCGGCGATTTCACCGGGATCTTCAACTTTGGTGAGGGTCTTGCCGGTTTCGGCTTTGTCGCGGTCGCTCTGGTCTTATCGCACCTGATCGTCGGGATCCCTTATATGATTGCGGGCTGGTTCGTGCAGCAGTACCAGAACTGGGCTCGGTTTCTCATGATTGTGCTTTGCGGAGTCAGCTTGCTGATCGTTCCCTTTGGCTCGCTGATCGCGTTATACGGTCTGTGGGTTCTTTTAACACCGGAAACAGAACCGCTGTTTATCGAGCCTCCCCACAAGAACCATCGTCGACGCACCGACGGAGTCGATCGCAACCCGATGCGAAAATAGAGATTGTTCCAGCGCTTCGCATTGGTATCGGTATGTGTCGTCCAGTTCATGATGCTCGCAGCCGATCCGGACGTCCCCGCAATCCCAGCTGTCAAAGAGACCGTCGTCGTGACGGGCGTCTGGGAGCCCCTGCCGCTCGAAGAGGCTGACCGCTCAGTTCGTTCGATCCGGCTTGAAGGTGTTCGCCTGACGACGAATACATTCACCGATCTGCTGCGACTCGACCCTTCCGTCGACCTTCGACAAAGGTCGCCAAATGGTATTCAGGGAGATATATCCATCCGGGGCGGCTCATTTGGACAGACTCTCGTTCTGCTCGATGGAATGAGGCTGAACGACGTCCAGTCGGGACACCACAATCTGGATTTGCCGGTTCCGCTGGAAGAGATCGGGTCGATCGAGATATTGAAAGGCTCAGGATCAACGCTGTATGGCTCCGATGCAGTTGGCGGAGTGGTTAACTTCGTGTCTCGCTCGCCTGAATCGAGCGAGTTCCGGCTGCAGGCGGCGGCCGGCAACTTCGGCGTGAATCAGCAGCGCGGAGTCCTGACATACGTTGGCGACAAACTCTCCGAGTCGCTGACGTTTTTCCGCGACTTCTCGACCGGATTCATTCCGAATCGCGATTATCGGAATCTGTCGCTTGCTTCCGATACACGACTGAAATCGATTCTGGGTACGACGCATATTCTCCTCGCGAATCGTGACACGCCGTTCGGGGCCGAGCAGTTCTATGGCAACTATCCCTCGTGGGAGCGAACGCGGACATGGTGGGCAGCCGTAAACCAGCAGCTTGGGTCAAAGACCGACGTGGGGTTTGTTTACCGGCGTCACACGGATTTGTTCGCTTTGTATCGCTACCAGCCGGAGATCTATACCAATCGCCACGCAGTAGAAAGCTTCCAGGCGACGTTACGGCGGAAGGAGTCGCTCCGACGAAACACGAACCTGTTCTATGGCGCGGAGGTGTTTCGTGACTCCATCGAAAGCAACGCGCTTGGTTACCACGACCGGATGCGGACTGCCGGGTATGTGGATCTTGATTTCCGGTCGCTGCGCCGGTTCTCTCTGAACGTCGGAGTGCGCGATGAAATTTGGGGATCCGCGAATCATGACGTCTCGCCGTCGGTGGCCGCCGGCTACTGGCTGACCAGCGCGCTGAAGGTTCGAGCGTCAGCGAGCCGCGCATTCCGGCTGCCGACTTACACAGATCTGTACTACCAGGATCCAGCCAATCGCGGGAATCCAAATCTGCGGCCGGAGCGAGCGTGGAGCTATGAGGGAGGAATCGACTGGAACGCCGGAGGCCGTGTTCGCGCAACTGCGGCCGTTTTCCAGCGACGAGAGAAAGACGGCATCGACTATGTCCGGAGTGATCCCAACGACATCTGGCGTGCAACCAACTTTCAGGACCTTCGGTTCACTGGGTTCGAAGCGGACGTCCGTGTTACTGTGACGCGTTCTCAGACCATCGATTTTGGTTATACCGGCTTGCATGGCGGGCAGGACGTTCTGATGAACCAGCAATCGAAGTATGTGTTCAACTACCCCGTGAACACGGGTATTGTCGGCTGGCAGGCGTTCACGAAAGGCGTGGCCCTGCGCACCCGAATCGGTGTCACCGAACGTTTTCAGCGGGATCCGTACGCGGTCTGGGATGTGTATGCGGCGATGCCAAGAGGCCGGATCCGGCCCTTCGCGCAGTTCACGAATTTGAGCAGCACCCGTTACGAGGAGATTCCCGGGGTGGCGATGGCCGGGCGGGCCGTGGTGGGCGGCGTGGAATGGGTCGTCTTCGGTCCGAAATGACGTTACACTAGTACTAAGGCAGCGAACATCCGTTTGGCTCGACGTATCCCCGTTACAACACTCCTTTTCTGTCTGGCGTTGCTGCCAGTTGTAGGCCTCACCGCGGCAGAATCAGGACAACTCGATTACAGTAAGGTTCTTTTCGGCGTGATGGCTGCATGGGATGCGGCACATCATTCGGCGGAGGCTGCGCCCTCCGATCCTCTGCGGGCAGCGGTCCGAAAGGAAGTCCTGGCGAAGAACCCTGCCTGCCTTAAAGACCTGCGTTCCTTCTTCTTCGAGCATCGCAAGGAAGATACCGGCGCGGATCTCGCACAATACATTTCCTTCGCGCTCGTGACCGAGATGCCAGGCTACAAACCGCGGATCGTCGGTGCGGAAGTTCCTCCGGATGTTCAGTCTCTGACAGGCTTCAACGACCTGATGGCGCGCTTCCACGAAGAGGCCGCTCTGGATACCTTATGGAGGCGCGTCGAGCCCTATTACGAAAAGGCGCTGCAGCAGTTCCAGCCGAAGGTCTCGGGAGCCATGCTCGAGACGGACGCTTATCTCCGGAACGTTACGAGCGGCTACATGGGCCGCCGGTTCATCGTGTACGTCGACCTGATGACGCCTTCGAGCCAGGTCCATACGCGCAGCTTCAAGGATGATTATTTCGTGGTGGTGACGCCACCGGCGGAAGCGCGAGTTGACGACATTCGGCATGCGTGCCTGCACTATCTGATCGATCCTCTGGCGACGAAGTATTACGAGAAGATCGTTCGTGTTCGGGGACTGATCGATTACGCGCAGGGGGCGGCTGCGCTTGATCCAATTTACAAAGACGATTTTCTGCTGCTCGCGACGGAGTCGCTGATTCGCGCGGTGGAAGCCCGGATTACGCACCAGCCTGCGCGCGCTCAGGAGGCGACTGCCGAAGGCTTCGTGCTGACTCCTTACTTTTCGGAGCAGTTGCCCGTTTACGAAAAGCAGCAGGCCTCGATGCGACTGTATCTTCCGGAGATGCTGGATGGAATCGACTTGCGGAAGGAAGACAAGCGTCTTCAGGGTGTCGAGTTCGCCAAAACGAAATCCGTTCGGAAGAGTGTGCCTGTCGCTCATGGTCCGTCTGATCCCGAACCCAGTCCAGCCGAGAAAGCACTCGCCGAGGCGGACAAGCTCTACGGCGGCCGCGACCTCGATCGTGCGCGTGAGGCTTATCTCAAGATCGTTCGCCAGTTTGATGACAGCACGGTGAAGGCGCGCGGGTACTACGGTCTCGCACGCGTGGCCGCGCTGAAGAACGAACCTGAACTCGCCGAACAACTCTTTCGCAAGACCCTTGAACTCACACCGGATGCGCACACGAGATCGTGGACGCTGGTGTACCTGGGGAGAATCGCGGACGGCTACGGTGAGAAGGAACAGGCCGCTCAGCATTACAAGTCTGCGCTCGCTGTCGAGGGCGCACCGCCAGGAGCCCGACAGGCAGCGGAGCAAGGAATTAATAAAGCAACAACGCGTTAAGGCGCGCAAACCACGGAACTGACACGGAGTAAAGACGAATGAAACTGATCTACAGAATTGTGGCGGCGCTGGCGCTGCTGGCAAGCTTTGCGATGGCGCAGCCGAAGCCGAAGTCTAAAGCCGAATATGACGCGCTGATGGCGATCCAGAACGCGACGGATGCCGACGCCCGACTGGCGGCGATTGATAATCTCCTGACCAAGTATGCGGACACCGAGTTCAAATCACAGGTGCTGCTTATGGCCGCCGCTACAGCGCAGCAGAAGAACGACTACGAGAAGATGACGGTCTATGCGGAGCGCACGATCGAAGCCGATCCGCAAAACTTTCAGGCAATGCTGATGCTGGCTGCCGGCATTGCGCAGCACACCCGCGAGTTCGATCTCGATCGCGAAGAGAAGCTGGCCAAAGCAACCAAATACGCCGAGCAGGCGATGGCCGCTATTCCGAATGCTCCCAAGCCTGCCCAGTTTACCGACGAGCAGTGGGCAGGGGTGAAGAAGGACAGCACTGCCGATGCACACGCCGCGCTGGGTCAGTGCGCTGTGGTTCGCAAGAAGTACGACGTCGCTGTGCAGGAGTACAAAACTGCCGTTGATTCAGCCGCGACACCCGAACCGGCAAATATAGTGCGGCTGGCGAATGCGTACAACCTGAATAAGCAGCCTGACGCCGCAATCGCCACTCTCGACCGGCTGAAGACCATGACCGATGTTTCAGCGGCGATCACGAATGCAGCAACGAATGAGCGGAATACGGCAATCAAGCTGAAGGGTGCAGCTGCAGGTACAACAGGCGGTACAACGGGGAGTCCGGCTGCGGCTCCGGCGTCCACCACGCCGTCTACTCCCGCACCTGCTGCGGCTCCTGTCAAGCCCTGACCAACTGGTTTGATGCCCTCAGCGGACCTGCAGGAACTAGAAGCGAAACTTGGACACACGTTTCGTGACCGGGACCTGCTGGTCCGCGCTCTGACACACAAGTCGTTCACTTCCGAATCACCCTCCCGCGAAACTCACCTCGACAACGAACAACTCGAATTCTTCGGCGATTCCATACTCGGCTTCATTGTGAGCGAGATCCTCGTTCGTGAGTTCGCCACACTGCCTGAAGGTCAGTTGTCGCGCGCGAAGAGTTATCTCGTTAGTGCCCGCTGGCTGCACCGTGTCGCTCAGGCGTTATCGCTCGGCGATTTCCTGCAACTCGGCCGAGGCGAGGAACACAGCGGCGGACGCCTGAAGTCGTCGCTGCTGTCTAATGCGATCGAAGCGCTGATTGCGGCGTTGTATCTGGACGGCGGCATGGACGCAGCGCGCGTTTTCGTCGAGAAGAACATCTACAGCGCCGAACTTCTTGAAACAGCACATGCGGGCGAACACACCAATTTTAAGGGTGAGTTGTGGGAACGTGCTGGTGCAGAGAAGCTGCCTCGTCCGGAATATCGCGTCACGGAAACGACGGGTCCTGCGCACGCTCCCAGCTTCGTCGTCGAGGTCACGGTTGGCAGGCTCTTCCGGGGCACCGGCAATGGCCCGTCGAAGAAGGCGGCGGAGCAGAATGCCGCCCGCGATCTCCTCGCCTCGATGGACGGTCAACCTCCCGAACAAGCGTAAGCTCGCGTCATAATCGGTAGCGATGAAGATCACTGCTGTCGAGACAGTCACGCTCGAGAAAGGTGTGACTGTTCACGCCGGCCCGATTCGCTGGCTCTGGGTACGTATTCACACTGATGATGGTTTGACTGGCCTCGGCGAAACATATCCGTGGCCCGATGCTGAGGCCGCTGTTGTGCGCAATGCACTGGCTCCGGTTTTGCTTGGCCAGGATGCCTCGCGCATCGACAAGCTTTGGGCCAATATGTTCCAGGCCATCAGCTACAGCGGATGGGCCGGGGCGGAGATGCGGGCCATCAGTGCGGTTGACATGGCACTCTGGGATATTGCAGGCAAGAGTGCCGGGAAACCGGTTTACGAACTGCTGGGCGGAGCTTCGCGGGATGAGATTCGAACCTATAACACCTGCTATGACCACCTCTCGTTTCTGACGGAGCCGGTGCGCCTTGCGCGATCGCTGATGGACAGCGGCATTGGTGCGATGAAGATCTGGCCATTCGATTCGATTGCGCTCAAGAATAACGGCCAGTTCCTCACGCGTGACCAGATGCACGAGGGCCTTCGTCCGCTGAAGCTGATCAAAGATGAGTTTGGCGAAGACATGGAAGTCGCGATGGAGTTCCACGGCTACTGGAATCTGCATTGTGCGATTCAGATTGCGCAGGCGTGCGAGCAATATGAGCCGATGTGGCTGGAGGAGATGCTGCCACAGGATAACCTTGCTGCGTATTCGGAACTGGCGGCCGCAACGAGCCTTCCGCTTTGTGTAAGTGAGCGGCTGATGACGCGATGGGGCTTTCGGGAATTGCTCTCGAATGGAGCGGCTCGGATTGTGATGCCCGACATCTCATGGTGCGGCGGGATCTCTGAGGCAAAGAAGATCGCGACTGCGGCCGAGACTCATTTCCGGCCGATCGCACCGCACAACTGCGGCGGCCCTGTGCTTCACGCTGCCTCGCTGCACCTGGCAGCAAATGTACCGAACCTGTTTATACTCGAATCCGTCCGCCGGCGCTACGACGAGGAGTTCTGCGGCATTGTGAACACGACCTTCCCGGTGCAGCAGGGTAAAGGTGTTTTTGCGTTGCCCACCGGGCCGGGGCTCGGCGTCGAGCTTACTTCGGAGACGCTGGCTCGCCAGGACTGTACGATTGCGCGCATCACTTAGTCTACGGGTGACTCCGCGATGAGCTTGTCATAAGTCTTGCGGGCGTGATCGTAAGCTCGCACCATCTCGCCCTGTTCAGTGAGTCGCACCCGGCCGACCTTCTGCTTAAAGCAGACGTCAACAGCATCGCGCAGCCACTGGGCACTTCGCTTCGATGCGCGAACGGGTTTTCCGTCGACCGTTACCCAGATTGGGTTGGTATGCGAAGACGGCAGGATCCGCAGGGCTATCCAGCTGCTTTGTTTCACAGGGACGTCGAACGAGACATCCCGAAGTTCGCCATCGGCCAGGATTTCTGTGCGAGCAACCGGTAATCCGTTCACCACAACTTCCAGCGGCACCTTGCGAGAAGTTCCGATCCGTGCGCGCTCGACATCCCAGTACGGCTTCTGATCGTAGGACAGCTTTCGGAAGCGCGGGTCCGGGGTTTCGTCGAGCCTCGCCGCAGCCTTTGCTGTGACTTTGACCGTACCCGCGGACGGCAGTTCGATATCTTTACCACTGCCCATCTCAATGCCGTTTACCCGGAAGTCGATCAGATGGCTTTTCCCGTCAGACGCATAGTTGCGGCCCTGTCGCGAATCCTTCAACCCAGTCGTCGTAATCCAGTTTCGATTGACGAACGTAGCTGCGGCCCAGGCCAACACGTTCGCCGTAGATGCAGGGAAAATCGGTTTCCCCACTGATGCGCGTTCGATAGCCGACGTTGAGCGTGTGATACCAGACGTTCAGTTCCCAGGCGTATGGCGTGTCAACAGCTGAGATCACCTGCGTGAGGTCGTGCGTGACGGTGACGATGTATTCGTTGGCTCCGATTCCGTCGAACGGCGGCATCTCGTAGCTCGGGAGTTTCTCTTCTTTCAGTGCGAGGCCCCAGCCCGAATGCGTATATCCGACAACTGCGCCCTGCGACTTGCCCCACTGCAGTATGGGCATGCCCCAGCTTGGCCAGTCTTCGATGCGCTTCGTGCCTGGATAATCCTGCTCCTTGAGGCGGAGCAGCAGGAGATGTCCGGTATGGCTCGACGGATGCCCGGAGACTTCCACGTCGTAGCGAATGCGATTCTCGTCGGTCGAGACCTTGTTGTCTTTGCCTTCGAAGAATGTCTTCTGGAAATACCAGCCGGGTCCCCAGGTCAGCACCGAGCCGATCTTCAGGTCTTCGCCCAGTAACATGGCGCATCATGTCTTCGGGATAGACGCCTTCCGTTGGACGGTCATAATGAGCGCAGCCGGCTGCGTGGATGTGATGATCTCCGGAGTACCAGCCCAGTTTTGCAGGGTCGATCCAGCGTTCCAGCCGAAATGTGATCGTATGCGGTGCGGTGTCTTTTATCTCGAGGGTTTGGGAACGCCCGATGTACTCCGGTCCGCGCGAGTATTCGATGGTGTACTTGCCTGGTGGCAGTGCGACGGACTCACCATCAGCCCGATAAATCTGCGGCTGAAAGAAAAAGTCCGGAGCAAGACGCTTGGTCTGCGATGGGTATACACGCTTCCGCTCATCTCTGATCAGGAATGATGCGGTGGTGGGCTGGTCGTTCGAATCGAGGACCCGGAACTTTACCTTTGCCGATGGCACGACGGTGAACAGGATGTCCGTCTCGTTTCGGAACCCGAGGTCCTGTGAACCCTGGCCTACGTCGAAGGCGAGCTTTGCTTCACGTTTGCCCGCGTCTTTGGCATAGATCTGCAAAATACGATATTCCAGTTCGAGGCCCGAGAGGTGCACCTTCATCGGCTGCTTGTTCATCATCTGCAGGTCCATCCAGCGGTTGCGCGCGACACCCGCGGGCTGGTTGGGCATCGGACCCGCGTTGGGACTATCGACGGCGAGCACGGCCGTGACACCCGCCTGATTCTGGACCTTGATGAGGAAGGCACGCCAGCCCTGCTCCGTCAGCTCCGGCTTCGCCTGACCCTGCTGCACCTTGACGCGACTCTCGGGATTGATGTCGATGCCAGCGAGGCAATGCTTGTCGAGTATTCGCTGGATCTCGGTGAGCGCTTTGACGCTCGCCGGCCCTTCAATGAGTTGTTTTAGCTCGCGACTGTCGGCTGCGGGCAGTGGTTCCCCGATGAGATCGAGAGCCTGCGTCAATCGCGTGATCTGCGCGGCAACAGGCTGGAATTCGACGTTGGTTACGACGGTAAGTTCCTCGGCCGAGCACAGCTCCGCAGAGCAAATCAGTGCCGCGAGGACGAACAGGAACACGCCTTGCAGATGTCTCATACGCTCCACTGAGTCTAACCGAATCAGGGCGAAATGAGGCTGGGCAGGCTAGTGTGGTGTTCCAATAGCGACGCGGTCGATCGTGGTCTGACGGGCCCGTGTCTGCGCGGGTCGAGCCGACTTGAAAGTCGGCTGCAGGCAAAAATGCCTGCCCCACGCGACTGTCGAGAATAACAGGGACAGGATACTAGTCGAGCGTTCTGACGGTAAGCAGGGACTTATAGCGTCGACCGCGAAGCAGCGGGTTTCGTAAAGGCCGGCCGAAACCCTGGAAAGCGACCTCCATTACGTCGCCGTCTTCCAGCTGGAGACCGCTTCCGAAGCTGAACGCATCGGCACCAAAGAAGTGCACATGGACATCGCCGGGACGCCGATGCTGCTCGTATTTAAAATGGTGATGCTCGATGTTGGCGAGGCTGTGACACATGTTGTGCTCGCCCGAGCGGATCTGCGAAGACCACAACTCGTCCTCACCGCGGTAAACAGCAACACGGCCGCAGGTTCGGTCGAACGTGCGTCCTGTGACGAGTTCCGGTCCGAGGGCGCAGGTTCGGAGCTTGGAGTGTGCGAGATACAGATAGTTTCGGCGTTCGAGTTTGTGGTCGGAGAATTCGTTCCCCTGCGCGAAGCCGATGCGGACTGGCGTTCCTTCGCCGTCGATTATGTACACGCCCGCGATCTCAGGCTCTTCGCCACCGTCTTCCGCAAAATGCGGTGCGACAAGCGGGTCGCCGTGACCGCGGAGACACCAGCCATCGCCCTTGTAGAACCACTCGGGAGGCTTGCCGACCTGACCGGCAGCAGGTTTGCCACCTTCGGCACCCCACCGATACATTTTCATGCTGTCGGTTTCGTTGCCGAGGGCGGTTGCGTGGTGCATCGCATCCCGGCGCTGTACGCTCGCGAGATGCGTCAGTCCAGTGCCTGACACGAGCACGCGCCAGGGCTGTCCGGGGAAGTCCAGAGGCGGCAGGATCTTAAACGGCGATCGGCCCGACCAGACCTCGTCGTAATCAAGCGTTTCGGCCGTGAGCTCGATCTTCGAGGTTAATGGCGCGCTGTCCACAATCGCTGCATTCGCGAGGGCGTAGACGGAATCATAACTGGCCAAAATACGAAGGCGCGCGTCGTCCACTTGTGCAAGGAGACGACGCGCGCCATTTGAGAGCTGAACGAGATTCACTTTTTCCGCTTGGGAGCGAGCGGAGGAGCCAGTTCGGGCGTCGCTTCCTGCGAAGCACCGGGACTGTTCGGATCCACTTCTTTCCCCACAATGATCTTCGACTCGGCCCCGAACTGCTTGTAGTCTTCGTACTTCACAGTCTGCCGGATGCGCACGGTCGAGTCTTTGAAGTATAACGTGCTGTTCGCCGTCGTGTACGTCGGAAACCAGTATTTTCCGTCAATTTGTTCGCGGTACGTCTCGAACTTCGGGAAACGCTGATCCTGTCCGTGCTTGAGGATGCCAGTGGAACGGCCGTATGTCTTTACGATCTGCAGATCGCGATCATCCACCCAGATCTCGCCATTGAAGTAACGCTTGCCGGATTCCATCTTCTTCGGCTTGACCGCGAAAACATAACAGGGGATCTCGTCCGCGTTCTGACGGCCGAGATAGCGCACGTTATAGTTGTCAATCTCGTTCGTGGTGAGAACGAACGGCAGTACGTGGCGGAGGTCCTCTTCATCTTCCGGCGACATCTGTATGAGGTGAAGTGTCGGGACGGGTGCGCGCACTGGACGCTCATTTCGGCGGCCGTCAGATGTGAACACTATTTCGTCGACGCGCTCGAACTTACCGCCGGGAGTACCGCCTTCGTCGTATTCCTGAATCTTGGCGGTCTGGCGGTAGGTATAGTTTTCACGAGCCTTGGCGAACGCTGCCTCCCTGGCCGCAAACTTCTGAATGATTTGCTGGATCTCGTCCTGGCTGGGTTCGGCCTTCGGGGGGGGCGCGGTAATGGCGAGCGAGGACGTGAGAAGGAGGGCCGCGAGCGCGGAGATGGCACGTACGAGCATGTGGGACTCCTTACGAGGGACGGGCTCGACGGCCCGCCCGTTACTTCTCAAGATAGCGCCGCGCGATGAGCACGCGCTGCATATTGCTGGTTCCCTCGTAGATTCTGCCGATTTTGGCATCGCGGTAGAGTTTTTCGACGGGATAGTCCTTTGTAAAACCTACCCCGCCAAAAATCTCGATTGCGCGGGACGCTACGGTTTCTGCGATCTGCGATGCCCAGTATTTCGCCATCGCGGCTTCGGTCACAAACGGGGAGCTGGCATCGCGCAGCCGGGCGGCGTTGTAGACAAGCAGGCGGGCCGCTTCGATGTCTACGGCCATCTCAGCGATGTCGAACTGTACGCCCTGGTAGTCGGCGATGGGCTTGCCGAACTGCCTGCGCTGCTTCGCCCAGGCGACCGCGTGGTCGAACGCTCCCTGTGCTAGTCCGAGCATTTGCGCGCCGATACCGATCCGGCCTTCGTTCAGGGTCTCAATCGCGATCTTGTAGCCCTTCCCTGGTTCGCCGAGGACGTTTTCCCATTCGATACGGCAGTTGTCGAGCAGCAACTCGCACGTGGAGGACGCGCGGATGCCGAGCTTGTCTTCCTTGCGGCCAACCTTGAAGCCAGGAGTGTCCCGCTCCACGATGAAGCAGGTGATGCCCTTGTAACCGGCTTCCGGGTTGATGTTGGCGAAGATGAGAAACAGGCCGGCCTCGGCGGCGTTCGTGATCCAGAGCTTGCGGCCGGTGAGCGTGTAGCTTCCGTCGTCGTTCGGTGTGGCTCTGGTCTGAAGCGCGAATGCGTCTGAACCTGACTGCGCTTCCGAGAGAGCATATGCGCCGAGAGTGTCGGTTGCGAGTTTTGGGAGAAAGCGGCGCTTCTGGTCCTCTTTGCCCCAGCGCATGAGGGCATTGATGACGAGCGTGTTGTGAACGTCGGTGATGACCGACACCGACGGGTCAACGGCGGCAAGTTCTTCGACTGCGAGAATGGCCTGAAAGAAAGTGCCTCCCTGCCCGCCGAATTCTTCCGGGATCTCGATCGCCATGAAGCCGAGTTCGAACAGCTTTCGCAGGAGCTCGGGGCGGAGGTGCGCCGACTCATCCATCTCGCGAACGTACGGCGTGATTTCCCCTCGGGCGAACTGCCGCACGGCATCGCGGAACATCGATTCTTCATCGGTGAGGACGGTCAGGGGAGCAGGTGAGGCGTCCGCCGTTAATGAGGCCATCGCGCATACAGTTTAGTACGTCACCGGGTCTGACGAACTACCAGCGACCCCTTATACATCCCCATTCCGCAGGCAAGATGCAATTCTCGTGCAGGCTGGGGCGGTAAATCGACTACGACCGTGCGGCCGGGCGGCAGGTCGCGTTTGATCCCGAGTTCCGGGATAACCACCTGTCTGATGCAATTCTGGGCATCTACCCTTGTGAAAGCGAGCCGGATTGGCTTTCCTGCAGGGACCTCGATACGCGATGGTTCGAAGCCCCTCGAACTCACCGTCACGGCCGGCCCGCTTTTCAGTGGGGTCGAGCCGACTGAAAGTCGGCTGCGGGCAGAATTCCCCGCCCCACGCACTTTGTCGACACGCGCGTCTGGTTGCTGTTCGGCGCCGCGCTGCACTTGCAAGACGAAAGGAAATGTGATGATCTCCGAGTCTCGCTGCACCTGCAGCCACAACTTGTACACACCTGGACAGCGAAACCCGGTGGCGGCCACGATCTCCGACGGGCTGGGGCCGGCGGCGGCGTGCGTGTGCTCTCCTGTCTGCGGGTTGGTTACCTTTTCCAGCGCGTGCGCGTGGATGACTTCAGCGGCATCCTCACTTATGGCGATGACATGAGCCCACGCGCCGAGATATGGCTGCAGATCATTGATCGCTCGGCCACTCACCTGTTCGGTCAGGGCAAATCTGAACGTGATGTCGCGCCCTGTTCTGAGAGGTTGGTCTGTCGAGAGTTCCGCGCGTACGCCGCTTCGTACGATCGTCGATTCGAGCTCGTTCTCCTTCGGAGCAGCGGACCGTGGGGGACCATCGACCGTTAACCGGAACCGCGCGACTCGCGACGCATCACCCGGCGCGGTATGGTCAGCTAATAACCAAAAGACACCGCCGTGCGGGAACTTATAAGTTACCCGGAACAAGTTTCCCGCTATAGGTTGCGGATGAATGTGATCGAATGATTCCAGGTCTTCGGATACGACCATTAAATGCATCAGCTGTTCGTGAACTCGCTCGAGCACCGGGGAGGCGCTGAGGAAGGCGAACGAGGTTCTTTCTCCGGCACGGATGTTCAACTCCACGCCGAGCAGTGTCAGTTGTGAGTCTTCCCCGAACCGGGTTAGCCGGCTGACGTCGGCGGCAGAATACTCACCTTTGTAAGTCGGTCCGACAAGGTATGGATATTGCATCCTGCCGTCATCGGCAGTTGCAAGGTAATAAGCGTATGTGCCCTCCGGAAACTCGGGAGTGAACGCGAATCGTCCGTTGTGCTCGTCGAGGTCACCCGACCCCTCCACGTACTCGTAGTCTTCGATAAATGTGCCGGCGGGAAAGCGCTCGTCAACTGCGGGTCCTTCTTGCGCCGGTGTTAGCACCAGTCCTTTACTTAATTCGGTACGCCGCGACATGTTGCGGAGTCGGTATCCGGAGTGAAAGCGACGGATATTTCGTTGCTCGTCCCAGCCAAAAGGTCCGTAGATCGGATACCCATCGAGCGCAAAGCCGATCAGCGGTGAATGACGATCGTTGTCGTGCAGCAGATGCTTAAGGGCGGTCGACGTCGCGGGCGGGTTCTTTCCGGGAGCATCACGGCCTGTAGTTGTCAGAGTGCCGTTATCAAGAGCGGCCATTCCATCTGTGTGCCAGAGGTTCTGGTCCTGATAAGAACCGAAAGCCCCGGGATTGGAAACAGGAACACCCGTTAGGAATGCCCCCGTGATCCCGGGTGGAGTCGGGAATGATTGCGCCGCAGGTGTCGGCGAGATCGGGATGCTGTATACCAACCTTCTGCGAGCAGCATCACCATTGCCCACCGGCCGCGCTTCGAGCACGCCCAATGAGCGTAGTGAAGCTCCCATCGACTCGACTCGTACAAAGCCGTCGTCGGTCTTTTGGACACTCTGAACTTCGAGTGGAACAATGGCTGAATTGGAGGAGTCGCCGCGAATCCAACATTGCAGACGAGGATCCGCCGACACTGGTCCTGACAGCATCACCAACAGCGTTACAAGCAGACTCGGTCTCATGTCGTCCTCCGATGGCGTGGTGCAGAGCAGCTAAGCAGATTGGCGCCGGTTTGCAATACCGGCGCCAATTTGGACTACTTATTTGGGAACCGTGACGAACTGCGTGCTGGCGCTGGCCAGCGTGCTTGTGCCTGCATAAAGGCATAGAGCGCGACTGAACCCGGTTCTTCTGATTACGCCAGTAAATGAACCGTCGGACAACACCTGAACGGTTGTTGCGAACAGGCTCGGGTCGATGCCGGCCGGCGCAATTCCCGCGAGGTATATCGGCACGCTCGTATCAAGCTGCCCGGGCGCATCGACGGTCAGTGTGCCGGTGAAGGACACACCTCCCGGGACGAGTGTCGCAGTGCAACTGACGTGCGTACTTGCCAGTGCATGCCCTTCGACGCGGACTCCACTCAGGACCGAGAATTCCGGATGCTGGTCTGCCGGATTTTTGTCGTTGGCCAGCAGCCGCAGACTGGAAGCCCGGACCACCACCGCAGCCGAGGAGCCGAGCGGCATCGGTGTTGAGGGCATTATCTGAACTGGAATTGCGCGAATCTCATCGGGTGCGAGATCAACGCCAAGTTGTCCGCCATTGAGCACAACATTCCAGCCCGCCGGTACGCTTTCCGGCTCGAAGGTAAGCATGAACGATTTCGCGTTGAATTTGTCGTCATTGTGGAGCGAGATGATCGTCTGGTATGGTGAGGCGCTGCCAGGTCCACCGGTAGCCGGAGCCTCGAAGACGTCAATGTTTTCCTGCTGTCCGTTACCGTCCTGGTTGCCGAAGATCCTCTCATTCGCCAGGTGGTCGATGCGAACCCTCACGCATGAGTGGAAGAAGAACCTGCCGGCTGCGAGTTGGTCAGGCGTCAGCGTCGCATTCGGGGTCCAGTTGATATAGACATCCGTGAACCCTCCGGGAACAATCGAGGCAAGACCTGGGAAATCCGTGGAAGTCACAGTCCCAAGCTGCTTGAAGCCGTTCGAGCCTGCTATGCCAAGCCCGAGCGGGTTCGTAATGTCGAAATGCACGACGACGTTGGTCGCGGTCTGACTGCCGAAGTTGCGGATTCGCGCGTAAAGCCGATTTACCTGGCCAATTGCCGGATCGTCACCGCTTCCTCTTGGGACGGTCCCGCCCAGAAGATCGGACCAGGTGCCATACCGGTACGTGCCGTAATTGTTAACCGGGCTGTCAACCCATATGTCCGTGCTCTCATAGCTATCGCTCGGAGGCTGCAGCCACGAACTCAATCCAACATCCGGTCTGTTCGAGTTATTGCCGTACTGAACATCGATGGTGAACGTGTCCGGACCGAACCCGTCATCCAGCGGAGTGATAGCTCTGCTGAAGATAATAATCGGGGAACGGACGGAGATCGTGATCCCGTCTGCCGAATTTGTATAGCTATCGCCGGGATGCCAGAGCTTATCCCGGTCTCCGCCGTTGCCCTGGATAGTAACCCACGGGTCCTGATTTTCTACTACACGTTCGATCAGGACTCCCTCTTCGGGGATGCCGTTCGGTGTGAAGCGATCGTTGATGTCGTCGCCGAGAATGCGACGGCGTGCACTCACAAGGTAGTAGGCAGAACCGACGCCACCGATATAGACTTTGATCGCCTGCGCGACTGGGCTTGTCGTGGGGTTGAACTCTTCCGCATACAGCCCGAAACTCCCACCGCCCATGGCTGGCGTCACCACAGTGTATTTTGTGTCCGGAAGCCATCCAAATGCGACCGAGGTCTGTTTTTCGAACACACCCGTCTGTCCCGGATAATGGCCGTCCATCTGTTCGAAGTTGCTGTTGTAGTTACTCGGGTGCGGCGGCCCACCTGCCTGCAAAGCGTGCCCAATTTCATGGGCCCAGCGTCCCCAAACCTTTTTGTCACTGTCATTGGGATTTTCGCTGAAGATGGCGCAACCGACATAACTGGTGTTCGACGCATTGGGACCGAGCTTCAGATTGCACTTATTGCCCTGTCCGCGATGGAACTGAGACGTGCTGGTTTCTGCCATGATCACGACTACGCCGTTGACATTGTTCCAGTTGATACTCGACGGTGAGTTTGCGACGGCATCGTTGAGTACCTTCATGTATTTGCTTCCGTTCGACAAGTCGCCGTCAGGTAAATCGTCGATATACGCGCTCCGATCGCTCGGGAGCTTGAAAAGCGTGCTTACCTCAGAGGTGAAAGTGATGTTTCCGTAGGAACTGTCAGTACCCCAGAGTTCGGCAATGTTTCCGAGGAAGCCTTCGACCTCCGTCTGCGTGTAACGTGAGGTCGCAGTACGGTCATTGAAATATACCCGCAATACAACGAAATGCTTTGTGCCTGTGACTACTCCAGCAGCAAGTTTGTCGGCGCTGACGAACGCAGACAAAATCGCAAGAACGGCTATGAGGACGGGAGTCCTCGAGAAAGCTCGAGACATAATAATTGGCTCCTTAATACTGCTTGAAAACCGTAGTTATGAGTGAACACACGAATCGCAAGTCACGCGACTGTCCTGGGCAAAATCCCGGTGCAGACGCGGCTCGCAGAAGGAAGATGCGCCGGTCTCGCCGCTCACTCGCGGCGGTTTGCAGGGCCGGCATCCGAAACGTGCGTTCCAACTGCCCTTGCCAGTCGTCTTCGCTTCAATGTGACAAGCCCTAGTCCTACGAGGCCGCAACCCACGAACCCGACAGTTGAGGGTTCGGGTGCGAGCGTCGCCGGCAGAGGTTCATTGAACGTGACATTGTCGACCGAAAAGTCCCATCGGACCGCGTTCGGGCTCCGGCCGGCAGTTATCGTGACGACGGTACCGGTTGCAGCGAAACCGACGAGACTCTGGCCTCCCGAAAAGTTGTCCGCCAGATTGAAGGTTGCCGTGTGTCCGGCATTATCAGCGATGGTGTAGTCGATCGGTTCCGTATTGCCGTTGTAGACGTTGAGAAAGAAATTGGTAATCGGCTGCGGAAATACGATGGTTATTGGATTGGAATAGTCTGTGTCGACATCGTCGAAAGCAGACGTTCCATAGACTGAACTCTGATCTGCCGGCAGGTTCGTTTCCTCCGAAAGGACGAGTCCGCCAGAAACCGTGACCGTCCCAATGGACGTCGCGATATTCAGCGTTTGCGGAGGTGGTCCGAAGAGCGAAGGACCGGTTAGTGTTTCAAAATCAAGTACCGTCGCAGAGCATGTGACGGACAACCCTGTCAAAATCAGTGCAGAAATGCGCAGTTGAAGACAAATAGCGCGTGACATTCGACTTCCTTTCGAGCCAGACTTCCGCTACGCATTCCGCTTTGGATGTGCGTGTGAGAGTCGAGCGTGTTTGGTCTCCCGAGTCCCGGGAGGGCAAGGTTCGAGCCGGGAGTTGGAAAAAAGGGTTCTCTTCCGGCAGGGTGGTTCTGCGTCAGAATTTCAGAACAATACACTACAGCTGCGGCCCAATCTTTGACTGGCCACGTTGCTATATGCGGAAAAAGGTGGGAGTGTTTAGCGAATTGAGGCCTGAATATTCTTGTAAATATTTAGGCCGTTCGCGCTCTTACTACCTGAAATGTCTTTCTCTCGTCGAGAAGAACACTCCCGGTCAGTAGCTAGAAACCGGGGTATTCGAGACTTTCTACGAGCCAGTCGCGGTTCATGGCGACGTGGTCGAGAAGATTCCTGACGAGGGCGTCGCGCTTCTCGTAGAGCCGATAACCCTCTTCTGCGCGAAGGTAGCCGTTCGCCTTTGGATCGCTCGCGCGCTCTTCGGGGCTCATCGCGGCGTACCGTGCTTTGTTCTCCAGGAGAGCCTTCACCAGAAAGGGCATGACTATCGAGTAGTCCGCCTGCATCGATTCCGTCGTTTGCTGGTAAACATCTTTGTCGACCTTCCCCCACGTGACTGCCTCAGCGGGAGGGCAGGATGAGAGCGACCCGTCGGTCACCGGCGCTGTCACGATCTGCACATCGAAGTGATAGCCGCGGATATTGGGCAAGCCCAGCACCTGACCCAATGCGGGCTCGGGCTGAAGGTTGTAATTCTTCGGGACGCCGCCCCCGAGAATCAACGTCGCCAGAGACTTCGCGTCGGACTGGAACAGACCCCAGTGATGGTACGCGCATGCTTCGAAAACCTCCGCATGCATGTCGAGTTCGAACCCGTACTTCTCGCCAGATCCGGCCTGATTCAGCGCCCACAGCTTCATCGAATTCAGGAACACGCTGCCGTCCGCAGGAGCGCCGACGAAGACTGGAATGCCGAGGCGAGTACAGGTGGAGAGCAATCCCGATGGAACGCCGTTCCGCTTCTCCTGTTCGCCGTAGTAGCGTCCGAGACGGTAGCGGAGTTCGGTTCCCGTCATCTTGTGCTGGAACTCGGGCTGGCGCAGAACGGCACTGAGGAAGCGGTCCTGATCGAGCAGCACGGCTTCGTCAAACGCCATGTCGGTGACGCGGATCGTCCCTTCGTCCCGAAGCTTTGCGTCGTCGCTCCAGATGGAGACTTCGTGAATCGGGCCTTCGCCAGTGCTGTGCTTGTTCAGACTGCGGTGGCCGTCGTGATAGCAGACTGCATCGGTGGTGCTGAGATAGGCGACCCAGCCGGTTTCGAGCAGTGGGATCAGCCATGTGAGGTGCTGGCCGGAAACCGTAATCGGACCTGCGATGGAAACGGTCAGCGGACATCCCATGCCGATCGCGCGTGTCGAGGATGGAGTAAACGCGCCGGAGGAACGCGCCGCCGAATGCGGGAAGACAGTGCGTGAAGAGTTCGTGCATTGACGTGACTTCGTCGACACGCTTCACTTTGACGTGCCTGCGTGCGCCCGAGTCAGTGCGATCCATCGCGCAGGGCAGGCGCTCTTCAGTGCTCATCGCTTTGACGGTAGCATTGTCCTTATGTCGACCAACCCGGCGATTCCCCTTGAAGCACGTGAGAAAGCGCAGCCAGTAATCAGCGGCCTCCGTGATCAGTTGTCCAGGCTGTTTGACACGATCCCTCAGGACTACACGATTGCGATTCGTTTCGAAGCAGGCGAGGACCAGTAGCCCGTGACGATTCGCGAAGCCGGCAAGAAGCTGCGGTCCGGGGAGATTTCCGTTACTGAGTTAGTTGAGCAATCGCTTGAGACGGTCGAGCGCGATGAGGACCTGAACGCGTTTCTGACGATCACCGGAGAGCAGGCGCTTCAAACGGCGCGACTGCTTGACCGCGAGTTGCGGAACGGCCGGGATCTGGGCCCGCTCCATGGCATTCCGGTCGCATTTAAGGACCTGTACCACACGCAGGGCGTTCGAAGCACGAACGGATCGAAGCTGTTTGAGGATTTCGTTCCCGAAGAAGACGCCACGGTTGTCAAGAAGCTTCGGGCAGCAGGCGCAATCTCCATTGGGAAACTCAACCAGCACGAACTGGCTTACGGCATCTCATCAAATAATCCCTGGTTTGGTCCGGTTCGGAATCCGTGGCAGCCCGAATGCATCGCGGGCGGCTCGAGCGGCGGCTCCGGAGTCGCTGTCGCAACGGGAGCGGTGTTCTGCGGAATGGGTAGCGACACCGGCGGCTCGATCCGCAATCCTGCGGCGTTTTGCGGAACGGTGGGGATAAAGCCGACTTTCGGCCGCATCAGCCGCTGCGGCTGTTTTCCGCTTGGTTTGACCCTGGACACGATGGGTCCGCTGACGCGAACCGTGGAAGACGCCGCGCTGATCATGAACGCCATCTCCGGATTCGATCCCCGCGATGAGGCAACTGTGGATCGGGCTCGGGAAGATTTCGTCCCGAAGCTGAATCCGAGACTCGAGCATGTGCGAGTTGGAATTCCTGAGAACTTCTTTCTCGAGCGTCTGCACCCGGACGTCGAGCGTAGCTATAGAGCCGCAGTGGAGCACGCGGAGCGGATCGGCGGAGAATTGCAGCGAGTCGCAATTCCAGACCCGGAAGGTCTCAACGTAATCGCGAGGACAACCCTGCTCTGCGAAGCGGCTGCCGTGATGCGGCCGTATATGCACAGGCGGGATGAGATCGGCGGCGATGTAATGGCACTGCTCGATCAGGGCACGTTACTTCCGGCTACGGACTACGTCAATGCACAACGCGTCCGGCGAGTCATGCAGTCGCAATGGCGAGCCATTTTCGACAAAGTCGACTTCATTCTTGCGCCGAGTGCGCCATGCCCGGCACCGGAGCTCGGTCAGGCTACTGTCTCCTTAGGTGAAGTGGAGGAAGACACGCGCCTTGCCGCGACCAAGTTTCTTCGAGGCGTGAATGCCCTGGGACTTCCGGCGCTGGCAATTCCATGCGGCAGCTCGCGCGAGGGCTTACCTGTCGGACTGCAGCTAATCGGACCTGCGTGGAGCGAAAAGCGGCTGCTCGCGTACGGCGCGGCACTCGAGGCGGTGGTGGAGCATCCCGGGTCGCCGCCTGCAAAAGAATAGGGCGGAACCGGATTCCGGCCCGCCCTCGAAGCTTTGATGGTTTTGTTTTAAATGTTTAGCATTATGGAGCGACCACACCTATTCGCAGTGACGCGGGTTACGCTGTGAGTCGGAAAACCAGCGGCGCAGAGCCGCATACGAAAGGATCGGTCGCAATGTCTAAAGTACGCTTTGTTGGTCTTGATGTCCATGCCGAAACCATCGCGTTGCAGTTGCCGATGCAAATGGAGAAGTTCACTCGCACGGCACCATTCCTAATCGGCTGGAATCTATTCGCAAGCTGATCGCAAAGTTCGGTCCGGCAAAGCACCTGAAGGTCTGTTACGAGGCCTGCCCAACCGGTTACGTTCTTTACTGGCAACTCACGCAACTCGGGGTGCAGTGTCAGGTGATCGCACCTAGTCTGGTCCCAAAGAAGGCGGGTGACCGGGTCAAAACCGATCGCCGCGATGCCGAGAAACTGGCGCGTTGCCATCGCGCCGGGGAGCTGACGGCGGTGTGGGTACCAGACGCAGCGCACGAAGCGCTCCGCGATCTGGTCAGAGCGCGCGAAGCGGCAAAGAAAGATCAGCTCAAGGCACGTCATCGTCTGGGGAAGTTCCTGCTGCGACATGGCAGGCGGCCGGAAGGCGTCAAAGCGTGGACGAAGAAGTATCTGGAGTGGATCAAGCACTCACGTGAAGTTCGATCAGCCTGCACTCGAGGCCACGCTTCAGGATTACCTCGATGAGGTGAAACACGTGGCGGGGCGGATCGTAAAGCTGGAGAAAGCGATCGATGAAGCAGTGCAGAAGGCCCCGCCTGAAATCCGCGCCGTCATCGAGGCACTGCAGGCTTTACGCGGTGTGGCTCAGACCACTGCGGCCACGATCGTTTCCGAGCTCGGCCAGCTGTCGCGGTTCGAGAGCCCGCGGCAGCTGATGGGGTACAGCGGTTTGGTGGCACGCGAATACTCCAGCGGCAATCGCATTCAGCGCGGGTCGATAACAAAGACGGGCAACGCGCACCTCAGACGGGTGATCGTCGAAGCGGCGTGGGCCTACCAGCATCGGCCAAACGTGACGGGCTTTCTGCTTCGCCGGCAGAAGTCATTGGCCATCAGTGATGAGGTGAAACAAGTGGCATGGAAGGCGCAGTACCGATTGAACAAGCGGTATAAAGCAATGTCAGCGAGGGGGAAGAATAAGAACCAGAT
The DNA here is from genome assembly GCA_963794765.1 of Bryobacteraceae bacterium. Classification (GTDB taxonomy): domain Bacteria; phylum Acidobacteriota; class Terriglobia; order Bryobacterales; family Bryobacteraceae; genus JAWXCM01. The sequence goes on along the minus strand of CAWCGC010000048.1, from coordinate 68,781 downwards.
CGTAACGGCGGTCGGGCGGGAACTACTCGGATTCATATGGGCGCTTGCAGTGAAAGTCGAGCGCGAACAACAAGGAGAGGTAGCAAAGGCAGCCTGAGTCGCGGTGAATTCCCGGACAGCAGAGCCGATGACAGCGCAGGGCATACGAAAAGGAGAACCCTCCCCATGTTTTATGCGGAACGGGCTCCGGCCCCAACCCGCGCGTTTAGTCCGAGGCAGCTCCCGACGGATCATGGCCATGCGGTAAAACCCGCGAATATCAGAGTGATCAATCGTCGCGAAAGCTCCTCCGCTGTCACCTGCCCGACTGTCCGGGAAGGCTCTGAGCTCACCAGCAGGAACGTGTTCCCGCTACGCCGCCCGTCGACAGTCGTGTGAGTGCCACAACGGTGCTCGATGGCAAGGGTTCGCTTCGCCGCGGCAAACAACGCCGCGCCCCTGCCACCTGTGCGCCGTTCTGGCCAGACCACCTTGCGACGGGTGGCTCCGGCGGGAACACTCCCCGGAGGCTCACCAAAAAGGAACGGCCGATTGCCTCTCATTGCGGAGTGCAACCGGCCTGAAATTAGTAATTTATGTCAGCAACCCGTGAAAGGTATTGACAGGTCGCTCCATATCAGAAATTGACCTTGAGCGCAAACTGCAGGGTGCGAGGATTGCTCGGCAGAAGGCTCAGGCTGGACAGATTGCTGATATCGATGGTGCCGGGGCTGGTGCCGAGCGGCACCAGCGTTCCATAGCCGATCGAGTGGAGGCCAGTGACTCCGGGCTCGCTGCGATTGAAGAGGTTGTAAGCCTCGCCCCGCAGTTCGACCGAGGCACGTTCTGCGAAATTGAAGCGCTTCACGGCCGCGATGTCGACGTTGTGAACGTCGGGAAGGCGAATTCCACCAAGGTTGACTCCGGTGTAAACGCCCGCGGACGGTGCGATGAAGCGCGCGTTCGGGTTCACCACCTGGTAGGCAACGATCTGTCCCGCCGAATTACGCAGCGGATTCATAGCCGAGACGTCCATGTTGTCAGTGACACCGGCATTGGGGAAGACGCTGGTTCCGAATGCGTTAGAAGCAAGAGCGGCATTGGTTCCCGCCACCGGCGTCAGACTTCCTCCGATGGAGTAGTTGTAAGATCCCGAGATATTGAAGTCCGCAAACACGTTGCGAACAACCGACCACGAATTCTTAAACAGAGGTGCGACTTCGAACAACCCGGCGACGCTGGCCTGATGCCGCTTGTCGAACATCGACCAGGTCCGCTGACGAGTCATCATGCCGATGTCCAGCGGAGTTCCCGTGGAGTCGTCCTGCCACATGCTGTAGGTATAGTTCGCTTCGATCTGGAGACCGCCGGTGAAACTATGGCTCAGGCGTGCGACGCCGGCGTTATACCAGCTGTTGCCATTGAAGCCGATGGTGTTGATCGGAGAGGTGAAGCCAGCAAGCGTGTAAGCATTCTGCTGGTTCTGGAGCGCCGTGAGCGTCAGCGGAAGCGTGTTGAGCTGACCGATCGTCGGAGCAGCGTTGTAGACGGGCAGACTGTTGATCGCAGTCACACCGTTGTAGTTCAGCTGGCTGTAGACCGGCAGATGCACGCCACGGTTGCCCAGGTACTTGAACTCGAGGCTGGTCTTCGGTGAGATGGCCTGTTGAATGGCACCATTCCACTGCATCGAGTACGGCATCTGCTGGTCCTGAATATAAGACGTGATGCCGGCGCGGCTATTGGTTCCAAGGTTCTGCAGAGCGCCGCCTGCGAGGAATCCAGGGGTGTTCGAGAACAGATTGCCCGTTGCGACTGTTGCCAGTTGCGGAGCGAACCCAACTGCGAAGGGTTGCGAGTAGGCGGCGTCATAGTACATGCCGAACGAGCCGCGAATTACGGTCTTGTTCGACCACGGCGAAACCGCCACGCCGACGTATGGGGCAAAATTCCAGCGCTGGACTTCCGGGTTGCGGAAGCTGATCAGACCCGGAACGTCGAACGTACTGTTCATGCCCTGGTTGCTGTACGCCTGAGGAATCTGAGCGTATTGGTACTGAACGCCGAGATCCAGAGTCACTTTGGAAGTAACGCTCCACGTATCGTGCAGGTAGCCGAAGAACAAGTATTGGCCGAGGTCCGTGCGTGCATTGCCGAAAGCCCGCGACGAACTGACATCAGGCGGGAGATCGAGCAGGAACCGGTTGTAGGTGGAGTAGTTGTACGTTCCCGCGAAATATCCCTGGTTGTTACTGAAGCCCACATAGCGCCGGAAATCTCCTCCTGCCCGGAGTTGATGTCCGCGAATCCGGAAATTGAAGTTGTCCGCGAGATGGTACGTGTTCACGATACCCGCAGGCGAAAACTGAGGTCCGATGGCCAGGTTTGCGCCTGAGCCAATCCCGACAGACGGGGTAATACCGTTGATCAAGTACTGCTCCGACTCTACGCGGTTGTAGCCGAAGCGAAGTTCATTCGTCATCAGATTGCCGAAGGTGTGATAGTGAGCGGCGCTGGCAATCAATGAGCGCTGCCAGTTCGGCGTCTGCGCACCGATCAGGGACGTTCCGGTCCAGTTGCGATCGATTTCATTCTGGACATAGCGGAAATGAAGCTGGTCCTTTTCGCTCCAGTCGAAGTCGAGCGCGCCGGTACCGTTCATCTGATTTTGCCAGCGGCGCTGGTTGTTGTTTACGAGACCGACCGGGATGGTCGCGCCGCTAACGGTAGTCGTTCCGGTCTGTACGGTGGGAACGCCGGCACCCAGGCTGGACTGGAGAATACCAAGATTGGAAGCAGAAACGCCCCGAACATTGGCCAGAGTCGTGAAGCCCGAGGCCGTTGGTGCTGTGATGAACCCACCCACTGGGGTATCGAAGCCCAGCGGAATGTATTCAAAATTACCAAAGAAGAAAAGTTTACTTGGAATCAAAGGGAGACCGAGCGAAGCTCCAAGCCGGTTCATGTCGTAGCGGGGCTGATTATTTTCGTTGTACCCGAAGGGCTGGAATGCACGGTCAGTGGCATTAAACCAGCGGTTCTGGAGATAGTCATAGACGCTGCCATGAACCTGGTTCGTGCCGGTGCGAATGATGGTGTTGAAGTCAGGTCCACCCGTATGACCGAACATCGGGCTGTTCTGATTCTGCATGAGGCTGAACTCATGCGTTGCCTCATTCGATACATACGTTAACGGTCCACCGGTCAGCAGGTTCTGATTCGCAATACCGTCAACGTGGAACAAGTTGGTGTCGGGCCGCTGCCCAGCGACAGCAACACCACCCCGCCAGCCAGGAACACTGGAAACGGTCGCGTCAGCGAGTACCGCAAGGTTATAGGCTCCGAACGCCTCACCATTGCGGTCGACATAGTTTGGTTTCGGAAGGTACTGGACCCAGCGCGTGTTCCACGTATCAAAGATCGACGCGGGAGTCGTGCTGACCGTCTCAGTCTCTGTTCGGACGAGAGTATCGGTTCCGGGGCCGCCCGGGATGCTGATATTAATCGTGTTGGACGGGATCGCCTGCACCACGATTTCCTGCGACGGCGTGCTGGTAGACGAACCTCCGGTCGTAATCACGCGATAGCGTCCGGGCGGAACGTTCACAAGTGTGTACGTTCCGGCCACATCGGTTGTGATTGTGAAGCGTTGATTGGTGTCAATGTTCTCCAGTTCCACCCGTACGTTCGGCATAGTTGCCCCGGCCGCATCCGTCACTTTGCCGTTAACGGTACCGGTCGCGGTTTGCGGAAAAGCTGGTGTGGAAAGAAGAAATGTCGTTGCTGTGAGTGTGATTAAAAGTTTGCGTGTGTGTCTGAGCATCTGTGTTTTTGCGTGCTCCTCGACTGGAAAGAAAGGCAAGGGTCGTGCCAAAACACAGCAGAATTTCTTCGTTGACGGAATATGAAATCCCGGAATTTATTATTGATTTTCGAATTGAAACAGTTCGGTGTTAACCAGTCGCGTGCGAGGTACGTCTGTCCGTCACGACCGGAATATCTGGTCTATGACGCGGGAGAAATTCCCGCCAAGTACAAGGCGTATATTGTCTTTTGACCAGCCGCGCCGCAACAGGCCGTCGGCGATATCGTATATGCGTGCAGGTGCTTCGGAAGGGTCAATATCACTGCCAATTCCGGCGTGCTCGACACCGGCAATTCGGGCAATATGTTCGATGTGATCGAGGCAATTTCCGAGTTTTTTCCTGTCCGAAGACCAAAGGAATGTACGAACGGAAGTGACACCCATCACTCCGCCCTGTTTGGCCAAAGCCCGGATGATTTCGTCCGACTTGCACCGGGGGTGAGGAACCAGCGCAGCACAATTGGAATGCGTTACAAGAACCGGCGTGGCTGACTCCTCGATTGCTTCAATCGTTGTGCGGCTGCCGCAATGAGAGATATCGACGATCATGCCAGTCTCGTTCATCTGCCGGACAACAGCAGCGCCAAATTCGGTGAGCCCGTTATCGTGATACGAAGCGCAGCCATCTCCGAGGCGATTCGGACCGTTGTAGGTCAACTGAGACAGTCGCAGACCAGCTTCCCAGAATTCCGTGATGTCCGAGACGGTGCGAAACTGGTCGGCATTCTGCATGCCGAGCAGGACACCAACTCGTCCGGTGTTCCGTGTTTCTGCAATATCGGAGGATGACGCCACCCGTTTGAAACAGTCAGGGCGTCCATCGATCAGGCGGTTCCAGCCGGCGAGCCATTTGTGTGTCTCGCTATATGGACTACGTGCGTTGAGATCTACGGCCGGATTGAACACGGCGATTCCGAGAGATCGGAGAGAGGCGAGATCGCCTGTCGTGAATGACGCCGGATTGTCGTGCCATTCTTGTAGTCTGTCCCAGTCCCGGGTGAACAGACCCAACATGTCTATGACAACTGACTCATAGACAAGGTCAATGGCTGCGGTGGAGAAGGTGCGGACGGGTCGTGCGTTCAGTCTGCAAAGACCGAAATTCAGCATGGGCGCGGCCAGAGCAGGCACTCCGGCAGTAAGCAGATCCCGGCGACGCACTGTTAGTTTGGATCACCAGCATATCAAATCGGAATGCGAAAGTTTCGGGGCCGGAATCTCAGGGGTGGCGGGTTATTGCTATCAGACCGCCAAACGCGGAGTTACTGGTGTGGATGGGGGGCCACCATTCAGACTCTGCGGGCGAACGGCCGGCACAGTTGCTGCTGCAGGAATGCCCGTGCCCAGCCCGGCTGCGTCTCGGCTCGCTACCCGGCCGTTTTAGCGAGACACCGTAATACTTCAGCTACGCTCCACGCCTGCGCGATACAGCCTCGTTGCGTGAAGGGCGCCTCCGCATCGAAGATCTCGCTGATACTGCCAACAGCACCCTCCTCCATAGCCTGGTCAAAGCCGTTGAGGAACGTACGCGCTCCGGCGAAATCGCCCGGATGGACTTTCATCCAGGCGTCGACGAAGGGCCCGATCAACCAGCCCCAAACCGTGCCCTGATGGTAGGCGGCATCGCGTGAACGAAGGTCGCCATAGTACTTCTCTTTGTAATCCGGGTGCCCCGGCGCGAGCGACCGAAGTCCGAACGGGGTGACGAGCTTCTGTCTGCAGACCTCGACGACGCGCTCCCAGCGGCTTTCGTCCAGGACAGGATACCTGAGCGAGATTGCGAGAAGCTGGTTCGGTCGAAGTGCAGGATCGTCACCGCCGCCTTCGGTATCGACAACGTCGTAACAATAGCCGCCGGCCTCGTACCAGAACCGGCGCTGGAAAGATTCACGCGCCCGAGTTGCAGCATTGCCGATGACCTCTTTTGTCAACGTGCCTCCGTCTTCGGGGCATTCCTCGATCCAGCGATGAAGCAGACACAGTGCGTTATACCAGAGCGCGTTAATCTCGACCGGTTTGCCGCGTCGAGGCGTAACCACCCAGTTGTCGACTTTCGCATCCATCCACGTCAACTGGTATCCTTCCGCACCCTGCCGCAGCAGACCGTCATTCGGGTCGACACCGATTCCAAATCTGGTACCTTCCAGATGCTTCCCGACGATCTCGACCAGTTTCGGAATGATGCGCCGCAGGGTCTCCATGTCTCCGGTGATCTCGAGGTAACGATCGAGCGCGTGGAAGAACCAGAGGGTTGCATCTGCCGTGTGATACAAGCCTGAATTCTCGCCTTCCGGGAACATGTTCGGAATCAGGCCCTCGCGAACGTAATAGGCGAATGTGCGAAGAATCCAGGAGGCCTCGTTGACGCGCCCGGTGGTCAGCGTTAAACCTTCGAGGCTGATCATTGTGTCGCGGCCCCAGTCGGTGAACCAGTGATAGCCCGCGATTATGGTTCGAACTTCATCGCCTGCCGCATTGGCGCGCGCAACATCCTGCTGACGGCCGACGGGCGTGATTACGAACTGATCGGCAGCAAGCACGAGTTCGGCGCCCAGCCCCTCGCGGACGCTCGGATGCGCGGCGGCATTCAGCCGTGACCGCCGCTCACGCTCAGTATTGAACGCTTCCAGAACTGACAGCGCGGAGGCGGTTTCGTTGTTCTCGCAGGAGGCAAGAAGGGATGCCGGGCTGGTCGGGGTGAGCCGTACCTTGAAGCAGCCGGGGCTCCACATATGGCCGCGAGACTCGTACCCACGCACTTCTTCGGTGTAATAGATCTGCTCACCGATATAGCGTCGATCGAATGTAAACGACTGCTCCGTTCCTGACACGAGCATGCGCAACGGCGGCAGGGCGGTGTTGTTACTGGCGAACTCATAGCGGTCACCGACAACCCGCAGCTGATACGGTTCGTCCAGCATTGAACCGAGGACACCTTCGTGAGGGCGGAAGTGCATCGCGGGACGAAGTTCGAGGAGGACATTGCAGTCGCCCTTCAGCACGCGATATCTGACGATTACTGTGTTCTGCCGGTACGGGAGCAGCAGGCGCTTTTCGACGGTGATTCCGTTGACGTCCCACGTCCACACCGGCAAACCCTGCTCGAGCCGAAACTCCCGAAGATAGTCGCGGCCGTATACGACGACTTCGCTGTGCGGCCGGTGCTCCCCGCCGAGCTGCACGACCTTGCCATCGTCGAACCGCAACTGCTCGGCGACATCGTTCAGGTACATCCTGCGGCCGTAGGGCGAAGGCAGCGCGGCGATCAGGAACCCGTGGAATCGGCGGGTAATTACACCTGCCACTGTTCCCGAAGCATAGCCTCCAAGGCCATTCGTGACGATCCACTCGCGCTCAACCACTTCCTGCTCGCTGGCTTTCCCGGGCCAGGAAATACGGCGGACCGGTACGCTCACTGGCTCTCCTGCTCCTTCGCGGACTTATTAGTTCGTTCTTTTGCGTCAGCCGGACGGGGAACGCTCTTCAGCAGTAATGCGGCATTTCCCGGGATGCGCCAGTTCTCATCCGTATCGGGGATGGCTGTTCCGCAGCCTCCGTACTTTGGATCCTCGGTCGACAGCAAAATGTCCCACCAGCGGCCTTCCTCAGGTGCAAGAAGAGGTTCGGGCGCGGGATCGAGGTGAAGATCACGATCGAGATTGACAATCAGGAGCCTGTCGCCGTGGTCGTCAGAAAAGGCTCGGATGACGAACGCACGTCGGTGAGAACGGCCGCGTCGTACTCTCCGCGGCTTCCAGGATGAAAAGACGGGATCCTCTCGCCGGATCGCAGCAAATCCCGGTGCAGGTCGAGCGTGTGGCTGTTCCGTTCGGCGTCGGTCCAGTCGAGCTTACTTGCTTCAAACGTTTCCTTTGCACAAGGGTCCTGCAGACCGGAAATCATCTCCGCGACCTCGGATAGTGCGCCACTGCATCATGAACTCTTTTCGCCCATTACGGACCAGCTCCGCCAGGTCAGCGGGGACATCCGCGAAATAGTAAAAGGGCTTGCTGGACGCGAATTCCTGACCTTGAAACAGCATTGGCGTCCCGGGCCTGCGAGGATCAAAGCCGTCATCGCACGAAGCAATCCGGGGTTTGACTGCTGACTCATTCGAGTACCGTGTGCCGAGTTCGCGACCTGGTCGTGATTCTCGATGAAAGTGACGAAGGAGCGCGGCTCGATGTCGCGCGTTGAAGTTCCCCGACGGTTCTTTTGCCACTTGTACCACTGGCCCTGATAGAGATACCCGTGCTTCGCGGCGGCGACAAACTCCTGTGCTTTTCCGAATAATCGGTGTAATACGCATCGTTGTGACCGGTCAGCGCCACGAATGCACTATGGTGAAAGTCGTCGTTCCAGAGTCCGTCCATCCCATAACCACCGCGGGCGGGGCAGCGAACCAGCTTTGTGTGTTGCGGCTCATTCTCGGCAATGAGCAGAGTGGTGCGATCGGGTGCGGCTTCACGGACCGCGCGAGTGATTTCGGCAAGAATGTGCGGCGATGACTCATCGTAAATGTTCTGGGTGGCATCGAGCCGCAGTCCATCAAGGTGGAGTTCGCGAATCCAGCAGGCGGCGTTTGCAATGAAGTACTCGCGACCGGCCCACTATTCGGACCGTCGAAGTTGAGAGCGTCCCCCCAGTCCGTCGTGTATTTCGTGCTGAAATATTCACGCGCAAACTGACCCAGATAGTTGCCATCTGCACCGAGGTGGTTATAAACGACATCCAGAATGACTGCGATTCCGTGTGCATGCGCCTTGTCCACAAACGACCGCATGTCGTCGGGGGTGCCATACAGGCGCGTCGGAGCGAAAAGATTGACGCCGTCATAGCCCCAGCCATAAGAGCCGCCGAAATCAGCGACCGGCATGACCTCAATGACCGTCACTCCGACGTCGCGAAGCTGGGGCAGCCGTTGCGCTGCGCTGCGCCACGTACCTTCCGGCGTGAAGGTGCCAATGTGCAGTTCGTATACGACCGCGCGCTCCATCGGCACACCACGCCAGTTTTGATCGGTCCAGCGAAATGAAGCAGGGTCAACGATCTGCGACGGCCCGTGCGGACCGTTCGGCTGAAATCGCGAGGCCGGATCCGGGAGAAGCTGTTTGTCGCCTCCAAGACGATATTGGTACGTATCGCCGGCACGGAGTTCAGGGATCAGACCGGAATGATATCCGTTACCTTCCTTCTCAAGGGGAAAAGATCGCGATCCGGCTATGACGTCGACGCGCTCATGTTCGGGAGCCCACACACGGAACTCGGTACCGTCTCCATTTACCTCCGCGCCCACCGGCAGCGTACGTATTTTGTCTCGGGTTTGGCCTGGCATTCAACTCGAAGGTACGAAGCTCGAAAAGCTGAAATCGTTTCACTGCGACAGCGTCGGAGAGGAGTATGCCAGATAGCCCGGAAGACCACCGCGCTACCCTTCTTGTCGTCGAAGACGAAGATCAAATACGCCAGTTAATTCGATCAATGCTGGCGCCACTTGCAAATATCAAAATCCTGGAGGCTTCCACTGGAGCCGAAGGGCTGAGAGTTGGAACTTCTGTTACACCGGGGCTGGATTTACTGCTGACAGACATGCTCCTTCCGGAACTCAGCGGATACGACCTCGCGGCCGCTTTGCGCGAGAAGTTCCCGCGCATGAAAATTATTATGATGACGGGGTATGTGGAGGGCGAGATCGTTCTGCGCGGCATGGAAGAACTGGGCGCGACTTTCCTCGACAAGCCGTTCAAAGCTGCGGAGCTGAAGCGTCTGGTAACCAACGCTATCGGCGTTCCAGACGTGCAGACCGCGTCTTAATTTTTCATCGCCAGCGTCACGCCGTCACCGAGTGGAAGCATGCTGACGGTAAAGCGGGAATCGTCTTTCAGCTTTGCGTTGAATTCGCGGATCGCCGTGGTGCCGTCATCATTCACACTCGCGTCGATAACGCGGCCACTCCAGAGCACATTGTCGACGACGGCAAGGCCGCCAGTGCGCAGCAATCTGTAAACGCGGTCGAGATACGCACCGTAATTCGGCTTGTCAGCATCGATAAAGGCGAAATCGAAGGTACCCGACTCGCCATTGGCAATCATCGCGTCGAGCGTTTTTACGGCGGGGCCGATTCGGAGTTCGATCCTGCTTTCGACGCCCGCTTCGCGCCACGCTTCACGCGCCCGTGCCGTATACTCCTCGCTGACATCGCAACAGATCAGACGGCCGTCGGCCGGAAGTCCGAGCGCAACGGCCGTCGAACTGTAGCCGGTGAAGGTGCCGATCTCGAGTGCTTTTCGCACACCGATTAAACGTACGAGCAGCCGCATAAACTGCCCCTGCTCGGGCGTGATCTGCATTGTGCCGTTCTCGAGCTTTGCAGTGTCTTCCCGGAGTTTGGCAAGAACCTGGGGTTCGTGAAGCGAGACCCGGCGAAGGTAGTCGGACAACTCCGGCGTCAATTGGATGTGATCGCGTGACATTCAGTGATTCTCAGACTTTCCGGTAATCCATATCAAGTTGCGCACCGGCTGGACTAACGCTTCGATTTCGGCGAGGAGGCCGGCTTCAAGTGGTCCTGCTGCCAGCGCCGAAATATTTTCCCGAAGTTGGTCTTCGGAGCTGATTCCGGTGAGAGTGCAGGCCGAGAAGGGGCACGCGGCAGCAAATCGCAGCGCCGCGGCTGCTGGTTGAACGCCGCGGGAAAGGCAAAGCGCGACCACTTGACGGGCTGCGCGTTTTACCGGTTCCGGTGCGGGATGCCATTGCGGCGGCTCGCCTTCCGCAAGCAGACCCATATGGAGGGGCGATGCGTTTATCAGTCCAACATTTTCGCGCACGCAGAACGGACCGAGTTCTTCGGCGAGGTCGCGATTCAGCAGGCTGTAACGGCAGTACGACAGGATTACGTCCACCGGGAATTCCTCCGCCACCGCCTGGAGCATTTTCAGGGACAGCCCAGTCACGCCGATAAACCGAGCCTTACCCCGGCGCTGGACATCACGCAGCGCCGGCAGAGTCTCATCGACAATCTGCCGCTTATCGGCGAACTCTATGTCATGGGCGAACAGCACGTCGACGTAATCCGTCTGGAGACGGGACAGCGATTCGTCGATGCTCTTATGCACCCGAGGAGCGGAAAAGTCGAAGTCATCGAACCCGAAGCGCGCACACTTCGTCGTGATCACGGCTTGCTGCCGTCTGCCGCGCAACGCCATTCCGAGTCTCGACTCCGACAGCGTGTTTCCGTAATACGGAGCCGTGTCAAACAGATTGACGCCGGCTTCGAGAGCGCTGTGGACGACTCGCTGCACCTCTGCATCTGTCATCGAACCGTAAACGTCACCGAGCGGCGCCGCACCGAATGCGAGCGAGCTGATTGCCAGATCGGTCCGGCCGAGTTTACACGGTTGCACCGTCACTATGATAGCGGCGACACATCGAAAGGCTTTTGCCGAATACCGCGTCCATTGTAAGGATCAACGATTCGATCCAAAAGGGAGACAAACATGGCAATCGCAAGTGACACAAGAACCGTCGTTGGGGTATTCAACTCTGTCAGCGACGCTCAGTCGGCAGTACGCGAACTTGAAACCGCCGGTATCGCCCGAGATCACATTAGCCTCGTCGCTAATAAAAATGCAGTCGGTTACGACACGATGGACCCCGCGGACCGTGATAAGGCCTCGGATGTTGTTGCCGATGCAGGGATAGGCGCTGCAATCGGTGGAGTTGGAGGACTGCTGCTGAGCGCGGCAGGTGCGATCACGATTCCGGTAATCGGCCCAATTCTTGCAGCAGGTCCGATCGCTGCGGCCCTGACTGGCGCTGGTATCGGTGCCGCGACGGGCGGCCTGATTGGAGCCCTTACCGAGAGCGGAGTTCCGGAAGAACATGCGAAGTACTATGCCGAGGGCGTACGGCGCGGTGACGTGCTGGTCACCGTTCGTGCTGAGGCCAATATGGCGGACCGCGCCAGCGATATTCTTGACAGCAATCACGCCGTCGACGTAGACGATCGCGTGACGGACTGGAAGAACCGCGGCTGGTCGGGATACAACAATGATGCGACTCCCTACAGCGACGCTGAACTGCGCAGTGAGCGGGATTATTACCGGAGCAACCGAGGCAGCCTCACAGGTCACACGGGGATCGATGTCGATCGCGAGCGGTCCACTACCGGCGGGACGGTCGGCACGACAGGCATGACCTCACTCGGCCTGGGCAACAGCGGAACTACTGCCGCCGATCGCGTCGGTGATGATATTCGCAACGCCGGGTACGACGCGACGCACACAGCGCGCCGGGCGGGAGAACGAGTCAGCGACGACGTTCGCGACGCGGGTCGAAGCGCCTCGAATGCGGCACGCCGCACCGAAGACCGCGTCAGCAATGCAACCAGCATCACTAATCCGGGAAACCCGAACCAGGGCACCGTCGGCGACAAAACACGTGACGCACTTGGCGAAGCCGGGCGGGACGCCAAGGAATTCGGCCGCGACGTCAACGATGCGCTTCATGGCCGCACCGGCAAGCAACCGCACGACTACGCAGAGGAAATGCGCGAGGCCGAGCGGGAGCGCCGCCGGAATTCGAGAATCTACTAACGGGAACTCTGACGCGTTACGAAAAGGGCTGTCGGGCACCGCTCGACAGCCCTTTTCCTTTGCCGGTGCTATTTTGGTGCCGGGTAACATCGGTATGCGTTTCGTTCTCCCGCTCGCAGTGCTCGCTGTCCTCTCGTTTGGCCAGAATTCTACACCGAACATCTCAGGCACGTGGGTCGGCAAGCGAACCGGACCGAACGGTGAGGTCGAGTTTGTTTACGACCTGAAGATGTCGAATGGCAAGATCACGGGCTCGCAGCGGCTTCCTTTTGCCGATTCCCCCATTGTTGACGGTCGATTCACCAGTCCTGCCGACTTCGAACTGACTGTAGAAACGGAGTCCTTCGGCAACCTTCAGAAAGTCACGGCAAAGGGGCACGTCGCAGGCGATGCCCTCGAGATCACGCCTGCAATGCCGCCGTTTCGGGGCGGAACTGGTGCTCCGGCTGGTGGCCCGGGCGGGGGTGGTGGTGGCATGCGCGCGATGATGACGCAGCCGATCACATTTCATCGGGGTACGCCAACACCGTCGTATCGTGCGCCGGCCGTCAACTACGCGAGTCTGCCTCGGGTGGAGCTGCCCGCACTGCACGATGTCCCCTACAACGGCCTTGCGAAAACTCCTCCCATGGGATGGAACAGCTGGAACAAGTTCCGGACAAAATTCGATGATCGTACGGTTCGCGAGATTGCTGATTCGCTGGCCGCCGTCAGGCATGAAGGATGCCGGGTATCAGTACATCAACATCGACGATGGCTGGCAGGGAAAGCGCGACGCAAACGGAGTCCTGCAGCCGAATCCGAACTTCCCGAATATGACGGCTCTGGCGGATTACGTTCACTCCAAAGGTTTGAAGCTCGGGATATATTCATCGCCGGGGCCCCGCACCTGCGCGCAGTTTGAGGGCAGTTACGGCCATGAGGACATCGATGCGAAGACCTGGGCGGGGTGGGGGATCGACTATCTCAAGTACGACTGGTGCAGTGCCTCGAGAGTCTGGAAAGACGAAGACATGCACGCTGTCTATCAGCGGATGGGCGATGCGCTTCGGAAAACCGGCCGCCCAATCGTCTTCAGCCTTTGCCAGTACGGCCGAAATCACGTGGAGGAGTGGGGTCCGAAGGTAAGCGGCAACCTTTGGCGGACAACTGGCGACATCCGCGATCAGTGGCAGTCCATGGAACGGATCGGGTTTTCCCAAAGTGAACTGGCTCCCTATGCAGGACCGGGCCACTGGAACGATCCGGATATGCTCGAGATCGGCAATGGCGGGCATGACGCCGACCGAGTACCGAAGTCACATGAGCCTGTGGGCCATGCTTGCCGCACCGCTTATTGCCGGAAACGATATTCGGTCGATGACACCCGATATCAAAGACATTCTCATGAACCGCGATGTTATCGCGGTCGATCAGGACAAACTTGGGCAGGCTGCAGTTCGTCTGTGGCAGGACGCAGACAAGGAAGCCTGGGTGAGGCCGCTCGACGACGGTGCCTACGCGATCGCGCTCTTCAACCGCGGGACAGCGGATGCCGAGATATCGGTACCGTGGGAAAGCCTGAAGATTAAGGGTCCGATGACTGTTCGGGATCTGTGGGCCCACGAGGACCTTGGCCATAAAAGTGAAGGGTTGTCGGCGAGAGTTCCCCCACATGGCGTTGCGATGTTCCGGGTTGCCCGCGTAGTAAACTGCCTGCGTAAGCACGGTAAGATAGATACTTCGGATCTTGCAGATGGGTCGGGGATTTCTGTCCGGCGGGCATAACCTTGGCCTTGCAATCTTCGTCTTAGCTACCATCGCCAGTTGCAATGGGCTCGGGTAAGTACGGTTTTCCAGGGTATAGGAACCGAGTGAGCAAGTGTCAATTATGCTCTCCTTGTAGTCCGGAAAGGTTTTCGTTTCAATGAGTTCAGCGTCAGGCGCGGCCTCTCAGCCGGCAACGCTGCAGCCAACTCCGCCCTCTCCCGCTGTCGTTCCGCCGGCGCTTAAACCGCCTTCCGGAAGCAGAATTCCGTATATTCTAATCGGCATTCTGGCCGTTGCGGGGCTAGGCTATGGGCTGTGGAAGTACCAAGCCGCTAGCCAGGCTGCGCGGAGTAAAGCCGCCGCTGTTTCAGCCATTCGGACCGCAACCGTCGCCAGGGGCGACATTGTCCAGACGCTTCGACTGACCGGGACCACCGGCGCTGAGAAGTTCGCTTCCCTGCTGGTGCCACAACTGAGAGGCTCTCGCTCCGACACACTCCGGACAGGCAAAACTTTCGACAGCCCAGGGGCGAACTATCAAATTCAGTCCAATGCCGGGGGCGCGTCTTCGAGTGCCGCGTCCACGGGAGCAACGACGGGAGGATCCACGGGAGGAACGACTGGAGGATCTGCGGGCGGTTCGACCACTGACGGCCAGATTGCTTCGACTATGGGTCAGTCGTCCGGTACTTCTTCCGCGTTGCAATCGGCAACGTCGCGCGTTGGAAAGAATGCACGGACGACACTTGGGTCGATGCAGGCACCCGAGGTGCCCACAGACATCAACAACGTCGGTTCGACCACCTCACAGCTGGCAGGCACCGGAACCGGGAATTCCGGCGGTGGCGGAGGCGGCGGGCAGAGCGACTACATGCTCGTCCTGCAACGCGCTGCCAAGCCGGGCGCGCTCGTCAAAAAAGGTGCTGAGGTTGCCGAATTCGATCGGGTGAACGCTCTGACACGGCTCGACGATTATCGTGCTGCTGTGGCGCAAATGGACTCGAGCTTTGTCAAGCTCAAGGCGGAAGTCGAGGCCCAAAAGCGCGCCCGCAAACAGACGCTCGATAACGCGAAGGCGGCACTTGATCAGGCGGAACTGGACCTGAAAACCATTCCTGTATTAGGTGCGATCCAGGCCGAGGGCGTGAGACTGGCGGCGGAAGAAGCTCAGGCGCATTACAAAGAACTTTTAGCGGAGCAGAAGTTTTCCGATGCGAGTTTTGAATCGCAAGTGAAGGTTTCCGACCTCGAACTCCAGCAGGCACACCTCGAACTGAAGCGCGCAGAAAGAAATGCAGATTTGCTCCTGATGAAGGCGCCCATCGACGGTCTCGTCGTCATGCAGACCATATTCAGGGGTTCAGAGATGGCGCAGATCCAGGCAGGCGACCAGTTGTACTCCGGCATGCGTTTCATGCAGGTAGTTGATCCCTCGAAAATGATCGTGAACGCCTCAGTGAACCAGGTGGACGCGGATCTGGTTCGTGTAGGGTCAAAAGCAACGGTACGGTTCGAGGCATTTCCGGACCTGGAGTTGCCGGCTACAGTCGAAGCAATCGGTGCTATGACGAGGCCGGGCATGATGCGCGCCGCTTATGTGAAAGAAATCCCGGTCGTGCTGCGGGTAGACAAGCTGGATCCGCGAGTCATCCCCGATTTATCCGTAAGCGTGGATATTGAGGTTGCTTCGGAGAAGCAGGTGGCTGTAGCGCCGCTGGCTTCGATTTTTCAGGACGAAGCTCGGCCACAGGTTTCGTGGGTTTACGTCCGCAAGGACGATGTGTGGGAAAAGCGCCAGGTCGAGACTGGCCGTGCGGACAATTTGCGGGCCGCGATTCGGAACGGCCTGCAACCAGGTGATGTGGTCGCCGTCGAGCGGCCGCCCGACACGCCGTCTTCAGGTTCGGCCAAAGATCAGAGTTGAATATACGTTCGAGCAGTAAAGTGTACGCCGAAGCGGCACGCCTGAAGTGTGTCGTGACACAGGCGGATCAGTTAAGGATGTTTTCATGTCGAAGGACTTAAAACCGAAACAACGGCTGGGTCAGGCAGGCTCGAAGCGAGGCAAGATCATCGGGTGGACAGTCTGCGGACTGCTGGTGGCCGGCGGTGGTTACGCGTACTGGCAGTATCAGTCGAAAGAAGAGCCCGTCGAAGTTCCGGTCTCGAAGGTACGTCGCGCCAATTTTGTGATTGCCGTAAAGACGCGCGGCGAGATTCGCAGCGTGAACTCAATCATTGTGTCGGCGCCGCAGGTCCCGGACTCGCGGATCGTGCGCATTGCCGAATCTGGCAGCCCGGTGAAGAAGGGCGACGTTGTTGTTGAATTCGATGCGGCACAACAGGAACAGAACCTGCTCGAGCGCAACACCAGCGTCCGCACCGTCGACAGCGAAATCGTTCAGACTAAGGCCTCGCACAAGATCGTCGACGAGCAGGACGGCATTAATATGATGACGGCCGAGTACAATCTCGAGCGTTCGAAGCTGGAAGCATCGAAAGCGGAGGTTGTTTCCGCCATTGAAGGCGCGAAGAGCCGTATCGATGTCGGGGTGAGCCAGGGAGATCTGTCTGTCGTCAATACCGTCGTTGGCGCGCATAAGACGACGCAGGAGGCAGACCTTGACCGCCTCCAGAACAAGAAAGACAAGACGATCCGTGACGTAGACCGTGCCAGGGGTTATCTGTCGAAGATGGTACTGCGCGCGCCGCAGGATGGCATCGTCAACATCCTGCCAAATTTCCGCGCACAGGGCTCGTTTGGTTCGGCGCCGCCTCCGTTCAAGGAAGGCGATCGCGCCTGGACCGGAGCTTCGATTGCCGAAATTCCAGACCTTTCGCACATGCGGATTGAACTCAAACTGGAAGAGGTCGATCGGGGCCGCTTAAAGCTTGGACAGCCGTGCCGTGTGCGCGTGGACGCCATCGCGGACCGGGAGCTAAAGGCAGAGCTGAACTGGATCAGCCCGATCGCTGCGGTGAACTTCCGGGGCATGGGTCTGAGCGAAAAGAACTTTCCCGCGTACGCAACTCTTGACGAGTTGGATCGCCGGCTTCGTCCCGGCATGAGCGCGACTGCCGAGATCGTCATCGAGAGTCAGCCCAACACGCTGCTGATCCCCGTTCGCGCCAGCTTTACAAACAACGGAAAGCCCGCTGTATACGTTCAGCACGGCAAAGATTTCGTGATCCGGCCTATTGAAGTGGGCAAGCGAAACGATACCGACATGGTTGTCGTGAAGGGTCTTCGCGAAGGCGAAGTGGTTGCTCTGGAGAATCCGATTGAAGCCGCGCGGCGCGCAAAGAAGCTGTAAGGGAATCGCAATATGAAGAAGATTTTGATTCGGGTACTCGTGCTGGTCGCGCTGATCGGCGGCGCCTGGTATGGCTACGGTCTGTTCAAGGCGATGCCGCAGCGGCAGGTGCAGGTTGCTACCACTAAGGTCCGCAAAGGCGAGGTGGTGGTCCGAACTTTCTCGCGCGGGGAACTCCGCGCCGTGCGTTCCGCAACTCTGAGTGCGCCAAACCTGTTCGGGACCGTTCAGGTTACACGTCTGGCTTCGCTTGGGTCACTGGCGAAAGATAAGGACCTGATTGTCGAGTTCGATGATGCGGAGGTGCAGTCGAGGCTCGAAGAGAAGCAGCTTGAGCTGGATCAGACTGACGAACAGATCAAGAAGTCGCAGGCGGATCTTGCGATCCGCAACAACCAGGACCAGGTCGAGCTACTGAAGGCGAGATATTCAGTTCGTCGTGCCGAACTGGAAGTGAAGCGCAATGAGCTGCTTCCGCAAATCGATCAGCGGAAGAACGAACTCAACCTGGAGGAGTCGCGCCGCCGGCTGAAGCAGCTGGAGAGTGATATCCAGTCGCGGCGTGAACAGTCGCAGGCTGAACTCGCGGTACTCGCCGAGAAGAAACGGAAGGGTCAGCTCGAGATGGCTCGTGAGCGGCAACGCCTGCTCCAGGTTCGGTTGCTGTCTCCGATGGCGGGCCTCATCGCCATTCGGCAGAACAGGCAGGGTGGCTTCTTCTTCCCCGGAATGCAGATTCCCGATGTTCGCGAAGGCGATCAGGTGCAGCCCGGGATGCCGATCGCCGATGTGCTCGATTTGTCAGAACTCGAGGTCGTCGCGAAGGTAGGTGAGCTTGATCGCGCCAATCTCCAGGAAGGCCAGGAAGTCAACATCAAGCTCGATACCGTCGGCGATAAGACGTTCCGCGGAAAGATCAAGAACATGAGCGGCACCGCGTCGGCCAACATCTTCTCGGGCGATCCTGCAAAGAAGTTCGACGTTGTGTTCTCGGTTGACATGAAGGAACTCCTCAGCGGACTGGGTGCGAAGCCGGAGCAGATCAACAAGATCATGGCTCAGGCCGAAGCGAACCGGCGGAAGCCGCCATCCCAGGGGATCGGCGGGCCGATGATGCTCGGCGGCGGCGGGGCGGGTGGCCCTGCCGGGAGCGCACCACAGATGGTGATGGTTGCGGCTCCGGCCGGCGGCGCTTCCGGGCCTCCGTCTGGGACGAACATGATAGTCGGAATGCCCGGTGCCACTCCGGGCGGACCCGCTGCTCGAACTGAAGGACAGAACGGCGGTCAGAACGCGGGCCCGGGTCAGCGCACCCCTGCGCCTGGAGCCACCGTTGCAGGAGCACAAGGTCCGCAGGCGGGCCGCCCCCCGGCGATGGTGGCGGGCGGTGCCCCGCGGCCCATGGGCCCAGGCGGCGGCATGTACTCGGAGAAGGATCTTGCGAACGCAAAATTGCCTCCTCCCGTCGATCCTGAGAACCAGCTGGAAGTTCTGCTTCGCCCTGGCCTGCTGGCCGACGTCGAGATCATTCTCGAGAAGGTGCCGAATGCCATCAACATCCCCAATCAGGCTGTCTTTGAGAAGGATGGCAAGCAGATCGTATACGTCCACAAGGGCAACGCATGGGAAGAGCGTGTGATCAAGCCCGCCAAGCGAAGCGAAAGCGTGATGATCATCGCGAGCGGTGTCAGTCCGGGCGAGGTTGTCGCGCTTGCCGATCCCACCGCCAAGCCAGGTGACAAGAAAAAGAAGTCGGCGGAGAAGTCCGGTGGCAGCAGCGCTGTCGGCAGTCTGCCCGGCGGAGGTCGTTCATGAATATCTCCGGCTTACTGCCTGAATTACAAATGGGGCTTTCGAGCCTCTTCGTGCACAAGCTGCGAAGCATGCTGACGATGCTCGGCATGATTTTCGGTGTAGGCGCGGTTGTCGCGATGCTGTCGATTACGTCGGGAGCGCAGAAGGAAATGATGAGCTACATCGACCTTCTCGGCGTCAACAACATCATCATCGAAGCTAAGGAAGCTGTCGACCGGAATGAGCTGCAGGCGCGGCGCGCTGTCTCACCGGGTCTGACGTTCCGGGATTATCGTGCGATTGTCGAGAACGTCCAGGGTATCGACACGTCGACTCCCCGCAAGCGGTTTAAACCGCTGAAGGTTCTGCCGAAGACCGCGCAGGAGCAGCCGACACTGATCGGCGTGACCTCCGATTACCTCCGGATCAACAGCCTCAAAATGGTCGAAGGCCGGTTCTTTACTGATGACGACGACCGGCGATCGGCGCCAGTTTGCGTGCTTGGCGAATCGGCAAAAGTCAATCTGCTCGGTTACGATGCGGCCGTTGGCAAGTATGTAAAAGTGAACGACACGTGGCTGCAGGTTATCGGCGTCCTGGCCCAGCAGGCAACGGCTGACTCGGATGTCGAAGGCGTCGAAGTGACCAACCGCAACAACCTTGTGATCGCGCCCCTGAATACGGTGATGCGGCGGTTCGAGGACAACAACAGCTATTTGAAGGATGAGATTGACGGCATTTACATACGTGTAAAGGACAATACGGATTCGATTGAGACCGCGAACGTCATCAACGCGATCCTGACCTCAACGCACAAGGATGCGGGCGATTTTAACGTCACTGTGCCCGCCGGGCTACTTGAGCAGAAGAAGCGGACGCAGATGATCTTCTCGATCGTCATGATTTGTATCGCGGGCATCTCGCTGCTGGTCGGCGGGATCGGCATCATGAACATCATGCTGGCGACCGTGCTCGAGCGTACGCGGGAAATTGGTATCCGTCGTGCAATCGGTGCACGCCAGGCAGATATCATTCGTCAGTTCCTTACTGAAGCGGTGCTGATCTCGATCATCGGTGGCCTGATTGGCATCGCGTTTGGCTACTCCCTGTCGAAGGTCATTGCAACCGCGGCGGGGTGGCAGACGGAAGTAACGACGTCGTCGATTGCCGTAGCATTCGGTGTCTCAGTAGGTATCGGCCTTGTGTTTGGCAGCTATCCCGCAATTCAGGCGGCGAAGCTGGATCCGATTGAAGCAATTCGTTACGAGTAGGAAGCACTGCAGATGAATATTCGATTTCTCCTCCTCTCACTTGTCGGGGCGGCTCTGTCCTTCGCCGCGCAGGATCCCGTCGTTATGGATGCGGCCGAGATGAGCAAGAACACGCTCGTGACATCGAAGCGAACGCCGACGGCAGAGGCTCCTGCTTTCGGTACGGGCAACTACTTTCGGCGAATCATTAACCCGGATACTCCACGGATTGAGTTGCGACCGCCGGTCCGTCTGAGCGAGTTCGTCACCGGCGACAAGCTGGAGCTGTCTTTGCGGAACTATATCGACCTGGTTCTCGCAAACAATACCGACATTCAGATTCAGCGCCTCTCCGTTGAGACTCCGCGCAATGCGATTCTGAGGCAGTACTCGATCTTCGACCCGTTTCTGAGTGCATCGTTCAACTCTGCCCGCAGCGAGACTCCGACTAATGACCTTCTCGCTGGTGCAGCCCAACTGAACACGCTGAATCAGCCGGTGCAGGTTCGGGCACAGCAAACGCTGCCGACCGGCACGATTTGGAACTTTTCCTTCAACGCGGCGAAATTCTCGACGAACAGCGCCTTTGCGAACTTCAATCCGGCGATCACTTCGGGTCTCAACTTTGGATTCCAGCAGCCGCTGCTGCGCGGGGCCGGAAGGTACATGACGAAACTGCCCATCACGATTCTGCAGAGCCGGCTGCGCCAGAGTGAATACAACATCGCGGACCAGGTCCTCCGCCTGGTGAACAACGCTGAGAACGCGTACTGGGATGTGGTGCTGGCGCGTGAACAGCTCAAGGTGCAGGAACAAAACCTGTCGCTCACCGAGCAGCTCCTCAAGCGGTCGCGCCGCGAACTCGAACTCGGAGCCATCTCGCAGCTCGATATCTATCAGCCCGAAGCGCAATATAAAAATGCAGAGCTGCTTGTGATCCAGGCGAGGTATCAGCTGCAGTCTGTGGAGGATGCTCTTCGCCGTCAGATCAGTGTGGATATTGATCCCTCGGTTCGGAACCTTCCGATTGTTCTGACGGAAGATCTGACGCCGCCGGCGCAGACGGATATGAATCGCGATGAACTTGTGGACCGTGCGCTGCGCCAGCGTCCCGATCTGCAGAGTGCGCACCAGTCAATGGACGTCGACGACCTGAACATCAAACTGTACACTAACCGCCTCAAGCCCGACCTGAGGCTTACCGGCGGTTACGGGAGCTACGGACGAGGTGGTACGTTTTACGACCGCCAGAACGTATTCTCGGCAGACGGGACCAGCAATACCGTTGTCAGCGTGGTACCAGGCGGTCTCGGAGATGCGCTCAATCAGCTGTTCGCCTTCGGATACCCGGCGTGGAACTTCGGTGTCACTCTAAACCTCCCGCTTCGCGATCGCGCCGCTTCCGCCGACTATGCAGACGCGGTCGTGAACAAGCGTCTTGACCTGTTGCGTCTTCGGTCACAGGAGCAACAGGCACGTCTCGACGTGGTCAACGCCATTACTCAGGTGGAGCGAAGCAAGGCTTCCATCGAACTCGCCCGCGTCGCGCTCGATCTTGCGCAGAAGCGCATCGACGCCGAGCAGAAGAAGTTCGACCTGGGCACGACGACGCTGTTCTTCGTTCTCGACGCGCAAACGCAGCTTAACGCGTCCCAGTCGAACCTGGTCAACCAGACCGTTACGCATCGCCGAAACTTGACCAACCTGCAGCGGGTCACCGGTGATTTGCTTCGGGAGCGCGGCATCGCTGTTCAATAGAACCTGATGGGCCGCATTCGCGTTCTCTCCGACGCTGTCGCCAACAAGATCGCAGCGGGTGAGGTCGTCGAGCGGCCCGCATCCGTAGTCAAAGAACTGCTCGAAAACTCTCTGGATGCCGGTGGAACCGACATCCGCATCGAAGCGGACGCCGGTGGCCGCCGGCTCATCCGCATCACCGACAACGGCCACGGCATGCTGCGGGACGACGCTCTGCTCGCATTCGAGCGGCATGCAACCTCGAAGCTTCGCGATGTCCAGGATCTGCTGGCGATCTCGACTCTGGGATTCAGGGGCGAGGCGTTGCCATCGATTGCTTCGGTATCACGACTGCTACTCGAAACGCGGTCATCGGAAGAAACCACAGGCACGACGATCGAGATTGCCGGAGGCAAGCTGCTTCGCTGCGACGAGTCGGCGCTCGCGTCGGGCACGGTAATCACCGTACGCGATCTGTTCTACAACGTCCCTGCGCGCCGCAAGTTTCTTCGGAGCGAGCAGACTGAACTCGCACATATCGCTTCGCTGGTGACCCATTACAGCCTCGCTCACCCGGATAAGGCCTTCGAACTGCGGCACGGAGCTTCCAGCCTGCTGGAAGTCTCGGCCGTGGGAAGTCTCCGCGAACGAGTGTTTCAGGTGTTCGGGTCACAGACGCTCGATGAGCTGATCGATCTCGAATATACCGAACGAACGCTGTCGTTGATGCCGCAGCCGGGCGATGATGAATCCGGCGAGCGTGTGTTTGCGCTGCGAGGTTTTGTGTCGCGGCCTCAGGTTCAGAAGCTCAATCGCAACTCGATTTACTTGTTCGTCAACGGGCGTCTGATTCGCGATCGTCTGCTGATGCACGCACTCAGCTCGTCGTATCACAATCTGATGCCGCCGGCGTGTTACCCGTTCGCGCTGCTCTTCCTCGATTGCGATGCGGAAGAGGTCGATGTCAACGTGCATCCGTCGAAGACGGAAGTTCGGTTCCGGCACGGCACGCTCGTGCACGACTTCGTGCGGGACACTATCCGGCAGGTTCTGATGCAGAGTCGTCCGGGTTCGACGATGCCCGTCGCGGCCGCTCCGCAGATTGCCGCTGACTTGCCGTACAGCGAATTTACTCAGGCCATCAACGATGAGCAGTTTGCCAGCCTCATGGCAGTCACAGCCGTCGACCATCCCGTGCCGGTGATGCCCGAAGGGGCAGCGACTGGAACCGAACATCCTGAGTTTCGGCTCAGGACGACTGCTGCGCCGGAGCCGAGGCTCGATCTTCAGCCCGAAGCCGGTGTGGCTCCACCGATGTCACCGCTGCATGAGCCACTCCGCCTGAAAGTCCCGGACACCCACGGCGGCTTTCCTCAAGACCTCGCGGAAGCACCCGTTTCGATGCACCAGCTGACCGACCTTCGACCGCTCGGGCAGCTTCACAACAGCTTCATCATTGCTGCCGGGCGCGACGGATTGTGGATCGTAGATCAGCATGTTGCACACGAACGGATTCTCTTCGAGCAGGTCCTGGCCGCGCGCGCGAAGGGTGGCATCGAACGCCAGCAATTACTGATGCCGGTTGTGCTGGAACTGACTGCGCCGCAGCAGTTGCAGTACGCCAGGATCGCGGATGAGATGAACGCAAGCGGGTTCGACACCGAGCCATTCGGGAACCGAACGGTCGCAATCAAGGCGGCGCCGGCCGGCGTAGGTGCCGCCGAACTGGAAAAGCTCGTCTTCGAAATTCTCGAGATTGCGGAAGCCGAGTTCCGGAAAGTCTCGCTGGATGACATCCGGCGCGGCATCGCTGCAACGATCGCTTGCCGCGCCGCGATCAAGGTCAACATGCCGCTGGATCAGAAGCCGGATGGAGTGGCTGCTGACCGCCTTAAGCCAGACAAATTTCCCGATGGCGTGTCCGCATGGCCGGCCGATTGCCCTGCGCTACTCGATGCGCGATATTCTGAAATCCTTTCACCGCATTTAGGTGCGGCGCCAGCGCAACCTCCCAACGGTGAGATGTGTTTTAAGGTACAGTTAAGCTGGTAAGCCCTTCAGAGGTCTTCATGTTGTTTTCATCAAAGGCAAAGCTTCTGTGCCTTTCTGCAGTAAGCGCAATTCATGTCTTCGCACAGGCGTCGCCATCCTGCGATGTGACCGCAGTCGTTCCGACTGTTCATGCCGAAGGTGTTTCCGAACGCACGGGCGACATTGTTTTGGATTGCATCGGAACTCCGGGACAGCAAGTCACCGGCAATCTCGCCGTTTTCCTGAACACATCGATCACGAACAAGCAGCTCACCGGCGGCTTTCTGGACGTCGCACTGACAGTCAATGGATCGCTCGCGAACGTACAGGGTGCTCCGAACGGACCGTCACAGGTTGTCTTCGCCGGGCTCTCATTCACATTTCCGTCGAATGGGCGCATCGACCCTTCGAGTACAGAACCTCCGCGCGGACGGTACATACAGCAATGAGGTTTCCCCATCGAGCGGTGCTGGACTTCCCGGTCTGCCGATCCAGGCGCAGCTGTCGTTTTCGCCGCAAGGGCTGCTGAGCTTCAGTAATTCCTCCATTCGAGTCGGAGTCCCACAGCGAGGACTGCTTACAACAAGTACCCGCGGACTGGTGCCGTGTCAGGTTGGATCGGTGCTTCCCGACAACATCTCGTCATTTGCGGCCTTTATCAGCTCGGGCACAATTTTCGCCACAACGCGTGTCACGGAGGGTTATGTGAACGCGTTCGAGGCCCGTCAACCGGGAGCGGATAACGGCACTCGTATCATGCTTCGCTTCAGTGGCTACCCCGCGACGGCGAGGTTATTCGTTCCAGCGCTGATCGCCGGTTCGAGTGCAGCCACTCCGACGGCCGCCGGCGACCTGGGCGGCACTGTTAGTGCCGGACAGTACGTCCCGGGCAGTCAGACGCTGGCGTTGGTTCGCGTGATCGGGACCGATCAAAATGGTGCCGGAGGCTCGATTGCTTCCGCCAGCAGCGACCAGGTGACCGAAGTCTCGCTGGTTAATGGCAGCGGTCTGGCGATTTTTGAAGTCATCGACTCCAACCCGCAGCAGATCGAGAGCGCACAGATTCCCATCTTTCTCGGCTTCCCGCAGGCGGCAACAGGCCCTGCGGCTCAGCTGGGAGCGGATGTTTTCCTCGCGCCACTGGTCGGCAGCGGACCGCTGAATACTTCCTACCCGAGATTTCGGCCATTCCCTCCTCCCTCGGACTGCACCAACTTCGGCGACTGCAATGTATATAACGCGAAGCTGGTGGCGCAGCCGGCGAACACGACGTATCAGTTGCTGCCCGGCGGAAATGCTCTTGAGAACCTGATTATTCAGAACTCTGGCGGAAATCCGTTCATGCCGTTCACGACGACGGTCGATTACAAGAACGGCTCAGGATGGATTCGGCTCGATCCGGATTACGACACCAAAGCTCGCGTCGTTCGGATGGCTGTGATTGCCACTCCCCAGATGGCTCCCGGACCATACGACGCGACCGTAACAATTGACGCCGGACCCGCCGGCGTGGCTCGGTATCCCGTCCACCTTCAGGTGCTGCCGTTACCCGCGCCCGACACGCGTCCAAAGATCAGCAGTGTGGTCAACGGAGCCACTTTCCAGAGCGGACCAGTCGCCCGAAACGCGTACTACACGATTCAGGGTGAAAATCTCGCCGGCAAGGACGTCAGTGTGGCGTTCGACGGCGAGGCCGCGAAAGTCACCTACTCCGCCGCCAACCAGATCAACGTTCTGGTACCTGCCGATTTGGCGAGCAACACCGCCAAACTGGTAGTCACGGTTAACGGAGTTGCCAGTCAGCCACAAACCGTGAACCTCGTTGATGCCGCGCCGGGTGTTTTCGGAATCCTGAATCAGGATGGAACCGTTAATTCTCCGGCGAACCCAGCCGTCGCGGGAACTGTCATTCAGGTCTTTGCGACCGGCCTTTTGGGTCCGAACGGGGTCCGGGATGATCGACGCCAAGCTTCATGACCAAGTTGTTACAGACCCGCCGTTTGCCGGAGCGGCGCCCGGAATCCCCGGTCTTCAACAAGTTAATCTACTGATTCCGCAGTATTACCCGACGATGAGCACGGACGTGTTGGTGTGCACTACAGCAACTGGAACCCGGATTTGCAGCCCCGCTGTGAAACTTCATATTCGTCAGGCTCAGTAACCGTGGTGGGGCGATTCCAACAACTTGCCCCACTATTAATTTCAGATTCGCGTAGAAATTTGTGTCCGCAAGAGAGATTTTCCCCTTGCGCTTCCGAAAATCATATATTACTATTGGAATCAAGACGGGGAGGCAACTCCCACCAAAGCGAGACTAACCTCATAGAAAAGACCCCTGAAGCAATCCTCCCTGTCGCCCGTAAGGGTTAGGGTCTTTCAAAAATCAAAGCTCCCAAAAAATTCAAGCAGACCTAAAGCGGCAGGTTCCCGTGTTTTCGCCGAGGAGTCGAGTCAACCTTCGTCTCGAGCATCCGTAACGCGCGAGCGATCTTCGGACGTGTTTCATGCGGTTCGATCACGTCGTCAATGAATCCGCGTTCCGCGGCAACGAATGGATTCGCAAACCGTTCCCGGTACTCAGCGATCCGGCTCTGGCGAACATCGGCATCTTCGCGACGGTGAAGAAGGTTAATCGCGCCCTCGGCCCCCATCACGGCGATCTCAGCACCGGGCCACGCAAGATTGACGTCAGTCCGCAGGTGCTTGGAGCCGAGGACGCAGTAGGCACCGCCGTACGCCTTTCGGATAACCACCGTAATCTTCGGTACCGTAGCCTCGGCGTAAGCGTAAAGCAGCTTGGCGCCGTGACGAATGATGCCGCCAAATTCCTGCGCGGTTCCGGGAAGGAATCCGGGCACGTCTTCGAACGTCACCACGGGAAAGTTAAACGCGTCGCAGAACCGCACAAAGCGAGCGGCTTTGGTGGAACTGTCGATATCCAGACAGCCTGCCAGGACAGCCGGCTGGTTGGCTACAATCCCGATCGGCCGACCCTCTACGCGCGCAAATCCGATCACGATATTTCGCGCGAAATGCTCCTGAACTTCGAATAAGTCTGCATGGTCGACAACGCGCCGGATTACGTCGCGCATGTCGTATGCAAGGTGGGGCTCGTCCGGCACGATGTTGTCCAGCGTCAGGTCCCCGCGCTCTGCAGGATCGGTCGGCTCAGCACGAGGTGGGTCTTCCCGATTGTTCTGAGGGAAGAAGGACAGCAGCTGACGAATCCGCTGCAAACAGACGGTATCGTCCTCCGCAAGGAAGTGCGCAACGCCGGAAGTCTCATTATGTGTCCGGGCGCCGCCTAACGTTTCTTTGGTGACGTCTTCGTGGGTTACCGTGCGGATCACGTCAGGGCCAGTGACGAACATATGGCTCGTCTTGTCCACCATGAAAATAAAATCAGTGAGAGCGGGTGAATACACCGCTCCGCCGGCGCACGGTCCCATGATGGCGGAGATTTGCGGGATGACACCGCTCGACAGCGTATTGCGAAGGAAAATGTCGGCGTACCCGGCAAGCGACACAACACCTTCCTGAATCCGAGCGCCGCCGGAATCGTTCAGTCCGATAACCGGGACTCCCGTTTTCAGGGCAAGATCCATGATCTTGCAAATCTTCTGGGCATTGGTCTCCGACAACGAACCACCGAAGACGGTAAAATCCTGTGCGAAGACAAAAGCGGGACGTCCGTGTATCAGGCCGTGACCGGTGATGAAGCCATCACCATCGATGACCTGCTGTTGCATGCCGAATTCAAGGCACCGGTGTCGAACCAGCTTGTCTGTTTCCTCGAAAGTGCCTTCATCCAGCAGAAGTTCCACGCGCTCCCGCGCCGAGAGTTTACCTTCTGCATGCTGCCGAGTCCTGCGTTCTTCTCCGCCACCTGCTTCTGCTGCCGCGTGACGTTTTCGCAGCTCCACGAGCCGGCTGTCTGACATTTCCTCACACAGTAGCAGAGGGTCTGAATCAGTGAACGCGATAGCCGCGACGATAGCGCAACACCGCGTCCGGATAACGCATTCGTGCCTGAGGCGAAAGCATTACCGTGACGTGGCGGAACCCGGTGGCGGCCGACTCCGGTTTATTGTAGTGGAGCGCGTAGCGAGTGCGAATTCGCTCGATCATGGTCGCGAAGCTCTGCTCGACTCTGGAGGCCTGCACAGCTTCGCCTCCAGTCTCCTCTGAGATGCGGAACACGTCAGGCGAAGTGAAATCAGGGTTAGAATATTGCCCGCCCGAAACCGCTTCGGGCCGCTGACCTTTGCCAATGACGATCGCATTCACAACCGTGTCGGCCTGGAACATCGCGTCGATCACCGGAGGATCCGGGCTTTTGTAATTGAGGCCGAGATTATCGGTAATAATCAGCACGGCGCGCCGCCCGGTCTCACCCGATGTTTCGTCGATATACTTCGCCGCCGCGAGGAGCGCATCGTTGATGTTCGTCCCCGCGCCGAGGGAAGCGTCACCTGATGCCTGCCGGAGCGAGGCGGCCACGGCACTACGATCGTCTGCCCACGGCAAGCACACACGCGTATTCCTTGCAAACAGCATCACAGCCACTCGGTCTTTAATCCGCAGGTATCGCAGTGACTGCTGCGCCACGCTTGCGATCTGTTGCAGATACTGTCGCGTGCTTCCGCTCACATCCAGCAGCAGCAGAAGTGACAGCGGCTCGGAGTCGTGACCGAAGTAGACGATCGGCTGCTTTTTGCCTTCATCGAAGACTCCGAAATCATCCTTTGTAAGATCCGTAATCAGGTCGCCAGTGGATGTAGTGACCTGAACGTCAATTCGCACATTGGAGACGCCAGACTTAAACGTGAGTTCTCCGGAGTCCTGGGCGCGCAGGACGGATACTGGAAGCACCAGTGCGCAGCAGCAGATGAAGAGCATCATCGCCGGGACAGCCGGCCACATCGACCATGGAAAAACGGCTCTCGTTCGGGCGCTTACAGGCATCGATACAGACCGGCTTAAGGAAGAAAAGCGTCGTGGCATCTCAATAGACCTCGGGTTCGCACATCTGAAGCTGAACTCGAATCTGCAGGTCGCTTTCATAGACGTACCCGGCCACGAGAGGTTCGTCAGGAACATGCTGGCCGGGGTCGCGGGAATCGACCTTGTGATGCTGATAGTAGCGGCCGACGAAAGCATTCGTCCACAAACCCGCGAGCATTTCGAAATCTGCAAACTTTTGCATATCAGACATGGTCTTGTCGCTCTGACAAAGGTTGATGCCGCTGACCCCGAGATCATCGAACTGGTTCGTCTCGAGGTTCAGGACTTTGTTAAAGGTTCGTTTCTCGACGGTGCTCCGATCATTCCTGTCAGCGCCGTCACCGGGGCAGGGCTCGACAACCTTCGCACGGCTCTGGTCGAAATCGCGAACGGAATTCCGGAACGCGACGATACCAGAAATTTTCGTCTCCCTGTGGATCGTGCTTTCACCATGTCGGGTTTTGGAACGGTGATTACAGGAACTGTCACCAGTGGCATGGTGAAAAGCGAGGCGACCGTCACGATTCAACCGTCCGGTAAACAAGCCCGCGTTCGCGGACTGCAGGTTCATGGCGCAGCGGCGAAACAGGCAAGAGCTGGGCAACGCGCGGCGGTGAATCTCGCAGGTGTCGATCTGGAGGAGGTCGGGCGCGGGACCGTCCTCGTTCAACCCGATTGTTTTCGTCCGACACGAATTGCCGATTCCAGTCTGGAACTTGTCGCGGACGCAAAACGACTGAAGAACCGGGCCCCGGTGCACTTTCACACGGGTACGACGGAAGTGCTCGCCGAGGTACGGCTTCTCGACGGCAGCGCCGAGATTAAGCCCGGAGAAACGAAGGAAGCGCGCCTTGTATTTGAAGGTGACGTCCTGCTGGTTCCGGGCGATCGCTTCATCATCCGAAGGTTCTCGCCCGTGATCACTATCGGCGGCGGTACCATCATCGATCCATTTCCTCCACCCCGGCTGCGGACTGCGGACGCACTCAGGCGTACGCGCGCCCTGTCGAATGCCGACCTTCGACACAGAATGGAGTATCTGGTTAACGAGACACCCGAGGGTCTCAGCCTTCGGGAACTGGTGGTTCGCACCGGTCATTCGGAATCCTCAGTTCGAAAGTCACTCCAGGAAAGCATCACGTTGTTACCAGAAGACTGGCTGATCAGTACACCTAAGGTCCGAAGCTACGCGAGTGCATGGCATCAGGAGCTCGCAGATTTCCATCGGACGAATCCGCTTGTTCCGGGTGTTCGTCGAGAGGACTTTCGAAGTCGTCATCTTCGAACAGCACCTGTGTTTGTGTTCGAGCACATTCTTAGATACGACAAAACCATCGCGACGACCGGCGAGTTCCTTCACCTGAGTTCACACAAGCTTGCTCTCAGGCAGGATGAAGAAAAAGCACTTGCTCAAATCGAGACGGCGTTCGAAACTGCGGGGCTCGCCGTCCCCGCTGTGGATCAGGTGCTCAGCGCCAGCGGCGTCGATGCAACCAGAGCCAAATCTCTCCTCCAGGTACTCCTTCGGCAGAATAAACTCATTCGTGTAACACCGGATCTCGTTTTTCATCAAAATGCAATCAATGAGCTGAGAAATCAGCTAAAGGCTAAATCAGGAACCGCCTTCAGCGTCACTGATTTTAAAGACTGGACCGGCATCTCGCGTAAATATGCAATTCCGCTGCTCGAGTTCCTCGACCGCGAGCGAGTCACGCGGCGAGAGGGCGATCAGCGAATCGTTCTTTAGGCAGTGAGGCTCCTGTCGTATTTCGCTTCTGTATTGATAAAGCCCTGCCTGTTTCCAGGCCAAACCGGTGCGAAAACTACTGCCGCTATAGTCGATGCAGGCGTACCTGCCGTTCATCTGTACTGGAAAAATTGCATTGCCGGTGCCCACCCGGGCTGCCGAAACCGCAATCACGGCAATGAGCACAGCAGCGAAGCTATCGTGGCTAACCGCATCTTATCCTTATACATAAGTCTCCTCGGCCCACCGTTGCTCCAGCGAACCTGAAGAGAGCGAGTGCAAGATGATTGCCACAACCCGGAACCGCAGTGTTAATCGTCGCCGCTGTCGCCGACTTTGAGCACTGCCAGAAACGCTTCCTGCGGGATCTCAACCCGGCCGACGCGTTTCATCCGCCGCTTGCCTTCCTTTTGCTTCTCCAGCAGCTTGCGCTTACGCGAGATGTCACCGCCATAGCACTTGGCGAGGACGTTCTTGCCGATCGCTGTGACAGTCTCGCGAGCGATGATCTTGCTCGCCGATTGCTGCCTGCAGCGCGACCTCGAACATCTGCCGGGGAATAAGCTTGCGCAGGCGCTCGATCAGTTCTTTGCCGCGCTCGTAGGCAAAATCGTTGTGAACGATCATCGAGAGCGCGTCCACCGGCTCGCCCGCAACCATGATGTCGAGCTTCACCATCGGCGAGACTCGATAGCCGGCAAAGTGGTAGTCGAGCGACGCGTATCCGCGCGAGCACGACTTCAGCCGATCGTAGAAGTCGAGGACGATCTCATTCAGCGGGACTCGTAGACAAGCAGCACACGGCCGCCGCCGATATACTCGAACTTCTTCTGATTTCCGCGCTTCTCTTCCAGCAGCTTCAGAATTTCGCCGATGTACTCTTCCCGCGTGATGACTGTCGCCTCGATGATGGGCTCTTCGGTTTGTTTGATCTCCGAGGGATTCGGGAAGCTTGTGCGGATTCTCGACCTCGATCACCTCGCCGTTGGTCAGCGTGACCCTGTAGCGGACGCCAGGTGCAGTCGTGATCAGGTCGATGTTGAACTCACGCTCCAGCCGCTCCTGAATGATCTCCATGTGAAGCAGACCGAGGAAGCCGCATCGAAAGCCAAAGCCGAGCGCCACTGAGTTCTCCGGCTCGAAATTGAATGCGCTGTCGTTCAGGCGAAGCTTTTCAAGAGCATCGCGAAGCAGGCCGTGATCATGGATCTCCACCGGATAGAGTCCGGCGAAGACCATCGGCTTGATTTCCTGGAAGCCCGGAAGCGGTTCAGATGCGGGGTTCCGGTCGTCGGTAATGGTGTCGCCAATCTTCGCGTCCGAAACTGTCTTGATGTTGGCGAAGAGGAAACCTGCTTCACCTGCCGAAAGCTCGTCGCAGGAACCGGCTTCGGCGATTGATACCCAAGCCCTTCGACTTCGTAGATGCCGCCCGTTCGCCCACAGGCGAATCTTCTGGCCCTATGCGCAGCGTGCCATCGACGACGCGGACGAGGATGATGACGCCGCGATAGGGATCGAACCAGGAATCGAAGATCAGCGCACGAAGCGGAGCCTCGGGATCGCCGGTGGGAGCGGGCACGCGGCGCGACCACTGCTTCCAGAATGTCCTCGATTCCAACGCCCTGTTTGGCGCTCGCAAGCACTGCGTCCGCTGGCGTCGAGCCCGATGACCTGCTCGATCTGCTCACGAATGCGGTCCGGCTCCGCGGATGGCAGGTCGATCTTGTTGATCACCGGAATGATCTCGAGATTATGATTCAGCGCGAGGTATGTATTGGCAAGCGTCTGCGCTTCGACGCCCTGCGATGCATCGACCACCAGCAGCGCACCCTCGCACGCCTGCAGACTGCGCGAAACCTCGTAGGTGAAGTCAACGTGACCCGGCGTATCGATCAGGTTGAGCTGATACTGCTGGCCGTCCTTCGCCTTGTAATCCAGCCGAACCGCATGGGCCTTGATCGTGATCCCGCGTTCTCGCTCGAGGTCCATCGAGTCGAGCACCTGGTCCATCATTTCGCGTTGCGAGAGGGCTCCCGTAAATTCGAGCAGTCGGTCGGCAAGCGTTGACTTGCCGTGGTCGATATGCGCGATGATCGAGAAATTTCTAATACTTACGGGATCCATGCAGATAGTGCGGACTTAACTCAAGTATCCCATAGGGGCCAAATTCCGCCTGTTGTTAACACTCGGCTCTGCATAACCATCTTGTCTTTCGAATTCGCCGGCGATTCAGAAGAAAGGACCATCCATCATGTTTTCCACACGGTTGAAGATCGCGGCCGCCGCTTTGCTTGCGTCCGCTGCTGTTCCAGCGCTGGCAGGAGGATTCTTCGTGCTCCTCGGGAATCCCGAGGCGAGTTCCCGGGCGAAAGCCGCGGGCGCTGTCGTCACGATCAAACTGGCCGGATGCCACGAGCCGGAGAAGGCCAATGTCTCCGCCGTCGCCATCGGCAAGGTCGATGGCCAGCGACAGTCCGTGCCGCTGACCCTGACGAAGTTATCAGAGCCGGGCATGTACGCGGTCACTCGACAATGGCCCGAGAAGGGCAATTGGGTGCTGCAGTTCATTGCAACCGACGGCGAACGAGTCGCCAGTACGCTGGTAGCTGCAGGCGCCGGAGGTATCGAGCGGGAGAAGGCTGTCATGGGCATGAAGCCTGCGTCGGAGTCTGAAATCTCCGGTCTGCTGGCCAGGGCGCAAACTCATTGATATGGGCGTAGCTCGGTTCCTGCCGGTTGCGATCGCCGCGGGGCAGTCTTCTGGGGACGAAACTGCGTCTCAGACGGAGTCAGCCCTGGTGCGTTCTGCAACCGGGGGAGACCGAGCTGCCGTTGAAAGTTTGTATCTGAGATATGCGCGTATGGTGCACGGGATACTGCTGACGCGAGTCCGCCCTTCCGATGCAGAGGACCTCGTTCACGATGTTTTCATCACGGCAATGCGGAAGCTGTCGGCGCTGCGTTCACCCGAAGCATTCAGCGGCTGGCTCGCCGCTATCGCACGCAATCGAGCGATCGAACACTATCGGCAACTCCGTTTGAAACAGGATGCCGAGCGGAACGCTGCGTTCACCGACGTCTTGCAGCCTGAGAGCAAAGCGCTGGAGGTGCTCGAAATCATCCGACAGCTTCCCGAAGCATATCAGGAGACGCTGATTCTGAGGCTTGTCGAAGGAATGACCGGCCCGGAGATCGCCGACAAAACGGGGCTAAAGCCCGACTCGGTCCGAGTCAACCTGTTCCGCGGGATGAAGCTGTTGCGCGCGCGGCTCGGGGGAAAGGTTGTATGAGCGACTATTTGTGGGACCGCACCGGTTCACTCGATCCCGAGATTGTGGAGCTGGAACAAGTACTCGCGCCGCTTCGCCTCACGAACGATGTAAGGCCGCCCGCCAGGTCTTCGGGGACGATATCGCGATGGGGGATCGCTGCGTGTCTCATTGCGGGAATTGCTGGTTCTG
Organism: Bryobacteraceae bacterium; assembly: GCA_963794765.1. Lineage (GTDB taxonomy): Bacteria > Acidobacteriota > Terriglobia > Bryobacterales > Bryobacteraceae > JAWXCM01. Next base: position 34,250 of record CAWCGC010000048.1, on the reverse strand, counting down.
CTCTGCTTGTGAGTCATCGCGGGACGCCGAGCAGTTGGGAGATCGCCGCTTCTGGTCATCGAATTCTGACGGGTGAACGTGTGCCGGCAACGCGCGGGCGTACGACCACACTGGAGTCGTCAGAGTTCGGCCGAGTTGAGCTGGGTGAAGGTGCGGATTTACGGCTGGTGGAAGCATCGTCACGAAGACAGCGGCTCGAGCTGAGACGCGGCAAAGTCGAGGTGTTGATCTGGGCTCCTCCGGGCAAATTCGTCATCGACACTCCGAGCGCGCGTGCCGTCGATCTGGGATGTCAATACGAGCTTTCTGTTGATGGAGCAGGGAGACGGATTTTTGCGTGTCAGGACAGGATGGGTTGCATTCCAGACGGGAGCATTAGAGTCATTTATCCCGGCGGGAGCTGCGTGTCGCACGACCAAAGCGGGAGGTCCCGGGATTCCCTATTTTGAAGATGCTCCCGAGAGTTTCCGCGCAGCGCTGGAACGATTGACCCAACAAAAGAACGACGACGCGCTCAGGGCCGTTCTGGCGCAGGCGCGGAGCGAAGACGGTGTGACGCTTTGGCATCTGCTGACACGAGTTTCTCCGGCCCAAACAGGGTTGGTGTTCGATCGTTTCTCGAAGCTGGTTCCGCTGCCGTCAGGCATTTCTCGCGACAAAGCTCTGTCGCACGACGCAGCTACACTCGATCTCTGCTGGAACGCTCTTCACTTCTCTGACGCAGACTGGTGGAGGGTCTGGAAACGCGACTGGCGTTAAGTTCCGAAATGGTTGCCTGCGCTATCATGAGGGCTCCAGACTCCCTCAATGGCCTTCAATCACATCCTTCTGGATATCGATGATGACGGCATAGCGCTGATCACGTTTAATCGGCCTGAAAAGCGGAATGCACTCAATCAGGGAATGCTGCGTGAACTGGGTGAGATCGTCCTCCAGATCGAATCTGACCCGCACATCCGTGCCTTCATTCTCACAGGAGCCGGAGACAAGGCATTCGTAGCGGGAGCCGATATCAGCGAGCTTGCCGAGCTGGACGCACTCGGCACGACGCGAAAAGGACTGACCGGTCAAGCCATTATGCGACGGATGGAGATCTGCGGTAAGCCATCGATCGCCGCCATCAACGGATTCGCTCTTGGCGGAGGGCTTGAGATTGCGCTCTGCTGCACGCTGCGGATTGCGTCCACTAACGCGAAACTCGGACTTCCGGAACTGAAGCTTGGCGTCATTCCTGGCTACGGCGGAACTCAGCGCCTTCCCAGGCTCGTCGGCAGAGCCAGGGCGCTCGAAATGATTCTTACCGGTGACCCGATCGATGCGAATGACGCTTCGAGGTTTGGCCTGGTGAATCACGTCGTGGAACCAGCCGAACTGATCGACAGATCAAAGGGACTCCTCCGCCGCATTCTGGCAAATGGCCCCATTGCAATCGCCCTCGCATTGCAGGCAGTAGACATCGGCCACAACTGTGGACTTGAAGAAGGATTGCGTCATGAAGCCACGGCATTTGGTCTGTCTGCATCATCCGAGGATCGCCGCGAGGGTACCCGCGCATTCCTGGAGAAGAGACCTGCGCGGTTTACGGGAAGATAGAAACGAATGATCGAAGGAAATCTGGACGCGCGCGGTCTGAAGCTGGGAATCATCGTGGCCCGTTTCAACAGCTTTGTCACGGACCGGCTGCTCGAGGGTGCACTCGACGCCATCCGCCGGACTGGCGGCGATGCAAATGGCGTGGAAACGATTAAAGTCCCCGGGTCCTGGGAAATGCCCGTAGTGGCGGCTGAACTTGCCCGGCAAAAGCGGTTCGACGCAATCATCTGCCTCGGCGCAGTCATTCGAGGTGATACGCCGCATTTCGACTATGTGGCTGGCAACGCTGCTTCCGGACTCGCCTCCATTACGGCACAAACGGGAGTTCCGATTGCCTTCGGCGTCCTTACCACAAACACGGTCGAACAGGCCGTTGATCGCGCGGGTGCAAAGTCGGGAAACAAGGGTTTCGACGCGGCAATGACAGCTATCGAGATGGCTAATTTGCTTCGAACGTTGCGTCAAACCATCTGAAAGAGATCTCATGTCGAGACATCGCTCCCGGCACCGGGCAGTTCAGGTGCTCTACCAGTGCGACGTGCGTCAGGTCCGCCCCGATCAGGCGATCAGCGACTTCTACGGGAGTCTTTACTCCGAAGAGTCTGAGAATGAAATCGGCAAAGACGAGTTCATGGAAGAACTCGTCGACGGAGTAAACCGGAATCGGCAGGAAATTGACAAACTGCTTCAGAATGCTTCCGAAAACTGGCGAATCGAACGAATGCCTGCTGTTGATCGCAACATTCTCAGGCTGGCATCCTACGAGATGCTTGCCGGACATCTTCCAGCGCCGGTCGTGATTGATGAAGCACTCGAACTCGCGCGGCGATTTTCGGGAGACGAGTCGGTGTCGTTTGTGAATGGAGTTCTCGAGGGAGTCAAGCGCCAGCTCGCAGCGACACCCTGAGACTTGTAGTACGATCCCGCTGAAGTAGCTTTACCGGATTGTAAAGTCCTCTTTTACACGTTTGATAAGATCCCTCATTAGCGCAACAAGTAACTGCGTTTATTAGGGGGATATTCATGTCGATAGGTCAGAAGCGCTGGCCCTGTGTGCCCGTCTTTCTTCCTCTATTACTCAGCTTCACCACTGCTGCGGGTCTATTCGGGCAGGGACTCACAGGCCGTTTATCAGGCACTGTTGTCGATGCGAGCGGTGCCATGGTGGCCAATGCCGACGTGACTGTTACGAATGTCGAAACACGCCAGGCACGATCAGCTAAGACGGACGATGCAGGGTATTTCAGCTTCAACGAATTGCTGCCGGGTTCCTATAACCTGGCCGTCTCTGCACCTGGTTTTAAGCGTCACGAACAGCAGGCAATTTCAGTTACGGCAACGGAACGCGTAACTTTACCGACAATCTCGCTCGAGGTTGGCGCTGTCAGCGAAACCGTGGCCGTAACCGGCCGAAGCCGTGCGACTCCAGACCGAAAGCGCCGAGCGTTCCGGCCTGATCACTACGCGTCAAATGCAGGAACTCCCGCTCAAAGGCCGCAGCTACATTGGTACGGCAAAGCTGCTGCCGGGCGTCGTCGACACCGCGAATCGCGAATCTCCCGGCTGGAATGATCTTGTCGGAATCAATATCAACGGCACTCGCGCCGGCACGATCAATCTGACACTCGACGGCATCACGAGTCTCGACACGGGATCGATGACCGGCCCGTATCTGGCACCCAACCTCGACGCAGTAGGCGAGGTCAAGGTACTGCTCAGCAACTATCAGGCAGAGTACGGCCGCAGTTCGGGCGGCACGATCAACACCATCATCAAAAGCGGTACGCGCGACTTCCATGGCGGAGCATACTATTTCTTCCGCAATGAAGCGCTGAATGCAAACGAATTTTTCAACAACAAAAACGGCCTGCCACGCCCACGCTACCGGTTCAATAACCCGGGTTACTTCATCGGCGGACCCGTCCTGCTGCCATTCACGAAATTCAACCGAAATAAAGACAAACTGTTCTTCTTCTGGTCACAGGATTTCCTGCCGCTGACCATTCCGTCATCCGTTCAGAACCAGACCTTCCCGACTGCCCTCGAAAGAAACGGAGATTTTTCTCAATCAGGCGTGACGATCATCGATCCGCTGACTCGCGCTCCGTTTCCGGGCAACGTCATTCCCGCGAATCGCATTGATCCGAACGGACAGAAACTGCTCAACCTTCTGCCTCTTCCAAACACCGTCGGGCCAGGCAATCAGTACAACTGGGCAGGACTCAGCGTGAACAAGCAGCCGCGGCGCGACTCGATCCTCCGCGTCGATTACAACTATCAACCCGAGCACCCAGTTCTATGTCCGACTGATTCAGGACTACCAGGCTTCGAAAGGCGGATTCCAGCTGCTGGCTGGACTAGGCGGCAACACAGCGTGGCCGCAGCTTCCGATCGCTTATGAAATTCACAGTGCGGGGCTGGTCTCGACGCTGATTCACACGTTCGGTGCGAACAAAGTCAACGAGACCACGTTTGGCGTCAATCGGGCGAAGCAGACTGTGGATCCGCTCGATCAGCAATCGCTGGATCGAATACACGCACCAAGGTCGGTCTTGACGATACCTCAGTTCTATCCCCAGGCGAACCCGATCGGCCTGATCCCGAATGCGACCTTCGGAGGCGTCCCGAATGCGGGTACGCTCAACATCGAGCAACGGTTCCCGTTCTTCGGCACCAACAACATCTGGAATTACTCGGACAACTTCTCGTGGATTGTTGGGAAGCACAGCATGAAGTTCGGCATATTTGTGGAGCACGGCACCCGGAATGCCGCCCGCTCGACCTTCTTCAACGGAACGTTCGCGTTTGATCGGGATGCCACGAACCCGCTCGATACCGGCTACGCGTATTCCAATGCGCTGCTCGGCGTTGTCGACTCGCTACACCGAATCGAACGGCCATCCGTCGGCACACGGCCGCTACAACAACGTGGAATGGTTCGCACAGGACACCTGGCGTGTGTCGCGGCGGGTGACGATCGATGCCGGCGTGCGCTTCTACTACATCAAGCCGACCATCAGCGCCGGCGACAAGCTCGGCGCATTCGATCTCGCCACCTACAACCGCAGCACAACAGCCGCCGCTGATCCAGCCGTATATCGACGCCGAGCGGAGTCCGTGTATGGCCGCGACCCGGTCTCGGGAGCGCTGGTGCCGGCTGTCAAAATCGGCACGTTCTCGACCGCCGCCGGAACTCCCTTTCAGGGCACCCTACTGTACAAGGAAGGTCTGATGAATACGCCTCCGATTCAGGTGGCGCCGCGCATCGGCTTGCTTGGGACGTTTTTGGCAACGGCAAGACTGCGATTCGAACCGGCTTCGGTATCTTCTACGATCGGTTCAACGACGACCAGATCCTTCAGCTGGTGCAGTCGCCTCCGCTTGTGACCACCGCACGGCGAACTACACGACCATCAACAACCTGCTGGCCACGCCTCTCAGCCTCAGCCCCGCGAATGTGTCTACCGTGCAGCGCGACTTCAAACCGCCCTCCGTCTACAACTGGAGCTTCGGCATTCAGCAGAATATCGGCTTCGGCACAGTTCTCGACGTGGCTTATGTCGGCAACACCCAGAAGCATCTGCTGGACACTCGCAACATCAATGCGGTGACCTATGGATCGAACTTCCTGCCGCAGAACATCGATCCGACTGTCAGCGGCAATCGCCCTCTACGTCGAACTTCCTGCGGCCCTATCACGGCTACGGCGACATCAACTACCTTGAGTTCGCCGGAATCGGAAACTACAACGCGCTGCAGGTCCAGTTGATCAAGCGCTTTTCGCGCAGGTTTACGTACAACCTCAGCTACACATGGTCGAAAGCGATGGACCTGACCGACGGTATCGGAGGCACCGTCAATCCGGTCCTCGACTACCGCATGCGGAATTACGGGCCGGCTGGGTTCGACCGCACGCAGAACTTCCAGATGAATTACGTCTACGATCTTCCGCAGTTCAGCTCGCACTGGAACAACGCGTTCTCGCGAGTCGCGCTCGACGGGTGGGAGGTATCAGGCGTTACGCAATTTGTCACGGGGGCTCCGGCGACCGTTAACTACAGCCTCAACTACTCAGCCGATTTGACTGGCGGTACCGGTAACGGTCTCGACAGTCGAGTCGTTGTGATCGGGGATGTGGATAAACCCGGACCGCAGGGTCAATGGTTCAACACCGATGCGGTCAAACCGCCTACTGCGCAGTACTATCCCAACGGAGCGGGGAACGCGGCGAAGGTGTTGTTTAGTCAGCCTGGTCTGGCGAACTGGGACCTTTCGCTGTTCAAGAACTTCCGTCTTGGTGCGAGCGAGCAGCGTCGGATTCAGTTCCGCGCCGAAGCGTACAACGTGTTCAACCACACTCAGTTCACCGCGGTGGACATCGGTTCCCGCTGGGATGCGCAAGGTAACCAGATCAACAGCAATCTGGGTTTCCCAACCACAGCCGCGCTCGGCAGACGCATTGTCCTCGGTCTGAAGTTTTACTTCTGATTCGTTGTGGAGGTGAGCCTCGCCTGCAACAGCGGACGGGGCTCACTGACGCGGTTGTTTATCCCCGCTGTAGACCAGCTTCACCCGCCGGATGTCTTCATCTGACAACCCCGATGCCGACGCGATTGTCTCGCGTTTCTCCAGCTTTCGGCGATAACGGGCGAAGTACTCCACGATGTCCCCGCCATACGCAAAGCTATACATGATGTCGTCGTACCCTCGCGTATGCGGCAGCCCGAGTGCGTGCCCGGATTCGTGCAGCACGGTCAGATAAACGATACTGTCCCGGAATAACTTGTCGCGTGATGTGATGGCAGCGATCTCCGGGCCCAGGCCCTCCTGCGTCGGTCTGACGTAGACGTCAGCACCATGCACAGTGTCGCGGGCAATGCCGCGGGTCTCGCCATACAACCCCTCTCGTCCGGAAACCCAGTAGACCCGAATTCTTGCCTGTGATTCCGTCAACACAGGAGTAAGCTTCAGCGATCCGGACGACGCTTTTTCCCAGGCCGACAAGGCCCATAGCGCAAGTTGCTCGTCGCCGTCCTGACACCTGACTTCTGAACCTTTGCATGGCTGAACCCAATACGCAAAAGTCTCCGCCGCCGCAGCGCCTGACTGCACTGCGAACGCAACAAAGATCAGTATGCCGGCACGCGGCGTCACCTCAGAGGTCCGTCAGGTTCTGGACACGTCCGGTGCTGTCACCGAACTTCTCGACCGGGAGATCCATATATCCGAGCATGCTCACGTACAGGTTCGTCATGGGCGTCCCTTTGTCATAACTCAGGTGACGGCCCGGCTTCAACTGTCCAGCACCCCGACCTGCAAGCAGGACAGGCAAGTCGACGTGGGAATGTGCGTTTCCATCCGCGATGGCGCTTCCGTACACGAGCATCGAGCGATCCAGCAAATTAGAATCGCCTTCCTTCGTGTTCTTCAGCTTATCCAGGAAGTAGGCGAAGAGGGTTGTGTGGAATGTGTTGATCTTCGTCAGCTTCTCGAGGTTCTCAGGGATGTTGCGGTGATGCGACAGCGGGTGATGCGGATCGCTCACGCCTGCCTCGTTGTAAGTGCGAACGCTGCCTTCACGTCCAACAACCAGCGTTGAGACACGGGTCAGGTCCGCCTGGAACGCGAGCACCTGAAGATCGAACATCATCTTCACGTAGTCGCTGAACTGAGCTGGAATTCCCGTCGGCTTCTCCATCGTCGGCGTGAAGCTGCGATTGTCCTTCTCGGCGATGGCGATGCGACGCTCGATCTCACGAATGCCGGTGAGATACTCATCCAGCTTTCGTCGGTCCGACGCTCCCGAGTCGCCCATCAGCCGCTGGGTCCGACTGTTCACGACATCCAGAATGCTTTTCCGCTGGGCAGCTTTGCGAGCGCGCTCCTCCGGTGTCAGCCGGAAATCGATATCGCCGAACAGCCGCTCGAATGCAATCCGGGGATTAGTCTCGGGAGGCATCGGCGTCTGCGGCCCGCGCCACGAGATGCTGTTCGTGTAGGCGCAACTATAACCCGAGTCGCAGTTGCCGACGGTCCGCGAATCCTCGCAGCCCAAGTTCGAGCGATGGAACGCGAGTGACAGATTCGTACTTCCGAGCGACCAGCTGATCGACGCTCACAGCGGCCTGTATATCCGCTCCGGCGGTCTTCTTGGCGTGGACGCCGGTCAGGAAGCATGCACCGGCACGGGCATGGTCTCCGCCGCCATCGCCCAGCGCCAGGGCGTTGTGGTGATCGAGCCCGGACAGAACAAACATGTCGCTGCGAAACGGCTCGAGCGGCTTCAGGATGCGCGTTAGCTCGAAGTCTGCGCCGGTAGCCGCAGGCTTCCAGTTGCTCATCGTCACGCCGTTGGGCACGTAGGTGAACGCGAGGCGAACGGGAGAGTTGGCGGAGGCCGTCGTCGCGGCATTCGCCATAGCAGGATGCATGGCATCGAGGAACGGAAGCGCAATCACCGCGCCGGCACCCCGCAAGAACGTTCTGCGGTTGAGATGTTTTCCTGTAATGATCATGTGCGGTTGCGATCTCCTCGTCTCTTCTGGAACGGTAAGCTTTCTGCGATTTCCAGCACGAGAGCTGAGAATCGATAATCCTTTGCGGCCAATCGCGAAGCGATTTCTTTCACCGTGCGGCGATCATAACGCTCGAGGCCTCGTCCGAGCGCGAAAGTGAGCATCTTGTCCGTAATGCACTCGGCGAACTTCATGCTGTCACCGCGCATCAGCGTTTCCAGTTCCACCGGGCCATTGAAGTTGCGTCCGTCCGGCAGCGTTCCGGAAGCATCGACGGGAAACTTGCCGTCCATCGTTCGATATTGACCGATTGCGTCAAAGTTCTCGAACGCGAACCCAAGCGGATCCATCTTGGAATGGCAGGATGCACAGACCGGATTCTTGCGATGTTCTTCCATCTGCATCCGCATCGAGGCCGATGCACCGATCTTCGTCTCGTCAAGAGACGGTACATTTGGCGGAGGCGGCGGAATCGGCGAATCCAGAATGTTCTCGAGTATGTACTTGCCGCGCAGAACCGGTGAGGTTCGCGTAGCGTAGGACGACACGGTCAACACGCTTGCTTGTGTCAGGATGCCGGCGCGGTTTGTACCGGAAATATCAACTTTTCGGAAATCCGTTCCCTGCACTCCCGGGATGCCGTAGAACTTCGCCAGCTTCTCGTTAAGGTAGGTGTACTTCGCGTCGATCAGATCGAGGATAGGTCGATCTTCTGTTATCAGCTTCGAGATGAACGTCTCCGTCTCGCCGCGCATTGACATCCGGAGGTATTCATCAAACTGCGGGAATTTCACCCGATCCGGAACGACTGATTCCAGACGTCGCAACTCCAGCCACTGTCCGGCAAAGTTATCAACGAGTGCCTTTGATTTCGGGTCCTTAAGCATGCGGTGAACTTGCGCTTCCAGAACTCCGGATTTGCGCAGGCTGCCATTATCGGCGTCGCGCAGAAGCTCGTCATCGGGCATCGAAGACCAGATGAAGTAAGAAAGTCGCGAGGCAAGCGAATGCGCGCTCAGTTGGCGCGGGGCGTCGGGAACAGCACCGGGTTCGTCCCGCTCAATGCGGAACAGGAAGTCCGGCGAAACCAGAAGCGCAGTCAATCCGACACTCACAGAGTCTTCGTAGGTTGAGCCCTGCTTCTGCGCATCGGCTACCAGCTTCAGATAGGGTGCGAGTTCGGCATCCGTTACGGGCCGACGGAATGCCCGGTGCGCAAATGAAGCGAGGATTTTGCGATCACATGCCGCAGTGTGTTTTGCGTTCGGACCGGTGTGTCCGCAGGTGAAGATCTTTGCGAGAGTTTCCGGGTTCGGTCCTGTCACCTGATCGTAGGGACCGAGCGCTTCTACATAGTGAATCCAGACACGATTGGCGGGTGGATGCATCGCCGCGGCGCGCTGTTCGGCCTTCTTCTTCAGCTCGGCAATCTGCTCCGGGGTTGCGTTTTCCGGGATTTTGACGAACTTCATTGGATCGCGCGGCGGAGGCTCGGGCAGCTTTGACGGATTCGGACCGCCATAGCTGGCCGGAAGTCCTTCGAACAGCTTCACCGGAGAGGCCGCCACCCAGTGATCGCCTGCTGTCACCTGCGTCCTGAACTCGGCTTGCGATCCAAAGAGGTCGATGCTGCTGCCGTCATCGGGACCATTCATCTCCAGCGTGTGCACCAGCTTTCCGTCGATCCAGAGTCCGACGTGGACGGGCTCCGATGCACGCGGACGACGGCCCTCGAGAGCAACGCGCATTGTGTACTGACCAGTCACCGGAAACCGCATGGTGGTATGCAGCGCCTGCGGCATCGAGAGGCCGGTCTCGTCATAGTCTTTAAGTGCTGTGGGAATCAGATCGAATTTACGGTCGGGCGGCTGGCGTCGGATGACGGTCGGCTTCAGCTTCTCGGGACCGTGCAGCGCGACATCGATGACGGACTCGGCAGCCTTCAGATATTTCTCCATCAGCACGGGCGAAAGCGAAAGCACGTCGCCGATGTTGTCAAAGCCGTAGCCGGAGTCGTCCTGCGGAAAATCATCTGCCGGACGGAAATCAACCGCCAGCAAATCACGAATCGTGTTGTTGTACTCGGAGCGGTTCAGCCGCCGAGCTGTCACCCGGCCAGGATCGGGTTTCGCATTCTGCTCAATCCGAGCCAACTCACTCCGAACGTGCGCCATCACCGCATCGACATCGGCTTGCTTCGGTCGGGGAAAGCCCTTCGGAGGCATCGTGCCGTTCTGCAGCCGCTCCACGATCTTTTCCCAGGCTTCGGCGTGTTCAGGCGAGATCTGCTTCAGGCTCGAGATGTCCAGGTCGGCCGTCTTGAGCTTCGCGTTATGGCATGCATAGCAGTTCTTCTGGAAGAACGGCTGGGCAGGATCAGAGGACTGGGCTGAGGCAGAGGTCGGCGTGGCGGACTGGCTTCGGCTCAAACTGGCGGTGGAAAGAAAGAGAAAGGCAGGCGTTGCTGTCGCGAGAGCAAATGTGGCCAGTCTCCGCATGCTGATCAATCCAGATTCCTCCGAAACTGAAAAAAAGGGAATACTTCAGAGATGTTGTACGTACTGGCAACGTCGCGCCAAGTCGTACCTATTAAGTAAACGACACAGTTGCAATCGAAGTTACTGCAATCAGGACAGTAGGCGGGCGACGGGGGACGGAACGGATGAGATCGGATGCAATGCGGCGCGGCGAACCAGAGATCCGCCGCGCCGCAGTATTTTCAAACGGTTAGTACCGATAGTGATCCGGTTTGTACGGACCTTCGACCGGCACGCCGATGTAGTCGGCCTGCTTCTGCGTGAGGGTGGTCAGCTTGACGCCGATCTTTTCGAGATGCAGCCGTGCCACCTCCTCGTCCAGCTTCTTCGGAAGCGTGTAGACGTCAACCGCGTAGTTGTCTTTGTTCTTCCAGAGATCGATTTGCGCCAGCGTCTGGTTGGAGAAGCTGTTGGACATCACAAAGCTCGGATGACCGGTTGCACAGCCGAGATTGACGAGCCGGCCTTCGGCCAGCAGGAAGATCGAGTTGCCGCCCGCAAACTCGTATTTGTCCACCTGAGGCTTGATGTTGGTCCTCTTTGCGCCCGAGCCATTGAGCCGGTCGACCTGAATCTCGTTATCGAAGTGACCGATGTTGCACACGATGGCCTGATCCTTCATGTACTGCATGTGCTCGAGCGTGATGATGTCAACGTTTCCGGTCGTGGTGACGTAGATATCGCCGGTTCCAAGCGTCTCTTCGAGGGTCGTGACCTGGTAGCCTTCCATCGCCGCCTGCAGAGCGTTGATGGGATCGACCTCGGTGACGATTACGCGAGCGCCCATGCCACGCAGTGACTGCGCGCACCCTTTACCGACATCGCCGTATCCGCATACGACGGCGACTTTACCGGCCAGCATGACGTCCGTAGCCCGCTTGATGCCATCGGCCAGCGACTCACGGCAGCCATAAAGGTTGTCAAACTTCGATTTGGTGACGGAATCGTTGACGTTGATAGCAGGAATCAGCAGCTTCCCTTCCTGCTTCATCTTGTAGAGCCGGTGCACGCCGGTCGTGGTCTCTTCCGAGACGCCGCGCCATTCCTTTACGATCTCGTGGAAACGATTTGGGTTCTGCGCGTGGATCCGCTTCAGCAGATCCTTGATCACCTGCTCCTCGTGATTGCCGGAAGCGGTGTTCACCCAGTCACTGCCCTCTTCCATCTCATAGCCCTTATGGATGAAGAGTGTGACGTCGCCGCCGTCGTCAACAACCAGCTCAGGACCTTTGCCGTTCGGGTGGTTGATCGCACGCCACGTGCACTCCCAGTAATCTTCGAGGGTCTCGCCCTTCCACGCGAACACCGGAACGCCGGTCACCGCGATCGCAGCCGCAGCGTGATCCTGCGTAGAGAAGATGTTGCAGCTCGCCCACCGAACGCTGGCTCCCAGATCGGCCAGGGTCTCGATCAGCACCGCCGTCTGAATCGTCATATGCAGCGAACCGGTGACCCGGACGCCTTCAAGCGGCTTTTCCTTCGCGTATTTCTTGCGAATTGCCATCAAACCGGGCATCTCGTGCTCGGCGATGGAGATTTCTTTGCGGCCCCAGTCGGCCAGCGAGATATCGGCAACCTTATATTCGGTCGCGGGAGAGACAACAGTGCTCATGGGTTTACCTCGAGTCCAAGAGTACCAGTAAACCGTCCATCAATCAATCATGATTATTTGATATAATCGTGTCTAACAGTGGCCGGTCTGCTCAAAACGTTGCGCCTGCTGGGGGACGAAGGCCGGCTTCGGATTTTGCGACTCCTCCGCGCCGAAGAACTCAGCGTAGCCGAGCTTCAGGAAGTCCTCGGGATGGGTCAAAGCCGCATCTCCATGCAGCTGGCCCAGTTGAAGCAGGCTGGTTTGATTGACCTGCGGCGAGCCGGGCAGAAGAGTCTATACCATCTGTGTGAACTGCCACCCGCGATCGTCGAGTTGATCGATACAGCCGGTTCCGAAATCGCCGATGCGGCCCAGGACACTCGAGCACTCGACCTCGTTCTTGAGAAGAGGAAAGACCGGCTCAGGGCCTACTTCGACGAACTCGCCGGCCGCTTTGGTCGGAACTATGTCCCCGGCCGCAGTTGGAAGGGTCTCGCCGAGATGCTTCTCCGCCTGCTTCCGCCCCTGGTTATCGCGGACCTCGGCGCCGGCGAGGCGACCGTCTCCTTATTACTGGCGCAAAGGGCAGAACGCGTCATCGCGGTCGATAGTTCGCCCGGCATGGTCGAGTATGGCCAGGAGGTCGCCCGTCGGAACGGTGTCGAGAACCTCGAGTACCGCCTCGGTGATCTGGAGCAGCTGCCGATTGAAGCCGGACTCCGTTGATCTGGCGCTTCTGCATCAGAGCCTCCATCACGCCATGCACCCGATTCGTGCAGTCGAGCAAGCATGGCGAATCGTGAAGCCGGGCGGCCGAATCGCCGTTATGGATCTTGTGCGCCATCGCTTCGCCGCGCGAACTGATGCTGCGCCTGCTCAATGCGATGGTCGACCAGTATCTCGACCTGCGCCAGCCGCTGTCGTTGCAGATCGACCGCTGGCAGCGCGCGCTGCTCAATACCCAGCGCCCGTTCAATGACTGGCTGACGCTGCTCGGTGCGCGCATCGGTCTGCGCAAGCTCGATCATCTGTGCGAAGAACAGCACGATGCGCTGCAGGAGTTGCGCGACCATTTCGTCGATACCTTCCATGGCCAGGACAACAGCCGCGCCAGCGACCTGTTGCTGGTGCGCATCAACGACGTGATGGAGCACGTCGTCCGCGTGCTCAACCATGCGCGGCGGCTGGAGTCGTCGATCGAATCGGCGGTGCAGATTCATTTCGCCGCGATGGCGCACCGGACCAGCGAGATCATGCGCACGCTGACCGTGATCACCGCGCTGTTCATGCCGCTGACGCTGATCACCGGCATCTTCGGCATGAACTTCGAAGTGATGCCGCTGCTGAAGGACCGCGCCGGCTTCTGGATCACCATGGGCGCGATGGTGGTGATGGTCGCGGTGCTGCTGTTTTTCTTCCGCCGCAAGCGCTACCTCGAAACCAGGTGCGCGAGCAGGCGCCTGTCGAGATCCGGCGCAAGCAATAAAAAAACGCCCCGAAGGGCGTTTTTGTTATGCGCAATGAAATGCGACTACTTGTTCGGCTGCGGCGTCAGGCGCAGATAAGGCTTGGCCGCGGTATAGCCTTTCGGATACTTCTGCTTGATCACCGCCTCGTCCTGTACGGTCAGCGGGATGATCACGTCGTCGCCGTCGCGCCAGTTGCCCGGCGTCGCCACCGTGTACCCATCGGTCAGCTGCAGCGCATCGATCACGCGCAGTACCTCGTCGAAATTGCGGCCGGTGCTCATCGGGTAGGTGATGATCAGGCGGACTTTCTTCTTCGGGTCGATGACGAACAGCGAGCGCACCGTCATGGTCTCGGACTGCTCCGGATGGATCATGTCGTACAGCGTGGCCACGGTCCTGTCGGCGTCGGCGATGATGGGAAAGCCGACCACGGTTTTCTGCGTCTCTTCGATATCCTTGATCCAGTCCACGTGCTTCTCGGCCGGGTCGACCGACAGCGCGATCGCCTTGACGTTGCGCTTGTCGAATTCGGACTTGAGCTTGGCGGTCAGGCCGAGTTCGGTGGTGCAGACCGGCGTGAAGTCGGCCGGATGGGAAAACAGCACCACCCACGAGTCTCCGGCCCACTCGTGGAACTTGATGCGTCCCATCGAGGAGTCCTGCTCGAAGTCGGGTGCCGTGTCGCCAAGTCGTAAGCTCATCTCGATCTCCTATTTTGTTGTTAAGACGAAAACTATAGCGCCACTGCGGCCGGCTCTCCAACGATTTTTACCGACTTTGCAAATTACCGGCGATGGGGTTTGCCGGGTTCCCCGCTTCCGCGCCGATGACCGCCATGGAAGCCAGGAAACGGTCGGCGTCCTGGTAGCCGATCACGCGCCCGCCCGGGGCCTCGGCGCCATCCTTGCCGAAAAAGATGATGCCGGGCGGGCCGAACAGGCGGAAACGTTTCAGCAAGGCCTTGTCGTCGGCATTGTTGGCGGTGACGTCGGCCTGCAGCAGCACCATGCCGGCGAAGCGGGCGCGCACCCGCGGGTCGGTAAAGGTCAGCTTTTCCATTTCCTTGCAGGACACGCACCAGTCGGCATAGAAGTCGAGCATGGCCGGCTTGCCGCTGCCGGCGGCCTGGGCCAGCGCGGCGTCGAGGTCGGCCGGCGACTTGACGCGCACGAAGCGGGTCGCATGCTGGTCGCGCGCCCAGGTGCGCCAGCGGCGCGAGCGGATCGCGGCCGCCGCTGGCGAGGCCGGCCAGTTCGACCGCGCCCAGTAGCAGGAACAGCAGCGCCGGCCAGCTTGCCGCCCCATTTCGCGCTCGCGCGGGACGATCAGCCAGGCGCCGTAGCCGATGCCGAGCGCCGCCCAGCCAGCCATCTGCAGCCAGTCCGGCAGCACCGGCGCGACCATCCACAGCGCCACGGCCAGCATCAGCACGCCGAAGAAACGCTTGACCGCATTCATCCAGGCGCCGGCGCGCGGCAGCAGCGAACCGGCCGAGAGGCCGATGACCATCAGTGGAATGCTCATGCCGACCGCCATCGCAAACAGCGCGCTGCCGCCGACCACCACGTCGCGCGTCTGGCTGATGTAGACCAGCGCGCCGGCCAGCGGCGCCGCCACGCATGGCCCGACGATCAGCGCCGACAGCGCGCCCATGACGAAGACGCCGGCCAGCTTGCCCGACGTCTGTTTTTCCGAAAACTGGCTGAGCCGGGTCTGCACCGCGGCCGGCATCTGCAACTGGTAGACGCCGAACATCGACAGCGACAGCACCGCCATCAGCAAGGCGAATGCCGACAGCACCCAGGGGTTCTGCAGCGCCGGCCGACAAGCCTTCGCCGAGCAGGCCGGCAGTCACGCCCAGCGCGGTATAGACGATGGCCATGCCGAGGCTGTATGCAGCCGACAGCGTGAAGCCGCGCAGCCGGGTTGCCTTCGCGCCCTTCACCGACGATGATGAAGGACAGGATGGGCACCATGGGCAGCACGCAGGGCGTGAACGCCAGGCCCAGCCCGAGCAGCAGGAACAGCGGCATGATGACCAGCAGCCGGCCGCTGCGCAGGGCGGATTCGATGCGCCCCATCTCGGAGGCCGGCGCTGCGGCGGCGTTGGCGTTGCTGCGGCTGGCGCTGCTGCTGCCGGGCACGGCAGCCCGTGCTTCCGTCGCGCCGCGCGCCGCCGACAGCAATCCGCCACCGCCGCCTGGCGACAGGCTGGCCTGCGACTCCATGGCGTGTAGCACAGGCCCTTGTCGGCGCAGCCCTGGCTGGTCGCCACCAGCCTGAACGGGCCGGCGGCTTCGACCGGCATGGTGATGACCACCACCTTGCGATAGGTCTCCACGTTTTTCTGGAAGGTCTCGTCGAACTTCACCTTGCCGGGCGGGATGGCCGGCTCGCCCAGCGTGCGCGCCTTCGGCGCGGAAAGCAAAGCGCTCGCGGTACATGTAGTAGCCGTCGGCGATCTGGTAGCTGACCTCGATGGTTTTCTGGTCCAGCATGCGGCTGGAAAAACGGAAGGCGGCTTCCGGCTCGAGGTAGTCCTCCTCCGCATGGACAGACTGGCGCAGCCAGCACCGGCCAGCAGGGCCAGGAAGGCCAGCAGCAAGGGCAGGCTGCGGCGCAGTACATGCTTAAACATCGATCTCTTTCCTCGTTTCCTGTGCGCCAGTCCAGGTAGGCAGGCAAGCCTGCGCTGACCGGCACGGCGATCACTTCGGGCAATTCATACGGATGCAGCGCCCGGATAGCCTGCTCCAGTTCGGCGTAACGCGCGGTCGTGGTCTTGATCAGCAGCGTCACCTCGGCATCTTCCTCGACCGCGTCGTTCCAGCGATAGATGGACCGGATTCCCGGCAGCATGTTGACGCAGGCAGCCAGCCGCTGCTCGACCAGTGCGCGGGCCAGCGTCTGCGCGCTGGCGGCGTCGGCCAGGTTGGTCATGACGAGCAGTGCCTGTTCCATGGTATGCCTCTCGAAAACCTGTTGTGGCCTACTTGAGCAGGCGGCGACGGGTCAGCATCGTCGCCAGGTAAAAGCCGCCGATGCAGTAGATCACCAGGATCGCAAGATTCTGACACCGGCGTTGCCGGCCATCCGCCCAGTATCAGCGGCCGGACCAGATTGACCGCGGCGCTCAGCGGCAATAACTGGGACACGAGCTGCAGCCAGCCCGGCAGCTGCGCGACCGGATAGTAAACGCCGGACAGGAACATCATCGGCGTCAGCACCAGCGTGAAATAGTAGGTGAAGAAATCATAGCCCTGCGCGATCGCATTGACCACCAGGCCCGAGCGACGCGAAGGTCATGCCGATCAGGAACAGCAGCGGCAGCGCCAGCAGCGTATGCGGGTGCAGGCCTATGCCCAGCAGGAACATCACGCCCAGGATGGCGACGCCGGAAAACAGCGACTTGGTCGCGGCCCACAGCATCTCGGCCAGCACCACGTCGTCGAGCGCGAGCGGCGCATTCAGCAGCGCTTCCCAGGTCTTTTGCACATGCATGCGGGAAAACGCCGAGTACAAGCGCTTCGAAGGACGACGCCATCATCACCGACATGCAGATCGAGCCCGAAGCCAGGAAGTGGATATACGGAATGCCGTCGATGGACTTGACGCAGGCTGCCGAGGCCGTAGCCGAAGGCGATCAGCGTGATCAGCGGGTCGGCGATATTGCCGAGCACGCTGGCCACCGCCAGCTTTTTCCAGACCAGGAAATTGCGGCGCCAGATCGGCAGGAAGCGCAGCGAAAACGACGGCAATGCGTAGAGTGCGGTGGAGCTCATCTCAATCCCTCATTTCGCGGCCGGTCAGCTTCAGGAACAGGTCTTCCAGGTTGGCCGGCCGGTGGATGTAGCGCACGCCGCTGACGGTCGCCAGGCTGTCCAGCAGCGGCTGCGCATCGTTGGTGTAGCAGAACACCGTCTCGCCGCTGACCTCGAAGCGCTCGGCCATGCCGCGGCCCGACGTTCGCCCCAGGCCAGCGCATTGTCGCCGTAGACCTCGACGACCTGCGACTCGATATGCGCGGCGATCAGGTCGCGCGGAGTGCCCTCGGCGATCATCTTGCCATGGTCGATGACCGCGAGGCGGTCGCACAGGCGCTCGGCCTCGTCCATGAAGTGCGTGGTCAGCAGGATGGTCTTGCCGTCGGCGAGCAGCGGCTTCAGGCGCTCCCAGATCATGTGCCGCGCCTGCGGGTCGAGGCCGGTGGTCGGCTCGTCCATGAAGATCAGGTCGGGATCGTTGACCAGCGCGCGCGCCAGCGTCAGCCGCCGGCGCATGCCGCCCGACAGTTCGCTGATGCGCGCATCCTTCTTGGCCGTCAGGTTGGAGAATTCCAGCAGGCGCGGAATGCGCTCGCGGATCACCGCATCGGCGATGCCGAAATAGCGCCCGTAGACCAGCAGGTTTTCGGCCACGGTGAAGTCCGGGTCGAGGTTGTCGCCCTGCGGCACCACGCCGACGCGGACGCGGGCAGCGCGCGCATCGTCCGGCACCGGCCGGCCGACCAGCGTCACGTTGCCGCTGTCGGGCTTGGTCAGCCCCAGGCAGAGGCGCAGGGTGGTCGTCTTGCCGGCGCCGTTCGGGCCGAGCAGGCCATAGCATTCGCCGCGTCGCAATGAGAACGACAGGCCGTCGATGATGGTGTGTCTCGTCCTTGCCGGCGCCATAGGTCTTCGCAGGTCTTCGACGGAAAGTATGGCCGATGCTCGCATGCGGATAGCTGCTTCCTGTGGCGCGGCGTTGGCCGCCGGGTACGGTTCGTTGGAACAGCGTCAAAGACGAAAAGCCAGGCGTTTGCCTGGCTTTCGATTGTACAACGGCTGCAGCCGCGGCGCCATGCGACGCCCTGCGTGCTTAGTCGGCGCTGGTGTCTTCCACTGCCTCGGTGATTTCCGGACGGTCAACCAGTTCGATGAAGGCCATCGGCGCATTGTCGCCGACGCGGAAGCCCATCTTCAGGATGCGCAGGTAGCCGCCGTTGCGGTTTGCATAGCGCGGGCCCAGTTCGGCGAACAGCTTGACGACCATTTCACGGTCGCGCAGGCGCGAAAATGCCAGGCGCTTGTTCGCCAGCGAGTCGGTCTTGCCCAGGGTCAGGATCGGCTCGACGACGCGGCGCAGTTCCTTGGCTTTCGGCAGGGTGGTCTTGATGGCTTCGTGGCGCAGCAGCGAAACAGTCATGTTGCGCAGCATGGCGAGACGGTGGGAAGAGGTACGGTTCAGTTTGCGAAGGCCGTGACGATGACGCATGGTGATTCCTTTCGGTGTGAGTTTGAATCCAGCTCTTCTATCGCTGCTGGATGCAAGCGGCGCGGGCCGGTAAGCTTGGTTTTAAAAGTGCAGCATTGTATCGAAAAACCGCGCTGGAGACACGGTGTGCCTCCAGCCGTTTTCAGATGATTACTTCTCCAGGCCGGCAGGCGGCCAGTTTTCCAGCTTCATGCCCAGGGTCAGGCCGCGCGAAGCCAGGACTTCCTTGATTTCGTTGAGCGACTTGCGGCCCAGGTTCGGCGTCTTCAGCAGTTCGTTCTCGCTGCGCTGGATCAGGTCGCCGATGTAGTAAATGTTTTCGGCTTTCAGGCAGTTCGCGGAACGGACCGTCAGTTCCAGGTCGTCGACCGGACGCAGCAGGATCGGATCGACCGACGGCGCGCGCGACGGTGCTTCGGCGGCGGCTTCGGTGCCTTCCAGCGCGGCGAACACGTTCAACTGGTCGACCAGGACGCGGGCCGACTGGCGGATCGCTTCTTCCGGCGAGATCACGCCGTTGGTTTCGATGTTGATCACCAGCTTGTCGAGGTCGGTGCGCTGCTCGACGCGCGCCGACTCGACTGCATACGAAACGCGGCGCACCGGGCTGAACGAGGCGTCGAGCATGATGCGGCCGATGGTCTTGTTGGTGTCTTCCGCCAGACGCGCGCACGTTGCCCGGCACATAGCCGCGGCCCTTCTCGACCTTGATCTGCATGTCGAGCTTGCCGCCGGCGGTCAGGTGGGCGATCACGTGATCCGGATTGACCATCTCGACGTCGTGCGGCAGGTCGATGTCCGACGCCAGCACCGCGCCTTCGCCTTCCTTCTTCAGGGTCAGCGTGACTTCGTCGCGGTTGTGCAGCTTGAAGACCACGCCCTTCAGGTTCAGCAGCATGTCGACGACGTCTTCCTGCACGCCGTCCAGCGATCGAGTACTCGTGCACGACACCCGCGATCGTGACTTCGGTCGGCGCATAGCCAACCATCGAAGACAGCAGCACGCGGCGCAGCGCATTGCCGAGCGTGTGGCCATAGCCGCGCTCGAACGGTTCCATGACGACTTTCGCATGGCCGGGGCCGAGCACTTCGACTTCGATAATACGGGGTTTCAACAGGCTGTTTTGCATGAAATGTCCTTTTCAATACCCTCGGCTCATTACACCGATAAGGCTGATGGCATTACGAGAAAGCCCGCCACGGATGTGGCGGGCCGGGAGAAACGGGTACTGCCGGAAAAATTAGCGGCTGTACAGTTCGACGATCAGCGATTCGTTGACGTCGCCAGCGATGTCGCTGCGCTCCGGAATCGACTTGAACGTGCCTTCCATTTTCTTGCTGTCGACCGAGACCCAGCTCGGCATGCCGACTTGTTCGGCCAGCGACAGCGCTTCGACGATACGGGTCTGCTTCTTGGACTTTTCGCGAACGGCGATCACGTCGCCCGGCTTGACCTGGTAGGAAGCGATGTTGACGACGATGCCATTGACGGTGAACGCCTTGTGCGAGACCAGCTGGCGGCCTTCAGCGCGGGTCGAGCCGAAGCCCATACGGTAGACGACGTTGTCCAGGCGGGTTTCCAGCAAGCGCAGCAGGGTCTCGCCGGTTTGCCCTTGCGGCGGTTTGCTTCGGTGTAGTAGCGGCGGAACTGGCGCTCCAGGATGCCGTACATGCGCTTGACCTTCTGCTTTTCACGCAGCTGGTTGCCATAGTCCGAGGTGCGGACGCCCGAAGTACGGCCATGCTGGCCTGGCTTCGAGTCCATCTTGCCCTTGGAATCCGCCGAGCGACGTGCGCTCTTCAGGAACAGGTCAGTGCCTTCACGGCGGGACAGCTTTACTTTTGGTCCGATATAACGTGCCACGAGAATTTCCTTATGTAATGACGCCCCGGGCTC
Source organism: Bryobacteraceae bacterium (assembly GCA_963794765.1). Classification (GTDB taxonomy): domain Bacteria; phylum Acidobacteriota; class Terriglobia; order Bryobacterales; family Bryobacteraceae; genus JAWXCM01. The sequence continues at coordinate 13,392 of CAWCGC010000048.1, read as the reverse complement.
ATGGTGCTGTCCATGTGGTGCCAGGCGCTAGTCCGGCTTTCAATCAGCCAGACAGTGGTCTTAAAACAATCCCGCCAAATTCGATGGCGGGCAAACGCAGGTGATGCTTTTGCCTTGCAGCTGAAGACGTCTTAGATGCGACGACGCTTCGGAGGACGGCAGCCATTGTGCGGAACCGGCGTCACGTCCTGGATCTGGGTGATCTTGATGCCCAGGTTGTTCAGTGCGCGCACAGCGGATTCACGGCCAGGGCCCGGTCCCTTGATGCGGACTTCCAGATTCTTGACACCAAACTCGACTGCCACCTTGCCAGCGGCTTCCGCTGCGACCTGCGCTGCGAACGGGGTCGATTTACGCGAGCCCTTGAAGCCTGCGCCGCCCGAGGTTGCCCACGACAATGCATTGCCTTGACGATCAGTGATCGTGATGATGGTGTTGTTGAAGGATGCGTGGATGTGCGCAATGCCTTCGGCAACGTTCTTTTTGACTTTCTTGCGCACGCGTGATGCGGCGGCGTTGTTTGGTGCTTTTGCCATAATGATTTCCTTGAATCCCGATGCTGCTGTGGATTATTTCTTCAGCGATTGTGCTGCCTTACGCGGACCTTTGCGGGTACGTGCGTTGGTGCGGGTACGCTGACCGCGAACCGGCAAGCCCTTGCGATGACGCAGGCCGCGATAGCAGCCCAGGTCCATCAGACGCTTGATGCTCATCGAGACTTCACGGCGCAGATCGCCTTCGACAACAAACTTGCCGATTTCGTCACGCAGCTTTTCCAGCTCGTTGTCGTCCAGGTCCTTGACCTTCTTGTCGGTCGCTACACCCGTCTTCTGGCAGATTTCCTCTGCGCGTGGACGGCCGATGCCGTAGATCGCGGTCAAGCCGATCACGGTGTGCTGATGGTTGGGGATGTTAACCCCTGCAATACGTGCCATTCGTTATTCCTCGATCAATAACGTTAATTAACCTTGGCGCTGCTTATGGCGCGGTTCGATGCAAATCACACGAACTACGCCCTTGCGCTTGATGATCTTACAGTTGCGGCAGATCCGCTTGACTGATGCGAGCACTTTCATTTTCGCCCTCTCTCTTCCAGTTCTTGGTTCAATTGAATTACTTGGTACGGAACACGATACGTGCACGACTCAAATCATAAGGCGTCAACTCTACCGTCACCTTGTCACCCGGCAGGATGCGGATATAGTTCATCCGCATCTTTCCCGAAATATGTCCCAACACAACATGCCCGTTTTCCAACTTCACTCTAAACGTGGCATTGGGCAGATTCTCCAGAATCTCGCCCTGCATCTGAATAACGTCGTCTTTTGCCATGCGATTCGTTGTCAGCCCCGGCGCTTAGCGCGTCGGGATGCCGCCCTTGAAATTAGCCTTGCGAAGCAATGAGTCATATTGCTGCGACATGACATAGTTCTGTACCTGCGCCATGAAGTCCATCGTCACCACCACGATAATCAGCAGCGATGTGCCACCGAAATAGAACGGCACCTTCCAGCGCGCGATCAGGAATTCCGGCAACAGGCAGACCAGCGTGATGTACACGGCGCCGGCCAGGGTCAAGCGCATCAGGATGCGGTCGATATAACGTGCGGTCTGCTCGCCTGGACGAATACCCGGCACGAACGCGCCGCTCTTCTTCAGGTTGTCCGCAGTCTCCTTGCTGTTGAACACCAGTGCGGTGTAAAAGAAGCAGAAGAACACGATTGCAGCGGCATACAGCAACGCATGAATCGGCTCGCCAGGCGCCAGCGAAGCCGACAGATCCTTCAGGAAACGCACAAAAGGATTCGACGTTTCGCCCGTGGTGAACCAGCTCGTCAGCGTCGCCGGGAACAGGATGATGCGACGAAGCAAAAATAGGCGGAATCACGCCGGCCATATTCAGCTTCAGCGGCAGATGGCTGCTCTGACCGCCATAAATCTTGTTGCCGACCTGGCGCTTCGCATAGTTCACCAGAATCTTGCGCTGACCGCGCTCGATAAACACCACCAGGAACGTCACTGCAGCAACGATCACGCAAATCAGAATCGCAGAAATCGCGCTCATCGACACCGGTACGAACCAGCTCGAACAAACCGCCGAGTGCGTTCGGCAGACCCGCCGCGATACCGGCAAAAATGATGATCGAGATACCGTTGCCCAGACCACGCTCGGTGATCTGCTCGCCCAGCCACATCAGGAACATGGTGCCGGTGATCAGCGTCACGACCGTGGTGAAGCGGAATGCATAACCAGGGTCAAGTACCAGCCCAGCCTGCGACTCCAGTGCAACCGCAATACCCAGCGCCTGGAAAGTACCCAGCAGCAGCGTACCGTAACGGGTGTACTGGGTGATCTTGCGCCGTCCGGATTCGCCCTCTTTCTTGATGGCTTCCAGCTGCGGCGACACGACCGTCAGCAACTGCATGATGATCGATGCCGAAATGTACGGCATGATCCCGAGCGCGAAAATCGTGAAGCGCGACAGCGCTCCGCCCGAGAACATGTTGAACATCCCCAGGATACCGGTCTGATTCTGGCTTGAACAGTTGCGCAAGCTGAGTCGGATCGATGCCTGGCACCGGAATATGTGCGCCGATGCGATACACAACCAGCGCGGCAAGCAGGAACCACAAACGATTCCAGGGAAACCCGCTTGCAGCGCCCTTGGCCAGTTGAGGAGTAGTCGCCACATTGGTACTCCGTTCAGGATGCCGATTTAAGCAATCGAGCCGCCAGCGGCTTCAATTGCGGCTTTGGCGCCCTTGGTTACGATCAGGCCCTTGAGGCTGACTTTCTTGGTCAGTTCACCGGAAGCGATCACGCGGATGACGCGAGCCAACTCGCCGACGACGCCAGCCTGCTTCAGTGCCAGGATGTCGACTTCACCGACTGGCAGCTTCTCCAGGTCGGAAAGACGAACTTCCGCTTTGTACGGCGCTGCCAGCGACTTGAAGCCGCGCTTAGGCAGACGACGCTGCAGAGGCATCTGACCGCCTTCGAAGCCGACCTTGTGGAAGCCGCCCGAACGGGACTTCTGACCCTTGTGGCCACGACCTGCTGTCTTGCCCAGACCCGAGCCGATACCACGGCCGACGCGACGCTTCGCGTGCTTGGCGCCATCTGCCGGTTGAATGTTATTCAGTTCCATGTTTGCTCCGTGCGCAAGCCGCGAGGCTTACGACACCACTTTCACGAGATACGAGACCTTGTTGATCATGCCGCGCACTGCCGGCGTGTCTTCAAGTTCGCGGACGGAATTGATACCGCGCAGTCCAAGTCCACGGACGGTAGCACGATGGCTTTCGCGCGTGCCGATCAGGCCCTTGACCAGTTGCACTTTGATTGTGTTTGCCATGTCGTTCACCTTAGCCCAGGATTTCTTCAACGGACTTGCCGCGCTTGGCTGCAATCTCCGATGGGGTATTCATTTTCGACAAGCCGTTCAGCGTGGCGCGGACCAGGTTGTAAGGGTTGGTCGAACCGTTGGACTTCGCCACCACGTTCGTCACGCCCATCACTTCAAAAATCGCGCGCATCGGGCCGCCGGCGATCACGCCGGAACCGTCTTTTGCCGGGCCCATCATCACCGACGAAGCGCCATGCTTGCCGGTCACGGTGTGCTGCAGCGTGCCATTCTTGAGCGTTACCTTGATCATCTTGCGACGGGCTTCTTCCATTGCCTTCTGCACGGCGACCGGCACTTCCTTCGACTTGCCCTTGCCCATGCCGATACGGCCATCGCCGTCACCAACCACTGCCAGCGCAGCGAAACCCATGATACGGCCACCCTTGACCACTTTGGTCACACGGTTCACCGCGATCATTTTTTCGCGCATGCCGTCATCTGGCTTGTCGCTTTGCATCTTCGATTGCATCTTTGCCATGACGATTCTTCCTTAGAACTTCAGACCGGCTTCGCGAGCGGCTTCTGCCACTGCCTTGACGCGGCCGTGATAACGGAAACCCGAGCGGTCGAATGCGACTTCGGCGATACCGGCTTGCAGTGCCTTTTCGGCGACACGCTTGCCGACCAGTGCCGCAGCGGCGGTGTTGCCGCCCTTGCCCGACTCGCCAGCCAGTTGCTGACGCACTTCGGCTTCCAGAGTGGAGGCAGAAGCCAGAACGTTTGCGTCCGGACCGATGACCTGCGCATAGATATGCAGGTTGGTACGATGCACCGCCAGGCGATTTACTTTCAGCTCGGCGATTTTCGCGCGAGTCTGACGTCCGCGACGCAGACGTGATTGTTTCTTGTCCATCGTCAGCCCCTATTACTTCTTCTTCGTTTCTTTAATCACTACGCGCTCTTCAGCGTAGCGAACGCCCTTGCCTTTGTAAGGCTCGGGAGGACGGTATGCGCGGACTTCGGCAGCGACCTGGCCAACGCGCTGCTTGTCACGCCCTTGATCACGATCTCGGTCTGGGTCGGCAGGTGGCAGTGACGCCTTCCGGCATCGCGTGCACGACCGGATGCGAGAAGCCCAGCGACAGGTTCAGGCTGTCGCCCTGAAGCTGCAGCACGGTAGCCCACGCCAACCAGGGTCAGCTTGCGCTCGAAACCCTTGGTGACGCCGGTAACCATGTTGTTGACCAGTGCGCGCAGCGTGCCGGACATGGCATTGGCTTCGCGGCTGTCGTTGGCAGCTTCGAACTTCAGCGTGCCGTTGTTGTTGGTGATCTTTACCAGGTCGCCGTTGACGGCCTGGGTCAGGCGTGCCCAGCGGGCCCTTGACGGTGATCTGCGTCTGCCGCGATGGTCGCTTCCGCGCCGGCTGGCAGTGTGATCGGCATTTTACCTACACGAGACATGTTTCATCTCCTTAGGCCACGTAGCAAATGATTTCGCCACCGACACCGGTTGCGCGCGCTTTGCGGTCGGTCATGACGCCCTTCGGGGTCGACACGATCGCGACACCGAGGCCGTTCATGACATTAGGGATGTCGTCCTTGCCCTTGTAGATACGCAGGCCAGGGCGGGAAACCCGCTGCAGGCGCTCGATAACAGGGGCGCCGGCGTAATATTTCAAACCGATTTTCAGTTCTGCCTTGCCGTCCGCTTCCGCGACAGCAAAATCCTCAATGTAACCCTCGTCCTTCAGGACGTTGGCAATCGCAACTTTGACTTTGGACGACGGCATTGCAACCGTGGTCTTCTTGCACGACCTTGCGCATTGCGGATACGGGTCAGCATATCGGCGATAGGATCGCTCATACTCATTGCTTCTTCTCCTATTACCAGCTGGCTTTGGTCATACCCGGGATCTCGCCACGCATGGCGATTTCACGGACCTTCGTGCGGGCAAGCCCGAACTTGCGGAAGGTGCCACGGGGACGACCGGTGAGTGCGCAACGATTACGTTGGCGGGTCGGAGCCGAGTTACGCGGCAGCGCCTGGAGTTTCAGGCGCGCTTCGTAGCGCTCTTCTTCCGACTTCGATTGGTCGTCAATGATTGCCTTCAATTCGGCGCGCTTGCCTGCGTATTTCTGCACCAGGTCGGCACGCTTCTTTTCACGGTTAATCAGTGAGAGTTTTGCCATGGCAACCTCAGTTTCTGAACGGGAATTTAAATGCGGCGAGAAGCGCTTTTGCTTCGTCGTCGGTCTTCGCGGTGGTGGTGATACTGATGTTCATGCCACGCAACGCATCAATCTTGTCGTACTCGATCTCGGGGAAAATGATCTGCTCTTTCACACCGATGTTGTAGTTGCCACGACCGTCGAATGCACGACCGGACACACCACGGAAGTCGCGCACGCGAGGCAGCGCAACAGTGATCAGGCGGTCCAGGAATTCGTACATGCGGGCGCCGCGCAGGGTCACCATGCAACCGATCGGATAGCCTTCGCGGATCTTGAAACCCGCGATAGCCTTGCGAGCCTTGGTCACCACTGGCTTCTGACCTGCAATCTTGGTCAGGTCGCCAACGGCGTGCTCGATGATCTTCTTGTCAGCCACGGCTTCGGACAGACCCATGTTCAGGGTGATCTTCAGCAAACGCGGCACTTCCATCGGCGACTTGTAACCGAATTTCTCGGTCAGCTCGGCCAACGACTTTCTCTTTATATTGCTGCTGGAAACGTGCCATGATCTTTACGCCTTAACGACTTCGCCATTGGACTTGTAGGTGCGGACCTTCTTGCCGTCCACCACTTTCGAAGCCCATGCGATCTGCCTTGCCCGATGCTGCGTTGAACAACGCAACGTTGGACACGTGAATTGGCATCAGCTTGTCGACGATGCCGCCAGTGGTACCCGCCATCGGGTTCGGCTTCGTCGCCTTCTTGGCAACGTTTACGCCTTCCACAACAACGTAATCTGCGCTGACGCGCTGCGCGACGGTGCCGCGCTTGCCTTTGTCTTTACCGGCCAGGACGATGACTTCGTCGCCTTTTCGAATGTTGCTCATGTCGACTCCTTACAGAACTTCAGGCGCGAGGGAGACGATTTTCATGAAGCGCTCAGTGCGCAGCTCACGTGTAACCGGTCCAAAAATACGCGTACCAATCGGCTCCAGTTTTGCATTCAGCAACACTGCAGCGTTGCCGTCGAACTTTACCAACGAGCCATCTGGACGACGCACGCCTTTGGCGGTGCGAACGACGACTGCATTGTAAATTTCACCCTTTTTGACGCGACCGCGTGGCGTGGCTTCCTTGACGGTGACCTTGATGATGTCGCCGATGCTGGCATAGCGACGCTTGGAACCACCCAGGACCTTGATGCACAGAACTTCGCGCGCGCCGGTGTTGTCGGCTACTTCGAGCCGGCTTTCAGTTTGAATCATGATATTTTCTTTCCCAACTTTTCCCGTTCGCTCCGCACAATGCGGTTATCACGGTCAGTCTTGGTCCCGTCAGCACTCTTTAAGCAAAAGGGCGCCGATTAGGTGGACGATTTCCAAAACTACTTGCTGTTCGGTACTGCCAATTGCAGGCAGCGATTTCCTCGAGCCGGAAAATCATTTGCTCGAGGAAGCCAAGAAGTATGGCAGATAATCGCTGTACCTGCAATACCCAATTACACGATTTGCGCTGCCTGTACCACGCGGGTGACAGTCCACGACTTGGTCTTGGAGATTGGACGGCCTTCCTGGATCTCGACGACGTCACCAGCTTTGACCTGGTTCGACTCATCGTGCGCGTGATATTTCTTCGAACGCTCGATGATCTTGCCGTACAGCGGGTGCTTCATCTGGCGCTTGATCAGGACGGTGACGCTTTTGTCCATCTTGTCGGAGACGACTTCGCCAACCAGGGTCCGCTTGGACGTTTCTTTTACTTGCTCAGTCATTTGGTCGCTTCCTTCTGGTTCAGTACCGTCTTGACACGGGCAATGTCGCGACGCACTTTCTTCAGCTGCGAAGTGTTGTTCAGCTGCTGCGTTGCGATTTGCATGCGCAGGCTGAATTGCGCCTTCAGCAGGTCGGTCAGCTCCTTGTTCAGGGCAGCCTGATCCTTGCCGAGGAGTTCAGATGCTTTCATGTTTCGCTCCTATTATTGGCCGACCTGGCGGACGACGAACGTAGTCAGCAGCGGCAGTTTGGCCGCGGCCAGGCGGAATGCCTCGCGCGCCAGGGATTCATCGACACCATCCATCTCGTACAGGACTTTGCCTGGCTGGATTTCGGCGACGTAGTATTCCGGATTACCTTTACCGTTACCCATACGGACTTCGGCCGGCTTGTTCGAAATCGGCTTGTCCGGGAAGATGCGGATCCAGATCCGGCCGCCACGCTTGATGTGACGGGTCATGGCGCGACGGGCTGCTTCGATCTGACGCGCGGTGATACGGCCACGGCCGACGGCCTTCAGGCCAAATTCACCGAACGACACTGCGGTGCCGCGCTCGTGAGAAATGCCCTTGTTGCGGCCTTTCTGCTCTTTACGATATTTTCTGCGTGCTGGTTGCAGCATGTTTTATTCTCCTGGCTTGGTAGCGCGTACACGCTTGGCAGCGCCCGGTGCACCAGGCGCGCCTGGAGCTGACGGCGCTGCGGCCTGACCTTCGGGACGGCGACCGCGTGCCGGAGGACGTCCGGCACCTGGCTTGCCATCATCGCGGCGCGGTGGGCGACGCTTCTTGTCATCATCCGACGGCACGTCGATGGTTGGAGCTTCGCCGCTTGCAAGGCGATCACCCTTGTAAACCCAGACCTTGATGCCGATGATGCCGTAGGTGGTTTCAGCTTCGCTGGTGCCGTAGTCGATGTCAGCGCGCAGGGTGTGCAGAGGCACACGGCCTTCGCGATACCACTCGGTACGTGCAATCTCGATGCCGTTCAGACGACCGGACGACATGATCTTGATGCCCTGGGCGCCAAGACGCATCGCGTTCTGCATCGCGCGCTTCATTGCGCGGCGGAACATGATGCGCTTCTCGAGCTGCTGAGCGATCGAGTCGGCGATCAGCTGAGCATCGGTTTCCGGCTTGCGAATTTCCTCGATGTTGACGTGCACAGGCACGCCCATCATCTTGGTCAGCGCTGCCTTCAGCACTTCGATGTCTTCACCCTTCTTGCCGATGACGACGCCTGGACGCGAGCTGAAAATCGTGATGCGCGCGTTCTTGGCCGGACGCTCGATGACCACGCGGCCAACCGATGCGCTCTTCAGTTTCTTCTTCAGGTAGGCACGCACCTTCAGGTCTTCGGACAGCATGCTGGCGAAGTTGCTGTTGCCGGCGATACCAGCGCGAGCCCCAGTTGCGGGTAACCGAAAGACGGAAACCGGTAGGATGTATCTTCTGTCCCATCGTGACTCCTTAGTTGCCGACAGTCACGAATATGTGACAGGATTGTTTAGAGATACGATCGCCACGGCCTTTTGCACGTGCGGTGAAGCGCTTGAGGACTGCAGCCTTCTCGACGTAGATGGTCGTGACTTTCAGCTCGTCGATATCCGCGCCATCATTGTGCTCGGCGTTCGCGATTGCGGACTCCAGAACCTTCTTGATGATGACAGCGCCCTTTTTCGGGCTGAATTGCCAGGATGTTCAACGCTTGATCAACTTTTTTGCCGCGGATCAGATCGGCGACAAGGCGGCCTTTTTGGGCCGACAGGCGCACGCCGCGGAGGATAGCTTTAGTTTCCATATCGGACCTATTTCTTAGCCTTCTTGTCAGCCGCATGACCCTTGAACGTACGGGTCAGCGCGAATTCGCCGAGCTTGTGACCAACCATGTTTTCGGACACATACACCGGCACGTGCTGACTTGCCGTTATGCACTGCGATGGTCAGGCCGATGAAGTCCGGCATGATGGTCGAACGACGGGACCAGGTCTTGATGGGCTTCTTGTCCTTGGTCGCCTGGGCGGTCTCGACCTTTTTCACCAGGTGGGCGTCGCAAAACGGCCCTTTTTTCAATGAACGTGTCATGGTTATATCCTTATTTCTTGCCGCGGCGAGAGACGATCATCGAAGTCGTGCGCTTGTTGCGACGCGTCTTCTTGCCCTTGGTCTGTTGACCCCATGGCGATACCGGGTGACGGCCAGCAGCGGTTTTGCCCTCACCACCACCGTGCGGGTGATCGACCGGGTTCATCACGACACCACGAACCGTCGGACGCACACCGCGCCAGCGCATTGCACCGGCCTTGCCGATCTTGCGCAGGTTGTGCTCGCCGTTACCGACTTCACCGACAGTCGCGCGGCACTCGATGTGCACGCGGCGAACTTCACCGGAACGCAGGCGAACCTGGGCGTAAGTGCCTTCGCGCGCCATCAGCACGACGCCGGCGCCGGCGGTACGGGCCATCTGGGCACCTTTGCCTGGCAGCATTTCGACGCAGTGCATCGTGGTGCCGACAGGGATATTGCGCAGCGGCAGGCAGTTACCAGCCTTGATCGGCGCTTCCGAGCCGTTCATCACGGTGTCGCCGACCGCCATGCCCTTGCTGGCGATGATGTACTTGCGCTCGCCGTCCGCGTAGCACAGCAGCGCAATGTGCGCGCTACGGTTCGGATCGTATTCGATACGCTCGACCTTCGCCGGGATGCCGTCCTTGTTGCGACGGAAATCAACCACGCGGTAGTGCTGCTTGTGACCACCACCGATATGACGGGTGGTGATGTGACCGTTGTTGTTACGGCCAGCGGTCTTGGACTTCTTTTCGATCAGGGCAGCAAACGGACGACCCTTGTACAGGTCGGGCGTTACCACCTTGACCATACCGCGCCGGGCTGGCGAGGTTGGTTTCATTTTAACGAGAGCCATTATTTAGCCTCCTCGGTGAAATTGATTTCCTGACCGGGCTTCAGGCAGACAAAAGCGCGGCGGGTGTGGTTGCGACGGCCGGATGAAACGGCCCGACGCTTTTGCTTGCCCTCGCGGTTTGCGACCTGCACGCGATTCAACCTGGACCTTGAACAGCATTTCGACTGCGGCCTTGATCTCGAGCTTGTTGGCATCCGGCGCCACCAGGAAAACGACTTGCTCGTTTTTCTCGGCGACGAAGGTGGCCTTTTCGGAAATCACCGGCGCCAGCAGCACTTTCATCAGGCGCTCTTCGCTATGTTTCACGATTGCGTTCATGCCAGCATCTCCTCAATCTTGGCCAGTGCGGCCTTGGTGATCAGGATTTTCTTGTAGTAGCACCAGCGACACCGGATCGGCATGACGCGGCTCGACAACCAGCACGTGCGGCAGGTTGCGCGAAGCCAGCAACAGGTTTTCATCCAGGTTGTCGGTGATCACCAGCACGGAGTCCAGCCCCATGCCCTTCAGTTTCTGCGACAGCAGCTTGGTCTTGGGCGCATCGACCGACAAAGTCTTCGATGATCGACAAGACGGTCTTCACGGGCCAACTGGGACAGGATCGAGCAGATACCTGCGCGATACATCTTCTTGTTGACCTTCTGCGTGAAGTTTTCGTCGGGCGAATTCGGGAAGATCCGGCCGCCGCCGCGCCACAGCGGCGACGACGACATACCGGCGCGGGCGCGGCCCGTACCTTTTTGACGCCATGGCTTCTTGGTCGTGTGGTGACTTCTTCGCGGTCTTTCTGCTTGCGGTTACCGCTACGGGCATTCGCCTGATAAGCCACCACGAGCTGATGAATCAGCGCTTCGTTGTAGTCGCGACCGAAAATGGTGTCCGGCGCGGCGACGTTCGATGCAGCCTGGCCCTGTGTCATTCAGGAGCTTGAGTTCCATCGCTTATGCTCCCTTCTTTGCTTTGACTTTAACGGCCGGGAACACCACGACCTGGCCGTTCTTCGCGCCAGGAACGGCGCCCTTGACCAGCAGCAGCTGGCGCTCGGCGTCGATACGTGCGATTTCGAGGTTCTGGGTCGTCACGGTGACGTCACCCAGATGACCGGTCATGCGCTTACCCGGGAAAACACGACCCGGATCCTGCGCCATACCGATTGAACCCGGCACATTGTGCGAACGCGAGTTACCGTGGGATGGCGCGACCGGATGCGAAGTTGTGACGCTTGATGGTGCCGGCGTAACCCTTACCGATGGAGATGCCTTGCACGTCCACTTTCTGGCCAGCTTCGAACAGGTCGACGCGGAACGACGTCACCGAGCCTTCAGTTCGGCGAGCTTTGGCGCTCGATACGGAATTCTTTGAGGACGGTGCCAGCTTCGACACCTGCTTTGGCGTAGTGACCGGCGGCTGCCTTGTTCACGCGCGAAGCGCGACGCTGACCGAATGCGACCTGAACAGCGGTATAACCGTCGGTTTCAGGCGTTTTGATTTGAGTCACGCGGTTGTTGGACACGTCCAGCACGGTAACAGGGATCGAATCCCCGTCATCCGTGAAGATGCGCATCATGCCAACCTTGCGACCAACCAGGCCTTGGCCTTGATCTTGGTTCATTTTTTCTCCATTCCCGCCTGCGATTGGGCGGGGCTGATGTTGTGCTACTTGACTACCGGTCTGCAAAAAACAAAGCCGGCCTTACAACTAAGCCGGCAATTATAACGCGGGACTTTGCTCCATACAACGAAAATTGATGAGTCAAAGCCCAGCGTGACAGAAAAATTACTGCAGCTTGATTTCGACGTCGACGCCAGCCGGCAGGTCGAGCTTCATCAATGCGTCGACGGTCTTGTCGGTCGGGTCGACGATGTCCATCAGGCGCTGGTGGGTGCGGATCTCGAACTGGTCGCGCGAGGTCTTGTTGACGTGCGGCGAACGCAGGATGTCAAAACGCTGGATACGGGTCGGCAGCGGAACCGGGCCCTTGACTACGGCGCCGGTGCGCTTGGCGGTGTCGACGATTTCCAGGGCCGACTGATCGATCAGACGATAGTCGAATGCCTTCAGGCGAATACGGATTTTCTGGTTTTGGTGCCTGGGGTCGACATGTTTCTCTTTAAAGAGCGAGCCGCGGACGGATGTCCGTCCGCGGCGATGATGAGTCAGATGACGACGTCCGTACTGCTATCAGTCCATGATTTTTGCAACGACGCCGGCGCCGACGGTACGGCCGCCTTCGCGGATTGCGAAGCGCAGGCCTTCTTCCATCGCGATCGGGTTGATCAGCTTGACGGTGATCGACACGTTGTCGCCCGGCATGACCATTTCCTTGTCCTTCGGCAGCTCGATCGAGCCGGTCACGTCGGTCGTACGGAAGTAGAACTGCGGACGGTAGTTGTTGAAGAACGGGGTATGACGGCCGCCTTCGTCTTTCGACAGCACGTAGATCTCGCCGGTGAAATGGTTGTGCGGCTTGATCGAACCCGGCTTGGCCAGCACCTGGCCACGCTCGACGTCTTCACGCTTGGTGCCGCGCAGCAGCACGCCGACGTTGTCGCCCGCCTGGCCCTGGTCCAGCAGCTTGCGGAACATTTCCACGCCGGTGCAGGTGGTCTTCTGGGTGTCGCGGATACCGACGATTTCCATTTCTTCGCCAACTTTCACGATGCCGCGCTCGACACGACCGGTCACAACGGTGCCGCGACCGGAGATCGAGAATACGTCCTCGACCGGCAGCAGGAAGGCGCCGTCAACGGCACGCTCGGGCGTCGGGATGTAGGTGTCCAGCGCTTCGGCCAGCGCAATGATCGACTGCTCGCCCAGCGGGCCGGTGTCGCCTTCGAGGGCCAGCTTGGCCGAACCCTTGACGATCGGCAGGTCGTCGCCCGGGAATTCGTACTTCGACAGGAGCTCGCGCACTTCCATTTCGACCAGCTCGAGCAGCTCTTCGTCGTCGACCATGTCGCACTTGTTCAGGTAGACGATGATGTACGGAACGCCAACCTGGCGCGCCAGCAGGATGTGCTCGCGGGTCTGCGGCATCGGGCCGTCAGCGGCCGAGCACACCAGGATCGCGCCGTCCATCTGCGCTGCGCCGGTGATCATGTTCTTCACATAGTCGGCGTGGCCTGGGCAGTCAACGTGCGCGTAGTGACGGTTCGCGGTCTCGTATTCGACGTGGG
>CAWCGC010000047.1:0-100984 GCA_963794765.1 Bryobacteraceae bacterium | reverse complement strand
CGCTGAAGCCGGAGCCCGTCAAAACTGGCCTCCTTCAGAGGTGAGCGGCGTTACAGACTTCGACCCTATGACGGGTCGAATGAGCGTTCCCAACGCCGGTCAGGTCGCAGGCACTTGGGTTACTCTGCGCAACAACGTCACCCCGCACACTTCAGGTTCCGCATGCCGCATGCAGTCTCTGCAACTCGTCCAATTTGCGTTCCCGAACACCACCGCTAAACACGCAAATAATCCGACGATGGCAATCCAGCCCTCAGTTGGCAGGTTCGTGAAGTTTATTCCGGATTTGGTCACCAGGACTCAATATGAGTTGCCCCCCGGCCTGCCACGATCGGAAGCGGACGCAAAAAGCGAGGGGCCACCCGGCACTTCGAGTGGCCCCTGAATGGTTCTCCGCTGTGCGTTTTCGTTAGTGCGCTGTCGCGGACGCGTTGATCGACTTCTGCTCGTCGGCGGTCCCGACTTGTACCTGAATCTGGCGCGGACGACGGGCTTCCGATACCGGAATGTCGATATCCAGCACACCGTCATGGAGCCGGCAGTTAACCTTTTCCAGATCGAGGCCGTTCGGAAGCGTGATGGCAGCCTGGAACTTGCCGTATGTGAGCTGAGTCCAGGAGTTGCTGTCCCAGCCTTCAGGGCGACGACGTTCGCCTTCGAGGACGAGCTGGTTGTTGTTCAGCGAGACCTTGAGATCGTTCTGCGCTACGCCGGGGACAATCGCCCGGAGGTGCAGGACGTGGTCGGTCCACGCGCTCTCGATCACGGGACTAAAACTCGACTGTGCCTGTCCACGGTCGGTTCCCTGGTCGGCTAACGTTCCGAACATCTGGTCAACCGTGCGACGGAAGTTTTCGAAAGTCTGCCGAAAATCGTTGGACATTGTGGTGTTCAGCATCGTTCAAATCCTCCTTGGATGGGTTGAGTGTGAGGCAGTGTCCTTTGCATTCGGACCGCCCCTTCGATTTCATGCTAGCTCAGGATGAAAGTGGCTGTCAATGCATCTGATGAGAAGAGACTAATATTTTCTTCCCAGCTCCGCTAAGGTACGTCGAATTCGGAAGGCGGCTGGAAGCTTTGCCCCATCCGGGTTATAGCTACCGCTTGCAAATCCGTGTATACTAAGCACCTACGGTAAGGTGGCCGGTATGCTACAAACCTGTATGCATTGTCCGTCGTGCAGGCAACTCCTGTACGAATATGATTTCGAGATCGAAGGCGAGGTTTTCGGACCGGAACCGAACCAACCTTTTCACTGCGATCGGTGCGGATGGCAGGGTCTGTTCCGGGACCTGTGCGACGGTACGGTGATACCCGAGCCAGAGCCCGAACTGGACTTCCAGATTTAGCTCTTCAGTCCTCTTTCCTTTAGTTGACCGAGAACAGCGTCGGCGGTTTGGTCTGCACCGGCGTCGATGAACTGTTCCGCGCGGACGAGAGATCTGACGCGGTCCCTGTCGGAAGCATGCAGCGTCTCCGCCGCGATAATCGTGAGCAGGCCAGCTCCCACACTGTTCTGTACGAGTTCCAGCATGATTCTTCGGTCGCTGTGTCCGGCTACGACATGTGTCAGATAGCCCTGAGCAAACAGGTCCGCTTCGAGCGCGTACGCCTGTTCGGCTGCGGCAGCCAGCCAGATCACGATTGCGGGATGACCGATACGGGCCTGACGCTGTTCGTCAGATATCAGGCCGCCGCCTGACAGCGTCGCAGGTTCGTCTCCGGCCTTTGGATCGCGCCCGGTGACCATGCCTGCGGCAACCGTCGCGTTGGAAATCGGGTCGATCAGAATGAACGAGCCGGTCGCGCGATTGCGACCATAATGGTCGACAAAAAGCGGCAGGCTGGTGTCGATCACTACTGCCCCAATCTCATTCAGTTTCAGTTCGGCAGCCTCATGCTTTTCGAGGGTGTTCACATTGACGCGATACCGGATCGCACGTACGCGCGCATTCACCAACTGCGTCGTGTGCTTGATGATGTACTGGCGACGAAGGTCGAGGGGCTGGTGGTCCATCCACACGAGCCGCGCGTCGAGAGAGCGAGTGATCTGTGGCGGGTGCGAGGGTGGAACCAGCATGTTGCCTCGACTGACATCGACTTCATCCTCAAGGCACACCGTCACCGACATGGGAGCGAAGGCTCGGGGCAACTCGCCTTCATACGTAACGATCGATTTGACGCGTGAGGTCCGGCCGGAAGGGAGAACCATGACTGAGTCACCCGGCTTCAGGACGCCAGACGCGAGTTGGCCCGCATAGCCTCGGAAAGACTGGTTCGGACGCACCACGACCTGAACGGGAAACCGCATCTCGGTGAGATTACGGTCACTCGCTACGTGTACCGTTTCGAGGTGATGCAGCAAGCTCGAACCTTCGAACCACGGCATGCTGTCGCTTCGAGTGACGATGTTGTCGCCCTTCAGCGCGCTGACCGGGATGAAGTAGATGTCGGGTGTCTGCAAGGGCGCGGCAAAATCGCTGAAGTTCTTGCAGATCGCCTGGAAGACGTCCTCGCGGTAGTCGACGAGGTCCATCTTGTTCACAGCAACGACCAAGTGCTGAATTCCGAGAAGAGATGCGATGTAGGCGTGACGTCGGGATTGTGCGAGAACACCGTTGCGCGCGTCGATCAGGATGATGGCAAGGTTGGCCGTCGATGCGCCCGTCGCCATATTGCGCGTGTACTGTTCGTGACCTGGTGTGTCCGCAATGATGAACTTGCGGCGGGGCGTCGAGAAGTAGCGGTAGGCAACGTCGATCGTGATGCCCTGCTCGCGCTCGGCGCGAAGGCCATCGGTTAAGAGCGCAAAATCGATTGCACCGGCCGACTGATTGACGGTCGCTTTCGTTATCGAGGCGAGCTGGTCTTCATACACGCCTTTGGAGTCGAACAGCAGCCGACCGATCAGGGTCGACTTGCCGTCGTCGACGCTGCCGGCTGTGATGAAACGCAGAAGGTCCTTCTCTTCATCGCGACGGAGGAACTGCTCTATGTCGGGCAATGTTTCGGGTCTGGCTGACACGGGGCTAAAAGTATCCTTCGCGTTTCTTGATTTCCATCGAGCCTTCCTGATCGAAATCAATGACTCGGTTCTCCCGTTCGGAGCGACGGAACAGCATCATCTCTTCGACGATTTTGGGAACCGTATCGGCGTCCGAGCGGATCGCTCCCGTGCAGGGGCTGCATCCGAGAGAGCGCATCCGGCACATAACCTGTTCCTTGCGTTCGCCCGGCAGAAGAGGCACGTCGATTTCGACGGGGATGAGCGTGTTCCGGCGTACTACCATCTCGCGCTCTTTGGCAAAGTAAAGAGGCACGATCGGAATGTTTTCGAGGTGAATGTATTCCCAGACATCGAGCTCGGTCCAGTTGGATAAAGGAAAGACCCGGATGCTTTCCCCTCTGGTCAGCCGGGAGTTGAAGATGTTCCAGAGTTCGGGCCGCTGGTTCTTTGGATCCCATTGCCCGTGCGGATCCCGGAACGAGTAGATTCTTTCCTTGGCTCGCGACTTCTCTTCGTCCCGGCGGGCTCCTCCCATCGCCGCATCGTATTCGCCTTCTGCCAAAGCGTCCAGGAGAGCGCGGGTTTTCAGGAGACCGCAACACTTTTGTGTGCCGAGATCCCAGGGATTCGCGCCCGCTTCAATCGCAGCCCGATTGGTGTGTACGATCAGCTTCACTCCGATGTCGCGGCAAAACTGATCCCGGAATTCGATCATCTCCCGGAATTTATAAGTGGTATCGATGTGAAGCAGCGGGAACGGAATCGGGCCGGGATGGAATGCTTTCTGCGCGAGGCGCACCATCACGGACGAGTCCTTGCCGATGGAGTAGAGCATGACCGGGCGTTCGAACTCGGCGTACACCTCGCGCAGAATCTGAATGCTCTCGGCTTCGAGCATTCGCAAATGCGTGAGGTTGAGGCCGTTCATACAAGGCTCCGGGGGTCAGCCTGACTCCGCTGTACTCGTTCTCGCATGTGGTTCAGGAAATCGTAATTCAGGCTTATGTTTCCGTCAATACCAGTACCGAGTCGGATTCCGGGTTTGTTCTCGCCGTGGTAATCGGTCCCACCGGTCGGGATGAGATCGAGTTCCTTGCTGATCCTTTGGTATTCCGCGGTATCAGCGGGGGAGTGTTCGCTGTGGAAGACTTCGAGGCCCTGCAGGCCGGCCGTCATCAGTTTGCTTACCAGCGCTTCGAGGTCACAGCCGCGCTGCGAAAGCCGAACGGGATGGGCGAGCGACGCGAGTCCGCCGCCGTCGACGATGCGTTTGATGCCTTCTTCGAGAGTTGGTTCATCTCGCTCCACTCCGGCCTCTGCTTCGTCTGCCAGATAACGGTCGAATGCGTCCTGATAGCAGGACACGTATCCCTGCTCCTGCAGTACGCGCGCGAAGTGGGGCCTGCCGACCTGGTTACAGCCATAGACCTCCACGTCGGCGAGACAGATGTTTACTCCGAGCTGATTCAACCGAGCGATCAGGTCCGTGTTGCGTTTGCGACGGCTGGCCTGTTGCGTTTCAAGCCACTTGCGAAACTCGGCCGAGGGCGGGCCGGTGAGGAAGTACCCCAGCACGTGAACCGAACGCTCACGCTTGCCGGGCCTCGATGGTTCAGGTCGTGTACTTAGCTCGACAGCACCGACCAGCTCAAGTCCCTTTTGGTTGGCGACTGGTAGAGCTGCGTCGTAGCCGGCGAGGGTGTCATGGTCTGCGATTGCCAGCGCTTCGAGACCGGATGTACAAGCCTGGCTGACAAGATCCGCTGGGTTGGTTGAACCGTCGGACCGATCGGTATGAGTGTGCAGATCGATCAAAATCGTCCATTACTTTCTCGGCGCAGAGTACAGGTCAGGAAGTCGAAACGTACGGTACTCTATGAGGCCGCTGGTTTTCTGAGCGTACACGATTTTACCGTCAGCGGATGTCTCAATTGCGTGTGACGTGTTCGACGTCTGGTTTGTGAATCCAGCCTCGAAATTGTACCCGCCATTGCTTAGTTTCTGCGCTGACCCAACGGCGAAGGAGTAGACGCCTACATCGGCATTTTCGACAAGCTTTGCAGTCCGATTTTGCTCATCGAGTTGCCAGGCCTGTCCGCGCGAATGCGACGCTGGATTCTTTTCCTGGCGAGCGTTGCCGTTATCGAACAGAGTCAGGGTGTTTGACCCGGGAGGGTCGAATCCGATGTCATGCTGATAGCTGAACCAGGGGCTGGGGTCGGTGCTGTCCACCTTGAAGTCGCCTCCCTCCCCGAGACGCCAAAGAACGTTTCCTGTTCCCTTCCCGTTCTTCCAGTCCACCCTGATGACCCAGCACTGCGCGCGCAGCGAGACTAGAAAGTCGCCAGTCTCGGGAATATAGTTCAGAGCGTTGCTGTGAAGCCAGGCCTGCGCCTCCGGGGCGAGGAAAATGGCAGTGCAGCCGCCGCGGCCCGGACCTTCCGCGCATTTCCCTTTGTCGAGCGCGGCACGAGTGACATCGAGGTGATCAAACGAGTTCCAGAAATTCACCAGCTGAAAATCCTCGTCGAGTTCGAGCACGACGTCACCGAGAATGTCGACCGGTTCCTTCGAGCCCTGCGTACCGGCGGGCATGATCCGCTCGAGACCAGCGAGGGCGAAGGTGTGACCGTTTGGCGCACGAATCGCTTCATGGTGGAAACTCGGGATGCACTCCTTCGAGCCTTTCCGACAGTCGGAGTGGATGCCTTTACTCTCCATCTGCTCGGCGATTCGGGAGATATTGGTCTCGCGAATCACATTACCGACCAGGTCGAATTCCTGTAAGACCTGCCGCGCCTGCATGGTGTTCGCGGAGTTTAGTCCTTCACCGATTTGCAGGAAATGTCCGCCCGGGACGATGCGGGTGAGCATTCCGGTACGTCCGTACCAGATGACCTCTCCATCCTGATCTGTGGCGAAGGCCCGCTTCCCTGCGGCGACGGCTGCAACGCTCCTTAAAACAACAGGCTCCGCAACGGGCGACCGATCAGACCGAGGTACGGCCACCGAGACTGGCGGGAAATCACCGTCGAGGAGGCCAGTGTGGAACGGCAGCCAGTCTCCGGTTTGTGTCTTGTTTCCTTTGACCAGTTCGGCGCGTAATCGATACTCCGCATCGGAGCGCATGCCCGCAACATAAGTGTTGTTGCTGATTCCGCTTCGGCAGGGCTGCAGCGGAGTACGCGTTATCGTTTCGCTGCCTTCGTGACGTAAAGCGACTCGGAACTGGGTTCCCTGTTCGCATGGCGGCGCACTGAACAGGGCTACGAGAGGATTGACGGTCGGCACGACAACCGGCGTCGTCCCCTTTACACGCGAGATGATTCGGAACGGAAGGTCTGCTCCCGCGGTAGTTTTCGTGCCATTGTTCCGCACGGCAACGCGAATTGTCGCCTGCTGCTCATGCAGCGCCGGCGACCAAACAAGATCGGCTTGCTGACTGAAGTCGCGAATGACGTGGAACGGTCCGCCGTCGACGCTCGCGCTGTAACGATAGACCAACATTCCCTTTTCGCTGGTATCGACTTTTGGCCAGATCGATAGTGGGACCCCCACAGGTTGAGGAGATGGTTTGCTCGACAGCAGAGTCACCGCGAGAGGCGTGTTGGCGGCCTGCAAAAGTGGCAAGGTGATCAGGAGAAAGAGAAATCGCATCGAGTGTTTTTACTTTCCTGGCGCGGTATAAAGGTCTGCTACTCGGAAACTTCGGTATTCAATAACGCCGTCGAGACCCTGGGCATAGACCACCTTTCCATCCGCGGATGTCTCGACGGCTCTTGTATGCACGGAGGCCGGATTGAGGAATCCCAGCTGAAAGCTGTAACCACCCGATTTTAATGGCTGGGCAGCTCCAACTGCAAAGGAAAAATCACCGAGATCGGCGTTGTACAGCAACTCGGCAGAGTGGTTCTTCTCATCGAGCTTCCAGACCTGACCTCGGCTGTGAGACTTAGGGTCTTTGGCGAAGCGGGCGGATCCGTTGTCGAATAATGACAACACGGATGGATCGCCCCCAGGATGAAAACCTGCGTCGTGCTGTCCGCTGAACCATGGATACGGGTCGGAGCTTTTTGCCGTGAAGTCGCCCCCTTCACCAAGCCGCCAGAGGACCTTGCCGCTTCCCTTCCCGTTTTTCCAATCCACCTTCACGACCCAGTTCTGAGCGGGCATCGACACCAGGAAATCGCCAGTCGACGGGATGTAGTTCAGGGCGTTACTGTGCAGCCATTCGTTAGCGCCCGCAGCAGAAAGGAAAACAGCCGTGCAGCCGTCTGAGCCGGGTCCCTGCGGACATTTGTTGTCTTCGCCCTTCGCGGGACGGTTGAGGTCCATGTGGTCGAACGAATTCCACACGCCGGTCACCTGAAAGTCTTCATCGAGCTCAATCACAAGGTCGCCTGTAATGTCGATGGGATCTTTCGAGCCCTGGGTACCAGCGGGAAACATGCGCTCCAGCCCGGCAATCGCCAGCGTATGGCCGTTTGGCATTCGGAGTACTTCATGGTGAAAACCGGAAACGCACTCCTTTCCTTCCAGTTTGCAATCGGAGTGAATGCCGAACTTCTCGAGTTGCTCGGCGACGCGGCCGACGTTCGTTTCACGAAGGACATTGCCGGCCAAATCCGATTCCCGCACAACCTGTCCGCGCTGTATCATGTTCACTGAATTTGCCCCGTCTCCATAGCTCAGGAAATGGCCGTCCGGGAGAACCCGGACCAGCATCTGAGGAAGAAGTGAGTACCAGACAATCTCACCGCTGAGATCCGTAGCGAACGGGCGCTTCATACCGGTTAAGGCCGTGACGCTGTGAACCAGAAACGGTTCGGGTACGGCGGTTTTTGTTGTACGCGGCACAGAAATCGTGACTGCAGGAAAGTCGCCGTCGAGAAGGCCGGTGCGGAATGATATCCACTCGCCGGGCTTCACGTTGGTACCGTTCGCGAGTTCGGAGCGCATTTGGTACTCTGTCTCCGCACGCATCCCGGCAACGTAAACGTTATTGCTTTGCGATGGATTGCACCGCAACGCTGGAGTTCGCATGACCTCCTCGTCAATTTCGCGGCGGAACGCAACGCGGAACTGACTTCCTTCCGGGCACGGCGGCGCGCTAAAGAGTGCGACGAGAGAGTTTGGAGTCGGCGTGATCACCGCAGCGTTCCCCTTGACACGCGAAACGATTCGGAAGGGCAGCTCAGATTCGGCCGTCTGCTTCGATTCGTTGTGCCGAACTGTGACCCTGAGCCTCGCATCCTGTTCGTATAACGATGGCGCCCAGACGAATTGCTTGTCCTGGCTGAAGTCGCGAACGATGTGAAACGGTCCGCCGTTCACGCTGACGCTGTACTGGAATACCTGCATCCCCTGTGTCGCGTTTTCGACCATCGCTGAGAGGCCGACGGGAGTTCCAACACGTTGAGGAGATGGTCTGTTTACAAGGAGCTGAACCGACAGTGGTGCTGCCGCACCAGTAATAGCAAACGCTGCGACGAGAGCGAACCCAACGGATTTCGCCATGGTCAGACAGTATGTCACGGATTTCGAACAGATGCAGAAGATCTCAGTACCTGTCAGGTCAGCGCCTTCCAGCAAAGCTGCGCCCCAAGACTTGCGAGCCATACGGACAATGCCATCCTGAGCGGACGATGCGGAAGGATCGATGACATCGTGGCTCCGAACACGGCGCCAACAAGTCCGCCGGCGACGAGCTTGATTGCCATCGACGAATCGTAGTGCCCTGCGAAAAGATGAAGCGCCACCGCCGATAAGCGAGAGAACGAGCCCGAAGACCATATCGGTTCCGACGACTTGCGGCGGTGTCAACTTTGTGAGATTGAGCAGGGCAACCGCGCCCAGCGCACCCGCACCCGCTGAAGAGAACCCGACCTCGCCTCCGATAACTGCTGCGATGGGAGTCAGCCAGCGTGAATGGTCAGCCGAAGCTGTTGTAAACCGGTTCCGAATCGACCGGTACAGAGTCCCGAGAGAGACCGTCAGGATGGTGATGCCGATCAGGAAGAAGATGCCTTTCTGATGGGACTGAGTATCGAGATGACTCAGGACATAGACGCCAAACAAGACTCCGGGAATGCCTCCACCGCACAGCAGCCAGAGGATTCGGTAATCAACTTGATGACGACGTACGTAGATGGGGAACACCGCGAGTTTGATTACGGCGGCAAATGTCAGGGCGGTTCCAACCGCGGCGGCAGGTGAGAGCTGAAAGAAGAGAATGAGCACCGGCGCCGTAATACTGCCGGCGCCTACGCCGGTCAGGCCTACAGCCGTCGCGATGAGGAAACCCAGGATGTATTCCATGTCTCTTCTGAGTGGATCAGTTCCGAGTTCGGATCATGATAGCAGCAATCGAAGGACGTTTGCGACACCAGTTGTGGCATACTGGGCAGCTATGCGTACTGGGCTGCTGCCATTCCTGTTTGCCGGATTTTCAATGCTGGTGGTGGCTGAACCGAGTGTTCGGTTGCTGTCCTCGCTGCCGTCACCTCAGCCCGTGGGAACCGTGATCGGCCTGACGGCGGTTCCCAAAGATGAAGGCGATCCTTTCAAACTGTTCCCGAAGTTTCGTATTCGGTTCAGCGTCAGCACAGAGGGCTCTGAGTACCGGATTGTAAGTGATTTTTCTCAGCAGCCCTTGTTTGCATGGCGGCCCGAGCTTTACGAGCATGATGCTCGGGTCAAGGTCACACTCCTGAATATCGAAACGAAAAAGACTGCGGAAGCGGAAATGCCGTTCCGCATCGTCGCTCGCGTGACGGGGCAACAGGCGTCGGCGACTCCCACCGCGAATCCCCTGGTCGCTCTATTCAGCTTTCCTCCATGTCCGTCCGGCAGCCAATATCGTGTTGCCTTCCGACGCCAAGGGCGAAACCGACGTCCATCGAACCGGCCTGGAGCCCTGCCGCGCGAATCGGACCAGCAACATGTACGTCGCCGGAATGCGCAGCGAGTCCGAGTACATGCTGAACCCGGAAGTGATCACCGACGGCAAAGTTGTGTCCGGTCAGGCTGTACCGTTCAGAACCGGAATTACCGACGGTGTGTTTGCACCCATGAAGGTATCCGTCCATGATGATGGCGCGAGCAAAGCCGGAGCCGTTCCTGGTTTATAGCGTTGAAATGCCGAGAACTCGCGCGATTGCGACGGATCTCAACGGCAATGTGGTGTGGTACATGCCTGGCCCCGATCACTCGCTGACACGAATGTTGCCAGGAGGCCGGTTCTTAACGTTTGCCGGTAGCAGCGGTGAAGAAAACAGCAGACTGCAGGCCATTCGCGAAGTTGACCTCGCGGGCAACGTCCTTCGCGAAACGAACATTTCTCGCGTCGCAGACCAACTCGAAGCATATTGGAATTCAATCAGTCTGCAAGCCCAACGGACATGAGTGTGTTCCCGGGTTTCATCACGACGTAATCCGTATCCCGAACGGCCACACCATCGCGATTGCAAGCCTCGAACGATTCTTCGCGAAAGGCGGGCAGGGTTCGGACGATCCTGTCGACATCCTCGGCGCTATCCTGGTAGACCTTGATGAGAACTTCCAGGTCAAGTGGTTCTGGAATTCATTCGACCACCTCGATGTCAAGCGAGCAGCGCTTGGAGACGAGAAATGCCGCGGCACTGCCGGAGGCGGTGGTTGCTCACCAGTTTTTCTCGCGCCGTCGGCAAATGACTGGCTCCATGCGAACGCGGTCTCTTACAGCAGGCAGGACGGGAACCTGGTTGTTTCTCTTCCGGAACAGGACTGGGTCATAAAAATTGATTACAGAGATGGCAAGGGCGACGGGAAAGTTCTGTGGCGGCTCGGTAGGGATGGCGATTTTAAAACCGAGAGCAAAGACGCGTATCCCTGGTTCTCATACCAGCATGATGCTGCGTTCGAGCCCGCCGGGTCCGACACGATCATGCTGCTCGACAACGGCCAGCGTCACTGGAAAGCGGATAAGGCAGCTCACACTCGTGGACAGGTGTGGAAACTCGATGAGAGTGCAAAGACCGCTACCCCGGTGCTGAGCGCAGATCTCGGTGTGTACTCGCCCTTTGTGGGTTCGGCGCAGCGTTTGAGTAACGGCGACTTTCACTTCGTGACGGGAGCGCTACTGATCGACAACACATTTGGCGGGAAGATGATCGAAGTGAACCCTTCAGGAAAAATCGTCTACACGCTCGATGTCACCGGAGCGGCCATGTACCGAGCGAATCGCGTAGCCGACCTGTATACCCCTCCCGTCCGGTAATCATTGCGCTTTGACCGGATTGCGAGGGACTTGCAATATAAGTGGAATGTCACGGCGAGTAAGCAGATGTTGACCGTCAGGGCAGTTCGCAACGCGGCGATGAAGGCCTGAGGGTCAGTCGATCCCGCCAAGGCGCTGAAGAAAACTGTCCCGATCACGGCGACGCCGGTAGCGAATGAGAGTTGCTGGACCGTGCTCAGGACACCCGCCGCAGAGCCTGCATCATGTCCGCGGATATTGATCAGGATGGTGCTGATGAGTGTCGGCATTACGAATCCCTGACCGGTTCCGTAGATCATCAGCGCGGGCGCCAGATCCCATCCGGTTAAGGCTGCGCCGCGAGCGTTCGTGGTCCAGAGCAGCGCCGTGAGGCCGACCATCATCAAAGCTGCCCCGAGGTTGATGATCCGACTTCCAATCTTTGGCTGAATTTTCGAGGACGCGAACGAGCTACCAAGAAAAGCGACCGCGAACGATGCAAACGTAAAGCCGGCATCACGCGCGGAATAGCCGAGTCCGTTTTGCAGGAAAACGGTCGAGACGAGAAAGAACGAGGCAGTCCCCATGAAGAAGCAGACTCCCCCCACAAGGCCGATTACAAAAATGCGGTCGTGAAACAGGCTCAGTTCGACCAGAGGCGAGCCAGCGGTTCGGGTCACGTGCTTCTCGAAACGAACGAACACAGCCAGCATCGGAATCGACGCTGCCATGGATACGAAGGCCCAAACAGGCCATCCCGCCTCGCGGCCCTGAATCAGGGGGTAAAGGAGCAGTGCGAGCGCGGCCGTTAGAAGTGCAACTCCACCCAGATCGAGCCGGCGCGCTTTTGGCGATTTCGATTCCTTTACCAGCTTCGCGGCGGCGATTACAGTCAGGATTCCGAGAGGCAGGTTGATGAGGAAGATGGGACGCCAGCTGAGATTGAGAGCGTTCGCACTCACCAGGAGGCCTCCCAGCACATTCCCGGAGAACGACGATGTTCCGATGACAGTCCCGAAAAGGCCGAACGCTTTGGCCCGTTCAGAGATCGGGAATGTTACCTGCATGATGGACAGGACCTGAGGGAACAAAAGAGCTCCCGCAACGCCCTGCAATGCCCGCGCTGCAATCAGCCAGAATGGCGAGGTCGCAATTCCGCAAAGCAGTGATGCGGCGGTGAAAGCCGTCACGCCCCAGATAAACATTCGCTTGCGACCGTAGATATCTCCGAGTCGTCCGCCTGAGATAAGCAGCACCGCGTAGGTGAGTCCGTAGCTTGCGATTACCAGCTGGACTTCGGCGAACGTTGCATGCAGGCTCTGACGGATGGCCGGGATGGAAACATTGACGATGAAGAAGTCGAGTCCGACCAGAAACGCCGCCGCAAGAATGACAGCAAGCGATTTCCATCTTCCCGGATCGGGTGCTTCGAGCGTTGCTGCCGCTGCGACTGCCGGTCGCGAACCTGAGGACATATGAGGTTTGGCTATTCTACAACGCGTGTTGATAGACTGTCGCGAAGGTCCGATTACCGGATGATTCGCACACTTGCGGTTTTAATTCTCATGGCAACGTCGTCGTTATCTGCCGCGGACGCGGCACGGGTCATCCTGCTTGGAACCGGAACGCCGATTCCGGATCCCTGCTGTTCGGGCCCCGCTGTTGCGGTGGTAGTGAATAATCAGGCGTATTTGTTTGACGCCGGTCCCGGCGTTGTTCGGCGCGCTGAAGCCGCCGCGGAGAAGTTTGGAATCGCCGCACTCGATGCCACTCGTCTGACCCGGCTGTTCTTCACCCACCTGCATTCGGACCACACGATCGGATATCCCGATGTGATGCTGACGCCGTGGGTGGTGGGGCGATCCGAACCTCTGGAGGTCTTTGGCCCCATTGGGACGGCAGCGATGACCGAACATCTTCGCCAGGCATATGACGCCGATATCAAGGTTCGGACGGACGGTTTCGAAGGTCTGAATCGACGGGCTTTGACTATTAACGTGCATGAAATCAAGGAGGCGGGACAGGTCTACAAGGACGCGAATGTCACCATTCGCGCGCTGTCGGTCCCGCACGGGTCATGGCCTCAGGCTTTCGGGTATGCGATCGATGCGGGCGGCCGAAAGATCGTCATATCCGGCGATACGGCACCGAGCGATGCGATTCTGGAGGCTTGCAAGGAATGTGACGTCCTTGTTCACGAGGTCTACTCTGCCGACAATTTCAACCGCGTTTTCGGTCCGGTACGCGGCAAGTATCACGCCTCTTTCCATACGTCGACGGCACAACTCGCCGAGATCGCCACAAAGGCGAAGCCGAAGATGCTCGTGCTGTATCACCAGCTTTATTTCGGACCGCGCGATCAGGTGGATTTGGAGAAGGAGATCCGCCGGACGTACAGCGGTCCGGTTGTGAACGGCCGGGATTTGAGCGCGTACTAGCTGGTCGAGCTCATCATTACCGTTAACCCCGATGCTACTGCGGCGTGGCTGCGCTTGAAGCGCCGAGGAACTTCAGAATTTCGGACATCAGCCGCTGGGACTGATCGGTGGTGAACAAATTCTGAGCGTGAGCTGAGCCTTGCAACACGATGAGTTGCTTCGGCTCGGGAGCGCGCTGGAACTGATCTTTGACTTGAGGCGCGATGGAATCACCTTCAGCGACAATGAAGAGCTTTCTGCCGGCAATCTTATCCGGGTCCTGAATCGGTGCGTGTGCCAACAGGACCAAACGGTCGATCTCACCCGGCTTGCCCTTTACAACTGCAGTCGCCGAAGCTCGACCACCCATACTTGCACCCACGACTGCGACGGAATTAGCGCCGTTCTGACGAACGTAGCGCACCGCCGCGAGCACATCGCGATACATCTCGTCGAATGAGTTTGCCGCCTCGGAACCGCCGTGCGACTTGCCGTAGCCCCGAAAGTCGATGGCAACAACCGCGAAGCCGGCATGCGCAAACTCTTCGGCCTGTTTCGCCCAACTCTCTTTATTGAATCTTGCGCCGTGTGCAAGTATCAGTGCTCGAGCGCCGGAACCGTACGTGTTGGCGAAGACCACACCTTTGTCGTCCGTCGGAAAAGATACTTCTTTCGGTGCAGCTACCAGACCGGACATAACCAGAACTCCCGTGACGAGGATTCGCATACCTTGCCTCGAAAGATCATATGCCTTTTTGAGTGAGCGGTTGAGCGACCTCGGGACTTCGAACTAACTGCCGACTTCAGCGGCTTAGCCGATAGTGGACCGGATCGGACCAGATCAGCGGTCGACGCAGCCCTGCACTGAGCGCCAGAGTGTCGCCGTTAATGACCGGTCGGCGCTTTCTTCTCGCGGCTGCAACGATCCGGACAGGTACGGAAACGACGGCGTCGAAAGCGGTGCCGCGGGTATGGTCTGAATACGCCGCCGGGCGCTGCGTCTCGAGCAGCGCGTGCCGGCTGAACTCCGAGGCGATGCTGTTCCGCAGGTCCGAGCACGACGGGCCAGTGTTGTCCCTGAGCTCGACCATCCACTTATCCCAGACTTGCTGCAAATGGGCCTGGTACGGAGCAGGTCGCCACGCCGAAGTAACGTGAATCGTACCCCCGACGCTCACGATCTTTTTGGTGAACAGCGAGAGTGCACGAGAGCACGCCCGGGTGAGACCGTTGCGGCTTGCACTCTGGTCACCGGCTTCGAACTGGAGCGCGGTGGCATCCTCGACGGGCGCGAGCGGCTGGACCGAACAGGGTGTCTGCAAAACCGGAGGCGCGGCTGCAAGTTGGGGCTCCTTCTCCTTACCGATCCCGAACTCCGAAAGCACGCCGGGGTTTCTCAGGAGGGAGAAAACGGAGAGCTCAAGCAAGTTATCCCACCACGAAGTTGAAGCGGAACTCGAAACGGTTATTGGGGTTGGCGGAGTGTTCGCAACAGCTGAAGCTGCCACGGATATCAGACAGACGGCAACGGACAGGAGTTGTCGGGCCAACGGCAGTCTCCTCACACTTTTAAAAAATCTTAATGGGTTGTAGTAAAGAGATGCTGACGGTCGTAATACCGGTTACCCTTTTTTACCGGTGACTGTGAGATTTACAAAAGTTTTTTACACGGCAGTATCGTCGCCCTCGTCGGGTAGAATTAAGTTTCTGGTTTCTATGAGGTTTACTGTTGTTTTCGGCTCGCTTGTTGCGAGCGCATGTATGGCTGCGACCCCGTCCGCCGCTGCTCGGGAAGCCACATCCGGCTCGGTTCTGCAGTCACTACCCATCCGGTTTGAACCTTCCGGCCATAACGGAGATTTTGACGCCCGCGGTCTGGGTTACCGAATGTCCGTGTCGGCGACCGGCGGTCAGGTCGATCTCGGGGCCGGTACCTCGGTCGGATTTCGGATTCAGGACGGGAACGCAGACGCTTCTGTCAGGCCCGAAAAGAAGCAGCCGGGAGTTACCAACTATTTTCTGGGCACCAAACGGCGGACATCTGTCCCCGGCTACGGACGCGTCACTTACGGCGATGTTCTTCCGGGCATTGATATCAGTTATTACGGAGCAAACGGCCAGATCGAATTCGACTTTTTCGTACAGCCCGGAGCCGACCCGTCCTCTATCGCGGTTCATTACTCCGGACAAAAGCACCTGAATGTGGATGCTGACGGCAACCTCGTGATCGACCTCGGTGGACAGCAACTTACGCAAAAGGCTCCCGCGGTGTTTCAGAAACTGCAGGATTCGTCGCTTCGGATTGTTGCGGCCGGTTATGAGCTCCGGGGCGATGGTTTGGTCGGCTACCAGGTTGGAAGTTACGATCACTCCCTGCCGCTGGTGATCGATCCGGTTCTCGTGTACGCGAATTACGTTGGCGGGACTTCGGCTGACTCGGTGACGCGAGTCGTTCGCGATGCTCGCGGCCGACTTTATGTTGCCGGGACTACGGGGTCGAGCGACTTTGTGGTGACGGACAACACCCTCCAACTCACTCCCGGCGGATTGTCCGATGCATTTCTGATCATCGTGGATCCGGGCACAAACCAGCAGTTGTACTCGACCTTCTTCGGGGGATCGGGTGTTGAAACCGTAACGGGCCTGGGTGTGGATTCGGCAGGTCGGGCATACCTGACCGGTGTCACAGCTTCCTCTGATTTTCCGATGTCGAGGTTTCCGGTTCAGGGAGTCCTGAATGGGACGAGCGATGCCTATTTCGTGGTTATCGACCCGTCGCAAGGCCCCGATGGACTTGTTTATTCGTCGTACCTCGGTGGAAGCGCCGACGAAACTCCGACCGACATGGCAGTGCAGCCGGATGGAACGGCTGTAATTGCGGGCTACACAACATCGACGGATTTCCCGATGAGAGGCGCGTCTGCTCAGTCAGCGCTGGCGGGCTCTCGCGACGCCTTCGTTGCTCTGTTTGACCTCTACAATACATTCGCCTACTCGACGTATGTCGGCGGAAGCGGAACCGATTACGCGAGGGCGGTTGCGTTCGCGGCAGACGGGTCGATCCTGGTCGCCGGAACGACTGTCTCGAGTGATTTTCCGGTGATTGGACCCGCGTATCAGTCGAGTCCGATCGGCAACGGCGAAGGTTTTCTCGTGCGCCTGACTCCCGGTGGTTCGTTCAGCTACTCAAGCTACTTCGGCGGGGAAGCTCTCGATGAGATCACCGCTATCACTGCCGGAACGGGCAACCGAGTGTGGATCGCAGGGTACACCACTTCGTCCCAATTTCCTCTGGTTGGGCCGTCCGTGTCCGCGCGTTCCGGAGATGCCGATATATTCGTCGCAGGTCTGGATCTGGGGCAGGACGCGAGCTCACAACTGTTCTTTTCGACCCTCATCGGCGGCAACGAGAGCGAAGTACCCTACCGTCTCGCGACTGACGGACAGGGTGGCCTGATTGCTACGGGCTACACAACTTCGCTCAACTTTCCCGTAGCCGGCAGTCCACTTCAGCCGAGCTTCGGGGGTGGAACCAGCGACGCGTTTGTGCTTCGGCTGGATCCCACCAAAGTCGGCAATGAGGCACTGACGTATTCCACTTTCCTCGGCGGAGCCGGAACAGATATTGGCTACGACGTTCTGCTTGCGCCTGCCAACCGAATCGTCGCCGGAGGCTCGACCGGCAGCCGCTACTTCCCTTCTCTGAATCCGACTGCAACGCAGAACGGCCCCGGGGTTGGCGACGGCTACGTTGTTATAGTCGGTCCCTGATCTTCGGCAAGCCAGTTGTTTCGCCTCAATTGTCCTCCTCCGGAGCCAAAACGGCTCCGGATGGGATAAACTTACTGGCATAATGCAGCAAGGCACTCGCAGGACTTTCCTGGCCTCCGCTGCGGCCACCGCCGCTGGTCCGCTGATCCTGAATGCGTCCAACAAATCGGGATCTCAGCGCCCGGTTACGGGTACAGGCGCTTACAAATACGAGATGATCCACGACTGGGGTGAGCTCCCGGCCGGACTCAAGTACGGCAACACCCATGGCGTGGTCGAGGACTCCCAAGGCCGGATTTACGTTCATCACACAGTCAACAAGACCAGCGAAAAGCACGACACGATGGTCGTTTTTGATGACAAAGGCAAGTTCATCAAGAGCTGGGGCAGTGAGTTTGAAGGTGGCGCGCACGGATTGCACATTCGTAAAGAAGGCAGCACCGAACACTTATATCTCTGCGACACGAAGCGCGCGGTCGTAGTAAAAACCACCCTCGACGGCGAGCAGGTCTGGAGCATCGGATATCCCGATCAGGCGAAAGAATACGAGCCCGGGCCGGACGGCAAAAAGAAAAAGTACAGCCCGACGAATCTGGCTGTCGCACCGAACGGCGACATCTACGTTGGTGATGGCTACGGTTCCAGCTACATCAATCAGTACGACTCGAATGGCAAGTACATCAGAACCTTCGGCGGTAAGGGTTCCGCGGCCGGACAGCTGGACTGTCCACACGGGATCACGGTCGACATGCGCGGGAAGACACCGGTCCTGACTGTCGCCGACCGCTCGAATAAGCGTCTGCAGCACTTTGATCTCGAAGGCAAGCACATTGCTTTCACACAGTCGGACAAGCTCACGGCGCCCTGCCACTTCAACATGCGGAAGGGCAAAGTGGTCATCCCCGACCTCGATGCCAGTGTCGCGCTGCTCGACGAGAACAACAACATTATTACCACTCTCGGCCGTGCGGACGATGCCAAACAGGCTCGCACGCTCCGGACGAAGGAGCGCGAGGCATTTGTGCCGGGACAGTTCATCTGCCCCCATGGAGCCTGTTTCGACCACAAGGGCAATATCTATGTGGTTGAGTGGGTCGAAGTCGGACGCGTTACCAAACTTCAAAAGGTTTAAGGACGAATGAGGACAATCTGCGTATTGCTGGCCGCCGCGAGCATCGGGTTCGCAGTGGAGCCGGGATTTACTTCGCTGTTCAATGGCAAGGATCTGACGGGCTGGACGCTGGTAGCAAAAAAGGGACCCGGATATCTGGTCCACGATGGCGTCATTCAGTGCTCCCCGAGTGGAGGCGGAAACCTGCTGACGGATCGTGAGTTCAGCGACTTTGTGCTGCGGTTCGAGTTCAAACTGCCTCCAGGCGGAAACAACGGAATCGGAATCCGCGCTCCGCTTGCCGGCGACATTGCGTATTCGGGCATGGAAATTCAGATCCTCGATCAGGACAACGAAAAGTACAAGGGCTGGCTACAGCCGTGGCAGCATCACGGCTCGCTGTATAACGTCTTCCCGGCCACTGGATCGAACCTGAAGCCCGTTGGCGAATGGAACGAAGAAGAGATCACCGCCAAGGGTCCGAAGATCAAGGTCGTTCTTAACGGGAAAACGATTCTTGACGTTGACGTGAGCACCGTGAAGGATCCTGAGGTATTGAAGAAGCATCCTGGTCTGCTTCGTACAAGCGGACGCGTCGGTTTCCTCGGACATAACGATCCCGTCGAGTTCCGTAATATCCGGATCAAACCGCTATGAAACGCCGCGACGTTCTCCGTACCGCGCCGGCTGCGCTCGCAGCAGCAGTGATGTCGCCCGCACAGACAGGCGGCCGAAGCGCGAAGAGCGCCCGGTTGCGCACCGCAATCTGCGCCTATTCGTATCGAGACCAGCTGAAGGCCAAAACGCTGACTTACGACGACCTCGTACGTCAGGCTGTCGATCAGGATGTGGACGGGCTGGATCTGACGGTCTACTGGTTTCCTTCAACCGAGGACAGCTTCCTTCTGCCGCTCCGGCGTCTGGCTTACAAGAATGCCGTCGAGATTTACAGCATCTCGGTTCGCACGGATTTGTGCAAAGCACCGGGGCCCGAACGAGAGAAACAGGCGGCCGAACTGCGGAGCTGGGTCGATGTCGCGGACAAACTCGGTGCAAGCCATATTCGCGTGTTCGGCGGAACGGTCCCGAAGGGGTCGACCGAACAGGAGGCTGCGGGCTGGGTCGCTGACATGCTCCGCGAGGGCGCTAAATACGCGGGCTCCAAAGGAGTGATCCTCGGGATCGAGAACCACGGCGGCGTCACGGAAAACGCTTCAACGATTGTGCAGATCGTAAAGTCAGTGGATTCGCCGTGGGTCGGAGTGAATCTCGACACGGGCAATTTCAAACGCGACGCCTACAATCAGATTGCGCAGATTCTGCCCTATGCAGTGAACGCGCAGTTCAAAGAGATGATTACCGTCGAGCCGAACAAGCCTGTCAAGGCAGACTGGCCGCGGCTGGTCAAGTCGTTCCGCGACTCGGGCTACCGAGGGTATCTGGCGCTCGAATACGAAGGTAAGGATGATGCGCAAGTCGTCGTCCCCAAGCTGACACGTGAGTTGAACCAGGTGGTAAGGCAGCACGCATGAATCGGAGAGAATTCGTTTCCGCAGCGGCCGCGGCTTCAGCCGCCTTCGCCTCCGCAGCCGAAGTGGGTGAAGGCGGCCGTCTTCCGATTAAGAAGGCCGTGCTCGAGAGCATGCTCCCGAAAGACAATGGCCTGTCGATGGCGGATCGGTTTCAGATTGCACGGGATGTCGGTTTCGAAGGTGTGGAATGCCACACCGAAGAAGATCCGAATCGTGCGAAAGAGATCCTCGGTGCCTCGCAGAAGACCAACCTTCGCATTCATTCGGTGATGAACTCGGCGCACTGGAAGTTTCCTCTGTCTTCGTCGGATCCTCAGGTCGTTGCCGAGAGTATGAAGGGCATGCGAACCAGCATCCAGAACGCGAAGATGTGGGGCGCTGACACTGTCCTTCTGGTTCCCGCAGTTGTGAATCCTGACACGACGTACCAGCAGGCCTGGACTCGATCCCAGGCAAAGATTCGCGAGCTAATCCCTGACGCCGAGCGCGCAAAGGTGATTATCGCTGTCGAAGAAGTCTGGAATAAGTTCCTGCTGAGCCCCCTCGAGATGGCGCGGTACATTGACGAGTTCAAGTCACCGTGGGTAAAGTCCTACTTCGACGTGGGTAACGTTGTGTTTTACGGATATCCGCAGGACTGGATCACGACTCTGGGCAAACGGATCGTAAAACTGCATATAAAAGACTTCAAATTCGCTCAGGGGAAAACCGACTTCACGGATTTGCGCGAAGGCCAGATCGACTGGAAAGCGATCTACCGAGCCCTCCGTGAGATCGGTTATAACGGGTGGGCGACGGTCGAGCTAAAAGGCGGCAATAAAGAATATTTGCAGGAAGTCAGCCACCGCTTCGACCAGATCCTGCAGGGCGTCTAGTCCCGACTACTTCATACGCTCGTAAGCGTCGACGAGCCAGCGAGGTTCATCTGGCTCGCCGCCCTTGAGGTCTGGTCGGGGCACCGACTTGGTCCACCGATGTATCCAGGAGAAGCCGCCCGTTCCCGCATACGTGTTTTGCATACCGTAGACCGGATCCTGAAGTGCCTGAGGAAGCGAAATGAAGTCGTAGCCGCGCTTTCGCAGCATTCCGAGAAGGTCGGGTAACAGCTCTGCGTTCAGGTCGTTCGCGTGAATTAAGAGGATCTGAGGAAAATCGCGGCCGACAAGTTCTACAGATCGCTTCTCAAAAAATGCGATCACGGATTCCATATAAGGCACATACTCTGCCTTTACACGTTGCGCGAGCGTCTCGTCGCTGCGCTTGCGGGCATGGGCGAGAACATAAGCGAACATCCAGTCTGAGTTGTCGAAGGTCACGGGCGACTGGCGATATCCGTGTGCCGCGAGAAATGACTCCAGCCGTTCTTTCGTTTCCGGCACTGGTCCGGTCTGCAACATCGGCGACCGAAAGAACTCAATTTTTTCCTGTCCCGTAAGCCGCCGCAGTTTCTCGTCCGCTTTGAGAATGTCCGCCTCATACTCTGCAATCGGACTGGTATTCAGCCCTCGATGGGAGTACGTGTGATTCCCAATCTGCGCACCGGCATCCATCCACTGCCGCAGCACCGCGCGATACTGATCGTCACTCAGATTCGGACAATTGCCCGCAATCGCGAAAGCCGTCACCGGCATATGGTCCGCTCTGATCGGAGCCAGCAGGCGTTTGGTTTGCGCTGTCAGCCGGTCATAATCACACTGACCCTCGAGAGATTGCGCCCATGGCAGATCGTCGATGGTGACGGCGACCTGTTTCCGCTGCGCAGCAAGCAAGCCGGCGATAACTACGAACAGGAGCCCTAAACGCACCCCCACAGTGTAAGCGGGTGCGATTGACTTGAACCGACCTGACTGATAACGTCCATTTGTTGTCTCCAACTGAAATGAACACCAGTACCTCCCTGACCCGGCGCACGAGTCTGGCAACGATGGCTGCGGGCCTGCTAGCAACGGCGGCGCCCGACGATCCGATCGTTGAGCCGCACGTACACCTGTTCAGTGCCGATCTCCAGAAATTTCCCAAGCACAAAAACGGCCCGGCGCTGAAGCCGGCACCTCTCGAGGATTACGTTCCGTGGGCAAAGCGGCACGATATCCGGTATGCGGTCCACGTTTCCGCCGAGCCTTACCAGGACGACACCCGTTACCTCGAGTACACGCTCCGGAATGCACCAAAGGGATTTCTGAAGGGCATCGTTCTGCTCGACACCATCCGGCCGGAAACACCAGCCCGATTCCGGAAGCTCTCGGTTGCGTACCCGAATCAGCTTCTCGGCCTGCGTATCCACTGCGTGCGCAACCCCGGTGAGCGCCCGACTACGGGCGGAGCTATCCGAAACCGCGATCTGTTCGATGCGAACGCGCGCAAGGTTTGGGAAACCATCGGTGACATGCATCTCTGGGTTCAGGCGCACATCATGCCGTGGTTTGCACGGGACATCGCTAAGCTCGCCACCGAGTACGAAAACGCGCACGTAATCGTTGATCATTTTGGCCACGCCGGGGTCAACGGCAAGGAATCTTACGGCTATAAAGAGGCGTCTGAGTTCAGCCAGATCACAGATCTCGCAAAGGTGCCCAGCATCATTCTGAAGGTGTCCGGTCTGCAGTATTCGTCCCGCGAACCGTTCCCGCATCGCGACCTGGGGTCGCTTGCGCGTCAGGCGTACGACGCGTTCGGTCCAGACCGGCTCGTCTGGGGCAGCCTGGGTACGACCGACGAAAGCTTCAACACGGCACAGAAGCTCTGGGAGGAGCACTTCAGCTTCGTTTCGGCGTCGGATGCCCGTAAAATCCGGTTCGAAAATGCCCGGAGACTGTTCCGTTTCGGTGCCTGACATACGCTCCCCCATTCCAGCCTGAAAGCGGTACCATAAGGAGGCAAGGGCTGGAGGCCTTTCTTACAGCATGAAGAGACTGGTATTTTCCGTTTGCCTGGCCGGGTCGTTAATGGCTGCCGGCTTACAGAATCGAACCTCAGTGCGCGGGGAGTATATCGAGGCCCGCACGGCCGACGTTTATACCGGACCCTGCTTCGCAAATTCCGAAGTTGACCTTGTCGGAAACCTGGCCGTATTCGGCTGGCACATCACCTCTGGCGAGTTCCAGGGCGTAAAACTGGACGGCCTTTCCGTCGTCGGCGTGGTCAAAGCGAACAGCACCCTTGGCAACGTGAATGGCAACCCGTATCCGGTGAAGTCGGTCGTGATCCTCGACGAGAAAGCCAGCCCCGAGCAGCGACTCGCGTTACAGGGATTCGCGACAGCGCATGGGTGGCGATCTTTTGTCCGATGTCGTCCGCGTTGAGACTCAGCCAATCGAGGTCAGTTTCCAGAACAACAACCTGCACTCGGCGAACGCGACCCTGACGGCGGGCAGCCTCGCCAAGATCCAGACGCGCGCAATCAACGCGACCGATCACCTTTGCAGCAACGAAGAGACCTGGTATCAACCGCTGACGAAGACCCAGCACGCGATGCCGGCGGTCGCTCTGGCTCACACGTACACCGGCAAGGGTCTGAACACAACCTGGAGCAGCCCCGACAAGCGAAGCGCTTTCGTCGGCTCCTTTGAGTTGAACGACTAAGTTTCCCGCAGCAGTACCCCTCGACGGAAAAGGGCTGGCGTGTTGTGCGCCAGCCCTTTTCTTTTCACGTCAAGTGAGTTTTACGCCAGACACTGTTTTATGTAGTCGTAGCACTTCCGGACTTCCGCCACCGTGTCGGCCCCCTTGTACTCGTACTCGATCATTGCCGGAATCTTCCACTTGGTTTGCTTCAGCACGGTCAGGACTTCCTTGATGGGCGTTTGCCCTTCGCCGAGCGGCAGATTCGCGCCGTGGTCACGCTTCCGGTCTTTTATATGCAGGGTGACGATTTTGTCGTGGTGCTCCTTCAGATACGCGACCGCGTCGCCGTTCGCAGCCGTGAAGTGACCGATATCCAGATTGATCCGAATGTTGGGATGCCCTTCCATCGCCTTCGCGAAGGTCTCGGGTGTCGAGTACTCGTTTGGATCCTTCGTGTTGTCGTGATTGTGCATTGCGACGACAACGCCGGCCTTGCCCGCCAGTTTGTCCAGCCGCTCCGCCTGATCGACGGTCGACGAAGCGGTGATGATTTTAGTCCCAAGAGCTTTCGCCATCTCCATTCCGGCGAGCACTTCCTCATCGCTGAAGTTCTTGCGGAAGGAATAGTTCAGCGCGTAAATATCGATTCCCGCCTTCCTGAACTTCTCGCGAATGGGTTTCATATCTGCGAGGGCCTGCGGCGACGTACGCCACTTCGTCACTTCTTCGGCTGGCGTTCCCCGCTTGGGCTCGATATGTCCCTGCCACAGCTCCGTATAGCTCAGGCCAATGTCCGTCATCGCCTGGATCGCCTCATCCAGAGACCGATCTCTGAAACTGTAGCTCTGGGCGCCGACCATCACGCCGTTGATCTTAGAATTCGGCTTGCCAGCGGCGCATAAGGACCCGGCGCCCGCGGCAAACAAGGAAAGCTCTGCAAACTGCCTTCGTGTCAGCATCATCGGCATGATATCAGTCCTCGTCCTGCTGGGACGCGAGCCGCGTGAGAACAGTCACATCTTCGAGCGTCGTCACGTCCCCGGAGACGGTGTGAGACGTCACAATCTCACGCAGAAGGCGTCGCATAATCTTCCCGCTGCGAGTCTTCGGAAGGGCTTCGGTGAACCGAATCTCTTCGGGCCGGGCAAATGGTCCGATCTCATGCGCCACCCACTGGCGGAGTTCTTTGCCGAGTTCGTCATGGTTGTACGACCCGCGCTTCAGGGTGACGAAGCAGCACACCGCCTGACCTGTGATCTCGTGCGGCTTGCCGACCACTGCAGCCTCGGCTACTGCAGGATGTCTCACGAGAGCTGACTCTATCTCCATCGTGCTCAGACGGTGCCCGCTGACGTTCATCACGTCATCGACACGCCCAAGAACCCAGTAATAGCCGTCGTCGTCTCTTCGCGCGGCATCGCCCGTGAAGTAAACGCCCGGCATACGACTCCAATAGGCTTCTTTGAAACGCTCGGGATCACCCCAGAGTGTGCGGACCATGCTGGGCCAGGGCTTGCGGATAATCAGGAAGCCTTCCTGATTCGCTGGTACCGGCTTGCCCGAGAGGTCGACAACGTCGGCGATGATTCCAGGCAACGGCAGTGTTCCCGAGCCCGGTTTGGTGGGCACCGCTCCCGGGATCGGTGCGATCATCATCGCCCCGGTTTCCGTCTGCCACCAAGTGTCCACGATGGGACATCCGCTTTTTCCTATCATTCGATGGAACCAGTCCCAGGCGGCGGGATTGATCGGTTCTCCGACCGAGCCAAGCAGCCGCAAACTCGACAGATCCTTGCTGTTTGGCCACTGATCACCTTGCCGAATCAGAGCGCGGATAGCAGTGGGGGACGTATAGAAAATGGTGACCTTGTGCCGCTGGATGATGTCCCACCAGCGATCAAACGCGGGGGTATCCGGAGCGCCCTCGTACATCAGACTCGTCAAACCTGCGCTGAGAGGGCCATACACGACGTAGCTGTGGCCTGTTACCCAGCCGATGTCAGCCGTACACCAGTAGATGTCGTCGTCGCGCGAGTCGAACACCCACTTTGTCGAGACTGTGTTCTGAAGCAGATAGCCGGCTGTGGTGTGCAGAATTCCTTTCGGCTTACCGGTTGTTCCTGAGGTGTAGAGGACGTAAAGGGGATGCTCGGAATCGAGGGGCTCGGCAGGACAGTCGTCGCCGACGCCCTGCTCGAGTTCGTGCCACCAGTGGTCGCGGCCTCCCTGCATATCAACCGCGCCACCGGTTCGCTTCAGGACGATGACCTCCGTCACCGTGGGACTGTCGGTAAGAGCCTCGTCGACTGCGGGTTTCAGCTTGACTTCTTTCCCGCGACGCCAGCCCCCGTCGGCGGTAATGACAGTCCGGGCGCCGAGATCCTGAATCCGAGCTTTTAGCGCCTCAGCCGAAAAACCTCCAAAAACGACGCTGTGCGTAATTCCGAGCCGCGCACAAGCGAGCATAGCGATAGCTGCCTCCGGCACCATCGGCATGTAGATGATCGCCCGATCACCAGTCCTGATCCCGAAACCTTTGAGGACGTTTGCAAAGCGGCAGACAAGGTTTTTCAGTTCACGAAAGCTGATCGAACGCGTATCACCGGGCTCACCTTCCCAGATGAGTGCCGGTTTATCCGCCAGGCTGCCTTCGGCATGGCGATCAACGCAATTAAAACAAACATTCGTCTTCCCGCCAACAAACCACTTCGCAAAAGGCGGATTATCCCAATCAAGCACCCGAGTCGGCTTCTCGAACCAGGCCAGCTCCTTTTCGGCGAGTTCGCCCCAGAAAGCTTCCGGGTCGGCAGCGGCACGATCGTAAAGGGCGCGATAGCCTTCCATACCCTGAACACGGGCTTTGCTGACGAACTCCGGGCTGGGCGGATAGACGGCGGAGGATTCACTCATCTCGGGTTGTAGTTTATCAACCTCAACAGGGTCAAGTACATGCGAAGCGCGCTCAATCGACGCTAAAACTTTGTCGCGACCGGTCGATAAGTTCGTATGGGTTCTACGGAGAGCAGGCTGGAAGATCGCCATGAAGTACACATGGCCGTTTATGTCAAAGCCAGACAGGGCCACGCCACGATCGCGATCATGCGGGACCTTTCGCGAACGGGGGGAAGGCTAAGGTCGAATCGACAGTTTGAGCCGGGCTCGGAAATCTCCATTCGGCTGCCAAACGCAACGGAGAGGGCCGCTGTTGTGAGGCGGTGTATCCCGATAGAGGACGGTACAAAGTTCGACATCGGGCTCGAACTGCTGGCCCAGGCCTGGCCCGACGCACTGATGAGTTCCGCCCTCGCCAGCGCACGCTAAACGAAGTACTTCCCAACATCGGGCCGACACGTCACACTGGTCCCATGCGCTCGTTCGCCGTATTTTGGGTGGCACTGTCGCTCTTATTCGCGCAGAATCCATACTCAACGCTTCCCCGCAACTATACGGTCGAACTGGACAATCCATTCGTAAAGATCTCGGGAGTTCGGTACCGGCCCGGCGACAAGCTTCCCGTCCATTCCCACCCATCTATCCCAACGGTCTATGTCTACCTCACCGATGGCGGGCCGATCCGATTCACCCACATTGAGCCACGGTTCACGATTGAACGCCCGGCCGTGGAAGGCGGGCAGCGTTCGATTCAACCGTAACGCTCAGGTAGAGACGGCTGAGGCGACGTTCCTGGGGGGGCGTCGAACTCAAGACCGACATGGAACTCAGGACGGACTCGGGCGAGCGTCCGGACTAAAGCCGTTACCAGCTTCGGACCGCCGGACGACATCACGTCCCCCGGGGGGGCGCTTACCTCACTCCGGATTCCGGCTCGACTCGGGATGACGGCGGTCCCCAAAAAAGTTCACGTCCGCTCCGGACCGACGGCACCAAGGCACTTAAGTTCGGCGTGGCACACG
Organism: Bryobacteraceae bacterium; assembly: GCA_963794765.1. Classification (GTDB taxonomy): domain Bacteria; phylum Acidobacteriota; class Terriglobia; order Bryobacterales; family Bryobacteraceae; genus JAWXCM01. Next base: position 73,432 of record CAWCGC010000047.1, on the reverse strand, counting down.
AATTTGAGCCTTCCTGCATCCGAAATAGTCACTCAATCATCATTGACAATGACAGACTCACATTTGATAATGGTACTGGGCTGAAGTGAGGCAGCCAAGCTTCACCCAGCTGCGAGTTTCTGGAGGAGAGAAGAAACATGAGTAAAATCATCGGCATCGACCTCGGGACCACCAACTCGGTGGTCGCGGTGATGGAAGGCGGTCAGCCCGTCGTTATCGCCAATCAGGAAGGCGCGCGCACGACGCCTTCGGTAGTTGGGTTTACGAAGAGCGGCGAGCGACTTGTAGGCCAGGTCGCAAAACGCCAGGCGGTTACCAACCCTGAGAACACGGTCTACTCGATCAAGCGTTTCATGGGGCGCCGTTACGACGAGGTCAGCGACGAATCCAAGCTGGTTCCGTATCAGGTAGTTCGCGGCGACAATGGCGACGCCCGCGTTGAGGTCCAGGGCAAAAAGATGTCCCCGCCCGAGATCTCCGCAATGATTTTGGGCAAGCTCAAGGAAGCGGCGGAAGCTTATCTTGGCGAAAAGGTCTCGGCAGCGGTCATCACCGTCCCGGCGTACTTCAATGACGCCCAGCGCCAGGCGACAAAAGACGCCGGCCAGATCGCCGGACTCGACGTCAAGCGAATCATCAACGAGCCGACGGCAGCTGCGCTCGCCTATGGCCTCGACAAGAAGAAGAACGAGACAATCGCGGTCTTTGACTTCGGTGGCGGTACGTTCGACATCTCAATTCTCGAAGTTGGCGACGGCGTTGTTGAAGTGAAGTCGACCAACGGCGACACGCACCTTGGCGGTGACAACATCGATCAGCGCCTGATCGACTGGATCATCGGCGAATTTAAGAAAGAGAACGGAATCGATCTGTCGAAGGACCAGATGGCGCTTCAGCGGCTGAAGGAAGCCGCGGAAAAAGCCAAGATCGAACTTTCGACGCTGCTCGAGACGGAAATCAATCTGCCGTTCATCACCGCTGACGCAACCGGCCCGAAGCACCTGGTGCTGCGGCTGACCCGCGCGAAGTTCCAGGACATGATCGAGGACATTCTGGACCGTCTCAGCGGACCCTGCCTGCAGGCGATTAAGGACGCCAGTGTTTCGCCCCAGCAGATCGATGAAGTCGTGCTGGTCGGTGGTTCGACCCGAATCCCGAAAGTGCAGGACATCGTTCGGAATCTGTTTGGCAAGGAGCCGAACAAGAGCGTGAACCCTGACGAAGTCGTGGCGGTTGGCGCAGCGGTTCAGGGTGGCGTGCTTGGCGGCGAAGTCAAGGACGTCCTTCTGCTGGACGTTACCCCGCTGTCGCTGGGTATCGAAACACTCGGCGGCGTGTTCACGAAGCTGATCGAGCGCAACACCACGATCCCGACTCGCAAGGGTGAGACCTTCTCCACTGCGGCTGACAACCAGACCTCGGTCGAGATTAAGGTCTATCAGGGGGAGCGTTCGATTGCGGCTCACAACCGGCTGCTTGGCGTGTTCCAGTTGAGCAACATCCCGCCTGCTCCGCGCGGAGTGCCTCAGGTCGAAGTCACGTTCGACATCGATGCCAATGGCATTCTGAACGTCACGGCGAAGGATAAGGCGACCAACAACGAGCAGAAGATCACCATCACCTCCTCGTCCGGCCTGAGCAAGGAAGAAGTGGAGAAGATGGCGCAGGACGCCAAATCCCACGAAGCCGACGACCGCCGACGCAAGGAAGAGGTCGAGGCACGAAACGAAGCCGATTCGATGGTCTACAACGTCGAAAAGATGCTGCGCGAGCACCGCGACAAAATCGACGCGGCGGACGCGAAGGCTGTTGAGGAAGCCGTCGAGGAAACCAAGCAGGCAATCCAGGCCGGCAATCTCGAAGGTATCCGGGCAGCGAAGGACAAACTGACGCAGGCCAGCCACAAGCTTGCCGAGGCGATGTATCGAACAAATCAGACTCCTGGAGCCGGTGCGCCTGGCGCTGGCGGCGACGGCGCAACGGGTACCGGTTCGGCGGGCAACGGAGCAAGCGGCGGAACTAAAGACAACGTTGTGGATGCGGAGTTCGTCGACGTAGACGACAAGAAGTAAAAAGCAACAACTCATTGGAAGGAGGTGCTGTAAGTGGCAGCAAAACAGAAAGACTATTACGAACTGCTTGGCGTCGCTCGCGGCGCCTCCGACGATGAGTTGCGCAAATCGTATCGGCGTCTCGCCCGAAAGCATCATCCGGATCTAAATCCGGGCGATAAAGGCGCGGAAGAGAAATTCAAAGATGTTCAGGAAGCTTACGACGTACTCAGCGACGCAAAAAAACGGCAGATGTACGATCAGTACGGCTTCTATTCCGAAAACGGGATGCCGCATCCCGGTGCGGGCGCGCCGGGCGCCAACGGAAATCCGTTCCCGGGCGGCTTCGATTTCCGCGGGTTCGATTTCGATGAGTTTTCACGATCGGGCCGCCCGGGCACTCGCTCCACCGGCGAGAGCCCGGGTGCCGGTGGTTTCGGCGATTTCCTCCGGGACATTTTCAAGGGCGGGGGTGCCGCCACGGCCGAGCCCGAGCCAGAGCGCGGCTCCGATCTCGAGTACGCGCTCAACATAGACTTTTGGCAGTCAATTCGCGGGACTCAGGTTCGCCTGGCCATCAACCGTCAGGATGTTTGCGCGACCTGTCACGGCAGCGGAACGGCTGGCGGTGCGTCCGCTGTGTGTCCACAGTGCAACGGAACCGGCAACGTAACCCAAAACGCCGGGGCGATGAAGTTCAACATCACATGTCCCCGCTGTGGAGGTGCTGGCCGGCTGAAGAACGCGTGTCCGACCTGCTTCGGCGACGGGCGGGTGACCCGGCATGAAACCGTCGAGGTTAAAATCCCGGCTGGAGCGCAAACAGGATCACGGCTTCGGGTATCAGGAAAGGGCAATGCCGGAACTCACGGCGCTCCTTCCGGAGATCTGTATATAACGATTCGCGTCGATCCGCACCCATTCTTTGAGCGCGACGGCGACGATATCAAAATCAAGGTCCCGGTCTCGGTTACCGAAGCAGGCCTCGGTGCCAAGATTGAGGTCCCGACCATCGACGGACGAGCGCTGCTGAAAATCCCGCAGGGCGCGCAGAACGGACAGCGTTTCCGGATGCGTGAGAAGGGCGTGTTCAATTCGCGCAAGAATACACGCGGCGACCAAATCGTGGAGGTTGTGCTGAAAGCGCCCGACATCGGCAACGAGAAGTCGCGGGAACTGCTGCGCGAACTCGGCGAAGTGGACAAAACGGACCCGCGTGCAGAACTCTGGGCAGAAGTCAGGTAATCTCGAAAGAATCAGCCATGGCAGTACGACAGAAAGCAAAAGCCGCTTACATGATCTCAGCCGTGTCTGAAAGGTACGGCATACATCCCCAGACACTGCGGCTGTACGAGCGTGAAGGCCTGCTCCGGCCATCGCGGAGCGACGGCAACACGCGTCTGTACACTGACGGTGACCTCGAGCGCCTCGAAGTGATCCTGAGTCTGACGCGCGATCTCGGGGTCAATCTGGCCGGAGTCGAGATCATCCTTAACATGCGCGAAAAGATGGAAGAAATGCAGCGCCAGATGGAGAGCTTCGTGCGTGAGCTTAACTCGCAGCTGGCGCAGCGACCGCGCGTGCCCGAGCCCGAGTCGAAACGCAATTCCCTGATTCCCGTGCTGCACATCCGGACAACACGAACAGCCGGCGACTGAACGGCAGTCTTCGAGTAACCAGAACATCAGCGGACAAACACAACGCGGGCGGTACAGCCATGCGCATCTTGTCCGGTGTTTATACTGAAGACGCGCATGCGTCAGGGAAGACGAGAGTTTCTCATTGCCGGCGGTTTCGGCGCCCTTTGGCCAGGAAACTGGTCCATCAAAAAAACAGGCTTTGCAGGGATCAGATTCCGGATGGTGAATCGCGGACCCGCGCACGGCCGCCACTACCTGTGGATCCACGGTAACGAGACTACGGCTCGGGACGTGCTTACTGAATTCCTGAAGACTCACAACGGCCGGGGTTATCTGACCGAAAGCCCGGAACGGAACGTGCCGATCGATGGTGGCAAGATCGATCCGAATCGCATGTGGTCACGAACAGGTGCTGAGCGGAACCTGCGTGCTGAGAACCCCGGCTGGACAGATGCAGAGGTGAAGCATGCACTCGACCGCCTGGATGGCGGCCGTAAGGGATTCCTTCGTCACCTGCTGCCGCCGATGGGCGAGGTGCTCGTCGCGCTTCACAACAACAGTCCGCAGTACTCGTTGAACGATGAGCTCGGAATCAGCGACTCCACAGCATTGAACGACAAAGAGCACCCGCATGAATTCATGCTGTGCACGCAGGTGGCGGATTTTCAGATCCTGTCGGGCGGACCCTTCAATGTGCTGCTCCAGAACAAGGCGCCGAAAGAGGATGATGGATCGCTGTCGCGACTGTGCGCGAAGAACGGCGTGCGCTACGTCAACGTCGAAGCGGCGCTCGGGAACGCCGCGGCTCAGACACGAATGCTCGAGTGGGTCAATCGAGTGCTGTGACGCTACATCGCAGGATTCGGACGGTAGTTGCTGTAGCTTTCTTCGTGGTTGCTGTCTTTGTCGATGATGCCCAGGGCTTTTGCTTCGACTATCTGCAGGAAGTGCACGGGCATCCAGAGTGAACCTTTAACGGGTGCCTGCTCCAGAACGAACCGGGTTCCAGGTTCGACTTTAGCGAGAAACCCGTAAAAGGACACTGGCTTAATCACTTCCGCTTCGACTTTGGCCCACTGGAACGTTGCCTTGTCGACATACATTTTGCCCTTCATCCCAGTGAGCACACGAGCGTCCCGAGTTTTAGGTTCGTAACCAGGTTTTGGCGTCGCTTCGAGTACGTATGCCGGGCGATTTCTGATCGATTCTTCGCCTACAAGCTTGTAGTTGAACGCATCTGCCATCTCGCGCATCAGTGCGTGATCCTGATTACGTTCCTGCTGATACTTCTCAATTCGTTTAGATCGCTCGGAGGGCGACTCGCTTTTTCGAGATTCGATCTCGTGATGGAACTTCTGCTCTTCTTTGGTCCGCTCTTCCGATGACAGAGGCTTATTGTCTACGGCCGTCAGCTTGTTATATGGGGAGCCGTAGAGCATGATCACTTCCCAGGTCTTGGTGCGCTTTTCGTTACCCTTGACATCAATATCCCGTTCGGTGAACGCCCAGTTCGGCGCCGCCTTCCAGCTCCGGTCGGTTGCAAGGACGGATTTACGGACAATGTCGTCTGTGTTTAAGGGCTTCTGTGGCCCGGTTTGCTGTTGCGCGGGCTGCTGGTGTTGTTGCTCTGCCGACGGTTGACGGGTGTCAGCGCCTCCGCTCGGCAAGCAAAACGTTGCACAGAGAAAGAGAGCGTACCAGCGCATAATGTCAGATGCTTGGACGCTGATTGATCGGAAAACATTGCGGCCCTGACAAGAAACATGAGGGCAGCTTACAGAAAAGACTTGACGTTCTCCTTTTATTCGCCCACAATCAGGACGAGAGGGAGCATGGCACTCACACCCCGCCAAAAGCAGTTGCTCGAATTCATTGCACTGTACATCGAATCGAAAGGTTACAGCCCGAGTTACGAGGAGATCGCTGAGGGCCTTAACCTTGCCTCGCTTGCCACTGTCCACAAACATATCTCTGCGCTCGAGAAGAAGAACTACATTCGCCGCGGCCATAACCAAAGCCGTTCGGTCGATGTAGCACCGAAGTTTTTCCAGGAAACGAAAAGACTGAAAGAAGCAATGATGGGCGCCGCGGAGGTGCCGCTTCTGGGCCGGATCGCTGCAGGGTCGCCTGTAGAGGCAATTCAAAGCTCCGAGTCACTGAACTTCGCCGATTTTACGGGTAACGGCGAGACCTATGCGCTGCAGGTCCGCGGCGAGTCGATGATTGAGGATCACATTTGCAGCGGCGACTTCGTGCTGGTTCAGCGGGCGAATGCCGTCCGCGATGGCGAGATCGTTGTCGCACTGGTCAATGGAAGCGATGCTACGCTCAAGCGGTTTTATTCGGAGCCGAACGGCAAAGTCCGGCTCCAACCGGCGAACGCTTTGATGCAGCCGATTATCGTGGATCGATCGGCGGTCGAGATTCAGGCACGGGTCTTAGCGGTTTTGCGCAAGTTCCAGTAACTCGCGCTCGGCACGGAACCAGTCGTCAGTGGGATTGCCCGGCTGATATCCGCGAGCCTCGAAATACGAATACGCGAGGCGGGCGATATTTTCGTGCGTCGGCGGCACGACAACTCGGACAGGAATAGCTTCTGTAACTCCGGAGGCGACAACCGCAGTCGCAGGCTGGACAGCAGGGGTGGCAGCAGCAGTTCCGGAAACGTCAGAAGGCTGGATTGCACGCTTCGTCGTCGTGCGCTTGTGTGTCGTTGAAGTCGCAGCAGCGTTGCGGTTTTTGGCGGCAGTAGCGGATACGTCGACGGTAGCTTCAGCGGTCTTGCGTTTCGGCATGTTCAGGATGGTACCACACGCGCCAACAATTTCTTATGAATTTGTTTTAGCCGATGCTGTGATTTTTACGAGGATTCAGACGCTGCGGGCGGACGCCGCCTGACTGATGTTTGCGGTAAACTCCACAACATTTTTGAGCACTCGGAATGCCGCGCCCGAATCGATCGCTGCGGCCGCAATCTCCGCGCCTTGCGCAAAGTCGTTTGCAACTCCAGCGGCCACGATCGCGGCGGAGGCGTTGACCACCACGATGTCACGGGCAGCACCACGCTCGCCGGAAAGAATTCTTTCGGCGATATTGCAGTTGGCCTGACGATCGGCCCCTTTGAGGTCGGCTGGATTTGCGCGTTTCACGCCGAAGTCTTCGGGTGTTACGGTGCGGTGCGCGATTGCACCCTTACGAATTTCGAGCACGAGTGAATCCCCTGTCGTGGTGATTTCATCGAGACCGTCGCTCCCGTGCACAACAAAACCGCGTTCCAGTCCCAGCATGGCAAGCGCTTCGGCAACAAGCTCGGCTGAGCGAACCGAGGGAGTACCAACGACCTGCGCTGTCGCATCCGCAGGATTCGTTAACGGCCCGAGCAGGTTGAACACGGTCCGGATCTTAAGCTCCGCTCGGACGGATTGCGCGTGACGAACCGCGGGATGAATGGCAGGAGCGAACATGAACCCGAAACCGGTTTGCCGGATGCATTCGGCAATCTCTTCCGGGGCGAGGACAACGCGCACACCAAAGCCTTCCAGAATGTCTGCGCTGCCGCACTGGCTCGACATGGATCGATTGCCGTGCTTGGCGACGCGTACTCCTGCACCGGCTGCGACCAGTGCTGCGACTGTCGAGATGTTGAAGGTCATCGCACCGTCGCCGCCGGTCCCGCACGTATCAAGGACGGGGCCGTCGATCGGAATGCGTGATGCACGGGCTCGCAGCGCGCGAGCGAAGCCGTAGATCTCGTCCGCAACCTCGCCTTTCATCCGAAGTGCCACCAGCATTCCGCCGAGCTGCGCCGGGCTCACTTCGCCGGCGAGCACAAGGTCCATGAGCGACTCGGCGTCTTCAGCGGACAGGTTTTCCCGAGTCAGGACTCTATTGAAATAGGACAGAAAGGACATGAAACAGCGGAAATGCTATATTGTGAGCTTGGCTTTGCTGCGATACTAGCACACTAGGGTTTCATGCAAGCCAGTCCACACAGATCCCGATGAAAATACACGAGTATCAGGCCAAGGAACTGCTGGCCAAATACGGTGTACCTGTGCCCCGAGGCAGGGTCGCCACGACGGTCGATGAAGCGGTAACAACAGCCAGGGAACTCGGCGGACGAGTGGTCGTCAAAGCTCAGATTCACGCCGGAGGACGAGGCAAGGGCGGCGGTGTGAAGCTTGCGAACGGCCCCGAAGAGACGGCGAAGTATGCGGGCCAGATCCTCGGGATGACGCTGGTGACGCACCAGACCGGGCCGGAAGGCCGGCTTGTCAAGACTGTGCTGGTCGAAGAAACACTGCCGATCGCGAAAGAGCTGTACATCGGTATCGTCCTCGATCGCAAGATTGGCAAAGTCGTGATGATGGCTTCCTCGGAAGGCGGCATGGAGATCGAAGAAGTTGCCGCCCATTCACCCGAAAAGATCCTGCGTGAGCCAATCGAACCCGGCATCGGACTGCAACCCTTCCAGGCCGCGAAGCTTGCATTTGGAATTGGAATTCCCGGACCGCAGTATCCGGGCCGCGGTCGCGTGCATGACTGCACTTGCCAGGGCTTACGAAGGCATCGATGCCTCGCTTGCTGAGATCAATCCTCTGGTGGTTACCGAAGACGGACGCGTGGTGGCGCTGGACGCCAAAATCAACCTCGACGATAACGCCCTGTTCCGACACAAGGACCTGCTGCCGCTGCGCGATGAGAACGAGGAAGATCCGCTCGAGGTTGAGGCATCGCATTTCGGCCTGAACTACATCAAGCTGGACGGCACGGTCGGGTGCATGGTGAACGGTGCGGGTCTTGCCATGGCGACGATGGACATCATCAAGTACGCCGGAGGAAGTCCTGCGAACTTCCTTGATGTGGGCGGCGGAGCCAATCAGGAGCAGATCCGGAACGCGTTCCGCATTCTCACCACCGACAAGAGCGTGAAGGCAGTACTCATCAACATATTCGGCGGAATTCTGCGGTGCGACACGCTGGCAAATGGCGTTGTGAACGCCTGCCGCGAGCTGAATGTGCAGCTTCCCATTGTTATTCGCATGGAAGGCACCAACGTCGAGCAGGGCCGTCAGGTTCTTGCTGACAGCGGACTGAATTTCACAATCGCGGAGGGTATGAAAGACGCGGCTGAGAAGGTGGTGGGGCTAGCACGATGAGCATTCTGGTTAACGAGAACTCCCGTGTCATCGTTCAGGGCTTTACCGGCAAGGAAGGCACGTTCCACGCGCAGCAGTGCATAGCCTACGGCACCAACATCGTTGGTGGCGTCACGCCGGGCAAGGGCGGCACGACACATCTGGATCGGCCGGTGTTCGACACGGTCGACGCGGCAGTACGCGCGGCCGGCGCCGACGTGAGTGTCATCTTCGTCCCGCCGCCGTTTGCCGCGGACGCGATCATGGAAGCGGCCGATGCAGGCATCAAGCTTTGTGTCGCGATCACCGAGGGCATTCCGGCGCTCGACATGGTCAAGGCATGGGCCTATCTGAAGTCGAGGGAGAGTACGCGGCTGATCGGTCCGAATTGTCCGGGCATCATTTCCCCTGGCAAATGCAAAATCGGGATCATGCCCGGGCATATTCACCTGCAGGGGCGGGTCGGTGTTGTTTCGCGCTCCGGCACGCTGACGTATGAGGCTGTGGGTCAGCTCACCGCGCTGGGGATCGGGCAATCGACCTGTATCGGCATTGGCGGCGACCCGATCATCGGGACCACTCACATGGACGCGCTTCGGCTGTTCAACGAAGATCCTGAGACGGACGCGATCATCATGATCGGCGAGATCGGCGGAACCGCAGAAGAGGAAGCTGCGGCGTACGTGAAGGAGTTCGTCACGAAGCCGGTGGTCGGATTCATCGCAGGGCAGACCGCGCCTCCCGGGACGCCGGATGGGCCATGCGGGCGCGATCATCTCGGGTGGTTCGGGCAAGGCTTCGGACAAGATCGCCGCGATGGAAGCTGCAGGAATCACTGTCTGTATGACTCCTGCTGAGCTTGGACAAAAAGTCGCCGAGCGGCTGCAGAAAATAGCGTTCCTTGTCGGGAACAACAGAGGAATTCAGTTTACGAGTTTAAAAACTAACAATGGAACGTACTTTTGGGATTATTAAGCCGGATGCTGTCTCAGCCGGCCAGGTTGGTGCCATCCTTGCGAAAATTGGCGAAGCGGGATTTAATATCCGCGGGCTGAAGATGCTCCGGCTCTCGCAGCGAGACGCTGAAGGCTTCTACGCCGTTCACAAGGAACGGCCCTTTTTCGGGAGCCTCGTTAAATTCATGACCGAAGGTCCTGTCGTAGTTATGGTTCTCGAGCGCGAAAACGCGGTTGCTGAGTGGCGCAAGCTGATGGGAGCTACCAATCCGGCGAACGCAGAACCAGGAACTCTGCGGAAATTATTTGCCGAGTCCATTGAGCGGAATGTTGTCCACGGCTCCGATGCGGCCGAGACTGCGGCTCAGGAAATTCCGTTCTTTTTCAGCACTGCCGAATTGCTTTACTCTTAAGTAATAGCCCAACGGAGCTCGAATGGCGGATATCGGCCGGCTGTTACTGACGTGTATCGTGAGCCGCCATTCGGCCCTTTGCGGGCTAGTTCAGGCTGCCTGGGCTGCGGCTCGGGAATCTCAATCACAAAGCGCGAACCCACGCCCTCCTGGGACTCGACCGAGATCGAGCCGCCGAGGCGCTCGACAATTCGTTTGACCGTTGCGAGGCCGATACCGCTGCCCGGGAGGTCGGGGCCGTGCAGCCGGCGAAACATTTCGAATATATGCGGAATGTCGGTTTCACGGATGCCGATCCCGTTGTCCTGAACGAAGATGCGCCAACCGCCAGTGCGCTGGTGTTCCGCCGAAATCTCTATGACTGGCGTGCGGTCAGGGCTGCGATACTTGATCGCGTTAGAAATCAGGTTCTGGAGTAACTGGCGCAACTGGACGCGGTCGGCAACAACAACCGGCAGGTCGGCGCATTGTATTGCGCGCCCGCCTCCTCGATCTGCGGCCGCAGATCGGCCATCACCTCGAGAATCACATCCCGTAACGGAACGTTCTCGGTGCGGAGTTTTCTCGTGCTGAGCTGCGAGTAGTCCAGCAGATCCTTGATTAGCTGACTCATTCGTTTGCCGGCGGCGACTGCATCGTCTATTAGGCGGTTGGTTTCCTCATCCAGCCTGCCTTGCGCCTTGCGCTGAGTGAGTTGCATGAAGGAGACCATGGTGCGGAGCGGCGACTGCAAATCGTGCGAAACCGCCCATGCGAAGCGTTCCAGATCTGTGTTAGATCGCCCAAGATCTCGCGAGAGTTTCTCCAATTCATGCGTACGCCTGCGCTCGGCATCAAGCAACCGTTTGCGTTCCAGTGTCGCCGCCAGGCGAGCGCGCATCAGAACGGGATTGAATGGCTTAAACAGGTAGTCGATTGCTCCGGCCTGAATGCACGAGACGACGTTCGCCATTTCATCGAAGGCGGAGATCATGACCACTGGCACTTCCTGCATCGCCGGATCCTTGCGGATCTCTTCCAGAACTGCGAGTCCGTTCATACCTGGCATGACGATATCGAGCAGGACAAGATCGTACGATTTTCTACGGAGTGCGCGAAGCGCCTCGGCGCCACTCTCGGCTGTTTCAATGTGGTATCCCTGCCGGCTCAACGTACGGCTAAGTATGTCCCGGTTTGCTTCGTCGTCGTCCACTACAAGCAGGTGGGCGTCAGCAGCTGGAGTGGCCGCGTCAGTATTCGCGGCCGAGGACTCGTTCCGTTTGTTCGACACCGGCGTACTGCCGAGCGTGATCATGCTCATCAGCCGAGAGGCGGCAGCGCTGATTCGCAACGCATCGTGCAGCATCTCGTCTTCGACCTGACCGGCAAGCTCCGCGGAGAGCCGAACCAGCTTTTGCAACGGCTCACGCACCAGTCCCTGCAACTGGGCCAAGCGGTCCCGCGGAGATGCACCTTCATCGCCGCCGCCCAGGCAACTCTCGACGAGCCGATGAATACTTTGCGCCTCGCTCCGAAGTTCATGGAGCAGAGACGCGAGCGCCGGGGTAGACGCAGGATCAACGGAATCGACCAGCATCTCGCTGTATCCGAGGATGTGATTCAGAGCTGTTCGCAGATCGTGGCGAAGATGCGACAGCGACGTCTCATGCGTTTCCATCACTGCGTCCGTCCCGCGATCAGGGCGTCGATTTTGCGAGTGAGACTTACCAGATCGATTGGCTTCGTTTCGTATTCGTCACATCCGGCCGCGAGAGACTTGTCCCGATCGGTGCTCAGGGCATGCGCCGTAAGGGCGATAACGGGAATGCGCTGCGTCGCCGGGTCGGCCTTCAGCTTGCGAGTGGCTTCCCACCCGTCCAGTCCGCCGGGAAGGCTGATGTCCATCAGGATCAGATCAGGATTATCCTTCTGGGCCCTGTCGAGTGCTTCATGCCCGTCGACGGCAATGGTTAGTTCGTAACCTTTGCGCAATAACCGCCGCGAGAGCATGTCGCGGTTCATTTCATTGTCTTCCACCAGCAGCAGTCGCGGCATACTTTGACAAACCGTAGACGCACAAATCCGCCGATTTGGTTCTATCCGGTAAAGACTTATGCGGCAGACCGCAGCAGCGCAGATGAAGCGCATTTAAGACACTGGTTTACGGCTCTGATATTGTCCACGCCAGCTGTTTTCAGCCAGCCTTCGAGCGCGGCATACCTCCCTGAGCGTACGCAGGTACCCCCGCCTGCCACGTCGCCCGGCCACAGAGCACTCCGGAAAACCTGGCTTCTGCTTCGGTCGCGAGCGAAAGCTGTTCGGTAAACTGCGCCGTCGAAACGCCCGCACTCAAGTATATGTACGGTATGTTACCGGCAGCTTTATCTGCTTTCCGGTAATAGTCAAGCGCTTCCACGCGCGAATACGCAGATCCCAGAAACGCTGAATTGACAGGAAATTCCACCTTCAACACGTCGACCCGGTACCGGGGATCAGAAAATTCCTGCATTGTTCGGATCACGATCTCGGGTTTCATCCTGGCGTACTCGAGACCCTTAACGTCCAGGTTAGTCTTTGGATCCCAGCCGACGGGCTCGAGGAAAAACGGTACGTCGTTGGCCTCACATTCCGCCCCAATGCGTTCAATGAGAGCGCGCTTATGGTCATTCGGCTCGGGATCGTCGAACGGTGTCCATGAGAGCAGAATCTTGATTCCCTGCGCACCGGCATCGACCAGACGACGGACAGACCAATCGGGCATCAGCGCGAGCATGCGGTTGGGCCGAGGGTTCTCATAGCCGTCCATCTCGTACGTAAGGAGCAGTCCGCACGTATCGGACTGTGCGCCGATGGCGGGGCCTCCAAACTCCGGGTCTATTAGTACTGCACTCGCATACGGGCTGAGATGGTGGACGACTGCACGCTTGAATTCGCCGAGTTGCTCGTCCGAAATCGCTTCCACCGGTACTCCGGCCGCAGCGGCAATCATCATCCGCAAACTTTTACGCTGGTCTATTGCCATCGCGGCAATGACTCCGTCAGGAGTGGAAAGGCGGCGCAACCGTTCAGCTTTGGTCAATTGACGTCCTTGCGCCCAGTGTAACGAGAGAAGGTACTATCTCTTTCAATGGCCGACAGCAATGTGGAACAACTTCTCGCTGCGGTAACGGCAGGCGATGAAAAACGTGTGCGGGAATTACTCGAAGCGCATCCGGAACTCCAGGCGGCTCGGAATGACGCGGGAGTGTCGGCAGTTCTGCTCGCCCTCTACCAGGGACACCGGAACATCGCTACCCTTTTTCACCGTGCTCTCGACATCTTCGAAGCCTCGGGGCTGGGCAATATCGATCGCGTTCGCGAGTTGGCAGACCAGGTGAACAGCACGTCTCCGGACGGATTCCCTCCGCTGGGGCTGGCGTGCTTCTTCGGTCAGACAGAAGTTGCACTGTTTCTGCTGGAGAGTGGCGCAGATGTCCGCATGGCTTCAGCGAACACGATGCGAGTGCAACCGATTCACGCCGCCGCTGCCAGGCGTGCGGCCGGGCTGATTCAGGCACTTATAGACAAAGGCGCTGACCCGAACGCGAAGCAGCAGCTTGGTTTCACGCCGCTCCACGCCGCGGCACAAAACGGAGATTCGGCGAGCATCGATCTGCTCCTGAGCGCCGGCGCGGACCGGAATTTACTTAGCGATGAAGGCAAGACCGCAGCGGACTGCGCGCGTCAGGCCGGTCATGACGACATCGCGCGCAGACTGGAGTAGAGATGTTCGTCTCCATCACACGGCTTCGGCTTCGTTCTATTTTCTTCCTGCCAGTTTTCTTTTACCGAACTATGTCGGCTGCCAGTCAGGCTCGCTCGGCGCCTGGATTTCGCGCAGGTGCAACTCTCACCGACCGCGGCCGCGTGTTTTGGACGATGACCGCGTGGGATGACGAGCGATCAATGAAAACCTATCGCGGGTCAGGGGCACACGGCGCTGTGATGCCGCTTCTGGCGAGCTGGTGCAATGAGGCTGCGGTAACTCACTTCGAACAGGAATCCACATCGTTGCCAAGCTGGCAGGAAGCGTGGGAGCGTCTCACTGCGGCGCCCCGGTGGTCGCGGATCGAGCATCCGAATGAGAACCACAATGCCCGCCGAATTGCACCACCAGATCGCGCGCCCTGGAGAAATCGGACGATAGATTAATCAGGCCCTTTGTGAGGAAGTCGTGACGTCCGACCGCGATGCCGCTTTCTGTCGCAATGCTGACGAGACCTCACGGGCTCGGTCGAGCATGAAAATGTGTTCCGCCCCGGAACCTACCATCCGAATGCCGCGCTCGATCCATCTGGCTGCGGCCTCACGATCTCTCACCTGAATACCAGGAGCCACACCGATGACGTCGACACGATTCGAGACATTTGTCGACCGCTGCCAGCAGTCGCGGATTTTCCAGTTCGCCGGGAATACCGAGAGCGATCGACAAGTCGGCGGGTCCGATCAAGGCGACGTCGACATCCTTAACCGACAGCAGCTCGTCGACAGCTTCGACGGCGGCCTGTGACTCGATCTGCACCACGACCATGGTCTCGCGGTTCAGGTGGTCGATGATATCGACCATGGATTGCGGCCGATAGTCGAGCTGCGGTCCGGAAATCCCAAATCCGCGAACTCCGGATGGCGGATAGCGAGTCCACGAGATGGCTTCTTCTACCAGGCGAGGGTCTTCGACTCTGGGAAGGATGATACCCTGCGCTCCGGCGTCGAGCACCCGCGCGACCAGCGTGTACAGCAGTTCGCCAACTCTCACCAGCGGCGTGATCCCATGTGCCAGCGAGGAGCGGACGAGTACCTGTGTTGTCTGCAGGTCGAGAGATCCGTGCTCAAGATCTATGAATGCGTAATCAAAACCCGCAGCAGCAAGAATCGCCGGAACGTCCGGGTTTCCGAGTTGCTGAATCATGCTCCCGATCGCGGTGTCGCCGGCAGCGAGAATGGCTTTCGTTCGGTTCTTCTGGATTAACGTCATAAACTGATGCACCTATTCCGGCGAACCTTTGCGAGCACCGTTCTGCTTTGGCGTCTCTGGAAGGTTTTGCTGATTCTTCAGCCATTCGTCGTATGAGTGCTTTCGAGGTCCTGTATACCGGATCGTGTCGAAGAATCTCTCATTGCCATTCATTCGAGGATCCCCTTCAGCGCGGAGCTTCTCCTCCATGTTCTCGAGCAGCTTTCGCTTCATTGCGAAGTACGCCGGATTGATAGCAAGATTGTGCATGCATTCGGGATCGTCCTTAATGCTGTACAACTCTTCGGCAGGTCGCTTGCCGAAAGACAGACGGTAATACTCGTCGAAGCTGGCGATCACGGATGTCTTGGTCGGGCCATCGTCGACATTGCGATACCCGGTCTCCGGATTTCCTGCGGGCCAGCGGTCCGGATAATAATTCCTGACGTAAAGGAAATCCTTTGTACGGATTGCTCGCACGGGGTAGCCTTCGTCATTTGGTCTGCCGATGTCATGACGCTCCTTCCCGACCAGAACGAATGTGCGGTTTGCATCGACGTCACCGGATTGCGCGGACTTCAACGCCGAAAGAAAACTTGTGCCCGTCATCTGCGGCCCTGAGGGAACACCTGCAGCTTCCAGAATGGTCGGTGCGTAATCACGTGTGCTGATGAGATCGTCAATCTTGCGGCCGGCGCGGATGTTCTTGCCCCAGCGGATCGCAAGCGGTATCCGGAACCCGTCCTCGTAGATCTGACCCTTTACGCGGGGGAAAGGCATGCCGTGGTCTGACGTAACGATGAGCAGCGTGTTGTCCAGTTCGCCGGACTTCTCCAGCGCAGCAATTGCACGCCCGAGATGTGTGTCAAACCACTCGACTTCGAGCGCGTAGTCGAGCAGGTCATTTCGAACAATCTTGTTGTCAGGAAGGTAAGCAGGCACCTTCACATCAGCAGCATTCTTCCCGGCACGCGCTCCTGAGCCGGGTTCGTATTCGCGATGCGGTTCGTGGCCGCCAAGCCAGAATGCGAAAGGCTTCCCTGCCGGTCGCTTCGACAGAAAATCTTCGAAGTTGCGAGCATAATCCAGAGGCGAAATACCGGACGTTGGCGGCTTCAGCCTGAACTGATCGAAGCTCGGACCTGCGGGGTTATGTTTCCATCCTGTGGACTCAAAGTCTCCCGGTCCCCAACCCTTACCCGTCAGCCCGATGAAATAACCGGCCTTCTCGAGCAAGTCGGGATAGACTTCGAATTCGGTGGGAAAGATGCTGTAGTGATTGACCGCCTCTTTCAGCTGCCATGAGTTGCGGCCCGTCAGGATGGTGGCACGGCACGGGCTGCACTTCGGGTTCGAAGTGAAGGCATGTGTAAACAGAACACCTTCCCTGGCAACTCGATCGAAGTTGGGCGTTCGGACCCACTGGCAGCCATAAGCCCCTGCATGACCATAGCCCCAGTCGTCCGCAATAACGAAGAGGACGTTGGGACGCGAAGACGCGCTCCTCTGCTGCGCATTCGCGAGCGAAGCTGTCACGCCAATGCTGGAATAGAGGAACTTTCGACGGCTAATCACGATTCCTGAATTCTATCCAGGTCGCTCATCATGTCTCAAAGCGCTAAAATAATTGGCAATGCTTCAGGCGATCAGGCTTTTTCTAATATTGGGCATCGGTGTGTCCGCATTTGCGCAGACGTTCCAGGGTCAGCTCTCCGGTCAGATACGTGATGCGACCGGAGCGTCAATCCCCAATGCGAAGGTAACCGCGACGAATGTCGCGACGAACGTAACAGCTTCCACGCAGTCGAATGAACAGGGCTTATATCGCTTCCCTGCTCTGCCGCCGGCACAGTACATGATTTCCGCATCGATGTCCGGCTTTAAGACGCAAGAGCAGGGGCCCATAACTCTTGCCGTAAATGAATCGCTGGAGCTTAATATCACTCTCGCGGTCGGGGAAGCTTCGGAAAAGATGGTGGTCACCGCAACGGCCGAGGCGCTTCAAACGCAAACCGCGAGTGTTGGGCAGGTAGTGAACACGCGGGCGATTGAGGGATTGCCGCTGAACGTCCGCGACCCGCTGGCACTCATTGGTCTGACCCCTGGCGTTACGTTTGGAGCCAACTTCGGTAATGGCGGCGGTCAGGAGCTGGGACGAAATTTCTTCAAGTCTGACTTCAACGTTGGCGGCGGCCGTTCCGGTTCTCAGGAATTGCTGCTGGATGGCGCTGCAAATACAACGCCCGATGTGAACCGCGGAGTGATCAATCCGCCTGTCGATTCCGTGCAGGAGTTTAAGGTTCAGGCCAACAGCTACGACGCTGAGTTCGGACGCACCTCCGGTGGTGTTATCAACGTAATCACCAAGTCAGGAGCGAACGGCCGTGCACGGCGTCGTCTATGGTTTCGAACGCCAGTCGTTTATCGAAGCAAACAACTGGTTCAACAACGCCGCAGGTATTGCAAACCCTTCGTTCAAACGCCACCAGTTCGGCGGCAACGTCGGCGGGCCGATTATCAAGAACAAGACGTTCTTCTTTGCAGATTATGAGGGACTGCGGCAAGGTTTCCCGGTAACCTCAGTGACGACGGTTCCGACGGCACTTCAGCGCGCGGGCAATTTCTCGCAGACGCTCGGTGCCGGCGGACAGCCGATCACGATTTACGATCCGCTTACGGTCGAGACTCTCGCGAATGGCCAGAGGCAGCGTTCGGCATTCCCGGGCAATGTCATCCCCGCAAACCGAATCGATCCCGTGGCCGCGAAGCTCGCGGCGTTATTCCCGTTACCGAATCAGCCTGGCAATGCTTTAGGCCAGAACAACTATGTCATCAGCTCCGGCTCGACGATCGACACGGACAAGTGGGATGCGCGTGTGGATCACTCCTTCGGGGAAAATACGCGACTGTTCGGACGGTACTCGCAGCAGAAGGACGTTCGCGTCGTGCCGGGGCCGTTGCCTCCACCGGTTGGCGGCGGCCGGAACACCACAGATACCTACCATCAGGCGATGGCCGATATGACTCACGTCTTCACGCCGACGCTTCTGCTGACAGCCCAATTTTCCTTCAGCCGCGCTCTGGCAACGCAGTACGGCCTGTCGCGAGGGTTCGATTTCGCGTCGCTGGGATTTCCCGCGAATATCAACGCCATCGCCGTAGATCAGGTTCCCGGTGTCAGCATCGCTGACTTCCCGGCTGGCATCTCCAATGCCGCAGGCGATTCGTTTACGCAATACCAGCCGAGGAATGTGTGGGCAATGCGAGCAGGTTTGAATCACACACGCGGTACACACAACCTGAAGTTTGGTATCGACTATCGCATTCTCGATTTCAACGAGGGCCAGAACACCGCTCCATCGGGAGTCTACAACTTCAGTCGCGCCTATACGCAGGGACCGATAGCGAATGTTGCATCGGCACTGGGAGGCAACGGGTTTGCCGATTTCCTCCTCGGTAATCCGTCAAGCGGCACGTTCCGTCAGCTGATGCCTATCTCCACCCAGGGGCTGTACACAGCGCTCTATCTTCAGGACGACTGGAAAGTAACGCAGAAGCTGACCCTCAATCTTGGCGTTCGCTGGGACATCCAGCGCGGCGATCGTGAGAAGTGGGGCCGCATTGCCTGGTTCGATCCCAGTGCTGCCAGTCCGATCGCCCAGGCGGCAGGACTACCCAACCTGAAGGGCGCGCTGCGCTGGGTCGGCGGGGACAACGGCAGCAATCAGCAGGAAACGCCGATGACGGATTTCGCTCCTCGTGTCGGACTGGCGTATAAGTTCACCGACCGGTTCGTTCTTCGGTCGGGATATGGCCTCTTCTATGTGCCCCGGAACATTCAGGGCAATGGATTGGGTGCGATCACTGCGTTCCGCGATACGCCGATGGTGACCAGCCTCGACAGCAACATCACGCCGCTCAACAGCTTGTCGAACCCGTTCCCCCAGGGCGTGCTGCCTACGCTGAATGACCGCGACCCAGGCGCGAACATTGGAGCACAGATTCAGGCACCGTTCTACCAAAACAAGTCGGGGTACGTTCAGCTGTGGAGTTTCAATTTACAGTGGGAGGCACCCGGCAAAATCGTAATGCAGGCGCTCTACTGGGGAAACAAAGGCACTGCCCTGCTCGCGCCGAGCCAGAATATCAATCAGTTGCCGGACCAGTATCTGGCACTTGGCAACTCGCTCAACGATCAGGTGCCGAATCCGTTTTTCGGTGTGATCACGAGTGGTGCGCTGTCCGGCCGAACCGTTGCCCGGCGGCAGTTGCTGCTTCCCTTCCCCCAGTACTCCGGTGATTCCGGCGTCCAGCGCGTCTTCGCACCGTTCGGCAATTCCAGCTACAACGGTGCGACGTTTCAGGCAGAACGGCGTTTAGCGGAGCACCTCACATTCCTGCTTGGCTACACCTGGTCGAAGGCACTCGATGATCTGAATGGACCGATCGACGTGTATAACCGGCATCTGTCGCGTGCGCTGTCAGCGTTCGATACTCCGCATCAGTTCATTGGAAGCTGGGTGTATCAGCTTCCCGTCGGCAAAGGCCGGGGCACCGATCTCGGCAAAGCGCTGAACGCAGTCCTCGGTTCGTGGGATTTCAGCGGAATCGCCCGGATCCAGAGCGGGCAGCCGGTCAGCGTCAGCACGCCCTCCGTCAACATCGGCCAAAGTGCACAACTTGATAATCCAACGATTGCGCGATGGTTCGACACCAGCGTGTTCCGACCTGCGGCACCATTCACGTTCGGCAATGTCGGACCGCGGCTGCCCGATGTGCGGACAGACTTTACCCGTAATGTCGATGTCGTCCTCGTAAAGAAGTTCCCGTTCAGCATCAAGGACCGGGTGATCACACCTCAGTTCCGCGCCGAGTGCTATAACCTCTTCAACACGCCGCAATTCGCTGCACCCAACGGGACTGTTACTTCCACGGCTTTCGGTACTGTCACCCGGCAGGCGAATACCTCGCGGCAGTTCCAGTTCGCGCTGAAGATTGCGTTCTGATGATCACTCGCCGTAACTGGGCCAGAACCGCGCTAACAGGAGCCGTCGGAGCGGCGGCTCCGCAACGCGTAATGGGCAATCAGGATAACCGCCCGCGGGTCGGCTGCATCCTTAACGTTTATACCCCAGATTCTCACGCCGACGTTTTCATAAGCCGTCTGCTCGACGGTTATGGTTTAAACGGACAATGGCACGGTCCCCGGCTTCGCGCGGCGAACTTCTACGTGGATCAGTTTCCCGCGTCCGACATGGCGAGAGATCAGGCGGAGGCATACGGCATACGCCTGTGCTCGTCTGTTGCCGAGGCGATTGACGGCGTCGATGCCGTCTGCGTCATTGGCGAACACGGAGATTACGGACGAACTCCTCGCGGGAATTTTCGGTATCCCCGAAAGCGCTACTTCGACCAGATCACCGGGTCATTCCAGTCTCGCGGCAAAGTGAAGCCTCTCCTGAACGACAAGTATTTTGCTTACGAGTGGTCGGACGCGAAGGCCATGGCCGATCGAGTTCGTGAACTGCGGATTCCGTTTGCGTGTGGGTCGACGGTACCTCTCTCCTGGCAGCGACCGGCTCTGCGACTTCCGGCGGCCCCGAAGTTTCGGGAACTACTTGCGGTCAGTTACAGTGATCTGGAAGAACACAGCTATCACGCGATCGAGGGACTGCAGTTTGTAGCAGAACGCCGCGGAGAGACGGGTGTTGCACGGGTCCGGTATCTGGAAGGCGATCCGGTCTGGAAGATCAATCCTCCTCTTCTGGATGCGGCGCTTGCCCGACGCGTGAACGCGCCTCCCGAGGACAAGGGACAGAAGCCAGAGGCATTCGAATGGGAATACCGGGACGGTGTGAAAGCTTCGGTCCTGAATCTGAACAGCCGTTCTCGTGACTACCTGGTTGCCGCTGATCTCGCCGATTCGGGAGTTCAGGCGACGTGCTTCTATCTGTCCCTTTACGCACATACGCACTGGGGCTTTATGGTTCAGGCATTCGAAAACCTGGTGCTCACCGGGAAGGAGCAAACACCTCTGGAGCGAACGCTGCTCGCAAACGGAATTATGCTGGCAGGTCTTGAGTCGCGCCGTCAGGGAGGAACATGGATCGATACACCGGAACTCGGGTTGTCTTACTCCTGGCCGCGACGCTAACCGCCTTCAGCGCTGACTACACGATCCTCGATGTGCAGAGCGTTCCGATTTCCGGGGATCCGTCGAAAGCAGTTCTCTATGTGACCATAAATGAGCCCGTGCACGAGGAGAACTGCGATGTACTCATCGCCGGCGCAGGAATGGGTGGTGTGGGTGCTGCACTGGCCGTTGCTCGCCATAATCTCAACGCCTGTGTCACTGAGGAGACTGACTGGGTAGGCGGTCAGGCGACTGCTGGCGGCGTGTCGGCACTCGATGAAAACAAGTTCATCGAGATCAGCGGCGGGACAAGGACCTACTATCAGTTCCGGAATAAAATTCGGCAGGCATACGGCGGCACCTATAATCCTGGCGGATGTTACGTTTCGGCCTTGTGCTTCGAGCCTCCCATCGGCGTAAAGGTGCTCGACGAGATGCTCCATAACCCCCGCATTCGCGTATTTCGAAGAACACAGGTTATCGACGTCACTCGCCGCGGCGGCCGGATGGACAGTGCTCTCGCCTGGAACTTCGAGTCACAATCGCCAGTGCGATTCCGTCTGCGATACTTGCTCGACGCGACCGAGATGGGAGATCTGCTTCCGATTACCGGCCTTCCATACGTCGTCGGATCAGAAGCTAAGTCTACGACCAACGAACCGCATGCTGCACTCGAAGCAAACCCTTCCTGCGTGCAGAGTTTCACCTATCCTTTCGTGATCGAGAAGAGACCTGCAGGCGAAAAACATCCGATCGAAAAGCCGTCCGATTACGAGGCTATCGTCAAACGCCAGCAGTTCACTTTGACGATGAATTATCCGAAAGAGTTTGGCTGGAAAGGAACTGTCGAGTACCGGATGTATGGCGACGATCCTCCCATCCCGAACAACATGTCGCCGGGTCCATTTTTCTCATGGCGGCGATTACGGTCGACTCCACCTGAGCTTGCGCTTATGAACTGGCCGCGGCAGGACTATGCCGCAGAATCGGTGCTCGACAAGACTCCTGCGGAGCAGGCCCGAATTCTGCAACAGGCAAAACGAACGTCGCTGGCGTTCCTTTACTGGATTCAGACCGAGTTGGGACATCCCGAGGTCCAGCTTAAGGTCGGTGAGATGGGCAGCACGGACGGAATGTCGAAGTACCCATACATCCGCGAGTCACGCAGGTTGGTCGCTCGCCGAATTGTCGCCGAACAGGACATCGTGGAAGAATCCTGGCCAGGTGCGCGGGCACGGAGATATGACGACTCGATCGGCACGGGCTTCTACATGGTTGACATTCATCCCTGCGGCGCCAACGAACGCGGCCACATGATGATGCCTCGTCCTTTTCAGATTCCGCTTGCATCCCTGCTTCCGAAACAGGAGATCAACTTCCTGCCGGCGGGCAAGAATCTCGGCGTTACGCACCTGACCAACGGAGCATTCCGGCTGCACCCCATCGAATGGATGGTCGGTGAAGCCGCCGGAACGATCGCGTCACTTTCGATAGCCGGGAACGCGATGGCTTCGACTTCCGACGTCCAGGCTGACCTTGCGAAGGCGGGTGTGCCATTGTTCTGGTTTGACGACCTTTCGGTCGATCACCCGTCGTTTGGTGCGATTCAACTTGCGGCAGTGCGGCGGTTATACCCCGTCAGCGACACCGCCCTTCACGCGTCACCTGACGCACCAATCACCCGGGCGGAAGCCGCGGTCGCAATCAGTCGGCAGTTCGGGAAGCCAAACGCCGACCGTGAGGACGCGATCCGTACTGCCGTGGAGAACGGATGGATGGCGGTCGATCATCGGAACTGGTTCCATCCTGATTTGCCTCTGTTGCCCGTCGACGTACGGCTGGATAAGTTACCGCAACGAACCTCAACGGAGTTGTCTAAACATCCGCCCACACCGGTTCGGCGCGGTGAGTTCTTTCAATGGCTGCTCGGTCTGTAAACTGATGACTTCGATTCAAACCAAATTTCTTCTGGCACTATTCGCTGCAGGTTCACTCGTTCCCGCCGCGACCTATGATTACGACCTTGTTGTGTACGGTGCGACAGCGGGCGGAATGGCCACGGCCGTCTCCGGAGCTCGTCACGGCCTCAAGACGGTCCTGGTGGAACCGCGCAACCACGTCGGCGGAATGGCGACCGGCGGACTGTCGCGAACGGATACTGGCGTTCGCGAGGTAATCGGTGGGCTTGCACTCGAGTTTTACTACCGGGTTGGAAACGAATATCAGATACGTCGCTTCAAAAATCCCGTTGCGTGGTTTTATGAACCCCATGTCGGCGAGCAGGTCATGCGCAACATGCTTTCAGAAGCCGGTGTGACACTGCTCGAGAAGCATCGCCTTCGAGAGAAGGGCGGTGTTTCCAAAGAAGGCAAGCGCATTACCGAGATAGTGACCGAAAACGGCGACCGGTTTCATGGCAAGATCTTCGCCGACTGCTCTTATGAAGGCGACCTGATGGCTCAGGCCGGTGTCTCTTACGCGTATGGCCGCGAGTCACAGCAGCAATACAGCGAACCTCTCGCAGGTGTTCGCGAGAAGACTCCTTTTCATCAGTTCCTTTTTGATGTGCCTGCTCTTGACAAGAACGGAAACCCGCTTCCGGAACTGACGGCGGAGCGCCCGGGACCGGCTGGCTCGGCAGACAAGGGAATTCAGTCTTACAACTTCCGGATCATAGCAACCAACGTTGCTGCAAATCGCGTCGCGTGGCCCAAGCCTCGTAACTACGATCCGGCGCGATACGAGTTGCTGGCGCGCTACCTGGAGGCGTTCGTGAAAGTGCGAGGTCGCTCGCCGGTTTTTCATGAGCTGACGCTGATCGCGCCGATCCCTAACGGAAAAGCCGACTTCAATAACAACGGACCTTTCTCGACGGACTACATCGGCAAGAACTACGCATATCCGGAAGGGTCGTACGCCGAACGCGATAGATTGTGGCAGGATCACATCGACTACGATCAGGGATTCTACTACTTCCTCGCGCATGATCCTCGCGTACCCGCGGATCTCCAGCGCGAGGTCAACGAGTGGGGATTGTGTAAGGACGAGTATGCTGACACCGGCCACTGGCCGAATCAGCTCTATGTTCGTGAAGCACGCCGAATGGTTGGAGACTTCGTCGCCACGCAGAAAGACTTGCAAACCGATCTGACGAAGCCCGACGTGATCGGAATGGGCAGCTACAACTCGGACTCCCACAACATTCGGCGGTTCGTCAACGCTCGCGGGATGGCCGAGAACGAGGGCGATATGCAGGTGAAGGTTACGCCTTACCAAATTCCCCTTCGCGTGTTGTTGCCAAAACGTTCCGATATCGAGAACTTCATCAACCCGGTTACCTTCTCCGCATCTCACGTTGCGTACAGCTCATTACGCATGGAACCGCAGTACATGATCCTGGGACACGCAGCAGGTGTTGCGGCCTTCCTCGCAGCAAGAGATAACAAGCCCGTCCAGGACTTACCGGTAAAAGAACTGCAAAAGATTCTGCTGGACGAAGCTGCGGTCTTTGAGTACGTCCGAACGCCGCAACAGGATGCCATTGAAAAGATCCATCGCAAAATGGCGCCGAAGCCTCCGGCCCGGTATAACTGGGAATACTAGGCTTTACACCGTCGCCCAGTTGTCGTTAGTTTGTCAAGTTGTCCGGTTTTATTAACACAACACTTGTCCGGTCAAATGTTTCGGACGGCCGAGCCATCCGGTTACCGCAAGCTCGGAGTGAGCCGGCGGGGGATTCACAAGGGGGCGACAGCCCTCTTGTGGGGGGAGCCGGCAGCATCGACGCGTGCCAGCGTTTTTGGCTGGCGCGCGGCGTGCTCCCGGCGTGGGGGGAACCCGCCCGCCCCGGCTTTCCCCGGAGGGGAAACGGGAAAGGGGCGGTCCACTTCTTTGCTGCCGCAGGCTGGTTTGTTCGATTCCGAAGCGAGCGTGCGGCGTTTGCCCGGCCGGGCTTCCAGCGGCTGGCCAGCGGCATCGAATCGGCCAACAATGTGTGGCCCCCAACGCACCGACACGGTTCCGTCCAAATGTTCGCAGATGGTCACCCGGCAGTCGGCCAGGGTCCGACGAAACGGCGTTCGATCCAGTTGCCAGTGCCGGTCACGAATTGCAATCGTGTTGTCCTTTGCCACCGTACGCTCGGTCTGAATCGAGAACACCTGGTCCAGGTCTTTCCGATCACATTTGCGGAAAGCCGTCCCTTTCTCGCGTGCTGGTTTGGCGAACATGCGGTTAAATTCGGCGATGTATTGCTCACGCAAAAACCAGTTGGCCTCTTCTATGGTGCTGATTCCAGCCAGCCGCAACTCCTGCGGCAGCCGGTTCTGCCACGTGCCGAAGCTCCGCTCGCTCCGGCCTCGCGCCTGCGGCGAATACGCCGGAATCATCTCAATGCTTAGCTCCCTCATCGCCCGCCCAACCTGCGTCAGGCGCGTCTTGTCCACCGCCTCTCCTGCTTTTGGCGTGACAAAGAAATGGCTGCCACGGTCGCTGTACAGCGAGCAAAATACTCCTTTCGTCTCAATCACCTCTCGCAGCGCCGCCATTACAGTCCGCGTCGATTCTTCTTCCACCAGCTGCGCGTAATAGATCTCACTCGTCGCATCGTCGAGCATGACGATGAAGTCGTAATACCGGTCGTCCTGGAACCAGCGATGCTTGCTGCCATCAATATGCAGCAGCATGCCCGGTAATGGCTTGCGTTCCCGCCGTCGGCGGTGCGGGCCCCGCCTGCGCCTCTTCTTCACCAGCCCTGCGCCTTGCAGCGCCTGCTTCACCCAGCTGTAGCTCAGACCTATATCGTGCTCGGCCTTCAGCTTCTCGTGAAAATGCCGCACGCTCAGGTCAAAGTACGTCGTCTGGTACAACTCCAGCACCTCCTCGGCTGTCTCCATCGGCACCCGGTGAATGCTGCGCTTCCCGCGCCGCTGATCGAACAACCCCGTGTACCCATACTCCTGATATGCCTGCCGCTTGCGCTGCATGTTGCGCACGCTCATGCCGGCGATCTCAGCTGCATCAATCCAGCTGATCTTCTTTGCCATCGCCTTCAGGATCACGTCCTGCAGTTTCATCATCCGCTCCATTTCCGAGGCGGGGATCGTCTGACCTGGTTCCACTTCCCAGGTTCGCCCACCTCAAAGTTGGACCGGACAACTCACGTGTCAATCAGACCGGACAACAAGCATGTTAACGACATACACCGTCGCCCAGTTTGCGTCGAACGCTCACATGTGATAGTTTCAATCCCGATTCGGGCAGTGCTTTGGAGGAAATCGGATGCGAAAGCTGTTGATTGCTGTGGCGGTATCCGTTTGCGGCGGAGTTCTCTACGCGCAGACATCTGGTGAAATCACCGGTGAGGTCAGAGATCAGAGCGGGGCCGTCGCGCCCAACGCAACGGTAGTGACCACCAACGTCGATACGAACGTCGCCCGCACAACTCAGACCAACGACGCCGGTGTTTACAGTTTTCCGAATCTCATCCCGGGCCATTACAGTGTGAAAGTCTCAGTGCCGGGGTTCGAGACGGTCACAAAAACCGGCATCGAGCTACAGGTGCAGCAGACTGCTCGTGTAGACTTTTCGCTCGCGGTCGGTCAGGCATCACAGACGGTGGAAGTGCAGGCTTCCGCCCAGGCCCTCACCACTGAAAACGCCACTGTCGGTACTGTGATCGAAGAAAAGCGCATAGTCGAGCTTCCGCTGAACGGCCGAAACTTCTTCAGCCTTGTCGGCCTGAGCCCCGGTGTAACTACGAGCTTTGCTCCTCCTGCCCAGGCGTCCAATCGCCAGGGCGGTACTCGATCAACCGTGACGATGTCGCTTTCGGGTAGTCGTCCAACTTGGGCGAACTACACGCTGGACGGCGTGACGAATACGGATATCAACTTTAATTTGTATGTGCTTCTGCCGTCGGTGGATGCAATTCAGGAGTTTAAGGTTCAGTCCGGCATCTACCCGGCCGAGTTCGGACGTGAAATGGGGCAGGTGAACGTCCTGACCAAGCCCGGCACGAACCAGTATCACGGCACTTTGTTCGAGTTTCTGCGAAATGATGCGCTCGATGCCAAGAACTATGATTTTGCGCATACGAATCCGCCTAAATCTCCTTATCGACAGAACCAGTATGGATACACTCTCGGTGGACCTGTCGCGATTCCCAAGCTTTTCAACGGTCGTAACCGATTATTTTTCCTGTCAAATTACGAGGGTTTCAAATCCCGGACCACCACAGTCACAACCGCGACCGTGCTCACGCCGGCTATGCGCAACGGCGACTTTTCGGCAGTGCCGACGCAGATGTTTGACCCTAACTCGCGACGCCAGGATCCGGCAACCGGAACATTTCTGGCAAACCCCTACCCTGGAAATCAGATTCCTGTAAATCAGTTTGATCAGCAGTCTGTTTTCCTGATGGGCAAATACATGCCGCTGCCAAACATCGTCCAAACTGCGGCCGGCTTACCGAACCGAAATTATCAATACCTTGCAAAGACACCCGTGGACAAGGACCAGATCACCGAGCGGATTGACTTCAACGAGACTCCGAACTCCCAGTGGTTCGGCCGCTACAGCTGGACGGATGAATCGACGTTTAATCCGGGCCTGACGGTGGACGGAGGTATCCTCTACACTCGCGCGAGTCAGTGGGTTCTTTCCAACACGCGCGTCCTTTCGGCGACAAAGGTCAACGAGGCTCGTTTCGGATACAACTCGCTTTACAACGTCATCAGCCAGGAACTGGCCAATAAGGAAGATGTCTCCGCCCAGATCGGCATTCCAGTCAAGGTCGATCCAGGTTCGTGGGGCATCCCCAACATAGGCTCTCGCGAACAATCTCACCAGCTTCGGAAATGCAACCAGCAGTCCCTTCGCGATCGACAACAAGACCTTCCAGTTCACGGACAATTTCTCCTGGGTTCTTGGCAAACATTCACTGCGACTCGGCGGCGAATACCGGTACAACAAGTTCCCCCAGCTCGGCAATGAATTCCCGCGAGGGCAGTTCCAGTTCAATGGCGCCTTCACAGGAAATCCTGCAAACCTCAGCGGCGGCTATTCGGGCGCCGATTTCCTGCTTGGGAAGTTCTTCACGTTCTGACATCGCTGTCGCACTCGCGCAGGGGGATTTCCGGAACTCTGAGTTTGCCGGCTTTATCGACGATACGTGGAAACTGACTCCAAAACTGACGCTTACGCTCGGCCTTCGCTACGAGGTGGAACAGCCGCTGAAGGACGTCTCAGGACACGCCGTTAACGTGCAGCTGCAGCAGGCATTGCCAAATTATCCGAACGAGCCGAACCCGGCGCTCCACCCCGTCTACATCAGAACTGGCACCGGAGATTTTTACGAGAACGTAGGATTTCGATATGTAGCGGCGTCGAGCAATGGAGTGCTCGGGTCAACGCTCCCGACCGCTCGGGACGGCCGTCTTGGAGACAGGCTGGTCAACACGGATTACAACAACTTCGCCCCACGGTTCGGTATTGCGTACAGTCCGAATAACAAATGGTCGTTCCGAACCGGCTTCGGTATCTACTATAACTTCGAAAGCAAGAACTCGATCTTCGACATGAACAGGGGTCTCGGCGGACGCGCCAGTGCGATTCCGGATCAGCGCCTGAACTCGACAGTAACCTACCAGAATTTTCTCGACCCCACTCAGTTGCCCGTAAGGGTTCCGACTGGTCTTACCTGGGGAACTGACCCGAACCTCCGGAACACGTATTCGATGGTTTACTTGTTCAATATTCAGCGAACCCTCGGGAAGGACTCGACTCTCGAGCTCGGATACAACGGGTCGCAGAGCCGCAAACTCGCACTGCTGTACAACATGAATGCACCGATACCGGGAACTACCGCCTATGCGACTCGCGCTCCGTATCCGGAGTATGTCGGAATTCAGTATCTGAAGTCGGATGGAGTCGGCAACTACAACGCGTTCATCACAAAGCTAACGCAGCGGTTCGGCTCTAATTTCACCGGACTGTTCAGCTACACCTGGTCGAAGTCGCTCGATGATGCCAGCGCCATTCGTGGCCAGGGAAATGAGTTCGCTCCCCAGGATATGCGCTGCCGCGCCTGCGACAAAGGACCTTCCACCTTTAACATCCCGCATCGCTTCGTCGCGTCCGTGCTTTACACGCTCCCCTTCGGAAAAGGACAGCGCCTGCTGAATCATGGAGGCATCGTCAATCAGATCGTTGGTGGATGGCAGCTCAGCAGCATCTTCCTCGCGCAAAGCGGCGCTCCCCTCGACACCACATCGTGGGATTCCGCGGGGACCAGCTTCGTGCCTGCAAGCACTCGGCTCAACTGCGTTGCCGGCGTCAGCCCGTATCTGCCGAATGCGACTCCGGAACATTGGCTGAATCCGGCGGCATTCTTCAATTCCTTACCGGGCCAGTACGGGAACTGCGGGCGAAATAATCTCATCGCACCCAAGCAGGTGAATCTGGACTTCTCCACTATCAAGGACTTCAGAATCACCGAGCGGCAGGCCGTGCAGTTCCGCATGGAGATGTTCAACGCGTTGAATCATCCGGAGTGGGCGGCACCGAACGCGAACTGGGGCAATCAAAACTTGCCGCCGGCGGCTCCTTCGACAAGTTTCGGTCAGATAACGGGCACAATCACTCGCATGCGTCAGATTCAGTTCGCTCTGAAATACAATTTCTGATCGCGACAGGCGTCTACTCGGCTGTTTCCGAAGGAAGATTCGCGTTCAACTCGCGTATCAGCGCCTGAGGTCTGGTCCGATCCATCATCTGAACCAGCTCCTTATCGTTTGCCTCGGGCAATCCATGATGGAGGCAAAGCGCACGCACGAGTTGCAGTAATTTTGTGGTTTCCTGTTCGGAAAGGAGATTGACCTGTAGATCGAGGTGCGCCCTCTGCTCGGCCTGACGGTTGCTGCGATTCTGGCTCATCAAAATGAACAGAGACAGGAACGTCGATTCGAGTGAAACAACCAGGATGAGAAATTCGAATGGATATGGATCAAAGGGTTTCAATCCGCCTAACAGACCGACGTTCCACAAGATCCAGCCGCCGAACCACAACACGTGAAGCAGGATGAACCAGACCCGCCCAGCCTGAACCGCGATTGTGTCACCGACTCTTTCCCCCACGGTCCTGCTTCTTGCTGCCCATCTTTCGAGACGGGCGATAATCGAGATGTTCCGGCGGGCGGCTTCACTGATTGCTTTGGTGTCTTTTCGGTCGGCCACTTAACTTCGTCTTCTCCCGCAGACCAGTTTGTCAGGTCGATTCAGAGATTTCATCCGATGACGAGGAAGAGCCAATTCGGTTTCGCCGAGGCCAGAAAGTACGGGGCGGTCAGCTAAGGGAAATTACCCAGTACTATACACGCATTTACGGGCATAGTATCCGGCGGCAAAATGTCACAAGGTGGAAGTATGACGTACCTAAGAGCCGCGTCAACTGGAGCCTCCGGTACCACGTGCCGGTACTGCGCCGCGCCGACGTTTCTGCATCAGGGGACCACGCCGATTTGTCTCACCTGCATCCAGGCTTGCGATGAGGAACCGACTCTACTCCTGAAAGCGCGTCCGGGCCAGGGACGTCTGATCGCGACGGCCGCTCGCAAAGTAGCAGACCCGAGCCTTACCGCACTTTGCTCATGAGCGACGGGCCACTGTCGCCAGAACAGTTCGGCTAAACCGGTGAGAAATTCCCTGGACATGGGCACTATCACGTTGTGTCCATCTACGAGGCATTAGCTGACTCCCGTTCCGGCATACAGCAGGAGCTCGCGCAAAGCGGCTGTATTGCAGATATCCGCATCCTTGACATCGGAGCGATGGAGGAAGGTGAAGAACGGTATCACCGGCTAATTCAGTCTGGTCATGCGACAGTAATCGGCTTCGAGCCCAACCCGGAACAATGCGCAAAGCTTGAAAAGCGCGGCGGGCCATACCACTACCTGCCACACTTTGTTGGCGACGGGCACGTGGCTGAGTTTCACCTTACCCGATACCCCGGTTGCTCGTCGCTGCTGAAGCCAAACGCGCGCCTGATCGATTTATTCAGCGCCATTGATGCGTCGCAGCCGGGAGGCAACTTCCACGTGCGGCGCACGGTCCCAGTTCCAACCGTCCGCCTTGACGAGCTTAGACCGGATGTGTGTGCCGACCTGATCAAGATCGACATTCAGGGAGCCGAACTGATGGCGCTGCAGAATGGAACGGAGACGGTTCGCGAAGCGCTGGTGATTGAATCAGAAGTGGAGTTCGTTCCGCTGTACGAAGGGCAGGCGCTGTTTTGTGACCTGCAGGCATTCCTGCGCGAGCAGGGTTTCGTTTTCCACAAGTTTCTGGATATGGCGGGACGGGCATTTCGGCCGTTCTTGCCTCCGAATCCACATGCTCCCCTGAGTCAGCTTCTCTGGGCGGACGCTATTTTCGTTCGCGACTTTACCGAACTTGACCGCTGGACCGACACAGATCTTCTAAAGGGCGCAACAATACTCGATGGTGTGTATCATTCCTACGATCTGGCTGCACTTCTGCTCCGGGAATACGACCGCAGAAAACGGACAGGAATCTACATGCTGTATTTGGAGGCACTCCGTACCGGCTCCGTTCAGCCTATGACGTGCACCATCAAAGCTTGCGCGTAGTCCTCGAAGGATGTAGCACGGCGCTGCGCGTTTATATCCGAAAGTTCGGTGGAGGCGGCGGGAGTCGAATGCGCTTTGGGTTGCTTCACCCCGTTCCACGACATCGCAAGTTGTTGATTCTGCGTTTACCGCTTCGCACTTAATGCGCCTGATTTCACCCTGTTTCGCTGGGATGTTCGCGCGATGTTAGCGCGGAGGCGGCAGTGTACTCGCTAGATTCGGTGGTTCTCGATTCGTGGGCGGTGAGTCACGTTCGAGCGTCGGTCAGTTTCAGCGCCGAACCGAATCTATGATTTGGAGATTGCACTCCAGACTATGAGTGCAACTAGTTGCCGATACGCGCATTTATGGCGCGAACGGTAATCTGGGAGACGGAATCTCCGGGCCGAAGCAGAAGTAAAGGATGGCGAGACCTACAAAGATTACGATTAGAGCGATAGTGCCCCACAGCACCGACGCGCGCTGAGGGGGACACCGCCGATATTGTCCGGACGATTGTGGCGTCATCTCCCACACAACCGTTCGATGCATCTTCAGGCAAATTTGTGTGACAGTAAACTGCTTCGCGTCTGCGTCAGGCACATACAACCTGCTCGCGTCGGATCCGGCATTAGCACGCAAGCGAATTGCTCAGTAAAGGAGCGCCGATACCGACCTTTCAAAACGGCTCGGACATGCTAATCCGAATGTCACGCTCTCAATCTATAGTCATGCTCTCGAATCTGATGAGCTCGCAGCAGCAAGGATTTGGATCAATGCGATGACAGGGTTCAGCAGATCATAAACCCGATGAATGTCATCTGGTACGGCACTTCCGTGTCCGAGTATCGACGCGGTTCTGTCGAAATTCTATTGATCTTGTGAGTTGAGAAGTTCAACCTTCGTTTGTCATTCGAAAGTTTGGTGGAGGCGGCGGGAGTCGAACCCGCGTCCGAAAAAGTTCGTCATGCCCTGACTACGTGCGTATCTGATTCGTTATTTTTCGACCGATGACTCAGAAACCAGCAAGAGGCCACCAGCTTAGTCCGATTGATCTCGGCCTGCGGCTACGAACAGAAGCCCTCGGCCCAGCCTGCCATATGACGCTCACCGGATGCCATGCAAGCCTGACATCCGAAGCGGCTAGCCTAAATTAGGCAGCGTATGCAAACTGCGTGTTGGCAGTTGTTGGTTTTCCGATCGTTTTACGGGAGCTCGGAACCCGGCACGCCCTGACACAACGCCACAATCCCGTCGAAACCGTTGCGCCCCCTTGGGACAACTTCAGTATACATGGATGACCCAGTCCCCCGATCGGTTGCAGGCAACATTATTACGAAAGGGGTTTGCCGGCCTTCAAGGCAGTCCACTTACACAGAGTTTCGACTTCCTGCTTCGTGAGACGCGACTGGGGGTGCAGCAACAGATATTGCGGAAGCGGCATCTTCCTCGATTTCGCCTGAATGCACATGCTGTCCAGCTTGTCTTCAGCTTCTAACGCCTCGATATGGCCCTTCCAGTCCGAGAGGTCCAGCATCAGACGGCCAGTGACGACGTGCTGCTCCATCTGCTTGCCGATAACGGGCAGATGGCTGTACCAGGGCCAGCGTGTCTGTTCGGAGTGGCAATCGGAACAGGATCGCTCCAGAATCGCAGCCACGTCTGCAGGCGGCTTGGCCAGAGCCTGAAAAGTCGAGTTCTGTTTTACAACTCCGTTGCGCGGATCCGTCACGGCCCCATGCTGCGCAGCGACAAAACCCATGCTCGCCATCAAAGCTCCGGCGCAAAGAATCGATATCAACAATCGCATCGAACGTTAAGGCGTGAGCCGCAACATGCGCGTTGCGGCTCATAGGTTGAAGTGTTGTAAAGATCTCGTTTACAGAATCGAGTCGGACCAGTTCTCGAGGACGTTCTTGACTTTGGAAACAAACTGGTCAGCGAGAGCTCCGTCCACTAGCCGGTGATCGAAGGTGAGTGCGAGATACGCGACCGATCGAATTGCAATCGCATCGTCGATCACGACAGGTGTCTTCTCGACAGCGCCGACACCGAGGATCGCCACCTGCGGCTGATTGATCACAGGCGTGGCAAAGACGCTGCCGAAGCTGCCGAAATTGGTGATGGAGAACGTTCCGCCCGCGACCTCGTCCGGCTTCAGCTGACGCGAACGAGCACGCGCTGCGAGATCCACAATCGAGCGCTGCAGCCCGACAACATTCTTCTCGTCGGCATTTCGAATGACCGGAACGATCAGGCCGTTTCCGCCATCAAGCGCGACAGCGATGCCGAGATTAATGTCGTTGTGATAGATGATATTCGTGCCGTCGATCGAGGCGTTGACGACGGGGAAAGCACGCAGTCCTTCAGCAACCGCACGTGCAACGAAAGGCAGAAACGTGAGCGAGAACCCGTAGCGTTCCTGAAACTCCTTCTTGTGACGGTCACGGAGTTTAGCAACCTTCGTCATGTCCACCTTGTGAACCGTCGTAACGTGCGCGGATGTCCGCTTTGAGAACACCATGTGCTCGGCAATTTTCTGCCGCATGTTGCTCATTTGCTCGATACGAGTCCGGGCGGCTTCCGCACGGGCTACCGGAGGCTGGGCAGCCGCCTGCTGCTGCACAGAAGGTGCCGCTGGCTGCGACGGAGCCTGTTGCGGAGCAGCAGGCTGTTGCGATGGAACGGATGGGTACGGTCCCGCAGACTGCGCTACAGGTGCGGCATGTTCCGCTGCTCCGCCACGCTGACCCATGTAGCCTTCGACATCAGCTTTGGTGATGCGGCCGCCGGCGCCTGTTCCGCGAATCTGGCGCAGATCGATGTTATGCTCACGCGCCATCTTTCGAACTACAGGGGACAGCGGTCCGGTTGGCTCTTCTGCGGACGGCTGTTCCGCGGCAGGTGCGGGCTGAGGCTCGGGCACGGAAGGATAAGCACCCGCACCGGCAGGTTCCGGAACGCGGGCCATTTCTTTTTGCTGCGCGGCGGCGCTCGTCTCCGTTGCCGCCTGCGGTGCTGCGGATTCCTGCGGAGGGGCGGCTGCGGTCGCAGAAGCTGATCCACCAGCTCCCTCGTTGATACGAGCAACTATCGTGTTAATCGCGACAGTCTTCCCTTCTTCGACCAGAACATCGGCAAGCACCCCGGCGCCAGGCGAAGGAATTTCGGTGTCCACCTTATCGGTGGAAATCTCGAACAGGGGTTCGTCCCGTTCAACATGCTCGCCCGGCTTCTTCAGCCACCGGGTCAGCGTCCCTTCTACGATGCTTTCGCCCATCTGGGGCATCACGACATCAATCATCTTTGTCTCCCTCTGTCGTCCCGGCCGCAGGCACCGCCGCCTCGCACTATACTGCCGGCTGAAGTTGTGACTCGTCCGTTCCGGCAAAGTTCGCCTCGATCGCGAACTGCCGTTGAAAACCTCGCACTAACGCCGCCTTAACTTCGTGCTGCGGCACATTGATTCCCAGCGCCTGCAACGAAGTAACTGGCTTAGTAAGCCCACAAGGAATGATGTATCCGAAATAATTCAGATCAGTGGTTGCGTTGAGCGCAAACCCATGGTAAGTGATCCAGCGGCTGATATGGACCCCGATAGCCGCTATCTTCGCTTGTCCAATCCACACGCCGGTTGCTCCCGGCAAACGCTCCCCGTTGACCCCGAATTCGGAGAGAGCGTCGATAATGGCCGCTTCCAGCGCACGGACATACGCGACAACATCGCGCTTCCATTCCCGGAGATCAAAAATCGGATAACCCACGATCTGGCCGGGGCCGTGATACGTCACGTCCCCGCCACGATTACTGTGATGAAACTCGATCCCGGCAGCCTGAAGCACTTCCGGGCTGGCCAGAAGATTCTCGTTTCGGCCGTTCCGGCCCATTGTGATTACATGCGGATGCTCGACGAACAACAACCGGTCCGTGATCAGACCCTGCTTGCGCTGCTCGACGAGTTGTTGCTGGATCGCGAGAGCTTCGGCGTATGGCACCAGCCCAAGGTCCAGCACCTCGAAATCAGACATTGATCGCCATGCCGCGTACAGCGTTGAAAGCTTCGCCCACCGCTTCATAAAGCGTCGGGTGTGCATGGATGGTATGAATCATTGTTTCCACCGTCGCCTCAGCTTCCATCGCTGCGACCGCTTCGGAGATCAGCTCGAATCCCTGCGGCCCAATGATGTGGACGCCGAGGATCTCGCCGTAGGTCTCGTCGCTGATCACTTTAACGAAGCCCTCATGCATGCCGACGATCGTCGCCTTGCTGTTCCCGACAAACGGAAACTTGCCGACTTTCACTTTGAAGCCCTGATCTTTCGCCTGCTTCTCCGTCAGGCCGACGCTGCCGATGCCAGGCTCCGTGTAAGTCGCACCGGGAATGCGGTTCTTATTAATCGGAATCGCCTGACGACCCGTCATGTGATCGAGCGCGACCATACCTTCCATGGTGGCTACGTGCGCCAGTTGCGGCGTACCCGCGACGATGTCGCCGATCGCATAAACACCTGCTTCACCGGTCTGCTGAAACTGATTCACCTTAACAAAGCCTCGATCCAGCTCGACTTTGGTGCTCTCGAGACCGCACTTGTCCGTGTTTGGGCGACGGCCTACCGCGATGAGTAATTTGTCGAACTCGATCTGCTCCGACTTGCCGTTGGCGAGCGTCGCAGTCAGTTTGACTCCCTTGGCAGTTTTCCGAATATTGTCCGCTTTAGCGCCGGTCTCGATGCGAATGCCCTGCTTTTTGAAGTATTTCTCCAGTTCCTTGCTGACGTCTTCGTCCTCAACAGGAACAATTCGCGGCAGCATCTCGAGAATCGTAACGTCTGAACCAAAGCGTTTGAAAATTGAAGCGAACTCTACTCCGACTGCGCCTGCGCCAATAATTCCGAGCTTCTTTGGAACCTCTTTCAGCTTCAAAATTTCGACATTGGTGAGAACCGAATCATCAGGCTCGAGGCCGGGCAGCATGCGGGCTTCTGAGCCTGTCGCCAGGATTATGTTCTTAGCTTCAACTGTTTTCTTGCCGCCATCGTCAGCCGTGACGTCGATCTTGCCGCCGCCTTTGAGCTCAGCCCAGCCTTTGATGACCTCTACCTTGTTCTTCCGCATCAGCATCTCGACACCTTTCGAGTGCTTGCTGACGATCTTGTCCTTACGATCGTTTACCTTGCCCCAGTCAAAGCGGGGATTATCGCAGAATATCCCGTCGTCGCCGGAGTGAACGAAGTGGTCCCAAACATCGGCAGTGTGGAGGAGTGCTTTGGTGGGAATGCAACCGACAAGGAGGCAGGTTCCGCCGAGCCTCGGCTGCTTTTCAATAAGCGCAGTCTTCAGGCCGTACTGGCCTCCGCGGATTGCAGCAGAGTACCCGCCCGGTCCGCTACCGATGACGATGAGGTCGTATGTCATTCATTCGATTATCGTAGCATCCCGCACGGGTTTGCCCGATCTGAGCGACGACAAACGACTGGAAGAATGTTTTACGCGGGTGCAAACACCCCGCTCAGGCCGGGATGCGTCTCAGCGTTCCTGCATGAGCAAAACCCAGATACGCCTGATCATGGTCCGCAACATGGCCTCTCAGATGTGAGGAAAGAGTCTCGAGGGCGGCCAGCGCAACACTTACATTCGACTGATCGGCGGCTTCACTAATCAGTTCCGTCTCATCCAGCAGCGCAATGTGCCCGGCGATGTGAAGGGCGAGCCGTTCGGCAGGATAGCCGATCTTCACCATGTACTGCTCTTCATCATCGAAGTGAAGGATCAGGTAGTCGCGAATCCGCTCAAGCGCCAGCCGTACATTACGGTCGTCAGCACCCATCCTCAGGGCCAGCCGCAGTTCGTCAAGCAACTGATCTACACGATGGTGCTGAACCTCGGAATCGGCAAAATGGAGGTCTGCCTCGGTGTGATGTCGTGCGGGTATCGCCGAACCCGAAATGTCATTCCTCACACCTCTTATATCGGCTCCGGCGCACGAAGCTTGATACTAATTTGCTTCGTTGGGCGAAGAAATCAGTCGACCGAGAACTGGCATCGGAACAGCACCTTCTGCCAGTGCTCTCTGGTGGAACTCCTTCAGTGAAAGTAAACCTCCGTGAGCCGAACGGTATTGATCCCGAGCGCGATTCCAGTCACGAAACCCCACAAAGTACATCGGCAACTGGGTCGAAGACAGCTGCGCTCGCTGGAGTTTCTCGACAGCCTCTTCTCGTTCCTGGAAGGCGCCGTCGATCATCAGACGGAGCGCGTCAGCGTCACTCATTCCCATCGTTTGCAGACGGATGTCGAGAATTGCGTTCGAGATAACGCGGAGTTGATGCTTGAGAAATGTCAGCCGCAGGCCCGGGTCATTGTTCATATACCCGGAGTCGATCATTACTTCCGTTACGTACACGGCCCAGCCTTCGACATAAGGTCCGTTCGCAAAGACTCCGCGCAGGATCCGGCGCAGGGGTGGCTGAACCTCATTTGCATACTCAGCCTGAACGTAGTGACCTGGCATCGCTTCATGAATGGTCAGGATTTGCAGTCCGTAGGTGTTGTACTCCCGAAGCTTGGATTCGATACGATCCGCAGGCCATTGAGGCGGCATGGGCGTAATCCAGTAAAAGGCACCGAGTTGTGGCTCCAGCACGGGCGCCGAATTAAAGCCTCCGACTGCGTAAATGCCGCGCATAAATTCCGGTGTTTCGATGACCTGCAGATTCTCACGCGGAGGCAAGGTCAACAAGTCTTTCTGGCGGACGAAGTCGCGCGCTTCGGCCAGATCACGCCGGGCGTCCTCAAAATAGGATTCCCGCGTACCATGCTTCGCAGCGAGCACGTCGAGCGCACGACGGATCACTTCGGTTTCGCTGGCATGTGGATCCACTCCTGTCATTCCGCTCGCAATTGCGAACATCTGGCGGCGGGTATCCCGGAGATTCTGCTCCGCGGCACGCAGTACGTTTTCCGGGCTGTCATCCGTCTCGAGTACGTATCGAAACTTCTGGGCGTACGCTTCAGGCCCAAGCCTCCAGTCATATCTGCTGCCGCTAAGCTCGTTCTGAAGCCACTGATTGAAACCGCGTAATTCCGCGATGGCAGCTTTCGCTGCTGTTTCGTACGTATCGGCTCCGACTTCAGGAGCACACTGCTGTTTCAGCACGCCATCAATCAACCCGACGTTGCCGTCGTTCTCCTCGCCAGCAACGCGAGTCCAGACTTCCGGCGCACTTGCGAGATTGCGACGAGCCTGGTCCAGCAGGGGAGGAACAGCGCGCAGACGCCCAAGAATGTGTTCGCATCGTTCGTGTTTGGAGGCGTACTCCAGAACATATGGGGAATACAAACCATTCCCGATCAACTCGACATATATGGTCGGATTGTGGCGATACGCCTGTATTGAGGTTAGTTCCAGGAGGTTGAGCGATATTTGATCCTGAATGATCTCGTAGTCCGCTCGGTCTTCAGGCGACAACTGCTCGGGCCTGACGGACTGCATCAGTCGAAGGCGGTAGTCCGTCAGCCATCGCCGATGCTCTTCAAGTGTTGCGGAACTGAAATCGTCGAGCGTACTGTCGAGACGCACGTTCCCGTGCTGGTGGTAGCCAAACTGCGTTGCCGACACCGGCGACCAGGACAGTGTTGTGTAGACAAACTCTTCTGCCAGTTTCGAGAACGGCTCAGGGGCGCGATGTTCGGTTCCGCAGCCGCAGACAAGGAACGCGAGGCAGCTCGTCAGCAGTATCTTCCTCGTCACGGCTGAGCTCCGTCAGAGCCCTCGTTCTCTCCTCCGACGTATTCCGAGAGGAACCATTGATTGCCCGGCGAAATCACGGACGCCCGCCATCCGGTCTCCGTATGGTTTCACCGCGGGAGGAAACTCGCCTGTGGCGCCGGCCTTTAAGGAGCGTTCCCAACTCTCGTCTGCGCTGTCAACATAGAGCTGGATACACACGGGAAAGGCCTTCCACTGCCCGTGAGCATCATTGAACTCAATGGCGGAGTCGCCGATTCGCATCCTTGTGTGGGCGATTCTGTCCGGGTCACGAAAGCACTCCGTTGTCTCTGCGTCGAAGGCTTCCTGAAGAAACTGCATCAGGCGCTCGGCACCGTCCACGTGGAGGTATGGCGTAACGTCACGCAAACCCTCGGGCTTATAGCCGTCGCCTTGTGAGTGGCAATGAACCAGATGTTCCCGAAGGCATCCCGTAACCCTCCTTCGCGGTCTCCATAACCCTGATCCGTGACTCCGTACAACGATGTCGCACCGGCGGCAAGTGCCCTCGAATAAGTCTCGTCGACATCTCGAACGTAATGGTGCAGAGCCATGGGACGCGCGGGGAACTGATCATTCGCGTCAGCAAACTCGATCAGGGAATCACCGATGATCAGCTCGCCATGCATGATCTTGCCATCGTCCGTCGGCACGATCAGGCGCTCGCTTGCTCCGAATGCCTGTTTTGTGAACTCGAGAAAACCTCGTACGCCACCCGACAGAATCAGGTACGGAATAACGACTTTGATATCCAGTCCGCATCGCAAACCTCTTCGGAGAATTATGCCGTACTCCCCGACCAGTGCCGAAGAAAAATAAACAGCACGACCCACAGGATTCCCATGAAATGCCAGAACAGCGAAGCGGTACTCAGCGTCCGCCGGTGGCGTCTGAGATCCTGCTCGGTACCGTGCAACAGTTGCTTCGATACGTGCCACAAAACCGTGAGCCAAATAATCCCGACGAGCAAATGTACGCCATGGATAGCGATAAAGACGTAGAACGCGGACCCATGCGGATTCCCGGCGATGGCAACGCCCTGACCGAGCAGTTCCGCTCCCGCCACCGTCTGCATCCCGAGAAACGCAACTCCGAGCAGTACCGCTGCCAGCAACCGGTTGCGATACGCCGAGACAAGTGCGCGCCGCACTGAAAAGCGAGCTGCTTCCAGCGTCGCGCTGCTGGCAGCGATGACCGCGGTTGAGCCCCAAAGCAGCGGTGGAATGTGGAAGTGCGGCCAAACGGGCTGTGAATTCATTCGCAGCCCAAAAGCAAACAGCAGCGCGCCAAAGAAGAACGTGAGCGAGACCAGTGCCCCGATAATCCCGATCTGCTGAATGCTCAGCCGCAACCTACACAGGATACCGCCGAGTCTCCACTGCCAGCGCTCTCAATGAGCGCAACAAGGTCGGCTCGACGGCCGATCTTGTTCCGCGGTTTCAATGGGAGTTACTTCGCGCAACTTCTTCCCGTGCCGGTCGTAAGCAGCTCCCGCTCCGGCGTCAGCAGCAGCGCCAGTGGTACTCCGCCAGGTATTAGCGTTTACCACGCGGCGAACAGTGCAACTGCCGCAACGGTCATTACAACGGCGCACGCCCAGCCAAGAGTTCGGAGCCACGGAGGATTCACATGTTCCCCCATGATTTCGCGGCAACTCGTCAGTATAATCACCAGAACAATCAACGGGGGTGCCAGAACTCCATTGATAACCGCCGACCAGAACAACATCGTCACTGCGTCGAAGCCGGCATAATCAAGACCGAGGCCGATCAACATGGCAACCGCAACCACGGCATAAAACCCGCGAGCGAGGCTCGGCCGATCGGAAAGCGAACCTCTCCATCGAGCGGCTTCCGCAACGGCGTAGGCACTGGACCCGGCGAGCACGGGTACCCCCAGCATCCCCGCACCAATCAGACCAATTGCGAACAGCCAGTATGCCGCAGGACCCGCCAGCGGCTTAAGAGCATTGGCAGCATCCCGAGCGGTCGCGATAGTCGTCTGTCCATGTTCATGCAACGATGCAGCCGTCGTGAGAATGATGAAGTACATCACGACATTTGAGAACAACATCCCGGTGAGCACATCTTGCCGCGACCGGCGCAGTTCTTTCTGCGTCGCTCCCTGCCGCTCTGCTACCGTGCATCTTCCTTTTTCTCGCTCCTCTTCAACCTCCTGCGAAGCCTGCCAGAAAAAAAGGTAAGGCGAGATGGTGGTGCCGAAGATACCCACGAGAGTTGCGATGAATGTCCTGTTCCATTCCAAGTGCGGCACCAGCGTCGAGCGAATGACGGCCGACCAGTTCGGGTGCGCCAGTATGGCAGCCGCCGACGTAGGCAAACAGAAGCCAGCGTCAGCCATTTGAATGTCCGGACAATCGTCTTGTAAGAAGACCAGAGCATCAGGGATGCGATGACAATCGCGTACGCCGGTGTCAGGTAAAGCGAGTCGATGCCTGTGACCATTTCCGTCGTTTTCGCCATACCAGCAAGGTCCGCACCGATGTT
Organism: Bryobacteraceae bacterium; assembly: GCA_963794765.1. Taxonomy (GTDB): domain Bacteria; phylum Acidobacteriota; class Terriglobia; order Bryobacterales; family Bryobacteraceae; genus JAWXCM01. The sequence goes on along the minus strand of CAWCGC010000047.1, from coordinate 31,229 downwards.
GATCACATTGGCAACGATAAGCAGCGAGCACGCGCCCCACAGCACCCATCGTGGATACCGGTATCTGATGCACCCTGCCAGTCCTCGCCCGGACACCATTCCGAGGCGGGCGCACATCAGCTGAACTGCAGCCATTAGCGGGAAACAGAACAAGGCTGTCCACAGGCAGCTATACCCGAAAGCTGCCCCGGTCACCGAGTACGTGGATATTCCCGACGGGTCGTCATCAGCGGCGCCAGTGATCAGACCTGGACCGAGATTTCCAAAGAATACTCGAAATCTCCGGCGGACACGCGTCGTCGCCAGCCGAGGAATTTGCGCGGGATCAGGAGCGACCGTCGATTTCTTCAACCCACGTTCCTGACAGTGAGATGCAGAATCATCTTAACCGTTGCATCGACGGTCGCATTCCGGACTGAAGCAGTTGAGAGGAAGTAGCCGGGTCCTGCACTACACAGTTGGAGAAAACCATCTGAGATCGCTCGTTTTTTTCGCCATCCTCTCTTCCATAAGCGACGACGGCCCAGACACAGTTGCCGCCGCAGGATCCCGCACCTCTTTATGTGCAGTCGAGTATCGTCAATTCGGCGAGTCCTATATCCGGGCTTCTGGCACCCAATACTCTGGCGACGATTTACGGACAGTATCTCGCACACAAAACAGCCTCGATCGCCGCAGGGGACATCCGCGCGGGCATCCTGCCGACGACCCTGCCCGGAACAGGTGTTCGGGTTCTGGTTGGCGGAATCGCGGCTCCGCTTCTCTACGTCTCACCCGGCCAGATCAATTTTGTCGTTCCGGCGCAGTTCCGCGCTGGAATGACCGACATTCGAGTTCAGCTTGACAATCGTTATGGTCCGGCCATCAAGGTCGCGCTGAACGATTCGGCTCCAGCGCTGTTCGGGGTTGACCCCGAATTCGCTCTGTCGGTGAAAGCGACTACGGGAGAGTTGCTGACTTTCGATAATCCCGGCACGTCCGGCGATATCATCACCCTCTATGCGACGGGATTGGGTCAAACCAAGCCACCGATCGTCTCGGGCGAACTGCTCCAGCAGCCCGTTTCCCTCGCCGACATCGACCACTTTGTGGTGGAGATTGACGGAACGGTGCTGGCCGGATCGGCACTTCTCTATGCCGGCGGTGCTCCGGGCTTTGCCGGGGTCTACCAGATTAATTTTCGTCTGCCGGAGGACTTCTCCGCTAATCCAACCGTACGCATCGGCTTCGCATCAGGGTCGATGAGCGCTTCCGGTCTAAAAGTCCACGCCATTTCAGGGCAACCGAATCACTAATTTATACGTCGCACGTTACAGCTAAACTGAATATTTCATGGGTCGTTGCTTTCTCCTGATTCCCGCGCTGCTGGCGCCATCTCTTTTATTCGCGTCTCCGGCCGCCGATGATCAGTCGGCGAACGCCGTTACTGTCGTCCCCGGCACCAGAATTCCGCTAAGTATGATCAACAGCATCAGCACAAAGCATGCAGCGGAAGGCGATCGAATCTACCTGGAGACGGTGTTCCCGGTGCTGGTGAACGGCAAGATCGTTATCCCGCCCGGTAGCTACGTTGCCGGAACCGTCACTCAGGTAAAGCGGCCCGGAAAGGTCAAAGGCAAAGGCGCACTCTATGTTCGCTTCGATTCGCTGACCTTACCTAACGGCACGACAAGGGACTTCCGGGGACGCATTGGCCAGCTCGATGGCAGAGCAACCGAGGAGCTTGACAAGAACGAAGGGAAGATCATGAGCGACAGCAACAAGGGTGCAGACGCTCAGCGCATCGGCGAACTGGCAGCTACCGGAGCGTCCGTAGGTGCCATCAGCGGAGGGTTCGGAGGCCATGCGGGAATGGGAGCGGGCATCGGCGCCGCTGCCGGAGCTGCCGCCGGACTCGCGACGGTATTACTGACGCGTGGTCCTGATGCGGTTCTCGCGAAGGGCACGACGCTCGAGATGGTGCTTGACCGTCCGCTTGTTTTTGGAGAAGGCGAACTCGACAATACCCCCGCGCGCAGAGGCCAGCCGATAGGAGACGGGCCGGGTCCTTTGCCGAAACAGACTCAGGGTTCAGTGCCGATCCTTGGCCGGCGCGTTCCGAATTAACTAGCGCTGCTGTTAACTGCTGCTGTGTGTGCTTTGGGTCTGGAGCACTGGCTGCTGCCGAAATGAGTTCTCAAGGTTCGAGAACAGGTTGTAACGGAAGATCAGCCACAACGCCTGCACTCCGTCACTGAAGCCAATTTTCTTTCCCTGCTCATAAGTCCGACCGTAGTAGCTTATGGGCACCTCGTAAATCGCGCATTTCAGCTTCGCAATCTTGGCGGTTACTTCGATTTCAAAACCGAATCCGGTCGACGTGATGATCATGTTCCGAATGATCTCGCCCCGAAACGCCTTATAGCCGGTCTCGACATCGGTCAGATTCAGGTTTGTGAACAGGTTCGACAGGAACGTAAGACCCTTGTTAGCCAGATAGTGGTAAAAATACAGAACTCGGGCTGCCTTCCGCACCAGGAACCGCGAGCCGTACACAACGTCCGCCTGACCATCCAGAATCGGCCCGATCACCTCAGCGATTTCGGACGGATCGTACTCCAGGTCGGCGTCCTGTACGATCACGATCGCTCCGCGCGTGAGTGCAAATCCGGTTTTAAGCGCCTCTGTCTTCCCCTTGTTTGCAGGATGACGAGCGTACTTGACTCGCGAATCGCGGCTGGCCAGTTCTTCGCAAATTGCAGGCGTGCGATCGCGTGAGCAGTCGTCGACGATCACGATCTCGAGCAGTTCCGGCAAGCTAAGCAGCTTGCCGACCACAGTACTAAGGGTCGCTTCCTCGTTATAAGCAGGAACAACCACAGACAAAGACTGCATTCAGTTACACGTCTCCACGAGGTGAATTATGTACTAGTGTAGTGGCTCGAGGCAGAGAAACCTCTCTTTCGAGTTACGCCGATTTCACTTCCGTCCACAGTCGATCCCTAAGCCGCTGAATTTGCGGGGTGCTCGTCAGCGCCCATTCGCCCCGCGCCATGATCTCAGGCGAGGGATACAAAGTCGGTTTGTCCCGAATATCCGAAGGCAGAAGCTCTCGCGCAGCACCATTCGCAGTTGCCGTCCGTGCACCTTTCACAATCCCGGCAGCGACCTCAGGCCGCAACAAATAATTCAGGAACTCGTGAGCCAGAGCGACCCGAGTCGACTCCCGAAGGATCACCGCAACATCCGGATAAAGCGCAAATCCCTCCGACGGGTAGCAGAACTCGAGCTTATCCGATTCATCCATGGCCTGCTGCGATGTTGTGGACCACAGCTGCGCGGCGAGTACATCCCCCGCAATTAGCTGATCCCTGACTTCGGCGTTGATATAGGCTCGCAGCAAAGGCTTCTGTTCCACCGCCTCCGCCCTCGCCAGACGAAGATCGTCCGGGTTTCGGGTGTTGATACTCTTGCCTGCCTTTCGCAGGCAAGCCGCGAAGACATCGACCGGATCATCAAGCATTGTGATTCGTCCGCGAAGATCGGTCCGCCACAAATCCGACCATGCCCGAACGCCGCCGCCAAGTTGTTTTGAATAGCAGATTCCGGTGCCGTTCCACATATAGGGAACACCCAGACGCAGATCGGGGTCCCACGCAGGCTTCTGAAACAGCGGATCGAGGTTGCCGAGATTTGATAACCGGCTGTGATCAAGCTCTCGCAATAAAGTCATCTCGCGCATTGGCTGAATCAGGTAGCTCGTCGGAAACACCACGTCCCAGCCAGAGTTACCGCCCATCACCCGTGCGAGCATCTCTTCATTGCTCTCATAGACTGCATATCGGACCCGAACCTGAAATTCCTTTTCGAAATTCGGGATCGTTTCCGGGCCGACGTAGCTCGACCAGTTCCACACATTCAGTCGACGATGGTTGTCGCGCCAGCATCCCGAGAGCGCTCCGGAGATGCCAAGCAGGAACCAGGTCCGTCGCGACGTCATGCGCGTAACCGCTCCGAGACCGCGATGAGTATCCCGAGGCCGACGACAATCAATGTCGAAATCGCGTTCACTACTGGATTGGCGCCGCGGCGCGCCATTGCATAGATCACCATCGGAAGCGTCTCGGAGTCAACACCGGCGACCATGCTCGTGATTACGTAATCGTCGAAGGAAATTGTGAACGCAAGGAGCCCGGCCGCCGCGACCGCGGGCAGCAGCAGCGGCAATGTGACCTTTAAAAAAACCTGCCACTCCGTTGCGCCCAGATCCAGTGCTGCTTCCTCCAGTGATGCATCCATGGTCCGAAGCCGGGCGCTCACCACAATCACGACGTAAGCGATGCAGAACATCACGTGGGCGGCGATCACCGTGTGCATTCCGAGCTGCAGTCGGAGGAAACGGAATGACCATTGGAAAAACGCCAGCAGCGACACTCCCGTCACGATCTCGGGTGTGACGAGTGAGAAATACAGCGCGCCGGAGATAGAGGGCGCTCTCCGCTTCCAGAGAGCATACGCGCACATTGTCCCTATCACCGTCGAAAAGATGGTCGCGGCGACGGCGATCACCAGACTGTTGACCGCTGCTTCTGCAAGCTGAGCGTCCGTGAACGCTGCCTCAAACCATCGAACCGAGAACCCCTCCCAGACCGTGAACTTCGACCGGTTGAAGCTGAAAATCGCCAGAACCAGCAGAGGCACGTGCAGAAATGAAAATGCGAGCACCGCGTACAGTCCGAGAAAGCGTCTCACAACTCGTCTCCGAGCCGCTCGCGTTCTCCCCGCATCCAGATCAGCAGGAGGGCCATCGACAACACCATCAGCCCCAGTGAGACCGCCGACCCAAAGGGCCAGTCGCGAGCCGTCGTGAACTGGTTCTGAATCAGATTTCCGGCCATGGCGGTTTTCCCGCCGCCAAGCAGATCCGGCGTCAGGTAAGCCCCAAGACACGGGATAAAGACCAGCAGAGCCGCCGCACGGAAACCAGGAGCGCATAGCGGAATAATCACTCGCCGGAGTGTCTGAAGCGGAGAAGCTCCAAGATCCGCCGCGGCTTCGCTGAGCGCAGGATCGAGCCGCTCCAGAGTCGCATACAGTGGCAGCACAACAAACGGCAGATACCCGTACAGCAGTCCCACGAATACAGCACCCTCGTTGTAGAGAAGCGGCAACGGCGTGCGGATAACTCCCATCCCCATCAGTGCCGTGTTGATCAGACCCGTGTCACGCAGCAAAAACATCCACGCATACGTTCGCACAAGGAAGCTGCTCCAGAACGGCAGCATCACGAGCTGAAGGTACAGGTTTCGGCGACCGGCTGCGGCTCGTGAAATAAAGAGCGCAAGCGGAAAGCCGAAAAGGAGGCAGCCCGCAGTAGCAATCGCCGCCATCAGGAAAGTTCGAACAAAGATGGTCGCGTAGAGCCCGTCAAACAAACGCTGATAATTCTCAGCTGTAAATGCAGAGGCGACCCCGCCATAGACACCTCTCGCCTCGAAGCTGTAAAGAAGAATGATCAGCATTGGCAGCACAAACAGTGCTCCCAGCACCAGGACTGTCGGCAGCAGAAACAGACGCCGAAGCCGCTCCATCAGTCCTGCAGTCCGGCCATCTCGTCGCGCGGGTGCCACCACATAAGCACCTGCTCGCCGGACCGGAAATCGGCTTCTCCACGGTCAACTTCTGCAATGGCTCGCTCTCCCGATGCCAGCCGAAGCGCGATGTGCATGCAGTTGCCGAGAAATGTCGACTCTTCAACAACGCCCGGCACGGTACGAACTCCGTTGATTAGTTCCTGCCGGGAAATCCGGGTAGATTCAGGCCTGATGCCGATACCGTTGACCCAGTTCACATGACCGAGAAAACTTGCGACGAAGCGTGTACGAGGACGTACATAAAGCTCCTCCGGTGGGCCTGTCTGCTCCAGACGCCCGGCATTCATCACAGCAATCTGGTCCGACATCGACAGCGCTTCTTCCTGATCGTGCGTGACAAAGACAAACGTGATGCCGACACGCCGCTGCAATGCCTTCAATTCGGTTCTGACCTGTTTACGGAGGTTCGGGTCGAGAGCGGACAAGGGCTCGTCGAGCAGGAGCACCCGCGGACGCAAAACCAGGGAGCGCGCAAGTGCCACACGTTGACGCTCACCGCCCGACAATTGTGCGGGATACCGGTCTTCCTTGCCCGTCAGATGCACCAGCGCGAGAGAATCCATGGCCTGAGACCGAATCGCCGACTCACGTAGCCCGTTCCTCTGTCGAAGTCCGAACTCCACGTTCGCACGCGCGGTCAGATGCGGAAACAAGGCGTAGTTCTGGAACACGGTAGAGACAGGACGCTCATATGGCCGCAGATGGTTGATTCGCTGATTGCCAAGACAGATATCGCCTGAAGTGGCTTCTTCAAAACCGGCAACCAGGCGCAGCGTGGTCGTCTTGCCGCATCCCGATGGCCCGAGCAGAGCGTAGAAGGCGCCCTCCTCAACCTGCAGCGAAACATCATCAACGGCCAGCTGAGAGGCAAATCGCTTCGAGACCCGTCGAAGCTCGAGAACTACCGACATTTCCTTCTTTATCGGAATGTTAACGCAGCCAGCTGCATCAGTAAGGGACCCGATTCTGGTTCTCACACCACGCACGGAACGGCTTATCTGCAAGCTCCGCAAGCAGCCGAAGCATCGGGATGGCACGTTCCTGAGGCTTCATTCGGGTTTGCTGGTAGATAAAAGAATCGTCGAAGCCGGCTGCGGCAGCATCTTTGTGCGTTGCCGCGTAGTAGATCCCGGCGGGACGGGCCCAGTAGATGGCGCCCAGACACATTGGGCATGGTTCGCAGCTGGTATACAACTCACAGCCGGTCAGCTGAAACTGCCCGATAATCGCGCACGCCCGGCGGATGGCGACAACTTCGGCATGCGCAGTCGGATCATTCGTTGAAGTGACGAGATTGACCCCCTCCGCAAGAATTTCGTCATCGCGAACGATAACCGCCCCAAACGGACCTCCGTTCCCGCTGACAGCGTTCGCAGCAGCGAGTTCGAGAGCACGGCTCATAAAGCGTTCGGCGTTAGGGTTCATCTCGTCTGTGTGTCGGCTTTCGGAATCCAGTCAACGAACTCCAGCACCATGGCGTTGAATTCAACCGGTTTCTCCAGATGCAGAAAATGACCGACTCCGTCCATCTCACGATAATCGGCGTTCGGGAAAGCCTGCCGGAACAGTTTTTCGTAGTTCGTGTTGGGTCGTTTGCGACTGATTGACAGCACTGGGACAGCAGTCACCGGTCCGGCATGGTCCCAGTCGTATCCCACTGCGTTAGACATGGCGCTGACTGCGACATGCTCCGGCGCACGCAGCATCGACTCCGTCACTCTTTCCCGAACGGTGGCCGGGGTTGATTTGTCATAGAAAGATTCGAGAAACTTGCGGCGGTTCTCCAGGCCCTGCTCGCCTTTAAGCTGCTTCGCAAATTCCGCAAGCGAGCCTTTCAAAACCGACCCATCGACTGATACCAGTGCACGAACGCGGCCCGGAGCTTCGGCATAGACCTCCCGGATTACAGGCAGGCCCATACTATGTCCAATCAGCACGGCCTGCCGTATGCTGGCCGCGTCCATAACACCGAGCACGGCCTTTGCAAACAGCTTCGAATCGTAGGTAACGTCCTCCGGCTTGTCGCTTTCACCATGACCGGGCAGGTCAATAGCGATCACGCGATACTTCGCCGAAAAGTCGGTGATCTGAGGCTCCCAAAGCGATCTGTCGCAGGTCCACCCGTGCACCAGGACGAGTACCGGCTCGCCGCTGCCTCGAGACTCATAGACCACTCGATGCTTGTCTACGAGCACCTCCGAAGGGGCGGCAGTCAGCGATACAGTCGCGGCAATCCAGAGCATTGCTGCAATTCTCACAGCACGCACTCTAACATGTTCATCGTCGGTCTGCGACAGCAGACAACAAAACGGGGCCGAAGCATCTGTATGCCCCGACCCCTGCCTTACCGTTCGGAGGAAAGAACTTTAGTAAAGCCGAGATACCTGGCTACCGCCGGGAGGAAGACTCAGCGTCAACGCCATAGTCGCCCATGACGCTCCGGCGGCACTGATCCACTGATCCGTCCCGTGCGGGTAACCACTCTCTTTGTACGGCTGGAAGGGGAACGACCGCGTACGCACCAGCCACGAACCGTCCGGGAACTGCGTCCGGAGCAGGAATCCTGCGCCTCTGAGATAAAACGGATCTTTCGCGTTCACACGTCCTGCAACATGCAGCGCGACCAGCGCCTGGCCGGTTGCGTACGCGTCGCTTTCCAGACCAGGAAGCTGAGCCCATCCTCCGTCCTGCCGTTGCGCGACCAACAGTGCGTCGGCGGCAGCCGTGATAGCAGAAGCATCAGCCTTAGCCCAGGCCAGACCGAGAAGCTTCATGGCCACTTCTTCACCGGTGCGAGCACGAGCAGAACTCAGCCATTCCCGAGCCTTCGCCACCTTCGCGTCGGGATCATCACCGTACATCTGGAGCGCACGGAGGCTCAACGCAGTAGCCGTGATTCGGGTCGACTCGATTGGAGGACGGGCCCCGAACACCTTGAAACCACCGTCGGGTAACTGCTGCGCGGCCACCAGGTGCGCCATTGCGGCAGTGGTCTCGTCCGCCTTGTATCCCTCGGCGCCAAGACCGACCAGTGAGTACGAAACGCTGACGGCAGGATCGGGAATGTTCTCTTTGCCCTGCAGCATCTGCTCTGTAAACGGCTTGAACATCGCGATGACCGATTTCGCCTGCTTGTCGGCGATCGCCGGGTCCACCGCAATTCCCTTCTCGCGAGCGAGCGAATACGCCATCTCCGGCAGAGACTGGTTGTGGCAGGATGTACAGCCTGAGACCTTCACGAACTCCGGTCCGCTCTTCTGCAAAGCATCCAGCGAACGTCGAACGGAGGACAGCACCATCTCGCGATCGGTCGCGCCCGCCTTGCGCAGCGATTCCACGACCGGTGTGTATCCCCGACGCATCGCCCACGCCAGCGCCGTCTCGCCTTTCTTGTTCGCCGTATTTACATCAATGCGCTTTTGCGATGAGCAGATCCACGATCTCAGGGTCCGCAATTTCGCTCGTCGCGGCCCAATGCAGCGCGGTGGAACCCGACGGATCGGTGAGTTTCAGATCGGCACCGGCCGCGATCAGCTCTCGGGCTGCTCCATCGGCGTGTTGCATCAGAGCAACGATCAGCGCCGGCGCGCCAAGGAATCGACCCTCGTTGGGATCGGCACCGGAAGCCAGCAAACGTTTGGTCTCGGCGGCATCACTGCTCATGACAGCTCGAAACAATGGCGTTGGAGGAGTAAAGTCGGGAACTTTCGGCTGCGCCTGAACCAGGCCAGCAGCACTCAATAAGATCAGAACGATTTGACGAAGCATATCTCTTCCCTCGTTCTGAGTACGCGTGAGAACCGGAAGAAAACGGCTCAGACAATCTTATTGGGCCTGTTTTGCCTTTTGAGTGAGTTCTGATAACCCGATACCCGTAATTGCCAGCGCGATGAATCCAACAACCAGCAGAGGCAAGGTGATGATTGCCCACATTACGAACGAGAATCTTTTCGCCAGGCCGTCGTCAATGCCGAACGTCATCAGAGCAACGACAGCCGCTGCCTGAAAGGTTCCGAGATTGCCCGGCGCCTGAGGTACCACCGCGACCAGACGAAGGATGACCATCACCACGAAGGCCTGCCCCACCGCGAGATCGATTCCATAAGCCTGAGCGAGAAAGTAAATCGGAAGCACCTGCAGCAGCAGGTAAGGAAGGCTTGCGAACGCTGAAAGATACAGATATCGCGAATGGCCCATGATGTACAGGTCTTCAAGCAGAATCGCGACCTTCTCAAGGTACTTGTTTGAGGAGAATACCGCGTGGGTCTGTGTCTTGAAAAACATTGCCGCTCCCAGAAGCGCACCGGCAATAATAACCAGACCCAGCAGAACCTGACCCATGTGGACGTAGATCGGCTGCACCTCCGCGACGTACGTCGAAGCGAACAGGCAGATCACCAGCCAGAGTCCGTCAAAGACGCGCTCGATGATCGCCGAACTGATCGTCACGCTGAATGGCAGTCCACTCCAGCGGCCCATCAGATAACAGCGAATTATCTCGCCTGTCCGCAGTGGCAGAACTTCGTTGGCAAATAACCCCACGTAGATAGCCCGGATCGCCCGCATAGCGGGGACTTTCGCTACAGGCCGCAATAACAGGCTCCAGCGCCAGCCGTGGAGGAAATAGACAAGAATGTCGAACACGGCGGCGGCAAGCACCCAGCCCCAGTGCATATGACGGATTTCGCCGCCCAGCTTTTCCGGCTCGAAGTCCTGCAATACCCAGACAAGGCACCCGATCGAAAGCGCCAGCGTGAAGACCAATAAGAGTTTCTGGCTAACAGTTGTCTTTCGACCCACAGAAGCAGTGGAATACGAAGAGTTCAAATAACTATGATAATGAGCCACTATCCGCGGGTGCTCATTAACTCTCGTGCAACAGCAGCACGGCTTATTACACGACGGTTTCACGTAACAGCCGGATGCTACGATCAGGGTTTAAACCATGGCAAAGCTCTCCATCCGTGATCTGGATTTGCGCGGCAAACGTCTGTTTATGCGCGTCGATTTCAACGTTCCCCTTGCGTCAGGAGGGCAGGAGATCACGAGCGATAAGCGAATCAAAGCTTCGCTTCCGTCGATTCATTACGCCCTGGAACACGGTGCGGCGCTGATCCTTGCAAGCCACCTCGGACGTCCCAAAGGCAAACCGAATGCGGAGATGAGCTTGAAGCCAGTTGCGACGCGCCTTCAGGAGGTACTCGGCAAGCCTGTAAAGATGGCTCCCGATTGCGTGGGACCGGCAGTCGAGGCAATGTTACCGAACGCCGGTGAAGTGCTGCTGCTCGAAAATCTTCGATTTCATAAGGAAGAAGAAACAAACGATCCTGAGTTTTCAAAGCAGCTTGCCTCCCTGTGCGAGCTTTACGTCAACGATGCATTCGGCACTGCGCATCGCGCCCACGCCTCCACAGTCGGGATGATTGCCTTTGTTCCGAAGGCTGCCGCCGGTCTGCTGATGCAAAAAGAACTCGAGTATCTCGGCAAGGCAATCACGAGTCCCGAGCGTCCCTGCGTAGCGCTGCTGGGCGGTGCAAAGGTGTCGGACAAGATCGAAGTCATCCAGAACATGCTCAAGGTCGTCGACAAACTCCTTATTGGCGGAGCGATGGCCTACACCTTCATGCGGGCGAAGGGCGAGTCAACCGGGAAGTCTCTCGTCGAGGAAGACAAGATTCCTCTCGCGAAGGAACTCATGGCGAACGCGGGCTCAAAGCTCGTCTTTCCTGTCGATCACGCGATCGCCCCTGAGTTCAAGGGCGGCGGCGAACCGGTGTACACCAGCGCGATCCCTGATGATCAGATGGCACTCGACATCGGCCCCGAAACCGTAGAGGAATATCGTTCGATCATCGCCGCTGCCAAGACGGTGATCTGGAACGGTCCAATGGGCGTATTCGAACTGCCTCCATATGATCGTGGAACCGTGGCTCTCGCGAAAGCAGTCGCCGAATCCGGAGCAACCTCGGTCGTTGGCGGAGGAGATTCCGAAAAGGCAATCAAGTCAGCGGGCGTCTCCGATCGTATTTCTCACATCTCCACTGGCGGCGGCGCTTCCCTCGAGTTCCTGTCGGGAATCGAATTACCCGGCGTCGCGGCACTCACGGATAAGTAGTTTTGAATTCCGCAGCACAGCAGCAGCCGGCCCGTTTCGAGTCAACGGGCCGGCTTTCCTTTTGGTCAGTCACACTGTACCTGATTCCGCTGCTCGCTTGTCTCGCGGTGTATTGGTACGGCCTGCGCGTCTGGTTTCAGATGGATGACTTCGCATGGCTCAACCTGCCGACGCGCATTCATGACGGTCGAAGTTTCGTCACGGCATTGTTTGAGCCGTTAGCCCAGGGCACCATCCGCCCATGGAGTGAGCGGCTCTACTTCCTGCTGGGCTGGGAGATTGCCGGGATGGAATCCGCAGGCCTGCTCCGCGGAATCGCCTTCGCGACTCAGTTCGTGAATCTCTTGTTGTTGTCTAAGCTGACGCAGAAGCTGACGGGATCGGCGATCGCGGGTGCGGCGGCATCGCTGCTTTGGGTTTGCAACAGCAATCTGTACATCCCGATGGCCTGGAGCGCTGCCTACAACCAGCTGATGTGCGCATGCTTTCTCCTCAGCGCACTTCTCCTGTGGCTAAGATATGCAGACACTGGCGAAAGCCGCTGGTACTGGTGGCAATTCATGGTGTTTGTGCTCGGCTTCGGAGCCCTCGAGATCAACGTCATTTATCCGGTGCTCGCAGCACTCGCGGCCTGGTGCACGGGACGCAAAGCTCTCATCCGCAAGACACTGCCGATGTTTGCGGTCTCGGTCGTGTATACGTTGATCCACCGCATGCTCGCGCCCGAGCTGAAGCATGGCATCTACAGAATGTACTTCGACGCCTCCCTTTTTCACTCACTGTCGAAATACGTTCGGTGGACCTTCAGCATCGAACGGTATGCGAATTACAAGCACTGGCCCGTCCTGCCGTTCCAGATTGCCGGCCTCGTCGCTGCAGTGGCGTTCATTGCGTTCATCGCGTCCATGCTCATCCGGCGGCAGTACAGGATTGTCGGCTTTGGGCTTGGATGGTTTGCTGTCGCCCTCGCGCCCGTCCTCCCTTTGCGAAACCATGTCTCGGACTATTATCTGACGATTCCTCTTATTGGACTCGCAATCATTGCCGGCTGGGGTCTCGGACTGGCATGGAAGCGAGGAATGCCCGCGTTCATTCTGGCCGGAGTGCTGGCCCTTTTGTATCTGCTGCCCTCGGCGGTGATGGCGCGAGGCATGACAATCAAGTACTACATGGTCTCGCGCCGAGCCCGCACTTTCATCCGAAGCGTGGCGTACGCGGACAAGCTGCACCCGAACCAGACGCTCGTAATACGGCACGTCGACGATGATCTTTTCTGGGCGGCGTGGTGGGACAACCCGTTCCAGATGTTCGGACGGAAGCGGATCTACGTGTCAGCGGAAGACGAGCCGCACATTGCCACCTTCCCGGAGATGGGAACCATGTCGCGATTCTTTCTTTCGGAACGTGAAGCGCTCGCCGACCTGCAGTCCGGACAAGCAGCCGCCTACGAACTGCTGCCTGATGGCCGCCTGCGAAACGTGACTAACCTGTATCGCGAGACGTTGCTGAGAAACGCCTCACTCGAGCTGCCGAAATTCATCAATTTCGGTTCCTCCGAGAGTGCAGCGCTCCTGCATGATGGCTGGTGGCAGGCGGAAGGCAACTTTCGCTGGTCGAGCGCTCACGCGAGTTTCACCATACGAGGCGGCGCAGCCAGCGGAGCCGAACTGGTGCTCGCAGGAATCTGCCCGAAGCAGCACGTGGAGAAGGGACCCATCCACCTGACGGTCGCGATCGACGGCCAGCGCCTCCCCGCTTCGACGATTACAGATCAGAATCTTAATTTTGAGTTTCGGTATCCGCTGCCTCAGTCCACGATCGGCAAGCCGTCAATAGAGGTCGCACTCGATGTCGACCGCACCCTCGCGTATCCCGGGGATCGGAGGGCGCTTGGTCTGGCGATAGCGACGGCAGAGGTCGTCATTCCGGCCGATCGGCAGCACGGAACGTCAGGAGCCACCAGATGAGCGTACCTGCGACCGGCACCAGGCCGACAATCAGGAACGCCTCCTGATACCGCTGCAGATCGAACAGACGACCCATTAGCGGCAGCAGGAACGTCACTGCCGACCACGATCCCGCACCGATGCCGGCGACCACACCTGTCTGCTCGCGCGAATACCACAACGCACCAGAGCGTAAGGACACCACGACGTACCCGGCAGACACAAACATTGACCAGAACATCACTGCCAGCACACCCATAGCACTGGGAACAGCAGTCACTCCAACCACAGGCAGTCCCAGCACGGCCAGCAGAACAAACAGCCAGACGGGCCGGCGATTCTCGGCGGCAAAGCGGTCCGTCAGCCAGCCCCAGATGAAGTATCCGACTTCCCACCCCAGCGGTGGAATCCAAAGCCCGTACCCGAGCTGCGTCTGCGTTAGGCTGTGCGCGCGTGTGAGGTAAACCGGAGCCAAATACAGAATCGGAGCAAGCGGGAATCCGCCCAGCGCGTAGGAGCTTGCCACAATCCAGAAGCGCCGTTCGAACACGTTCGGCAGCACGAAATGGCTGGAGCGGATCAGGGGCACACGGACGGTCGTGCGCCACAGCAGGATCCAAAACACTCCGGTAAGCGCGGTCAGCCAAAACGCCGCACGCCATCCCCACGCAGCCGCTAACGGGACAACCAGAAGCGGGGTAAGGATCGCACCAAGCGAGCCACCGCTGTACGCCAGTGCGATCCCGCGTGACTGCTTTTCCGGCGGCAGCGAATCCATCGCCGTCCGCAGACCGCCAGGGAAGGTCGCACCCTCACCGAAGCCCAGAACGGCCCGGGCAGCAGCAAACCCGGCGAACCCGGACATCACCGCATGTAAAGCACTGGCAACCGTCCAGATGCCGACGGCGATTGTCATCCCGATACGCAGGCCAATGCGGTCGATTACAGCTCCCCAGAACGGGTTCCCTACCATGTAGGCCACGCTGAACGCGAGAACGATCTTCGTATACGTCTCGACGCTCATGTGCGTCTCGGCGAGAATCGACGGCGAGAGAATCGCCAGAATCTGCCGGTCAAGATAGCTGAGCAAGGAGCACAGCATCATGGCGGCGGCGGGCCACCAGACTCTCCACGACGCTGCCGGCGAAATGGAAAACGGGCTGCTTTCGACAGCAGCCCGTTGTGACTTTTCAGTATTAATGGGAACGATCTTACTTGGCGCCAGCCGGCTTGGGAGCCGCGGGCCGTACCGTCGGAGCGGGAGTGGTGCGCTGCAGGCACCGGTTGCGCCCGGAGCAGCAGTCGTACCGCCTGGCCGCGTCGAAGGAACAATCGTGGACGTCGGAGCGCCAGCGGCAGGAGCGTTCTTGTCGTAAAGCGCGACCACTTCCTGCGTCACATCGATGCCGTTGGCGGCAAACATGACGGGAGTGTTCTGGGCACTCACATCGAGGATCAGCGTATAGCCGTTGTCTTTGGCGTACTTGTCAAGAACCGCGAGAACCTTCCCGCCAAGCTCGTTCAGAATGCGGCCCTGTTCCTGATCAAGCTCGGACTGTGCGTCCTCTACCTGCCGGTTGAAGCTCTTGGTCTTGGCATCGATCTCGCGCTGCAGACTAACTTTCTGCTCATCCGACCCGACACTGCTCATCTTGCCGAACTTCTCTTTCAGGCCATTGATGTCCGTCTGGAGCTTTTCGAGCTGTGCTTTCTTCGGTGCCGATTTAGCTTCCAGGTCCTTTGCGGCAGCCTGACCTTCACGAGTACCGATGATGGCGGCCTGGATGTTAATGATGCCGACTTTGGTTTGTGGCGACTGCGCAAACGAAGCGGCAGACGATAAGAGGAGCACGGCTCCTGCAACAAATACTTTCTTCACTATTCAGACTCCTGGGGAATATCTGATACTAACACACGACTGTACGTTCAGAACGTACGTCCGATGGAGAAACGGAACGTGCTGCGTTTCTCGTAAAACGGTGAAGCCTGGCCGAATGAAGCTAGCGAGCTCAGAAATGTCGCGCTGTTGGGGAACATCGACCGGTCTACGACGATCGGCGGCTGCAGAATCGTTCTCGTGATAAGCGGGTTATAAGCCCAATAAAGACGGAATGGCGCATTTACTACGGGCATCATAACCTGAAATTCGATACCGGTGGAAGCCCTCGGATCCTGCGTGCCGGACGCGATGACGGCGCGGCCATCAAAACCAGCCGACGGGAACGACGCATTCAGATCGTTGACACGTCCCGGATTTATGGACAGCTGACCCGGACGTGAAACCTTGTTGATACCTATGTCAAAGAACGCGGCGACAATCAATGGCCCGAAGATCGGAATTCGATACTCGAAGTTGCCGACGCCCTGAGTGTCACCGCCCGGGAAGATCAGCTGGTACGTGGGAATCGTCATCGTGACGGCTTGCAGCTGTTCGACACCGTTGAGGATTACCTTCTGCGTCCGCGCAGAGCCATCGTTGTTCAGAACGGCGACACTTGCCGAACTCGGAATATAGGCGAGCGGGCTGATGCCCCAGATATCGAAGCCGCGGATGTCGTTCTCACCGCCCATATAGAAGCGGTTGAACGGAGGCGCTGCCTTATCGCCGTAACCCGTGAGGAACCGCCCAAGGAAGTGCATTCCGATTACGTGACCTTTGGCGAAACCGTGGCGGAAGTACTTGGCGTCGATCGTCGGCTCGATCATGTTCACATTTCCGCCGAGACCGCTGCCGGCAAATGTCAATGAGGCGAACAGCGACTTACCGCGACGTCGGTGTTATCGGGTGGTCGACTGTGTTGTACGAGAACGAGGGAACGACCTTGCTGGTCTTGATGCCGCTCAGCGAATTCGGACCGTTCAGACCCTGGAAGTTGATGTAGTCGAAGTACGTCTTCGCTGAATCCGTCAGGGTCGTGATGTTGGATGTATCGAAGCCATAACTCAAACCGAACCGAGCGAAGCTGAGCTTCTTCATCGGGTAGCTCATGAAGGTCGTGAACCCGTAACCGTTCGAGACATAGTTCAACAGGTTCTGCGTCCCGAGCGAGTTGAACAGCGGAATCAGGTTGCGGCCGGAAAACAGCGACACTTCGCGAGCCTGATCGTAATTGAACCGCGAGGTATAGAGGGTAAATCCGACCGACATGGGGCGATCGATGAAGTACGGCTCAGTGAATCCGAAGGTCACACTCCGCAGACGGTCGCCGAGCTGCGAATCAAGGCTAAGCGTTTCGCCCAGACCCAGAAAGTTATTCGTCGAATATGAGAAGCCGACAAAGCTTCCCGCAATACCCGAGACGCCGCCATTCAGCTGAATGCTGTTCTTGCCGCGTTCCTTCACCTTCAGCGTGATGTCGACCGTGCTCGACTTGGGGTCGCGCGTAATCGTGGCCGCCTCTTCCGCCTTCAGCTGCTCGAAGTAACCAAGCTGATTCAGACGCAGGACGCTGATCTCCCACATGCGCGTGTTGTAGATCTGTCCTTCGTCGATCAGGATCTCGCGCCGGATAACCTTGTCGCGTGTTGTCGTGTTGCCCGGAAAAGTCGATTCGGCGAACGAAGAACTGCTTGCCTTCATCGATATTGAACGTCAGGTCGATCTTGTTTGTGCCCGGGAGCGGCTGAGGCTCCGGCTCGGGCACCATATCGATGAAGCCGAACTCGCCATACAGCTTCCGAAGGTTCTCCATGCCTTTGCGAAGCTTTCCAGTCGAGAAGACATCGCCTTCAGACATCTGGAACAGCGGAGTCATCAGCGCATCCGGAGTCTTGAACAGCTTGACGCCCACGAAATTGATCTTGTTCAGACGGAACAGCTTGCCTTCGTCTACATGCAGTTTGATGTCGGCTCGCTTGCCGGGTTTATTCGGCTTGAACAGCGGAATCCTGACCCCGCCCTTATCGCCGCCGACGTCGCGAACGGTCACCTCGGAATCGCCGACTCGGGCAGTGAAGTATCCGTGCTCCTGATAGAAGTTGCGGACCATCTCTTCATCGATTTCGAGCTTGCTCCTGTCGAAGCTCTTGGCGAAGAGGTTTTCAAGGATAATCGAGTGCGGGATTCCGACCGGGCGCAGGTTGCGCATCGCGCGCCGGACCACACGATCGGTGAAAATGCTGTTGCCTTCGATCTCGATCTGCCCGACCTTGACCTTCGGACCTTCATCGACCTTGAAAACGACTTCGAGTGATGACGGCGGAATCTGGCGAATTTCGGGACTCTACGGTGGCGAACTGACGGCCGCGCTCCGCAAGAAACTCCCTGCAGAACGTTGCTGGCACGCTGGACCTTGTTGGGATCGTACTGCTGCTCGACGGAAAGTCCGACCTTGCGCTCCTTGAAGCGGTCGAGGATTTCAGAGACTGTGACGCTCTTGGCGCCATCGTACTTGATCGAACGAACGACGCGGCGCTCGGTGACAACAAAGCGGATAATCCAGCCGCCATTCGGACCGGCCTCACGCTCCAGCTTCAGGTCGTCGAAATAACCGGCGTTCCACAGCGCCATGAAATCACGCTGCAGCACTTCCTCATCGAACTTGTCGCCCTTTCGCGTCACGATCCTGGCACGCAATGTCTCCTGAGGAATCCTGCGCGATCCTCGGAACTCGATGCCCTCAATGATGTCCTGGGGTGCTGCCGGACCATTAGTCACGGGCTTGGCTGCATTCGGTTCCGGAGCCGTCGGCGGTGCCTCAAGCTGAGGCCGTTGCGGCCGCGGCTGCTGCGTTGGGGGCTGCTGATTCGCCGGAGCAGGCGTCCCGGGTTGCGCCGGCGCCGTTGGGATCGTCTCAAACGGATTTTGGGCCGGACGCGGCGCTGTCGGAGTCTGCTGCTGTTGTCCCTGAGGTTTTGCTGGTTCCGGTTTTGCCTCGGCAGGTCGGGGTGGGTTCTGTTGTGACCAGGCGTTAAGACAGAGAACGAGCAGTATGAGGGCGAGCAGGCTCGGCAGCCTGTGGGACTTCATGCTGAGGCGAATTCCTTTCCACTCTGCGACAATTTCCAGGACGTGAGCCAGTCGGGGCGGGTTTCCGGCAAACCTTTACTGGAACAGGGACCAACCGCTATTCTAACCGATTCGAAACGATCGACCGTGATTGCGTAGAGGCTTCGCCGCACCGATGCATGTCCAAGCACGTTACAGTCCAGTGGGAGTAGTAGCAGTGGCCCAATCTTCCTGGGCTCAATGCTGCCGTCATCGCTGTGATTTGGCAGCAACTCCTGGCCCGAACCGGACACACGTTCCTGCTCGTGCCTGCCCGCGTCGGCCTCGTCCTGGCAGTCTGAGCGGCGCTCGTCATCCCTTTGTCGGACAGCACTCCCGTCGCGGTAACCTTGCTACTCCTGGCGGTACGGCTGTCCGCCCGCGCGGTATCACAACCGCGACCTAACGGCGTATCGGGCGCTGGTGCAATGGAACCGCGGCGGACGACCGTCCTCACGAAGGAAGCCCGTGAGCAATCCTGTTCACAATCGGAGCAACGGTGCCCTCCTCCTGTTCACTCAGATGAAGCGTATCGCCCTGCATCTTTCTCCGTGCAGCGCTGGCAGCCGTAACCTCCGAGCACGACATTCATAGGCCGGCACTTGAATTTGTTGGCCACCGCCCTCGCAACAGCAGCAGCAGATATCGCGGCGCTTTCCTGGGCGGCTGCGTCGGAATTAGTGGCGATCTCAGTTTTATGCCGGTTACTCGGACTAGTACAACTCTCGTCGACGAAGTTGCAACTGGAAGCCGTTCGCATCGGGTGGGATCTTGTACGTTCTGTCATCCTGCGCGATGCGCAACCGGCACACCCGTGAAAATCCCGCACTGTCTCCTTATTCGCCTGAAACTCTGACTAGTCAACACTTCGCCGGTGACACAGTACAACGATTGGCGGCATCGATATATCGTCGGTAACCGTTGCGCATGCGGTCGCGACGAGTAGGTAACAGGGCGCCTTCTGCCCGCGACTGCACCCGGGTGCAATCACAAAATGCGATCACAAATGGATCACGACTCGACCTCCCCACCTCCTTCGCCGCCGCGTCGAAAGAGGCGAAAGTGGTTATGGCTTCTGTTGGCGGCAGTTTGCGTGGCCGTCATCGTCTATCGCCTTCAGGACGGCAGTAAAGCGCGAGCTCAGTCCGCATCGCAGTCTGGACAAAGCAGAAACAGCAGGTCGCGCTCCGGTCCCGCAGAGATCCCGGTAGCCGCCGCCAAGGCCGTCACCGGAAATGTGCCGGTGTATCTCGATGGCCTCGGCTCCGTCTCGCCCTTCTATACCGTCACCGTCCACACCCGGGTTGACGGGCAGTTAATGACCGTCAACTTTCAGGAAGGTCAGTTCGTCACCAAAGACCAGCCCATCGCGCAGATCGACCCAAGGCCGTTTCAAGTCCAGCTGGAACAGGCCGAAGGTCAGATGGCGCGCGACCAGGCTCTACTGTCGAACGCCAAACTCGACCTCACTCGCTATCGAACTCTTCTTGCCCAGGATGCCATCCCAAAGCAACAACTCGATACCCAGATCTCGGCGGTCGCACAGTACGAGGGAGCGATTAAGCAGGACCAGGCAGCGATAGACAGCGCGAAGCTCAACCTCACGTACGCGCACGTCACAGCACCGATCAGCGGGCGAGTGGGATTACGTCAGGTAGATCCCGGCAACATTGTCCACGCCTCGGACCAGAACGGCCTTGTCGTCATTGCACAGATGCAGCCGATTGCTGCACTCTTCACCATTCCCGAAGATGCCCTGCCTTCGGTGCTCGCAGGTTTGCGGCGCGGCCGCCAACTCCCAGCCGACGCTTACAACCGCGACAAATCAAGAAAGATCTCGACCGGACGTCTGCTTACTGTCGATAACCAGATCGATCCACAGACCGGAACTGCAAGGCTCAAAGCCGTATTCGATAATCGCGACCTCTCACTCTTCCCTGATCAGTTCGTGAATATTCGGCTGCTGGTAGACACGCTTCACAACCAGATCATCATCCCGAGTGCCTCTGTCCAGCGTGGACAGGAGGGGACATTCGCTTACGTGATCAAGCCGGACAGCACGGTGGAAGCCAGAACAATCGCACTCGGCATCACAGAAGGGAACCAGACTTCCATTCGCAGCGGCCTCAAAACCGGAGAATTCGTCGTTGTGGACGGTGCCGACAAGCTGCAGCCTGGCAGCAAGGTTCGCGTGCGTCAGTCGGGTGCCGGGCCCAACGGTCCCAATCGTACGGGAGGCACACAGGACGAGTCTGCAGATCCAGGGACAGCACACGCCACAGGTTCCGGCGCATGAGCCCGTCACGCCTCTTCATCCTGCGGCCGGTCGCGACCTCCCTGCTGATGACGGGCGTCGTGCTGGTTGGATTCGTCGCCTGGCGTCAGCTGCCCGTATCCGCATTGCCGCAGGTCGACTACCCAACCATTCAGGTCCAGACCTTTTACCCCGGAGCCGGTCCTGAGGTGATGGCGACAGCCGTTACCTCTCCGCTCGAACGGCAGTTCGGGCAGGTTCCGGGTCTGACTCAGATGACGTCAATCAGTTCCTTCGGGTCGTCCGTCATCACGCTTCAGTTCGCGCTCGAACTCAACATCGATGTCGCCGAGCAGGAGGTGCAGGCAGCAATCAATGCAGCGACAAGCTACCTGCCAAAAGACTTGCCGACGCCGCCTGTCTACAGCAAGACAAATCCTGCAGACGCGCCCATTCTGACTCTCGCGCTGACTTCCAACACGCTTCCTCTGCCCCAGGTCGAAGAGCTTGCAGACACGCGGCTCGCACAGAAGATCTCGCAGTTGCCCGGCGTAGGCCTCGTCAGCATCAGCGGCGGGCAACGCCCTGCGGTGCGGGTCCAGGCGAATCCAACCGCCCTCGCTGCTTACGGCATGAGTCTGGAAGACCTCCGTCTGGCGTTGGGTCAGGCTAATGTCAACCAGGCAAAGGGCAACTTTGACGGCCCGCAGCAGGCGTGGACGATTGGCGCAAACGATCAGCTGCTTTCGGCCTCGCAGTACGCGCCCATCATCATCGCGTACCGCAATGGCAGTCCCGTCCGAATTTCAGACGTCGCTACGGTTGTCGACAGTGCGGAGAACGTCCGGCAGGCCGCATGGGTCAACACCACGCCCGCTGTCATCGTAAATATCCAGCGACAGCCCGGAACCAACATCATCGGCGTGGTTAACAGCATCGAGGCTCTGCTGCCTCAGCTGAAAGCATCGCTGCCCCTGGCCGTGCAGGTTTCCGTTGTCTCTGACCGAACTACGACAATCAGGGCGTCGGTACGCGACGTAGAGTTCGAACTGCTGCTGACCATCGGACTCGTCGTAGCAGTCATCTTCGTGTTCCTTCGGAATCTGCCGGCAACGATCATCCCCGGAATCGCCGTCCCCTTGTCCATCATCGGCACCTTCGGAGTGATGTACCTGCTCGGGTACAGCCTCGACAACTTGTCGCTCATGGCACTCACCATCTCGACCGGTTTTGTCGTCGATGACGCAATCGTCATGATTGAGAACATCGATCGCTACATCGAGATGGGCTGTAAGCCTCTCGAAGCCGCGCTCAAAGGATCGGCCGAAATCGGGTTCACCATCGTTTCACTGACCGTCTCACTGATCGCGGTTCTGATCCCGCTGCTGTTCATGGGCGACATTGTGGGCCGCCTGTTTCGCGAATTTGCCATCACGCTTGCCGTAACGATTGTGATGTCCGCGATCGTCTCTTTGACGCTCACACCGATGATGAGCGCATTGCTTCTGAAGCACAAGCCGGCCGAATCGCGCGGGTGGTTCTATCAGAAGTCTGAGGCGATTTTCCAGAAAACGATCGAGAAGTACGGCGACCTGTTGAAAGTCGCCCTGCGGCACCAAATGGCGACGATGCTGATAGCGGGCCTGACTCTGGCGATTACTGTCTTCCTCTTCATCATCATTCCGAAGGGATTCTTTCCGGTGCAGGATACGGGCGTGATACTCGGCATTTCCGCTGCACCGGAAAGCGTGTCGTTCAGCACCATGGCGCAGCGGCAGCAGGAACTCGCCAAAGTCATTCTGCAGGATCCCGCAGTCGAGAACCTGTCCTCCTTCATCGGTGTCGACCCCACAAACAACACGCCGAACTCGGGTCGCATCCAGATCACGCTTAAACCCATCGAGGACCGCGATGCAGACGCATCGGGCATCATCCGACGCCTTCAGCCAAAGCTGGCTCGAGTTGAGGGGATGACCCTCTACATGCAGCCAGTTCAGGACCTGACAGTAGAGAACCGGGTCAGTCGCACCCAGTATCAGTATTCACTCGAAGGCCCGGACATCAACGAACTGAACACAGTGGTCCCCAGGCTCCTCACCAAACTTCAGGGAATCAACGAGCTCCGGGATGTCGCGAGTGATCAGCAAAGCAATGGACTCGGACTGATGCTCGACATCGATCGCGATACGGCTGCGCGCTTCGGCATCACTCCGCAGAATATCGACGATACGCTTTACGACGCCTTCGGCCAGCGTCAGGTCTCGACCATATTCACCCAGGCGAACCAGTATCATGTCGTGCTCGAGTCGATGCCGAAATGGCAGCAGACCGGAGACGCGCTGAAAGATATCTACGTCAAGACCGGAGGTACGGTCGCAGCGTCGGGCAGCACGGGACCTTCGGCGTCCGGTGCACCTCTCGCCGGCGGCGTATCGAACCAGCCGAGCGTTCGGCCGGCAGCATCAGTTCTGCCCTCGACTCCAGGCGCCAATCAGGCACCTCTGCTGTCTATCACCCGGGCACGAACCATCACGGTACCGGTAGCGATCAATCACCAGGGTCAGTTCCCCGCAACCACCATCTCTTTCAACCTCGCTCCGCGGGCTTCACTTGGGAAGGCCGTGGACGAGATCAGGAACGCGACCGCACAATCTAGGGTTACCCGCAAGCATACAGGCAGGGTTCCAGGGCACTGCGGCGGCATTTCAGAACTCGCTTTCGAATGAGCCGATTCTGATTCTGGCTGCCATTATTACTGTCTACATCGTTCTTGGGATCCTTTACGAAAGCTACATTCATCCGATTACGATCTTGTCCACGCTGCCGTCAGCGGGCGTAGGCGCGCTGCTCGCGCTGTTGCTGCTCGGAAAGGATTTCGATGTCATCGCGCTCATCGGAATGATCCTGCTGATCGGAATCGTAAAAAAGAACGCGATCATGATGATCGACTTTGCGCTGGAGGCCGAACGGACCGAAGGCAAGCGTCCCGAAGAAGCAATCTTTCAGGCATCGTCTCCTCCGATTTCGTCCCATCATGATGACCACGATGGCGGCGCTGCTCGGAGCCGTGCCGCTGGCCGTCGGGAGCGGCACAGGGCGCGGAATTGCGGCACCCGCTCGGAATCACCATCATTGGTGGTCTGCTCGTCAGTCAATTGCTGACACTCTTCACTACACCGGTAATCTACCTCCAGTTCGACCGCATGTCGCGCTGGCTGGTGAATCGCAAAAAGCATCACGTCGGTGAGCAGCTGACCTTGCCGGAGATGTCGTGAGTATCTCGGCTCCATTTATAAAAAGACCGGTTGCGACGTCGCTGCTGACCGCGGCAATCGCACTCACGGGAATCGTCGCTTTCCGGCTGCTCCCGGTCTCACCGCTGCCCGAAGTCGATTTCCCCACGATTTCCGTATCAGGCGGTCTGCCCGGGGCCAGTCCCGAAACAATGGCGTCCACGGTAGCGACGCCGCTCGAACGTCAGTTTGCGCGCATCGCGGGCGTCGCCGAGATGACGTCCACCAGCACGCTCGGCAACAGCAGCATCACACTCCAGTTCACTCTCGACAGGGACATCAATGCGGCGGCGCGGGACGTACAAGCCGCAATCAATGCCGCCCGCGGATATCTGCCCGCCAACCTGCCACGCAATCCAACCTATCGGAAGGTAAATCCCGCCGATGCGCCAGTCCTGATCCTCGCGCTCACATCGCAAGTGGCAACAACGGCCGAGATGTACGACCGCGCTTCCTCGGTTTTCCAGCAGAAGTTGTCGCAAGTCGAGGGAGTCGGTCAGGTGATCGTCGGCGGCAGTTCCCTTCCCGCAGTCCGTGTTGAACTCAATCCGTCCGTGCTCAACAAGTACGGCATCGGCACCGACCAGGTCCGAACGTTCCTGAGCAGCGCCAACGCCAATCGTCCGAAAGGAGAGCTGGAGAGTGACAGCAAGTCGCTCCAGCTACGAACGTCCGATCAGTTGCTCAAAGCGAAAGAGTACATGCCGCTCGTCGTCGCGTATCGAAACGGCGCGCCGGTCCGCCTCTCACAACTCGGCGAAGTTGTCGACTCCGTCGAAGACCTTCGCAACAGTGGTTCAGCAAACGGGCAGCCGGCCGTCCTGGTCATCGTCTTCCGCCAGCCGGGCGCCAACATTATCGACACCGTAGATCGCGTTCGTGCGCTGATGCCGTATCTGCAGGCGTCGGTGCCGCCGGCGATGCACTTGTCCGTCATGGTCGACCGAACGACGACCATCCGTGCATCCATCCGGGACGTGGAACGAACGCTGATCATCTCCATCGGTCTGGTCATCCTGGTCGTGTTTGTTTTCCTGAGAAACGCATGGGCAACCTTCATCCCCAGCGTTTCTGTCCCGCTGTCGCTTATCGGAACGTTCGGGATCATGTACCTGCTCGGCTACAGTCTCGACAATCTCTCACTGATGGCGCTCACGATATCGACAGGTTTCGTCGTCGATGACGCGATCGTCGTGATCGAAAACATCGCACGCTACCTCGAGCACGGCATGAAGCCCTTCGAGGCAGCACTCCGGGGTTCAGCAGAGATTGGCTTCACGGTCCTGTCGATGACGCACGTCTCTGATAGCGGTGTTCATTCCGATTCTGCTGATGGGCGGAATCGTTGGCCGGCTCTTCCGTGAGTTTGCCGTGACACTATCAGTGGCGCTGATAGTGTCTCTCGCGATCTCGCTCACGACAACGCCAATGCTCTCGGCGCGCTTTCTGTCCCACGATCCGGAGCAGAAACACGGCCGACTCTACAACCTCAGCGAACGTTTCTTCACCTGGATCCTCGATACGTACGCGTCTGCTCTCCGCGTTGTTCTGAATCACCCGGCAATTACACTGCTGATTCTGCTGGGCACGATCGGCGTGAACGTGTATCTGTACACCATCGTGCCGAAAGGCTTCTTCCCGCTTCAGGACACTGGCCGCATGACGGGCATGATTCAGGGCGAACAAAGCATCTCGTTCCAGGCAATGCACGAAAAAGTCCGGACCTTCGAAAAAGCAGTCCTGTCCGATCCGGATGTGGTCAATGTGGTTGCGTTCACCGGAGGAGGTGGTGGAACGAACACCGCCCGCATGTTCCTCTCTCTGAAAGATCTCGATCAGCGCAAGTCGAGCCCCGATGAAATCATGGCGCGAATCCGGCGCAAGACTATGAACGTCCCGGGTGCCACACTCTTCCTGCAGCCCGTCCAGGACATTCGCATCGGCGGACGATCAAGCAGCGCGCAGTACCAGTTCACGCTCCAGAGCGGCGAACTGGATCAGCTCACGACCTGGGCACCTCGCGTACTGCAGAAGCTGCGAACCATTCCCGAGTTGGTAGATCTCAACAGCGACCAGCAGAACCACGGCCTCGAAGCTTCGGTCGTCATCGATCGGGATACTGCATCACGCCTTGGCCTGAGTGCACAGGATATCGACAACGCGCTCTACGACGCTTTCGGACAACGCCAGGTGTCGACCATGTACACGCAACTGAATCAGTATCACGTGGTGATGGAAGTCGCTCCGCGCTACTGGTCGTCACCCGACACACTCCGGTCTTTATTCGTGCGCACGACAAACGGCTCTGAGATTCCGGTCGCAGCGTTCACGAAGTTTGGTCCGTCCAATACACCTCTTCAGGTCAATCATCAGGGTCAGTTTCCGTCAGTCACGATGTCTTTCAATCTGCGCCCTGGTGTGTCCCTGGGTGAAGCTGTGGAGGCAGTAGACAAAGCCGACGAGGAAATCGGAGTCCCCGGCTCCGTGCTGGGACGCTTCTCGGGTACTGCCGAAGCGTTCCAGGCGTCGCTCAAGAATGAGCCGATGCTCATTGCCACGGCCCTGGTCGCTGTCTATATCGTGCTTGGGATACTTTACGAGAGTTACATTCACCCGATCACGATTCTTTCAACCCTGCCTTCGGCGGGCGTAGGGGCACTGCTGGCATTGCTGCTGTGCCATATGGATCTGAACGTGATCGCACTGATCGGGATCATTCTGCTCATCGGCATCGTCAAAAAAAACGCGATCATGATGATCGATTTTGCGCTCGCGGCGGAGCGCAATGAAAACAAGAACTCGCGCGACGCAATCTACGAGGCGTGCTTGCTGCGCTTCCGTCCTATCACGATGACAACGCTGGCTGCCCTGCTCGGCGGCCTCCCCCTCGCGCTGGCAACAGGAACCGGAGCGGAGCTTCGCCGGCCTCTGGGAATCACGATTGTCGGCGGCTTGATTTTCAGTCAGATGCTGACCTTGTTTACGACCCCGGTCGTCTATTTGTATATGGATCGAATGCGGATCGGCCTTGAACGCTGGAGAGCACAGCGCAGGCATCACGCACCGCTTCGACCCGGAGTTGTGGAGAGCGGTGACTAATGCTGTCGCGTGTTGTTCTTTTCTGCTTCGCGCTGGTCCTTTTTCTGACCGGCTGTCATCCCCTGGGTCCGGGGTACAAGCGTCCCACGGTGGCGACTCCGACGTCATACAAGGAACTCACCGGAGGAGCAAACGATCAGTGGAAGACGGCTATGCCGAGCGACGGCGAACTCCGCGGCAAGTGGTGGGAACTCTTCAAGGATCCGAAGCTGAATGAACTTGAGCCAAAGGTCAGCGTCTCGAATGAGACCGTCCTGCAGGCCGAAGCACGATTTCGTCAGGCGCGGTCGTTCGTCGCTTACAACCGTGCGAACTACTACCCCACCATTACCGTGGGCGGCTCCGCCTCGGTCGCTTACGCCACCCGCAACACCACGAATGCCGGTAACAACCTGACGGCCGTCAATATCGGGGGCGGAGCAACCGGACCCTTTCTGGGATACTCATTGCCGCTGGGAATCTCGTGGGAGCCGAACCTTTGGGGTCGCGTCACGCTCGCTGTCCAGAGCGCCGTGGCCAGCGCCCAGTCATCCTCCGCCGATCTTGAAAACATACGTCTGAGCCTCCAGGCTGAACTCGCCGCTGACTACTTCCTGATGCACGGCATCGACATGGAAGCCGCTCTGCTCCGGCGTAATATCGAGGCGTATGAGCGCGCCCTCCAGTTGACCATCAATCGATGGAACGGCGGTGTCTCATCGAAAGCCGATGTGCTCCAGGCCCAGACACAGCTTGAAACCACGCGGGCTGCTGAGACCGATCTCGGTGTTCAGCGCGCCACCTATGAACACGCAATTGCGGTCCTTGTAGGGCAGCCACCGTCCGAGTTTTCTTTACCCGCTCAGGACATCCTGGGCGAGCCGCCTCCGATTCCAGCGGGTTTACCCTCTCAGCTTCTCGAACGTCGTCCTGATATCGCGAGTGCTGAGAGACAAGTTGCGTCAGCCAACTCCGAGATCGGCCTCGCACGGGTAGCCTTTTTCCCCACAATGACACTCAGCGGAAGCAGCGGACTGCAAAGTGGATTCGCAGGAGGACCATTCGTCTCCGCCCCCACGCGATCCTGGTCGCTCGGTCCCACGCTGACCCATACGCTGCTCGACTTCGGCCGTCGTCGTGCTGAGGTTCAGCAATCCGAAGCCGCATATGACGTGCTGGTCGCAGGTTACCGGCAAACGGCATTAACCGCATTTCAGGAAGTCGAAGACAATCTGGCGGCCCTCCGCATCCTGTTGCAGGAGGCGTCGGAAACGCAGGTCGCAGTGCAATCGGCGGAACAGTCGCTTGCCCTCGAGATCGACCGGTACAAGGCGGGAACAGTATCCTACCTCGACGTCATTACGGCGCAGACAATCGCCTTGACCAATGAGCGGAACGCTGTCGTCATCCTGCAGCGCCGAATGAATGCAGCCGTACAGCTGATCCGAGCCCTCGGTGGTGGCTGGAACGCATCACAGCTTCCAACCGAACAGCAGCTTCGTTCGGCGTCGGGCTCGAAACACTAAACTGGCCGTCAGCTAAAACGCTCGGGCTCATCGCTCGCTTTTCATCAACCGTGCACGAAAAAAGATGTTCACACCCCACGGGTGATCGCCGTAGATCTGCCGCAAAGCAGCATCCGTCACGTAGGTCGAGACGTTTGCGCCGAAACCGGTTTGCACGTTAGGAAAAAGTGCAAAGTCCCGGGTATAACCTGCCGTGAACCCATGAACGTCGAAAGCGCCGTGCGGTCCCTCGCGGTCCACCGGGAAAAGTTCATCCCGCTGCGACCACTCGTACCGTCCCGTGATGAGGTTTCTGCGCGATAACGGGACCACCGTTTCTGCAGTGATCGCGTTGATTGAGTGTCCGCTAACGTGTTCGTAGTTCTGGCCCCATATCAGGCTTGTCGCCCAGAACTTTCCACCAGGCTTCGGCAGCACATACTCTAACGATGCCGTCGTTCGAGTTACGTCGCCAGTGTGGCTGCCTTCGGGATCGTGAAGCCGACCGCTCGAGACCTGTGCAATCCAGTTCTTCGAAGGCTGAACACTCAGCCGTCCTGACCAGGAGTCCATCGCACCGAAGTCGATGTTCCACCGATTCTCATTTGGTTCACGGCCGTAGAATCCTGACGCCTCGAGCCGGACCTTTCCGTACGTCAGACCTGCGGTCAAAACATTGTCAGCGATGTGCGTGGAGTCTTGCCAGTGATGCGCAAGCGTAGCCTGCGGCAGTTCCATCGCACTCGCGCGGTGAGGGTACGCTACAGGCCCGAGAGCAGGCTCACCGATCGGAGCATAGTAAACGTTCCAGACTCCTTTCTCGCCAACGCTGTGGGCATACTGCACGGCGAACAATTCCATAAACAGATCATGCGGATGCTGCGCATCTACCAGCGGCTTCCCAAACGCACTCTCCCCGGTCTGAAACAGCAAAGGGTATCGCCGATCCGTGATCGTTGCAGGTTCGAGACTCACCATCGACCGCAGCATCACACTGCCACCCGAACCCAGATTGTGAACAGCGCTCAGCATTCCCCAGTTGTTTGAGTACAGCTTGTCGCCGCCGCTCGGCCCCGATTGCTGTGTATCCACAATGAAGGCCTGTGCCATCCACATCAGGTGCCAGTCGCCGGCGTTCTGCATCAGCATAGGCATCGGCCATGCTGACGGCTGAAACGCGGTGCCCGAGCTCTCGGACATCAGAAACTGTGTCGCGCGGTTCCCGCCCATTTCGTGTGTGCCCATCATCGAATGGTCATGCGCCGGCATCTGATGGTCCGCATGCATGTCGTGTTCATGCTGCGCGAGACCCGACGTGGCGGAAATCACGATCAGCGCAATCAGCGCTTCTGACTTCGTCATCTTCTTCCATTGTGATTTGATGGTGAGAAGCTATGCGCACTTTGGTTTCTGCGGCAGGCGTTACAGCGCTCGCCATCCTGCTGATCGCGGCAAACTCGCCTAAAACGCAATCGATCTCGCTTGATGAGCTACACGACCGGATCGAAGGCGGCTGGGCCGGCCAGATGATCGGTGTCTCTTACGGCGCGCCAACTGAATTCCGCTATCGCGAAAAGATGATCGAAGGCGACCTCCCGAAGTGGACACCTGACCGAGTCTCCAACGCACTCGACCAGGACGACCTCTACGTTGACATGACTTTCGCGAAAGTTCTCGACGACAAAGGTCTGAACGCAACCACCGCGGACTTCGGCGCCATGTTTCGCGACGCAAAGTACAGGCTGTGGCACGCGAATCTCGGGTCGCGGCGTGCGCTGAAGCGAGGCATCGCCGCTGAGCTCGCAGGCACCCCGAAGTACAACGCGCACGCAAATGACATCGACTTCCAGATCGAATCGGACTTCATCGGCCTGATGGCCCCCGGACTTCCGCTGGCAGCGACCGACATTGCCTGGCGAGCCGGACGGGTAATGAACTACGGTGACGGCATCTATGGCGGGATTTTCATGTCGTGCATGTACTCGGCAGCATTCTTCGAAAAGGACCCCCGCAAAGTCGTCCAGGCAGGACTCGCCTGCCTTCCCGCGAAGAGCCCGTACGCCACAGACCATCGCCGATGTCCTTGAGTGGTCCAGACAGCAAAAGGACTGGAAGGCAACGCTGGCAGCTGATTGAGGAGAAGTGGAACAAGCGCGAACCATGCCCCGACGGCGCT
Source organism: Bryobacteraceae bacterium (assembly GCA_963794765.1). GTDB lineage: Bacteria > Acidobacteriota > Terriglobia > Bryobacterales > Bryobacteraceae > JAWXCM01. The sequence goes on along the minus strand of CAWCGC010000047.1, from coordinate 242 downwards.
CTCAAGCCGTTCAACATCGACGCCAAATTCAATGGGGCATATGTCGCTCTCGGGCTGCTGTACGGAGATGGCGACTTCTCGAAAACCATCGACGTCGCGACAAGGTCCGGTCAGGACTCCGACTGCAATCCTTCGAATGCATGCGGCATCCTCGGCACCATGATCGGCTACAAGCGGATTCCCGAAGAGTGGAAGAGCGGCATCCCGAAGCTTGCGGACGAAAAGTTCAAGTACACCGAGTT
>CAWCGC010000046.1:0-8220 GCA_963794765.1 Bryobacteraceae bacterium | reverse complement strand
CGAGTGTTCTACCGGGCGAGGAATTCCTTCGTTCATTCCTAAGATCCCGTGAAGTGGGAACCCGGGCCGCCGGTCTTCACAACCGCTCCTGAGTGGATCGTCACAGCCGTCCCCGAGACACGGAACATGGCTACTTGGGCTCCTGACATCATCCACCTCGGTGATCGATATCTCCGCGGTCTGCCAGGAACATTAGAGCCTGGCCCGATGCTGTCGCATCAATGCAACCGGCACCGCGACCTGGTGACTAGTATGAAGTGAGCCGGTTTCAGAAAAGACCCTTAGTTTCAACAGTTTCAATCTCGATATGCAACGGCCAACGATCGTAGCTCTGATGTCTGTACCGCTGCTGGCGCAGCAGGTTCAGAAGTCCGGTACCGAAATTCAGGAACATGCGAGTTACACCATTTTGTATACCGGCAGAACACTTGGTTATTATCGAGTGCCGGATCAGCAGACGACCTCCTCGCGCGCATGTAGTGAGCAAGATGCAACCCTCGCGCAGGTGACCGAGTTTCTGCACGATGCTCGCACCGCACCCGCATCCAGAGTCCTTGTCGGAATGGGCGACAATTTCTCTCCCGAGTTGAATGCACGAATGATGCTGGACGAAAGATCGAAGCAGCTTGTACCAAAAGATCAATTCATCTGGGATTTCCTCCATCATCAATGGACAGGGTATATAGCAACCAGCCCTGACCTGAATTCGGCACTGAGCGCGGGCGCAGGAACCACGGCATTTGACAACGTCGCCTGCTTCTTTAGACTGGCCGGGTTTGACGCCGTGGTACCGGGGCGCGAGGATTTCCGCTTCGGCCCGGAAAGACTGCGCGAACTCGCGCGGTATATGGCAAGTGAAGCGCCCGGCGGTACACCGGTCCAGATGCTCGGGGCGAATCTTACCATCAACACGATTTCTGTCAAATCGATTCACCCGGCGCGCCCGGACGTTGTAAACGCACAGAATTACTCGCTCGCTGGCCAGAACGGCTCGTCTTTTCGATTGCCTGGCGTTCCGCTGCCATGGCTGCGTCGCTTCGATATCGCGAACGCACGATCGCAGGACGCCGGGCCCTCGTACAACTTCGCCTGGCTGTGCAGCGGAGTCCGGGGATCCGATTTCGATCCCGGGCATTGCGAAGCTCTCGCGGGTGCTTCGACCTCAGCGGGGAGCACAACCCTGAGCTTCCTGTTACCTGCAGAGTTCCCGCGTTATCCCGCACAGGGATCACTCCAGCCCGGTAAGGACTACTTCGTGTGCGCATCCAGCGTCGGCCGGAAGACTGAGATGACAGCGAAGAACACGTTCTGCAGTCCTGAATTCCGCTTTCATCAGCCGTTCTTTCATTTCGGGAATGCTTCGGATCCGAACCCGCAGCCTTATGTGCGAATCAAAAATCAATCGCTGGCGGTATTTGGAATTCTTGATCCGGCACTGCTGCCGCAGATAGGAGAGATGAATTATTCCTGGGTGAACGAAGAGAAAGACCTGAACACGCAGGTTGAAATCATTGATCCTGGCGAAGCGCTGGTGCAACTGCTGCAAACTTGCGACGCCGATCCTGACTGCCGCGGCGCACGACGGATTCTGCTGGCGCAGATGCCGCCAGAAGATGCCCGGCGACTGGCTGATCGTCTGCGCGGCCAGTTTGACGCGGTCATATCCGCATCAGAAGAAGCGCACGCTACTCGCGATACGCTCACGCTGGATCGTAACGTGGCGGCTGACACGCGGCAACCGGCCGTCCTTACACCGGCATCGCAGTTCTTCCGCGGTGCACCGACGACACTACAGGTCACGATACAGGAAGCCCGTCTCGATCTGACATCCTCGACGTCGAGCACAGACAGCCGTTTTCACCGAACGTCCATTCCGCTGCAGCTGCGCAGCTACACAGGCCAGCAACCGCTCGCTGATGTGATTGCTGCCAGTGCGGTACGTAATCCGGGGGGCGATGCACCGAGTGTGTCAAGGCAGATCGAGAGCACCGTCCTGAGAAGCATGCGCGAGAGCTGTACCGCGGACATTGCGTTCCTGCAGCATCGGGACCTCTTCCGGCCGGAATATTTCGCGAGTCAACAGCCCACATTCGCAGAACTGCAGACGATCCTCGACGAACTCCTGTGGAAGGGAGATTTTCTCGTCTGCCGTGCTGCGACCGGTGCTGTGATCCGGCAGGCTCTCGCACAATCGGAGCAGTATGAGGGCGGCAGTGAGAGCGACCGCGCTCTCGCACATCTCGGCATCTTCAGAGACACCCAGACCGAAGACTGGATTGTCGGTGGCTCAGTTCTGCGGGATGAGAAATTGTACTCGGTTGCGACTACCGACTATATCGGCCTCGGAGATACCGGTTACCCCGCCTTTCGCGAGGTGCCGGTACCGCCAGCTACGCGGGTTCGCGATTACGAGAAACTCGAGGAGATCAGTGCCCTGGTATGCCGCGACCTGATACGCGGCGTTTCGAAGAGTCGAGCAGCATCGGAGTTCTGCCGAGCGACAATCGACACCACCGCCTACTTCGATGAAATACAGCACAGGCCTGACTCGCAGGCTGTCGCTGCGAGCGCTCTGGAGCGCCTTCATGAGTGGATGCGAGCGCGCTGGGCTAATCGCGGCAACTTCGGACGGCCTGACGACGCTGCAGAAGCTGCCGCGCAGGATCGGCGAGTGCTGTCACTTCGGCTGGACCGCGCCGACATCGGGTTTCAGCAGAATCTTCACAGCCTCAGCGAGGCAGAACGGACAGTGCGCTTCAGCGGCGTTCAGGAATCACATCCGACGGCGCCGGAAAAGATCGAGGCGACGGCGGACTGGCTGCTGCGACTGACATCCCTTCGCAGAACTGTCGATCTGTTCATTCAGACAGATGCAGCGTATGAGTCCACCGCCATCCGGCAGACGTTGACGCCATCGACCACGGAGGGCACAGAATCCATCGAGCCATATCAGCGCAGCCAGCCAAGGAATACAGTAGGGGCGGAAGGAGGAATGATGTGGCACCTGATACCTCTTCATCAGAAGAATGCGACCGGGTTGCGTCTGCTTACGTCCATCCGTTTTGAGACGGAGCTTGCTTCTCCTTTCATCTCCTTCCAGGCAAGGGACGGCTTCCTGCCTCGCCGGCTCCCCCGGCGGAATGCGTTGTTTGCAAAAGCGGGCCTGCGCTATGACGGTCGCAGAAGCTGGGTGGAAACCGGAGTCCAGAGTGGTCCGTTTACCCAAATCACGTCGCTGACGCTGGGCGCGCTGACATGCACGCCTGGAGACATCGGTGCCTGCGTTGCGCCGCCAGGCGCAGAATTACCGGGCGTCGCTGACCTGCAAAACCAACCCCTCGCCGTCCAGACTGTGCGTCGAAATCAGTCAGGCGTGTTTCTGAACGCCAGAATTCACCTCCCGCTGCTATTGAACCGGCTCGATTATACGATCGACAACTCGGGAGCATTCTATTTCAACGCGAACGGTGATTCTCCCGCAGATACGCGTTACCTGGAGGTAATGACACATGCAATCAGCATTCCGATTGTGGGCAATCTGAGTATCTCTCCGAGAGTGGATCTGTTCTTCTTTCGGAACAAGGTCGCAGGCTGGCATATTCACGGGTATCAAACGTCGATCACGGCACAATACCGTTTCGACTGGCATACGGGGCTTCGATTCCGGTCCACGCTGAGATACCCGAATCCGCCGGCGCAGTGATAAGCGGTTATGCGCCGGTCGATGGAATGGTAGAGTCGTCACAAAACCGCGGAGAAATTCTTGATGTGCCGTTCGATCTCGCGATTGCCGGGATAGCCGACATCCCCGTCCTGAAACAAGGCCAAAGGAAAATACGCAAACCTATAGCGCAGGTTTACCGGAAGCCGTCGATGAGCATGATGTCACTCGAAGCCTGGTCCAGCTTTACGAAGACCAAACCAGTGCCGTCCGGAGACACAGCAAAATTCTGAGTACCCGCCATTGCGCGTGGTGGCAATTTTCGAATAACGGTCTCCTGCCCGGTCGCATGATCGAAGCGCCGAAGTTGCCGCTCGCCACCGAACGACAGCCAATAGGACTTTTCGTCCCGCAGATACCACGAGACACCAGCAGGGAGGTCGCAAACCCGAACTTCCTCGCCGCCCGACACCGGCATACGCCACAGTCCAGGCAGATTGAACTTCTGGTAATACAGCGTGCGTCCATCAGACGACTCATTGCTACGCCAGCCGCCGTTGTGTGTCACCTGTGTTTCCGGCCCTGAGCCGTCGGCAGCAATCTTCCAGACCTCCTGACGACCGGTACGATTGGAAGCAAAGTAAACGGATCTGCCGTCGCGGGACCAATACGCCGTGGCATCAGTCGCCGGATTTGTGGTCAACCTTCGCGCTGCGCCGCCGCGTGCACTGACGACATATACGTCGACATTGCCCCTCGGGCGCCTCGCGAACACGATCTGCTTCCCGTCGGGCGACCAGCGTGGAGCGGCAGGCCCTCCGCCTTCTGTCGTCACCTGCACCGGGTTCGATCCATCGGCATCCGCGACCCACACTTCCACGCGTCCCGATCGGCCGGAAGCAAACACAATGCGCGAGCCGTCAGGTGAGAAGTCAGGGTGCAATTCCGCCCGGGTAGACGCAATCAGCCGAGCTGGCTCTGAGTCGGGTTTATCCAGCTCGGCCCGCCAGAGATTTGTGTCAAGATTCTTCCGCTGAAACGCCAGCCGCCCGCCTGCAGCACTGATGCTCGGAGCGATATCATCCTCCGTCAGCATGGGGACCGGTTGCGGAGGTCCGCCCGAAAGCTGGAGTCGCCACAGACGCGGCTCGCCTTCCGTCGCGCCACAGGCAAGCAATCCGTTACTGGAGGCAAGCCATGCAGCACCACAACGAACCTCTGAGCTGAAATCGGAAATGCGTCTGGGCTCGCCGAGCCGGTTGTTCTCGAGCGGTGCCACATACCAGTCCCCGACGCTGATGCTCGCGTGACGCGAAAATGCCAGCCACTTACCATCAGGCGAGACTCGTGGATCGGAGTCGCCCATCGAGTTCGGTGGGGGTGTTGTCAGACGTGTCGTCTCGCCGCTTTGCAGCGATACCAGGCCTATCGACCGAGGTGTCGTCGACGTATCGACAATCACCAGCGACTTGTTGTCAGGTAGCCAGTCAGCCGACGGAAACGTCGTGAAGCTGATGGACGCCACCGGTATCTCCGCGATCTTGCGTTCCTGGCCGCCCAGCGCGGGTATGACGTAATAACCACGACTCTCACCTTGACCAAACCGCGTGAATGCGATCCAGGTGCCGTCGCGGGACCATACGGGATTTGCGTCGTAACCCGTGTCTTGTGTCAGCCTCACCGGTGTCCCTGCGTCCACAAGCTTCACGTAAATGTCCGTGTTGTCTTCCTTCTCCCCATCCCATGCGAAGGCGATGTACTTTCCATCGGGTGACAACGCCGGCGTGCTCTCAGAACCCGGATAGCTGGTGATCAGGCGCGGCGCCTTCGCTTCCGAAGTCTCCGCACTTTGTCGTTTCATCAGAATCGCACCGCCCGCAACGGCAACGAGTACGGCGATGCCTACGCCGATCGCCCACGTCCTTCGGGTTCCTGTTCTACCCGGCGCAGCACCGGCAGCGCGTGATGACGTCAGTGAGCCTGATTCGCTTTCCTCGCGAATCTCCTCAAGCCCAAGCTGGATATCGGCGATGTGCTGCGCCCGTCGCTCGGGATCTTTGCGCAAGCATCGGCTGATCAGCTTTTCGAGTTCTCGCGGAACGTCTGGCGCCAGTTCGCCTGCGGCCTTCGGTTCCTGACGGATAACACTGGCGATCGTACCCATGGATGAGGCACCCGAGAATGCTCGGTGGCCGGTGACCATCTCATAGAGAACCGATCCAAACGAGAAGATGTCGGAACGGCTGTCGACGGGCTTGCCTTCCGCCTGCTCGGGCGACATGTAGGCAACGGTGCCCACCACGACTCCTTCGCCTGTGTGGCGGCTGTCCTCGACGTGCGCTGTAAGCGTTTCGCTTCGTTCATCGGAAGCGCTACGAACCTCCGACAGCTTCGCAAGGCCGAAATCAACGACTTTGACGCGACCGTCGTCGGTGACGATGATATTCGAAGGCTTCAGGTCACGATGCGTAATCCCGGCAGCGTGGGCCTTTGCGAGTGCGGCGGCGATTTGGATGCTGTACTTCAGCGCCAGGTTGAGGCGCATCCCGTTCCGCGGGATCAGTTGATCCAGCGTGCGGCCCGGCACGAACTCCATCGCAATGAAGTCGGCGCCATTCACCTCTCCGATTTCATAGATCGTGACAATCCCAGGGTGGTTCAAAGCCGAGGCGGCGCGGGCCTCCTGAATAAATCGGCGGCGACGGTCAGCGTCGGCGACTTTATCGGTGCGCAGCAGCTTCAACGCCACGTAGCGGTTCAGCTGGGTGTCCCGAGCGCGGAACACGACACCCATTCCGCCTTCGCCGATCTTCTCCAGAATCTCGAAGTGCGAGATAGTTTGGCCCGTCATTGGCGTGTAGGTCCGCCCGTTGGCGTGTAAGTTATGATATGCCGAACCGACTACCGAATCCGGATCAATCACCAGCGGCCCGGGAGCCAACCCCGGAATTGTAGGAGAATGGGCGCTGAAAGACCGATGAGATTTTCTTCGTGCCGCATCCTCTCAACACTTCTGCTGGCTGCATCTCTGCCGGCGAACCTCCTCGCGGATGACACACAGCCGGCATCACGAGCTGGGCTGCCGCTTACGGAAACGGCCAGCCGCGGAATCATTACTCGCGATCCGTCCACGATCGTGAAATGCAAAGACGAGTTCTGGGTCTTCTATACCGGACGCGGCATTCCTTCGTTTCATTCCAAAGATCTGGTGAAGTGGGAACCCGGCCCGCCGGTGTTCACGACTGCTCCCGAGTGGATCGCCACAGCCGTCCCCGAGAACCGGAACATGATCTACTGGGCCCCTGACATCATTCACCTCGGCGATCGATATCTCCTTTACTATTCCGTCTCCAGCTTCGGCAAGATCACTTCGGCGATCGGACTCGCGACCACGCCCACGCTCGATCCGAACGACCCTGCGTATGGCTGGACCGATCACGGCATTGTCATTCAATCGCGAGAAGGCGGCGACTTCAACGCGATCGATCCCTCCGTGTTCTCCGATAACAACAAATCCTTGTGGCTCGCATTCGGTTCCTACTGGAGTGGAATCAAGCTCGTGCAACTGGACCCGAAAACCGGCAAACGGCTGAATGCCGAGGCACCGCTCGTATCTCTTGCGTACAGCAAGTCAATCGAGGCATCCGCCCTTTACAGGCACGACGGCTACTACTATCTCTTCGTCAACTGGGGCTCGTGCTGCCGCGGCGTGAAAAGCACCTACAACATTCGTGTTGGGCGAAGCCGTAAAATCACCGGTCCATACATCGACAAGGATGGCGTCGACATGCTGAAAGGCGGAGGCACTCTCCTGCTCTCCAGCAAAGAACCGCTGTTTGGACCCGGTCATGCCGGCTTTCTTAGGGAGAACGGGAAAAGCTGGTTCACGTCCGATTTCGAGGGCGATGTCGTATGGGTGGCAAAGCGACCCTCGCCATCATGCCGCTTAAATGGAAATCGGGCTGGCCCGAAGTAGAAGTCGTCGACAAATAGGATGACGAAACGGTCTCGCTACCGGATCACCGAAACGCGAGTCGGGTCTGCATCGTACCCTTCGTCACTTACTGTCTGGACGCAGCAGTCCTAGCTGTGCTTCGTCCGAATCCCGCGGCGGATCGCAGTGGCGGCGTATGACCTCAGATCCAGCCTCAATCCGGATCAACCAGGAGTGTTTACCTTCATCCCAGGAAACTTCGACTTTGTCAGCGCGCATAATCTAAGATCGCAGATTTCGACGCCGCGCAATGGTATTTGCGTCCTCTTGATTTCCTCGCTTCTGACTGGCCTTTCCCCTAACCATGACTCGACAAGCTCGAGTGAACAGCCGACCTAACCCGATGATTCGACTATCATCCTTCTTTTGTCTAACGATGCTGCAGATTGTCGCGAGCAAAGCGGAAAACCTCAACGTCTCTCGAATCGCCATTGAGCCGCGTTGAGAGCTGTTTCCTGAACGTTATGTTTCGACCCGGCTTCCGTCCAGGTAACGGACTCACCGCCGGCTCTGAACGCGAGTGAAAGATCACTCCGGCAGTTCGGGCAGCAGACCGCAAGACTGC
>CAWCGC010000045.1:0-129338 GCA_963794765.1 Bryobacteraceae bacterium | reverse complement strand
CACCTGGGGGAAACCCGGCGGCGACGGCTCACATTCTGCAGCACTCGGGAAATTCGTACCGCCGCAACCCATTCATCGATCGGCCCCAGGCTAAGCCTCGCGCTCCAGTTACTCGTATCCGTAACAAAAACAAGTTCTTGAAATTCCTCGCAGATCCGCGGGGTCTGCTGTTTACGGCTGCGGTGAACTAGCCAAAAGCAGCAGGATCGGGGCGCACACGAGCGCCGACGACGCCGGTTCCGGCACTGCCGCGATCGACACATCGGCTTATCGTCGCACCCGGATCTTTTCCTGTGTACATATTCGTGAGCTTTACGTAGCTGCCCGACATGTTGTATCCCGTCATTGTCAGCCGCTAAGGTCTGTGGCACCGGTGCGGCTGTGGGCGATCGATACTCGTAGCCTGTCCGGGCTGTCGCCCCGACGTGGATGGAGAACGGCTGGCCGAAAATGAATGGCACATCAAAGGAGACTGACTTCAAGCCCTGCGTACTTGGCGCTTCTACGCTCTGATCGCCGACACTGAGGCGGGCAACACCGCTCAGCGATTCAGAGATGCCAAATTGTCCGGTGACATTAACATCTTGTTGGCCTTGCATCTCAAAGTGTAGTCGAAGAAAGTCAGCGGTGCCGGTGGCAACGTATGAACTCGTGACGATGAAGTTCCAGGTCCGGTCTTACGAGTCGGTGACAGTCGCGAAATTGCTGTCAGCGAAGACTGGCACCTGCAGTACGGCGTTCACCAGCATGTCTGGAATTGTTCTTGATGCATAAGATTGCGCACAAATCGTCAATAGTATGGGTAAAATGAATCGCGTCCTCATCAGAGTCCCCTTAAGCCAGAGGTGAGATGCTAGCAAAATGCGACATGAAGCCCCGCGCGACGAACGCGGGGCTTTCGCATTTCAGGCGGTCAGCATATCACAACGAAATAGGGGAGCACCTAGAGGAGAGGCTGGCTACTGCTTATTTATATTCTTGTCAGGACCCAAATCCCTAACGCGGAACCAACAACCCAGCAAAGGATAATCTCGAAAGCCCTCTTCACCATTCGAAGCTTATCGGCGGGAATTCCATGAATAAGAGCAGGGCCCAGCGACCTCCGATCATCGACACGACCCCACTTGATGCTGCGCCGCCCGTTGAGGGTAATGTAAGAGTCAGGCTGACGCGCATGGTCACGATAGCGCCACCACAGGAGGCGAGCAGTGGTACCTGAACTTCAAGTTCACCACTGGCTCTGCTTCTGGTTTCTGGCAGACAGCGCGTCGAGCACAAGAAACGAGAATGTGATCCCGCTGCCAGGCACGACGAATGGCAGCGCGAGCAGCACGCCGAGCGATGCGCCAATCACGGACGTGGTTACATGCAGGCAAGAGCTTGCGGTCCGATTGAGGTTCTTTTCCGGTAAACTCCGCTCACTTGTTCTGTGGATTCTTCGCTGAGACGGCCTTAAGTAGTCCAGCCAACTGGGTGATGCCCAAGTCCATCTCGCGATCACGGCTTTATCTCGCGAAGGGCGCGATGAGCCGCACATTCGAGCAGCCCGGGGTGAGCGTCATTGATACGGCTGATCAGGGCCTGCCGCGCGGATATCGCGCAAACATCCCAGGGAAAGAGGGTTGAAGTAAGCCGCGACGACCGCAAACCGGTGAATGAAAAACAACGACTTACGACAGGATGGTATGAAGTGAACCACGCCAAAGCGCGTTCGAATCACACCGCCCCGACCGTCACCTACAAACGACGGTTCCGGGCGAACCGTCCTCCGACAACGGAACGCCCTCACCGTGGGCGCCGCTCCAAGGCAGCAGCGCTTAAGTAATCTATCGGCAAACAGATAATCGGCCTTAACCTAAATTCACGTTGGTTGTGGCCATCTCGCGCAGCTGGGTTAGCCTCGGAGACTTAGTCAAAAATCCTCATAGCCAGTGAAGTCAGTCCGATGAGCGCATCAGGGTAAGCGATGAAGACTTGCAGCGTACAATCCAGAGACCTCTCAGTTGCCAACGGTCACACAGAAAAAGGCCGGCGCGTGCATGCACTATGCACTCTCGGTCTGGGCACGTTCAAAACATCCAGCCGTGACTTGCGAGCTATCGGAATACAGCTCACCGAAGAACGAAATATCCAGACTCACTGAAATTCTGCTGAGGGCTGCTGGCCATGACATTTCTGATGCTGCACAGAGGTTGCGGCCGAGCGCGGAACGACTGCTGGATGCAGCCAGGGCGCTGGATGACACCTTTGAATACGCTCCGTTCGATGCAAATGCATTGTCGAAGCTGCTGGCCAATCCCGAAGAAGAACTTGGGGCAGATGCCGCCGCGCTTCTTAAGGCGCTTCGATCCCGAGGTTGCCGTTCGGAGGACGTGCTGGCCGGGATTTCCCGTTTGCCCGTTTACCCTTCAGTTGCTGGACGATTGCTTGCGTTGGCGCGGGACAAGGAAGTCTCATTCGAAGCACTTCTTGAATGTGCCACCGCTGACCAGGCACTTGCGGGCGCGGTTCTGAGCGAAGCGGAGACTGTAGGCTACACCGCGCCTGATTCGACGCGGGGAATCCTGCAGGCGATGATGCGCATTGGCGCGGTTCGTGCGAACACTGTAATGATAGAAGCGGTCTTCCGGCCCCTGATCGAAGGCATGAGCCAGTCCCGATCGTCGTGGACCCACAGCCTGGAAGCGGCCCAGCTTACAAGAACAATCGCCGCCAAATTGAATATCGAATGCGGCGTGGACGCCTACGCTCTCGGCCTGCTACACGATATCGGCGGATTACTCCTGCAACTTGCGCCTCAGCCGGCCTGCCGTCTGTACCAGAGCCTTCTCGAAGCTGGGTGCCCCTCTTTGCTCGCGGAATCTGTAGCTTTCGGAATCAATCATGCAGAAGCCGGACAGCAGGTGCTGCAAAAGTGGGGCCTGCCGGAAGTCGCCGCCGAGGCGATCAGAATTCACCACGAGCCGGAACAAGCGACCTCTGCTCTTGCGGTGGTTCTCTATCTCGTCGAGCACTGGACAGCGTCGTCGGAAGACTTGCCGTCGCGACTTCGGATTGAATCCGCCTTCAAAATCCTTGGAATTACGGCTCGCGACTTCGAACAATTGGCCGGCGAAGCGCAAATAGATACGGCGCTGACTTCAGTGGGACACGACGAAAAAAGAGTCCACAACAGCAGCTCAAATCGGGCTTCCACGTAAGCCCTAAAGGCCACCTTAGAGCGCGAATCTTCCTGATTTCAGGTACGCGATACAACAAACCCGCGCTCAGGGCTCCCGGGCAGACCCTGCTGACCGAATACGATTTCTCCCATACGACTGAGAAATCGCTGCTCTGAAAATCGCGTGACGTAGCTGCGCAGGCCGCGCTCGTCGACCAGTGGGAGAATTGCATCAGCTCGCCTGCAACGCCCGAGCGAGACTTTCGTCCGTGGGTTCCTCGTACAGAATGCCGCCCAGCGGATCACAACGAGGCACCGTTTCGAGCGCACCTCCACGCGCCAAGCGCAATCACCGGCTTGCCGCTGGCCATCGCTTCCACGGCAGCAATGCCAAAGTCTTCCTCAGCACACATCAGAAAGCCAGTACATCGTGCGTACAATTCCCTGAGTTCGCTGTCAGAAACTCGTCCGCAGAACTCCACGAACTGATTTGCTTCGCGGCGGAGCACCTTGTATTCAGGCCCCTGACCTACAACCCTGAGCTTTCGTCCAGCACGAGAGAACACCCGAACTGCATTGATGACTCGCTTGTAAGGAATCAGTTCGGAAACGCATAGAAAGTAGTCTTCTGCTGGACGATTAGTAGAAACTCTCCACAGCAACCGGCGGGTACACCACGGTCGAATCACGCCGGTACGTGTGCCAGATTCTGCGCGAAACGTTGTCGCTGTTGGCCACAAACTCATCAACTCGGCCGGCTGTCGCGAAATCCCATGTCCGCAGCCAGGGCGAGGTTACCGATATCAACAGCCGCTTGAGAGCTGAAGATGTCCACTCGTTTCGATAGGCCGGATAGAGTTCCCACAGATAACGCATCGGGCTATGGCAATAGCAGAGATGACGGGTCGTGGAGGGCAGGATAACTCCCTTCGCAGGACCGGATTCGCTGCTGATGACCAGATCATAGCCGCGCAGGTCCAAATTCTCGAGAGCCATCGGCATTAGCGGCAGCAGCGATCTGTAGAATCGGCGAGCGGGCTGCAGGAATGAGGTCTGAACCGTCCGCGCACGAATCGTATCGGACACCTGTGCGGGATCGTAAAACAGCGTGAAGATATCGGCATCGGGCAGCAGCTTGCAGAGCGACTCGACAACCTTCTCGCCGCCCCGCATATTGACAAGCCAGTAGTGGACTATCGCTGATCGCACAAGCCGCTCACTTTACTGCCGCACCGACCCCGGTACTGACACCACCAACGACGGATATCGAGGTTACCATGTTACACGCCATAATCGCTGAGTGTCATGGCCATACTCAACGCTGGGCGTTTGCTTCTTGTATCGTTTCTGTAAAATTGTCCTCTCTATTTCCGGTAATAAGGAAAACTGCAAGCGAGGCAGCGTAAGCTGAATTCGAGTTCACCATGCGTGCCGAGGATTTGCAGGAAGTCACAGCAAGCGATCCGTTGTGGGTCAACGTCGCGATGCCGTTCGAGCAGACCTTTTATCCGCTCGGCTTTCCCCTCCAGCTCAGCACCAATTCGCCACTCATTTTCGAAGCCGCGGAAGAAAGCTGGCCGACTTCGGCGCGCGCGAAATTCGAAGTAGCGCCAATCCGCGTTAGCCTCGGAGTCACGGATTCCGCTTCCGCAATACCTGAACCGCCGGTGTTCCGTGCTCGCGGAAATCTGATGTCCATCATCGTCTGATCCGCTCAATTTCGTGATCGCAGACATGCGGTCCGGATACGCGTTCGGCTGGATAGGGGAGACGACTGCTCGCGATCGTCCGTTTTTGCGGTTCTATTTTCTCGATGCCGTTACGCTGGCGCTTGTGGACCAGCTCTATCTCGCGCCCGTGCACGCCGCCGCGATTCGGAGGCACACCACAGGGGTTCTGCTCTGCGGTGATAGCGGCACAGGAAAGAGCACGCTCGCATACGCTTGTGCGCGGGCAGGATGGACCTTCGTCAGCGATGACGCAAGTTACCTGGTGAGAGGAGCCGATACTCCTCGCGTCCTCGGCAACTCCCGATCGCTCCGATTGCGCCCTGATGCACCGATTCTGTTTCAGGAGTTGCTGCCCGTTCAGATACCTTGACGCGGGCGAACGGCAAATTGGGGTTTGAACTTGCAACCGATTCTTTGCCGCAACCGATCCGCGCCGAACCGGAAGCCGCCATCACTGACGTCATCTTTCTCCGCCGAGTAGCCGGAACCAGCTCAGACGCGACGCTCGAACCCGCTCCTCCTGCGCGACCCGCGGAGGCTCTACCGTTCCGTCTGGTACGGCGACGACGAAGTTCAGGAAGCACAACGCACGTGCTACCACCTGCTCCTGCAATCACGTTGGTGGAATCTCACCTACTCGAATTATCAGCAAGCGGTCGAGAAGCTAAACCAGCTTGCGGCAACTCCACAGTTCCGAGGTGACCGGTGATCCGCGTGATCCCGCTTCTATTGCTGGTGGCGGCGAATCTGTCCGGTCAGGTCTCTTCCGGTTCACTGGCCGGCCTCGTCCTCGGCGAAACCGGGAATCCCATAGCGGACGCGGCGGTTCTCGTCGAGAGTAGCGATTCGACTTCGACACGCGCAACACGGACCGATGCCGCCGGAAACTACCGGGTCGACGAAATGCAGCCTGGCGTGTATACAATCGCCGTTAGCAAAACCGGCTACAGGACAGCCTCGATTCCCGGCGTAAGGATCCTGCTGAACCAGACGACACGGCTCAGCTTCAACATGTCCGAAGGAAGTGAGGCTGATATTGTCAACGTAACCGCGGAGGTCTCGGCGCTCCAGACCAACGAACCATCCGAGAGTTACCTGCTTTCATCCGGCTTCGTTCGCGATTTGCCGCTGCCTGATCGGAATATCATCTCGCTCTTCACCCTGGGGCCAGGTGCAATTCCTCGCCAGCTCGGAGGGTTCGTACACGACATCATCAATGACATTCAGCCCGGTCGGGGCGCGGTAGCCCTGAACCCGCCCGTCAACGGCGCACGCTCAACCCAAAACGTTTACCTGATGGACGGGGCATACAACACGGACCGTAACACGTTCGTGATCGCGGTAACACCACCGCTCGAAGCGGTTTCCGAGTATCGCATTCAAACCTCAGGTGCTGGTGCAGAATTTCCGCAAGCCGGTGGGGGAGTCGTGGACGTTGTCACTCGAGCAGGTTCGGCAAAAACTCATGGAAGCCTCTTCGAGTTTCTCAGGAATGAAGCGACCGATGCGCGAGGGTTCTTTGACGCCCCGGAGCTGCCGAGAGCCATCTTCCGCCAGAATCAGTTCGGAGGAAGTCTCGGGGGACATCTCTCGCGATCGACCTACTTTTTTGGCACATACGAAGGTCTTCGGGGACAATTCGCCAGTTCGACAAGGCACCTCGTGCCCGATGCGGACGTGCGAGCCGGAAACTTCAATGATCGTGCGGTAATTTACGATCCATTTAGCCTCGACGCGTCCGGGCAACGCCGTCCTTTCGCAGACGGAGTCATTCCGGCCTCGCGAATCAGCCCGGCAGCGAAAGACTATCTCGCTTCATACGAGCCCTTGCCTAACAGACCAGGCGACCCTGGCGGTAACTACATAGACTCGACGCCGAACCGTTCGGACACCGATTCCGGTTCGCTCAGATTCGATCGCTACTGGAGCAGTCGCGACTCGACCTTTGCTCGTTACACCATTAATGACGAACGGACTCTGCAGGCAGGAGCCTTCCCGGAGCGACCCGTTTCTCAGACGCTTCGGGCACAGCAGGCCGCCGTCAGACATACACGCTCAGGCCCGACATGGGCATTGGATGGAACGCTCTCGTTCACACGACTCCGAGTCTTCAACGTACCTCTGAGTGCTTTTGCGACTGACGTAGCCGCTGACCTGGGTATCACCGGACTGCCTCATGACCCGTTCACGTACGGTCTGCCTGCGATCATCGTGACGAATTTTGATATGGTGCAGGATTCCAACACTCTGCCGCAACTGCAGCGGGACAACACCTGGTATGGATCAGTCGCCCTGTCAAAGACTCGCGGCGCCCATACAATCAAACTCGGCGCACAACTGTCACGAGCCGGCATTTCCTACCTGCAAAGCCAGTACGTCCGAGGCCAGTTCGTCTTCAGTGGCGCCTTTACCCAAAGCGCACCAACTGACGCGACTACCGGCGACCCCTTTGCCGATTTTCTTCTCGGATTTCCTGTCGAAACCAAGCGGAACCTTGGATCGACGCAGGCGTACCTCGATCAAACAATCTCGGCGGCTTATCTTCAGGACGAATGGCGCCTCAACCGCAGAATCTCTCTTTCCCTTGGGCTGCGGTACGAATACGTCTCACCTTTCACCGAGCAAAACGGTAACCTGCTGAACCTGGATTATTCGTCATTGCCGAAAGCTCCGACACTCCGCGGTGTCGACCGAGGCCTTGAGCCTGACCGAACCGACTTCGCCCCGAGAGCAGGCCTTGTTGTTCGATTGCCGAAGCTGTTCAACCGCGACCTCGTGTTTCGCGCCGGATACGGCATTTACTACAGTCCGGAAATTGCAATCGAGACCTACGACTTGATACGCAATGGCGTTCGTAACGAGATTAACGAACCCAACTCGCCGATACCGGTGCTCACGCTCCAAAACGGGTTCCCTCAGACGGCGTCCACCGGCCTCCCTTCGTACTGGGGTCTCGATCAGAACGCCAGGACGCCATACGTGCAGCAATGGTCATCGGGGTTTCAATACGAAGCTCCCGGCCACACACTTGTCGAATTAGCGTACGCAGGCACGAAAGGTACGGAATTGGGCCGCTTCCGCCGATTCAACACGCCGGCGCACGTCGAGACGGGTGAGAATCTGCCGCCGCGCCCGGGCGATTTGCAGTCTCTGAGAACGTTTCCGGAACTTGGAACCATCTTTCAGCGAGAGCACCTCGCTAATTCGATATATCATTCTTTGCAGGTCAAGGCAGAAAAGAGAATGTCCAGCCGGTTAACGTTCCTTGCATCATTTGTCTGGTCGAAGTCCATCGATAACGCCGACAGCATCGTGCCCGGGCAGTTCGAAAGTTTCGGCGCGCAGGATGAACGAAACCTGCAGGCTCGAGCGCGGGCTGTCGTTCTTCGATGTTCGCCGCAGACTCAGTGCTGGCTGGACGGTCGCTCTCCCTGCGCCGGCTTACGGGCGGCCACGTCTTCGGCGAGTGGCAGCTTCAGCGGCCTCGCCACGGTTCAGGACGGTACGCCGCTGAATCCCGTCTACTTCGTCTCCGATTTTGCAAACTCCGGAACGCCAAATCGTCCGAATATAGTGCCGGGTCAGCCGTTGCTCGCCCGCTGAAAGTGAACGGACGGCAGATCACTTCTACAACGCCGCCGCATTCAGTGATCCGCAGCCGTATTCATTCGGGAATGCCGGCCGAAATATACTACCGGGTCCGGGCAATGTTGTTGTCGATCTCGGCTTGAGAAAACACTTCAGGATCTCTGAATCTGGTACGCTCCAGTTTCGGGCAGATGCTTTCAACGTTCTCAACCATCCCAACATCGGGATACCGGGACCTTATCCGGATTTTGGGCCATTCTTTGGAAAGGCGTTCTCGGCCGGCAGTCCTCGCAGGCTCCAGTTTGGGCTGAGATTTGATTTCTGACATCTGACCTGGAACAGCTTCCGCCGCACATTGCCGCCGTCCTGCAAGCACTACGGTTTCGCTCCGGCAGTCCTGACCTTCTGAACTCGCTCTCTCCCTCTCTTCGCAGCGATCTTCTCGCTTTCTCCGACAGGACTCAACTGACGCTCGCTCTCGGTCTGAGATGGCCACAGTCAGAACTCCCATTCTGGCTTGCGCGTGAGATAGCCATCCGACAGGAAAAGAACAGCCTCCGTTATGAGAAGTTGTCCGCCGCTTATAGCGAAATCGCAGCGGGTCTTGACGCACACAACGTCGATCACACGCTGCTGAAAGGCTTTTCATCGTCCCCGGGTTTCTGTCCTGATCCTCGCTCGCGAGTGCAGTACGACATCGATCTGCTACTCACTCCCGAAGAGGCCAGGCACGCAAGGGACATACTGATCCCGCTCGGATACGAAAGTCTCACTTCCAGCGACTCAATTCCGACAGATCACCTGCCGACTCTGCTCAGAAAAGAGCCGTGGCAATGGAAAGGCGACTATTTCGCGCTCGACTTGCCAGTCTCCGTGGACCTGCACTTTCGACTTTGGGACGCAGCTACCGAAGCGATCGAGGTTCCTGGACTTACCGAGTTCCAAACCAGAAGGGAAATTCGAACGTCGGATGGCCT
This sequence comes from Bryobacteraceae bacterium, assembly GCA_963794765.1. GTDB lineage: Bacteria > Acidobacteriota > Terriglobia > Bryobacterales > Bryobacteraceae > JAWXCM01. The sequence continues at coordinate 119,883 of CAWCGC010000045.1, read as the reverse complement.
CTCCTTCAAAGCGCTGGCGCGCCCGGATGCCCTTGCCTACGCAGCACTGCATATGCTGCGGCACTTGCTCCGGGGGAGCCTTCGTCCGGGGCATGGCTGGGAATTAGCGTGGTTTCTGGAGCACACACACTCAGACCGGAGCTTCTGGCTGGAATGGAAGCAACTTCATCCGTCGGAACTGCGTAGCCTTCAGGCACTGTGCTTTTCGCTCGTTCATCTCTGGCATCATTGCGCGCTTCCGCCAGAGATACAGGACGACTTCGACGCGTTGCCGAACGCAGTAAAGAACTGGGTCAACCAACTCGGTTACTCGCCGATCCGAGCCCTGCATCAGCCAAACAAGGCCGAATTATGGCTTCATCTCGCCCTCGTTCAGGACAGGGCTTCACGCGTGCGAATTATTCGTCGTCGACTGCTGCCCCTGAGCATTCCAGGGCACGTTTCGGCAGCATATTTATCCAGCAACAGACGAACAGCCCGCTTACGTTATCCAGGCTCACCTGGAACGTGCTGTCTACGTAATCCGCCGTGCCGTGCATCACTTCCGCACGTTGCTTTCTTTCGCAGCGAGCGCAGTACGGTGGAAGTCCGAACTGCCCGCTCCATTCTGGCGATACTTCGCCGCCGCAGGGTGCTTCGACGTTGGATTGTTCGCGTTCTTCCTGCTCTACAACATCTATCTGCTGCAAATCGGTTTTACCGAGCGGCTCGTCGGCTACATATCGGCGGCGATGGCAACCGGCAGTCTTATCGGGTCCTTTCTTGCCGCGATGGCCATCACACGGTGGGACATCCGGAAGTGTCTGACTGCAACAGTGGCTGTGATTGCCGCGATCTCTGCCGGTCGAGCAGTCCTGACGCAGGCTCCATTTCTGATTTCGCTTGCCGCGCTGGCTGGTGCGGCGATGTCGATCTGGGCCGTTTGCATTGCGCCGACGGTAGCCGCATTGACAACGGAACGCAGCCGACCACGAGCGTTTAGCTTCATCTTCGCTGCGGGAATTGGGCTGGGTGTTATCGGCGGCCTCGTCGGTGGCAACCTCCCGGAAATCCTGCAACAGTCGACGGTCTCGAGAACGTCTGCGCTGAGAATTTCGCTGCTTCTGAGCTGTTGTCCGGTCATCGGAGCTGCCTTCATCCTGCGGAAACTTCCACGGCTGCAAGCTGCCGCCGCAACGCGAACTCCTTTCCGACTCACTCCATTTCTTCGAAGATATTTGGTTGCGATAGCGCTTTGGCATCTCGGAACCGGCAGTTTCAACCCGTTCTTCAACGCGTTCCTGACGAGGCTTGGGTACGGCGTCTCCCGGATCGGTGCGATCTTCTCTGTTTCACAAGCGATGCAAACGTTGGCCGTACTCGCCGCACCCTTGGTCCTTCGTCGGCTCGGCCTCACGCGCGGTATCGCTGCAATGGAAACTGCAACCGCACTGTTCGCATTTTGTATCGCGCTCACAACGCAATCTGCTGGCGTGATCGCAGCTTACGGAGCTTACATGGCCTGCCAGTACATGAGCGAACCTGGTATGAACGCCCTCCTCATGGACTCGGTTCCGGATGAGGAGCGCGGCGGCGCATCAGCACTCAACTTTTCCGTCGCCTTCGCAGCGCAGGCAATTGCGTCGAGCGCAGCGGGCACGGCGATTCCACGAATCGGCTATGTCAATGTGATCTCAGTAGCAGGTATGCTGTGCCTCACCGCTGCAATCGCGTTTTATCTGCTCGGCCGCCAGTCTCTGCTGCCTCAGAAATCAGCTCTGCAACCCGCGTCCGAAACAGATCCCAGCGGTGCTCCCGCTCCCACGCGAGACGAGCGTTTCGGGTAATCTGGTCCAGTTGCGTTGTCGGCAACGCAAGAACGCGCTTTAGCGATGCTGCGAGTGCGGCTGGAGTGCAGTCCTCAGTAAGAAATCCTGTCTCCCCGTCCTGAACAATCTCAGGAATTCCACCGGTTGGAAACGCCAGAACCGGAACAGCCGCCGAGAATGCCTCCAGCAGAACTCGCGGCATGCCCTCATTCCTTGAAGGCAGGACCAGCAAATCGAGACCCGAGAGAATTTGCCCGGTCTCGCCCACACCCGGCATAGCAACAGCGAGGCCGTCTGCAGCACGCCGGATCGCGGCCATGTATTCGCCGTCGCCTTCGCCCCAGAGCTGAACCTCGCAGCGCAGGCCATTCTTCGCCAATGCTCGCAAAGCTTCGACCAGAATCAGTTGTCCCTTAGCTGGCTCGATACGCCCGACAACGCCGAATCGAAAGAGGTCGCGGTTACGCCGAGGTCCAGCGCCGAAATCAGGAACACCGTTCGGCACGACATAAACGTTCGAAGCCGATGCGCAGGAAGAATAAGCGTTGGCCACGAATTGACAACAACACAACACGGCAGTTGCATGCGCCGCCGCGAGTTCTGCCAGCCGAAGCGCCACACGTGGCTGGGGAACGTTGTGAGCATGAAACAGCAGCGGAATACCCTGCCTGGACGCAACAGCAGCCGGAAGCAGTCGAGGTCCGTTGACATAGATCAGATCAAACCCCGAGTCACCCACCAGACCGCGAAACGCCTTGTACTGTCGTACGAAATCAGTCCCGAACCGGAAGTAATCTCTGGCGGGTTTCTGACCGGACCGATATCGCCCCGATGGAACAATGACGACATCGGCGCCGGAAGCGCGCGCAACATCCATCAGAAACCCAGGACCCGGAAGTCCAACCGTCGCTCGCCAGCCGCGCCGAACGCTTTCATCGATTACATCTGCAAGACAACGCTGCCCGCCGCCGCCGTCACTCGACTGGTCGAGAAAAAGAACGTTCATCTATCACGCTGCGTCCATCGGCTCGGGCGTCGTCACGACCGCCAGCACGCAAAACCAGGCAGGAAGTAATCGCCAGTAGGTCAACAAATCGGCCGAAGTCATCTGAATGATCTGCCCTGACCAGAAGCAAAGAAACCAGGTCGCCGCCAAGGAGCGCAGCGGTGTTCCCCTGGAAACAGCCCGATAGCACGCAATCATGATGGCAACATTCAGGGCTATCAACGCAGCCAGACCCGCCACGCCTGTTTCGATCAACGTGCTTAGCCAGGTGTTATCGGCGATGATGGGGGCGCCAGTGAGTTGCGAGTACGGCAGCGTTTTAAACCCAGTTCCGGCAAGCACCATGATCGGATTCGCGGCAACAAACTGCAGCAGCGTTTGCCATGTCGCCAATCGACCGGAAAGCACTGCATTGGGCGCTTCAGCAAAGTACTGCAGCGAAGCCGCCGCTCGCAGTAAGTAGGCTTCGAAGAACACTGGAAAGACCCGCGTCAGAATAATCACGGCAGCCGCCGTAAAAGTAAGTGCGATAACCGCAGTTCTGATCGAAAGAAAGCGGCGGCGCCGAATCCAGAAGAGAACCAGCACTGCCGCAATTACATTGAGTATCGATGCCCGGGAATACGACAAAACAAGTGCCAGCAAAACAGGAACAGAAATGAGAGCCAGCGTCAAACGCCTGACACGGAGTATTGATGGATCGCTGACCATGGCGACGGCGATCAGTTCGAGCACAAACGCGCACAAGTTTCCCAGCGTGCTGGCCTCGTAAAACACGCCCTGCGCTCTGCGAAACACGCCTGAGTCCAGCCAGACAAACTGAGCACCGTAACCCGCAGGAGCAGGCCATTGAAAATAGAAGTCAAGGCACGCGATCAAGGCAGACGACGCACCAGCAAAAGCTATGGTGAGAATAAATCGGCGCACCTGATCGTCCGACATTCGTCCCGGCCCGAATCGAACATACAGATACGTGTAGATCGAAATTGCGAACAGCCCGAATCGAACGGCGCTCCCGGTTCCGACCTCGATCCCAGACCACAGGAAGGCAAAGGGAACGCTGACCGCGAAAGCCGATACAAGCCAAAGCAGCATCCACGACACTCCATCGATACGGAAATGCCACGCACCCGGTCGAACGAATCCGGCGAGGAGCCCGAATACCGCGACGACAAGCGCCGGATGCGGTCCCGAATTACCCGCCGCCACGGGCAGCGGAGGAAGCAGCCAGGCAGCCGCAACAAATACGAACATCCAGCGCACAGGCGTGCAATCGACCATGCGCCGCCAATCGCAAGCAGAAGCGCCGCAGCAAAAGCCAGTGTCAGCCCGGGATTCGCTGCCAACGCTACACAGGACGAGATAGTGGCAATTAAAACGATGGGCAGCTTCGTCGGCCAAAACGGGATGGCAATCCGCTCATCCGTCACACGGACATTCCCCTGCCGGCTTTGCTCGAATACGAGCGATCTATTGCGCGACGACCCTGAACAAATTGCAGGCTCACGTAGGCCATCGACAGCAAGGCGGCAAATAAGCAGGCGATCGAAACGTTCAGAAAAATGTTCGGAGAACTCGGTCGCTGCGGAACGATACCCGGATCGATAATTCGAAGGCGCTCACCGCGGCTCCCGCTAACTGCTTCCGCCTCGTGGAGCCGCGTCAGAAGCACCTCGAGCCGAGCCTCGGCGGCTTTCTTCTCGGATTGAATTTGCTCTCGTTGCGCTGTCCGAGCTGCAAGCGCAGCTTTCTGGCGTTCTATGTTTCGCGTAAGCTCATTCAGCCGCTCTCGCAGTATCGTCGTTCGCGCCTTCAGCGCCGAAACTTCGCGCTGCTCATAGCCTCCCTCACCCGGAGCAGCCGTACGAGCCCGATCAGAATACTCGGCCAGCAGGGATTCGTACTTGATCAGATCCTGCCTGACCTCGGAGACCACATCCAGGTCCGCGCGAATATTCTCGTCAATGGTGTCAGGATGCTCGAGCCGAGCATCCTCGGTGGCAGCTTTCTCCACGGCCGCCACCCCCTTGCTGGCGTCGGCGACCTGCGCCCGCGCTTGTTCGAGTATTTCCTTGTCCGCGGCAATGTTTTCAGTGCGATTCACTGCGACAGTTCGTTCCGCCAAAAAGACCGCGCACTCATGTGCTTTCTGAGGGTCGAGCAGGGTAACGCTCAATTCCAGAATTCGCGTGTCGCGTGGCTTGGCGACATGCAACACGCGCCGTTTAAGCGCCTCGATAGGTGGGTTCCCGCTCTTATCCTGCAACTCAAATCGGTGCACGGCTTCGGCAAATAAGCTGTCGCTGGCGCCAAACCGCTCGTAGCTTCGTAAAGACTCGAGATAAACCGGAGTCACTGCCGTGGCAACTCGGATGTCATTTACCCCAGGCGGCTCGATAAGAATACTCACGGTCGCGGTATATTTCTTCGGCAAAGCAAAGCTAATCGCGGCCGTAATGCCTGCTGCGAGCACGAGAGAAGCGACGAGAACTCGCCACGACCGGCGCAGGTATTCCGCGTAATCGAAAACGTCGAAAGAGTCGGGCACTGTCCCTCGCACGTGCGATAGTGTAAGTCCGATGCACGTTCTCATCCCGCTCACTGCAGCGTTGGTACCGCTGATCATGAGTCCGGGATTGCTTTTTCACTTCGATATTACGCCCAAAGTGTTGGTTCTGCTAATTGCGGTCAGTGCCATCCTCCTCCGGCCCGCAGCTCTGCGAGAGAACCTCGCTAACTTACACACCACCAGCTATGGAAAATGGTTTTCGGCGCTCCTCCTGCTTCAGCTGATCTCGTTTGTCGATATCGGTGTTCTTCTCGACGGATCGGTGGTTATCGATTGACGGCAGCGAGTGGCGCCGTCAGGGACTGTACACGTTATCTGCCGTCGTTTTCTTCGCCGCGGTAGCGGCAGGCTGGCTCAGGTCGAACCACAACATGGTCCTTCTGCTTCGGGTATGCGCGATTTCCATGATTCCAATCGCTGCCTACGCGATAGCGCAATACTTCGGACTGGACCCGTTTCTGCCCAGGAGCGCATATCACGCAGGCGAAGGCCCATTCACTATCGTGAGGCCGCCCGCGACACTGGGACATGCAAATTACCTCGCATGTTTTCTCGTATTTGCCTTGTTCGCCTCGCTGGCCCTTCTGAGTGCGGCCGCACGCCCATCGGACCGCTCCATATCCAAAACAGCCGCTGCCCTTGCAGCAGCAGCACTGGTACTCTCAGGAACCCGCGCCGGACTTGCTGGAGCCGCCGCTGGTCTGATCACCGTGCTCATCGCGAACCGGGCCAGCATCCGCCGCCGCCATGTGTTCACCGGCTTGGCCGTCCTCGCCATCGCAACAGTCTTCATCCTCTCGCCAGCCGGGGCAAAACTTCGCGCCCGAATCTATTGGTCAAACGAGGACAGGTTAGGCGGTGCAAGACTCCTCTTGTGGCGCGACTCGATCCGAATGATCGCAGCAAGGCCCTTCCTCGGCTACGGACCGGAAACCTTCATACGCGAATTTCCCCTGTTCCAATCACCTGAACTCGCACGAGCGTATCCTGATTTCTTTCACGAATCCCCACACAACATCTTTCTCGACGGCGCAGTTTCCCAGGGCGTCCCCGGTGCCATCCTGCTTGCGATCACATGGTGCGTGGGAACGATTGCAGGCGTGCGTGCGATACGGCAGCATCAGCCGCTCGCAGCGCCGTTTCTCGCCGGAAACATCGGACTGCTCGTGTCGCATCAGTTCATCGTCTTCGTCCCCGCGACTGCCCTTGTCTTCCTTTTGTCACAAGCCTTCCTGGTCGCGTCCGTTCCCGCCTCCGACTCGCCAGTCCCCCCTCAAACGCATCGGTGGCGATGGCCAGCAATGGCAGTCGCGGCAGCAGTGTCCGCTGTTTTCGTTGTCTACGCCGTCCGGCTCACCGTAGCCGATCACGATCTCGAACTGGTTCGACAGCGTACAGCGGCAAGCGATATCGAAGCCGCAATTCAGGCCCACGACAGAATGGAAGAAATTCAACCTCGTGGAGGTACTTCGGAACTGTACTACTCTCGCGAGATGGCCGCAGCAGCCGCTCGAAACACCGAGCGCGAAAGGCAAGCGCAGTTGTGGAAACAGGCACTCGAAGCCGGCGTTCGCTGCGTTGCCACCTGTGAACAGCGCGCGAACGCGTGGTACAGTCTCGCGACACTGCTGGCGGCACAGGGCGACACGCGGGGTGTCGAGCGTGCATTACGGAATGCCGAGGCCTGGGCGCCGAATTGGTTCAAGCCGCACTGGACGCTCTCGTTGCTGCTCAACATGACGGGTCGCCAGCAGGAAGCAATGGCCGAAGCTGTCACCGCCGTCGATCGCAATGGCGGAAAAAATCCCGAAGTGCTTGCAACCTGGCTAACGTTCGCGAACGAAGTGCGCCGCAAATAACCCGGTTTTCACAAGCTTTTTACACCACCGCGAACCATATTGCGGGACTTACTGGTAACATCAGAGCCGGGATACTATGCGAGCCTTCTGCAAAGTAGCGGCTGCGTTGATCTTTACGTTAGTGGCTAGCGCACAAACACCGGCGATATCTACAGGCGGCATTCTCAATGGCGCCAGTTTCGCGACGGGTCAACCGATCACTCCCGGATCCCTCATCTCGATCTTCGGAACCTCGCTCGCCAGCGCTGTCGCGCAGGCAGACTCGATTCCGCTTGCAACGGCCCTCGGCAACGTCACGGTCAACTTCGTCACTCCGGCTGGGACATTCCCGGGTCGACTACTCTACGTCCAGAATGACGATCCCTCGAAAGGCATCACCTCGCAAATTAACCTGCAGGTGCCTTGGGACGTCATACCTGCCGGAACTACAGCAAACGTCAACGTCGTTGTGACCTCGAATGGTGTTTCATCAGCACCAACACCCGTAAGCGTCGGGCCATATTCGCCGGGCGTGTTCGCTTCGGGCGGCAGAGCGATTGCTGTTAACTCGGATGGAACATTGGCATGGCCGGCCGGAGCGGTCGCGGGATTGACAACGCACCCGGCGAAAACCGGCGACGCTCTGATCGTGTATGCAACTGGCCTGGGGCAGGTTGACTCACCCCCCGCGAATGGACAGAACTCGGTGGATAAGCTTCGAAAAACTCTCGTCGATCCTGTTGTCATGGTTGGCGGTATGAGTGCGCCGGTGCTGTTTTCCGGATTATCCCCGCAGTTTGTCGGCGTGAATCAGTTAAACATCACGGTTCCCGGCGCCGCTCCCGCGGGTGACGCCGTGCCTCTGCAGCTCCAGCTTGGTGGAATCACCAGCACGGATCGCACAACAATAGCCGTCGCTCGCTAAAACGCGTCACCTCGCGCAAACTCCTTCATAGCACTCCTTAACCTGCGAGGCCAGCGCGACACGCGTCCATGAAGCATGTCCCGGCCGACCATACTGTCCCGGCTCCTTTGGGCTGTGTTGACAGCACAGTTCACCTCTGCCCATCAGCAGCCGACCACACTGCGTTGCTCGACGTAAGTTCCGACCGCGTGAACGATGGACCTGCATCTCCCGCTCACGGAACTCGAATAGTCCATCCCGCACCGCAGTAGCAGACCGAAATATGACTCCGCTCCGGTCTGCTACTGCCGATTCGCGCGAAGATTTCTATTGCTAATTCCAGAAACTTTACGGCAGAATAGTTTCAGGAGAAAGATGACGAAATCTTCAGCGGCGCTCACGACAGCTGCCGGATACCAAGTCCGAAGCGGCTCAGCAGACGCTGACCCACGCCGTGCTCCGGGCGTCTGCTCTCCTTGACGTCTCCCAGGGAGAACTCGCCTCAATCCTGGGCCTCAGCCCCGCGACGGTATCGCGAATGGCCGCAGGTCGGTACCTTTTGCAGACTGATCGCAAAGAGTGGCAGCTCGCAATTCTGTTCGTCCGCCTCTTTCGCTCACTGGATTCCATTACCGGAGGTAGGGACGATCTGTCGCGGGCATGGCTCCGTGGCGGCAACGAAGCACTGCATGCCAGCCCCGCATCTCTGTTGAGCGACATCGAATCGTTCGTGCGAGTTGTGCAGTATGTGGACGCATCGCGTGCCATCGTCTGAGCCCCGCGAGGCATGGGTCCGGCAGGCAATCGCCGGCTCGGTCGAAAACATCTCAGTAAAAGCCTGGCGCGCGGTTGAAGCTCAGCATGTTGTCTCGACGCTGCGTCTGACCGACAACGACCCCGAAGCGCAGGACCTTCTCGAGCGAATCCTCGATGAAAGCAAGCCGCCCGTCCCACCTGAAGCCAAAGATCTTCACTACCTGCTTGCGACGCCGTTTCGGTACCCGCCTCTTCCGTGGGGATCGCGCTTCCGGGCCTGGCCCGACCCCGGAGTGCTCTATGCCGCCATCGAGCGCCGAACCGCATGTGCCGAGGTCGGATACTGGCGCTGCCAGTTCCTCCGTCAGAGCAGCAGCCTCAAGACCATCCCTGCCGTCCCGCAGACTGTTTTTCAGGCGGGCATCAGGGGACCTGCCATCGACCTGCGTGAGCCTCCGTTCGATCAATACGCAAAACGATGGACCGACCGGCAAGACTACACTGCTACCCAGGCTCTCGGCCGAACGGCTCGGGCTGCAGGAACCGTAAGCGCGATCCTGTACCAGTCGGTTCGTGACCCGCAGTCTGCCACCTGCGTCGCTGTGCTGGACCCGCGCGCGTTGCGTCCGAAACAACCTGTCGCACAACAGACATGGCATCTCACCGTCACCGCGTCCGGAGCCATCTGGCAGCGTGATGGAGAGCGATTTGTCTTTCGGTTTGACGAAGGTAACGTAAGTCGCTAGCCTGATTAAGTAAAATGAATAACCCGGATCCGAAGATTCAGATCGTCAACACCGCCGAGTATCGGGAAAACTACGCCAACAGCGTACAGGTTCGCGTGAACCTCTGGGACTTCTTCCTGATGTTCGGAACCCTCACACAGAACTCTCCGGACGCCGTCAACATACAGAATTTTCAGGGCGTGTATCTCAGCCCGCAGCAGGCCAAGGCGTTGCTAAACATCCTGCAGCAGAACGTCTCGCAGTATGAGGCGACTTTCGGAGAAATCAGGCTCGAACCCAAAGTGCCCGGTCAGACCGGCGGGATTGTTCAGTAGATCCCCGGCCGAATGACGACCGCTACTCTGCGCCGCACAGCGGGATCGTACTCGGCGTTTTACGCAATCTTCTTCATCGCATTACTCGGTCTCCATTGGCCGGTGTTGTCGCTTCCCTACTTCTGGGATGAACTAGGTCAATTCATCCCCGCTTCGCTCGACATCTTTCAGCTCGGAGCCTGGGTTCCGAAGACAACCTTGCCGAACGTGCACCCACCGGGCGTGATGGCGTATCTCGCGGGCGTCTGGTCCATCTTCGGATACTCCATAACGGCAACTCGCGTCGCAATGCTCGTGATCGCAGCGTTAGGTGTTCTTGCGACCTTTCTCGTCACAATCGAGCTTTGCCGTCCTTTGCCCGGAGGTCCCGCGTTCGTCGCGCCCGCCCTGCTGTTGGCCTCACCGTTGTTCTGGGCACAGTCAATGCTGGCACAGCTCGACATGCCCGCTATGACGTTCACTTGTCTGGCCATCTGTTTCTTCCTGAGAAGAAAACTCCCACTCTGCATAGCGTGCTGCACCGCCCTCGTGCTTGCCAAAGAAACCGGACTGGTCGTTCCATTCGCGTTTGCGTGCTTTCTTCTGCGAAAGCGTGAATTTGGCTGGGCCATGGCCTTCGCGATGCCCGTGGTCGCGCTTGCCTCGTGGCTTGCGATACTTCATCACGCAACCGGGCACTGGCTCGGCAATCAGGAGTTCACGCACTACAACATTGCTTTCCAGCTGCATCCGGTCCGATTGCCGCTTACCTTCGCAAGGCGCCTCTTCTATCTGTTCGTCGACAACATGCACATCGTCGGAACCCTGGTCATCATCCATGCGCTTCGACGCCGGAGGGATCTCTTCCTCAACGAAGACTGGGCCTTGGTTGTTGCGATCGTAGTGCTCCACGTGGCCGCAGTATCGGTTCTCGGCGGAGCGGCGCTCGAGCGTTATCTCATGCCCGTAATCCCGCTGTACTACGCTGCTGTTGCCGCTGCCCTGACTACTCTCGGTCGGGCTACTCGACTCGCAGTAGTTGCCGCTATGATGGCCGGCCTGTTCGCGGGAATCCTTCTGAACTCCCCCTTGGCATATCCGTTCGAAAACAACGCCGCATTCGTATCCTTCGTACGTCTCCAGCAACACGCTGCCGAATACATTCAGTCCGAACTTCCGGGACGAACCGTAACCAGTGCATGGCCTTTCCCCGATGCCCTGCGGCGTCCGGAGTTCGGATACGTATCGCATCCAGTCGCGGTCCGAGGGATAGAAAACTTCAATTCCGAAACAGTTTTGGCTCTTGCAGGTCGGGCCGACGTCCTCGTCGTTTACTCACGAACCTGGGAGCCGAAATGGGGAGCATTGGGGTCCGAGTGGGTCGTCAACTTCCTGACCAGGTACTATTTTTACCAGCCGCAGGTCACGGCGGACGAGATCCGGATTGTCCTGGGCATGACCCCGGTCGCCCGCTGGGAAGAAAATGGACAATGGATTGAAGTGTACAGTCGTACTCAGGATAATCGTCCGGCCCTGGTTCTGTAAGAAGTGGAGCACGCCGCAAAGTGATCAGGCAGGTCCGGCAGATCAGTCGTCGGAGACCGATTGTGGCTTGATTCGATCGCAAAACGTCGGTTGCTGTTCCGGTCGACTACTTCGGCACTCACGTCCCAGTCTGCAGCTACGGCCGGAAAATGGCTGCTTGACGTGGTTCCAGCACGTATACGAAACAGTCTGCCGGCGCAAGTATCAAATGCGGTTGCGTATGTGCACAGGCAGAACGGGAGCTAAGCGCGGCACCTCTTGTCGTGCTGTCGACAACCACTCTCCGGCGTTGGGCAGCTACGAGCCCCATTAGAGTTCACGAATACGGATATTTCGGAACCAGGCGTCACCTCCGTGGTGAGTGATCACCAATGGAAATTTCTTTGCCCGATCAGCTTTGAGTTCGTCAAGGTTTTTCAATTTCGGAATATCCTCTCGCGTCTGAGCCACCATTGTTTTCCGAAGCGCGTCCGACTCGAGGTCGGTGTCGAGAACCTTAACTCCATCAAGCCAGTGCTCGACGTGACTGCCCTTCACCAGAATGCGTGCGGTGTGCCACTGCTCGACGGGCAGCGGAGGCAGTTTCGCTGTTGGTGCGGCGAATAAGTACAGGGCACCGGTACCGTGGCTGGGATCCACTTTCGCGTCTGCGACGTGTTCGTCATCGATCAATTGCAACTCCAGCCCAAGCGCCTTGGGTACTTCTGGGTCGATCCGCCCCGTGTCCGGGTTCGGGCGCATACCAAAGACCAGATATTTCACGCCGCTATTGGTGCCCTTTGCCAACTTCCAGTCGAACATCAGTTCGAAGTTGCGAAAAGTGCGTTCGGTGGATATATCGGCACGCTTCCCTTGTGCAACAGACTTGATGGTTCCGTTCTCTACCACCCATCCACCGTTCGTTGGGAACTGCGGCTTTGCCAGAGTGCGCCAGCCCGCCGTGGTCTTGCCGTCAAAAAGCGGTTGCCACTGACTGGCTCCCGGAATGTCCCAGTTTTCGAGCAAGCCGAAGGTAAAGAAACCCGGAAATTTGTCGACAGTCAGATCGCTGCGAAGCACGTCGTGCAGCGACGAGAGCGCTCCATGGGTCTTTACCGCCGTGATCGCTTTTGGTTCCAGTTCAGCTGCGACATTCGCAATCAGGCTGGTTTGAGGTCCGAAGGATTCCAGTACGACGGCCGACTTTGTCCATCGCGCGACTGCCGCGATCTGACTCGCCTCAATGCCGAGAGGACGGTCGCCTACCGAAGAAATCAGCAGCGCAAACAGCCAGTCACGTTTCGCGATCTTCGATTCACCAAAGTAGAACGGATCCACAGCAATCACCCTCCGGCCTTCCTGCTTTACCAGCCTGCGAACCTCTGGCCCGAGTGTGGCTCTTCCCCCATCGCCGATCAGGAGAGTGACATTCGGGTTCGCGGAGTCACCCATCTCTGTGGCCGGGAGCGTCCAGTCGTTATCGAGCCGCAGACGCCAGTAACGGATTGCAATACCCTCCACCTGTTGTGAGGTTCCCACCTGGGTGGCACTGAGGCTGTAGGTATGTGCTTTTACAACGTCGCTAAGTTTTCGCGTGCTGCTTTTTGCGGGGCATACCTTCACTTAGCTTCAGCGCAAGCGTGTGAAAGTTCAGGTTATCAGGGGGCAGTTCCATCCGCAGTTGCTCCGGCGTGCGGATGTCAGGCTCCGATGGAACCTCCTTCTGAGAAAATGCGGCCTCATCACCTCCGTAGAAACTGTCACGGACGAAGCGGTAGAAGGCCTCACGATTCTCCTGGCCGTAGTTGTGGCCGGGATCGAAGTTGATGTGCGCAGTCAGCTTGTCCGCTGCTCCATACAAAGCGAAATAAGGTCGAGCCGCCCAGATCAGCGGGGCATTGGCGTAGTCTCCTCGGAAACAGCAGTTGTCGTATGCGTTGTTGCTGATCATCGTGGGTCTGGGGGCGCGCATGGCGGTGAGCGTCGTGTAGTCCGCGATGCTCGCCAGATCCACAGGAGTCTGCTCGCTGTCTCCGAGGTCGGGTTCAGGGAACTGCGCGCGCGTGACAAAGCTGGAATAACCTGCCACGGGCGCTGCGATCGTGACGCGCGGGTCGAGGGAACTGATCAGGATGGTCTGCCAGCCACCACCTGAGAGTCCGGTGACCGCAACCCTCGAGGGGTCGGCGTTCGGATGAGCAAGAAGAATGTCGAGTCCACGCTTCTGCGACAGATAATGCAGTGCGACACCATTCGTTCCCACAAGGTCCAGTTGGTTGGATTGCGCGTGGCTGAAGCCGTCCAGCTTTAGCTGTCCCATTCCCAGCCATTCGAAGTTGAGTGCGAGTGCGCCTTTCTTCGCCTCATTGATACAGCGAATCTGAATGTAATCGTTGGCAACACCGGTTCCCTCGTGTCCGTTGGTATTCAGGATAACGGGAACTTTGCCGGTGAGTTTCTCTGGCTCATACAGCAATGCGGGAATCCAAAGCCCAGGGATCACCTCATAACGGAGCCGCTTTATGCGATAGCCCCTCCCAGGAAGCACGTCCAGCCATTCCACTCGAGTTTTCGCGTCCGCCCATTTCCGGCCTTCTCCACGCAAAATCACGTCGTTCAGCACTCGTTGCCGCAACTGCTCCTTCACTTGCGTCCATTGCTGAGCGCTGCTGACCGAGGGCATGGATTTCACATGCGACGCGGTGTACACCTGAGCTTCTATCAGTGGCTGGTTCGGCGTCAGTACGGGCTTTGCTAGCGCATCCTCAAGCGTGAGGGATTCTGCGACGGCGGTCACACAGAGGGCAACGAAACTCAAAGAAACGACTCGGATCGGCATCGGGAGTATATTAACCCCTCGTCGCACCAGACAATATCGGTGGGCGGTGGCTCGTTTATTGCTGCCCTTCAGGATAATTACAACCTGCAGACCGAACGCGCCGTCTCGGGCGTTGATGTCACGGCAGCGGAACGTGAATACGGTGCTGTACGAAGTGCCGTTCTTCCGCACTTCGGGCGCGCTGCCGATCATTGTTGTCAGGGTGGCAGGTGTCGACGATCATGACGGCTCAGTCCGGCTTCCCGGCACCTATTGACTACGGCGTAGATACAACAGGAACCGGAATCGGCTCGCGCCCGGACTTAACGCGCCATCCCAACTTCGATTTTCAGCAAATAAATCGTTTCCCATAAGTGAACGCTCCGTCCTGAATTCCGGAGCGAAATATTCAATCTCTCTAATCACTTCAATCCGGATCCCGGTACAGTGGACCGCAACATACGTTCCGCGACATTGTATCGGTAGGTGGCGAAGTGCGAGGAATCACGACGGGCGTTATCCAGCTCGGACTCAAGCTGAATTGTTGATCACTGGTGTTAGTCAGCCGCGGCGATGATTCTTTTAGGGATTTTTCCAACGGGGATTTGGGTCAGCTCTTTCAGCGTCCGCGCGTCGATCGAGGAGACGGTATTCGATCCTGCATTCGACACGTAGCAGTGTTTGCCGTCAGGCGTAAACACCATCCAGTCCGGTCCATGCCCTACCCGTATGGTCGTAATTCGCTGCAACTGCGGAAGTGAAAACACAGAAACGGAGTTATCCAGCAGACTCGTAACCCATAAGGTCTTGTGGTCCGGCGAGATCGCAATCCCGTGCGAAAACGTATCGGGGATCAGTGGACGAGCGCCCGGCGGACCATCGGGCAACAAGATCCGATCGGTCACTTTTCGCGTGGCATAGTCCACGACGGCAAACCCGTGGAGGCCTGACAGCTGAACAAACAATCTCCGGACAGATCCGGACGGGTCCGCATCGATGGTGAGCGGGCGCGGCACTCCGCCCAGCGGGATCGCAAACTCGGGTTCCTCCGTCTTTACGTTGATGACTGTCAGCTTCTTCTCGTCCATTGACGTCGCGATCATGTCCCGCCCGTCGGGGGTGAGATACACGTTATGGGGACCCTTGCCTACCGGTACACTTTTCACTTTCTCCAGCGATGCGGTATCGACGACATCCACCCACGACTCACCTCGGATGCAGACATACACGCGCTTGCCGTCGCGCGTAATCGCGACATTGTTGGGACGCGTGCCGATCGGGACCTTTCGAATAATCTGCCCCGACTTTCGATCGACTACGTCGAGCACGTCTTTGCTCTCGCTCGACACATAGAACCTGGCGCCGTCGGGCGAGGGCACAATGCCGTGTGGATTCGGTGACACGAGAATCTGGCCGACTACTTTGTCTGATGCCGGATCGATGACAGTCACTTTGTTGTCATCGCTGTTCGCGACGTAGATCTTCGTCGACGCTGACACCAGCGGCACGACGGCAACGGCGACGAGGACGCTTCTCTGGAGGAAGGAAGCCATGATGTGATCCGTTATATAACGTTCGGCACCGCAGATGTAATCTGGCACATGGCGCCGATCAGCGTCGCGGATGCAGTATGATCATTGGCTATGACCCGCGTTATAGCCGCAGCGCTGTTTTTGGCGTGTTCCTTCGCCGCCTCAGCAGCAGGTACCGCAGACGAAGCTGCCGTTCGAGCTGCTCATGAAGCTTTTCTGAAGGCAGCGAAGGCGGGGGACGGCGCTGCGCTTAACAAGCTGCTCGCAGATAACCTGCAGTACAGTCACTCGAGCGCGAAGGTGGAGACTAAGCAGGAAGCCATCAGCGCACTCATGAAATCCAAAGGCGATTTCGAAGTGCACTCGCAGACGATCCACGTTTTTGGGAACGCCGCGACCATCCGAGCGAAGGTGACGGCTCACAACGCAACCGGAGATATTCCACTGTCGATGCTGCAAGTCTGGGTAAAGAACAACGGCAACTGGCAGATGGTCGAGCGTCAGACGACCCGGCTCCCTGCCCAGTAGAGTGATCCGCCAGACGCGATGAGTCTCATCGCAATTCAGTCGCTTTAATCACACCAGAGCCCTCGCGAATGACAACGAGGCGATTCGCTTTTTGCGAGGGGATCTGCTCGATAGCGCCACTCGGCCACCGCACGGTGAAGCTGACCTCGGTTGCCGAGCCTAATCCGAAATGCAGCCGAGGGTCGTTGGAGGAGTAGAAGCTGCTCTGACTTAGCACCGCCTGCGCCTGCGCCTTCCCGCCGTAGTGCGCTATGACGGACGCTCCGGTCGCGCTGCGATTCGATTTCGTTCCAATCAGCTTTACCTTCGCCCAGTTGCCTTTGCCGGTTACGTCGTTCCGCAGCAGGGATGGCGGCTCGTTCAGATTGACGATAACGATATCCATGTCACCATCGTTGTCGAAGTCACCAAACGCGCACCCGCGGCTGGAATGCGTGTCGGCGACGCCCGGTCCAGCCTGCTCGATCAACTCTTCAAATTGCGTGCCGCCGAGATTGCGAAAGACGACGCGCGGCGTCCTGAACGGATACGCGGGAAGTTTCTGCTCCAGCTCCGGATATACGCTTCCAGTTACGTAAAACAGATCAGGCCAGCCGTTGTTATCGAGATCAACGAAGCCGGCCCCCCATCCGGTGAAACGATTCTCAGCACCAATGCCGGACGACAAGGTCACATCTGCGAACGTACCATTTCCATCGTTCTTGTACAGGACGTTCGTGTCGTCCGAGAAATGCGTCTTGAAGAGATCGAGATTTCCGTCGAGATTGAAGTCGCCGATTCCGACACCCATTCCCGCCTGCTCCATTCCGTCTTCGTTGACCGCCACGCCCTGCTCCAGCCCAATCTCCTGAAAAGTGCCGTCGTGGTTGTTGCGCAGCAGGAAGCTTGGTGTCGAGTCGCACGCCACATATATGTCAGGCCAGCCATCGTTGTCCAAGTCTGCGGCGACCGCGGTCATGCCGTAACTGCCCTTCGCTGAAGCAATTCCGGACTTCACGCTGACGTCGCGAAACGTTCCATCGCCGTTGTTTCGGTACAAGGCCAGACGGCCAGTAGGCAATCCGCGCGGACCGCAATTTACCGGTACACCTTTCCACTTGCAGGCCGCCGTCTCGCCTGGGCGCGGTACCGATTTCCAATCGAACTCGAGGTAATGCGAGATGAAGAGGTCCAGATTTCCGTCGCGATCGTAGTCGACGAATGTGCAGCCGGACGCCCACTCCTGCTTTTTCTGTTTCAGGCCGGCAGCCTCGGTTACGTCGGTGAAAGTTCCGTCCCCATTGTTTCGGTAAAGAATGTTCTCGCCCCAACCCGTAATGAACAGGTCGTCGTTGCCATCATTGTTGAAGTCTCCAACAGCAACCGACGAAGCCCACATCGAGCGCCGCAAACCGGCCTTATCGGTCACGTCGCTAAAAGTCCCATCGCGGTTGTTCTTATACAGGCGATTGGTTGCCGTCGCAGGAGTGTCATCGTTCAGGCGCTTTCCGCCCAAAATGAAGATGTCCAGCCATCCATCGCTGTCGTAATCGAAAAAGGCAACACCACAACCGACGGTCTCAAGAATGTAGGTCTTGCGATCGACTCCGCCATAGACGACGGGAGCATGCAGGCCCGCTTCTACAGCGACATCGGTCAGCCTCGAGTAAAATGGCAGCCCGGAAGCCTTCGTACGCGGACCGGCCTGCACGGAGCGTCTTGAGACACCCTGACCCTTTAGAAAAAACGATGTCGCCGGCATGTATCGAAGCAGGTCGCGTCTTCGCACTACTTTTCCTCGTTAGGCAGCGCGTCTGGCACGGCTGGTTTGGACGGCACGAGGTCGGACTTGAGTTCCTGTGCCTTAAGCTCGCGCACACGCGCCATCGCCCGCCTGGCGCGGTCCGCCTGCCCCGCCCTGGTATAGGCTCGGCCCAACTGGTAGTAGACGGAGGATTCGGAAGGATTCAGCTCTGCAGCGTGTTCCAGCAACGTCACCGCTTCGGCACCTGCGCCCTGCTGCAGCCGGGCACGTCCTAAATAGAAATAATTTCCCCAGAATGAGGGGTTGAGTAAACGCGCCTGCTCGAGAATCGGAATGGCTTCGTTCGTTCGGTTACCACTCACCAGTACTGCTCCCAGAAAGTAAAGCGCCTCTGCGTCCCTCCGGATTACGCTGCACCGCTTTGCGAAGCCAGTCCGCTGCACTCGCATCGCGACGGCTGATCAGAACCTTGCCGAGTTCGCGTTCCACACCCTCGAGGCTAGTATCCGCCTGCTGTGCCGACCTGCATTCGCGCTCCGCGTCTTCGAGCAGTCCGCTCCGATAATACGCTCTGCACAGAGCGAGACTTGCGACAGAGGTGGGTGTCGACCTGAAAAGCTCGTCAAATTCCTGGTTCGCCTGCTCACGCCGTCCGGTTTTCAGGTACGCGGTTCCCAGAAGGTACAGCAGAGCCGAATTCGCCCGGTCCGAGTTCCGCAACTGCTCCAGCATGGTTACCGCCTTAGCAGGATCCCCGGCCGCAATCTCAGCGGTCGCCAGGAGCTCCTGGGCTCGGACATCGGCGGGGCGGAGTACGACGACGCGCCGAAAAATGGGCAGCGCTTCTGCCTCGAGTTCGGCCTTAAGATACGCGAGGCCGAGGTTCAGCAACAACTGCGGCTCATTCGGTTGAATCGCAAGTGCTTTTCGGTAAACCGCTATGGCTTTATCTGTTTGGCCCGTCCGCGAATAGACGACACCCAGATTGCCCAGCGCGCCGACGTTGTTCCGGTCGCTCTTGAGAACGGCCTGAAAACCCGCTTCCGCGGCGGCGTAATCGCCTGACCCAAGAGCGCTGACCGCTTGTTCAAACGTTCTTTGCTGAGATTCGCGCTTTTCCGAATATTTCGCGGACGACTGAGCCAGCAGCGAGAAGCCAAGAAGCAGACAAATGGTGACTGTACTGATAATTACATGATATCCTGTACACACTCGTCTCAAACAAGACAATCATCTAAGGAGGCTTTGGGATTGAATATCCTTTTAAAAGCGCTCCGCCTCGCAGGAACTCTGTCGATTCTGACCGCGTGTCTTTACGGACAAACAGGCACAATTCAGGGGACAGTTGTTGATGCAAGCGGAGCTTCTGTACCAAATGCAAAGGTACTTGCGACCGATGAAGGTAAAGGAGTGGTCGCCCGAGAAGCAAAGACCGACGCAGCCGGCCGATTCCAATTATTGGAACTGCTGCGCGGCACATACTCACTTCGCGTAGAAGCAGCCGGTTTCAAGGGAAGTAATCGCGCCGGGCTGGTCCTCGATCCGAACCAGACGCTCGATCTGGGACAAGTGGCACTGGAAGTGGGACAAACAACAGAATCCGTCGAAGTCACAGCGGAATCGCCGCTTGTGGAAACGGGGTCGGCCGACCGCGGCTTCGTTCTTCCTGGATACCAGGTAACGGAGCAGAGCCTGAATGGACGCGACTTCCAGTCGCTGATTCGAACGTTGCCCGGTGTCGTTTCTAACGATGCCAGTGATTTCCGCCTCGCATTCAACAACACCGACTCCTTTCAGGTGAATGGACTTCGAGGCAGTATGAACAACGTTTATCTGGATGGTTCGATCAACACTGACGTAGGCGCGAACGACGGCCAGTATACCCAGGTCAGTCTCGACGCAGTCGGCGAATTCAAGTTGCAGACCAGCAACTTCGCCGCGGAATACGGACGCAATCCGGGCGTGCTCATCAGCATCTCAACCAAGAGCGGCTCGAGCAAATTCCACGGCACGCTTTATGAGTTTCTGCGCAACGATGCGCTGGATGCGAATCGCTACTTTGCGAATCTGCAGGGTGCAAAGAAGCCCAAGCTGCGGTTCAATCAGTTTGGAGCCAACCTCGGCGGCTGGGTTCCGATTCCCAAGGTTTCCTCGGCGTCCAACAAGCGCGTATTCTTCTTCTTCAATTACGAAGGTACGCGTGCAAGCCGTCCAGATGGGGCCGCCTTCGTCGATGTTCCCAATCCTGCGCTGCTTCAGGGCGACTTCCGAAGCCTGCTGAGGTCGGACTTGATTCGTGGCACCAACTTTCCTGTGGGCACGGTGTTCCAGCCCGGGACTCTGGTGCGCGATTCCGCCGGAAACATAACTGGCGGCGTGCCGTACCCGAACAATCAGGTGCCCCAGTCGCTGTGGGCAAAGAACACACCTGCGTTCCTGAAGGTGATCAATCAGCTGAACTTTGCTTCCGGAACCCCGATCCCGGGTCAGCCGGACGTGTTTCGGGTTCCGTATCAGGACACGTATACGTTTCAACAAGAACGCCAAGGTGCTCCGCGTCGACTACAACGTCAACGCGAAGACCAACTTCTTCTTCCGCTGGGCGGACGACGCTCAGAACGAGCAGACGGGACGCGGCATCTTCGCCACCAACACCTACCCGGTGTTTCCGGAATACCGCAAGAAGCCGGGCGCCAGCTGGTCGTGGAACCTGATCAACACACTTTCGCCGACGATGACGAACGAGGCGATCTTTACCTACAACCACCTGACGCAGATCGTCGACGTGGTGCCGGGCACCGATACCGCCACCTACGACCGCGCCAAGCTGCGGCTTTACGTTCCAGGAGCTGTATCCCGACTGCGAACGTGGACAACAAGTTTCCGAAGTTCAGTGCCGGCAGTCTGAATTTCAACAACTTTGCCGCGGGCTGGCTTAGCGAAGGCAAGACTTATGCCTTCACGGACAACGTAACGAAGATTGTGGGAAGTCACACGCTGAAGGCGGGTATTTTCTGGAACCGAAACGACAACGTCCAGCAGCCCGGCTGGACGGATGCTACCAACATCAACTTCAACCCGAGCCTTGACAATCCAAACGACACCGGTAACGGGCTCGCGAACATGCTGCTGGGAAACTACACCAGCGCCGCGCAGCAAAATGGACAGTTTCTTGCCACATTCCGGTTCAAAACCTGGGAAGCTTACGCACAGGACAGCTGGAAGGTGAACAGAAAGCTGACTCTCGGAATACGGACTGCGCTGGGTCTACAACGGCCCGACTTACACGTACGGCAAATATCTGATGAACTACTTCGACCCGTCGCTTTATGACGCAGCGAAGGCCGTCAGCATCGTTACAAACGCCCCCGGCAGCGCGCGGCAGGGAAGTATTGTGCCGAACTCGGGTAATCCGTACAACGGCATGGTCGTTGAGGGTACGTCCGGCTGGCCTCAGGGCGGCGTGAAGCACCGGTTCAACAACTTCGGACCGCGCTTTGGCTTCGCTTACGATCCGACCGGTCACGGGAAAACGGCGATTCGTGGCGGTTTCGGTACTTTCTATGAACGGATCCGGCAAAACAACGCTTACTTCGGTGGCGTTGGAAACCCGCCGGTGCTTGTTCAGCCCACTCTCTACGGCGGAAACATCGATAACTTCGGACCTCAGCTTCTTGCCGGCGGCACGGTGTTCCCGGTCGGCATTACAGCGATCAATCCGGAGGGCAACATCCCTACTATCTACTCCTGGAGTTTCACCGTCCAGCGCGAGCTTGGCGCCCGAACGTCCATCGACGTGGGTTATACCGGCAATACGACTCGTCACCTGGAGTATCAGCGCGATATCGGTCAGTTGCCGCTCGGCGCGAGCTTTCGGTTGCTGCCGACGGCGAACAACGTCGCCAACGCAATTCGTCCATATCCCGGGTTCACGGGCGTCACTCTGGTCGACTTCGGTGCAAACAGCAACTATCACGGGCTTCAGGCGCGTGTCAGCCGCCGCTTTGGCAAGCAGTTCACCGCGAACGCCAGCTTCGTATGGAGTAAAGCGATGGATCAGGCAGACACTGACGGCACCACGATCCCTTACTATCTGGACCGCAATCGCGAGTGGGGACCGGCAGGGTTTGACCGTACCAAGACTCTGACCTTCGACTACGTCTACCAGCTGCCTCAGTTCGTGAAGAGCGGGAACGCCTTCGCGAAGGGTGCGCTGAACGGGTGGGAAGTGTCTGGCGTGACCCGCTTCTGGGACGGTACTCCGTTCACGATCGGATCCAACGGCAACCCCGGAACACTGGGCAGCGGCGTTCGAGCCGACTATCTTGGCGGAAATCCATATGCGGATTCCTCTGTCAGGAACCAGTTCACCCGCCCCGACCTGCAGTTCGTAAACCCATTTGTCTGGGCACGGCCGCAGGATGGTTCACTGGGCAATACGGGCCGCAATGTCCTCCGCGGACCTGGTATCAACCAGTGGGACTTCTCGGTCTTCAAGAACTTCCAGTTCTCGGAATCGATTCGGGCGCAGCTTCGCTTTGAAGGCTTTAACGTCTTCAACCATACGCAGTTTACGAACCCGAACGCGAGCATCTCACCGGCGAACCCGGGTCAGTCGCTCACGTTCGCAGCTGGAAATCTCGGAACATTCGGGCAGTTTACGAATACACGCGATCCCCGGAATATCCAGCTTGGTTTCAAGCTGTACTTCTAGCGTTTTCTCCCAGTTCCGATTCGCACTAAACCAGCTGCCGAGCCTCTCGGCAGCTGGTTTTTTATTGCTCGATCGAGGAATGCACTCGTTTGCCGCATGTTAGAGTTAAGGTTTACTCATCTATGACGCATACGCATAACGTCGATGAACTGGCAGCAATCTGCCGTACAACTCGACGGCAGATTGTTGAGATGATTACGGCGGGTAAATCGGGACACCCCGGTGGTTCGCTCTCGGCAGTCGAGATCCTGGTGACGCTGTATTTCGACGTGATGCGGCATGACTCGAGCAATCCGCACTGGTCCGAATCGCGATCGCTTCATCCTCTCCAAAGGTCATGCTGCACCGGTGCTGTATTCGGTCATGGCGCAGTCGGGATATACGCCCGTCGATCAGCTGAATACGCTTCGGAAACTTGGCTCGATCTATCAGGGTCACCCGGATGTTCGATTCATCCCCGCCGTAGAAGCGTCGACTGGTTCGCTGGGTCAGGGGCTTTCCATTTGTATTGGAATGGCGCTCGGAACGAAACTGGACGGTCGTCCAAGCCGGCATTACGTTATCCTCGGCGATGGTGAGATCCAGGAAGGTCAGATTTGGGAAGCGGCGATGTTTGCACCATTCCACAAGATGGACAACATTGTCTGTATTGTCGACTACAACCACATCCAGCTTGATGGCTTCGTCAAGGACATCATGGATTTGGATCCGCTGGTAGATAAGTGGAAGTCATTCGGCTGGCACACGCTGAACATAGACGGTCACAGTATCCCGGCCTTGCAGCAGGCGTTCGCGGAAGCAGCGCAGACCAAAGGCAAGCCGACCTGCATCATCGCGAACACGGTCAAAGGCAAAGGCGTTTCGTTCATGGAGAACAATCCCAAGTACCACGGCGTTGCTCCAACACAGGAAGAACTCGAGAAAGCACTGCAGGAGATTGGCTGATGCCCGTCCGTACGAAATACGAACTGAAAATCGGCGCCGCCACGCGCGAGGCGTTCGGTAAGGCGCTGGTCGAGCTCGGCCACGAGAACCCGAACATCGTGGTGCTCGACGCTGACCTTTCGAAGTCGACAATGACCGCCGGCTTCGCCAAAGAATTTCCTGACCGCTTCTTCGAATGCGGTATCGCCGAGGCGAATATGGTGTCGATCGCCGGTGGCCTGGCGACGGCCGGCAAGATTCCGTTCGCGTCCAGCTTTTCCTGTTTCCTCCTCAACAAGGGCTTTGAGCAGTTGCGCGTGTCACGTTGCATTTCCCAACACAAATGCAAAGTTCGTCGGTACCCACAGCGGCATTAGTATCGGGGAAGACGGACCTTCGCAGATGAGCATCGAGGACCTGAGCCTCGCCGGTTCACTTCCTGGCTTTACCGTCATTGCGCCTGCGGATGAGATAGCAACAAAGGCACTGGTCAAAGAAGCGGCCGCGCACGTAGGACCCGTGTTTATCCGCACTGGTCGCGTAAAAGTCGCACGTAGTCTATTCGCCGGATCAGAAATTCGAGATCGGCAAAGGCATCGAGTTGCAGGAGGGGACAGATGTCACCCTGATCGCACACGGCTTGATGGTTGCCGAATCGATTAAAGCCTCAGACATGCTCGACGCGGAAGGAATATCGGCACGGGTCATTGACATTCACACGATTAAGCCAATCGACCGTGAAATTATTATCCGCGCCTCGCGCGAGACAGGCGCGATAGTGGTCGCCGAAGAGCACCTGGTCGATTGCGGCCTGGGAGTCCGGGTCGCACAGGTTATCGCCGAAGAAGCACCATGCATCATGGAGTTTTTAGGCATCGAGAACACATACGCGGAGTCCGGAACACCCGACGGTTTGCTGAAAAAATACGGAATGACTGCCGAGCGTGTCGCGGACAAGGCCCGGCAGGCCGTTCGCCGTAAAGCATAATACCTACAGGGCCGTCAATAAGCGTCCCTGTTCCATGCAGGAAACCCCGCACCAACTTCTCAAGCGCATGATCGTTTCGGCGATCAATGCGAGAGAAGTCGAAAACGCCCGCGTTTCCCGGCTACTTCACGATCAGGTCGGCCAGGTTTTGAGTGCAGTTGGGCTTCAGCTGGATGTCTTAAAACTGGATTACCGCGGTCAAATACCCGAAATTACCGAGCGAGTTCACGAAATCCAGAAGGTTTTGGACCAGGCGGTTGAGCAGGTTAGAACCCTGAGCTATGACCTGAACCCCTCGATCGTGGAGCGCGCCGGCCTTCACAGCGCCCTCGACAGGCTGGTTGGGAGATTCCGGTCTTACTATAAATCCGGGGCTTTGCGATTTATTTTTGATCCCGGCGTACGTGTCCCGCTCGAAATTGGAAACATTTGGTATAGAATCGCGGAATTGGCACTCGAAAATGCTGTGCAACATGCCGAGGCATCCCTGATTGAGGTGCATGTGCGCGCCACCGCGAAACATTTTGTGCTGGAAATCAGGGATGACGGCAAAGGCTTCTCTACGGATGAAGCGTCCCATCATTCAGGAATTGGCTTGCTCCTGATGGAGCACTACTCAAGCCAGGTACCGATTACGGTTGACCTGCGGAGCAAGCCCGGGAAAGGAACCATAGTGAGGTCAACGTGGCTTCGCACACAGTCGCCGGACAAGCGTTCACAATCGGGGACAAGCACCGTATGAGATTTGACGTTCTTCTCGTTGACGATCACAAGATCATGCGGGATGGCATCAAAGCCATCCTGAAGCACAGCGAAGAGTTTACGCGTCGCCGGCGAGGCCGAAACCGGTGCAGATGCTGTGCAGATGGCGCGGAGAATGCGCCCTGGAATTGTGCTGATGGATATCGGCCTGCCCGGTCTGAATGGAATCGAGGCAACCACCGAAATCCTCCGGCATTGTCCGGAAACTCGGATTATTATCTTGTCAATGTACGACGATGAGCATTCCGTTGTGAGTGCAATTCGCTCTGGTGCTCGTGCATTTGTGCTGAAAAAAGCCTCGGATAATGATCTCCTTGACGCGCTTCGAACGGTCGCCAAAGGCGGATCCTACCTCAGCCCCCAGGTTTCCGACCGCCTTCTGAACCGCATTCAGCGCGGCGATCTGGAATCACAGAAACTGACTCCGGCTCTCGAAGGTCTGTCACCGAGGGAACTTCAGGTCCTCCGGCTGGTCGCTGAAGGTAAGACCAGCAAAGAGATCGCCGTCATGCTCGATTTGGGACTACAGACGGTTCGCAGCTATCGGAAGACGATGATGAAGAAGCTGAACGTCAATAACGTCGCAGGGTTAACGCAACTGGCGTTATCGGCAGGTCTGACTCGCTTTCCGTCTCCGAACGGCGACACGGCAGCCCCGGCGCCCGTGCCAGCTTCGGACGAGGACTAACCGAACAAGAAGCATCTGAGACTTTTCGACGGCAGGCGGCACTAGTGGACAGAATGCCGCTGCTCTTCACTTATCCCCTCAAGCCGGCGCCGCCGCTGGCTGTGTACGAGCAGTTGGAGGCATTTCCGAGCGAGCCCGGGCCGGAAGCACTGACGGTAGCCCTGCCAGCAGGTTTGCTTCCGCTCGCCGCTCGATGGAAGTGGTCTCCGTCGCACGCCATAGTCGTCTTCACCGGTTCGTTCTGGGGCATCCTGACCAACGACGAGCGCGACGACGTGTGGAATCGGTGGGGTGTCCCGATCTACGAGTATCGTCTTGATTCGGCCGGCGCCGTGATCGCGCAAGAGTGTGATGCGCACGACGGTCTGCATCTCCTGCCCGGAGTTTCCGTCCCAGGTGACGCAATCACGCGCCGGTGCGACTGCGGGCAAACTAGCCCACGCCTTCCGGCCGAAGCCGTCAGTTTTCTCACGGCCGCGTGACTTCGCTCCCTTCAGCCCAGCAGAAGGCCGGCAGCCCCGTCGCCGCTGACACAGCAGGCCAGATACCGGCCGGTGTGGTAAACTGTAGTTTTCGTACTGAAGGAGAGCTCTGTCTTATGGCAAAAGAATGTGAAATCTGCCACCGCGGGCCGCAATTCGGCAACCGCATCAGCCATGCCCACAACGTGACGAAGCGTCGCTGGAATATAAATCTGCAGTCCGTTCGGGCGCTGGTGAAAGGCAGTTCGAAGCGCATGCGCGTCTGCACCGCCTGCATCCGCAGCGGCAAAGTTCAGAAAGCCGCCTAAGCTAACACGAACGGCAAGTTTCTCCGTGAAGGGCACCCGTTCGGGGTGCCCTTTCCATTTCTAGTGATAGAATGAGTCGCTTCGGAGCAAATACAACCAAAGATGCGACTTGTGACCTTCCGCCGGTCCGGAGGCGATCCGGAACCCGGCGTTCTCGCCGACAGAAAAGTGATTTCCCTCTCCAGCACCGGCTACGGGTGTCTGGTGTCTCTCATCTCAGACTGGGAGACAGCCCGGACCAGTGTCGAAGCACTGGTTCGTGAACCCGGAGCCCACGCGCTCGAGCTTTCCTCCGTTCGGCTTGTGGCTCCCATTCAGCGGCCTCCAAAGCTGATCTGCATCGGCCTGAACTATCACGACCATGCGGTGGAGTCGAACCTCCCGGTCCCGACGACCCCTGTCGTATTCAACAAGTTCACGAACGTCGTCATCGGCCCGAATGACAACATTGTCTTGCCGGCCAATACCGAAAAACCCGATTACGAGGTCGAACTGGCCGTGGTGATCGGTCGGACCGCGCGGCACGTTTCCGCCGAGAACTGGCAGCAGTACGTTTTCGGCTACACGATCGTAAACGACGTCAGCGCCCGCGACTGGCAGATGCAGACCTCCCAGTGGCTCATGGGCAAGACATTTGACACATTCGCGCCAATGGGTCCGTGCATTACGACCTCGGACGAGATCCCTGACCCGCATGTGCTGGATATCTCAATGGAAGTCGGCGGTGAGGTGCGTCAAAAGTCGAATACGAAGGAGCTGATCTTCCGCGTCCCCGAACTTGTCGCGCATCTGTCGAGCGTCGTCACGCTCGAGCCGGGTGACGTGATCTGCACCGGAACACCCGCAGGTGTCGGGCTTGGGTTCAAGCCTCCGAAGTGGCTGCAGCCGGGACAGGACTGCGTGGCAAGAATCTCAGGTATCGGCGAGTTGCGGAATCCCTGCGTTGCTGAAGCGCAGGCGGCTGCACGGCCCGCCTGATCAATTCAGGAAGTACGTCCGATACAAGCGTGTCGCGCTGTTTGGGAACGAACCCTGCGTCGCGGATCATCCGCCGCAGTTCTTCTTCACGTAGCGTGGTGGTGCGCACCAGCCTGCGACACCACGTTCTCCTCAATCATGATGCTGCCGACGTCGTTGCCGCCAAAACGCAGACCTACCTGGCACGTCTTCAGCCCCTGGCGTCACCCACGACGACTGAATGTTCAGAAAGTTCTCGAGATAAAGCCGCGAAATCGCGAGCGTCTTCAGGTACTCGACCGCGGTCGCCTCCTGCTTCACGAAGCGGCCCAGCGACGTATTCTCGCGCTGGAAGCTCCAGGGAATAAACGCCGTGAACCCGCCGTACTCCTCCTGCATCTGCGGACGAGATCGAGGTGATTCATGCGCTGCTCGAGCGTCTCGCCGCAGCCGAACATCATCGTGGCCGTGGTGCGCATTCCCAGCTAGTGCGCCGTGCGGTGGACGTCGACCCAGTCTTGCGTGCTGCATTTCAGGCGGCTGATCCGGTGTCGAACCTCATCATCGAGGATCTCCGCGCCGCCGCCTGGGATCGACTGCAGCCCCGCATCACGCAGCCGCGCGATCGTGTCGCGAAGGGAAAGGTTGCTTACGTCGGCGATGTTTGTGATCTCCGGCGCCGAGAAGACAATGCAACCACACCTGAGGGAAGCGGTCGCTTGATCGTCCGCAGCAGGTCCTCGTACCACTCGATCTTAAGCTCGGGATGCAGTCCGCCCTGCATCAGAATCCCTGTCCCGCCAAGGTCGACGGTCTCCTGGATCTTGTCGAAGATCACTTCCATCGGCAGGATGTAGCTCTCGGCGTGATTCAGCGGACGGTAAAACGCACAGAAGCTGCAGTATTCGGTACAGAAATTGGTGTAGTTGATATTGCGGTCAATGATGTAGGTGACGACGCCGTCAGGGTGCAACTTGCGGCGAACTGCGTCAGCGGCCATTCCAATGCCGATCAGGTCATCGCTCTCAAACAGCTCCAGAGCTTGCTCGCGAGTCAACATCTTCAAAGATCCGTAATCTCAGAGTAACAAGTACTCAAGTCAAAGCCCAAAGTGCCGATGAGTCATGCAGAGGTGATTGTGAGTTCGGCATCGCGGGCGCGAAATGTGGCCGCATATTTGCGGAACGCATCGAGACCAGCGAGTTCATCCGCGCCAAGCCGGAACCGAATGTAACGAGTGAGATATTCGCGTGCAACTTCAGGGGAGAACCCGTGGCGAGATCCGGGGCTGTTGATGATCTCGTCGAGCCTGCTCAATCCGTACTCGCACGAATCCCGGAAAAGGCGCCGCGTTTCCGGTGTAATAAAGCGTGAGCGCCCGGCCCAGACGGCGAAAACCATCGGCAGACCAGTGAACGACCACCATTCCTCCCCTAAATCGAGACACTCGTACGGAAGCACGGCTGGTTCGATGCGGAGCGCCGGATCACCTATGACCAGTGCTGCGTCCGCATGGGCGAGCATTTCTTCGAGGACGGGCGCGTGCGAGAACCACTCGGGTACGACCCCGTACTTTTCCGCAAGCAGTACTCGGGTCAACATGACCGACGTACGCGAACTTGCGTCGGCAGCAAGCGACCTGATTCTCCGTAAGGGAACTTTCGAAACCAGCAGAATGCTTCGGACTGGACCGCGACAAGCGATGCCTGTCTCGGACAAGAAATCCAGGCCAAGCGGATCCAGTTCGGCGCAGGGAACAATCCCGACGTCGGCATCTCCGGTCGCGAGCCGGTCAGCGCAGACCGATGGCACATCGAAGGTCAGATCGACCAGACCCTGTTGGGGACCTCGAAGGAAGCCCCAAACCAACGGCACCGTATTAAGAAAGCTTACTGCCGAAACCCGCATCCTCAAGTTCGGATTCGGGTTGTTACAGGAGTGGTTCAAAATCGGAGTGTACCATTTGTTACACTTCTGCCTACGGACGGCGCGTTATACTTTCGGAGAAAGCGTTAATCGAACTTCAATTATATGCACAGGTTTGCTCTATGCGTCCTGCTACTGGGGCTCTGGCTGCAGTTTGCGGCCACGGGTCAGTCAGTTCTCAATCAGACCCCTTCCCGCGTCGTTGGTCAACCAAACCTCGCGTTTCGCAGTGCTAATCCGAACGTAGTCGAGGGACGTGAGTTTTTCTCGCCGCTGGATGTCGCCGTCGACCAGAGTTCGACACCCAAAGCCCTGTATGTTGCGGATTACGGGAATAATCGTGTACTGGCATGGCGAGACAGTCAGAACTTCACCGCCGGGGCGTTTGCTGATTTCGTAATTGGTCAGATCGATAAGGTCTCAACGGTCCAGCAGGGCCCGGGCACGTCCCGGACAACAGGGCTGGCTTTCCCGTCCAGTGTCGTGGTCGATGCCAGGGGCAACTTGTACGTGATGGACAGCGGAAACAATCGAATTCTGCGCTTCCCAAAACCTGCTGCGTCTACGGAAGACATCATTTCGCCGGATATGGTTATCGGTCAGCCGTCGTTTAATACCAACACGGCTAATCAGGGTGGGCTGTCTGAGAAGGCGCTGTCGCTCGGCAGTAGCCGCGGCGATATGGCGTTTGACACCGCCGGCAATCTTCTGGTCACGGACATCGGCAATAACCGCGTTCTGCGGTTCCCGAAGGCGGCGCTCGACGCCGGAACGAACCAACCGTCAGCTGATCTCGTGTTCGGTCAGTCGGATTTCGTTTCCAACTCACTGCCGAGCGACCCACAAGTCAACACACCTGTGAATAAGGCGATCCTGCGAGGACCGTTAGCGTTGACTGTTGACTCGGCCAATCGAATTTACGTGGGAGATGGTTTCGCACGCGTCCTGGTGTTCACGCCGGACTACTACAACGGTAAGCCCGCTTCGAGGATAGTCGGGGTACAGGTTCTGCAGCAGGGCGAGCAGCCCCGCGTGAGCGAGAAATCGATTTTCGGGGTCTCCGGTCTGTTTATTGCAAACGATCGACTCGGTATCGTCGATCCTTCGACGAACAGGATCACACTGTACGACCCGTACGCGCAGTGGGCACCCGAGACCGACACGCAGCCGTCTCCTGATGCGACGGCGGTTGTCGGCCAGGCGACTTTCACTAATTTCGATTCAAATCGCGGACAGACTGAACCTGCGGCGAACTCTCTTGCCCAGCCGTCCGGCGCGTTTTACTCGGGATCCGAACTCTTCATTGCTGATACGGGCAACAACCGCGTCGCGGTGTTCCCATCACTTACCGCGAGTGCAGCGGCAACCCGCCTGCTCGGCCAGACCGCGTTTAATCTCAACGCCCCCAATCTGGTGGTCGGCCGGGAGCTGTTTTTGTTCAACGGGTTCAGCTCGAGCGGCAATCTTTCAGGAGACTTCAGCGACGGTGGCGGTATCGCGATCGACAACACATCGAATCCGCCCCACCTTTACATTGCTGACACGTTCAACAATCGCATTCTGGGTTACGCTGACGTCCGCACGGTCAGGCCCGGAGATATGGCGGACGTTGTCATCGGCCAGAATGACTTTCAGCGAACACTGATCAACGCTCCAGCGAACCGGGCGGATTCGCAGGGCAACTCTGGCTTGTTCCACCCTTCCGGATTGGCAGTTGACGCGAATGGGGACCTGTACGTTGCCGATTCAGGCAACGGCAGAGTTTTGCGGTTCCCTAAACCATTCAGTCAGAACCTGCCTGCGGGGCAAAGGCAAACGGCAAATCTTGTACTCGGTCAGGTGAGCTTCAGCCAGAAGATCACTGACCCTTCGGCGAGAAACATGGCGTATCCGTTTGGACTCGCGTTCACCGTCGAAGGCGATCTGCTGGTCTCGGATGCGATTCACAGCCGAATCCTTTACTTCCGACGACCCGACAACGGCGACTTCAGCATCGGTCAGGCTGCTGAAAAAGTTATTGGCCAACCGGATTTCTTTACTGTTGGGAGAGGGAATGCGTTTAATCGCCTCAGCAGTCCAAGACACGTTGCTATCGATACAGACAACCGCCTCTATGTCGCTGATGCCGGCAATAATCGGGTGGTGCTCTACAATTTCATCCGGGGTGCATCGAACGATCCGTCTCCGGCATTTATCCTTACAGCCGGTCTGAATAGCCCGCAGGGAGTCTGGGTAAGTCCGCTCACGGGCGAAATCTGGGTTGCAAATACCCGAGGCGGCCAAGCCACTCGTTTTCCGCGCTTCGATCGACTGGCGATTACCAATCAGTCCGACTACGCCATCCCGAGCAACGGTCCGCTTGCTCTGACGCAAGACGCATCGGGCAATCTGTACATTGCTGAGGCGCTCAACCGGATCGGGATGTTCTACAACGCCCTGACCTTCCAAATCAACGGAAACTATGCGACCCGTCCGCTTGCGCCTGGTGCCGCGGCGGTGTTGTACCCTGCTGGCGGTGACAAGGGTGGTCTCACATTCTCACCGACGCTGAATTCGTTTAGCGGCGCAACAGTTCCAACCACTCTCGCCGATACTCAGGTTTTGCTCAACGGAAACCCGGTGCCGGTCTATGCAGTCGGACCGTTCCAGATTAACTTCATGGTTCCGATGAACTCGCCCACATCCGGCATTGCCGAGATCCAGGTAATTCGTGCTTCAACGGGACAGATACTTGCGGTCTCTAATCCTCAGTTCGGCACGTCGGCACCTGCGCTCTTCACACAGACCGCAACTGGCCAGGGTCAGGTTGCAGCACTAAACCAGGACAACACAGTCAACGGGCCATCCAACGCGGCAGCACGCGGCAGCGTATTGCAGTTGTTCGGCACTGGACAGGGGTTTGTCCAGGATGCCCCGCCTGACGGAACACCGTCGACCGGTCCGGTGCTGACGAATGAAAAGCCGAAGGTGTATCTGGGCGGGGCGGACTTCGTCAAGGATGAAGACGTTTCCTACAGCGGTCTCGCGCCGGGGCTCGTGGGAGTTTGGCAGATCAACGCCAAAGTTCCGCAGGACGCGGCACCCGGACCGAACGACTGTTTCATTCTGTATCAGACGCAGTCTTCCGTTCAGTTGCCGAATGGCACCCGTCTGCGGACCACCATCACGATCAAATAATCAAACAGGAGGACTCACGCGACCTGCGGCGAGTCCTCCTCGTCTGTGCTAAATTGCGAGCACGAAACAAGAAATGACCACGCCTCGTTCGCTTGTCACGCGGCGGCGCGCGCTAATGCCGCTGCTGCTCACTCCGATGCTCGGGAGCTGTAATCGGAATCAGAAGAAAGTTGTCGGGGTCATTCCGAAAGGTCGAGCTCACATCTTCTGGCAGTCTGTCCATGCTGGCGCCGTGAAGGCGGCGAGGGAAACGGGAGTGGATATCGAGTGGAATGGCCCTGCCAGTGAGACCGACATCACGGGCCAGATTCAGATCGTCGAATCGATGGTGAATAAGCATGTCGACGCGATTGCGCTGGCTCCGATCGACAAGAAAGCTCTGGTAAATGTTGTCGAACGGGCAGCCAGCTCGAAGATTCCCGTCATCATTTTCGATTCGGGTATCGATACGGACAGCTTTGTGTCACAGATCGCGACAGATAACTATCACGCCGGAGAGCTTGCCGCCCAGCGGATGGGCGAGATCCTCGGCGGAAAAGGCGAAGTCGCAATGACTGCCGTGCAGGTGGGTGGTGCTTCGACTATGGCGCGTGAGCAGGGATTTGAGGATTACATACGGAAGAACTTCCCGGGCATTCATATCATCGACAAGCGTTACGGCGAGGCCGAAGTTGCGCAGTCACTGAAGGTGACCGAGAACATGCTCACAGCGCACCCAGGCATCGCCGCAATTTTCGCATCGAATGAATCGAGCACCGTTGGCGCTGCTCAGGCACTGAAGGGCCGGGCCGAGAAGATCAAGCTGGTGGGCTTCGATGCCGGTCCGTCACTCGAGGCCGATTTGCGCGG
This sequence comes from Bryobacteraceae bacterium, assembly GCA_963794765.1. Lineage (GTDB taxonomy): Bacteria > Acidobacteriota > Terriglobia > Bryobacterales > Bryobacteraceae > JAWXCM01. The sequence goes on along the minus strand of CAWCGC010000045.1, from coordinate 86,042 downwards.
CGGCGTTATCGATTCCCTCGTCGTTCAGAACCCGTTCAGGATGGGCTACGAGAGCGTGATTACGGCGACGAAGGCTTTGAAGGGCGAGCCTTGCCAGAAGATCAACAATCTGGCACCGAGGGTGGTAACCCGGGAAAACATCGACTCGCCTGACATCAAAGAACAGCTCAACCCAGACCTTAAGAAATATCTGGGCTGAGAACCGGCTGGTGGTTTAACAGCCGTTACTTGCGGTAGCTGACGATCAGAGCGTCTCCCGACCGTGGAATGCTCACAGAAGTGAACGTGATGGTTGCACCCGCGATTGTGTAGTCAACACCAAGTCTTTGCAGCATGCCATTTCGATAGAGCTGGACGCTGTTCGCCGGTGACGGAGTGCTCTGAAGTGCGAAAACGGCGTTCAAACCATTGATGACACCGGCTGGCGTTTCAGCATCAACGATCGTCGCGACTGCGCCCGAGGTCCGGTATGACGCCTGAACAATGCTACCCACCGAAGGTGCGCGGAACATCAGAATGTCCGTCCCGGTAATGCCGTAGTCGCTCCCTGAGGCAAGCAGCAGACCATTGAGGAAAAGCCGGAGGCTTTGTACAGGATTCGGAGTAATACCGAGCTTCAACGCACGATTCACACCATCGATGCTGCCGGACGGAACCTCTCCGTCCACATAGTTGATGGTCGTGCCGGAACTGCCGCTCGACGCACTGCCACACGGACCGGAGGTTCCGTCCACGTGCACACAGTCGCCGGGCGAGCCGAATGCGCTTTCCACTGCGCCAGACTGGCCAATTACAGCAGTCCTTCCCGGCGTCCACGTCGTCCCGCGTGTCGGGCGGAGGTCGAGTTCCGTACGCAGGCCGGTTACATCGCTTATCGAAAATGAGGAAGTCAGATTCCCCGCGCTGCCACCGGAAACTCGTACATCAGACAACTTCAGTGCGGCTCTGCTGGGAGGCACCGACCAGGTCTCAATGACCTGGGTTCTGCCTTCGCTGTTGTAGCGGACGGTGTAGTTAACTGGCTGCTGCGCGTTGGTCGTTGGAACCAGAGAAATATGAAGCTGTCCGCGGACAATCCGGAAGCTGACGGTATTCGCGGCAACGGGCGAACCATCGACCGCGACGAAGCTTTTCCATTCAATTTGGGCGACTCCATCGAACAGAGTGCCGTCAGCTTTATAAATAAGGTCCTGAATTTCAGTCAAGGGTGGTACCGCAAACACTGCAACCGCCCCGAGAGCGAGCACGGTAAGAGATCGAAGCCATGAGCGGAGCATAGGCGTTCCTCCATAAAGAAAAAGGGCCGGCGAACTTTGCGCCGGCCGAAGTGGCTCGTGGCCACGGTTAGACAATAACTCAAGGCACCAAGTTTTCAGGACTGGAGCACTCGCACGTTTGCGGGTAAGGCTTAGAAATAAAAAGGATTAAAAAAATTTTCAGCAAATGTGAAGCGCTTTGGGAAGTTGCAGCGAATGTTCGCCGGTGTCACTGCGCAGCACTCGCTTGCCGGTAGATTGCGTCACGAAGGCGAAGGTACCATTCCGGTCCTGTTGAAGGCGTCCTGGGCGCGGTACACCAGGTCTTTCGGTCCGTTCCGGCGACCTTGCGAAAAAGCGCGTCGAGGTCCGACCGTTGCTTCAGCAGCGTGATGTCCTGCTGCGCGTATCTCCGAAGCAACTCCCGAGTTGTCAACTGACCGGAGCTTTCGTTTAGCTTCGTCTGAGCGGATACATGATCAGCACAGATGACTGGAAAAATCGCCGTATCCGCCGGTGCCGTGACAGCAGCATCTGGCGCATTTCTGCTTACGACTGAAGCGGCATCCGGAAGAACAGGATCCTCTATCCGAACTTCCATTGGATAAACCACCCAGTCTTTCATCGATTCTGTGTACAACTCGGGTTCAACCTTGATCCGGTCCACGGGAGCATCTTTGGCAACGCCCATCTCCAGCCAGAAGGTGACCGCCTTCTGGCCCGGCAGCCGAAAGTCTGTCTCAAATCCGCGATATGGAATCGAGACTTCGATTAACGTATCGGGCAGAAACCCTTTAGGAGTTTCGATAAAATTCTCCCGATAGAGTCTCGCCTTTACGGCATTCTCCGGATTCTGACCGATGTCGAGCCAGAACGGTTCCGGTTTATCCAGTTCGACAACAATCCGCAGTGGAGTTACTCCATTTCGAGGCACGCCCGGACTCAGGATCGTGCGCGGTTCAGAGAACCCCCTGTCGAGGCGGACGATGTTTCCGTCAGGACCGATACGCGTCAGCGGCGAGTAGACGAAGACCCGCTGAGCGAGGCAGCTCAGCCCAATCAACGCAAGTAACGCGAAAACCTTCATTCAGGCAGCAACACGTCGCAGTACAATCGCAGAATTCTTGCTACCGAATGCAATGCAGTTTGCAACTGCGTATTCGACATTCAGCTTTCTTGCCTGCCCGGCGATATAGTCGAGGTCGCATTCGGGGTCCGGGCAGTCCAGGTTCCGGGTAGGATGTACGACGCTGTCCCGCATTCCCAGCAGAGTGGCAGCGATACCTGCCGCTCCACAGGCACCTTGTGGATGTCCAATGATGCTCTTCAGGCTGGACCCGGGCAGTCTGGATGCACAATTTCCGAATGCCAGTTTGACCGCGCGAGTCTCGATTCTGTCGTTCAGTTCCGTGGAAGTACCGTGATACTGAATGTAGTCAACCTTTTCCGGAGGGATTCCCGCTTCCTCCAGCGCCATGCCGATTGCGCGGGCAGGCTCTTCTCCGCACTCTTCCAGCCGCACTCGATGATACGCTTCACAGGTCGATCCATATCCGGCGATCTCGCCATAAATTCGGGCGCCTCTGGCTCGCGCTTGCTCGAGATTTTCCAGAATGAAAAACCACGAACCTTCAGCAATGACGAAGCCGTCGCGATCGCCGGAGAAGGGACGGGACCCGCGCTCAGGTTCCTGATTCCAGCGCGCCGTCATAATGCGCATTAGCTGAAAACCGCGAATGATGAGAGGTGCTATGGGTGCATCCACTCCGCCCGCAACCGCGTAGTCCAGAACGCCGCGCCGCAGCTGCATACAGGCGTATGCAATCGCATCCGTCGATGAGGTGCACCCTGTCGTCACCACATGGCTCATACCACGCAAGCCGAAGCGCATGGAGACCTCGCTGGCCAGAGTTCCGGCCGTTGAGGTGGGGATGACATACACGCTGCACTGCTTTGTTTTGCCTTCGTAGTAAAAGCGATATTGCTCTTCTGTCCACTCCTGACTGCCCCCGCCGCTGCCGACGAAAACGCCAATACGGCGCAGCTGGTCGCGAGTCATACGCGATGGGTCCAGAAAGGAATCGGCAAGAGCTTCGTCAGTGGCCGCAATCGCCAGAGGTGTGACGCGAGAGACGTGCGGACGATCTTTAATGTTGGTCCAGCGGTCTTCATCGAACCCGCAAACCTCGCCGGCGATTTGGACGAGATGCCGTTCCGGGTTAAACTGCGAAATTCGCTTTACTCCACTGATGCCGTTTCGAGTAGCCTCCCAGAACGCCTCGCGACCGATGCCGTTCGGGCTGATTGCGCCAATTCCGGTGACGACAATACGCGGACTCATTTTACGGACGGAAACTGGTAGCCCGGCGAATTTACAGAAGTTGCGACGACGGTCGACGAATACTTCCTGTAGTCCGAAGGAAATTGCGAAACGTTGCCGAACAAAAGAAATGCGAGCTTTTCGGGAGCGTAGTGCCTGCTGATAGCGGCATTTGCCTGCTTCAAAGTGATGGTGTCCAGCTTGGCGAACAGATCATCAACTTCGGCCCGGTTCAGATCGAACAGCTCTATCTCACCGATGACCTCGGCGATCTGATCCGCCGTCTCGAGGTGATCCACAGGATAAATGCCTTCGACGTAAGCTCGAGCAGAGTCCAGTTGCGCCTGAGTGATGCCTTCTTTCGAGAACTTTCTCAGGACATCGAGAGCCATGTCGACAGCTTTGACCGTATTGGCTGTTGACGTAAATGTCGCGATCGTAATCCGGCCCGGAAGATGACTCTTATCGACAATCGACGACGCTCCGTAAGTGAGACCCGAATTTACGCGAAGGGCATCGTTCAAAACGGAAGTGAAGCGTCCACCGAACAATGTGTTCACAAGAATGAGCACGAATCGGTCCGGGTCAGTTCTCTCGATACCGGGGAGGCCAATCCGGAACTGCGTCTCTGTAGCGTCCGCTTTATCGACAACGGAGAGGCGTCGCGGCGATGCTTCTCGCTGCGCTGGCACCGACTTCCACATGTAGGGCGTTCCCTCGCGGATGGCTCCGAAAGCTTTCGCCAGTTTAGGTTCGACCGCGCCCGAATCGACATCGCCGGAAACGACAACCATCATGTTGCGGCCGACGTACATATTGCGGTGATAACTCACGATATCGTCCCGGCGAATCCTGCCCAGAGAAACGTCATCCGCCGGATGTCCGTAAGGGTGGTTCGGTCCGAAATAGAAGCTGCGAAAGTATTCGCCGGCAGCGAACGCCGGGCGGTCTCTCGAAAGCTTTAACGAGTCGATTGACTGAGCAAGCAGCTTTGTCAGCTCAGCTTCAGGAAATGAGGGCGCCGTCAAAGCCTCGAGCAGAATGTCGAGGCCTTTGTCCAAATCCTTCGAGAGCACCTCAATTTGGACACTGCTGGACTGCAAGTCCGCATTCGTTGTATATTGCGCTCCCAGCATATCCAGTTCGCTCGAGAACTGAGGCGCAATCCGCTTCGCGGTGCCACGGCGGAGCGCGTCAGCGGTCACGCGCGCGAGCCCAGCCTTATCGAGAGGCTCCGATTCCGCCCCGCCGCGGACCAGCACTCGTATCGTTACAAGCGGAACTTCATGGACGGGCACGATATCGAGCAACAGGCCGTTCGGCAGTACGTGGCGCGTATACGCCGGCAGCTGGACTTGTGCGGGTGGAACCGATGCGGCAGCAGACGCGAGACACGACACGACAACAGCAGCGACCAAACGGCCGGTCACTGAGAGACCTCCGGTTGCGCTGCAGCGGGTGACGCAGCTGCCGGCGGCTTGTCAGGAATCAGCGTGGCAACCGTCCGATTTGTTGACATCAGATACTTCTTCGCGACGCGCTGAACGTCCGCAGCCGTAACACCCTCGATGTCATTCTGAGCGGTATACAGTTTCCGAAAATCGCCCCTGAAGATCTCGTACTCGCCGAGCAGATTGGCACGGCCGGAAATGGTTTTCCGTTCTCTAAACAGGTCCGTAAGCAAAAGGTTCTTGGCCTTCCTCAGTTCCTCCACACCTACAGAGTTTTGCTGCAGCTTCTCGACTTCTTCATAGAGTGCCTTCTCTGTTCGGGCCGGATCGACACCGGCGCGGGGATTGAGAATGAAAATCCACTCTCCAGCATCGAGATTGGGACCAATGAACTGTCCGGCATTCAGCGCAAGCTGCTCCTCATCGACGAGGCGCCGGTAAAGCCGAGAACTCTGACCCTGCGATAAAACCGCACCGAGTACCGCCAGCGGGACATCGTCGGGACTCCGCGTATTCTCGATATGGTAACTGACCATGATTAGCGGTAGCTGGGCCAGCTTGTTGACCGTGACGCGGCGTTCTCCTCGTTGCACGGGCTCCACAGTCCGGACGGGCGGTGGCGGGTCATGGCGTGCTATCGGCTCCAGGTATTCTTTCGCGAGCGCCCGAACCTGCTCCAGTCTCACGTCACCGGCGATGACGACCGTGCAATTGTTGGGGGCATACCCCATCCGGAAGTGTTTCTTCAGGTCCTCCATCGTCCAGGACTGAATGTCCGACGCCCACCCAACAACAGGCCAGCCGTAAGGGTGAGCCATGAAGGCGGCTGCGTTCAGATGCTCATACAGGAGTCCGAAATTAGAATTATCCACGGACGTTTGCCGTTCCGAAGCCACAACGCCCCGCTCACTTTCGATGATTTTGGGATCGAACTGAAGGTCGCGGATGCGATCCGATTCCATGTCGAACATGAGCTTGAGGGCGGAACTGGGGAACCAGTCCTGATAGACGGTAACGTCGCGGGAAGTGTAGGCGTTGTTTCTTCCGCCTGCCTTCTCCATTTCCGTGTCGAACTGCTTCGGACCGTACTTCTTCGCACCGTTGAACATCATGTGCTCAAAAAAATGCGAGATACCGGTGATGCCAGGATATTCGTTCCGGGAGCCAACCCGGAAGAAGAAGTACATCGCGACATTCGGGATGTCATGGTCTTCTTCGACGATGACTTTCATCCCATTGTCGAGCTGGAACGACGTAGGAGGATTCGCGGCGGACCAACCGGGCACAGGCAAACCAAGCGCCACTGCAGCCCATGCGACGACGGCGCGTCTCATGGGCTTAAGGTAACACTTCAGGCTGCGGAGATGAGGCGGATTTCAACCTTCGAGATGATGTCCGAGGTGCGCTCGATATGGTCGAGCGTGATGTCCCGGTGATCCTCGGGCGTAAGAAAGTCTTCACCCAGGAGATCGGCCGGAACCTCCGGACCACGAACCCATGTCCGCTGCAGTGCAAAAGCGAACTTCAGGGTGGAGCATCCTTCGTTCTCGGAAATGTTGGCACCGGTCCGTGTAAAAAGCATGGAGCCTCTTGTTGCAGCCCTGCAGGTCCCTCGTCCGTCCTGAACCCGTTAGGCCGCTGTCATGTGATTTCACCTAATAAGACTCGCGAAAAAAACGGAGGTGTCGGACATTTATGGGGGTACTCCCTGGGTACCCGCAATTACGGGGATTAGCCGATGGAACGTTACAGGTACGTGGGCATGATCTGCAACTCCGGCACGGCAGCCCGGGGCGGCAGCTTCGCAACGGAAAGTATGATCTCGGCCACGTCTACCGGTTGCATAGCTTTGGCCAAAGTCTCGGCATTCGGCTTAACGGGCCTTTTTTCAAGTATTTCCGTGTCTACAAGCCCGGGACACACAGCGCACGTTCGGATGCCGTTTTCCTTCTCCTCAACTCGTATTGCATGAGCAAGACCCAGCAATCCCCGCTTCGAAGCCTGGTACGCGGAACCGGATACATCCGGCACAAGACCGGAAATGGATGAAACGTAGACCACATGCCCTGCCTTGCGCTCCCGCATATCAGGCAAAACCGCCTGCGTCGCATAGAAGGCACCATTGAGATTAACGGTGACTAGCTCGTTCCAGATTTCGGGTGTGAGCTTGTCCAGATAGCGGTTCGGCGTGTTTGTCCCGGTCGCGTAGACAAGGACATCGATCGGCCCCAGCTTCGCGCGCGTCTGGTCGGCCAACTGCTTCATCTGTGCCGGGACGGAAGCGTCGGCGGCGAATATCTCAAGCGTGCGTCCTTCTCCCTGCATTTCCTGCCTGAGCTGCTGCAGCCGGTTTTCGCGTCGTGCACTCGCCATCACTTTCGCGCCCTCCCGCGCAAAGAGCACGGCGGTTTCGCGGCCGATACCGCTGGATGCACCTACAACAAGAACGACCTGATCTTTCAAGTTAACTGGCATGTGCTGTCAATGGTATCGAAGCGAGCATTTAGATCGGCGAAATCGTGATGTTGTTCACCACGCTGCGGACGCCTTTAACCTTCTTCGCGATCTTCTCGGCTTTTACCTTCTGACGTTCGGTTTTCACCTTCCCTGTAAGCTCGACGGCACCCTCCTTAACCTTAACTTCGATTGGACTGCCACCGATCTCGCGATCGTTCGCGATATGGATCCGCACCTGGTCATAGACAGTATCGTCGTTAACCTGATTTTTCGCGGCCGTCAGAGGTGTTATCGTCAGCAGCAACGCAAAAACGACTAGAGACACGCAACGCATCTTTTCGAGCGTATCATTCCGAAGGAAGGACAGCAGGTCCGTCCACGTCGTCGGACGGCGCTGCCGAACGCATGTTGTTGTGCCAGTCGAGCTGATTCAGGAATGTCGGGTTGTCTCGCCAGTTTTCCTGAACTTTGACGAAAAGCTCCAGAAACACCTTCGTTCCGAGCATCGCTTCGATATCGTGTCGTGCTTTCGTGCCGATCTGCTTCAGCATCGAACCTCCCGAGCCGATGATGATGCCCTTCTGTCCCGAGCGCTCGACGTAGATCGTCGCGACTATTTTGGTGACGCTCTTCTTCTCTTCCCACAAATCGACAAACACCGCGATCGAGTGTGGCACTTCCTGTCGGGTCTCGTGCAGGATCTTCTCACGTATCAGCTCCGCGGCGAGGAAGCGCTCTGGCTGATCCGTAATCTGATGCGGCGGAAAATACCTCGGACCCTCAGGCATGTACTGGCGGATGCGACTTCGAAGTTCCTCCAGGCCCTCGCCGTCGAGTGCCGATATCGGCATATATTCTTTGAACTCGAATTGATTCCGGTAGCGATCGATCAGTGCCAGTAGTTCGGGTTTATTCGGCAGACGGTCGATCTTGTTAAGTACGAGAAACGAAGGTGTTCCTGATTTCCGGACGAGATCGATTGCCTGGTCATCTTCCGCAGTGAATGGTCTTGTCGCATCTGCGACGTACAGCAGAATATCGCGTTCACTGAGTGCAGCGCGAACCTCCTGCATCATGCGTTTGTTGTACAGCGAATTGGCTTTGTGAATGCCGGGCGTGTCCAGAAACACCACCTGGATATCGTCGCCATTCCAGATTCCCTGAACGTTTACTCGCGTGGTCTGCGGCTTGTCGGCAACGATTGCGACATGATTCCCTACAAGCGTGTTCAGGAGAGTGGATTTGCCCGCATTCGGACGTCCGATGATGGACACAAATCCCGAGTGAAAATCAGCGTTCTTTGATGGTGTCTGTGTCTGAGTGGGCATCGGATGTTGGTACCGCGCGGGAGATGCGAACCTGCTCGACTCGCAGATCATTTGCGTTCAAAACTTCTATATGCAGACCGTCACGCTCTATCACTTCACCGGGCTTAGGAACGTGGCCGAGCCACTCGGTCACCAGTCCGCCAACCGTCGTCGACTCGGTGTCTTCATCGGGCCGGAAGCCGAACAGATCCGTGAGGTGGTCAAGATCATACGATCCTGATACCGTGATCGATCCCTCATGGTCGACGTGAACGTCATCGCCCGGCTCATGTTCGTCCCGAATCTCGCCAACGATCTCTTCGACAAGATCCTCCATCGTGACCAGGCCGGCGGTGCTGCCGTACTCATCGATCACGACTGCCATGTGGGTCGCTTCGCTTTGCATCTCCTTGAGAAGATCGTTTACGGGTTTGGTTTCGGGAATTGTGCGAATCGGTCTTACGATTTCACGGACGGTGTGGCGCGACCGCTCGGCAGGATCGAGGTTGAACATGTCCCGTACGTGGACGAAGCCGATGACGCTATCAATCGTGTCCTCGAAAATCGGAATGCGGGAATACTGTTCGTTGATAACAAGCTCCCGAAGATCGTCCAGAGTGGAGGTTGCCGGGACCGCGACGATCGACGGACGAGGTGTCATGACTTCGCGAACAGTCTTATCCCCGAATGCGACAACCGACTGAATCAGCTTTCGATCGTCTTCTTCAAGGATTCCCTCCTCGGCTCCCGCGGTGATCAGCGCGTTGATGTTCTCTTCGGGCGTCGATGTCGTCGCGACCGTTTCCTCTTTCTCGCTGAGCTGTGTGAGCGATTGCAGGAACCCGAGAGTTGCAGTCAGCGGCCTCATCGTGATCGCGATCCCATGCACGAACCCAACGAAGGGAGTGAACCACTCCCCGGTAGTCCGGCGGTACAGAAACTGCGGGACGATGTAACAGGATACGAGCGTCGTAAGCAGGCTCATGATGAGCCCTTCACCGATGCCGAAGCCGGAGATAGATCGTCCCGAGGCGAACCCCAGAAAAACTACGCCGAGGGATGCCAGCAGACTGTGCTTGACGAGTGAGAAGGTTAGTATCCCGTCGTCTGGTTTCAGGCCAATACGCTCGCTGATCCGGTCTCGAAACAGCACCAGGAACGCAATTTCACGCGCGCGTACCCGAACCGAATCCATGTACAGCATCTGTACCAGGGTGACCAGGACGAGGAGCACCGCGATCAGAAACGCCATCGCGAGCAAAGCAACTGTCATCGGGCCGCTCGCTTTCGTCTCGAGCGTTCAATCAGGCCGCTCGGAAGACCGAGTTCGTTTCGCCACCGCTTTTCCGCTCGTGCCATAGCCCCAGCGTCGGCCTCATGATCCATGCCCATCAGATGGAGCACGCCATGCAACATCAGGATTCGCAATTCATCGACTAGCTTGTGACCGTGCTCCTTGGCCTGATCCGCAGCTCGCTGGACGGAAATTGCGATCTCGCCAAGCGTCGCCTGGACGCCTGAAGGAAACGAGAGCACGTCGGTCGGATAGTTCTTGCCGAGGAACCTCCGATTGAGCCGCTCCAGTTCATCATCATTGGTGATCAGGCAGGAGAAAGAGTGTCCCTGGGCGACCGCATCTCGCAATTGTTTCGCGAACGCACGGAGTTCCGCTTTGGGAACATCGCCGGCCTTTCGAAACAGCAGAAGTGTGTTGTCTGCGGACATGGGACACCGAATCAGCCTTCGATGGCAGGTTCCGGTGCAGGCTCAGGCTCGTTGGAGGCAAGCTTGAGTGAAAACTGGCGTCCAGCACCGATCTGCTGGTTATAGCGTTCGTACGCACGGACGATGCGCTGCACGAGCGTGTGCCGAACAACATCGACTTCTTCAAAAAATACGAAGCCGATCCCTTCGGTGCCTCGCAGGATGTCAATTACCTGAACCAGACCGCTCGTAGTCCGGCCAGGCAAGTCAATCTGCGTTACGTCACCGGTGACGACCATCTTCGAGTTGAACCCGAGACGAGTCAGCACCATCTTCATCTGCTCCGGCGTAGTATTCTGCGCCTCATCGACGATGATGAATGCGTCATTCAGCGTTCGACCGCGCATGAATGCGATCGGTGCAACTTCGATGACGCCGCGTTCGAGCATCTTCTCGACTCGCTCTGCATCGACCATATCGTACAGCGCGTCGTACAGGGGTCGCAGGTACGGATCCACCTTTTCCTGCAAGGTTCCGGGAAGAAATCCGAGACGTTCCCCTGCTTCGACCGCGGGACGAGTCAAAATGATTCGCGCGATTTTCTTGTTCAGCAGCGCGGATACTGCCATTGCCACAGCGAGGTATGTCTTACCCGTACCCGCAGGACCGACACCGAAGACGAGATCATTCCGCTCGATCGAGTCTATGTATCGCCGCTGGTTGATCGTCTTCGGAGCGAGTGTTTTCTTTCCGAATGCACGCTGACGCCCGCTCTGCACCAGTCCGCAAAGAGTCACTTCCGGGTCTTCCACAACCACACGAAGATAGTTGTTCAGATCACCGTTCGGAAGCGGCGTACCTTCTCTTTGCAGCGTTGCGAAATCATCTATGATTCGTTCCGCACGCAGAACGTTGTCCTGTTCGCCTTCGATCTCGATACTTTCGGGAGTGATTCGTGTTCTGACGTTGAGGCCTGTTTCGATTAACCTGATGTTCTCGTCTCTGGTCCCGAACAGAGACTCAATTCCCGAGGTTAGCGGAACCTGAACTCTCATTTAACTGAGGGGATTTTCTGGCGGGAACTGCGGGGTACGCATCCGCTCGGAGTGTAGCATGGTTGCGATGTCTTTGCTCCCGTGGCGCCTGATTCGCGGACAGGATGTCGTCTGGCTTTTGCTGTTCACGGCGCTGGGAACTTTCAGCAGCAACCCGACCGCTCTCGAGATCAGTCTTGTCCTTTGCCTCGGGGCCTTCCAGATCCTTGAAGGCAGGGTCAAGTGGTTCGCGCTGCGGCGCGGAATGCTCGTTGCAGTCCTTCTGAAGCTCGTACTCTGCTACCTCCTGATTGGCTGGACCGGCGGAATCAGCAGCTCCTACTATGTTGTTCTGCTCCTGCCGGTGATGTCCGCCGCTACGGGGCTCGAAGCCTTTGCTGCCCTTGGTGTGATGCTGCTCGCGTGCTTATCGTATCTCTCGTTCCTTTTGCCGGTGTATGTGGACTATTCGCGCTACCAGCTTACGGTTGAGGGCGTCAGTGAACTCGCGCTACGGGTGGTGTTTCTTCCGGTCGTCGGCCTTCTGACGTACCAGAATGCGAAAGAGAACCGTAAGTCTGTTCGTCGCTATCACGAAGCGTCAGGCGAACTCGAAACCGCAAACCGCAACCTCCAGATCGCAGAAGCAGCCGTGCGACGCGCCGAGCGGCTCGCTGCTCTCGGGCAACTCACTGCAGGACTGGCGCATGAGCTGCGAAATCCGCTCGGCACCATCCGCGCTTCGGCCGAAATGTTAGCGCGGCGAATCTCCGCAGATGACAGTGTTGCGCACGAGCTGGCGGGCTTCATTTCATCAGAAGTAGATCGAACCAACTCGCTGATTACACGGTTTCTGGAGTTTGCGCGACCAGTGCATCTGCATTTGGAACAAACCGACATCACCCGGGTACTCGATGCAGCCATCGGCGAATTTGAACACCATCAGCCGCCGCTGCCTGTGAGCATTCATCGCAGCTACCTGCCTGAGATGCCGCCGGTCGCGGCCGATGCAGAGTTGCTTCAGCGAGTGTTTTACAACCTGATCCTCAACGCCGCTCAGGCGAGTCCAGCCGGTGCGACAGTCACACTGAAAGCGCGCGCCGCTTCCGACGAATACATTTCCGTCGATGTGATCGATCGCGGCCGCGGCATCGACGAAAGAAATCTCGAGCAGATTTTCAATCCGTTTTTCACGACGCGATCAGAGGGAGTCGGTCTGGGTCTCGCGATCGTCACCCGCATCGTCGACGAGCACGGAGGCTCGATCACAGTCGAGAGCGAGGCCGGTGCGGGGACGGTGTTCCGCGTGTTTCTGCCCGCAGGCAGGAACGAAGCTCAGTCGAAGCCACCAGTGCCGGAAGGACGACGTTCTGCGACCGCTCCCGGTCCGATCCGGAACTGAACTTCAAGTTCAGCCGAAACGGGTTTGTTGTTGCGTTCTGCAGGCTCGAATCGCCACCGCTTCAGCGCGTCGAAAGCACTGTTGGCTATCTCAGAGTCGACCTTACGGGTCAGGAGTTCGGCTCTCTGCACCGTACCGTCTGCGTTGATCGTCAGTTTGAACCGGACATTCACCTCTTCGGTTACCGAACGGTGCAGCCTGGGATCGGCTTTTTTCACGATACGAGGAGGAACATAGTTGTCCTTGTCCCCGTTACCGTGTCGTTTCAGGAACCCTAAACCGGGTATTGCAGTAACGACCTTTCGAACTCCGGTTGGTTTCGGTGGTTCGATTTCGGTGTGAACTTCAGGAACATGTACGGCTGTCGAAAGCCGTGCATCGGAACGCGTCGCGGCTGCCACCAGCGGCGGCGCGTCCGTCGTGAGCTGCGGCTCAGGAAGCGATCGCTTCTGAGGAGGCGGAACGAGCGTACGAGTCGGCGGTTTAATCGGAGACTCCGTCCGGGCGCGCGCGACGACGGTGTCCTCCTCGGACGGTGGAGTGTACGGCTCCGTTGATGCAGCCGGAAGGGGCGGCGGGGTAAAAACCGGGCGATCTTCCGAGGCCTGGCCCTCCGGCAGGCGCGGCAGCTGTGTCGTGTTGCTCACGTTGCCTCTGCGCAACGGCGCCGGATTCCAGAAAATTCCAAGCAGAATCCCGGCAACCACGGGAACAGCAAGGGCCCAGTTGGGAATCCGGCTGCGCCTGACGGCCTGAACTTTGGCAAGTTCGGGTTGCAGAGCAGCAACGGCCGTCGACTCAGGGATGTCGAATGTCAGATAAGGCGCCGTTCGCTGAATGTCACCATCTTCCCAAAAGAAGATTCCGCCCTTACGGTCGCGAGGCGACGCGAGAATGCCTATACTCGCCTGATGTCGAAAGAAGTCGCTGAACAGATTGAAATCGTGCTGATCGAGATACAGTCCAGACCGGGTATGCGTGCGGTACCAGCCAACCAAAGCGAGGGTTTCCGACGGCTTCGCGAACCGGCGCACGTACTGCTCCAGCCGCTTTCGATCACCACCCGACAAAGTCCAGGACTCACCGCGAGCATGCTCGATATCCATGGGAACGAGTTGCTCGACCCTGACGAGCCATTCTTCACCGGACTGTCGCGCGTAGCCCAGCAGCAGACCGCCGCACTCGGGAACACGCCCCGATGCTGTCTCCAGCTCACGCGGCAGTTCCGCGCTCAGTTCGCTGAGGGCGGCACTGCTCAAATGCACGGAAAGAGCTTTTCCCTGCGGTCTCCAGATTAAGTCATCCGACATACAACCCGCCACGTCGCACAGGCAAGGGCTTAGACTAGCAATTTAGTATCCGTGGTCTAAGTTATTGAACGTTCGTTCCATACTCAGGTAAGATCTTCAGGTTGTCGTAATGGGCCTTACCCTGTCCCCTGATTTCAGTGGGGTTTCGACGGGCAGTGCAACCCGATCCGATTCCGAAAGGCCGTCTAAAACCTGAATTCGTGTGACACTTGCCACACCCAGCTTGACTTTCTGCCACACCACTTTGTCATCCACGAGTTTGAAAACGCCTGAATCCGTGCCTGTCCTTCTGACTACCTCCTTTGGAATAGTAAGCGCACTCTGGACCTCGCGCGACCGAATTTCCGCGTTAACGTTTGTGCCGGGAATGAGGCTGCGGTCGGAATTCTCGATTGCACAAACTACTTCTCCAACTTGTCGCGTTCCAAGCGGGACTACCTGCAAGGGGACAGACTCGACCTCGCCCCGCCAGCTTCTGCCAGGAAGCGCATCCCATGTAATCGTGACCGGCATCCCTTTCGATACACGACCGAGTTCAGGTTCATCCACGAACACCGTCACACGAACCCGATCGAGTCTGCCGACCCGTGCTATTTCGGTCGCGGGGTCTACGTAAGAACCAGGCTTGATATTCAGGGCGTACACTTCGCCCCCGATCTGCGCACGCACCAGCGACTGCGACAGGCGTCGAGTCGCAGCAGTTACTCCGGACTGAGCTTCTGAGAGGCGCGCTTCAGCCGCACGACGATCGGGTTGTGTTACCAGTGCTGCGCGGCGACGCGCAAACGAGTCGATTTGCTGTTGTGCCTGCCGGACGACGTTCTGAGCTGCAGTCAATTCGGACTGAGTTGCAGCTCCTTTCGCCACGAGCCGAGTCAGCACATCAACTTCTTTTTGGGAGTTGGCCAGATCGGCTGTCGCGCGCTGAAGGCCGCTTTGTATCTCAGCGAGCTCAGTTGCACGTCCACCGGAACTCAGGGTGTCGAGTTCGGCCTGGGCCGCGTTGACGCGACTTTCTGCCGACGACAATTCTGCTGAGGCCGTTCCGGCACTGATCGTGGCAATCGCCTGTCCCTTGCTGACTATCTGCCCTTTAACCACGTGCACGTCCGCAACCGGACCCGCCGTTTCGGAATGAACTGCAGCCCACTCGTACGGATCGACGCGACCATTCGTCGTAAGCGTGCTTACGAGTGTTTCTCGCCTTGGACTTGTGAAGGGCACTTCTGGCGCAGGCGCTCCGCGCGCCATCAGCCACCCAATCAGCGCAACAATCGGGATCAGCAGCAGCAATAGACGTTGGACCAAGAATTCTTCCTACAGAGACAGACGTTGCAAGTTGTTGACAGGGTTCAGTGTACGGGCCGAGCGCAGTAGTCGAACAGTAGCTGCCATTCGGCAAGCGCGATCGCACTTACAGCGTCCCGCGCTGCAGACTGTTCGGTCGAACGACGCCCTTGTTCGTAGAACTCTATAAATGCAAACGGATCCCAGCGTTCTCCGGGTGTGAAATTCGCCTTTCGAGTCTGAATGATCAATCGCGCCGCATCCCACAACTGAGGGAAGATCGAATGCTGGCCAACACGGCGAAACCAGTATCCGGCGTTACCGGGGTCGGGCTCATGCCGGTGCAGTATGCCGTGCCAATAACTGCCTTCTGGCGTAGGAATGTCCTGCGCTACTGAGTGTGATCTGTCGAACGCACCAAAATACAGCCACAATCCCGCCATAGCCGCTTCCGGTGCTGACGCTCCCTGGAACAGCCGCCTGGTGCTTACTGCTTCCACTCGGCTGACGATCTCTGGCGAAGGGCTTTCGTTGAGCACCAGAGCGAACGGTGTTCGACCGTCACCTCTCAGCGCCAGGAGTTCGGCGACCTCCGGCCCGTACTGCGAAGGATCAAAGTCCATGCAACTCTGTATTGTCCAGTGTCATCGATTGGAAACGCAAGCCCACATGAGAGAATCCTATTAACTGTGCATTCTCAGGGGAAAACCGCGCTGGTATTGTCTGCCGGCGGAATGTTTGGGGCGTATCAGGCCGGAGTTTGGGAGGTTCTGCAGAATCAGCTCAAATTCGACATCGTTGTTGGAGCGTCGGTAGGTTCCCTTAACGGCTGTCTCATCGCAAAAGGCTGTTCGGGAGCGCAATTGAAAGAACGCTGGCTGAGTCTCGGTGAGACGGTCGATATACGATGGCGACTTCCGCACTACCTTTCAGACGGCTGCCTCGACTCCAGTCGCCTGCAAGTTCTGATCCGGGATTTGTGTAACACCGGCCGCACGCTTTGTGACTTTGGAGTAGTTGCGACGGAGTGTCGCACCATGCGGCCGCGGCTGTTTCGCGGAGATGAAATCGAATGGACGCACATCGCTGCTTCGTGTGCCGTCCCGCTGTTTCTCCAGCATTTCCGGATTGCGGGCAAGCTGTACACCGATGGCGGCCTCATTGATCCGCTACCGGTGTGGGCGGCACTCGAGATGGGCGCAACTCGCGTGATTGGCGTTAACCTCCTGAAAGACCGGCCGCCGTTGCTCGACCGTTTGATGCGGTCTGCGCAGCGATTCGCAAACTACAGTCCAGCGTTGCTCGACTGCATCGATTTTGTTGAGATATCCCCCACTCGATCGCTCGGAACCCCAAAGGACGCAATGTACTGGAACCAGGAGAGGTGTGAGCGGTGGATTCAATACGGGCGCCGGGACGCCATAGATGTCCTCGACAGAGTTGTAGAATGGCAGTGTCAGTGCCCGTCTACCGTATCCACCGTCTGAGAGATAGCGCGCGCGAACAATTCCGGTGGGTTCCCCACGCAATCGGCACCTCTATCGTCAGGCCGAAAGATTATGAAGTCTCCGACATCTCGATTGAAGCCGAAACACCATACGCCGCGTGGACCTCTCTCAAACAGGATTCGGATAAAGCTTTGCGTCCAGGCGACATTCTCGAAGGTCACAACGGTGAGTTGCGCATCTATAAATACGTAGGCTTTGAAGAAGCGCAGTGGCAGTTACCCGAGAACCCTGCACCTGCGCAGGATGTAACTCCATGAGCACGCTCGCTCCTTCTCCTTTCTTCTGCGAAATGCTGGACAACTCTTTTCGTCCGGAACCGATCGACGAATATGCGGTCGTAAGCTATATCCCTGGGGATCTTGGCTGTTTCATCACCGATCTTCGTAAGGAACTGGTCCAGAACTGCTTCGCCCGATCTCACGTCACCATCTTGCCCCCCCGTCCACTTGCTGATCCCAAGGCAGCTCTCGAACAATTACAGGAGTACCTGCAGAAGTTCAGGGCATTTGATATCGAACTTCCCGGCCTCGAGGTGTTCCACCAAACCTCTGTGATTTATGCGGAGATTACGGACGGGAAAGACATCCTGCGCGACATGCACGAGACGCTCAACGCAGGATTTCTTGAACACGATGAGCAGTACGAATATCACCCGCACGTTACCTTGGCGCAGGGCCTGACACCCGGCACTGTCGACAAGAGTTTTTGCGAGGCAAAGGGTCGATGGAACAAGGCGGCTCCGGCTCGTCGTGTTCACATCAGCAACGTTACCTTTGTGCAGAACACAACCGCGAACATCTGGCTTGACCTGAACGAATTCCTCCTTCCTGAACGCTCCTGATTTGACCCGGGAATCTGAATCGACTAATCTCTAGTAGAGATTGGGCGATTGATAAATGAACATCTCCGTAAAAGGGGAGTATGCGCTGGAAGCCCTCTTCGACCTCGCGCAGCAACGTCCGGGCGAACCGGTGAAGATCGGTGATATTGCCCGTCGCCGCAACATTCCACAGAAGTTCCTGGAGTTGATACTCGCCGGATTGAAGCAGGGCGGGTTTGTAGAATCCCGCCGTGGCGCCGAAGGCGGATATTTCCTTGCACGCTCGGCGAACGCTATAACAGTAGGACAGGTTTTACGGTTTATGGAATCGGTTCGGAGCTCCCGTCCGAACAACTCGTCCGGTATGCCGGGACCATTCAGCGATCTCTGGAAACAGGTTGACGACTCCGTCTCACGCGTCGTCGATGAGACCACATTTGACGATCTGGTCCGCCGGTGGCGGGAAAAACAAGGGAGCTACGTCCCGAACTGGGAAATCTAAGGAGAGCCATGTACTACGAGGACAACAGTTTAAGCATCGGCCGGACGCCTCTCGTCAAGTTAAACAGGGTCACCGACGGCGCACCCGTTACTATGCTTGCAAAGATCGAAGGCCGTAATCCCGCTTACTCTGTCAAATGCCGGATCGGTGCCTCGATGGTCTGGGATGCCGAAAAGCGGGGTGTCCTGAAACCGGGCAAAGGGCTGATTGAGCCGACTAGCGGAAACACCGGTATCGCGCTTGCGTTTGTTGCAGCGTCACGCGGCTATCCGATCACTCTAACGATGCCTGAGACTATGTCGCTGGAGCGGCGAAAAGTCCTCAAGGCGTACGGGGCAAACCTGGTACTTACTGAGGGTCCGCTGGGGATGAAGGGTGCGATCGCCAAAGCCGAAGAAATTCTCGCTTCGGATCCCGACCACTTTGTTCTCCTGCAGCAGTTCAAAAATCCCGCAAATCCAGAGATTCACTTCAAAACTTCCGGTCCGGAAGTCTGGGATGACACGGAAGGGAAAGTAGACGTCTTCGTATCGGGCGTTGGTACTGGCGGAACTATCACCGGGGTATCACGGTATATCAAAGGTGAAAAGGGTAAGAAGATCACCTCTGTCGCGGTGGAGCCGACGAACAGTGCGGTAATAACTCAGGCGCTGAAGGGACAGGAACTAAAGCCCGGCCCACACAAGATTCAGGGTCTCGGTGCGGGGTTTATTCCCGATACACTCGATCTGTCCGTGATCGACGAAGTCGAGTTGGTAACCAACGAAGAGTCGGTCGAAATGGCGCGGCGACTTGCTCGGGAGGAAGGAATTCTGTGTGGAATATCTTGCGGTGCCGCTGTTGCGGCCGCAGTACGCATTGCGAAACGGCCTGAGATGGAAGGCAAGATGATGGTTGTTGTTCTCCCGGATGCCGGCGAACGCTACCTCAGCAGCATACTGTTCGAAGGAATGTTCGACTAAATGTCAGATTGTTGCGGGCGCACAGGGTATAGGTTGGGGTGGGTGTGTGCGCCCGCCTCGGGCGGAGTTATTCTGTCAAACCAAGTCGCCGCTGCGGAGTTGCTGACCTTAACACTTGTTTACATAAAGCCTCGACAATAACACCTGTTCGCAGGCGAATAACCGGCGAAACATTCCAGCTTGACAGACGAGACGTTCGGCCTTATTCTGATGGCGACGAGGCGAACATAAGGCGTATGTCAGACCAGAAAGCCGTAAGCAAAATCTATTGCGGGCCGAGCGGTTGGGAGCACATCGAACGCCCCTCCAGAGAACATCCACTCGAGTTTATTGCCGCTAATTTCGATGTCGTCGAGATTAGTGAAACGTTCGCCGCGTTCCCCCGGCAAGAGTTAACGAAAGTCTGGCTGCGAAAGGTCCGCAGCAATTCCGAGTTTCAATTCACAGCGAAACTGAATCGGCGGTTTACCCACGACAGAGCGCTCGATGCAGCCGACGTAAACGGTTTCAAAGATGGACTTCTTCCGTTGCTGGGCGCTGGACGGCTCGGTTGCCTTTTGATGCAGTTCCCGTGGTCATTCCGATACACACGCGAAAATCGAGACCATCTGATTCGGCTTCGCCGAACTTTCCACGAGTTCCCGCTTGCGGCTGAGATGCGCCACGAAAGCTGGATGGTCGATGAGGCTGTCGGAACGTTCATCGATTACCGAATCGGGTTCTGCAACATTGATCAGCCTGCTTACACGCGTGCCATGCCGCCGACGGCCTTCCTGACAGCTGCGACGGGCTATGTGCGACTGCACGGCCGAAATTCCTTCAACTGGTTTCAGGACGACCGGGCGCCGCGGAAGGCCCACCGGTACGATTATCTCTACTCCGCAATGGAACTCGCCGAATGGAAGGCCCGCGTCGACAAGATTGCCGGCTTCGCGGGTCGGACCTTCGTCATTCTGAATAACGACGCTGGAGGCAAGGAGATCGTCAATGGTCTTCAGCTCCGGTCAATGCTTCGCGGCGGTGATGGCGCAGATCTCCCTGCAGAGCTGCTGCGAAAGTATCCCGCTCACAGTTCCGGTTCGCTGTTCAGTACTTATCCCGGTCGCGCCGTCGCCTGATTGAGTTGCTCATGCCGGTGGACCCGCGCAAGTCTGATTCTCCCCCATGCACGGTGTCCATCGGTCGGGCTGTGGCACGTCGGGAAACCTGAAGCAGCCGAAGTTCCTCTGCAGACAAGTACCGCCACGATCCGGGCGGAAGATCGGCCAGCTGCAAAGGTCCGATCGCAACGCGAATAAGGCGTAATGTCGGACATCCGACGGCTGCAGTCATTCGTCGTACCTGGCGGTTTCGTCCCTCCGTCAGCGTCAGTTCGATCCAGGTCGTCGGGATAGATTTCCGTTGTCGTATGGGCGGGATTCGTGGTAGAACCAACGGTTCGGGGTTGAGTACTCGCGCCTCGGCGGGGCGGGTTGTGTAGTCCAGAATCGAAATGCCTGAAATCAGCGCCTCCAGCGCTTTTTCATTTGGATCGCCCTCCACCTGAGCCCAGTAAGTTCTGGCGTGCTCATACCTTGGATCCGTCAGGCGATGTTGCAGGACACCGTCACTCGTCAGCAGCATCAAACCTTCACTGTCGCGATCGAGCCGGCCGACGGGGTACACACCCTTAATCGGGATGAAGTGCTTCAGAGTTTTGCGACCCGTCTCGTCGTGATCGCTGAACTGACTCACTACGTCATAAGGCTTATTGAAGAGAATGTAACGAGGCTTCATTCCGCCGGTTTCGATTGCAGCAAGGCCCACGCATAAACCGAACCGCCGGACGGCGCGCCGGACTTCCCTCCTCCGGCAATAATAACGACGTACTGACGCCCTTTCCACTCATAGACTACAGGCGTCGCATTCCCGGCCGCATCCATTTTGTACTCCCAGACCAGCTTTCCGGTGCTCTTGTCGTACGCGTGCATTTTCGCGTCGTGGTTCGTTGCACCGATAAACAGAAGTCCTCCTGCCGTCACGACACCGCCGCCATAGTTCTCTGAGCCGGTATCCTTCAGCCCTGATTTCGGAATCTCTCCAAAAGGAATCTTCCAGACATACTGCCCAGTGTTGAGATTGATCGCATTCAGTGTGCCCCAGGGAGGTTTCACCGCCGGGTACCCATCAGGATCAAGAAACTTGTTATACCCGTCGATGCCGTATTTGAGATCGGTGGCAGCCGCTCCGGTTGACCCGGCCACCGAGACGCTCTCTCCTGAGCTCACGTACTTCAGGAGAGCGTCGATTTGACGGTCGCCTAATGAACGAAAACCGGGCATCCGTCCGGCACCGTTGACGATGATCGAGCGGATCTCCTCAGCCGAGTGCTTTTTCCCGATATCTCGCAGCGAAGGAAACTCCGGCGGACTACCACCGAGGTCCTCGCGATGACACCCTGCGCACCGTTGGTTGTACAAAGTGCGGCCGCTCGCGGCGCCGCGATTTTCATTCCTCGGGACCAGTCGGAGAATCCACGGCATCTCATTCGAGTTCACGTAGATGACGCCACTCTCCGGATCGAATGCGGGGCCACCCCACTCGCCGCCGCCGTCAAAACCCGGGAAGACAACCGTACCCTGTCGGCTCGGCGGCGTCCATTGTGGGCCACTTCGAACCGCCCGAAGCCTCTCGAGTACGACTTTATGCGCTTCCGCCGTCCGGTCCGTTACCAGTCCCTCGGTGAACTCCTGCCGAGCGTACGGCGCAGGTGTCGCCGGCAGGATTTGACGCCTGGACAAGACCTCACCGTCCACGTCTGAAGCGGGCACTTCGCGCTCGACCAGGTCAAAAAGCGATGCTCCTGTTTCCCGGTTGAAGACATACACGTACCCTTGCTTTGTGATCTGTGCGACCGCATCGATCGTCCTGCCGCCTCGACGGACGGTGACCAGTGTCGGAGCTGACGGAAGGTCGCGGTCCCAAACATCATGTTTTACAAACTGAAAATGCCAGATTCGTTCACCCGTGTCTGCCTTCAGCGCAATCAGGCAGTTTGCAAACAGGTTGTCGCCGGTTCGGTTCGCGCCGTAAAAGTCAAACGAAGAAGATCCTGTCGGAACAAACACGATCCCTCGCTTTTGATCGAGAGTGACACCCGGCCAGGAATTTGCGCCGCCGAGATACTTCCATCCATCTGCCGGCCAAGTCTTATAGCCGAACTCACCGGGATGAGGTATCGTATGAAACGACCATCGAATCTGCCCCGTGTTGACGTCGAACGCCCGGATGTCGCCAGGGGCAGAAGGAAGACTTTCCGGCACAATACTGCCCAGAATCAACATGTCTTTCCAGACGACTCCCGGGCTGGTTGATCCAACCGTCAGGTCTCGAGGATCCCTGCCGAGGCCCTCTCGGAGATCGATGCGGCCTTCCTTACCAAAGGAGGGGACAGGCTTCCCGGTCCTGGCGTCAACGGCCCAAAGGTAAGGTCCGTGGCCATAGAACAGGCGTCGCGTCGAACCGGCAGCATACATCGTGAGGCCCCGATGGCGGTGTTTGGTGTTCGTTCCCTGGCCCATCGCAGGGTCAAAACTCCACAACAGATGCCCATCTGCCGCATCGAGTGCAAGCAGGCGATTCTTCGGAGAGGTGAGATACAGGACGCCATCGACGAAGAGCGGCCGGCATTGATCCTCAGACCCCGCGAAGGCGTCGCCGGTGTCGTACTTCCAGGCAACTTCAATCTTGTTGACGTTCTCCCGGTTGATCTGCCGTAACTCCGAGTATTGTGGTGATTGCTGTGCCGTCGCGATAGCGATCAGCAATACAGCGCTGCAAATGAGGCGCATGGTGACCTGAAACTGAGAGGCTATCAGATCACGCGAGCGGCCGGAGAATCACGAAGCGTATCGATGTGCCTGAATGTGGCGGAGGTTCTCGGCGCGTGCCTGTGCAATCTGCGCCGTGCGAACCCACCGCCGGAATGCCGACTGCACTGTGGCACGAACCGCTTCCGGCTGCCACGGCGACGCGCACAAGCTGAACCCCCCGTTTTCGAGAAGTTCAGTCCATGTTGCCGGATCAGTTTGTTCAACTCCGAGGATAAGCATCGGCGTCTGCGAACTGAAGCGTGTTAGGTTTGCCACATCACGCCAGCTCGCATCCTTCAGCGTTGGTGCCGAAACGACGATGGAAAGGTCCTTTCGAGAACGCAAAATTCGTCCAACATCCGCCAAACTGTCTGTTTCCAGTGTCTGGGAACACACCTGCCTCAGAACGTCCCGAAGACGATCGAATGGCGAATCCTGACAACCTGCAATCAGAGTGCACACACTGATCCGCTCAGGGCCATAAACTGCGTCTGAATACATCGTGGTTCTAGTACATATGTACTGCTAAAATTCGGCTTTTTGAACCAGGAGTTGTGCTCGGGAACTTCGGGGATTTTCCGTACGCCGAATGATTCGCACGCTAATGGTTCTGTGTTGGATTGCTTCCGCGAGGGCTTGCCGTATGCGAACGGCGGTGATCCCGGTTGCCCGAAATCAGGTGGATTCCGGGAGAAACACTACGGAGCATCCTGTACGCACGGGCTTGACCTCCGGTAAGCTGCCTAATATCTTTAATTAGTACAGGCGATTTCCGTTTTTCTATGCCGCGGCAGGCACCGCCTGAGCCTGCGCGTTACGTCTGAAAACACAGGACCACTATGATTAGCGTGGAAGGACTGTCGAAGCGGTATGCACGCAATGTCGCTGTCGACAATATCTCGTTTCAGGTCGAAAGAGGTCAGATTGTCGGCTTTCTGGGCCCAAACGGCGCCGGAAAGACGACCACGATGCGCATTTTGACCTGCTTCTTGCCTCCGACTTCCGGACATGCCAATGTGGCGGGATTCGACGTGCTCGACCAGCCTCTGGAAGTCAAGCGCAGAATCGGCTATCTGCCGGAAACGCCACCCCTATACCCGGAGATGGAGGTGCAGGAATATCTTAAATTCGTCGGCCGTCTTAAAGGGATTCGCAGCTCCGACCTGGGTCGTCGGACGGCAGACGCCATGGAACGTTGCGCGATCGGAGACGTCCGAAACAAACTCATCGCCAAACTTTCCAAAGGTTACCGCCAGCGCGTTGGGCTCGCCCAGGCGATTATTCACAATCCCGACGTTTTGATCCTCGACGAGCCCACCTCCGGTCTCGATCCGAAACAGATTCATGAAACCCGGGACCTGATTCGCAGCCTGGGCGGCGACCACACCGTCGTGCTCAGCACGCATATACTGCCCGAAGTCGAGCAGGTTTGCGAGCAAGTGATCATTATCAGTCGTGGTAAGGTTGTGGCCACAGATACCGTCGAGCGTCTGACAAACCGTCTGCGCGGCTCTGAGGCAATCCTGGTCGAAGTGGACGGCGTGGCAGGCGATCGCGTCGTCGATGCTTCCAATATCCTCCAGGCGCTGGAACGCGTACCCGGTGTCAGCCGTGTTGTGACACGGGAATCCCGAGCCGCACGGCTGCAGTTTGAAGTAGAAAGCCTGTCAGGAAAGGCGATTCGCGCGGACCTGGCCCGGACCGTTGTTGGCAACGGTTGGAATCTAACGGAACTTCGACCGGTAGCAATGAGTCTCGAGGAAGTATTCCTGCAGTTGACCAATGCCTCGCCGGATGCTGTTGCCCAGGAAGCGGAGGTAGTGCAATGAGCAACATTCTCGCCATTTACAGAAAAGAACTTCGGACTTACTTTACATCGCCCGTTGCATACGGATTGATGGCGTTTTTTGCGCTTCTGTCCGGATACTTCTTCTATGTGTACGTGGCGCTATTCGTGACCCGCGGTATGGAGTCGCAGATGATGGGCCGCGGCATGCCGATGGACGTCAATGAATGGGTAGTCCGGCCGGCACTGATGAACGTCAGCGTTATCGGTCTGTTTCTGATTCCGCTGATCACGATGCGCATCTTCGCGGAAGAGAAAGCGCGCGGCACTATGGAGCTGCTTTCTACTTCTCCGGTGAGGGATGGAGAAATTATCTTCGGCAAATGGCTGGCTGCGCTGACAATGTACGCAGCCATCCTCGCGATCGCTCTCCTGAACGTGATGGTCCTGTTTTTCTACGGCAAGCCCGAACTTGCTCCCATCTTCACCGGCTTTCTCGGTTTGCTGCTTCAGGGCGGGACGCTACTGGCAATTGGAACGTTCATCTCGACCACTACAAAGAATCAGATCGTCGCAGCCTTCTCGACGTTCGCAGTCTGCCTGATTCTTTGGGTTCTGGACTGGGTCAGTTCTTACAACACAGAAGCGTGGGCCAAAGTAGTTGCTTATTTCTCCGTAATTACGCACTTCGAACCTTTTTCGAAAGGCGTTATCGACACCAAAGACGTAATCTTCTTCGTAAGCATGATCTTCTTCGGTTTGTTTTTGACGGCTCGTTTCATAGAGTCAGAGCGGTGGAGGGCATAGCGCGATGGCTTCTGAAAACAAGACATCCTGGATTGCCGCACGCCAGACGAAGTTCGGTGCCTACGCTGCGGTCTATATCCTGATCGTCCTCGGTGCACTGGGTCTCGCGAACTGGCTGGCGCAGCGATACAACAAGAGCGTCGATACTACCGCGAACAAGCGCTTCAGCCTCTCAGATCAGACTCAGAAGGTGGTCAAGGGCCTCAAGCAGCCAGTCGCAATCACGTACTGGGATCGCACCGGCGAATTTCAGCGCGGCAAGGACTTGCTGGACCGCTATGACAATCTCTCATCAAACCTCTCGGTCAATTACATCGATCCCGACAAAAAGCCTCAGGAAGCACGCGCGGCAGGGATTCGTCAGATGGGGACGATCGTCGTCCAGAATGGCCAAAAGCGGGACGAAGCCAAGTCGCTGACGGAAGAGGATGTTACCGGCGCTATCATTCGAACCCTGAAAACCGGTGACCGCACCCTTTGCTTCGTCCAGGGCAGCGGGGAGCACCAGATCGACGACAGCGGCCGTGAAGGTCTTTCCAATTTCAAGCAGGTTGTCGAACATGACAATTACAAGACTCGCACTCTGTCGCTGCTCGAAAAGCCCGAGATACCGAAAGACTGCACGGTTCTGATCATCGCGGGACCTCGTTTCGACTACCTGCCGCCTGCTGTAAATGCGATCAAGAGCTACGTTGAGGGCGGCGGACGCGCGCTGATCATGCTCGATCCTCCGCTCCAGCTTGGCCGTCAGAACATCGCCGAGAATGTCGCACTCGCGGCTCAGCTTTCTTCATGGGGCGTTACCCCCCTAAAGAATCTCGTCCTCGACACCAGCGGCGTGGGTCAGTTGTTCGGATTCAGTGCGGCCGTGCCTCTTGTCTCATCCTACGAGAACCATGCGATTGTACGTGAGATGAAAGGTGTTGCCACGGCATTCCCACTCGCCCGTGGTCTCGATGTGAAATCGGGCGCTGCGGATAAGGCCAGTGCGGAGAAGCTGTTCTCCACTTCCGAGAACAGCTTTGCAAGCACCGATTTATCGAAATCCGAGATTGATCCCAGCAAGGGGACCAAGGGTCCGTTTACACTCGGCGCTGCAATCTCGTACAACACGGGGCAGCCCAACTCTCAGGGTCGCGTCGTGGTTGTCGGCTCTTCCGGGTTCGCGTCCAATAGTATTCTCGGCTTTCAGGGAAATCGCGATCTCGCCCTCAACATGCTTAACTGGCTGTCCTCTGATGAAGAACTAATCTCGATTCGTCCGAAAGACCCGGCCGACAACCGGATCATGTTGTCGCGCCGTCAAATGAGTCTTCTGTTCCTTACCAGCGTGGTGCTGATGCCTGTCGCGATTGTCTTCGCAGGCGGCATGGTCTGGTGGAAACGGAGGTAGCTGATGTCCTTTCGAGGTTTGATCGTTGGCGCGGTCTTGTTCGCCGCGCTCGCAGGCGGCGTGTGGTGGTCCGTTAACAAGGACACGAAGGTTGATACCGCCGGGACGGGACCGAAGTCTGATTCGCCTAAGCTCGTTTCCATAAAGGACGATGACGTAAATCGTGTGGAGATCAGGCAGCGCGATTCTTCCGAGCCCGTCGTTGTTCAGCGTGAAAAGAGCGGTTGGACAATGACCTCACCGAAGCAGGTGGCGGTCGATTCCGATGCTGTGAACGGCGTCGTGAGCTCGGTGACCGGCCTTACCTGGGATCGCCTCGTCGAGGACAAGCCATCGGACCTGCAGGCGTTCGGCCTCGCCACCCCTGCGGCTAAGGTGACGGTGAACGCAAAGGACGGCAAGAAAACAACGCTGCTTCTCGGCGACGATACTCCGGCTGGATCATCGGTTTACGCAAAACTCGACGGCGATCCGCGCGTCTTCAGTGTTTCCACCGGCGTTAAGTCGGGCGTAGTCAAGAACTGGCGAGATCTTCGCGATAAGCGGCTGATTACAGTCGACGACACGAAGGTAAGCCGGGTAGAGATGAAGACGGGGTCAAATTCCGTTGAGTTCGGGCGTTCGGGCCAGAATGAGTGGCAGGTCCTGAAACCGAAGCCGATGCGCGCAGACGGATACAAGGTGGAAGACCTTGTACGCAAGGTTCACGACGCGAAGCTGAACTCCGGAATTTCGGAAGACGACGAGAAGAAGTATGCTTCCGACTTCGCCACCGGCTCGCGCGTCGCTGCCGTGAGCCTGACCGACCCTTCCGGAACTCAGACGCTTGAATTGCGAAAAAAGGGCGACGACTACTACGCGAAGTCGTCGATCGCCGAGGAAATCGCAAAGGTAGATAAAGACGTTGGCGATGCAGTGTCGAAACCACTCGACGATTTTCGTGCCAAAAAACTCTTCGACTTCGGTTTCAGCGAGCCGTCGAAGATAGATATCCGGAACGACACAAAGACATACTCTTTCTCGAAGTCTGGCGACAAGTGGTGGTCCAACGGAAAGCAAATGGACCCGACCAGTGTGCAGTCATTAATCGACAAGCTTCGCGACATGCAGGCAATCAAGCTGCTCGATTCGGGTTTCACATCACCGTTCATCGACATCACGGTTGTTTCGAACGACGGCAAACGAACCGAGAAGGTCTCCATCGCAAAGAAAGAAAACTCGTGGCTTGGAAAGCGCGAGAACGATTCGACCGTATACGAACTGGACGGTAAGAAAGTAGAAGAAATTCAGACCGCGGCTGATGATGTCAAAGCTCCGCCGCCAGCAGCTTCAGCGCCGAGCAAGAAATGAGTTCGGCGCTGCAGACCGACCTGTACCAGCTGACGATGGCTGCTGGTTACTTCGGTGCCGGTAAGGTCGGTGATCGCGCCGTGTTCGAGTTGTTTGTTCGCCGCTTGCCAGCTCACCGCGATTTCCTCATCGCGGCCGGTCTCCCGCAGGCAGTCGATTATCTGCTGAATCTCCGCTTCACGGACGAGCAGATCGCCTACCTCCGGACGCTCCGCCAGTTCGCGCACACTGACGCCGGCTTCTGGGATTATCTTCGGCATTTCCGCTTTACCGGCGATGTCTTCGCCATGCCGGAAGGTACGCCATTCTTCGCCGGCGAACCACTGTTGACGATCCGTGGTCCGTTAATCGAGGCTCAGCTTGTCGAGACATTCCTGCTCTCAACGATCGGGTTTCAGTCGATGATAGCCGGCAAAGCTGCACGTGTGGCAGCGGCGGCACAGGGGCGCAGCGTAGTCGAGTTCGGCACGCGTCGGGCGCACGGACCCGAAGCCGGGCTCCTGGCAGCACGTGCTGCCTTTATCGCTGGTTGCACAGGGACAAGCAACGTCGAAGCGGGCTTCCGGTTTGGCATTCCGGTCTTCGGTACTTCTGCACACTCCTGGGTGCTTGCGTTTCCGGATGAGACCGCATCCTTCCGGGCTCTGCAACAGCTTCTGCAGGAAGGCACGGTCTATCTGATCGACAGCTACGACACCCTCGCGGGCGCGCGTAAAGCTGTGAGCCTGGGCCGCCCGATGTGGGGGGTCCGGCTCGATTCAGGAGACCTCGTCAAACTGTCCCGCCAGGTTCGCAAAATTCTGGATGACGCCGGCTTCACCGGAGCAGAAAATCATGGCGACCAGTGACCTGAACGAGAATCGAATTGCCGATTTGCTGGAAGCCGGTGCTCCCATAGACGCTTTCGGTGTGGGGACAGAGTTGGCGACATCGTCGGATGCACCTGCAGTTTCAGCAGTCTACAAGCTGGTTGAGCTGGAATCGAACGGAGAGAAGAGGTATACCGCGAAGTACTCTCCGGAGAAGCAGACGCTGCCTGGCGCAAAGCAGGTGTTTCGCTTCACCGGTCATGATCTGGTGGCCTGCAGCGGCGAATGCTTGCCGTCGGGCGGCAACGCAGAACCACTCCTTCGGCCCGTGATGATGGGAGGCGAATTGCTCGAGGATCTTGCCGACAGCGTCGCAGGCACGGCAGCGATGCCTTGAGGCGATGCCGCGAATCACTCCCGCGCAGCATCGGATCGAGTACAGTCAGGAATTGTTACGAGTGGCTGATGAGCACAACAAGCGATTCCTGCAGGAGCAGGAAGCATGAGCACCGTTTTTTTCGATGTCGATACTCAGAATGACTTCGTTCTGCCCGCTGGAGCGCTGTACGTGCCAGGCGCGGAAAAAATCATTCCGGTCGTTGGCCGATTGAACCAGTTTGCGGCTGACCTGGGACACCGACTAATCTCGACGGTCGATGCGCACACGGAGAATGATCCCGAGTTTCGGACGTGGCGCCCGCATTGTGTATTGGGCACGTATGGTCAGCAAAAGCCCTCGAGCACGATAGTTACGACCGGCCAGACCATCTTCCCCAAAATCACTACAAATGCGTTCGCTTCCGGCGAGATGGATGTTCTGCTTGACGCGATTGGCGGCACGCGGTACATCGTCTACGGCGTTGTCACCGAGATCTGCGTAGATGCTGTCGTACGGGGATTGCTCCGCCGCGGCGTTTCCGGGATCCAGGTAGTGACAGATGCAGTTCGGCATCTCGATGGAGCAGCCGCAGATCGGTTGTTCGCGGATGTAGAAGCGGCTGGCGGCAAGCTCATCACTGCTACTGAAATCATGTGCCAATAAAAAGGGCTGTCCAAAAACGGACAGCCCTTTGGTTCGACAGCAGATCGCGACTACTGAATCGGGACGAATACGGTGTTCGCGTATTCGGTTCCCGTTCCGTCCGGACGATCAACACCTAGTCCGATCGGCTGATAGGAGCCGGTCGGGGTGTCAACCGGAATCTCCATCGTGATGACGTAGACGCCGATCTCTCCCGCAAGTAGTTCGGCCGAGATCAGGCGCACACCGGCGTTGTTGACACCGACGACGATGGGCGCAAGCACCGTTTGTCCAGGCACACCGACTCGATTCGTTGCGGCGGGTACCGTGGTCTGACCAAGGCCCGTCGCGTAGATGCGAATCGTTTCGCCCCGGCGCGCCGGATTATCCGGACCCACGTACGAGCCGTCAGGCCGGGTGGCGTCAGCATAGGCGCGGTTGTCTGCCGTGCTTGTGTACGAGAAGAGCCCGGGCTTCACGCCCAGGATTGGCACGTTCGACGCACTCGTCGTTGCACCATTTCCGTAGTTGACCGTGATCTGTGTCAGACCAACCGGTGTCTCGAACGGAATCTGAACGATCACGCTTTCCTCGCCGTTGATGTTCGACACCGGCATAGATCGGTGCTGCAACGCCGTTGACGAGCACCTGAACGCCGGCAAGCGTGGTCGGCAGAGGTCCGATAACCGGGTTCGGTGTTGTCGAGCCGCGCAGGTTCGGAGCAATCCCCGGGACCCTGATATATGCAATGGAGCCCGGTGAAATGCCCGTAGTGAAGCTGGCCGCGTTCAGGACATTGGAAAGCGGAATCGTGTTCGGCGCTGCTGAAACCGTCAGACTGAACTGGGCAGTGAGATTGCCCGACGTTGCGGTCACCACCACCGGCCCGGCAGTCTGGCCGGCGGTGACGCTGGCTGTCGCCACGCCGTTCGCATCTGTGGTCGCGCTGCTGGGCGACACGCTCGCGCTCCCGCTCGACACCGCAAAGCTGACACCGGTGTTAGCAACGCCGGTCCCGCTCGCGTTAATAAGCTTGACCTGAAGCTGCTGCCCAAATGCCTGACCGGCACTGGCCGTCTGCTGGTTTCCTGCGGCTACCTGAAGACTGGTCGCACCGCCTCCTGGGTTTCCGCCGCCGCTTCCGACGGTAACCGCAAACGCCTTTACGATCGCGCCCGAGGTCACCTGGAAGAAGTACGTTCCAGGAGCAGTCGGAGCGCGATACTGCGCCGAGGCGCGCCCGTTTGCGTCGGTTACGTTCTGTTCGCTGACGAAGCCGGCCAGCCCTCCGGGATTAGTCCAGCTTACAGAAAGACGCCGGGTAGTGGGTTATTAGCCGCGTCGGTGACCCCGACAACGAACGGCTGCATGAGCTGATTAGGAGTGACGTTCTGGTTATTGCCGCTCACAAGTTCAGCGTTGACGCAGCACCCGCAGTTACGCTGACGTTATAGGTGTAGAGCGTGTTGCCGCCGCCGACGTTCGCAGTGAAGGTTGCCGCGCCGAGACCGCCGGTGACAACCAGGTCACACGTAATGTTGCCGTTGGCATCCGAGTAAACCGTCGGGCCACCCTGGCACGTGATAGTGCGACCCGTCGACGCGTCGATAATCAACCGCAGACCGACATTGGGAATCGCAACGCCATCCAGAGCCGTGCGAACCTGGAACGTCAAAGCGGCTGGGTTCACGACACCACTCTGCGCATTGATGGTCGCACCATTGAACTGGCTGGGCTGAACAATCAGGCCTCCAGTTCCGCCGTTTGTGGTTCGGACGGATGTGACGTAGAAAGTGATTGACTGACCATCGGGCGACGTTGCCGTGAGCGTGAATTGCCGATACGGAATGGCTGCACTAAACAGGAACTGCGTGGTGAAGTTTGCTTCCGACACGCCGTTGGAATCTGTCAGGCCGTTGTTGTTTGCCACAACAGGCAGGCCTGGATCGCTGACGACCGCCCAGGTAATTTGAGCGTTTGGAACTGGATTTCCGCTCGCGTCCAGATATTGAACACGAAGCGGCTCCTGAAAGGCAGTGCTGAATCCGGCAAGCACCACTTCCCCCTGGCCCTGAAGCGGAATGAATTTGGCCGCACCGGTACCTGGCGTACCGCCACCGCCACCGGCGCCGGGCAGGTTCGGGTTACCCACCGTAATCGTGTAATTCGCAACCCGATTGCCATAAGCTGCTGTTACTGGAATCGTTCCCGAAGCACCGCTCGGGACCGTAACCGTCGTCACCGCCAAACCGGAAATGTTCGTCGTGGCCGAAGCATTCGAGAACGTGACACCAGCCACTGTCGTCGAGAACGTCACGATAACGCCCGGAAGGGGCAGACCGTTGGTATCGTACGTGCCGAGAACAAGCGGAAGAGACGTCGTACCCGCAGCAACGGTCTGCGCCTGGTTGTACACCGACGTCAGTGCAACGCCACCTATGCCCGCGGGAACGACACTCGAAATATATCCCGATAAATCCGGTGAAAGCGCTGCTGCTGACGTCCCTGGTGCGCAGGTTGAAGTCGTACACGTTCGTGCCGGAAGAGATCAGGAGATGCCGTGAACCAAGCGTTTCTCCGGAAGCGCCTATATCGGCGATGTTGCCGGGAATCGTTCCCGTGGCTGACGGAGTAGTTTGCACGATGTTTCCGGCTCCGTCAATCTGAACCTCGATCAGGTTGCCCGATACTAGCCCATAACCCAGGGTGTCGGAAGCGAGAACGAACTTGCTGAACGCTGATCCTGCAGGAGTCGTAATCTGCGTGCGCGACTGTGTATCGATCTCAATCAGACTGCGACCGGTCGTGGAATTCAGGTTCCGCGCGATCGCAAATCTGCTGCTTGTCGGTGTGAACTGAAGTTTATCGGGCGTGCCCGAAACCGCGATGAATGCGCGGGTAGCGAGCGTAACGGGATCGAGCTCATAGACTCCGCCTGGAGCCGCTACATACACGACACCAGTGGGTGCCACCGCAATGCCCGTTGACGTATTGGGCACCAGCGCGGTCGCACTACCCCTGTTCGTAGTGAGATCAATCTGGGTTACTCGCCCGCTGGTCGGGCTAAGGACATATGCATAGCGGGAATCGACGCTGGTTGCGACCGACGTCGGACTGAAGCCCGTGTCGATGCCGTTCATCGTGACTAATACCTGGTCGGACGTTGTGTCGATCACAGCCGTGCCATTGCGACCAACGAGTACCAGTCTGCGTCCATCCGGGGTCAGTGCACCGGAAGTAGTCGGGCCAGAAACCTGTATGCGCGTGCCAAGCGAAACATAAGGGAACCCGCCCGAAAGCACGGCAACGTTGTCAGCAGAACCGGATCCGATTGCATAGAACTTCTGGCCGGTCGTTGACCCGAATACGGCGGTGGTTCCCGGGACAGTAGACAAAGCGCTGCCGAACGTGAAGGGATCGGTCGTAATAGCGCTCAGCTGCGTACTGGCGGGATCCTGCCCGGAGACAAAAATGTTGGCAGCGAAAGCGGCCTGCGTGAGGAGGCTAACAACGGCTGTGGATGCACACAACCACCTACGATTCATACACACCTCTTTGAAAGGATCTATGTGACTACATCCAGACGGGCTTGTCTGGTGACGCGGGTAGATTCAGTGTATCACCGAAGTACTAGGACCGTGCAGGCGTAACGAAGGAAAAATCAGGCCGGTTTTTGACGAGGTAACAAAACGAAAGGAGGGGAGTTTCCTCCCCTCCTTTCGGTTCGAGTTAATGCTTGAGGTTAATTAGCCAGTGCTTCGCCTGTAGCGGTGGTGCGGCTGGTGGCCGCAGGCGCATCCAGAATCAAAGCGAGGTAGCCCTCAGCGACGCGAGCCTGACCGATCGGTCCATCAGTGATGAACGCGAAGCCGTGTGCGTACAGGAAGTCGCACTGAGCAATGATGTAGCCCTGCATGTTCGGGTTGCCGCGCGTACCAAAGTTGCCGCCCGTAGACAGAACCATGGTGAGCGTCTGACCGCCCTGAACCGCACTGGTGGTGCGCTCAGACGTGGTGGTCAGCGGCTGGCCGTTCGGCAGTGAGCCATAGTAGTTGATTGTGCAGTTTCCGCCCGCCGGAGAAGTTCCGAACGGATCAAGCGAGGTGTTAGCAATTGCTATACCTGTATCGAAGCCGGCCTGATTTGTGACAAACGGGAACAGCAGGTTTGTCTGACAGGTCGCAATAGCGAACAGGTTCTGGGCAGTTGCGGTACCAGCGCTGAAGCGCGGAATCAGCTGCGGAGCGAAGGTTGCGGAACCAGCGGCCGCCGTGGTGTAGAACGGCGCGAAGGTGCCGGTCACAGTTGACTGGCCGAGACCAGGCGTCGGCGTTGTGGACGAAGTGCTGGACGTGAACGCGACGCCGATGGCGAAGAACAGGGTATCGAGGTTGGACTGATCAGCAGCGGTAACTTCCCAAACAGCCGTACCAGTACCACTGCTGGTCGGAATCTGGATCGCAGGAACCGTATAAGGTCCCGCAGCGCAGTTCAGAGTAATCGGCCCAGCCACCGCGGTCGGTGCGCTCGACGCAAACGGAAGAGATCCGTTAGTGAAGCTGGCACCGCTCGCGTCAGCATTTACGAGCACCGCAGTGGAGCCCGTCGTTGAACCAGTCGCAAATGATGCGAACGGAACGTTAGTGGTACTGACGAACATGGCAACGCCGGCCGGGATGTTGCTGAACCGGGCCATCAGGCGAGTACCGCTGTCAGCGACGCCAACCGGCACGCCACCAGGTCCGGGAACTCCCGGGTTGACAAAGCCGGATTCAGAGTTGAACACCTGACCTGGCAAGCTGTTTTCCTGTCCCGTAGCGCCACGAATCTTGAACGCAGTCTGGAAGCCTTCGCGGAAGCGGAGACCAATAATTGAGTTGCCGCTGCCGCTGTTGGACGGGAGCGTGCCGCTGGTCGGAGTGTTAAACCGATCCTGATTCAGCGAGGCGCACTGGAAGAAGG
This sequence comes from Bryobacteraceae bacterium, assembly GCA_963794765.1. GTDB lineage: Bacteria > Acidobacteriota > Terriglobia > Bryobacterales > Bryobacteraceae > JAWXCM01. The sequence continues at coordinate 50,743 of CAWCGC010000045.1, read as the reverse complement.
ACTTAACATTCGGAGCGCCGCTGTTGTTGCAGTTGCGGGTATCGAACACCATACCGGACTGAACGAAGCCAATCGTCTGCTGCGGGTTATCGACAGAGATCGTATTCTGCGGGTTGGTCGAAATGAACGCGATGATCTGGTTCGGGAGACCGCTGGAGGTCGCACCGATCGACGACGCGTTACCACGCAGGTTTACGAAGCGGAAAGTACGGGTATTCGAGCCCGGAGGCAGTACCGGAATACCAGACCAGACAACCGAAGTTTCGGGACTGACCGTCGGACGGATGCCACGGAACACGTTGTAGCTGCCGGTCTGGTACAGCTGGCCAGCCGCAGGGTTACAGCCGGGGGCTGTTGTACCAAGACCCGTAATGCCGTTGGTCGAGTTGTTAGCAGTTGCCGGCGACGGGCAGAAAGGAACAGTCGGCCCACCCGCATAGGGCGTGCCCGGCTCGTCGACCAGCAGCAGCGCGTCATAAGTACCGTCCGAATACAGACGGCTTGTGACGTTGGTGTTTAAAAAGATCTGGAAGTTAACCAGAAACGGAGCAGCGGGGTTACCGCCGCTACAGGTAAGTACCAGGTCGCCGAGCAGTTCGGTCAGACCCTCGGCTCGAACCACCGGTGGTACGCCAGAATTGGCGCGACACGTAAACGGCGAGCCTGTCTGTGCGTATGCCGAAACCGAGCCCAGCAATAGGGCGGTTACAGCAAACGCGCGAGACAATGTGCGAAATTCTACCATTTCCTTCTCCTTGTGAAATGTCAAGAGTTGAATTGATGGAAGTTCTTTTTCAACCTGAGCCTCAATGGACCCATGTTTGACTTCTCGTTCTTGTTGTTCTGTCTGTGCCCGCGGGATTCCTTCTTTGCAGAAGAATACCGCCACGTCTGCCATCCCGGATTACTCGCGATCACTTCTCCCGCTCCTCACAGGAGTACGATACACTACACTTTCCGAAACATCTTCAGACGTTACGTTGCCATTAGAGCATGTAAGTGTCTCCAGCGTCAACGATTTTTCAATATTTACAGCCATCTAAGCATCACTGGATGGAGATTTGCACAGGCATGCTTTCGATGTCACCTTGTCGCAACCTCAGTGTCTGATCCAATCCAGGAGGAAACGTTGCCGGAATTACGGTATTAATTTGATACAAACCGATAAACCCGGGTGCCAGCCCTGCAAAGTCCGGAAGCAAAGATTGTCCGCCAATAACGACTGTGACGGGTCTTGTCACCACGTCGAGATTAGCTGTTCGTGCCGTATCACCGAGGCCTGTCGCCCACAGAGTCACGACACTGCCGCGACGGACGGAGAAGCCGGTTCCGGAGAACGTTCTGAAAATCTCCGGAGCGTAGGGCTGTACGTCAATGGACTGCTCCACCGTGCCATAGGGCGAGGATACCCGCATCGCGTAGGACCCCGCCGACAAACCCGTCGGGATTTGCAAGTTCACCTGGAATGCGTTCGAGAAGAGGATCGTCGCCGATCGACCACCAATATCCACAGCGGTCGTTGAACCGGTCCGCCCCAGACCGCTTCCGAAGATCGAAACGAGGCCGGCCGAAGCGATATCCGGCGTAAACGTGGCAGTGTTCACGACCGCCCCGGCCGTAAGAGCCGTCTGCTGCGGCGCGATTGTCAAAGCGCCGCTCGCTCTTGAGATCCGAAACGCTGCGGACATGCTTCCGCTGAGATCGGTCCGCCCGCCACCTGACGACAGATCGGTGACGCTGGCATGTATCTTTGCGTCCGCCGCCGACTCGAGTTGGTACTCGCCTCCGGCACCATCACAGGAGCGGAGAAAGAAAGACGACGGACCAGGCGAAGCGACGCCGTTCGACGGAGCGGACATGTTGAGCGTCTGGAAGGGGATCCCACATTCGCCTGTCGGCGCCACAAGGCGGATCGCCGCATCCGAGGTCACAAGAAAGGACGTGCTTGCTGGCATCCTCGCAATAAACCGCGCTGCGCCGACAACGACTCCGCTCCACCTCGTTCCGGAACTGTCCGTAAATCCTCCCGTGTAGTCGGACAAAGACGCACGCGAGAACTGCGGCCGGGGATCGTGAATCTGAATAGAACCGTCGGAAGCGATTCCGGTCGCCACGACAAAGTGGGAACCAGCCAGCGCATCATTGGCCTTCAGTGCCATTGACACGAGCACTGGTGCGGAGCCTGCAACAAGAGTACGAATCGAGTCAGCGTCGGACTGCTGCGTCGAGACATCCAGATTCCCGCCGACGAATCCTGACAGCCGCCAGAGGTTCACGATCGGTTCGCTGCTGCCCGGTGCAGTGAGGAAGCCATCGCAGATCTGACCAGCTTGCGAGTCGGTCACGCATGCCCGACGAAGATAGTCGTTGAGTGTTGGGACATCAGCCATCCCGTTCGGGTTACTGACGTCACCGCGAAGCTGCATATAGCGAACAATCGAGGCTGCAGATGCCAGCAATGCTCCGCCGTCCGCAATAGTAGTCGGCCCGAACCCGAGTTTGTCCGTGCTGGTTTGCATCAGCCTCGGGAAGGACACAACAGAGCCCCCCGTCGCTCTTGCAGAAAACGTAACGACACGGCCACCGGCCTCAGCGGTAACAAGTACGATGCCCTCGCTCGCAGGAAGCTGAAGCGACGTTTCCGCCTGGCCTGCTGTGTCTGTAGTCGCCGGTGTCGGGCGATACGGAAGCGCCCGGTGATGCAGTAAACCGCACCGCTATACCGGACACCGGGATGCCAGTGTTATCACGAAGGACAACGCGAAGGGGAACTGGCAGACGTACACCCGGAGAACCGGTTTGCGCGTCACCCAAAACGGCCGTCAGCTGCAGCTGTGCTTGTGCCAGTGTGCGCACGGTATAGCTGCCCTGAGCCGATGCGTTCGTTGCGGTGTCAACGGCGCGAATCGTAACCGCACCCGCTGCAGCATTCGCCGCTACCAGCGAGTCCCAAACATAAGATCCGTTCTGTGTCGCAATGACGAAGTCAGTCTGCCCGCTCACCGATATCCGAAGCGTGGCTCCGTCCTGAAATCCCGTGACGGCTGTTCGTACCCGGCTGCCCGGAAGGGTTGCTGGAGGCGAGACAGTCACAGCTGGCGTACGTGGGCGAGGTGTAATGGTCGCGTTGGAAGACCCATCGTGGTAACTCAGCGTGCCGCCTTCGAACTCCTGGGAATGTGTTGTTCCCGAGATCGACTCCTCTCCAAGCGGAAGCCCTAGCGTTCCAATGATGCCGCCCGACGATACATATTGGTCCGCAGCTACTGGTCGGAGAAAGTAACCGCCCTTTGGACCGGCCACGATCAGTCCGCCCGCAAATGTTTGCACTTGACCGGCCGTCGCAGTAAAGCTGCTTCCCTGAGACGCATCAGATGTGGGAGCACCAGGCTCACCCGTCTCATAACCCGTTTGCGCCCAGCGAGTGAGTATTCCGCCACTCACCACACGCACTGGACTGCCTGCGAGCGTGCCCCGCTCGAACGACTGTCGTCCCGATGCGGCGGCATCCCCGGTGGGGAACCCCAATGCACCGGCGCTTCCGCCCAATTGTTCGTATTTCGACAGGGCCTGTCCGCCCACGATGTAAGCCTGAGCGGAGTTGTCCGCGATTGCTATCAGGTAGGGAGTCGAGTTGGGGTCTGTGCCCTGAAAGTGCTGAATATAACCGGTGCCCGCACGGCTTACTCGCTCGGGCCCGGGCAAACGCAGCTGGATTCGACTCCGCGAGACAGCATCGCTCATTGCCTGAGTGATCGCCGCTGCAGGCGCACCTTCACCGACCGCACAACAGACCGAGGATACGATGAAGTCGATTGGCAAGCTCGTCTTGCCTTCGCTGGTCGCGCTGATTCGTGCCGTACCTCCGCCTGCCGCGCGGATGGTCGCCGCAGACCCGTTTGGCTGAACCACGACAACGAGCGAGTTGGTTGTTACGAAATTAATCACCCGATCAGTCAGAATCGATCCATCGGCGGCGAGCGCCATCGCTGCAAGGCTGTAACTATCGCCCGCATTCAGCCGGACAGGGGTTGTGCCGGGTTGCAGGACAACGTTCGCGACCGGGGCTCGCAGGACCGGCGGGTTTCCGCTGTCGTCAAAATCGATGCTGCCGCCTTCAAACGTTTGCCGCTTCTTACCGTTCGCAAGAGTCTGCGCGTCGCCGACTGGAAGCCCAAGCGGGCCTGTCACTCCCCCCTTGCTCTGGTACAGGCTGTAGACGGGCTGGCGAACCGAAACAAGTTTCCCGTTCAGCGCGCCGGAGGTGATGTTGAAAAGAATGCCGTTGCTGAATGCCTGGTAGGTTGCATTACTGCCAAACGATGACGTGGTTGTTGTTTCCGCGGTAGTGCCGGGGCCCATCCCGTTGATGCCGCCGAAGAACTGCCATCTCGAGTAGTACGGATCGCGAACCGTGACGGTCAGCGTGTCGTTTGCGCCGGCAGTCCACGCAAACAGCGCGTAATTTCGATCGAACAACTGGAATGTGCAGGCGACGTTCGGACAGTATTGCGTGTCTCCGGTCGGATACCCGGCAGTGGCGACACCAACGCTGCTGTAGTAGGCGTAGATGTCCGTCAGAACCTGGAAAACGCCGGTGGATGGATTTTCAGGAGTGTAGGCAGAATTTGACTTGACTAGTGCCAGCTTACTGCCCGATCGGCTCGCGTCATTGAAGACTTGCGAGAGTCCGGTCGTGCCGAACTTCGCGACAGCGCCGGACGGTGGCAGCGTGGCGATTTGGGAAAAGGTCCCACGGCCGAAAGCAGCCTGGAACTCGCCGCGAACACCATCTGTTGGTGAACCCGTGCCCACCTCGATGGTCTGGGCCAACAGCAGTCCGGGCAGACTAAGGGCGACTGAGCAGACGACTGCTGAGAACCTCATCACGAAAAGAGCCGAATGTTGTGGAACCCCGGCGTGCGACGCGAGTTGCGCCGGAACAGAAAAGGGGACGATCTGCAATGCTGCAAACCGTCCCCTTCTTGCGGAGGAAAATCCTGTTACAGCGCTTCTGGCATCGCCAGATTCGTCTTGGCAAGCGACTTCCTGAGCAGGTCAATCGCTTCCGTTTCATTTATCGCGCGGCAAATCGAGACTTCGGAGATCAGCATTCGCCGGGAGCAGTCCAGCATTTTCTTTTCTCGAAAACTGAGGGGTTTTTCCGACTGGATGATAGTCAGACCCTTGAAGACTTCGGCGATCTCGGGAAGTGCACCGCTGCGCATTTTCTCCGAATTGATCTTATATCTCAGCTTCCAGTCTGAACTGTACTTCACCGGACCGGACGCAAGGAACGTCAGGACTCGGGCTATCTCACCGGACCGAGTGACCTTCCGAAGTCCCACGTCCTCGACATGAGAGAACGGAATCATCACCGTCATGCTGTTGTAGGTAAGGCGGAGCAAATAGAAGTGCTCCTGACTGGCGCCAAACGCTCGAGTACTAATGTTCTCGATAGTACCGACACCGTGATTCGGGTAGACTACTTTCTCACCCACCTGAAAGGTCATGCGCGGACCCCTGTAATCCGGCGGTATCCAGTACACCCGCCGGGAGTTGTTATTGTAGAAGGCTGAAACCTAAACCGAAGATTAAATCTAAGGCGCTTACATGTCAACAGGTTTCTTTGTAATAAAGCACTTCCCGAGGGTTTCGAACAACTGCGTCCTGAAGCCTTAGCCGACCGGGTGTCACCTCGCGTGAGTGCCTAACTCTGTGGATTACAAACTACTTACAATCACCTAGAGGTGTTCGGAAATTAACTTAACCATAACTGACTTCGGATCACCGTGACATTTGACCCGTTTGACCGGTTTTTCTCGCGTTAGACAAATTGTGGAGGTGATTTCACCGCCCGGGCGTACGACAGCCTACATTCCTTATCTTGCTGTCCTCGAGTTCGTGAAGCCGGTGAAGTTCATTTCTGTACGCCCGACAATTCCGCAAGCGGGATTATCACGTGCTTTATTTTTTTGCGATTCCACGTATATGTGGTGTGCAGCGTTCCGTCACCAGCCTGAATGATGGCGGGATAGGAGAACTCACCCGGCTCTGACTCCAGCACGAGCGACGGAGTGAAGTGAATTCCGTCTTTGCTGACGGCGAGGTTAAGGGGCGAACGCCCCTTGTTCGTGTGGTTGTAGATCATCACAACTCGACCATCTTTCAGTCCCACTGCATCGATCCCGCTGTTCGGGTTTGGCAGATCGAGCAGTTCCAGAGGCGACCATGTTTGACCGGCGTCACGCGACTGCGACATACCAATCTTGCCCAGCCGGGAAGTCGTTCGAACATAAGCAATCAGGTGATCCCGTCCCAGAGGCACGACCGTTGGCTGAATGCTTGCGTAAACCTCGCCTGGGTAAAGCAGCGGGCCGTGCTTGGTCCAGGTGGCACCATTATCAGTTGATCGCTCGATCCACGACGTCCACGCGTGATAGCTTTCAACCGAAGTCCCACTGACGATTGCCCCGTCAGTCAACACGAGCGGCTTGTCCTTGATCGGTCCGTAAATACCTGCCGGCAGGTGCTCTGGTTTGGACCATGTGGCGCCGCCGTCCTGGGAGGACATCCGCCCACCCGACCACTCGCGTGGGTTGGTGCCGTACTTGTAATAAAGCCAAAGCGTTCCGGATTTGTCATGAAACAGGACCGGATTCCAGGTTGGAGTGTTAGGCTCGCGGACCAGTTCGACGGGAGCAGACCATCCTGATTTCGTTCGCGCCGCCCCCCAGATTGCCACGTCTTTGTTGCCCTCGTTCGTTCCCCCAAACCACGATGCGTAGAATTCACCGGGCTTTGTCTCGACAATCGTCGAAGCGTGGCAGGAAGGAAAAGGAGCGGATTCGTAGATGAATTCGGACGCGACGGGACTCGCGGCGAACAACGCAAACACCAGACTGATAAGCACGAGTCCAGCTTACGCTAGTGCTCCGCGCGTTCTATCTCTGACGCATAGCGTGGGTGGGGCGGAGCTGGGCTTCCTCGAGGCGCTTTGCTTCCTGCCAGGTAAAGATCATCCGGTGAATCACCGTCAGATTACCCAGAATGGCCAAGACCCAAAGCACCGGCGCCATACGGTCGAACAGAGCGCCGATGATCAGAAGAACTACGCGTTCGGGACGTTCCATGAAGCCGACCTTACAGGTCGGGATGATGTTCTCTGCTCTGGAACGCGCATAGCTGATCATCACTGACGCGGTCATCACAACAGCGGTTAAAACGACATAGGAGGAGCGGTCAATCTTGCCGTAATATACCAACAAACCCATGAGTAAAATCAGGTCGGAATAGCGGTCAAGAACGGAATCGAAAAAGCCGCCAAAGCTGGTGACCTGATTGGTTTCTCTGGCGACACGGCCATCAACCATATCGAAAATTCCAGCACCGATAATCACGATTCCGGCGGTCAGAAACTGTCCTTGTGACAAATACCAGGCAGCGACAACATTGATCAGCAGCCCGACAAACGTAAGGGCGTTTGGGTGAATCTTCGAGAGCGCGAGACCTCGGACGATCATCCGGATGATGACGTTGCTGCCTGATCCGATCGCTCGCGTAATGGTCATAGAAGATGCCTAACTGCGCTGTTCATCGTAAATGGTTGATAGTTGCAGGATCTCCAGCGTACGGCTGCCGCCGGGGATTACGATCTTGACTTCGTCGCCGACCTGCTTGCCAAGCAGACCCCGCCCAATCGGAGAGCTCGTTGAGATCAGACCCTTATTCGCGTCTGCTTCTTCACTGGTAACGAGCTTGTACTGAATTTCTTCGTCCTTCGTGCTGTCGTAGACCTTTACCGTGGAGCCGAGACCCACGCGATCGCGAGGAATCTTCGTGAGGTCAACCATGGAAAGTACCGCAAGACGCTGCTTCAGTTGCGCCAACTGCGCATCAACGATTCGCTGTCGTTCCTTCGCGGCATGAAATTCGGCGTTCTCGCGAAGGTCGCCGTGAGCGCGTGCTTTGAGAATCTCCTTCGGAAGCTCGTTGCGAAGCTCGTACTCGAGTGCGGTGATTTGGTCCTGCAGTTTCTTCTTGAGCTCTTCCATTGATCGATCAGGCCGAATGATGCGGCCGACGTAGCCTCAGGATTTATTATAGGGTCCCAACCGGGACAGAGGGAGAACGAAATCGTCGGAGAGAGCCAGTGGAGAAGGTAACGGCTCCCTCCGCGTGAATTGACGATCTCAGCCGGGCAGAAGCTTTGAGATGTCGTTATACAAAACGAAGACGACGACGAGCATCAAAAAGACCATTCCGACTTTGAAAACTGCTTCCTTGAATTGCAGGCTCATATCGCGGCGCATCAGCATCTCTATGAGCAGCATAAGGATAAGCCCTCCGTCCAGGATTGGAATCGGCAGCAAATTAAAGACGGCAAGGTTGAGACTGACCATCGCCATCAGTCCGAAGAAAGCCATTGCGCCCTCACGAGCGGCGTCGCCCGACAGCTTCGCGATGCCGATCGGCCCTTCCAGCGATTTTGCCGACATACGGCGCTCGACGAGCCCCTCGAGAAACTGATAAATCAGCGACGCGCTCTTGACGTTCTGGCGAACCGACTCGCGAATCGCTTCCGGAAATGGTAGCTTCGTGATGATGACCGGGCGCTCGAGGTGAACGCCGATCATAAACCGCTTGTCCTCGTCGGAAAAAGTCGGTTTGATGTCGCTGGCGAACTCCTGGCCGTGCCGCGACCAGGCTATCCGAACGGGATTGCCTTCACTGTTCCGGATCGCCTCGTGCAGAGTCGCGAGTGAGTGGATCGGGACTCCGTTGACGGCGAGGAGCACATCGCCACGCTGCAGACCTTTCTTCTCGGCATCTGTCTTCGGCATCACACCGGCGACCTGAACTTGGTTACGCTCCTCCCAGCCGGCGGTACCTACACCCAACTTGGGGTCCAGAACAGGAGTAACCGTGGTTTCATGCCGCTGGCCATCGCGGAGATACGCGATTTGCATCGGACGCCGGGCGCTGGCGACTTCCCGCAGAAGCACGTCTTCCCACCTGGGGTTCGCAAAATCGTCGATCTGGATGATTACGTCGCCGTCTCGCAAGCCGGCCTGATCGGCAGGTGAACCTTTTTGGACGTAGCCGATCGTAGCCGGCGAATCAGCGTTGGCCAGCTTGGGGTATCGGACCATGAAAAGACCGGTAAGCAGCGCGACCGCCAGCACGATATTCATCGCCGGACCCGCGAAAGCGATGATCAGTCGCTGCCATCGGGGCTTTGCAATGAACGCGCGGGGGTCGTTGTTGTTTTCTTCGCCAGGCTGTTCGCCAGCCATCTTGACGTAGCCGCCGAAGAGGATGGCGGAAAAACGGAAATCCGTCTCGCCTTTCCGGAACCCAAACAGCCGGGGGCCGAAGCCGAAGGAAAAGACGTCCACTTTGACGTCGAAAAAGCGCGCTGCCCAATAGTGCCCCAGTTCATGGATCAGGATCATGACCCCGATAAGGACGAGCAGCCACCAGAGATTCTGAATTACGAGCATAGGGGCACTCTCAAGCCTGAACCGCCGCGCGCTCGCGAACAGATTGTTTCGCGACCACACGTGATTCTTTATCAATGTCGAGCAATTCGTCAACCGAACCAGGTCGGCGGACAGGTACACGCGAAAGCGTGTCGGAGACAACTTCAGCGATTCCGGTGAACGGAATCTGTTCCGCCAAAAAGGCTTCTACGGCGACTTCGTCTGCCGCGTTTAGCGTGCAGCCAGACGATCCGCCAGTTCGCTGGGCCTGATATGCGAGGGCGAGTAACGGAAATTTCTGCAAATCAGGAGAATGAAACTCCCACTGCCGCGACTGCGACCAGTCCAGCTTCGGGACGGGAGCCGCGGCTCGGTCAGGCCAGGTAAGCGCGTACTGGATCGGCATCCGCATATCGGTCGCACAGACCTGCGCAATGACGCTGCCATCAGAATACTCAACCATGGCGTGAACCTGAGATTGCGGATGGACCACCACCTCAACCTCGCCGGGCGCGAAATCGAAAAGCCAGCAGGCTTCGATAACCTCGAAACCTTTGTTCATCAAAGTGGCTGAATCGATCGTGATGCGCGGCCCCATCCTCCAGGTTGGATGATTCAGGGCTTCCGCCGGCGTCACGGTTGACAGCTTTTCGACAGGAGTTTTACGAAATGGTCCACCCGAAGCCGTGAGAATCAGCTTCACCGCGTCCTGTCGACGTCCCGCGCGGAGACACTGGTGCGCTCCGTTGTGTTCACTGTCCACCGGAAGCAGCTCAGTTCCACGTTCTCGAGCTGCTCTCATGACCAGCTCGCCGCCCGCAACCAGTGTTTCCTTATTCGCCAGCGCGATCAGTTTTCCCAGACGGACCGCCTCATAAGTTGCTTCGAGCCCCGCGATCCCCACAATGGCCGACAAAACGATGTCCACGTTTGCGGCAGTGGCGATAGCGACGCGAGCCTCGACGGCCGTAATCGAGGTCCGGCCATTGGTGACGAGGCAAACTGATATTGGCCAGCTCTGAAGCGAGTTGATCGCGTTCGGCCTCACCTGACACGACAGCGACTTCGGGCCGGAACTCAACAATTTGTCTCGCAAGCAACTCGGTGTTGCGACCTGCGGCAAGTGAGCGGACGCGGAACCGGTCCGGCCATTGCCGGACGACGTCAAGCGTCGATCGTTCCGATGGACCCAGTCGAGCCGAGCAGGGATATAGATTTCAACAGTGTGATTTTAGCAGCGGTTTCGGCAACAATGGAGGCAAGCAAATGAGGTATACCCTCCCGTGCGCCGCGCAGAGGCTCCTGGACCGAATTCCGGTGAGTCTGTGGCATTGATGCGTCCGATGTCATTGTTGCCGCATGTTCTGCGCTGCTTGGCGCCGCTGGTCGCACCGCAGCCGAATGGCAGTCAATGTTCGACGGCAAGTCGCTCGGCGGGCGATGGCGTGTGGCGGCGTTTCCGAGACACCCGGAGATCAAGGTCGAAAACGGCGCGATCATCCTGACCAATGGCGCGCCGCTTTCGGGTGTGAACTATACGGGCCCGTTTCCGAAGACCAACTATGAGGTGCGATTCGAGGCGGCGCGGATGAAGGGTAATGATTTCTTCGCCAGCCTCACGGCTCCCGCAGGCGAGTCGTTCATCACGCTCGTTACCGGAGGCTGGGGAGGCGATATCGTCGGTGTCTCGAGCATCGATGGCTGGGATGCTTCGGAGAATGAAACGCGGACGTACTTCAACTTCGAGCCGAATCGATGGTACGCTCTGCGTCTAAGAGTCACGCCGGATAAGATCACCGCGTGGATCGACGATCAGCAGGTCGTCAATGTGAACGTTGCGGGTCGTGAGCTGAGCTTACGCCCGGGCGATATCAAGCTGTCAACACCTTTCGGATTCGCTTCCTACAACACGATGGGCGCTGTCCGGAAGATCGAGTTCCGCACCCTCCCATAGTTAATCAGCCGGCAGGCTTGATTTCATCAAGAACCCTCCTGGCACCGTAGACCTTGTCGAGTGTTTCACGCACCGCGCGACTATGCACCGCGACCGAGCGATTGACGCTTTCATCAAACCAGAACTCCCCGCTAAGTGACCAGATGTTTCCGTCGAATATCAGGCCGACAATCTCCGCATTCTGGTTGATCATCGGGGAACCGGAATTACCGCCAATGATGTCGTTAGTCGTAACGAAGTTGAACGGAGTAGTGAGATCCAGCTTGTCCTTCGCTCTTAGCCAGCTTTGCGGAAGCGCGAACGGCTCATTTCCGGTATTGCGTTCGTACGCGCCGCCGATGATTGTGATCGGGTTTATCTGCTTGCCGTTCTCGACCCATCCACGAACCGAACCAAAAGATACGCGTGGCGTGAACGTGGCATCAGGATAGATGCTGTTCCCATAGACAGCGAAACGAGCACGTCCGAGCAACTCGTGGTTCTTCTTCTCGACCCCCTCCACATCGCGTTCGTATTCACCTCGGATTTGCCGTGCATAGTTATCAACTTTGCGGGCGAACTGAATCATTGCGTCGGGAACTGACTCCACTGCAGACTTCCCACCTTGGAGAAGTTGTTTCCGATACGCGACGTCACTGAGTTTCGTGTTGCTGATGAGGTCAGTTGCGACCTGGCGAGGCGAACGTTTGCCGAGGAGATCGCGTACCAGCGGATCATCCGCGCCGAGGTCCTCGCGCATCTTCGTTAGCGAGAAGGTCAGCGTTTCGACTTCGAGCTCGGGATAGATCGGAGCAGTGGTGAAAAGTAATTCCCGAAATTGTGGCAGTTTGGCATCGGAATACTCAGGGAACCGTGCTTCGTTTGGCTTGGGAATCTCCTCGGTGCCGCGTACCAGCATTCTCGCCAGACTGTAGAACCGTGAATAGAACGCGCGTCCTCTCTCGATGTCGACGTATCGCGGCGCGAGCATCCGTTCTCTCGCGGTTGCTTTCGAGATGGCGTCCCATGCGCCTCCATATTGATTCTTCAGTTCCGGGGTTGATTCGACCTTCTTACGGAACTCCAGTTCGCTTTGGGCATGTCGGGAGAACGCAGCTTTATCCACCAGAGCCTCGTACTCACCGCGCCGTGCCTTGATACTGTTTTCTACGCCGAACAACAAGCGATTTGAAATCCGCGCCTGCTCTGTGCCCCTGGTCTGAAATTCAGTAAGAAGGCCCCGGTATTCTGACATCTGCATCAGATAGTCGGGCAACTCGTAATCCCGCATGTATTCGAGTTCGGCAATTGTTCGCTCCCTGTCGGTCGTACCGGGGTTGCCGATCACGAAGGTGAGCATGTTGTCTGTGGCACCTTCGCGGGACCATTTGAAGTAGTTCTCGGTCTTTGCAGGATGACCCCGGTCGTATGCCCGTAGAAACGTCACGTCCAGGTCATATCTTGGAAAATTGAAATTGTCCGGATCGCCGCCGAAAAAAGCGATATCCTTCTCAGGTGCGAAAACGATCCGTACATCGGGAAAGCGCCGATATTTATAGAGGTCATAGCGGCTGCCGCTGTAGAGTGTCACAACTTCGCACAAGTAGTCGTCACTTGTCGCACACGCTTTCGTGATGCCTGCTTTTTCTTTGTTCAGTGCATCATTAAATTGCTGACCTGACAAGCCGCGGGTGACTCCATTCACGCGCTGCGTGACATCGGAGATCTCCAGTAGCTGGTTGAGTTCCATGTTGGGACACTTGATCTCTTCCGCTTCCGATCGTGCGTAGAAGCCCTGAGCCAGATAGTTGTGCTGGCTCGTCGAGATGTCCTGAATACAGCTTGCCGCACAGTGATGGTTGGTCATGACCAGCCCGTTCGGTGAGACAAAACTCGACGAGCAACCGCCAGCTATCCGGGCAGACGAAAGTCTGACATGTTCCAGCCACTTCGAATCTGGCTTGAATCCGTACTTTTTCGCGACCAGTTCAGAAGGAAAGTTGTTGAAGGTCCACATGCCCTCGTCGGCAGAGAGGAACGAGGACTGAAAAAATATCAGCAGAAACACAACAACCGCGCGCGCGAGCATAGCTGCCATGATAGACGTACGCGCGCCATCCTCTGTTGTTCTTTACTGAACCAAACTGTGACCGAATACTTACTATCCGTTCAGCGTCCAGTTGGGGCGGTACTTACGAGTCAGCCACTCATTGGCTTCATCGAAATTAGTCACTTTGCCGGCAACAGGATCGTATTCCAGACGCCGGCCCGCGCGATGAGCGATCAAGCCAAGCAGCATTTGCTCGATCATTGAGCCGGCGTAATCGAAATCGCAGTGGGTCTTTGTACTGGTACCGTGCACGGCTGACGCATTCTTTCCCTTACAGGCTTCGATCCACTCCTGCTGGAAAACATCACCCGTATATCGCGTCTGAGGGCCGCTTTTCTCTGCCTGGAGGATCCGCTGAACACTGTCGTTAGGCATGCCCAGGGCCGGCGGAACATTGCCGTCCATCATCTGAATCGTCGGGAATCCGTTCGGTCCAACCTCGGCGCTCGGCATCGCGGTCATGCCCCTGGGAAGGGGAGGGCGATTCGCGTTATTCGCACGGGGAGCGTTCGCCGCCGCTCGCTGTTGCGGCCGGGAAACCGCGGACTGCGTCGGCTGGCCAGTTCCCATGATGAGGGAAAGAGTTTCACCAGGGCTGCGCCGCTTGTAGTATGTGAAGTCGCCGTCATCATTGTTGGGCAGGATAGTGCGCGTCGTAAAGTCGGCGATGATCGTACCTTTGGTGCCTTCGAAGATGGCGCCATTAGGAATCTTCGAAACGTCAACGTAGCCTCGCGGTGATTCCGGCTTGAGCCCACCCTGATACCAGACAACCTGGATTGGCCCGCGCCACGAATTCTTCGGATGATCGAAGGTCGCTTTCAGGCGAACCGGGCAGATGTTCGGATCGTACTTGTCGCTGAGTTGCTGATCCACTTCGATTGCCGTCGGAGCACCGGCGTCGATCGCATTCCAGGCCAGGTCCATGGTGTGCGCACCCATGTCCCCCATTTGTCCGACACCGAAATCCCGGTACATATTCCAAAACAGGCAGTTCAGACCAGATGAGCCGCCGAAATATTGCGGACTGTAAGGGTGATACGGTGATGGGCCAATCCACTGCTCGTAGTGGAAGCCTGCAGGCGGCTGACCTTGCGCTTCGGGGTATCCCGGCCGCGGCAGACGACGGCTGTCCCAACTGTGAACTGTCCTGAGATCGCCAATGGCCCCATCGAGGACAAGTTCACGGATGCGTTCAAAATTCGGATATGCGTGCCGCTGCGTTCCGTGCTGCGTAGCAAGCTTGTTCCGATTCTTCAGATAATTTGCGCGAACAACACGTGTCTCTTCGATCGAGATCCCGAGCGGCTTCTCGCAATACACGTGTTTGCCGCGGTTCATCGCCCAGTTCGCGATAAATGCATGATGGTGATCCGCGGTGCAGATGATGATCGCTTCTACATCCTTCTGATCCAGCAGGCGGCGCCAGTCGGAATAAGTCTTAGCCCTTGGGAAGATCTCGAGAGCTTCTTTGGTACGAAGATCATTCACGTCGCAGAGCGCGACGACGTTTTCGTTTCGCATCACATTGTAGTGAGCTGTACCTCGACCCCATACACCGATCAGGGCGATGTTTAACCTGTTACTCGGCGCGGTCTGACCCCGCAATGTGCCGCTTTTCAGGATGGTCAGACCGGCTGCGGTAGCGGCGGCTGACTTCAGCAAATCACGTCGTTGCATTTCTTAATCCTTCCCCGATGCGCTCGTCTTGATGCGCCCATTCTATCGAAGCAGCCCCTGTTTCGGATCACTCACCCGAGTTGACATCATGCCGTTCCGAATGTCCCAGATGGTGCTCCGGCGCGATCCTGTCACGGACCCGGCGCTTGAGTTCCTTGATCTCGGGGAAGCCTCCATCTGCGTCCCGCGACCAAACGGTTTCTTCATTGACCCGTACCTGGTAAACTCCCCCGGTACCGGGTACCAGCGCAATCTCTCCGATCTCGGTCGTGAAGGTCGTCAGGAGTTCCTGTGCCATCCACGCCGCTCGCAGCAACCACCGGCATTGCGTGCAGTATTCGATCTCAATTCGGGGTGTTCGCACGAGGTGCTCCTTAGTTTTAGCTGGCTTCACCTCTCCCGAAAACTCGCTCGGAAAGGCGGTTGACGTGGCAACGGAACGGAGATAAGGTACTTGCGAGGGAGGTTTGCCAGATATGAGTCGTTCCGACACGATCCGCTGCGTTTTGCGCTCGAAAGGTGCAGAGCTTTTCGTTGTTTCACCGAATGCGACCGTTTACGACGCCCTCGCAATGATGGCCGACAAAGGTGTCGGGGCGCTCCTTGTCTTTGATCGCGACCGGCTTGCGGGAATTGTTTCCGAGCGAGACTACGCGCGGAAAGTTATCCTGCAGGGTCGATCTTCGAAAGACACCACTGTGGCAGAGATCATGAATGATCACGTCATTACGGTCGCACCTTCTCATACGGTCGATGAATGCATGAAACTGATGACCGAAAGACGCGTCCGGCATCTTCCCGTCCTGGGGGAAAACGACAGCGTCATGGGTCTGGTGTCACTGGGCGACCTTGTGAAGTACGTCATCACAAGTCAGCGCGAAGAGATAGAGGCGCTGCACGCCTACATCGCAAGCGGAGCATAACTCCGACCAGCGTGCAGCGAGATAAATCAAGCTGCTTGCTTCCGGCGTTTCCGAAACCGAGCGGTCAGCAGCAGACACGCTCCCGATGCTGCCAGCGCGAACGTCGAAGGCTCAGGGATCGTATAGACCGCGATCGAGTGGCTGCCGAGAGTGTTAAAGCTCGTCACGGGTAAGCTTGTCCCAAGGTTGAATTCAGAGACCTCACCAAAATCTGTCACTGCCCAAAACGTGGTGGCGGTCTGTTTATCAAGACCAATCCAGGTTCCATGAGTTGGAGCAGGCGTGTTGTAACTTCTCACGAGATTGTCCGAACTGTCGTACTGGAGAAGAGGGTCGCCCCCAGTGACAAGGAAGCCGCCTCCAGGAAGTCCTTCGACATCACCGTTTGGACTACCTCCGGCATTGGGAAGCGTCGGCCCTGCAGTCAAACTGAGCGTATTTACCGGATAGATAGTGACTGCCGTGCCGGCCGTGACGAGCAAACGATTGTTGCCGGTATAACCCGTGAAGACCCAGTTCTCCTGACCCTCCTGTAACGTCGTACTCAGAAGGAGTGTTCCGGAACTGGAGTATTTGCGCACAAAGTCGAAATTCTGGTCGATAATGCCGACGACGTACGCGTTGCCTAACTCATCGAAGTCGATATCGTACGCACCGGGCGGGAGTCCGGACACAAATGTACCAAGTGAATTTCCGGAACTGTCGTACTTGGATACGACAGATCCGCCGGCGACGTATAGATTTCCGCTCGAATCGAATGCCATCCCGAACCCACCCGTGCCAAACGTCTGCAACAGTGTTCCGGACTGGTTGTATCGATAAATAGCTGTGCTTGAGGAGACGAAGACGTCTCCGTAGTTGAACGGTGTTGCGAACGCCGCAGCTGCTGCTGCACACGTCGCCGCGACTATCATTCTGAATTTCATTTACCCTCCCGATCGGGGATTTCAGAAGGCCTGGCGCTCGATTGTACTACGGTATGAATATTTCCGGGGTGTAGCTGGGCTGATTCGTGTTCCCGATTCAGCACGCGCGCAATCGGAATGCACGCTCGATTCCGATCAAATTTGATGAGGTTCATAAGTCCGATTCCGCTACCCCTGCAGGTGCCTGCGCTACGTTCCTCTGTATGGCGGAATTGACTGGCAAGGTTGCACTGGTCACCGGCGCAAGCCGAGGCATCGGTCGCGCGATTGCGATCACACTGGCAAGCGCCGGAGCCGACGTCGCAATCTCAGCTCGGAACGAGGACCTGCTGACCAGGGTTGCTGACGAGATCGCCGGCAGTGGACAGCGGGGCGTGCTCTGCCCAGGCGATCTCCGCGAACCAGCAACTCCGTCTCGCATCGTCGAGCAGGTCATCAGCGCTCTGGGGCAAATCGACATCCTGGTCAACAACGCAGGCGCGACAAGGAGAGGCGACTTCCTGTCACTCACCGATGCCGACTGGGAAGACGGCTTCGCCCTGAAATTCTTCGGCGCTGTCCGCCTGTGCCGAGCAGCGTGGCCGTACCTGCGGCAGCGGCAGGGCTCGATAGTGAACATCGCCGGTGTCGGCGGACGGACGCCGGGGCCACAATTTGCGATCGGCGGATCCGTGAACGCTGCGGTCCTGTCACTGACGAAGTCGTTGGCCGATTTCGGGATTTCCGATGGTGTGCAGGTAAACGCCATCAACCCCGGCAGCGTCTGGACGGATCGCCTGTCCGAGCGGGTCCGCGTGTATGCGGAACACCATGGGTTAGATCGCGAAATCGCCGCGGACCGCCTGAAACAGGAAGCGCACATCACGCGCTTCGGCGAACCGGAGGATGTCGCCCACCTGGTCGCATTCATTGTGTCGCCGCAGGGACGCTGGTTGCAGGGCTCGCTCATCGATTTGGACGGCGGGCAGACGAAGACTTTATAAGGGCGAACGGCTGAACCCATTGACGAAGTAGCACTCCGAATTCGGCCTGGCGTTAGTGCGTCCACCGCATATGCCTCGAGGGGAGTGAACTGAGCTCGTTCAGCCACGGAGTGAGGAGGCCCGATCGGATCAGCAGTTTCCGTCGAAATGAAAACAGAACGGCTCGCAACATGGCGGAGCTTCCGCGCCGAACCTTGCGAGCCGTTCCTGTTTGACCAGCCTGAATCCGGAAGGACTACTGAACCACGACCGGCACCGAGGCACGAATGTTTTCCCACTCCAGCGTGAGCCGCGCTTTGTTGCCGCCTTCCTTCGCGAGCGTGTATTTCAGGTTCTCGGCGAGCGAAGACGGCTTGCTCATCTGCATCGGGACTCGACCAAGGTCCTGCCCTTTGTCGTATGTCAGACCCCACTGTCCTGTTTGCTTATTGATAACAAGCTGCCACTTCGCTGGATCGGAGATGTCTACGAACAGCGTGTAATCGCCTTTAGGTACCGCCAGGCTGCCGATCTGGAGATCGCCGTCGGTATGGAACTTCGTTGCCGAGTTTGCTCCTGCACGCCACACGGGGTAAGTCCGGTCGTTACTGACCAGGCCGCCCTTGCTGAAGATCTTGCCCTCACGTCCGTTCACCTTCGGCGAACTGTACGTGATCGTGATCGTCTTTCCATTGATGGTGGTGGTCTCGGTTGCAGCCGGACTCTGCGCGAAAGCGAGCGCTGCTGTTGCGAGGATTGCGGCGGCAGGAATGAAAGATAGTAGCTTCATTTGTTCTCCTGTGAGGCTCCTAAGTGAATCTTAATCGCTGACATTCTGACTTTCGGTTCCGGACCTGATTAGTTCCTGTAGTAAAGGCGTAGTCGGGTAAGGGTGGCATCTGTACTGCCGGAAGCCTTCTCCGAATTTGTGACCGGCCTTTGCTCCGCGGCTTGCAGACCATTCCTTCATCGTCTCGATGTAGTTATCCATCCCGTGATGCTTCTTCAGCCATGCTCGCTGGCTTTCGTGACACGCGAGAGCGGCGGCCTTTTTTTCGATGTAGTCGTCGATGTTGACGATGAAATCGGGCTCAACCTCGTTTCCTTCACGGTCCTTGCCTTCGTCAGGATCGCAGAAGTAGAGGTGCGGGATAGCTTTGACCGGAGATGCGCTTCCTCCGGTCCTGTAGTTTGGCGCAGGCGCTCCAAAGCAGGCATCGCGAACCAGTGTGCTGGTGGCTTCGTGATCGCAGTGATAATCCACCGGCGATGCCGTCAGGACGACGTCCGGCTGCACCTGGCGAAGGAGTTCCGTGATTCGCCGCCTCGACGGGTCGTCACTGAAGATCGCAAGATCCATAAATCCCGCGCAAAGGTACTCCGCTCCCATCAACTTGGCTGCACGGCGCGCTTCGTTCTGACGAATGCGGGCGATCTCCTCAGCGCCGTACTCAGCAGTTCCGCAATCGCCGGCGGTCATCGTCGCGATGGTGACCTTGTGCCCTTTCTCGATCAGTTGCAGCAGAGTTCCGGCTGCGAGAATCTCCACGTCATCAGGATGGGCGTGAATGGCCAGAAGGTGCCTTCGATAGAATGAGGTTTCTCCCATGAAACTTCAAAGCTACACCATCACGCAGGGTCGCGACCGCGCTCCCGCTCGCGCCATGCTCAAGGCGATCGGATTCTCCGACGAGGATCTGCGGAAGCCGATCATTGGTATCGCGAACACGTGGATCGAGACCATGCCGTGCAACTACAACCTCCGGGAGCTTGCCGAGCATGTGAAGCAGGGCATTCGCGAAGCCGGTGGCACGCCGATGGAGTACAACACCGTTGCCATCAGTGACGGCGTCACTATGGGCACGGAAGGCATGAAAGCTTCGCTCATCTCGCGCGAGGTGATTGCGGACTCGATGGAGCTTGTCGCCCGCGGCCACATGTTCGATGGCCTGGTGACACTCGTCGCCTGCGACAAGACGATTCCCGCGGGTGCAATGGCACTGTTGCGGCTCAACATCCCGGGCGTGCTGTTGTACGGCGGCTCGATTCTGCCTGGTGAGTACAAGGGGAAGGCAATCACGATCCAGGAAGTGTTCGAGGCCGTGGGAGCCCACGCTGCCGGCCGGATCAGCGATGACGAGCTTAGGGAAATCGAAGACCGTGCCTGTCCGGGCGCCGGAGCCTGCGGCGGCCAATTCACCGCGAACACCATGGCTACCGTCATGGAAATGATCGGACTGTCGCCGATGGGCACTGCTGCCGTCCCTCAGGTTGACGGCCGTAAGTTCGACGTCGCGCGCCGTTGCGGCCGCATTGCCGTCGAGGCAGTCATGAAGGGTCTGTTGCCCCGCGAAATCTGCACCAGGGCTGCGTTCGAGAATGCCATTGCGGCAGTCGCCGCTACCGGCGGCTCCACCAATTCGGTGCTGCACCTGCTGGCGATGGCTCGCGAGGCTGGTGTCGACCTGCAAATCGATGACTTCCAGCGAATCAGCGAGCGGACGCCGCTGATCGTGAATCTGAAGCCAGCGGGTGACTATGTCGCTGTCGATGTGGACAAAGCCGGCGGCTGGCCGGTTGTCGCGAAGCGGCTGGTCGAAGGCGGTTATGCGGACGGCACCTGCGTGACAGTCACAGGCAGAACGTTCGCGGAAGAAGCCGCGGACGCCGCAGAGGTTGAGGGGCAGCCGGTGATTCGCCCGCTGAGCAACCCGATTAAGTCGTCCGGCGGTCTGGTGATTCTGAAGGGCACCCTCGCTCCAGAGGGTTGTGTCATTAAGGTCACGGGCATCGAACGCAAAGGACAGCGCGGTCCGGCTCGGGTTTTCGGCTGCGAGGAAGACGCTATGCAAGCGGTCACTCACGGGCAAATCAAGCCCGGTGACGTTGTGGTAATTCGCTATGAAGGGCCAAAGGGCGGTCCCGGTATGCGAGAGATGCTGGGAGTCACCGGCGCAATCATGGGAGCTGGTTTGGGCGATTCGGTTGCACTTCTAACTGATGGACGCTTCAGCGGCGCCACCCGTGGCTTCATGATCGGTCACGTCGCCCCTGAGGCGGCTATGGGTGGTCCGATTGCTGCCGTTGAAGAAGGCGACATCATCAACATCGAGATCGATAAGCGAAAGATCGATCTGGAAGTCGCTCCGGAGGTCGTAAAGCAGAGAATGGCGAAGTGGACGCCTCCCGCAGTGAAGTATGAGACAGGTGTTTTCGCAAAGTATGTAGCGCTGGTGGGAAGCGCCGCTGAAGGTGCGGTGACGTTTCGGCCGCCCGCATCGATGGGTGTGGCCACTCGCCGGTAGTTCATACAAGATACAAAAAAGGCTCCCCGGTTAGGGAGCCTTTTCTTTTTGGGCTGTTGTGGGTTTACGGCTGAGCCGCCCCGGTGCCCACGATCCATAAAGTGACCGCAGGCTGCGACGTAGTGCCGCCGATTGTCACATCGACGCTCACGTCTTTGGTTCCGTTAATCGAGTTAACAGAGTCCGGGATGATTGCGTTGATTTGCCACACACCTGCAACCAGGCCCGGTGCAGCGCCCGCGTAGGAAACCGTAGCATTCACTCCGTTGATCCGGACCTGAACATCGCTGTTCAGGAAGGACGGGTAGGGTCCCGCCGGCGGAATGATCGTGCCTGTCGTCTGTGTTGGAACGAGCAGGCCTTCACCGGTTCCGAAGATCTGCACCACAGATCCCGGAGTCGCGGGGTTGGACTGCGCATTGTAGCTGCTGTTCTGGTTCAGCAGAGCTGCCGGACCACTGCCCTGGCTATTGGCTGTGAACACGCCGGGATCAGTCTGACGGACAGTGAGGAGCACCGCCTGCGACTGTTGACCGAGATACTCCACAACCAGGCTCGTCGCTGCGCGGCCACTAACACCGTAGGGCACAATCGCGTTGATCTGGTCGCTGCTCTTGTCACCCGAGGGGCCGACATAGATGAGCGGCGCTTCCACACCGTCGAAGAGCACGCGAACTCCGCCCAGGCGAGTCGGAATCGCGTTATTCGCAGGTGTGAACGACAGCCCAACAGTCGGAGCCATATTGCTGCCCTTGATCGTAATGAGTTCGCCGGGCGAGACTCCGCGAGAAATGCCGGAAGCGTTATTCGTAATGACCAGGTTGTTGGGCGGATTCGGTACGGTGACTCGCAGCGTTACAGGCACCGTAATCGCCGTAGTGCTGTTGCCGGGAGTTATGGTGATCGTCCCGTTATACGTGTTCGCACCTGCCGGCAGATTCGCCGTGTTTATGCTTACAGTCAGCGTCGTCGCCGTGCCGCCGGAGGCGGTCGTCGTTCCGGACGCCGGAGTTACGCTCAGCCAGTTCCCGCCAGCAGAGGTAGTTGCTGCTGCTGTGAACGGAATGGCTGCGCCGTTACTCGTAAGGCTGAGCGTCTGATTGGCGGGCGCTGTCGCTCCGGTTGACGACTGATACATGAAGTTCAGCGTCGTCGGGGCAACCGAGATCGTCCCCGAAGCATTCACCTTCAGCGTGACTGGAATGGTGACCGACGGACTGCCGTTGTTGAACACCAGCACAATGCTGTTGGCATAGGGATTCGTGCGAGGCTGCAGGGTTGCGCTGTTGAACGTGAACTGCAGATTCCCGGGAATAACGCCGAGACCCGGATTCGCGAAGGTCACGAAGATCGGATCGCCATTCGGAGACTGGACCGTCGGCTGATACTGCAAACCCGTCACCGCACTGGTTAGCGCAATTGTCTGCATGTCCGGCGGTGTGTTGCCGTTCTGGTTTGCATCGACCCGGGCCGGTGTGGCCGTGACAGTCGCTGCACCAGTGACGTTGTATGTGATCGGAACCCGCAGCGGTGAACCGTTTGTGGTGGTCGGCGTCAGAACGATGTTGGCGGTGTAGCTGCCGCCGGTGGTGATTGCCTGCGCATTGACGTTGAAAATCAGGACGGTCGGGGTGGTTCCGGATGCCGGCGTGACCACCAGCCAGCCTGTTGCCGTCGAAGCGCCATAATCAACCGATACGGAAAAATTCTGTGGGACGAGCGGATTGACGCTGCGGACCGTCGTTGTCCGCGCGGTTTGCGGAGCCCCAAGCAGTCCGGAAAACGGCGCCGGAGTCGGATCGTCGACGGTCAGGACGGGCTGCAGACCACTACCACCGACGGTCAGCGTCACCGGCACATCCACTGCCGGCGCGGTCGGGATAGTTTGCGAAGCAAGGTGAACCGTTCCAGTGTAGGTCTGGTTGGTTCCCGTCAGGGTGGCGAGCACGCTCGCATTCAGCGTGACCGGGACGGGCGATGGCGTCACAAGCTGTCCGCTCGGAACAGTAAAGAATGCTGGAGTATTAGACGCAAACACAGCCGTTGCAGTGTAGAACTGTGTCTGGCCAGTGCTGTTGACGGTGATCGATTGCGATCCCGGAACACCGCCTCCCGGCGTGAAGTTGAACGAAAGCGCATCCGGATTGACAGTCAGAACAGCGCTCGTCGTGACCGTTATGCGAGCGGTAATATCCTGCGTCTGACCGTTTGAGGCAGTGACTCGAAGCGTCGTGTCGTAGTTTCCGGCGGCAGGAGTCGGCGGCAGTGACGCAACGTTCGGAACGATGCTGAAGCTGCTGGGCGTGGTCAGAGCCACCAGGGAACTAAGGTTGCTTTGTGAGCCTGCGCTCAGCGACACGTATGGTCCGCCCGGGGTGCTGCCCGTAATCGCCACGCTGTAGGTAAGCGGAGTCTGGGTGGAACTCGACACCTGCACTGACTTTGCTGTTGGGGTAGAACTGCCACCAATCTGGTACGGGAAAACGACAGTAGTCGGCGTCACCTGCAGTTGTGCCGGAGCGCTTGTCTGGACAGATATCGGAACCGACACCGTAAAGTTCGTAGACGGGATTGTGAATCGAACTACACCACTGGCCGTCGTCCCGCCTGCTACAGGACTGACGATGATGTTCACCGGAGTGCCAGTGCTTCCCGAACTCGGAAAGATCGACATCTGCAGGCCACTGCCGATATCCGGCTGACCCGTGAACTGAAGCGCCGTGCCGTTCGTCGAGCTGATCGCAATCGGAATCGAGAATGTTGCGTTCGGATCAGCCGACTGTAGCGGGATGCTCGACGGAGTGATCACCAGTTGCGGACTGGCCGAGACCTGCAGACTAACACTTATCGGAATACTCGTCGTTCCGCTCGCGAGCGTAATAAGGCCGTTATACGAACCGGCGGGAAGCCCGGAAGCTGAGACCGTGATCGCGAGATCCGGGCTGCCTGTCGCCGAAGTGGTGCCGGTGTACTGGGTCAGGCCGTTGACGAACAGCCAGCCACCGCCGGTAAGGGTCTGCACAGTTGCCGTAAAGCTGACGGGCTGCGGAACGCTGAACACGCGTATGGTCTGGGTCGTCTGGGCAGGCGCCGGCGCTGCCTGACCGACTTGGTACACGAAATTAAGTGTCGTTGTTGGAACGGTAAGCGTTGGCGACTGTGCCGTCTGAGCCCATAATCCGTTGGCTCCGGCGACCAGCGCGAGACCAAGCAAAACGCCTGTCTTCCGCTGAATTTCTCTTAAGTTTCTCAATCTGTCCTCCCGGGAGGCTGATAGCAAATCTGATTTCCCCGACGCGCTCTGCCTTGAAAGAGATCGCTGGTCTGGCGCGTTCTTATACCGCGTGTTACTCACATCCCCGCGAATCTCCGCACAGCTGCGCTGCAGAGTTCAACCATCGGGACATTGATGCAAACATTGAACCACATTCATGTTGCCTGTTGAAAAACGTGCAGAAACGCATTTAACGGCACTTTTCGTGGAACCGAGACGGCACGTCGAAAGGAAATTTCGGTCCATGTTGACTCACCCGTGAGTCAGAGCGACACGGAATGCTCAAACCGAGCCGGACGATACAATTTGAATATTGCTTCCGTTTCGGTTTGTTTATCACCCGGAGTATGATTTCCAGTTCGGGAGCCACGTGTTTGAGTCCGCGAAGTACGGGCTCATCCGCCAGCAGCTACTGGCGGATGGTCTCGCCACGGAGCAGGATTTCATCGAGCCCGAACCGGCACTCGATGAAGATCTGGCTCTGGTGCATACAAAAGAGTGGGTTCGGCGCCTTCGAGCAGGGCTGCTGACCATGGAAGAAGAACGACGCCTCGAGATTCCGTACAACCAGCAGGTCATTCATGCTTTCTGGTTGCATGCAGGAGGCAGTATTCTGGCCGCACGTCTGGCCCTCAGGGACGGTATGGCGTACAACATCGGAGGTGGCTTTCATCACGCGTACCCCGGCCATGGCGAAGGGTTTTGCGCAATCAACGACATCGCCATCGCAGTCCGGCGTACGCAAGCCAGCGGCTTCATTCGGAGTGCGATGGTCGTCGATTGCGACGTCCATCACGGCAACGGGACGGCGGCTGTATTCGAAAACGATCCGGCCGTGACTACGTTCTCGATCCATCAGCAGAACAATTATCCGGATGACAAACCGCCGTCAACCGTCGACGTGAATCTGGAAGACGAGGTCGAAGACGAAGAGTATCTGTTCCGGCTGGAAGCTGCTCTGATTCCCGCGCTCGAAGCAAAGCGTCCGGACCTGTTGTTTTATGTCGCGGGTGCCGATCCTTACCGCGAGGACCGGTTAGGTGGTTTGAATCTGACTATGGACGGTCTCATGCGGCGCGACCGCCTCGTCCTTGATGCTGCTGTTCAGCGCGATATTCCCGTAGCGGTCGGACTTGCGGGCGGATACAGTCAGGACGTCCGTGACACTGTTGCGATTCATTGCAACACTGCGCGCGCAGCACGAGACGCCATGGCGCTCCGCAGCACGATCGGTCTTGTGAAATGACGGCAGAACAGTGGCGCGAAGTTAAGAGCATTCTGGAGCAGGCACTCGAGCAGCCAGCCGCGACCCGTGGGGCATGGCTGCAGTCGAATTGTCCCGAGGATCAGCTTCGGACCGAAGTTCTTTCGCTGCTTGAGGCCCAGGCGCGCGAGACGCGTGACTTCCTGGAAACGCCCGCCGATGGCGAGGGCGGCCTTATCGCTTCACTCCGTCCGGGATCCATGATCGGTCAGCGGATTGGCTCCTGGCTCCTGGTCGAGGAAATTGGCCAGGGCGGGATGGGCACCGTCTATCGCGCTGTCCGCGCCGACCGCGAATTTGATCGCGAGGTCGCGATCAAGATCGTCAGCCGCGGAATGGACACGGAGATGCTCCTTCGGCGTTTCCGGACCGAGCGGCAAATTCTCGCGAATCTCGATCACCCTTACATTGCGCGTTTGATCGACGGCGGCACTACACCGTCCGGGCTGCCGTACTTCGTCATGGAATACGTCCCCGGTGTGCCCGTAACCGAATACTGTAATCAGAACCGGTTGGGAATCCGCGCCCGGCTTGAGCTGTTCCAGAAGATTTGCTCCGCCGTTGCCTATGCACATCACAACCTGATTGTTCATCGGGACCTCAAGCCGGCCAATGTGTTGGTGACTGCGGTTGGTGATCCCAAACTTCTCGACTTCGGCATCGCGCGATTGCTCAGCGATGGCGAGATCTCGGACCCGACAGTCACCATGGCGCGTATGGCAACGCCTGCCTACGCGAGTCCTGAGCAGATCCGCGGCGGTATCGCGGGCATTCCCAGCGACATCTACTCCCTCGGCGTAATGCTGTACGAGGTGCTCACCGGGCACAGACCGTATCGTCTCCCTTCGCGCGAGTCGAGTGATCTCGCGCGCATCATCTGTGAACGTGATCCGACTCGCCCGAGCGACGTTGTGATGTCGAGCGAAAGTGTGGAGCGCTCGAATGGCGAGATGGCAATCATCGAGCCTGCCTCGATTTCCCGTGAGCGAAATGCTTCCGGCCCGGAGCAACTGAGACGCAAACTGAAAGGCGATCTCGACAACATCATCGCGATGGCGCTTCGCAAGGAGCCCCACCGGCGATATGAGAGTGTCGAGCAGTTTCGTGAGGACCTCCGGCGCCATCTCGCGGGTCTTCCGATCTCCGCGCGCAAGGATACTTTTGGTTATCGCTCCGCGAAGTTCCTGGACCGGCATCGCTGGAGCGTCAGCGCTCTGGTCCTGTCTGTCCTGATGCTGGTCGCCGTTTCTCTCTGGGCGCTGCATCAGGCGAGTCGCCTGGCACATCGCGTCGAGGAAGATCACAAGCTGGCGACGTCCTTCGTGGTCGACCTTCACGACAGTATTGCGAAACTTCCCGGAGCCGCCCAGGCACGCGAGACACTGCTGCAGCGATCCCTTCGCTATCTGAACGGATTGTCGAGTGAGTCAGGACGCGACCCGGAATATCTGCGCTCGGTAGCGACCGCGTATGAAAAATTCGCCGAGTTGCAGGTCGGCCGGAATGGTCCCGGTATCGGCAGATCCAGTGACGCTCGCGACACGTATGAGCGTGCGCGGGCGATCCGTGAGTCTCTGGTGGAGAGCCACTCCGATGATTCGTCCATGCAGCTGGAACTCGCACGCAATTACCTGCTGGGTGCGTACATCGCCGGCCGGACTGCACCATTGAACGTCCGGCGGGAGCTCGACGAGAAGGCCTTGAAAGTCGCGGAAAAGCTCGTCGCCCAGGACCCGCGCGATGTCTACAACCGTCGTGTGCTGGCGTCGGCACACATGGGTATGGCATACGGGCTGATCAATGAAGAACACTGGGATCTCGCGCGAGTACAACTGCGTAAGGCCCAGGCCATCCTGACGGAACTCGCAGCGGAGGATCCCCGAAATATCGAGACTCGTCAGGAACTGGCGGAAATTCATTACCGGCTCGGGAATAGCTATGTCCAGGCGGGCCAGGCGCAGCAGGGGGTGAACGATTTGCGCCAGGCACTGGAATATCAGACGCAGCTCGAAGCAGATCTGCCCGAAAACCCCAAGCTTCGGTCCGAGACGGCGTCTACTTGTCACTTCCTCGGTGTTGCACTGGGTAATCTCGGCCGTCGAACGGAGGCCGTCTCGTTCCTCAACCGTGCGATTGCGATACGGACGGCCTCGCTTGAAGCCGATCCCCGCGATTCGCGGACGCAGTCATTGTTGGCCGGAAACTACTCCGAGCGCGCGAAGGTGCTGCTGGACACAGGAAGGAACGCTGAGGCTCTCTCCAGCGCCCGAAGAGCTGTGGAATTGCAGGAGCAGGTGTTTGCAAAAGACGGTAAAAGCATCCCGGTAAGAATCTCGCGTGCGGAGTACGAAGGCAGACTGGCATCGGCATGCGCCGCAATGGCCTTGCGAGGCAAAGCCAGTTCCACCGAGGCGTTGGAATGGTATCGGCGTTCACTGTCTGACTGGGATGAACTGAACGGTGAAGGCGTGCTTCGTGGTCCTAACATTCAGAGCGACATCGCAAAGCTTCGCCGGGAATTCCAGAACTTCCAGCAGCACGCGCCTTAATCCGTTCATCCGTCGACCGGCAATCCGGTCTGTTAATCTCTCCAGCCCGGCTTCCGTCATCCTGTTGCAAGCGGATGACAATGGCAATGCAACAGCAGCAACCATGCGGAACGCCGGCCCGCGGAGACAGGGTTCCTCCCCCTCCCGCAATGGCGTCAGCGGCCGCGGTGGCGGAAAATGACAGCGTGGCCCCGATCGCGATGCCCACGCTCGAGCGTCTGTATCAGGCGCATCACGATAAGGTTTTCCGCGCCGCATACCGCGTCACGGGCAACGCCTCTGATGCTGAAGATGTCGTCCAGACTGTCTTCCTGCGCCTGCTGCGAAATGACCACTCCTTCGAATCCGTCGATGACGCTGGCAATTACCTGTACCGGGCAGGCGTGAACGCCGCGCTCGACTTGGCCCGTTCGCGAAAAGCGAATCCGGCGGACACTCTCGAAGAAACGACACCGCCTGATCCCGGGTGGAAACCGGATCGGACGCACCACTCGCCCGAACTGCGCGACCGTCTGCGCGAAGCTGTCGCACAGTTGCATCCGACGGCTGCGGAAATGTTCGCCCTTCGGTATTTCGAAGGCTACGACAACGCAGAAGTAGCGCAGATTTGCGACACAACGGAAGGAACGGTGGCGGTAACGCTGCATCGCACTCGTGCTCGCCTGCAAAAGGAACTTGGAGAACTCAAATGAATCGCACGGGAATCGGGAACAGAGAGCCTGACGAAGCGCCGGATGAAGCATTGGACGTACTTCTGGGCGACATCCGCGCGGACGAACCGGCCCCGGAAGTCATCGAAGCCGCACGTGCGCGCACCTGGGTTCACCTGCAACAGGCGTTAGCCGCCATGCCGATAGAGAGCTGCGCTGGCTTTCAGGCGCTCTTTCCGGCGTACAAAGACGGCACACTGACACCAGCGCGTCGCATGCTCGTTGAAGATCACCTTCACGAGTGTGTGGCGTGCCGGCGTGCGTTGGAAGCGTCAAAAGTTGTTACCATCCGGCCCCCCGCCGCCACGCCAGCTCATACGGCGCCTCGTACGACATGGATGCCATCCAAATGGGCGATTGCAGCCATGCTCGCAGTTGGCGTCGGAATTGGCTCGTGGAGCGTCTGGCAGGGCTTTGGAAGTGCACCTTCGGGCAGCCGCGCACGCATACTGACCGCCGACGGGACACTGTACCGTGTCGAAGGCAATCAGCTGACGCCCGTTTCGACGGGATCGGAAATCGGGGAAGGTGTTCTGCTTCGGACTGCCGGAGGAAGCCGCGCCACAGTTAGGCTGATCGACGGCTCAACGCTGGAGGTCGGTGATCGTGCAGAATTCTCCGT
The DNA here is from genome assembly GCA_963794765.1 of Bryobacteraceae bacterium. Classification (GTDB taxonomy): domain Bacteria; phylum Acidobacteriota; class Terriglobia; order Bryobacterales; family Bryobacteraceae; genus JAWXCM01. The sequence goes on along the minus strand of CAWCGC010000045.1, from coordinate 21,003 downwards.
CGCCGCCACTCGCCGCGATACGACGGTCAGGCTCGATCGCGGGCAGATCATCGTTCAGGCTGCCAAACGCAGCAGCGGGCATCTCTACGTTCTGTCCGGCGATTCGCGTGTCGCAGTGACGGGTACCATCTTTTCCGTCAACCGCGGTGTCGCGGGTGCGCGAGTCTCGGTGGTGGAAGGTGAGGTTCACGTCGAACACGGCGGTGCCAACGATGTTCTCCATTCCGGCGACCAGGTCACAACACATCCGAGCATTGCGAAAACAACGGTTGCAGACGACATTCAGTGGAGCCGGAACTACGACCAGTACCTCGCCCTCCTGAAGCAGTTCGTTCAGATTAAGGGCAAGCTGGCGGAAGTCCAAATGCCTGGTCTGCGGTACAGCAGCCGTTTGCTGGACAACGTCCCGGAGGGGACCTCCGTCATCGTAAGCCTGCCGAATCTCAGCGGCGCCATTCGCGATTTCCAGCGCATCGTTACTGACCAGACGGCGCAAAGTCCGGAACTCCAGACGTGGATGAAGACGCAGATGCCGCAATTCGAGAAAATCACCTCACAGCTCTCTGAGCTTGGCGACTACGTCGGAGATGAGATTCTTTTCGCCTCGCAGTCGTGCAGCGGTTTCTGCGGAGTTGCCATTGCTGAGGTGAACCGGCCCGGTCTCAAAGAGTACCTCGATGCTCAGCTCGCAAAATTGGGACCCGATCCGCACCTGCATCTCAATGTTCGTTTCGCCGGAAACAAGGTCATCATCGGCCAGCAGCAGCAGTTCATAGCCGCCGCCGAGCAAGGCCACAGCAACTTCATCAATACTGATTTTGGCCGTACCGTTAGCGACGTTTACAGCCATGGCGCCGGAATGTTCGTCGCCGCCGACCTTGAATCGATCTTCGCCAATAAGAACGATCGGCCGGAGCAGGTATCTCTCTTCGGCTTCAGCAACGTCCGGCATTTGATCGCTGAGCAGAAGACAGTCGGTGGGAAGAGCCAGTACTCGGCAGTGCTTGCATTCCGCGGCGAACGTCAGGGCGCAGCCTCCTGGCTCGCGGCGCCGGGAAGCATGGGCAGCCTCGACTTCGTCTCGCCCGATGCCCAGTTCGCTGCGGCTTTCGTCGTGAAGCAGCCAGCGGAGATGCTTCAGGACATAGCTCCGAATCACCCAGGGCAAGGACATTCATCAGGCGGAGTTCGAAAAGACGTTCGGAGTATCAATACAACAACTGGCGTCCTGCCTCGGAGGCGAGATTACGGTCGCAATGGATGGACCGCTGGTGCCCGTTCCCGCATGGAAACTCGTCGCCGAAGTAAAGGATGCGCAGGGTCTGCAATCCGCTCTGGCGAAACTTGTGGAAGTCGCAAATGAACGCCTTCGCGAATCGAATCAGCCTGAGCTTGCAATCAGGCAGGAAGTGGTTAACGGACGGACGTACTATTCCCTTCGGTCTCCGTTCGCGCAGATTCCAATGGATATCTATTACACGTGGGTTGACGGATACCTGCTGGCCGGACCGAATCGGACCCAGCTCGATCGGGCGCTCCGCGACCGTGCCGCCGGAGTGACGCTCTCACGTTCACAGGACTTCCGCAAGCTGCTCCCGCAGAACCAGAAAGCCAACGTGTCGGGCATCGTCTATCAGAATGCGGGCGATTTTCTCCAGGTCCTGCAGCAGGCTGCCTCGCCCGAACAGAAGAAACAGGCCGCGCAAATTACCGGTTCACTCGAGAGCACCCTGCTCTGTCTCTACGGTGAGAACGATCGAATTGAGCTCTCCACTCAGGGTGGTCCCGCGAACCTGATCCTGCAGGGAATCGCCGGGCGCCTTCTCTCCGGAAACACGGGAGTCGCGAGAATTCCCGAACACCGGAAAGCCTGGGCACGTATGGGTAAATGATCATGGCGCCGATCATCGAACTCGACAATCTCGAGGTCCAGCTGGGAAAGCGCATCATCCTGAAAGGTCTGACCGGCTCGCTTACAGGGCGAGCCATCGGCCTGCTTGGACCAAATGGCGCCGGCAAATCCACACTGATCAACACCCTGCTTGGCTTCCACAAGCCGCTCGCGTGGCACTGCCCGCATCTTCGGCAAGGACATACGCAACGCGAGGCAGAAGCCTGCGGCGGCTGATCGGCTACATGCCGGAAAGCGATTCCTTTATCGCCGGTATGAGCGCTGTTCGCTTCGTCAGGATGATGGCGGAGCTTAGCGGGCTGCCGCCGGGCGAAGCTCTGGAAAGGGCGCACGAGGCCTTCTATTACGTCGGAATGGGCGAGGCGCGGTATCGGAACCTGGGCACGTACTCACTGGGAATGAAACAGCTGGCCAAACTCGCGCAGGCGATCGCACATGGCCCCAAGCTGCTGTTCCTCGACGAGCCGACCAATGGTCTGGACCCGGCGGCTCGCGTGCGAATGATCCGCCTGATTCGCGAGATTCGCGACACCAGGGAAGTGAACCTCATCCTCTCGTCACATCTGCTGCGTGATGTGGAGGAATGCTGCGAAGAGGTGCTCATTCTGAAGGATGGCCGGATCGTCGGCAACTGCAACCTCGAAGAAGAGCGGCGAGCCAACCTTGACTTCATCGAAATGGAAGTTGTCGAAGGCACATCCGACTTCAGGTCGGCAATCGAGAAGCTCGGCTGCGATTACGCTGCGCTGGGGCAGGGCCGCTACAAGATGGTGCTGCGCGACGGAGTTGGTGTTCGCGACCTGTACCGCATCGCAGCAGACCGGGATGCGCAGATCCGGAAGCTGAGTCACCGCCAGGATTCGCTCGAAGACATCTTTCTGAAGGCGATGGAGAACTAGCTCATGGCCGTCTACAAGCGCAACTACAAATCCTGGGAAGGCCGTTCGACAAATGAGAGTACCCGGTGGCTGGTTCCCGCGAAGTACGCTCTGCAGCAGCTCTTTGATGCGAAGCTGATGATCGGTTATTCCGTCGCGTGCTACATCTTTCCGTCATCGCAGCCGTGATCATCTACCTTCGGTATAACGCCAGCACCATCGCGGCACTCGGCCTGAACGCGGACAGACCTGCTTCCGATCAACGCCGCCTTCTTTGCCACCTTCCTGAGCGTTCAGGGAGTGTTTTCATTCCTGATGACCGCGTATGCCGCCCCGGGGCTTATCGGTCCCGACCTCAGCAACAACGCTTTGCCTCTGTATTTGTGCCGCCCGATCTCAAAAGTCGAATATGTACTTGGCAAGACGGCCGTCCTGCTGATACCGCTCTCGATGATCACGTGGGTTCCAGGCGCAATTCTGTGGGCAATGCAGGCAGGGCTGGAAGGCGGCGGCTGGGGATCCGAGAACCTGCGACTGCTGAGTGGATTGTTCTGGGGCTCACTGCTCTGGATCCTGCTTCTGTCGCTGCTCGGACTCGCGCTGTCAGCCTGGGTTCGCTGGAAGATCATGGCGAGCGCTTTACTCTTCGGCGTTTTCTTCATTACCGGAGCGCTGTCGGTGATCGTCAACAGGGTTCTCGATACCAACTACGGCTATCTCCTCAATCCCGGCCATCTCATTGGTGTGATCTGGGCAAGAATGCTGGACGTCCGGGGTGATAAGACCATTCTGGGCACGTTTTTCAATGTCCGCGGAGCCGACGACGTCCCCCAGTGGGCCGCATGGATGATGATGGGACTCATCTTTGCAGCGTGCATCTGGATGCTCGACCGCAAGCTGAAGGGTCGTGAGGTTGTGTCATGATGCCCCCCGGCGTGGAAACGGTGCCCTCTCCCCGTAAGCAGTTCCCCGAATGCGACGCCCGAGTTGCGGGGCGAGATTATCTTTGACAACGTTTCCCGCTTCTACGGGGATGTTCTCGGGATAAATCGCGTCAACCTGCGTATACCGCCCGGCATCACGAGTCTGGTTGGCCCGAACGGCTCTGGCAAGACGACCCTGATGAACCTGATGACGGGTCTGATCCATCCGACCTGCGGACACGTCAGCGTACTTGGAATGACGCCGGGCGACCCCGAAAAATTCTTTCGCGCTGTTGGCTACTGCACGCAATTCGATTCGTTCGCCAAAGGAATCACAGGTCGTGAGTTCATCGAGTTCGGTCTGAAGCTGCACGGTTACTCACGGCAGGCCGCCGCGGAGAAAACCGCCGTAGTACTCGACAGCGTTTCCATGACCGAAGCAGCAGACCGCAAGGTGGCCGCTTACAGCAAAGGGATGCGGCAGCGGATCCGTCTCGCGCACGCGATCGCACATGACCCTCAGGTGCTGGTTCTCGATGAACCGCTGAATGGCCTTGATCCCATGGCCCGCGCGGAAACCATGGCTCTGTTTCAGAAGCTTGGTGCTCAGGGTTGTCACGTTATCATTTCCAGCCATATTCTGCACGAAGTCGACCAGATCTCCGATCAGGTCATCCTGCTGAGTTACGGATACGTCGTTGCGGAAGGTCAGATTCGCGGCGTTCGGGAAGAAGTCAAAGACCACCCGATGCAGATCCTCGTTCGGTGCGATCGGCCCGGCGCTCTCGCAGCTCGCCTGTTCGAAGCAGGAACCATTGTCGAAGCAAAAGTCGTACCGCCGGAAGGCGTTCGAGGCCACGGGCTTCTCATCCGGACCACCGACGCCACTTCGTTCTACACGGGACTGAATCGCATCGTCCTTGAAGACGGCCTCAACGTGGAATCAATCGCTCCGGCCGATGATGATGTTCTCTCGGTTTATCAGTACCTGATCGGCGGCGAAGGAGTGAACTCTTAAATGACCGCGGCAGCACCAGCAGTTCCACACAACGGACCATTCGCGCTGCGGCGAACGCAGCTGTTGACCATTCTCCGTGCTGAACTGAGTCGAAACTTCATTACAAAGCGGGGCTTCTGGATCTATCTCCTTGCGTTTGCACCCGCAGTCATCGTATGGATTCACTCATGGGTGAAGATGACGCTGCCCGCCCGTGCCTCGCACGACCTGGCGAAGGACACGCAAATGCTTTCGATCATGTTCCAGATTTTCTTTCTCAGACCTGGTGTCTTCTTCGGCTGCGTCGGGATCTTCACGTATCTGTTTCGCGGTGAGTTTGTGGAACGCAGCCTGCACTATTACTTCCTCGCGCCAGTACGCCGGGAAGTTCTGGTAATCGCCAAGTATCTCGCCGGATGCATTACCGGAATCGCGTTCTTTGGCGGCTCATTCCTTCTGACGTTCACCGGCATGTACGCCCATTTCCCGCAGTTTGAGGTTCGTCAATTCATGACGGCAGGAGCGGGACTGGAGCAGTTGCTGACCTATCTTGGAGTCACGGTGCTCGCTATCCTCGCCTGGGGCGCCGTCTTTTTATGGATGGGCATTCGCTTCCGCAACCCTATCATCCCCGCGGTCATTTTCTTCGTCTGGGAAACAATGAATGCATTCTTCCCCTCGTGGCTGCGGCGCGTCGGGGTGCTGCACTTCCTGCAGTCGCTGACGCCCTTCGGTGGGGAAACGAGCGGGCCGGCGGCGGTTATCGGGACAACGGTGGAACCCGAATCGGCCGCAGTTGCCGTGATCAGCCTTCTTCTGATCGCGGCGGCAATGGTGGCCCTCAGCCTGTACCAGATTCGCCGAACCGAGATCAGTTACAGCACAGACTAGATGCGAAGAATTCGATGTGAAACCATCGTGAGCTTCCGGTGAGCGTCCGTGAAAGACACGCCAGATCAGAAGAGATAGCCTTGCGCTACCCAATAATGCCAATCGCCGATTCCTTCGGCGGTTGATTCATCTGGATCGATCGCGGTGAGTTGGGCGAGCGGCACGGCGAGTTTCCGCCCCTGCCACCTGACCAGCACGAACATGTCGGTCGTACACACCTCATCCGGTGCCATGCGCAGCACTTCGACGTCCTCACCCTTCTTGATCGGCGATGTGATTTTCGAAGCTGTACACCGGGCGCGAAACGGGAAGCTGAGTCTGCCTTCCAGGTAGTAGTACCAGCTCATCGCCTTCTCTTCCGGCCCATATGCATCGACGACGGCTTCTCCCTCAATCCGGTCTTCTCGGACCGGATCTTTGCGACCTTTCTTCACCGCGCTCCACCCGGGATACGGCGCCGCGCGTCGCGGCCTGCGGGTCGTTCGGGAACACTTTGCAATGTTTCCAACCACAGGCAAAAACCTGTCCGGATTTCGGCTTCTGAGATGCCCGTTTTACGACCCTTTCGCATAGCCGAACAGAACAGTCTTCGGCGATATCGAATGCCATTCTAATCTATCCGATCAGCAACCGTTCGAGCGTGTTCTGACGAATGCCCAGACAGCTCCCGGACCGAGATCAGCTACAGCACAGACTTTCAACACCTTTGCAAGTACCGGTACCTCTACTGGCACATTGCGAAGAATCGACGAGCACCCTAAGTCTCTCGCCCGATATCGAACTATCGCCGCGTGCCATACACTCGCAAATGTGAACCACGGAGTGAAGTCAAAATCAGAAGATAAACAAATTTATTCAGAACTCGAAGCAGCTGCCAAACTCGGCGTGGAAGTGGAGGAACTGCGGTGGCTGGTTCGCCGGCACTTCCCTGACCTCGATCCCGAAGTTCAAGTGCCCCGGTTCTTCCGGCGCACCGATCTCATCCTTTTGGCACACTTGCGCGCCGCTGTTCTGCCTCTCGCATCCAGCACTCTCTCCTGAACAAGTTCCCCGTGTCATGATGGGGAGAAACTAACAGGAGAGCTACGTTGGCTAAACTCGGTTTTCTCGGTCTGGGAATTATGGGCTATCCCATGGCCCGCAATCTGATGCAGGCGGGACATGAGGTGGCGCTTTGGTCGCATACTGCGGCCAAGGCTCAGGAGCTCGCAAAGACAGGAAGCGGGAAAGCATGCGCGACACCCGCGGAAGTCGCCGCGCAATCGGAGTGCGTCTTTCTCTGCGTAGGCGACACCGCGATGTCTGAGAAGTCCATCCTCGGACCCCAGGGCATTATCGAGGGGGCCAAACCCGGAACCGTGGTTGCTGATGCAAGCACTATATCTCCCTCGGCCAGCCGGCGAATCGGAAAGCAGCTGGAAGCGAAGGGCATCAAATTTCTCGACGCCCCGTGCACTGGCTCAAAGCCGGGAGCCGAAGGCGGCACGCTCACCTTCATGATCGGCGGCGAGCGCGAGGTCTTCGAGAAGATCAAGCCTTGGCTCGAAGCGATGGGAAAGCGGCTGTATTACTGTGGCGCCGCCGGCATGGGTCTGCAGGCGAAGCTCACACAGAATCTCGTCCTTTCCAACATTTTGCAGGCGTTCAACGAAGGTATGGTGCTGGCTGCGCGCGGTGGGGTCGATCCCGAGCTAATGCTCGACATTCTCGACAACAGCGCAGCGAAGTCGGGACTGATCTCCTATAAAGCGCCTTTTATTTTTCGGCGCGATTTCACCACGAACTTCTCCGTCAAGTGGATGCACAAAGACATCGGCCTGATGCTCGACTCAGCAAACGAGATGGATGTTCCGCTGCCGCTGACCTCGCTGACCCAGCAGATGTTCCGGGCCGCGATCGCGAAAGGCTACGGCGACGAAGACATCTGCGCCACCATCAAGGTGCTCGAGGACATCACCGGAGTTGAAGTAAAGAAGACGACCGACGGTCACTAGGCGCGTCAGTCGCTTCCGCGGTAACGCCATGACGTGCTGACCATTCGGCCCCGGCCAGCACGATCATGGATGCCAGAAAGCTCCACAAAACAATCGCAACCGAGTTCTTGAACGGGCCATATTCTCGCTCGAGCTTGACCCACAACCACGGAAGGGTCAGCAGGTTGACGTACTTCAGCAGTTCCAGCGCGAGCCCAATAACGATCGCCATCGGTGCGACCTGTCCCGGACGCAGGCGCTTGTTCGGCAGCAGCCAGTAAACCAGAAACAGCATCAGGATTGTCAGCGGGACGGCAAGGATGCGGAACACAAGTCGGGCGAGATTTCCACTTGTTCCGGTCAGCCATGCCGAAAACAGCACCAGGGTGCCAACCGCGAAAATCAGACCCAGGCTCAGAATCTGATTTCGTAGGAAACTTCGGTTCGTCGTGATCCCCCACGCCCGATTCAGCGCGACCTCCAGCGGCTCGAAGATTCCGTTCGCGGTGAAAAACAACAGGAAAATGGAGACATAATTGACCGGGCCTGCGATTGAGAGCGTCGCCTGAAGGTTGCGTGCGACAAAGTCGCCGACCGTTCCGGGAAAAAAATCAATAACAGCAGTCAGAATCGCCTGCTCCGCCCCGTGCCAGTGAAGGATGTTCCTGCATATCGACATCATCACGATCAGAAACGGAAAGAACGAGAGCAGCACGTTTACAGCGATCGAGAACGCATAGACGTGGACCTCCGTCGCCATCCAGTAGCGGAAAGTCGGCACACAGGCACGGCCAACACGGACAATGGAATTGCTCTCACGCATGAACGAACTTTCCGATCATCTATGTGTAGTGTTGGTTGCGCCCCGCAATCCTCTCAATATCGGAGCCGCCGCCAGGGCGATGAGCAACTTCGGCTTCAGCCGGCTTCGCGTCGTCAACGCGTACGAAGTCGCGTATGCCGAAGCCCGTTCCGCCGTTAAAGCAGCGCACGTGCTGGCACAGAGCCAACAGTATGCCACAGTTGCCGACGCGGTGGCCGATTGTACGCTCGTCGTTGGAACAGCGTCGCTGGGCAACCGTGCGCTCGCGCTTCCCGTGCGCAGGCTCGAAACCGCCGGCCACCAGATCCTGACCGAAATCGCGCAGCAGGGCAAAGTCGCGCTTCTGTTCGGATCGGAAAAGTTCGGTCTCAGCAATGACGACTTATCGCACTGCCACGCACTCTGCCGCATCCCGACACGCACCGAGCATCAGTCCATGAACCTTGGCCAGTCCGTAGCAGTCTGCCTCTACGAACTCATCCGCAGCGAGACCGAAGAATCGCGCGAGCCTGCCGAGATTCGCCCCGCCGACGCAGAGAACATCGAGCGTGCAACGGAGCTCCTGCTCGAAGCGCTGCGTCTTTCCGGGTACGTTAAAGAACCGACGTCAGACTCATCGGAACTGAAGCTTCGACGTCTGCTCCGAAGGCTCCGCATCAGCGATCAGGACGCGCCCGTAATCCAGGGGATGTTGCGTCAGATCAACTGGGCGCTCCGGCGGCAGACTTAAAAAGTAATTCGCAGACGCAGCCGAACCATGCGACGGCTGTCGATGCTTTCCTGCGAGTAGCTGGTAATTAGCCGGCCAAAGTCTGGGTTCGGCTCCACGCGGATGATCTCGGGCTGAAGGGTCTTCGCATTCACACCCATAGAAATCGTCCCGAGCACACCGATGTCATAGTTGTTCGGCGAGAACAACGGATGATTCAGGATGTTGTTGAAATCCGCGCCAAGTTGCGCCTGCACGCTTTCGTGGAAGCGAAACATCTTTTGGACCCCCATATTGAGTCCGTAGGTACCCGGCCCCGACAGCAGATTGCGAACCGCGACATTCGGGTTGTCAAACAGGTCGGCGCCTGTCGGAGGCAGGCCAAAAGCCGCTGGATCCCAAATGCGGTCGCCATTGCGAACGTTCGGATTACCCGTAACGATTGGCCGGAAGCTGGTCCCATAGAACCCGCCAGTCGCATCAACGGAACTGGAAAATATATTCCCCGGCTCGACAGGTCCGCAGTTATCGCAAAGCCAGAATGGACTAAATCCAGTACCGCTCTTCGCGAAGCCCTGCCACGTGATCTGCCAGCCGCCAAGCGCGTAATCAACTGCTTTGGGAACATTCGCCCCCCAGCGACGGCCATGACCATACGGGCTCTCAATGATGCCGTAAGTAATGAAGCGGTGCCGTGATGTGAAGGCATCCATGCCGTAGTCAAGTTCCGGAGCGAACTGGTTGTAAGCTGTTCCGCCAAGCGACGAATTTCCGGTGTCCGGAGCCGTGCTCTTCTGATCCAGAAGCGTGTAGCTCGCGTTGAAGGTGAAGCCCTTCGTGAACCGGCGGTTCACTTCCACCTGGAACGCGTTGCTGCGGCCATGGCCGTAGTTGCCAAAGCCAGTCAGGTAGTCCGACATGCCCGGAAACGGCAGTCGCGCGGCATCGGCAGGCGAGATAACGCAATCGAAATCGTCCGGGCTACAAACTCCTCCGGCATCGTTATAAATCCCGAACGGAGTGTTGCTCGGCTTGATCATGTTGAAATCAACGCCGCTGATCAGCCCGCTCATGTGCGTCCCGAGATACGACAAACGAACAGCAGTGTCCCATCCGATCTCACGTTCGAAAGTCGCGTTCCACTGCTGGATTCGCGGTGACTGCAAGTTGAACGGCACCCAGTTCGAAGAAATCAGGCCGCTGAGGCTGCTCAGTGCGCCGCCCTCGAGCGGACGCGGCCAGCTGCCCAGCGGAGCCGCCGCCGTCGAGGTCTTCGTCAGACTAACCTGGAATTGGTTCGTCGCAAGCGGGTCACGAATGCCTTGTGCGGCAGATGTCGGATAGAAGATTCCATAGCCGCCGCGGATAACGTTCTTGTCCGTGAGCCGGTAAGCCAGACCTATACGCGGAGCCAAATTGTTCCAGTCCGTATTGACAAGCGCTCGCGACACGCCCGCCTGGTCAGCCGTGATCATCCCGTACGTCACGTACCGGGGATCGACGAAGGACATCGTGCTTTGCGCGGGCACGACGAATACACCCTTATTCCCATTCGGGTTCTTGCCGTTCGGGTCGAAATTCACCAGCAGGTTATTCCCTTCGATGAACGGTGTGATCACCTCATACCGCAGGCCGAGGTTGATCGTCAGACGAGGAGTTAACTTGAAATCGTCTTGTGCGAAGAAGCCGGTTTCCCAGTTCGCAACGTCCATCGGAGGACGGAACTGGTTCACGTATGACACCGTATTGGCAGGCTGCCCGAGCAGGAAGCGAGCGAAAGCATCCGGACCAGGACCCGTGTAGTTAATTCGTCCGCGAGGGTTGCCGCGTCCGCTCGTAAATCCGTCAATTGCGTGATTGCGGACAATGTCGGCACCGAACTTGACCGTATGCTTTCCCTTGATCCAGGTCAGAGTATCGCCGAACGTGTATAGATTCTGGTCAAGCGGACGGTACGTGTTCCGGCCGCCGTTTGGCAGCGCCACGAAACCCGTGCCGAAAGATATCGAAGGGAAGCCAAAGGTGTCGAGCGCTGACGGCGTAATCACGCTTCCATAGGCCTGGATATCGCCCTCACTCATTCCGGTTCGCTGCAGGCTCTGACGCAACGTTTCGGTACTGCGCCGAAACAGAGGCTGCCGATTGAATCCACCCCGAGCCTCATTGATCACCGTCGGTCCGAACAAGTGCGTTTCGGAAAGAGACAGCGTATGATTCGTTTGCTCATTCAGAATCGGTCCAGCCCCGACGTAGGGCGAAGCAGCGAACGAGTTGGTCTGATTCAGAGCCTGACCGTTATAAACACCATACAAGCGGTCGTTGTCGGAGAAGTCGTGATCGACCCGAATTGTGCCCAAATTGCGTCGGATCGTGCCCGGGAAGTTCTGGTAATACTCCACCAGACGACCGTTCGCAGGGTTGATCGCAGCAGCCGTGTTCACCTGCGGAAAGTAAGCCTTGATAATGCCCTGCGTAACCGGATTCAGCAGCCGCGACGGGATAGTAACGAACCGAGTCGTGCCGCCCACGTTGATTGTGTTGCTCGCAATCTCATTCGGCGTAAGCTGCGAAAGTATCGCTGCGGGCACAACAGGCTTTACCGAATCATTCAGCTTCGAGAAATCGCCAGTCCACAGCAGCGGGTGCGGCACCGTCGTGTTCCGAACGGTAACCGGCGAGTTCTGCAGCCTCCGCTCATATGCAAGGAAGAAGTAAGTCTTCTTAATACCGGGTACGGGACCGCCAAACGAGCCGCCAAACTCATTCAAATTGAAATAGGGTTTGGTGTAGTTCGACTGATTCGGAGTCGGCAGGAAACTCGCGGCCGCATTCTTGTCCTGCACCGTCCACGCGGCCAGCGCCGAGTTCTTGTTGTTGTAAAACAGCGAGCCATGGTAACTGCTGCTGCCGCGCTTGGTCGTGACGCGCACGTTCGCGATACCTGCGTATTCGGCCGTAAAACTGTTGGACAAAATCGTCAGCTCACCAATGGTCTCGAGGGAAGGCTGGCTCGAAGTTGGCTCACCGAAAACGCCGCCATTCGCACGCTGGCCATCGAGCGAAAAACTCGCACCGTAGCTCTGCGCGCCAATAAACTTGAACGATCCCTCAGCCTGACCTTGGGTGATGTTCGGATTCAGATAAAGAAAGGACTGATAGTCGCGCGAATCACGCGGAATCTGGATCAGCGTTGCATTATTTATAGTTGAGCCGATCGTGGCGTTGTCCATCTGCACCAGAGGCGCCTCTGACTGCACCACGATCTGTTCCGTCGCAGTGGCCACCTGCAAATGAGCATCAGAACGAATGTTGCCGCCGGGTGTGACCACAACGCCACTGATCTCCAGGATATTGAAGCCCTGAGCAGCGACACGGACCCGATACTGGCCGGAGCGAAGTGCCGCAGCCTCGTACTCGCCGTCATTGTTCGACGTCACAACGACTGTCTGATTTGTCGCAACGTCAGTCAATGTGACTTTGGCGCCTGGCACAGCTGCCCCGGCCGGATCGGTTACCGTACCACGGACCGTGCCCAGATCGGTTCCCTGAGCATTCAAATGGAAATTCGCGATCAGCAAACAGAATATGACCGCTGCTACAAGACTCACTCCGCGATTCACCACCGATACTCCTTAACTGAAAATTCCACTAACTACACATCGAAAGAATTAGATATGTTCGGAGGAGTACTTTCTCTGGCCGTAGTTCGTACTTCGACGAATCTTGAACATCGCTGTCGGCTGCGAATAATTGTGAACGCGATGACGATGGCGCCAGCACAGAAATCTCCCCTGCAGCCGGTGTGACGCTCATGGACTCGCTCCATTTCGCACTCTTCGAAAAGAAGCCCCTTGAGGGGACCGGTAGCGACGTCAGTGTAAGGAAGATTAAGCCCGCAGTTATTCGCATCCCCTGCACCAGTCCGCGCAGAAGAAAAGCGAAGCGGCTCCTCAAAAGCGCAAAGGGCACGACCGCACCGCCGTGCAGGACAGAAAACACGATTCTGGTGATCGCGGGTCGGGCTCCGTTTTACGCGTGGTACTTAGAAATGCTGGCGCAATTCGGCGAACGAAGCGACCTGAAGCAACTTGCCCGGACCAGTGGCAAGGTCACTCTTTTCCAGGTGCCACGTCCGGCTGTGAGGCACAAACACCGCATTGAGGCCAGCCGACAAAGCCGGATTGATGTCGGACTTGGGTGAATTCCCGATCATCCATGTACGTTCGGGATTGAGATTCCGCTCCGCAACAAGTACCGAGTAAGACTCCTTGTTCTTCTCTCTGACAATTGCGGTATGGCCGAACCAGACACCAAGCTCGGAGCGATCGATCTTGAGTTTCTGCTCTTCAGGATGACCCTTGGTAAACAGTGTCAGATCATGACGGCTCGCCAGATATTCGAGCGTCTCAGGAACTCCTTTGATGATCTCGAGCGGCTGATCGATAATCTGTTCTGCCAGATCGCTGATTCGCTTCAGATCTTCCGGTATGACGTGCCGCTCCGAAAGGCGTTCAAAGCACACACACATATTGCGGGCAAAATTGCGCGCACCATAGCCGTTCACCTTGATATTCGCCAGTTCGATCTCATCCAGACATCCGCGAACTTCATCGGTCGACATGGTCGAGTGATTCAGGTATTCGATAAAGCGATCGAACGCCTCCTCGAAGTAGATGTTGTTTTCCCAGAGCGTATCGTCGGCGTCGATGATCAGGTTCTGCCGCGTCATTCGCCGTCCCGCTCGCCGATGCGGATCATTCCATGGCCGTTCCGGGGCGCAACTTTACGAACGTGCGCAGTCCGCTTCAGCCGTGCCAGATACTGCGGCAGAAAGGCGGTCAGCTGCGTCAGCCGTTCCCGTTCCGAACGAAGCGACAGCATCGTCTGTTTCACCCCGAGGTCGTCGATCAGGGCCGATATTCGAAAGCTCAGCCGCGGATCGCGCGTATCCGCCTCCTCCTGCTGTTCCTGACTGCCGATCAGAAGCGCATATGCCGCCAGCGCCGTCCGCCTGAGCTCCGCCGGTGTTTCCGATTCGTCCTCCTCGTCATCGAACATCGAGACGGACGCCCGCAGGTATTCTCGTTCTTCATTCAGCAGAATGATCTCGAAGCGTCGCTGGCCTCGGCAAATGATATCGAGCCGCCCGTCCTCATACCGCTCGGCTACCTTCTCCACAACAGCCGTGCAACCGACATTCAGGATCCCGCGATCGCCGGCCTGAACTATGCCGAACTCCGACGAGTTCGTGGTGACGTGGCCGATCATCTCTTTGTAACGTTCCTCAAAGATATGGAGCGGCAGGGATGCTCCAGGCAGCAGCACCAGTTGTAAAGGAAAAATCGGGAGGAGAGATTCCGGCATCCGTCCTCATTATCGTTGAAACACCAGGATACGATATTGCTTTCATGCCCAGTTTGAGCGCATGCGCATAAGCGGCAGAGTCGTTCTGATTACCGGAGCCTCCGAAGGTATAGGCGCGGCATGTGTGCAGGCGTTTCGGAGTCGCGGAGCCGAGATCTGCCTTACCGCCCGCTCCGCGGACAAGCTCCGTAAAGTAACCCGCGCGGGAGATCTCGTAATTCCTGCCGATCTCCTCACCCCTGATGCCCCGAAAACCATCGTCGACGCTGTGCTCGCAAAGCACGGCCGCCTCGATATCCTGATCAACAACGCGGGCGCAGGACTCTACCAACCGGCGCATACCGCCGACCCCGCGCTGGCACACCAGCTGTTCGACCTGAATCTGTTCGCTCCGCTCGCACTCGTGCGCGAAACAGCTGCACACATGAAAACGCGGCGCGAGGGCACGATTGTAAATGTCAGCTCGATTGCGGGCGCGGTTCCCCTCCCCTGGTTCACCATTTACTCGGCCTCAAAGGCCGCACTGATAACCCTGACGGACGGCCTGCGGATGGAGCTTCGCGAATGGGGAATTCACTGCATAAGCGTCCTGCCCGGGTATGTCAAAACGAATTTCCAGCAAAATATCTACGGGGGTAATGTCCCGCCTGCCCTCGGTGGAATGCGTCAGCGAATGGCAATCACGCCGGAGCAGTGCGCCGAAGCAATCGCGAGAGGCGTTGAGCGGGATGCCCGGACCGTCGTCACCCCCGCCAGCGGCTGGGTGCTGGTCGCCGGCTGGCGGCTCTTTCCGGCAATCGTGGAACAGCAGTTGCGAAAATTCTTGCGGTCACAGTCAGCCCAGGGAGAGGTCGCTGGACGATGAACCTCAAACTGAAACGTACCCCCGGCATCTACCTGGTCGGGTTCATGGGATGTGGCAAAACCACCATCGGTCGAATGTACGCTGATGAGATTGGCTGGCGATTCGCTGACTCGGACGATGACATAGAATCCTCGCAGAGGACATCCATCTCGGACCTGTTTGCGAACTTTGGGGAAGAAGAGTTTCGCAAAATCGAATCCTCGGCGATTCATAAGCGCATTCAGTCAGTTCGTCGTGGAATGCCTCTTGTCATGTCGCTCGGCGGTGGAGCTTTTACTCGCGAAGAGAATATCGAGTTGCTGCACGAGAACGGAATCACAGTCTGGATCAATACCGATTTTGAGGTAATGCGCCACCGCGTCGCCGGGCATGACCACCGCCCCCTCGCACGTGACCCGAAGCGCTTCCGGGAACTCTATGAACAGCGGCTTCCCTGGTACCGGCGGGCGGAGTTCCATGTAGACATTCCCGACGGCAATTCCAAAGCAGGACTTAAGCATCTGCTCGATCTCTGTTTGCTCGACTAGCGTCCCATGCAAAACGATCAGCTGCGTCGCCATGCGCTGGAGATTTTTGGCGCGGCGCTTAAGGCGGCGGACCCAAAAGCGAGTATTCGCGCCAAACTGCAGCTATGGGCAAACAAGCTTGTCATCGATCAGGGGGAATGGGACCTCTCGCGGTCCGGAAAAATACTCATTCTCGGTGCCGGTAAAGCCAGCGCGAACATGGCCGAAGCAGTCGAGGAGATACTGGGCGACCGCATCAGCAATGGACTCATCAACACCAAATACGGCCACTCCGCGTCGCTGGCCCGGATTCGACTGAACGAGTGCGGCCATCCCGTCCCCGACGAAGCGGGCGTCCGCGGCGCTCGTGAGATTCTCGACCTTGCCCGTTCAGCGGACGCAAACGACATCGTTATCGTCCTTGTTTCCGGCGGAGCGTCGGCGCTGCTGCCTCTGCCTGCTGAAGGCATCACCCTCGCCGATAAACAAGCGGCGACTTCGCTCTTACTCGCGTGTGGCGCGACGATTCACGAGATCAATGCCGTTCGTAAGCATTTGTCCGCGATTAAGGGGGGACGACTCGCGGCCGCCGCAGCGCCGGCCCAGGTAATCTCACTGATTCTTTCCGACGTTGTCGGCGACGACCTCGATGTTATCGGTTCCGGCATCACCGCACCGGATCGCAGCACCTTCGCCGATGCGCTCGCCGTGCTCGATAAATACGGTCTCCGAGCGAGGGTTCCGCAAGCAGTCCGGGACTACCTCGAAGCGGGCCTCGTCGAAACACCGAAGCCGGACGATCCGGCTTTCGAAGGCACTCGCAACATTATCGTCGGAAGTAACCGCATCGCACTCGAAGCGGCCGCAGACAAAGCCGTCGACCTCGGCTACGCTCCGCTCATCCTCAGCAGCGTCATTGAAGGCGAAGCTCGTGAAGTCGCGGTGGTGGAGACGGCTATCGCGAAGGAAGTGCGCCTCAGCGGTAACCCCATCGCCCCGCCTGCGTGTCTGCTTTTTGGCGGCGAAACCACCGTCAACCTGCGCGGATCTGGGAAGGGCGGACGAAATCAGGAGTTGGCACTCGCAGCGGCCGTGAGAATCGCGGGAATGGACGGAATCGCCGTGCTAAGCGGCGGGACCGATGGCACCGACGGTCCCACCGACGCAGCCGGCGGCATCGTCGACGGCGCAACCGCAAACGGGGATCAGTCCAGAGCGGCCGCTCTCGAAGCGCTGGCGAACAACAACTCCTATGAATGCCTCGACGTGGTCGGCTCTCTCGTCAGAACAGGACCCACGGGAACAAACGTCGCCGACGTCCAGGTCATACTCGTTCGGTAGCGTGAACCCTTCCACTCTGGTCGTCCCTGATCACGCTCGCGGCGAGCGTCTGGATCGCTGGCTGTCCGCAACCATACCGGGAATGTCTCGCGCCCGCATTCAGTCATGGATAGAAGATGGCCATGTGCTCGTAGATCAGCGGCGGCCAAGGGCTTCACTTACCCTGCGCGGAGGAGAGCAAGTCACCGTCGTCCCACAACCTCTTCCGTCGCTGCGCGCGGAACCGGAAGACCTGCCGCTCGACATCCTCTATATCGATGACGATCTGATCGCGGTGAATAAACCCGCAGGGATGACGGTGCACGCCGGCGCGGGACAGCACTCGGGAACGCTGGTGAACGCGCTTCTGCATCGCTTCGGCCAGCTCTCGAATATCAGCGGCGATGACCGGCCCGGCATCGTCCATCGTCTCGACCGCGAAACCAGCGGCGTTATTGTGGTCGCGCGCAACAACGCAGCGCATCAGGCGCTCGCGGCGCAGTTCGCTTCGCGTGAGGTGACGAAAACCTACCTCGCGCTCGTCCAGGGTGTCACCCGGACAGACTCGGGACGGATCGAAACACCCATCGAGCGAGACCCGGTCCGGCGAATACGCATGACGACACGAACTGGTCACGGTCGAACGGCTCGGACCTGGTGGACCGTCCTCAAACGGTTCGAGCGATACACGTACCTGAAGGTCGGAATCGGTACCGGCCGGACGCACCAGATCCGCGTGCATCTCTCGAGCATCGGCCACCCGGTCGCGGGAGACACGCTGTACGGTGCTGCCAAAGGTCCGATGGATCGGTTCTTCCTCCATTCGCACGTGCTCTCGTTCCGACATCCGAAAACCACTGAGGTGCTGACGATCGAAGCGCCTCTGCCGCCCGAACTGGCAGGATGGTTACGGCAGGTACCGTGACAATTGGCTAAACTGGAGTGAGGTTCTCCTGGTCAATGAATAAGTTGTATTTGGTTCTGGCTGTGCTCTGCGTGACCGGAACAGCGGCGGATACGCCTCGAATTCCCGCACAGACTCCGCAACAGCCCGAGCCCGGTGTAGCCGCAAGCGACACACGCATCACCCTCGATGTCAATCGCGTGAACATGCTGTTCACGGTCACCGACAAGAAGGGCCGCTTTGTTACCGACCTCGGCAAAGACGACTTCGAGGTCCTCGAGAACAAGAAGCCGCAGGAGATCCTCGAGTTCACCGCCGAAACCGACCTGCCGCTGCGCCTCGCGATCCTGATCGACACCAGCAACAGCATTCGCGATCGCTTCCGGTTCCAGCAGGAAGCGGCGACGAATTTATCAACAGCGTGATGCGTCCGCAGGACAAGGCCATCGTGGTCAGCTTCGACACCGGCCCCGAACTGGTGGCCGACCTGACGAACGACACGGAAACGCTTGCCAAAGCCGTTCGCGATCTGCGCCCCGGCGGCGGCACCGCTCTGTACGACGCCATCTTCTTCGCCTGCAAAGACAAGCTGATGCTGGATCAGCCGATGTACAAATTCCGGCGGCGCCATGGTCATCCTGAGCGACGGCGACGACAACGCAAAGCCGCTACACCCGCGACCAGGCGCTCGAGATGGCCCAGAAGGCCGACGTCGTTATCTACACTATTTCGACCAACATCTCCCATATCGCAGACGCGATGGCGACAAGGTGATGCAGTACTTCGCCACCGAAACCGGCGGACTTACCTTCTTCCCGTTCAAGGCGCAGGACCTCTGCACAGTCGCTTCGAGAACATCGCCAACGAACTGCGGCATCAGTACAACCTGTTCTACCGCCCGGAGCCCGCTGAAGACCGACGGGCTGTATCACACTGTCAAATCAAGGTGAAGAAGCCGCAAGGATCTGGTCGTGCGCGCCCGCAAGGGATACTACGCCCCGAAACACATAGCCTGCGATAATCAGAGTCGAAACTTAGGCGAAAGTTCGAGTATAATCAGGAACTTCCTCATGGCAGTTGAGAAAAGAACGCGCACGCAACCTCAGGCCTGACTCTGGGCCAGATCGAAAAGCAGTTTGGAAAAGGCTCCATTCTGCGGCTGGGCTCGAAGGAAGCGATTGTTCCGGTTTCACGCGATCTCGACCGGCTCCATTTCGCTCGATTACGCGCTGGGCGTGGGCGGATTTCCGCGCGGCCGCATCTGCGAAATCTTCGGCCCGGAATCGTCGGGTAAAACGACCATCGCGCTGCAGGTCGTCGCCGAAGCGCAGAAGGCCGGCGGCATGGCGGCGTTCATCGACGTCGAACACGCGCTCGATCCGATCTATGCCAAGAAGCTGGGCGTCGATGTCGACAATCTGCTGGTTTCGCAGCCCGATTACGCCGAACAGGCGCTGGAAATCACCAGCGCGCTGATCAGCTCCGGGTTCGATCGACGTGCTGGTCGTCGACTCTGTCGCGGCACTGGTTCCCAAAGCCGAACTCGACGGCGAAATGGGCGATGCCCTCATGGGCGTGCAGGCGCGCCTGATGTCGCAGGCCATGCGCAAGCTGACCGGCATCGTCTCGAAATCGAATACCTGCCTGATCTTCATCAACCAGATCCGCGAAAAGATCGGCGTCATGTTCGGCAATCCGGAAACCACCACCGGGCGGCCGCGCGCTGAAGTTCTATTCTTCGGTTCGCGTCGATATCCGCCGCATTGCGGCCATTAAAGATGGCGACGCCGTGACCGGCAACCGCACCAAGGTCAAGATCGTGAAGAACAAAGTGGCGCCGCCGTTCCGCGAAGCCGAGTTCGACATTCATCTACGGCGAAGGCATCTCGCAGCGAAGGCGATCTGATCGACCTCGGCGTGGCGCAGAACATCGTCGAGAAGAGCGGTTCCTGGTACAGCTATAAAGGCGAGCGCATCGGCCAGGGCCGCGAAAACGCCCGCCAGTTCCTGCGCGAGAACGCCGATATTCGCGACACGATCGATGCAGAACTTCGAGTTCGCCTCGGCTTGGTTCGGTCTCCCGGCGCGGCAGCCGCTGCTGCGCCGGCAACACCGGAGGTGGAAGTCAAATCGAACGGTCGCGGCCGCGGCCAGGCTGTCTAACTAAGCTTCAGGCGGGACGCTGCCGTTGAGTTCGGATTCGCGTTCCGCTTCCACCGCCGCAGCCGGCCCGGCCGCCTGCGCCTCAGCGATCGCAGCCCGAGCTCGATCGACCTCGCTGCCCGGAACCTGAATCTGAAAACTCAGGTTCGGCAAAGTCGACGTTCCAACCAGCACACTGGGGATGTTGTTTGCGTCCAGAATGCTCTTCACCGCAAGAGCCTCAACTTCACCGGTCACGCCCTGCAGTTCCATGATCGTGACCGCATCAAGTTCCGGAGACGGATCGACTTCCCGGGCCGCCACGTCGAGCCCGCGTTCTGTTAACGCTGAATTTGTGCTGTTGCCGATCTCTTCCCGCTCGTCCATACTTCCGAGAATAGCTCAGGCATGGTACTGCGCCGTCAACGAAGGTTGCTCTAACCGAAATCCATGGCCGCAAGTACACCCGGATACGGTTTTTCAATCAAGATACCTCGGAATTTCCAATAAACTCCCACTTTGCTCCCCGGATAACTCAACTTTTAACGCAACATTCCAGGTCTCGGCCACATAATTCGACATCAGCTATGGGTCCACGGTGTTTCAGCAGAATATCGTCGGGTAACGGACTTTGAGGAGCTAGTTATGGAATGGGTGAATTATCATCACCTGCTGTACTTCAGAACGGTCGCGCGGGAAGGAAGCATCACTCGCGCGAGCAAGGTGCTGCTGCTTGCACAGCCAACGATCAGCGGCCAGATTCGCGCACTGGAAGAAACACTCGGCGAGAAGCTCT
>CAWCGC010000044.1:0-299290 GCA_963794765.1 Bryobacteraceae bacterium | reverse complement strand
CCGGTTGCCGTGCAAACCGAAGTGACGGTCGCGGGGGCGCCATTACCTCCAGGAAGTTCGCCGGACGAGCTCGGGCGGGCCATAGCCGGCTGGATGGGAACTTTGGGCTGAGGGGTCGATGACGCACCGGAGAAGTACATCAAACAACATGCACAACGCGGTGGGAACCAAAGTGTTTGCCTTGTCCGTGCAGCACTTCAGGGCGCGGCGCACATGCGCTTAGCGCGATGTCTGTTGGTTTAACCCTTGAAGGAGATATTAGTGACACAGAAGAGCGACCAAGAAGCCACGCCCCCTTGGGATGCCGCGCGGGTAAACCTTACCTCGAAAGAGCTTGCCCCTGGCGTGTTCGCGGTCATGCCTGACGACGTGCTCGCCAAAGACCATGTCGGCACCACAGGCGGCTTCGTGATCGGCGAGCGGGGTGTTCTCGTCATCGAGTCGATGCTGAACGGCGATCTCGCCTCGCAGCTCATCGGGCTCGTGCGCCAGGTGACGACGAAACCGATCCGCTTCCTCGTCAACACCAGCTACCACGGTGACCATGCTTACGGGAACTACCTGTTCCCCGAAAACACCGTCATCATCCAGCATCCGGCGACCAAACGCTACATGGAGGAAAATTTCGAGGACGATCGCCGTTTCATGATCGGCCTCATGGGTAAGGGCAAGGGCATCGAGCGCGTGCAGGCGCGGACCGCCGATATCGTCGTCCCCGAGATGCTCAGTGTCGATCTCGGCGGCCGCACCGTCGAGGTGCGCCACTTCGGGTTCGCGCAGACGCCAGGCGATCTCGTCGTGTGGGCGCCCGATGCCAAGGTTCTTTGGGTCGGCAACATGATCCAGGCACCGTCACCTGCTCTTCCCTGGCTCCTCGAAGGCCGGCACAAAGAGACGATCGCGACCCTGACCCGAGTGCGCGACTTCCTGCCGGAAGACGCCACCATCATTCCCGGCCATGGCCGGCCGATGCGTCCCGCCGATATCGAGTTTCCGCTTCGTTACCTTCGTGAGCTTGATGGCGCCGTGCGCGCGGCGATCGACGAGGGCCGATCAGTCGAGGCCACACTCGATGTTGCCGCCATGCCCGACTACGGCGCCTACAGCCTGTTTGAGTGGGCGCATAACACCGTCAACGTGCCCGCCGCCTATCGTGACCTACAGGACACGGCGACCAGGAGCTTAGCGGGCAGAGCACGCATGAACGCATATGAGATATTCCTTCAGCACCCTTGCTCTTTGGCGGAAGGATACCATCGGTGGGCTCCATTGTTTTTAAGATTAGTCATAGGCTTTGGTTTTATGGATCACGGTTGGGCCAAGTTGTCGAGGGGACCGGAGCACTTTGAAGAACTTCTTGTCCAGATTGGGGTTTCATTTCCCTATTTCACCTCCTGGGCTTCGCCTCTGGAGGTGGAGCGTTTGGGTGGTTTCAGGCGATTTTCGTTGGGGCTTTCGTAATGGTCATTTCTCTTCCACTCATTGCTATTATGTTAGTGGCTTTGTTTACGGTGCATCTCAGGTACGGATTTAGTTCGATAAATACAATTGGTTTGACGCGCGACGGTCCTGTCTTCGGTCCTCCAGGTTACGAGGTTGTTTTACTGTATATCGCGGGCTTACTATCCTTTATTCTGGGAGGGGCGGGAATCTTCTCGGTCGATTCTTGGATCATCGGTCGACTTTCTTCGTTCACCAGGTTGCCCCTCGAAGCTAGTGTGCACCGTCTCTTAAATCCCTTGAGTTTCGCCGCAGGTCAGTTGGCTGTTTTTCAAGGCGCGAGCGAAGTGCCTCATATCTGTGTCATACGGGTCGAGCGAGCAACGCGGAAAAACAGCCAACTGGCCGCGGCCGAGAGGGTTGCGTTGAAAATGGGCCGGTGGCTGCGTTGCTCCTCAGTAACGTATCAATCCAGATATGCTCTGGCAGCTTGTTTATTCCTCATTTTTAAGCCCGGTTGCTCCGGCTTTTCCTCGTCAGCGTTCCAATTAATGTTCGCCTGACTCATGCGATCGAGAACTTGGGTCGGCGTGCTCTTTGCCAAAATAATCCCAGCCCCATTCAACAAAGGTTTCTATTTTCGCACGAGCCGTGGTGAGTAGCGCAGCGTGTACCCCGAGCCACGCAGCAAATGCGACCGGACCCTGGAGTTCGTGGCGTTGCTCACCAACTTCCGCGACGGCCGCGTTGCGCCCGATCATCGCCATGATTCCTTTGTCCAAGTAGCGGAAAGGCTCTGCCGATTCTCCGGCTATCACTGCCGCAATATTTTTTGCGCACCACTTTCCAGACTGTTCCGCCACCGATGCCAGCTGCGGCAAAGGCTTCCCGTCCGCGCCAGCGATGTTTGGCAAAATCTCCTAGCGCGTAGACGCCTGGGGAAATCCTTCACGCTAAAATCGGGTTGCACATCAATACGTCCACCATGGCCGGGAGGTACGCCTACATTGCTCGACAACAAGGACGCTTTCAGGCCTCCTGCCCAAATCGCCGTGCGAGTCCCAGTTGTGAGTTCCGTCCGAGAGCAACACATGGTCGGAAGCCACCTCCTTAGCGGCAGTTCCCAGCCGGATTTGCACGCCACGCTGAGTTTAGCACCCTTGAAGCGTATTCTTGCGACTTCTGGGAAAACGCCCTCACGCCGCTCTACTGTCCATGGTCGACCAAAAAGATTTGAGCTTTGCTCAGATCCAAGATGCTTGTAGATCCTTAAACATCCGCTGAGTCATGGCCTCCGAGCGTACCGGACATTTCCGCGCTACCGGTAGGACCTGCTCCCACGACGACAAAATTCAACGCACCCTTGGCGATGAGCGAAGGGTCGACGATCAGAGGCCCCACCAGGGGTCCCCATGCGGGATCGGAACAACTCGGCATCGTGAAGCGAGTACAAAGGGTAGGTGTGTTTTTCGGCTCCCGGCGTCCCAAAGAAATTTGCCTGTGACCCGGCTGCAAGCACCAGGTAGTCACCTTGGTACTTTTGTCCCTCCGCAGTTTCAGCGGTTCGCGCCTCCGGATCAACTGCGACCACCTCGCCCAGCTTTACATCAACGTTGGAGTGGCGTTGGAGGAGATTGCGCAAGGAGAACGCCGCGTTGCTAGGCGCCAACACGGCGGTGGCCACTTGGTAGAGTAATGGCTGGAACTGCTGGAAGTTGTTCTTGTCGATCAACGTGATCCGAATATCGGGATGTGAAGCCAGTTTACGCGCACAGTTCGATCCCGCGAAACCGCCTCCCACTATAACGACGTGCTTCATATGGAGTTCCTCATGGGGATGGTTCGATCAGCATCGCTCGATGCTCATCGTTGATTTGGACGGTAACAGGTGGTGCAGGCCACGTAAAACTTAATTCTTCTCGGACCAAATCCGAAATAATCCTCCAGGATCATCTCTTACTTCGGCAAAGGTAAATTAGATCGAGGCGGCCAGGTTAGGCCTTCCGCCGAATTGGTTGGCTTTTAGGAGCGCGGCGAGCGACATGCTCTAATCGACAGGGCCAATTCCTGCGAGGCCACTGAAGGGTGATCGAAAGCGATAGACCAAGCCGAAGCCAAAACTGAAGGGGGTGGCATTACGATGGAGGAGCTTCTTGGAATGGCCGGCGCCGAACCGCAAATAGCAAACAGATTCGCTCGGCACCTTCGACGATATGTGGTTCCACCGGATCATCGACGCCGGAGCCCCCCGGCCAGATCGGGGAGAAGGTGGCAAATATCTGATCGTTCCCCCAAGATTACGACAGCCCCCTTCGGGAGCGTTTCTGCGTAGGTCGTTCACGCACGGTGCGCGCCACACGGATCATGTCACAGTTGCGGCTTTCCCGATGCTTGATATTTTGCTTAGATATCTGTCGTCGTTGGCTTTTTCGCTGCCAACCGCTTTTCCAAATCCAGTAGTCCCGGCTTTCGATTCCATTTTCCGGCGAAACCGCCAACTGATCCCCTTTGATTGATCACGCGAGATCTGGATGAAGATCAACAGGGGATTTTTGCCAATGGCAGCGCCGACGGAGCGACCGGCGCGAGGCATGCCCAGCTTGGCCGCAATGTCCGTATACGAGATGACTGCGCCGAGCGGGATTTGCCTGACAAGGTTATAAACCTTTCGCTGAAATTCCGTTCCTTGAATCTGGATAGGAATTGTTAAGGTACTTCGCTGGGCGGCAAGATATTGTTTCAGCTGGGCAGCGGCCTCCGCCAAGACCGAATGTTTCGGCGCGCGAACCCAGTCCGGGGCCACACTTGGAGCTAGTT
The DNA here is from genome assembly GCA_963794765.1 of Bryobacteraceae bacterium. Lineage (GTDB taxonomy): Bacteria > Acidobacteriota > Terriglobia > Bryobacterales > Bryobacteraceae > JAWXCM01. The sequence goes on along the minus strand of CAWCGC010000044.1, from coordinate 295,033 downwards.
TCGAGTCCGTGTAACTGGAGCGAATCAACCGATCTTCTTCTGCTACCAAGATGAGGTCGCCGACCAGGGCGTGCCGAAAAGTAGAATAGGAGATCACCGCGCCTCTCCAGCTTGATCCCAAAGATCTAACCTGCGATCAGCGACGTGGACCAATCCAACCCGATCGCGCTTGCCGTTCTGCAGAGTCGTCATATGATCGCGTTTTGCTTAAGGGCACTGAGGCGCCTTCCGGCCGTCAAACATACTGTAAACGCGCACCTGTGGCAACCGGGCTTCTTCGGGCAGCATGACCTTGCTTTCGAATGCTTCCGTCGCTCCGTGAACTTTCCACGAAAGCCTGCAAGGTCGAAAAGCTCTGATTGGTGCCGCAACCGCTATCAAAGAAAGTATGACCGACTGCAAAAACTATGCATTGGCCGCTTTAGCGCCAGACAGGCAGTGTTCGTATAAGACTGTCGGCATCAAGTTGTCGGTTACGCGAAATCCTAACGATGGTTAACGGATGAAAATATGAATTTCCGTTCGAGACCGAGTAAAGGAGATCCGAACGGGCAAGTAATCCCAAGTCGTTTAAACATTAATCAAACTACATCGACATGAATCCTACTCGAGTTTCCTTTCAAATTTGCGCACTGGCAGGAGAACAGCCGAAAGGCGAGTCCGCCAGATGTGGTGGCGTGAGAACATCGCTCGATGCTGGAGCCAGCGCCGACATCGCACGGAGGAAACGGGTAGACCCGAAGGTGAGGGGTCAAAAGATCTTGCAATCGTAAGATTACTGACGTAATCTCACCTGGATGAGGTACCCTGCGGAGCAAAAAGCCGAGACCCACGAGAAAATCCTCGCGGCGGCTGCGCGGTCGTTCCGGGAGCAGGGGTCCGAGTTGAACGGCATCGGGCAGGTTATGAAGGAGTTGGGTCTGACCAAGGGTGGTTTTTACCGCCATTTCGGGAGCAAGGGCGATCTTTACGCAGCGGCGATCGGCCGGGCCTTCGAGGAGTTAGGCGACTGGTTGGTCACCGTCGCCGAAGCTGCCCCGAAAGGTGCGGGGTTACGAGCCGTGATAGAGCATTACCTTAGCACGGAACACCTGGGTGCCCGTGGAAGTGGGTGCCCGCTGGCAGCCTTGGCGCCGGAGTTCGCTCGTCAGGCTCCGAAGGTCCGCAAACGAATTAACCAATCGATGCTGGCCTATGCCGAGCGCAGCTTCCCTACCTTTCCGGTCGCACCCCTGAGGAAAAGCGAGTCCGTGCCTTCATTTTGTTCTCCGGAATGGCTGGCATACTTGTTGCCGCCAGAGCGATAGCGGACCCGCAGGGTCGTGACAGTGCTGGCCGCAGCGCGGTCATATTCTGTAGAGTCGTTTGCTCCCGAAAAGGGTTGATAAAAAAATTTGCGGCCTAAGATTACATACGTAATCTATAGTCAAGCCGATGCCAATAAATCCAGACGTAATAAACTAAACAACCAAATTGAATCGAGCTAAACAATGAAACCACTGTTCCCTATTCTGACTGCTATGCTTCCGGCGGCATCTGTGGCGCAATCCGAACCCTTGCACCTCAGTAAACAATTTCAATCTTCCCTTCGTTCTGAGTGTCTATGGGCGCCGTCATCGCCAGCAGCGTAGTGGCTCAGTCTTTACTTCTGGCCAGCACTTCGTTCGTTGCCCCGAGACAAGGCACTCCGAATCCTCGCTTCTCTGCACGCATTTCGGTTTTTAGGAATGAACTTTATGGTGATTGGATTCGTCTCCTCCCGCGCTGAATTCTGCGGTCGGTAGCGCAAATAGCATGGGGCGATTTCCTCGCGGCAGTTTTGGCGCTTTTTTCAATCGCCGCGCTTTACGTGGCGTTGGACCTTGGCAATTCCAATCGTCTGGATCTTGAATCTGTGGGGCACGGCCGATCTTTTGAACGCCTACTATAAAGGCGCCACTGAAGTTGCCGACGTGGGGTTCTTCGGTGCCGGAATCTACATTCCAGCCCTATTTGTCCCGATACTGCTCACTGCCCACTTCATGGCCTTCAGGCTTCTTTTGAAGCGCGATGACGTTGCGGAACAACACGCCAATTCGAACGGTCTCCAGAAAGGGCTGGTCGCCCATGTTCCGGTTCTACCCTCCAAATAACACTGTTTGAGAGGTACCGTGACCGTAGTGGGTGTACCCGCAGTATCGAGGAGTGGTTAGCGTTGTCTGGAACTGATGCCGTCTACATTAGGACCGCCAGAGCTTAATCATCTGGGTGGCTAACGCCGGTAGATCCGGCGCGATAACGTTCGGCTGCGGTAGGCCAGGTATCGGCAGCGGCGCGTTGCCAGGTCGAGTAAGCAGGCCGGCGGTGAGACCTGCGCTCTGCGCCCCAATCGTGTCCCAGATGTGGGTGGCAATCATGCAGCAGGCAGAAGGTGGCACCTCAAGCTCTTGGGCCACCATGTGGTAGAGGACCTGCGCAGGCTTATAGGCGCGGGCCGTCTCAATGCTGAACTGCCGCTCGAAAAAATCGGCCAGACCGGCGTTTTCCAACGGACTCTTACCGTGCGGATTTGGCGGCGAATTTGTCAAGGTCACCATCCGGAAGCCCGCGTCCTTCAGTATCTTCAGGCCTTCTTCCACGTCGGGATGGGCCGGCATGGTCATCATGCCCTTCTTGAGTGCCTCGACGTCAGCAGGTTGAACGGAGACCTTGTGGATGGCGCCGACCATCTCGAAAGAGCCCTTGGCCCAGAGAGAAGTAATCTTTGTAAAGACCGGACAGAGTGATGGTCATCGAGTACATGATCAGGTGGCCGAGCCACTCCCGCAGGACGCGCTTGTCACCGAACACGCGTTCGAAGAGCGGGCTCATCACTTCAAAGTCGATCAGGGTCTCGTTGACGTCGAAGATGAGAATCGAAGGTTTTCCACCGCTCCATTGGGCACTGGTTTGGTTTTCCTGAGGCTCGGCGGCGACTTCGTTGCGGATAGTTTGTTGTTTCATTTCAATTTTCTTTCATCGGTTTATTGAGACTTTGAGACTTCATTCGGCGGACCTCTCTGGCGATGCATCGGTCTATCGCTGGAGAAGGGGCATCGCACTCAGCGAGGAGGAATGGAGGTTTTGTGGTTGGTAGAAACCATGGCGCTTACCTCTGCAGTTTCCAATGCAACGTTCTTGGGCTAGCAAAAGTCTTTGTTATGACGAGAAGCAAACCGGGTCGGTTGTCGGTCTGGATCTAACAGACTTCGACCGACCCTGCGGGACGGGGCTCTCTGCATGCTAACCAGGCACTTTGTGTCTGGCTCTGGGATTTGGACATTCACAGAGCAAAGACTCCAGGTGCCCCTTCAGGCACCTCACCTATAACGTGTTTCCCAAGGTAAACCATGGGCGTTCCCAGGTTCACCGACGCAGATGGCAATTTTTACAAAATACAAAGATGGCTCATCGCCTCAAAGACCAAGTAACTCAGCGAACCGAGCCTCGTAAAAATCACAGAGAGGCGACTCGCCGTTAGGCTCGACCCATTCGGGATTCTGAACCCGAAGTGAGACTCGGATCAGTTTCCGTAATTCAGTATAGTTTCGGATGTCGTCAAACGCCTCCATGGCCAATGGCTTAAAAGTCTCGTTCGGTGTCACAGTTGTTCCCATTGTTTCTTTGGCCGAATGGATAAAACATCTACCGATAACCGTAAATGGAACCAAAGTTCCAGTAAGTCATTTGGCAGCGTCGAGGATACCGGCGGTCCCTCCCTTTCCGCGGATGCCGCGGCCAAATCGTTATTCGCCCTTACGCCCACCCCCCTCTTAATCGGCGTAATCTGTGAAATCTCGGTGATGTCCCAGGTCCACGGCGATCAAACCGAATTGATGCGAAGGAGCCCAAGTTGGAGAATGCGGGAAAAACTGACGCTTAAAGAATCGAATGAGAATCGCTCAGATGAAACCAATGGAACCCATGAAGCCCAAGAAGCCGATGAATTGACGACGCCCCGGCAGCGAGTGGCGCAAACCGCCAACGAACTACGGCCCGGATGGTAGTCGGGTTCGGAGTAGCCGTAGAAGCAAGTGTCGAGCGGGTCGGCGTGGAGTTGGACAGGGAGTCGGAACTGACGTGGGTATTCGACTAAGTGTAGGGGTCGAACTTGGTCGAGGAGTCGTAACTGACATTGAGCCAGGTCTTGGTTTCGGAGCTTAAGTTGGTCTTGGAGTGGGAGTTGGTATCGGGCGTGGAGTTTGCGTAGGAGGAACTGACGTGGACGTGGCATGCGGGTTTCATGAGGTGGGATCAGCGAGTTAGAAATTTCTAACTTCAGTCATAGACAGATTGTTGACGTTTATATCCGTCATAGGTGAAAAGCTTCCAGGCTCAGCGCAAACCCCGAAACCAAAGTTTATGCGTAATCCACTTCTAAAGGTGATCGGGTAGGAATTCGGTCCATCCGTTCCAGCGAAAACACCGATCCCGACCCCTATGCTATCCCCCGCTCCCCCCGGCTCTAGATATGCTCCGTCCTCGCGCCTCGCAGACGACCCATTTTGAACGCAACGAAACTCAAAGGATTTAGGAGACGGTACATTAGACTCATTGTAGATCGCAGTAAATAAAATCGAGTCAAGTTTAATGCCTTCTTCACACTCGACTGAAAGTTTGGGCAAGATCCGGCATTCGCGTCCGAGTCGGGCAACACGGAGCCGAAACTTAGAGACGGCGTGCTCCAGCGATCACAAGATCCGACGTCAGAAGGGCATCGATCTCATATAATTGAGCACACTTACCACAAGCGCAATTAGTTACGGTCTCGTGGACTTGTCCACAGGATCGGCAAATCCATACGGTTAGAACCGCGAAGGGAAGTCTGTGTTCGCAATCGCAGAGGTGTGTTTGTTTTGTTTGTTTCCGTCATGGTTTCCACTATATCGGCGCACTATCGCGAGAAGTGAGATCGTTCGGTCGTGGTGCAGCAAATTAGTGGGTAGATGGAAATCCTCAAAATCCGCAGCTATAGGCGGTAGAACAAAAGGCGAGAATTAAAGAGAACGAATGTTGCTACGTGAAATCCAGCTGCGAAAAGCCCGATTTTGGGGCGAATTGGCAAGGTCACTTTTTGATGAGCGGTGTCGCGCCGAGCCTTTTTATTGAAGCGTTTTTCCAGGGAAATGGGGGTTGGGTTGGGTGGGGCTCGAACCCACAACCAACCCCGATAGCAAAGCTCTCGGGGCTGCTCGATCAAGTTGGATCGCGAACGTGGGCGAAGATCCTGGAGCATCGCGATGGCCAGCTTTGGATTCTTCTTGGCTTTCAGTTGCCGTTCAAGAATCCGGGCTTGTTCAATCGTTTCGAGTTCCAGAACGGCAACTGTCTCCAATGATCGCCCAGTCGTTGGGTTGTATGTGTGCCACCATTTCGATGCTCGGAAAGTCGCCTTTCCAAGTTGATCGTCGAGCCGATATAATGTCGCCCTGTTGACCCTCGCAGAATGTAAACCCACGCCATTGAAGCAAAACTCTGGGTTGGGTTTGACCATGGAAGAAAGATTCTGGGTTGGGTGGGGCTCGAACCCACAACCAACGCTTGTCGTTCTGTGGTGAGATCGGTAGATTAGAGGTGAATTATACGAGGGAAGGTCGGTAAAGGCGTGTTTTGTTTCCTACGCCTTCCTACAGTCATTTCATCTCATTTTTCGAGACGGTCAAAAAACGCTCAAATCCCACACATGAAAGAGGGAAAAGGAGTCCTCACTCCGCTTCCATGACCTGATCGCAGTGCAGGTCATCCAGATCTCTTCAGACGAGGCCCCTGCTGGTGAAGTTTTGCACCTGACTGCACTCTCTACGGGACCGATCGGTACCTACTCAGGAACGAATTTCGACGCAGAAAATTTCGGACAAGTCGCTCAATCCCAACGCGGGACGGACGAAATTGAATTGATGAAAAGCTATCGAAGACAACCACTTAAAGTAGTGATAGCGGTTCTTAGCGCTCTAACGATCTTGTCCAGCGTATACGCTTTTCGACAGAGGCAATGGGCGTTAAAACTTCGGGATCAGCTCGCAGAGACGAACAAAGATGACGTGAAGCTGATGAATATCCTGAGCGAGGCGGATAAGGAAACGATCTGCAGAAAGTTTCGCGAGCATGGAGAAACCCGGATCGCTGACTGGATCACCAGACAATATATAGTGGTGACCCAAGAAGCAGACGAACCCTTGATATCCCAGGAGTCGAAATGAATCAGCGACTGCCTGTCATCAGGGTGAAACTCCCGTCGGTACCCTGATGGGCAGGGTGGCCGCTGAAGGACGGGGAAGCAGCCGATTCACCGACCAGTCAACGTGAACACAGAACTGCCACCTGATGGATGGACCGGCACGATAAAAGTCAGATTTCCGAGCTACGTTTCGTAGACATCGGATTTTTGCACAAAGGCCCATTCGGATCGTTCCACATGGCCCGAAAATGCTTTTCGTCGAGACTACACTCGATTAAGCGATCCAGCGTCTGCCCGGTGACGTGATTCGCGCCGCACGAACAGCAAGTGTATTTCGTAAGGACAGCGTCGTCATCCATTTCGGTGATGGAAAAATCACCCTTCTGGACCGCGTGGTGTCTTAGTTGAGCAGCTAGAGAGCGTTTGGTCATCTGAAATCCCGATGACCCCGGGGGTGTCAGATTTTTCTTCCCAGATCGAGGCTGGCGAGAACTTGCTCCGTGTCGGTCTTGGCCGCAATACGATTGATGGTCCGGGGCTGAACTGGACGCAGGCATCGTTGCAGAAAAGCATCCTTGTGAAAGAGCGATTTCGGTTCGAGGTTCGGTATGACATCAACAACGTCTTCAAGCAGCCGAACTTTGTGAATCCGTCCTCGACCGTCAACCTGAAGAGTCCCGGGCTCTTCGGCAAACCGACTTCGACGCAGGGAGGATGGTGCTGCCTCGGCGGACAATTTGTCAGTACGCTGGTAGGTAAATTCACCTTTTAGCGAGGCAGTTTGCGGATTGAACGCATAACACTCACACATGTGCGAATTCCTCTCGTGGAACCGTTCCGGATTAGTTCCGGGGCGGTTTCCGAGAAGGATGGCATCGTTGTAGCGCTGGACTCAGACGGACTCACGGGGTATGGTGAGTCGTCGCCGATGGCAGGCGCGTTCTACTCGAGCGATACTCCGGAGACGTGCTGGGACGAACTGACTTCGAGAGTGGTTCCCGCACTCCTTGGGCGTTCCTTCGAGTGTCCACAAGACTGGAACGATGCTCTTGACGCAAGTGGCGCTGCGAATTTCAGCAAAGTGGGCGTGGAGACCGCGTTTTGGGATCTCGCGGCGCAGCGTGTCGGTCAGCCGCTGCACCAATCCCTCGGCGGTTCACAACAGCAAGTAGAGTCAGGCCTCGCGGTCGGATTGTACGACGACGTTGCCGACATGCTTCGGACGATTGAACGGTATCTGCGTGACGGCTATCGACGCGTCAAGATCAAGATCGAGCCGGGCCGCGACGTGGAACTGATCCGGGCCGCGCGTAAGACGTTCGGTGACATTCCGCTGTTCGTGGATGCCAACGGCGCGTACTCGCTCGAGCATCTCGATATATTTAGAGAACTCGACGGCTTCGGGCTGATGATGTACGAGCAGCCGTTTCCCGGTCCCGCTCTCGAGGACCTTGCGAAATTGCAGGCTTCTGTCAAGACGCCCGTCTGTCTTGATGAGAGCCTGGAAAGTGCCGGAACTGCTGGAGCGAGCGATACGTTTGGGGAGTGTGCAGATCGCAAACTTCAAGATTCAGCGCATCGGCGGCCTGCACAAGGCGCTGCAAATGGTACAGATCTGCCGTGAGAATTCGATCCCGTCGTGGGTCGGAACGATGCCTGAACTGGGGATCGGTCAAGCGCAGGGAGCGGCGCTGGCTTCGCTTGCCGACTTCGTGTATCCCACAGACGTCGAAGCAAGCAGTCGCTGGTTTCAGGACGATATCGTGTCGCCCTTCATCGAGGTCGAGGATGGTGTCATCGCTCTGCCGCATCGTCCGGGGCTGGGATATGATATCGACCGCAGCAAATTGCGCAATACCAGATCAAATCGGAAACTTACCCGGGTAAATCATGACCAGACGAATCTTTCTTACAGCAATTGCCGGCGAGGCTCGCCGTAGCCGCCGGCCGATTGCCCGCGAATAAGAACATCAAGTGGGCGGTCAGCGCGGGGTTGTGGTCACACTACCCGGTCGCGCCATTTACCGAGATCCTCGACGTCATGAAGGACACCGGATTCATCGGTGTACGGCTGACCGGGTATCCAGGCATTCTCAAGACGTACAACATTACCGCCTCCCAGCTGGAGAAAGAAGTTTCGAAGCGGAATCTGCATGTCGCGACGATTTCGTTCGGCGGTCCGGTGAACGACCCGGCGCAGCACAAAGCTGTCGTTGAGAAAGCAAAAGAAGCAATGCGCTTCCTCACAGATCTTTGGTGCAAACCATCTCGTTGTGTTTCCACCATCGCGGATGAAACCCGGACAAGGATGTCGATGCGGGTTTTCGCGCCATGTGCACCGGATTCAATCTGATCGGGGAAGCTGCGGGAGAAATGGGTTTCCGGGCAGGCGTCCACAATCATCTCGATGAGATGGTGGAGGGTCCGGGCGAAGTCGATCGATGCATGGAGCTGACCAATCCGAAGTTGTTCCACTTCTCGCCGGATACGGCCCACCTGTACCTGGGCGGATCGGATCCGGTGAAGATGTTTGAGAAGTACAAGAACCGGCATCATGTTCATGGACTACAAGGATGCTCGCTGGACGACGCCTAAGGCAGATGTGGTTCTGCCGAACGGGAAGGTGCACAAGCAGGATTCCTCATCCGCGAAGTTCTTTGAGAGTATTTATGACCTCGGGGACGGCGATATCGATTTTCCGGCGCTGCATCGCGTCCTGAAACAGATCAGTTTCAAGGGCTGGAACTGCGTCGATCTGGACAGCACTCGCAATGGTCCGCGCACGAGCTATGAGCATTGCGGACAGTACATCGTGAATAAGCTGGAGCCAATCTACTCATGACGTCCAACTCTCAATCGCCGCACCATGATTAAGTGGGCGGCAGCGCTCCCGGTTTACGGAATCATCGCCGCCGACGCACTGCTGGAAGACAGCACGGGCAGCCGTGACTTCAGGTCGGGACAGAACATCTATACCAAGCTCGGAGTTCGGCCGTTCATCAATGCCCGCGGAACCTGGACATATCTGAGCGGATCGCTGGAACTGCCCGAAGTTCGCGCCGCGAAGCAGGAAGCCGCGAAACACTTCGTCGACATCTTCGAACTGCAGCACGCGGCCAGCAAGCGGCTGGCGGAATTGTCGGGTGCGGAAGCCGGGATGGTCACGTCCGGCGCGGCGGGAGCGATGGCTTCTGCCACCGCTGCCTGCATGGCCGGAACGGATCCCGCAAAGATCTGGCAGTTGCCGGACACGACCGGGCATGAAGACTGAAGTGATCATGTACGGCGGCCGCAGTGCCTTCGACAGTGCCATCCGGCTCGACCGGCGCGAAGCTTGTGCGTCGCACGGACTCCGGAAGAGCTGCAGAAGCGCCATCTCGCCGAACACGGCGATGATCTATACCACGGCGCTCGGCGACCGCCTGACCAAAGCACTCGAGATTGCGAAAGCGGCAAACGTTCCGCTCATGCTCGACGATGCGGCAGGTATTCCGCCGATCGAGAACCTGCGCAAATACGCGGACATGAAGATCGACCTGTTCTGTTTCAGCGGCGGAAAGGGCATGTCGCGGTCCGCAGTGCTCCGGAATCCTGCTGGGACGTAAGGATCTGATCGAAGCTGCGATGGCCAACACCAGTCCCTGGGAAGGCGCGATTTGCCGGGCCATGAAGGTTGGCAAAGAAGAAGTGATGGGCTGTCTCGCTGCCGTCGAAGCTTGGACGCAAGATGGACCTGAATGCGCTGAACAAGCAGTGGGAGCAGCGCGTGAAGCGGATCGCGGCGCTGGTGGAAACGGTCCCGGGTGTTACGACCGATATCAAGATTCCGGAAGACGGTAATCGCTATCCGACGCTGACTGTCACATTGGGATCAGGAGACAATGGAACTTCACAGTCGCCGATTGCGATCGCGAACTTCGCGACGGCAACCCGAGAATTGAAGTGCTCACGATGTCGAATCCCGAGCCTGGTGCCCGCGACTCACGAACGCAGCCCGAAGTCGCCCCATCGACGATGTCCTGCAGATCATCTCTATGACGATGCAGCCCGGCGAGGAACTGATCGTTGGACGAAGGCTTCGGGAGATCCTGAGCAATGCGCGAAAGAATCACGCGTAGGCAATTCGGAGCAGCAACTCTCGGCTCGGCGATGGTACTGCTTCCGATCCGCAGCCGATTACTGTCGACGCACACGTCCATGTGTGGAAGTCGGATCCGCGATACCCTTAGGCGCCCGACCGCGAACAAGCCGGATCGTGATGCCACGCCGGAGACGCTGCTGGAACTGATGCAGGATGCCGGTGTGGACCGAACCGTCATCATTCAGGTGATTCATTACACCTGGGATAACCGCTATCTTGCCGATGTGCTGAAACAGTATCCGAAGAAATTCCGTGGCGTCGCGCGTGTGAATCCCGAGGATCCGGCTGCGCCGGACCACCTGTCTAAGCTTACGCAGGAGCAGGGCTTTCACGGCGTTCGGATCAGCCCCGCAGCGAACGCTTCGGGCGACTGGATTCGCGGTCCGCTGATGCCGCCGCTTATGGAAACGCTGCCGTGATCTGAAGGTGCCGATGACTGTTCTGGCGCCGGTTACGCGAATGCCCGATGTGGCGAAGCTTGCGGATCAATTCCCTGATCTGACCATCGTTATCGATCACATGGCGGACAGTCCGCTGAACGAACCGGATCAGCTGAAGAAACTGCTCGACTTGCAGCGCTATCCGAAGATTGTTCGTAAAGATCTCACACTCCTGGTCATTGTCATCGCAGCCGTATCCGTATGAAGATTCGCAGGCGCAAATCAAGCGGCTGTACGACACGTTCGGGCCTAAGCGGTCTGATCGCCGGCAGCGACTGGCCTCTGGTCGAGAAGTATTGCACTTACCAGCAAGCGATCGATATCGCGCGAAAGCGAATTTCATTTCTTGACTCCTGAAGACAAGCGCTGGATCTGCGGCATGACTGCGCAACAGGTCTGGCCATTTTCCTCTTAAATGCGTCCTGCTTATCTGATCCTCGTTTGTGCTGTGTGCGTTCGCACAACCCCGATACGATCTCGTCCTGAAGGGCGGGCACGTTATCGACGCGAAGAACCACGTCAGCGCGGTTCGTGACGTTGCGATAACCGGCAATCGGATCGCGGCTGTCGATGCGAACATTCCGGCTTCGGATGCGCGCGCGAACCGTTGATGTATCCGGGCTGTATGTGACGCCTGGGCTGGTTGACATGCACGTCCATGTGTTCGCGGCAACGCATGAATCGGGAGTATACAGGCGAAGACTGTGTTCGCCCGGATGGCTTCACTTTTCGCAGCGGCGTCACTACGGTAGTGGACGCGGGCAGTTCCGGCTGGAGGAGCTTCGGCGTTTTACGCGACGAGATCATCAACAAGTCCAAAACTCGTGTGTTCGCCATGCTGAATATCGTTGGAAACGGCATGGGCGGCCGGATGGATATCGAGCAGAACACCAAAGACATGGAGCCGGAGCGAACGGCCGAGGTCGCGAAACGGAATAGCGACGTTGTGGTGGGTATCAAGATTGCGCACTATGCGGGTCCCGAATGGATCGCTGTAGATCGCGGGGTCCAGGCGGGTGAACTTGCGCACTTGCCGGTGATGGTCGACTTCGCTACGTTCCGTCCCGAGCGTCCATTTCAGGAGCTGGTCCTGAAGCACCTGCGACCCGGGCGACATCTACACGCACACGTACCTTCAGGCAGTTCCGATGATCGACAAAGAGGGGAAGCTGCTGCCTTATCTCTTTGAAGCCAGACGCCGAGGCATTATCTTCGACGTTGGACATGGCGCCGGAAGCTTTTCGTGGAAGCAGGCGGTTCCTGCCGTGAAGCAGGGCTTTCTTGCGGATTCTATTTCGACCGACCTGCATACCGACAGCATGAATGCCGGGATGAAGGACATGCTCAATGTGATGTCAAAATTCCTTGCATTGGGCGTGCCGCTCGACCAGGTGATTGCAATGTCTACGTGGCATCCGGCGCGGCAAATCCATCATGAGGAGTTGGGGCACCTTACGGTTGGCTGCGCCTGCTGATGTCGCGGTTCTGCGCGTGGTGAAGGGTGATTTCGGTTTCGTCGATTCGGCACGGCTCCGACTGAAAGGCACCCAAAAACTGGTCGCAGAGATGACGATTCGCGATGGGCGAGTCGTCTGGGACCTGAATGGAATGAGCAGTCAGGACTGGGATCATGCTCCGAAGTAGCCGGCGCGAGTTTCTCGCTTCGGCTGCAGCGACCGCGCTCGCTTCTGCAAAACCCGGAAGGCTGATCATCGATACGCATCTCGAGGTCTGGACTTTCGATCCGAAGTTCCCGTTCCATCACCCGGAACGCCCGGACCTGAAACGCGTCCCAGTGGAAGCACCAATCGAAAACGAAGTCGCAGAGATGGATGAATTTGGCCTGAAGTACGCGGTGCTCATCAACCCGCGCTATTACGGCTGGGACAACTCGTACATCGACTACTCTCTGCACAAATATCCGAAGCGGTTTGTCGCGCACGGGTTGCTTGATCCTCTGCAGCCCGATCCCGCCGGCACGACTTCGCTACTGGATTACAGAGCGCGGCTTTCAGGGTATGCGGTTCAGCCCCATTTATCATCCGAACGCGACGTGGCTCAATTCGAAGGAACACTACCCGCTGTGGAAGGAAGCCGAGCGACTCGGCGCGGTTTTCAACTACTACATTCTTCCGCAGCAGATGCCAATGCTCGAGGACATGGCGGGACGTTTTCCCGGGGTGAAGATCGTTATCGATCACCTGGGCAAGCCCGATCTGAAGGCGAGCGATCCGTGGCAGGAGTTCCGGAAGATGTTCCGGCTGAAAAAGTTTCCCCAAGTTTGGGTGAGTGCGTCGGAGCCGTACGAGTTATCGCTCACTAAAGATTTTCCGTACGCGACACGGTTCCTTTCTTCAAGGCGACGTACGAGGAATTCGGACCGAAACAACTGATCTGGGGTACAGGATACCCAAAGCCGCGGTGGGAGCTGCCGATGGATAAGGAACTCGAGTTTGTCGAGGCGTCTGGACTTCTACACTCCCGCGGATCGCGACGACATCCTGGGCAAGAATGCACTGCGAATCTGGAAATTCCCGAAAGGTTAACGGCTGATGCGATTTCGATTGTTCGCGGTTCTGGCACTTACGGCCGGTTGTATCTGTGCTCCTGCGGCTGTCCGAGCAGATATCGCCTCCGGGTGTTGTGCCTGTGGGTCCCTACAGTCCCGGAATCCTCACGGACGATTTTCTGTATGTTTCCGGGCAAGGTGCAAAGGACGCTTCAGGCAAGATTCCAACCGATATGGAAGGTCAGCTCCGAAATGTCCTCGAGAATATCAAGGTCATCGTAGAGGCTGCGGGCCTCACGATGGAGCATGTCGTTTACACGCAGGTGTACCTGACAGAGTTCGCCGATGAGGGACCGCTCAATCGGGTCTTCAAACAATATTTCCCGAAAGTTCCCCCGGCACGCTCGACCATCGGTGTTGCGAAGCTCCCGGGCACTCCTGTCGAGATCAGCGCCGTCGCGATTCGTGACTTATCGAAAAAGAAAGCCGTGATTCCGCCGAACTATCCCGCCGGGCTCCCGTTGAGCGCGGGCATGATTGCTGGCGATCGGATGTATTTGTCAGGATTTCTGGGCCGCGACATCAACACCGGTCAGATTCCGTCGGATCCTGCTGCCCAGGTGCAGCTGTCGCTGGACCGAATGCTGCAGACGCTTAAGGCGGCCGGACTTGATTTCCGGCACATGGTCTTCATCAATCCGTATCTGACGAAGAACATTCCGATGAATGTGATGAATTCGATCTACGCGAAGCATTTCGAGTTTGGCAACACGCCGGCGCGGGCAACGATTCAGGTGCAGGGACTTCCGAGCGGGGCAAACATGGAGTTCACCGGCATTGCCGTCCTGGATCTGGCGAAACGCAAAGCGGTTCGTCCGAAGAACATGGAGCCGAGCCCTACGGCGAGTCCCTGTGTATTTGCTGATGACACTTACTTTTGTTCGGCGAAATCCGGATTCATTCCCGGTGTGAACGGAGGAATCTTCGCTTCAACGGTTCCCACCCAGTTACGGCAGACTATGCGGAACCTGCTGGACGGGCTGGAAGAGGCGGACATGAAGTTTGCAAACGTAGTCGCGGCAAACGTTTACCTCGATAACGTCGATGACTTCGCTGCCATGAACTCGGCCTATGCGGAGTACTTCGGCAAGACACCACCTGCGCGCACAACCATTCAGCAACTGGATTCGGGTGATCGTAACCCAAACGCAAAAGGCCGATATCCGACTCTGGAGCAGATTTCTATCATCGCAGTGAAGTAGCCAGCTTATGTGGAAGCGCTGGATCATACTTGCGCTCCTGACGACAGGAGTGGTGATCTCTTACATCGACCGCACGAACTTTTCTGTTGTGCTGGTCATGAAGGAGTTCCAGCGGGATTTCCACATCACTGACGCTGACCGCGGCCTGCTCAACTCCGCCTTCTTCTGGTCGTACACCCTGCTGCAAGTACCGGCAGGCTTCATCGTGGACCGCTATGGAATCCGCATCCCTTATGCGCTCGGGTTCTTGCTCTGGAGCGGTGTTTCGGCCGGAACAGCATGGCTCGGGTCGACATCCCAGCTGATAGTCGCGCGAGTGGTGCTTGGCGTGGGTGAATCGATAGCTGGTCCCGCGAGTATCAAGTGGATCTCGTCGAATTATTGCAGAAGAGCGGCGCGGGTTCGCGACTGGTTTGTATTTCAGCGGCACCAAGATTGGACTCGCGATTGGCGCTCCTGTCACGATCTGGCTCTCGCAAGCATGGGGCTGGCGCGGGATGTTTCTGATACTCGGCTTCGGTGCAATGGTGTGGCTGATTCCCTGGCTGCTGCTGATGCGAGGGGCCGAGGGTAATCGAAAGGAACGGGTTGCGCTGCCTGCTGTAAAAGGCGCAACGGTTTCGTTCTGGGCGCTTCTGAAAACGCCGGCGATGGCAGGCATCCTGCTCGGCAGTTTTGCTTACCAATATTTCGTGTATTTCTGCATGACGTGGATGCCGGCGTATTATGTCGAACGCCGGCACGTGTCGCTGAACACGATGGGGTTGTTTCAGATGTTCAGCTTCGCCGGTATGGCTGCCATCGCAGTTCTCGCGGGAGCGGCCGCGGACCGCCTGATTGCAAGGGGAAAAGATCCGATCGCGACTCGAAAGGTGTTTATCGTTCTCGGTTTTCTTATAGCGTCGGCTGAGGTAGTTGGCTCTCAGCCGGTCTCGGACAGCGTTGCGATCTGGTTTGCGGTTCTTTCACTTGCGGGTTTAGGACTCACTACCGCTAACTACTGGGCGTTGACACAGGCGCTGGTACCAGGCCCGCTGATTGGCCGCGCAATCGGTGCTCAGAACTTTGCCGCCAATGCTGCCGGAGCTGTGGCGCCGATCCTCACAGGCTGGCTTAAGGCAAGTACCGGAAGTTACGACGCGGCGTTGCACGTTGTCTGGATTTTCCTGATTCTTGGGGCAGCGTCCTATATATTCCTTGTCAGACGCTCTTTTGTAATTCCGAATGGGACCGAGGACCGCGTACAAGTCCAGGGTTTCGTTCCGCACGGTTGATCCGGCCGAATTTAGGCCAGTATTGAACGGAGTTCGCGAGTTTGCAAGCTCGCGGATATAGCGCAGGAGGGTTTCATGGAATTCACTCGATTTGAGCCACGATTGAGGCTCTTTGTACTTTTGTTCTTTTGCGGACTTTCCGCCAGGGCGGATGTTACCGGCTCGATTCTGGGCAGTGTAAAGGATTCGTCCGGCGCCGTGGTCGCGGGAGCTCAGGTGACCGCCGTCAACACCGACACCAACTACCACCAGAGCGTTCGCACGGACGCGGCAGGCGACTTCCGGATCCTTGCGCTTCCTGTCGGCCGTTACCAGCTTGAGGCGAGCATGCAGGGTTTTCAAACGTTTGTCGCGACAGGAATTAATCTGGACGTCAACCAGCAACGCCGCGTCGATCTCACCCTTTCCGTCGGGGCGATCGAACAGAAGGTACAGGTTGATGCCGCCGCTATCGCTGTCGAAACAACTGCAACGCAGCTCGGCGATGTGATCGAGACGAAGAAGATCGTAAATCTTCCGCTCAACGGCCGGAGCTATATCGACTTGCTCGGGCTGCAGGCAGGTGTCGCACCGATCACTTCGGGTTCGATTCAGCAGGACAGGCCGGTATCGGGCGGACTTTCTGCCGGTAACGTTTCCGTAAATGGGCAAAGAGAGACAGCTAACGCCTTTCTGGTAAACGGCGGCGACGTCAGCGAAGGCCGCAACCTGGGTGCTGCGGTGATTCCGAATCTCGATTCCATCGCCGAGTTCCGTCTGATCACGAATTCATTCGACGCAGAATACGGAAAATTCAGCGGTGCAGTGATGAATGCGATCACGAAATCAGGCACCAACGGCTTTCATGGAGCAGCTTTTGAATTCCTCCGTAACAATGCACTTGACGCCCGCAATTTCTTTGACCCGAGCAAAGCAGCATTGCGCCGCAACCAATTTGGATACGCGGTGGGTGGTCCAATGTGGCGCAACAAAGTCTTCTGGTTTACAGACTACCAGGGCACGCGTGAGACACGGGGGGTAGGGACGGGTGTTGTGACACTGCCCAGTGCAGCGCAGCGGAGCGGGATATTTTCGCCGAGTGCTTTCGCCGATTCGGAAGGAAATCCTCTGACGGTAAACGGCTCGTACTGGGCAAGCGTGCTCTCCTCCAGGCTGGGTTACAACGTTCGGGCCAACGAGCCATACAGCCTGCCGGGATGCTCCGATCCGGCGAGCTGCGTTTTCCCGGGTGGAGTTATTCCGCAGCGTGCATTCTCGCCGGCAGCGCGCGGCACACTGCCGTTCATTCCGCTTCCAAACCAGGGCGTAACCCAGTTCGTGACTTCCGGTCAGAATCAGAAGGTTCTTGACGACAAGGCCGGACAGCGTGTCGATATCGTGACTCAGAAATGGGGCAACTGGTTCGTTTATTACGTCTTCGATGATGCGACAGTCACGAATCCCCTGGCGGGATCAAGTGTTCCAGGCTTTCCCACAGTCACACCGTCGCGCGCGCAGCAGGCGGTCCTGAGCAATACGAAGGTCTTCGGACCAGGCGCTGTCAACGATGCTCGATTGACATTCACCAGATCCTCTGTAATTACCGATCAACCAACTGCCGGCTTCGGCAAGGTTGGCGATTTCGGCTTCGTCACCGGGCTCGGCACACTCGGCATCATTCCTTCGGGACCGCCGGGATATGAAGCGCTGCCGCCGCTCTCGTTTAACAACTTCCATATCGGCAGCCCCACACTGACGACTTTTCAACCCAACAACACTTGGCACCTTTCCGACTACTTTTCGAAAAATGCCGGACGTCATTCCCTTAAATTCGGAGGCGAATTCCGGTACTACCAAATCAATGAGCGTAACGTCTGCTCCCCGAACGGCAATTTCAGTTTCAACGGCTCGGAGACGGGCAACGACATTGCCGATTATCTGATCGGAGCGCCTTCGAGCTACACGCAATGCAGCTTCCAGGTTCTGGATTCCCGATCTCACTACGGAGGCCTGTTCGTGCAGGACTCGTTCCGGTGGCGTCCGAGCATAACCATCAACTACGGCCTGCGCTGGGACGTGAATCAGCCCTGGTATGACACCCAAGACAAGATTGAGACCATCGTGCCTGGGCTGCAGTCAACGCAATTTCCCACGGCTCCGAAGGGCTGGGTGGTCCCGGGGGATCCTGGCATCCCGCGCGGACTCGCACCGACGCAGTGGAATAACTTTGCGCCACGCGTTGGAATCGCATACTCGCCGGGCTTCTCCGACGGGATTGGCGGCAAGATCTTCGGCGGTCCCGGTAAGACCAGCATTCGCGCTGCATTCGGGATTTATTACACCTCTATCGAAGACCTGCATCTGTTCTACGAAGTTGGCGACGCGCCTTACGGCCTGTACTGGCCGAGCATCGTGCCGCCGACCTTTGAAGAGCCGTTCCGGACTCGTTCCGATGGAAGTTCACAGGGACAGCGGTTCCCGTTCGTACTGCCCACGCCCGGTGATCCGGCCAACAAGACTTTGGATTATTCGGTATTTCTGCCGATTCAGGGCTCGCCCGGATATTCCATCCACAACAAGGTGCCCTATGCCGAACATTACAACTTCAGCATTCAGCGCGGTTTCGGCCAAAACACGGCGATGACGCTGGCATATGTCGGTACCCAGGGACACCGGCTGATTGCACAAACGGAATCAAACGCGGGCGATCCTCAGCTGTGTCTTAGCCTGAGGGGCAGCGGAGTTTTGGCGGGTAGTCCACAATGCGGTCCGGGGGGAGAACTCGGCGTTTACACGCGCCCGGACGGATCGCTTGTCAACGGAACGCGCGGTCCGCTTGGGCCTGATTTCGGCAGCAACTCCTACACTGCGAACATCGCCAACTCCAACTACAATGCCTTTCAGGCAACCCTCGAACGCCGGGCGGGAGATCTAACCTTTCTTGCCGCGTATACGTTCGCGAAGTCCATAGACAACTCATCCGGCTATGGCCAATCCGTGAACTATACGAACTATGGGTTGAGCCGGGCGCTCTCGTCGTTCGACATCAGGCACAACTTCGTCATTAGCTACAACTATGAACTGCCTTTCCACGAGCCATTCGGACATTCGCTACGGCGTCTGACCGATGGCTGGAGCCTGAACGGGATTACCCGATTTGCTTCGGGCTTCCCGATAACGGTCACCCAAAGCGGTGACCGATCGTTGAGAGGTGCCAGTGGTGTAGACGCACCAGATTACATCGGCGGCCTCGTGATTACGGATCCGAGAAACGCCGGAGCCGACGGCAAGCCGAATGAATACTTCAACAAGAGTGCGTTCCGCTCCGAGGCGCTGGGAGGCATCGGAAACAGTAACCGGCGCTTTTTTGCGGGACCCGGGTTGAACAACTGGGATTTTGGCTTGCATAAAAACACGCACATCACCGAGCGGACAACGCTGCAGTTCCGGGCAGAGTTCTTCAACATCTTCAACCATGCCCAGTTCAACAACCCGAGCGGGAACTATACAAGCAGCAACTTCGGAATCGTGACTTCGGCCAAAGATCCGCGTATCGGTCAGCTGAGTTTAAAGTTCCTGTGGTGAGGTGCCCTGTGGTCTTTGCTGTTCGACTCGGCGCGGCCGTTCTCTTCTCAGTTTTCATGGCCGCGCCACAGACCACGGAACGGAGCGCGGCGAAGGGGGACTTTGACCGTGGCGTCCAACTGTTTCGGGAGAAGCGGTTTACCGAAGCCGCGACAGCGCTCGAGTCGGCGCTGAAACTCGACCCGAAGTCTTCGGCGGCTCATCATGCACTTGGCCTTGTTCGCCTCGCGCAGGAAGACGCTGCTGCTGCGACGGTCGAGCTTCGGAAGGCGGTGAGTGGGAATCCGTCATCGGCTGATGCACACCTGGCGCTCGGGCTTGCTCTCGGTCAGAGCGGCCTGCTGGACGAAGCGGCGACCGAGTTCCGTGCCGCGATTCGTCTGAGGCCGTCGTTGGCAGAAGCTCACAAGCGCCTCGGCGTGACACTGCGGCGTCAGGGGGACGCGAAGGCTGCGCTGCAGGAATTCGAGCTGGCCGTCGGGGCCGACGCGAAAGATCCGGAGTGCTGGTATAACCTCGGTCTTGCTCGTAAGAGCGAAGGCAACTTGTCGGGGGCGATCGAAGCATTTCGCCGGGCTGTCACTCTAAAGCCTGACTTCGAGCAGGCACACTACAACCTCGGGATGACGCTACAGGCTCAGGGGAAAGCGGACGCAGCCCGTGGCGAATTGAGTCAGATTCGGGAGCTTCGAGCATTCCGGACTCGCCTGGCGGAATCCAAAGCCGAGATCCTGAATGGTGTGAAGGCGCTTGAAAGCGGGGACACGGACCATGCTCTCCAGCAGTTTCAGAAGGCGGCGGACAGCTCGCCCACACTGCCGACTGCATGGCACTATCTCGGTGTCGCCTGGGACCGCAAGCACGACGAGAAAAATGCGATGCAGGCATGGGACAGGGCTCTCGAGCTCCAGGCGGACTTTCCGAAGACGCATGCGAGCCTGGGGTTGTTTTATGCACGGCGCGGAGACTACGATCGCGCGGCTGCCGAGCTCAGGAAAGCGATTCACTCCGATCCGGACGAAGCGGATGCGCACTACAACCTGGCTCTGGTTCTTGCGGAACAGGGTCATACCGAGTCAGCGCGGCAGGAACTCGCAGAGGCTCTCAGCATCAACCCCGCCAATAACTCGGCGAGGATTCGGCTCGCCCTGCTGCTCTCTTCGGCCGGCGAGTTTGATGCGGCCGCGAACCTTTATCGTGAAGTCATCCGACGTGAGCCGCAGTTTCCAGAGGCATGGAACAATCTCGGGCTGGTGTTGTTGCAGCTGAATGATTATGACGGCGCGAAGTCAGCGTTCGCCCGTGCGATTACGCTGAAGCCAGGCTATGCCGCCGCTATGCAGAATGCGAGCCTTACCGAGACGTGCACGTTCTCGAGCCCGGGCGAATCTCTGAGCATCCCCCACGTATCAGGCACTCCCGAATTGACGCTTGATCCTGATTCGCAGCTCTGGAAATCTGCTGCTTCAGGCACTATTGTTAAGGATTGCACTCGGTCGCTGGATTACCCGGATCTCGCGACGACGGTTCGCGCGGTCTGGACGGATACGGATCTGTACCTGTTGTTTGTATGCCCGTATCGGACGCTGAACCTTTTCATGCCATCGCAAAACGACAAGCCGCGGGTCAAGCTGTGGGACCGGGATGTGGTTGAGATGTTCCTCGGCGATGACTGGAACAATATCCGCCATTACCGGGAGTTCGAGATTGCACCGACGGGCGACTGGATCGATCTGGCCATCGATCTGGACAAGAAGAATTACGATCGAACGTGGCGATCAGGCTGGCACACGATGGCTCGGATCGATGAACACGCTAAGGTCTGGTATGCAGCTGCACGTATTCCTCTTGCTTCAGTCACGACTCAGCATGTCGTTGCGGGAACACGATGGCGCGTGAATCTCTATCGCATCGAGGGACAGGGCCCGGACGAGAAGCGTCACTTTATGTGCTGGCAGCCAACCTGCGCCCCAGGCCGAGACCCGAACCATGTTCCGGAGCATTTCGGAAGCATTACCTTCGGCGGTCCTGTTCGCTGAAAGCTGGCTCAGGTGAGCAGTACTCGCGTACCGTCGTGGGTCTCCAAGCAGCATAGACTCGGAATCTGCGGACTGTGTTAATCACCGGCGCCATAATTGTGGCGGCGGTTCAGGCCGCTGCAGGGCACGGCTGATCGAAGAACTCGTACCGGCAAATACTCGCCACGGCAAAGTGGAGTCTCGTGAAGTGGGCTTTCGCGTTGGCGAACATATGCTCATTCAGTCCGACGATGCGGTGGAAATTACTCGGATTCAGCGATCTCGTCCGCTGCTGACAAGCAGCACGCTTCCGGTTGCGGATCGACTCGTCAGAATCGTGTCTAAGCGGCCCGATTGCCCCGACAACATTTCGGAGTGACAAATGCCTGGTAAGGCGCGAATCTGTCGCGTACTACCAAGCGTTGGCAGAATGCCTGGGCGACTGGATGGCCGGTTCAGGAGCTTTGTTGTAATCCTCCTGGTCCAGCACCATTGTGTGAATGTCAGGCTGGCGTTGCGTCCAGCGCTCCTGGCAATCGAACCGCGACGTTACGAGATACCACCTGCCGCCGATTATGCGCCGGCGAAAACGCCATACAACACGGCATGCCTGAATCAACAACGAGAGAGAACTCATGCGTGCCCACCTCCGTGGGACACGCAGATACGGTATATCGATTTCGGCGAAATTCCTATAGCCAGACGGCCGGTTTTCAGTTCTAGATCACCCAGAACTGCCTGTTTGCATTCGGCCGAACCTATTGGTGAGTTTCCGAATCAACCTAAAGATTTTTCTGAGAGAGTGCCTCGCCTGTCAACACCAATAGATTGTATGGCAGAACTTTCCATTGCTCTTTATGAGGCTTACGTCCGCTGCGGATCACTTAGCGAGGTCGCTAAGCGCCTGGATCTCCCAGAACAGTTCGTCGAACAACGGGTCGAGGCTGCACGACTGAGTCTACTCGTTGCCGGAAAATGGGCCGACGATCTGGAGACTGTCGTCCTGGCCAGTGCCGGTGCAAAGTGTTGACTGTAGGGTCGTCGAGGCCGTCCGGGACTAGCGGTCGGAGATCTCAGTTGGCCTTGGGGTGACCTACCATCATCCATCGAATGAAATCCAGAGTCGGTGCATTGCTCGTCAGCTGCCGTAGTAGCATCAGCGCTTGTCCGCGGTGATTCTGACTGTGCAGGATGACTTGCAGCAGAGTTTCGGCGGTGCTCCGAAGTTCCGGCATCTGAGGATTGTCGCCGATCTCGTCCAGCGTCGCAGGATCGAGCCGCTTTACGAGCGTCAGCAACTCATCGTGGGTCGCAGCCGATAACTCTTACAGAGCCTCGAGGCTCTCGGGAGTTGTCGTTCCCGTTTCATATCGAATTGCGGACGCTTCAAGAGAGTCGTGAAGAAACGCTGGACCACAACGATGTGATGCAAAAGAGCAAGCAGTTGGGTGTCTGAAGCCGCGCTCGGACTCGCGGCAACCGCGCCCAGCAAGGCAGTGTCGGCCCACGCTTGATGCTCACAAAGTTCCGTGAAGAGCGGACGACATCACGAAAGTGATCTATGTTCTCGTGCGCCTCCTTTTAGCCGTGCCTTCCCCCTGACGGCCTGATTACCAACAGTCGTTGACCGAATCGCTCTCCTTCGGGCACGGCGCAAGGTCGTTCTCCCTCCCACATGGTTGTTCGCTGATTTGCCGCATTGAACAGACTGTCTCGCAAGACCTGCTGCGACGGAATATCATTGGCGTAGATGGAGTCGGCATGGGCCGATTGCGGGTCCGTTCGGTTCACGAAAGTCGCTCTGATACACTCAGCCCCGAAATGCGTCCTCTGCTTCTTTTAGCCTGTGCTTTTGCGGTTCATGCAGCCGATACCGTCGTTATCTCGAACGACAAGATAGAGGTCACCATCCTTAAACTTGGCGCTTCGATCACAAGTGTTGTTCTCAAGAGCGACAAGACGAAGCTGAATCCGCTGTGGCAGCCGGAGCAGCATAATTTCGGCGGATACGGTCATTTCGTGTGCGTCGACGGTTTCGGTGGAACCTCGCCTGAAGAAGCGAAGGCAGGATTGCCGGGCCATGGAGAAGCGATCCACACCACGTTCGATGTGGTCGGCCCGGAGGTTGTGGGTGGAGTTACGACGGTCACCCTGTCCGCAACTTTGCCCGTAGTTCAGGAACGTATCATCCGGATGTACGCGCTGCGTCCCGGACAGTCTGTCGTCATCGTGCGCACGCGCCTTGAGAGTCAGGTAGGATTTGATCGACCCATATCGTGGGCTGAACACGCCACGATCGGCTCTCCTTTTCTTCAGCGTGGCGTGACGGCGGTCGATAAGAGTTCCGCGCGTTCCCGAACACGACCGTACGAACTAAATGACCGAAGTCCGCAGACGCTTTCGTCAGGAACGGATTTTACGTGGCCGAATGCTCCGATGCGTTCAGGCAGCAGCCGTGACCTGCGGACGGCACCTGGGTCGGGCCCAAGTATGGATCATGTAACAACGGCGCTCGACCGGACGGCGGACTGGGCATGGGCTACGGCCGTGAATCCAACGATGGGCCGAATCGTTGGATGGCTCTGGAAGCCTGCGGATTTTCCGTGGTTGCAGGACTGGCAGCATTATCCCGAGAAAGGTGTGCTTGCTCGCGGGCTGGAGTTCTCCACCCAGCCGTGGGACATTCCCCGACGGGAAGCCGTCGCTATCAACACCATGCTGGGAAATCCGGCATTCCGGTGGCTACCCGCGAAAACTGCAATCGAAACTACGTTTATGCTGTTTTATGCGGATGTACCGCACGATCTGGACAGGGTGTCCTCGGTAAAGTTCGGAGGCGGCAACATATTGCTGAACGATCGTGTCCGGATTGCAGCTCCGGAGAGCCTGCACTAAAGAGCACCACCTCGACGTGCCGCACTTCGGGTTAACCTAGTATCTAGTCTCATGCCTCAGCTTCGCTATTCTACGCGCAGCGGCATTGTTGTCACTCGCACGGCAACGCGGGTCCCGTATAAACGGGGACTTGCGGCGTTGCTGCGGGAGCTGGACATACACCGCGGCATTTACCTGTCATCCGGGTACGAGTACCCTGGCAGGTATTCGCGCTGGGACATCGCGAGCTTATGTCCACCGATTGAGATCGTTACTTTTCAACGAGACGTGCAGATTCGTGCGCTGAATGAGCGAGGGTCTGTGATCGTCCGGCTACTCGAGCCGGTGCTTCGCGAGCATCCGCACTGGGATGAATTTCGGTTGGAGAGTGATACTCTTCGTGGACAACTGAAACCGCTCCCGGCTTTCTTCTCAGAAGAAGAGCGAAGCAAGCAGCCGTCGGTATTTTCGCTGCTGCGCGCTTTCATTCAGGAGTTTCAGTCTGACAAAGATACGCGGCTCTCGCTGGTCGGAGCTTTCGGGTACGATCTGCTGTTCCAGTTCGATCCGATTGAGCTAAAGTTGCCTCGCAACGGACGTAAGGACCTGCACCTGTTCCTTTGCGATGACATTTACTATATGGACCGGAAACGTGAGGTCATCGAGCGATTCGAATACGACTTCGCGCTGGGAGAGCTAGCTACGGCGGGACTGCCGCACGCGGCTGAAGCGATTCCGGTTAAGTCGGAGGTTGCCGCACAGCCCATCGTTTCCGATCACCATCCCGAAGAATATATGGCGAACGTCGAGACGGTACGCGCCGGGATGAAGCAGGGTGACTTCTACGAGGTCGTGTTGCGGCAGACGTTCTCGGCACCTTTCGGCGGTAGTCCGTCGGCGCTGTTCCAAAGGGTTCAGCAGGCGAGCCCCAGTCCGTATGAGTTTTTTTTGCAGCTGGGCGAAGAGCAGCTGGTTGGTGCTTCACCCGAGATGTTCGTTCGCGTAGAGGGAGCTCGGGTCGAGACGTGTCCGATTTCGGGGACGGCTCGGCGAACCGGTGATCCTCTGAAGGATGCGGTCAGCATTCGGGACCTTCTGAATTCGACGAAAGAAGAGTCCGAGCTAACCATGTGCACCGATGTCGACCGGAACGACAAGTCGCGTGTGTGCGTGCCGGGTTCGGTGCGTGTCATCGGGCGGCGGTTGATCGAATCCTATGCGGGATTGTTCCACACGGTCGATCACGTGGAAGGCTCACTGCAGCCAGGCTTCGATTCACTGGATGCGTTTCTTGCTCATATGTGGGCGGTGACAGTCATTGGTGCACCGAAGAAGGCGGCCGCTCAGACAATCGAGAACCTGGAGAAGGACGCACGGGGCTGGTATGGCGGAGCGGTCGGGATGTTATCGCTTAATGGCGATATGAACACGGGCATCCTGATTCGGACGGTGCATGTAAGGGACGGCGTTGCGCGATATCCTGCGGGCGCCACGTTGTTGTACGACTCAATTCCGGCGCTCGAGGAGCAGGAGACCCGATTGAAGGCTACCGGATTTTTCCGGGCGCTGCAGGGTTCTCAAGCAAGCATAGCCGCGGCTGAAGCCGACGAGTTCCATTCGGCGGCGCGTGGGCGCAGGATGCTCCTGATTGACCACGATGATTGCTTCATCCACACGCTGGCCAACTATGCTCGGCAGACTGGTGCCGAGGTGGTCACGTACCGCTCGGGGTTCCCTCTCGAGCTGATTGACCAGATATCGCCAGACCTCATTTTGATTTCTCCGGGTCCGGGGAGGCCGCGTGATTTCGGGGTGCCGGACACGGTAAAGTTTGCTGCTCAGCGGCGCATCCCCGTCTTTGGCGTTTGCCTCGGCCTGCAGGGGATCGTCGAAGCATTCGGAGGCGAGCTTGGCGTTCTCGACTATCCAATGCACGGGAAACCGTCTACTGTGACGCATAATAACAAAGGCGTTTTCGAGGGTTTACCTCGCGAGTTTCAGGTCGGCCGTTACCATTCTCTGTACGCCTTACGAGAAAAACTCCCATCGTGTCTTGAAGTTACGGCGGAGTCTCAGGACGGCGTGATCATGGGGGTTCGGCATAGAGAACTGCCCATTGAAGCCGTTCAGTTCCACCCCGAGTCACTGCTAAGTCTTGAGGATGAATGCGGGCTCCGACTGATGCGCAACGCTATCGAAAGGTTGTGCTGTCGCGTAGCGCAAGCAGTGTAAAAGATATAGAGCTCACGGGTGATCTCATGGTAAATTTTCCCTTGCCGGTCGGTCTGTAATGAGGCATACTGGTTTTATCTCGATGAATTTGGACCTGTCGGATATCACGCTCGTGCTGTTTGCATTCATTTGTATTTGGATGGTAATCAGCATGACAGGTGGCACGGGCGGTGGGCATCGCGCACGGGTGCCGGTACTTTAACCGCGTAAATGCCCTCGGCCATCGTCATAGGTGGCGGACTCTCGGGGTTGGCCACCGCGGCCGCGCTCGGCGAGGCAGACTTTGCGGTTGAAGTTTTTGAGGCGCGTCCTTATCCAGGTGGACGAGCTACTTCGTACTGTGTCCCTTTCGGCGATGGTACCTCCGTTCTCATCGACAACTCCCAGCACATTCTTTTGCGCTGCTGCCATAACTTGCTGGATTTTTATCGCAGGCTTGGCGTAAGCCACGCGATCGACTGGCACGATCGGTTCTACTTCATCGAGCCAGGCGGGCGCACCTCGGAGTTCGGTGCGGGCATCTTTCCGGCACCGCTGCACTTTACCGAGTCATTCTTCCAGTTGAAATTTCTCAGCTGGCCCGAGAAGCTGGCCGTTGCCCGAGGTATGCTCGCCGTCCAGATGCAGTCTGGCAAACGCTCCGATCTCGACGAGATCACGATGGCGCAATGGCTGACTGAGCAAGCGCAGCCGCCGCGGGTGGTCGAGCGGTTCTGGCGGCAGGTGCTCGTCAGCGCGATCAATGAAGAGCTCGACGGAATGTCGGCGAAACATGGGTTTCAGGTGATCTCGGTCGGGTTTCTGGGAAGCAAGACGGCTTCGCAGATGGGGGTTCCTTCGATCACGCTGGGAGAGCTGTATTCGCCGGACCGTTGGAAAGATCTTCCAAATGTGCAGTTTCGGTTTCGTCGCGCTGTTGTCCGCGTGAATGGCGAGTTTGAGCTGAAAGATGGCGGCCAGCTACCGGCGGATTACTACGTTGTCGCAGTACCGTTCGAGCGAGCCGGCTCGATGCTTCCGGGTGTGGCGATTCCGCCTTACGAGCACTCCCCCATCACCGGCGTACATCTCTGGTTTGATCGGGCCGTAACGAGCTTGCCTCATGCAACGCTACTCGACAGCCCGCTTCAGTGGATGTTTAACAAAGGTGGTGGCCAGCAACTGCAGGTCACGATCAGTGCTTCCAGATCCGTTATGCCGATGACCCAACCTGAAGTCGTGGCGCTCTGCTGCGAGGAGCTACAGAAATTTTTTCCCGAGGTCAAGTCGGCCGCTCTCGTCCGAAGTCGTGTCGTAAAAGAGGCAAAGGCTACGTTTTCGGCCGCTCCTGGCATGGAGGCGCATCGGTGCGGTCCGCGAACAGCGGTTCCCAACGTTTTCGTTGCGGGTGACTGGACCAATACGGGGTGGCCGGCAACGATGGAGGGTGCTGTTCGGAGCGGATATGCAGCGGCTGAGGCGGTAACTGCCGCCGCAGGCAGCCCGCGCCGGTTTCTGCTTCCCAGCTAGCCCGCAAGGGCCGAATTGCGGCCGTTGCTACGCGTGAATACAGTCGGCCGCCAGCCTCCATTGGAACTCCGTTTGAGGTGCTATTGGTCATTAGTTCGCGTACCCTTCTCGGTTGGCAGTTCCTTCATAATAAATAGATATGCTCACCCGTGCTGGGTTCTGCATGCTGCTGTTCGCCGGCAGCGTGTCACCCCTGCTAGCCGACAACGAAGAGGTCCGTCCGAAATTCGAGATTCAGACCCGGAGCGGTAAGCCGATCGACCGTGCGACGGTGATCATCGATTTCGTTGAAGGTCGATCGTATGTGAAGCTCGGAAAGAAGATGTTGAAGCATTGGGAGGTTCGCACTAACCAGGATGGGATCGCTAAATTCCCGGCCATTCCCCCGGGTAAGGTGCGAGTACAGGTGATTGCGAAGGGTTATCAGACGTTTGGGAATTTCTATGATCTCGACGACAGCGACAAGCCTATCAACATCAGGCTGAATCCTCCTCAGCCGCAGCACTCGGAGCACGAGTAGGTATTAGCGTTCAAACGGATGCCAGCAATAGTTAGTTACGACGTAGTTGTTGTCGGTGCAGGCCACGCGGGTTGTGAGGCGGCACGTGCGTGTGCCCGGCTGGGTTTGCGGACAGCGATGGTCACAATGAACATCGATCTGATCGCGCAGATGTCGTGTAATCCTGCTATCGGCGGAATTGCCAAGGGACATCTTGTGCGCGAGGTGGATGCGCTTGGCGGTGTTATGGGGATCATCGCGGATCGTGTCGGCATCCAGTTCAGGTTGCTGAATACGAGCCGGGGTCCAGCGGTCTGGTCTCCGCGAGCGCAGTGCGACAAAAAGCAATATCGCATCAAGATGCGAGAGGAGCTTGAGCGCGAGCCGAATCTGCGCATTTTGCAAGCTGAGGTCGCCGCTCTGGATTTTCGCTCCGCAGGCGACGGTCGGAGCGTTCGGGGAGTGACGTTGCGCGATGGCCGTACGGTACTGGCTCGTGCGGTGATTGTGACAACAGGGACGTTCCTGAACGGGCTTGCACATGTCGGTGAGACAGAAGTACAGTTGCGGCCGTAATGGCGAAGCCCCTTCGCAACTGCTCGGGGATCAGCTACGAGACTTGGGTCTGCAATGGACGAGGCTGAAAACTGGGACGCCTCCGCGGCTTGACGGCCGGACGATTGACTGGGACAGCTTTGAAAAGCAGCCCGGGGACACAGTGCCGACTCCGTTTTCTTTTCTGACGGGAAAGATCGATCGCGAGCAGGTCTGCTGTTATCTCGCATACACGACGGACAGAACCCGCGAGGTAATGACGATCAGCGATCTCCCGCTCTCCTTTATATAGCGGGCAGATCGAAGGGATTGGTCCTCGATATTGTCCGTCGATTGAAGACAAGTTTGTCAAGTTCCCGGACAAACCCCGGCATCAGATCTATCTGGAGCCCGAAGGTCTGGACACGTACGAGGTGTACGTGAACGGGATGTCCACCAGCATGCCAATTGACGTGCAGACTCGAGATGGTCGCTTCGATTCCCGGTCTGGAACGGGCTGAGATGATCCGGCCCGGGTACGCGATTGAGTATGACGCGATAGACCCCCGAGAACTGCGACACACGCTTGAGGTGAAGTCGGTGGCGGGTTTGTATCTGGCTGGGCAGATCAACGGTACCTCGGGCTATGAAGAGGCAGCTTGCCAGGGATTGGTGGCTGGCTTGAATGCCGGTCGTGCGCTGCGAGGCGAAAATCCGGTCGTACTGTCGCGGACGGCCGGATACGTCGGGATTTTAATTGACGATCTCGTAAGCAAGGGTGCCGATGAGCCGTATCGCATGTTTACGTCGCGGGCTGAGTTGCGATTGCACCTGAGAATTGATAATGCGGACGACAGACTTACGCCACTTGGGCGCCAAGCGGGTCTAGTTGACGACGAACGCTGGGCATTGTACGAGAAGAAAGCTCGTCAGAAGGCCTTGCTTACTACAGCTGTCAGCGCTACGCGGATAACGCCGGCGTCACTTGGCTCGATTGGCTTGGGCGCCGACGATCGCCCGACCGTTGCCACGTGGCTGAAGCGGCCGGAAGCGGATCCTTCTGCTTTGGGCTCGTGGCTCGAATCGGTGCTGGGTGAAGCGCCGGTCGCGGGCGTTGTGGATACGGTCTGCACGGAGGCTCGGTACTCCGGTTATATCCAGCAGCAGGATCGGCAGATTGCGCGGCTACGCGACGCCGAGAACCGGTCAATTCCCGCGTCGCTACTGTACTCGGACGTCCCTGGACTCTCGCGAGAGGTCCGAGAGAAGCTCGATCGGGTCCGTCCCGAGACTTTGGCCCAGGCTGGGCGGATCCCGGGCGTCACTCCGGCTGCTGTAGCGGTGCTGGAGGTTTATCTGCGAGTGGGACGACTTTCCCCTGCCGCGCCATGAATAGCGAGAGTTTGTTTGCTGAATTCCTCACTGCCTCGGTTCGCCCTTTGCTTCGCTATCTGCTGGTGAAGTTCAACCCCTGGATGAGCAATGGCGTCTTCTTCAAACCTGGAACGGCAAGCTAAATCTTACCGGCTCGATCGTCTCGAGGGTGCTATTCACAGGCACTACGCTGAGTCGCTGTTCTTGGCTGCGTGCCTGGCTGAATTTGTCGAGACTCGTGAGCTTGTGGTTGGCGACGTGGGTTACGGTGCTGGTTTCCCGGGCGTGCCGATTGCTGTATCCCGGCCGGATTGGCGTGTAACGCTGATCGAGTCTCACAGACGAAATGCTGTTTTTCTCGCCCAAGCGAGCCGGCAATTGAGTAATCTTGCCGTGGTACCCAGTCGGTTTGAAGACGTCACCGGGAATTTGAATGTAATCGTCAGTCGCGCAGTCGCTTGGCCTGAGATCTCTGGAGGTCCGAGCCACAGCGAATTACGTCGGTTTTGCTTGCTGGTCCGGACGACGTCGCCTCCAATTTGGGTACTGAAGGTTTCCGACTGGGACGAATCGGTACCCGTACCGAGTCTAGGACGAGGCTTCGTGTTGGTTGCTTCCCTCCAGAGTTCCACGTGAAACCTTCGGAATTAATGATTCGGAGTTCCACGTGAAACCCGCTGATACAATCAGGTTCGAAAGCACCTAACGAATGGCAAGAGTAATGGCCGTCGCCAACCAAAAGGGTGGTGTCGGAAAAACTACAACTGCGATCAATCTCGCTTCGTCCCTTGCGGCCAATGACCTGAAGATTCTCCTCATTGATGTGGATCCTCAGGGGAATGCGACGACGGGTCTCGGTATCACCAAGACTCCGGAGCAGCAGACTACATATCAGGTTTTGGTCGGTGATACCGAGCTTAAGGATGTGGTAGTACCGTCGAGCTTTGATGGACTTTGGATCGCACCAGCGAACCGTAATTTGGTGGCTGCGAATGTCGAGCTGGTCGATCACCCGGAGCGCGAAAGCCAGCTTCGCACCAAACTTCAAGATCTCCGCGACGACTACCACTACGTCATCATTGACTGTCCGCCGGCGCTGGATTTGCTGACGATCAACGCCCTGGTGGCTTCCGATGGCGTGATCGTCCCAATACAGTGCGAATTCTTTGCGCTCGAAGGCGTATCGCAGTTGCTGGATACAATCGATAGAATTCGTGACTCGTTCCAGCATAATCTAAAAATCGAAGGCATATTGCTGACGATGTACGATGACCGGACCACCTTGGCTCGTCAGGTCGCGGGCGATCTGAAGGAGTTCTTCGAGGATGAGGTATTCAAAACCGTGATTCCGCGCAGCATTCGGCTTGCCGAGGCGCCGAGCCACGGACAGTCGATTCTCGCTTATGATCTACGTTCGAAAGCAGCCGAGAGCTACATAAAGTTGGCCAAAGAACTGATCGCGCGTCACCAGCAGGCGCAGCTTACCGCCGGCCAGAAATAACTCATGTCAAAGCCAACGGATCGTCGTGCGTTAGGCAAAGGGCTGTCCGCACTTCTGCCGAATAGACCACCGGTAACTACCCCCGTTATCCCGGCAGCCGCACAGGCTGCGCCTTCTGGACTGCAGCAGTTGCCCATTGACAGCATTCACCCGAATCCGGTACAACCCCGAACTGTTTTTGAGCCAGAACGCCTGGCTGAGCTGGCCCAGTCCATCAAGGCAAACGGCATCATTCAACCGCTTGTGGTGCAGCGTGCCTCAGACGGCGGATATCAGCTGGTTGCCGGCGAGAGGCGCTGGCGAGCAGGTCGTCTCGCTGGTCTGACCGAAGTTCCGGTCGTAATTCAGGACTTTGCGTCCGAGCGACTTCTTGAAATAGCGCTGATCGAAAACATACAGCGGGAAGATCTGAATCCGATCGAAGTCGCACATGCTCTGGATCGTCTGGCACGTGAGTACAAGCTCACTCATGAAGAGATCGCCCAACGCACCGGAAAAGACCGCACAACGGTCACAAACCTGATAAGACTGCTCAAGTTGCCCAAAGAGGTTCAGCTGCTGGTGGCGGAGCACCGACTGAGTATGGGGCACGCCAGGGCTTTACTCGGTTTACCGAATGAGGATCAGCAGGTCGATCTCGCCCAGCGTGCCGCGTCGCAGGGACTCTCGGTCCGCCAAGTCGAGCGACTGGTACATACGCTTACAGAGAAACGGCCGGACGCAAATCAAACGTCCGAGCGGCCCGCTTCGGCGAAGGTGGGAAGCGACCCCAACGTCGCTGCAGCTCAGCGCGAACTCGAAGGATCACTGGGTACAAGAGTCAGGATTGTTTCGCAATCTGCCGATCGCGGCCGAATTGAGATCGATTACTTTTCGATAGATGAACTGGATCGTATCTACAATCTGATTGTGTCAGGAGCAGGAAAGTAAGAATCGAGTGGTGCCGGCGGCAGGAGTTGAACCTGCGACCTACGGATTATGAGACCGTCGCTCTAACCACCTGAGCTACACCGGCATACCGATACCAGGATATCAAACTTTCGCGTGCGACTCGCAGTGATACTCCCACGCGGTTTGCACCGTTTTTCGGATATCGGTGTACTCAGGCCGCCAGCCGAGAGTCTGCTGCAGACGATCAGAGTTTGCGACGAGTTCTGCGGGGTCACCTTCACGTCTCGGGCCGATGACGTAAGGCACTTGCTTGCCTGTGACTTCCTCGACGGCGCGCAGGACTGCCATGACGGACTGGCCCCGGCCGGTACCGACATTGAATCGTCCGGACTCGCCATCCTTCATTAGCCATTCGACAGCCTTGACGTGGGCCGCAGCTAAGTCGCTGACGTGGATGTAGTCCCGAATACATGTTCCGTCAGCAGTCGCGTAATCGCTGCCGAAAATCGTTACGGGTTTGCCGGTGTCAACCGCTCGGAACAGAAGTGGAATCAGGTGCGTTTCCGGGTCGTGCTGCTCTCCCAAACCGGTTCCCGGCTCGGCTCCGCAAGCGTTGAAGTAACGCAATGCGATACTTCGAAACCCCCGGAACTCATCCAGCCATGCCAGAGTTTTTTCGACCATAACCTTAGAATCGCCATATGGGCTCAGTGCCGCGTAAAGCTCATCTTCCGCGATTGGGACAGATTGCGGGTTGCCGTACACCGCCGCCGTCGAGGAAAACACGAGCCGGCCGACACCGGCGCGCTGCATCGCAGTGAACAAGGAAATAGATCCGGCCGTATTGTTGCTGAAGTAAAGTATAGGATCCTTAGTCGACTCGCCAACAGCTATATAGGCAGCGAAGTGGATGACAGCATCGAAATGGCCGTCATTTAATATGCCGGTGAGCGCGTCGGTTTCCAGCAGGTTGAGCTTATGAAACTCAGTCTGCTGTACGTTTTCAATGTGACCTCTTGAAAGGTCGTCGACAATCGCCACTTGATGACCACTGCGCTTCAGGAAATACGCCGTATGTGAGCCGATGTAACCAGCTCCACCGGTAACCAGAATCTTTGCCATGTGTTTGTCTTGTACTTGCGCCTTAGTGTGAGGACGCTCGTTTAGCGCGCGGAATTTCGTTGTTCACGCCGCCGATACACCACCGAGTAACTCGTGCTGGCGATGCGCTCATACTGACTCCACCAGTCTCGCAGGTCAGTGTATCGTGAAATCGCGAGCGCGGGGTTTAAAGGCCCGAGACCATCGATGATGAATTGAGGCCTGGTCTTAGTCAACTCCTGCCGATTTTGGGCCGCCAACTCAGGGAATGTAGATTTACTGACTGTGAGGTGGCGGTCGGCGATGACGCCGGTTAGCGGCTGGCAGTCCAGAAACCGAGTACCGGTGCCAAGACCTGAGAAGACGTAGATATCGGGACGGTATCCCCAGACCAGGAGAGTGTCATCCGCATGTGCTCCTGCCTGAGAGAGAGCGGATGCGACTGCTCGGCTGTCCTGCATCAACGTTGTGTCGGACCAGTTTGCGCTACCCTTCAGCGCGACGGTTACATAGCGCGGTCCGAAACGGACAAGTGGGATTGAGAGTAAGCACAGCAGGATGATGCGCGGTACCCGGCTGAGCAGCAGTAATCCGTGGGACGCCGAGACAATCACTACCGGCAAAAGCAGGAAGTAGTAACGAGGAAAAAAACGAACTCCGCCAATTACCGCGATACACGAAATGAGCAGCCACGCCCAAATTTTATAACTCCTCACTTTTACGAGGCAGACAAGCGAGCCGGCGACGATCGTGAGGTGGAAACCGATCCAGGCTACCGTCCTGCGGAATCCCTCCATAACCGGATCAGTGATGAAGCTATCGGCGGAGTACCTGATGCCCCAACGCCAGACCTCCACCCAATATGGCCGCACAGGCAGCGTCACTGAGGCGATCGATTGCACCCCGACAAAGCCGGCGAGGACCGATACGAGGTCCCGCCAGCACCAAAACAGGACGATCGGCAGTGCAATCAGACCCTTTGGATTACAAAGGACAGCAAAACCAGTAGCGATGCCTGCGAACGCCGGGCTGCCCTCGACCGCGAAGGTCACGCCGATGACCATTGGCAGAAGTACAAGCTGATCGGGAGCGATCGCCATCACGGCCGATGGGATCCAAAATGTCAATGAAAAGCAGGTCAGGACAAACGCTAGCACTGCCTCCCACGACCGAGGCTCTGGCCGCCAAAGCGCACGCACGAGTTTGGCGAAAGCCCACGCGAGCGTCAGCGTGAAAACGATGTCCAGAAACCGCAAGGGCCAGCCGGGCATGGCACCACTCAACAGGTAGAACCAGGCGTAGATTGGAGGCTTGTCGAACCAAACGTCGGAGTAGAGATGTTTACCGCGGAGGAGTTCACTTGCCGCTGCCATCCCATAGGCCTCCTCGACCCAGATGAGGCGCAGGTGACAAAGTCGGCTGAGGATGACCACAGTGGACGCGAGGCCAATTGCGCTTTTCTGGCTGCCTGTCATGAGCGGAGATCAATCAAGCATGGCTGCCAGACCGCAATTTGGCTGCAAAGGGCAGACGGGGTGCCAGCCGATGGCCAGATTCCGATCGATTCGGATCACGGGAGAAAGTTAATGCGTGATTGGAGCGGGAGACGGGATTCGAACCCGCGACATCAACCTTGGCAAGGTTGCACTCTACCAGCTGAGTTACTCCCGCTCAGTGGGGGCAAGCTTCAGTATCTCCGACGACCTCTCTCCTGTCAACGTGCGTTTGCGCTGGTTCGATGGGCGATAGCGTTTACCACCCGACATGTTATCTGTCAACATGATTGTAACTGTCAAAGGATATTCCCACACCTTTGACGGCCGTTGAAAGTACCAGTACCACACCGGTGCCCAATCTCCTGTCCATGTCGGGCTAAGTCTTTTGATGACAAACAGTTGGTACTTCCGAGCTACAACGCCAGCAATCGCCCTGCCTAAACCAGACTACGGTAAATTGTTTTTTTGCCCGGAGCTGTAGCTGTAAGTCGTTGTAACCAAACCGGAAATAAATCCGAGAGGAAATCCTGAGCTGACCGATTTTCCTGTGTTAGACTGAGTTTCCGTTAAGCAGTAAGGACAGACTGATCGGTTGCATGCTGCCGGTCACCTCGCCTGTCGGACCGTTCCCCCAGGACCCGGGTGTGGTGTGCTCAGGTTATCCACAGTTGTGGAAAACCTGTGGGAAAGTTCTGTGCCTTCTGCCCATGTAAAGCCATGAATGCTTGGGAACTCGTCAAATCTCGCCTTGAAAACACACTCACCAAAGACGCCTTCAGCAATTGGGTTTCTCGTACGGAACTGGCGAGCAGCGACGGCGATCTGCTTCGGGTGTCGGTTCCGGATGGCGCGACTCGGGAATATATGGAGCTCGACTACTCCCCCTCGGTGTCGGCGGCTCTTCGCTATCTTGATCTTCCCTTCAGGCGCGTTGAGTATTTTGTTTACACAGACGACCACGCCGCATCGATTTTTGCTAAAGCTTCAGTCCGGGAGGCGGCGGCAGCGCACACCTTTCGGGAGTCAAGGCCGTTATCAGACCCTTTAGCGGGTACAGCCGTTCAGCTGAACTCACGATACACGTTCGATACGTTTGTGGTGGGTCCGTGCAACCAGTTTGCGCATGCTGCGGCTCAGGCAGTCGCACGTGTACCGTCCCGGTCCTATAATCCGCTGTTTATTTATGGCGGCGTGGGTATGGGGAAGACTCACCTGATGCACGCGATCGGAAAAGCCCTGATGACTAACCATCCTGGGATGCGCATCGTGTACACGACGAGCGAGCGTTTTATCAATCTGATGATTCAGTGCATCAAGGACGACAACCTCAGCCGGTTTCATCATCATTTCCGGTCTGCTGACGCCTTGCTTGTCGACGATATTCAGTTTATCGGGGGCAAAGAGCGAACACAGGATGAGTTCTTTTATACGTTCAACGAACTCTACGACCACCAAAAGCAAATCGTGATATCGAGCGACTCGCAACCGAAGCAAATCTCCGGCCTTGTTGAGCGTGTTCGGTCGCGCTTCGAATGGGGCCTCATGGTCGATGTCCAGCCTCCTGATCTGGAAACGAAGATGGCGATCCTCGACAAGAAGGCGGAGCAGGAGGGTATCGAGCTGCCCGAGGAAGTGCGAGTCTTCATCGCACGACATACACGTTCGAATCTGCGCGAACTCGAGGGCGCACTGGTGAAGTTGATTGCCTACTCGTCGGTGACGGGGATTAAGATCACGATGGGGATGGCGGAGCAGGTCCTCAAGTACATGACGGTCGGCACGGAGCGGAAGATCACGATCGACTCAGTCATTCGTGCCGTGGCCGACAAAACAGGCCTGCAGCCCAGTCAGCTGAAGCAGAAGACCAACGCGTGGAATATCTCCTATCCCAGGCAGATTGCGATGTACATCGCCAAGGAAGTCACGCGCGCCTCACTGCCCGAAATCGGTCGGGCGTTCGGTGGCAAACACCACACGACCGTCCTGCATTCGATCGAGAAGATTGAAGAGAAAAGGCACGGCGACCCTGATTTGCAAAAGCTCATCAACAGCTTAATCGATTCATTCAATTAGCATTTTGGCTGTTATGCACAGGACCGGTGACGTCGCCGGCCTCATCGTTGTGGACAACCGGGCGGGCAGGCGGTTTGCCCTGCATGACAGCGGGAGAGATCCACAGGATGGAGATGCAAGAAGCTGCTGAATTATGTATAATTTAGAGAGATATCAACATATCCACAGGGCTTCTTCATCTTGTTTGTTTTACGTACAAATTTCTCTAACCGCAGGTTGAATTAAGCCGGGGCGAAACCACCGAGCAGCAGAAGGAAGCCTTCCATGGAATTCACGGTAAGCAGATCCGAACTGGTCAGAGAGCTGGGGCTCTCGCAGGGAGTTGTTGAGAAGAAAACCACCATCCCGATCCTGTCGAACGTGCTGGTTGAAGCCGACACAGATCGCATCGTTCTCACTGCCACCGACCTCGAGCTTGGAATTCGCTGCAGCTGCTCCGCACGGGTTAGCAAACCTGGTTCCGGGACGATTCCCGCAAAGAAGCTGCTCGACTACGTCCGGTTGCTGCCGGATTCGGACATTCAGGTCAAGATCGGCGATAACCAGTGGGCGAGCCTGGTATGCGGCCGCTCCCGGACTCGCATTGCCGGTATGTCTCGCGAAAGCTTTCCGGAGCTTCCTGAGATGTCGGAAGTGCTTGCCGACATTCCGGTGAAGCTGCTTGCCGGGATGATCCAGAAGACGATATTTGCCATCTCCGCAGAGGAATCGCGATTTACTCTGAATGGTGCCCAGCTGATCGTTCGGCCGGAAGGTCTCGCGATGGTCGCAACAGACGGTCACCGGCTGGCGCTGGTAGAAGAGAATGTCAGTGTCTCCAGCAATGGTGGTACCTACAAGGCGCTGCTGCCGCGTAAGGCGATGCAGGAGATCCTCAAGCTCGCCGGCGAGTCTGATGACGATTCCACGCTGCGGTTCTCTGGTGACGACAATCACCTGTTCTTCGAGCTGGGTGAGCGATTGTTGCTGAGCCGTAAGCTCACGGGGAACTTTCCCGACTATGAGCGCGTGCTGCCGAAGGAGCATCCGCACACGATCACGCTGCCGCGGTCCGATCTGCGCGGTGCGATTGAACGGGTATCGCAATTTGCGGACGAACGATCCCGGGCAATCCGGATGCAATTGTTCCCGGGCGAGGTGAAGGTCCGTGCGGCGTCCACCGACACAGGTGAGAGCGAAGAGACTTTGCCGGTCGAGTATGACGGCCCTCAGGTCGACATCGGCTTCAATGCGCAGTACATGCTCGAGTTCCTGCGCGCGGTCAACAGCGATGAGGTCCGGTTCTTATTCCGCGATCCCCAGAGCGCCGGGGAGCTTCAGCCGATAGCGCCCGAGGGTTCGACGGAGAACTACCGGTACGTCATTATGCCGATGCGTATCTGATCAGGCCAGCGAAAGTATACGGAGTTTATGGCAAGAGAAGTGGCGACAACAGTGGAAGCTTACGATTCCAGTAGTATCAAGGTGCTCGAAGGTCTGGAGGCGGTTCGCCTGCGACCTGCGATGTATATCGGCTCCACCAGCGAATCGGGTCTTCACCATCTCGTGTATGAGGTGGTCGATAACTCGGTTGACGAGGCTCTGGCAGGGTTCGCAACTGGCGTTGCGGTAACCATCCACATCGACAACTCCGTGACGGTCGAGGACGATGGCCGCGGCATTCCTGTCGATATCAAGGAAGAGTTTGGCATTTCGGCCGCGGAGATCGTCATGACGAAGCTCCACGCCGGCGGTAAGTTCGATTCGAATACGTACAAAGTTTCAGGCGGCCTGCACGGTGTCGGTGTGAGCTGCGTGAATGCATTGTCCGAGCACCTGCGTCTGGAGATCTGGCGCGACAAGGCGACGTGGGAACAGGAGTACGAACGCGGCGTTCCGATGTATCCGCTGCGCCAAACCGGCAAGGCTGGAAGCAAGCGCGGTACCCGAGTGACGTTCAAGGCCGACCCGACGATTATGGACGCGACCGTGTTCAACTTCGATACGCTCGCGCAGCGCCTTCGCCAGCTTGCGTTCCTCAACAAGGGCCTGAAGATTACGCTGATCGACGAGCGCGAAGATCCCGTCAAAACGCATGAGTTCCACTACGCAGGCGGTACTGCCGAATTCATCAAACACCTGAATCGCGGCAAAAACGTTCTGCATGAGAAACCGATCCATTTCGAAGCCGACCGTGAGCTGCCGACGGGCGGAGTCCTCACGATGGAAGTCGCACTGCAGTACAACGACTCGTATTCGGAGTCGGTTTTCTCGTTCGCAAACAACATCAACACAGTTGATGGCGGCTCCCACCTGAGCGGCTTCCGCAGCGCACTTACTGGTACGGTGAATCGCGCAGGTCAGTCGGCGGGATTGTTCAAGGACGTCAAAGAAAACCTGTCCGGCGACGATGTTCGCGAAGGACTGACCGCAGTGATCAGCGTAAAGCT
This sequence comes from Bryobacteraceae bacterium, assembly GCA_963794765.1. Taxonomy (GTDB): domain Bacteria; phylum Acidobacteriota; class Terriglobia; order Bryobacterales; family Bryobacteraceae; genus JAWXCM01. Next base: position 255,116 of record CAWCGC010000044.1, on the reverse strand, counting down.
GCCTCAGCCTCAGTTCGAAGGCCAGACCAAGGGCAAACTGAACAGTGCCATCGCCGGTTACGTCACTGAGTTCGTCAACGAAAAGCTCGGCGAGTTTTTTGACAAGAATCCGGCGGTCATGAAGAAGATCGTCGGTAAAGCAATCGAGGCCGCTCGTGCTCGTGAAGCGGCCCGTAAAGCTCGCGATCTCACCCGCCGCAAGGGTGCACTCGATTCGGGCGGGCTGCCCGGCAAGCTCGCAGACTGCCAGGAAAAGGATCCGGAGCGTTGCGAGATCTACCTCGTCGAGGGTGAGTCGGCAGGCGGTACCGCCAAGGGCGGCCGTGACCGGCGCTATCAGGCGATCCTTCCGCTGCGCGGCAAGATCCTGAACGTTGAGAAGGCCCGATACGACAAGATGCTCGGCCACGAAGAAATCCGCGCCATGATTACGGCCATTGGTACCGGAATCGGCAAGGATGATTTCAATGTCGCCAGGCTCCGGTACAACAAGATCATCATCATGACGGACGCGGACGTCGACGGTTCGCATATCCGTACACTTCTGCTGACGTTCTTCTTCCGTCATATGCAGGATCTGATTACCCGCGGACACGTCTACGTGGCGCAGCCTCCGCTGTATCGGATTAAGAAGGGCAAGTCCGAGAAGTACATCAAAGACGATCGCGCGTTCACGGTCGAAGTGCTTCGCCGCGCGATTGAGAACATCAGCGTCGAGTATGGGGCGCAGGAGACGGGCAAGCTTGAAAAAGGTGAGCTGCGTGCGTTCCTGCTCGCGCTCGATGATTTGCAGACTGCATTTCGTCAGGCAGAGCGGCGACTGCGTGATGCACGCGTGGTCGAACTGCTGACCAACGCGGAGTTCATTGTCGACACCAAGGCCGACTTCACCCTGAGAGAGAACCTCGAACCTTTGTTCCAGGAGCTAAAGAAGCTCAACGTCTCGGCTGAGCTTCGTCCGGATGAGGAGCACTCCGCCTGGGAACTCGCTTATCGCGACGCAACACACGCAGAGCGGGTGATCGGAATTGAGCTTGCGACTTTACCCGAATATCGCCGGCTTCGTGCGTTGTCAAAGGAAGTGTCGCGGTACAACCATCCGCCCTTTAATGTCATAAACGACGGTAACGGCCAGGTACTGAATCACTGGCGCGATTTGCTGTCCTACGTCCGCACTGAAGGTATGCGTGACGCCTCGGTCCAGCGCTATAAAGGGCTTGGCGAGATGAACGCGGAGCAGTTGTGGGAGACCACGATGAATCCCGAAAAGCGGACTCTCCTTCGAGTTCGACTCGAAGACCTTGTGGAGTCAGACCAGATCTTCTCGACGCTTATGGGCGAAAACGTGGAGAGCCGCCGCAAGTTCATCGAGGATAATGCTCTCGATGTTCGCAATCTCGACGTTTAAGCAGCGGTACTTGCCCTGAGGCTCCCGGAGTACGAGTCTGTTCTGAGTGAGCTGTCCGACGGCATCGCGGCAGCTCAGACACAGCGTGCCACATCTGTTCTCCTGGTGTGTGTCTCTGCTGCGCTCACCGCTTATCTAGCTTTTCAATCTTTTCACGGAGCCGCGCCGCGATGGACTCCAGCGCTGCCTTTACCTGTTTTCTTTGTGTCTGCGTATCAGCTATTTACGGCAGCGCAGGATCGCGTTTCAGAAATCCCGGCTGACTCGCTTCTATCAACGCGGTGTCGAACGGCTGACGGATTCGTGGATGGGCGCTGGACAGTCAGGCGAGGAGTTTGAGACTGGCTCGCACGCGTACTCTCGGGACCTCAACCTGTTCGGAAGCGGTTCTGTTTTTGAGCTGCTATGTACTGCACGCACACAGGTCGGCCGGGCAAGGCTCGCATCCTGGCTGATGAACGTGCCCGCTGACGCCGCCGAGGTCCGTGCGCGTCAGGAAGCTGTGCAGGAACTCGCTCCAAAGAGATCATTACGGGACGAACTTCATCTGCTCGGCGATTTCGACTTTGAAGGCTGTGAATGGGGAGCTTTCGAGAAATGGCTTTCGGATGATCCCGATTACGGCACCGACCCTGGTGCGGGTGGCGATGGGCGCCGTCAGTGCTTTGCTTGCGGGATCAGCGTTTGCACTGTTCCTCGGGTTGGTTTCGTTTTCGTCAGCGCGGCCGATCCTGATCGGCCTGGCCGCCGGTGAAATTCTTCTGGGTTTCCAATGGCTCGCATCTTCGCGACACATCGTCGAGAACGTGCAGCAGTTCGGCAACGATGTTAGGGTGCTGCGGCAGGGAATCGAGCTTCTGGAGCGTCAGCAATTCGATTCTCACCGTCTTGTATCGTTACGCAGCGTTGTCACCGACAACAGCGCAGTGGCAGCTCTCGGAAAGCTGGAGCGAATGGTCAATACGATTTTCGAATGCGACAAGGAGATGTTTTATCTTCCTTCGTGGCTGCTGTTGCTGCCTGTGCAGATTGCGCTCGGCATTGAAGTCATGGAAATCCGAGTATGCGTCGGAACTTCGGCAGTGGGCGGATGCATGGTCTGAGTTCGAATCGCTGAATTCCTTAGCCTGCTACGCGTACGAGCATCCTGAATACGTTTTTCCTCGAATCAATGCGGATTCGATCGCGATACGCCTCGAAGGTGTGGCGCATCCGTTATTGCCTCACGACGGTTGTGTCGGCAACGATGTCGAACTAGGTCGCGAGCGCCGATTTTACCTGGTCTCGGGTTCTAATATGGCGGGTAAGAGCACATTGTTGCGTTCAGTCGGCCTTGCTGCGGTGCTCGGCGGCATTGGTGCTCCGGTAAGAGCGCGCAAGGCTGCGATGTCTTGCCTCTCCGTTTGCGGTTCGATTGGTATTTCCGACTCGTTGAGCGAAGGTAAGTCGCGGTTCCTTGCGGAAGTCGAGAAGATCAGGCAGGCACTCCGAACTGGAGGCGATGCATCGGCCGGTTCTGTTTCTGTTTGATGAGCTGTTCAGCGGGACCAATTCGACAGACCGAAGGATCGCAGCAGAAGCTGTTATCCGGGAGCTGGTGAGTGCGGGTGCGATTGGCGCTGTATCGACACACGATCTTACTCTGGCGGAAATTGCCGAGTTGCCGGAGCTATGGGGTGAGAACGTGCATATGGCCAGCCGCTCCGACGAAGATCCGCTTTCGTTTGACTACGAGCTGAAGCCGGGAATTTGCCGGCAATCGAACGCGCTCGGAATCATCCGACTGGCTGGAGTCTCAGTTCCGCAGCACGTTTAAATTTCGACTAATATTCGCCTCCATGGTGTCGAAAAGTCCACCGTGGATTCGTTCCTGCGCGACGCCGACAGTATTCTCAGGACCGCAGTTGGGGTCGCTTCCACCGGCGAGAGACCAACAGAGATGGTGATATTGACCGGCGTGTCGGGCGGCATCCAAATGCTTGCGGAATGCGACTGGCCGCTGCATTCGATTCGTGCGGAACGAGGGGCTGCTTCCGCGTACCGTATCGCCGTACAGGGCGGGACGGTGGTAGTGGAGGGTGAAGGGCGCGGACGGAAGTGCCGACTGGAACAGTCGTTGCCTCTTCTCGTCTCGACCTCTGTCCGTGTAAGTACGAAGAACAGCAGGTCTTCGTCTGCTCCCACCGGCAACCGGCGATCTCTCGGCGATCGGAATATAACGCTCAGACAGTGACCCGAGACCGCTCCGCTGCTGGAATTGATTAACCAGCAACATAAGGTGCAGGAGTACTCACCTGCAGCGAGCAGCGCTCAGAGATAAACCCGCTTCACTCGCGAGCTGATACCGCAAAGGACGTTGTAGGAAATCGTACCGGCGACTCTGGCAATCTCCTGCGCGTCGATGTGAATTCCACCTTCATCTCCGATAATTGTGACGGCATCGCCTGGGCAGATGTTGAGGCAATGCGTTACATCGATGGTGGTTACATCCATCGAAACAGCGCCAAGTATGTTCGCGTACTTGCCGCACGCGATGACGCGGCCGCGATTGGATAGCCGATGGGGTACACCGTCAGCGTATCCGACTGCCAGCACTGCGATGCGCATGTCTTGCGGAGCTGTGAACATACCTCCATAGCCGACCTTCGCGCCTTTCGGAATGTCCTTGACCGTAAGGACAGCGGCCTTCCACGTCAGTGCCGGCCGGACACGATTCAAGAGATTCGTCGGCGCTGGCCCACGTCCTGGTGACACGTAGCCATATATGGCATGACCGGGCCTGACCAAATTGCCCCACGCGTTGCGGCGACGGTAAGCAATCGCTCCGGTGCTTGACAAGTGGATGCGTTCCGCGCGGACGCCGAGGCGCTCCAGTTCGTCAAGAACGTCAAGGAAGCAGCGCGTCTGATCCTCAGTCTGTTCCACCGAAAAGTCAGTGACTGATGCAAAGTGAGTCATCAGCCCTTCGAGCTGAATGTGGCGGCACTGTCCGATTGCGTTCGCGATTGCGTGCGCTTCCGCCCGCGTCCCCAGGCGGCCCATCCCACTATCAATCTTCAGGTGATAGCTCACTCGCTCGCTTCGCGCGATCGCCAACCGCTCAAGCACAGGCAGATCGGCTAAGGAATGAAGAACGGGAGTAAGGCCGTGGTCCAGCATGGCCGTGCGACCGACTGGCAGGAAGTCGGCCATGACGAGGATGCGCGCCTCAATGCCTGCCTCACGCAGTGCTACACCCTCCTCGACGTTACTGACCGCCAACCAGGATGCACCCTCGTCGACAAGCGTGCGAGAGACCTCGACGGCACCATGTCTGTATGCATCGGCTTTGACGACTGGCATGACTTCGACCCCGGGGCCAACCACTTTTCGTATGCAGCGGTAGTTAGCTGCGATCACGGCCCTCGAGATCTCCACCCATGACCGGTAGGGTGATGTCGCCATGCACCTATTATCCAGGTCGCTTCCGATCGCGAAGCGAGCTGAGAAGCTTTTCGTAAGCATCGGTGACGGCGTCCCAGCTGTAACGCTGGAGAATTCGCTGCGCGGCTGCGGTGCGATATTGTTCGCGCTCGGCCTCAGGCATCACAAGTGCTCGCTGCATCTGGTCCGTCAGCGTCGCGCGAGTAAACGGAATTGCAACACCGCCAGCAACTTCCCGGTTCTCGGGCGTGTCGAGAAACAACGTGAGCGCGCCACGGCCCATCGCCTCAATCAAAGCAGGATGAGTTCCTCCAACCTCCGTGGCGTGTACATAAGCGAAGCAGTGCGACTGAAGCTCACGATATCCGCTTCCATAAATGGCTCCGGGAAGCACGATTCGCTCATCGCGGGTATCACGGACTCTGCTGATGTACTCGGGCGCGTATGGCGCATCGCCGACCAATGCAAGCTTCATGTCGGTCTTTAGTTGCTCAAACGATTCACGAACCAGCAGTCCGTTGTTTTCGGGCTCCATTCGGCTCACATACAGGAAGAACCGGTTTCGCTCCAGCCCCAGGAGGTGCAACACGTCAGCCGACGATACGCGACCCACTTCCGCTCCGTAGGGGATGAATGTCGACGTGCGGTCATATCGGTGCTTGTAATATTCGGCAATCGCCACGGCGTCGGTGACGATTGCAGTCGGCAGAAAAGTCGCGAGCCACTCGGACAGCAGATACCAGGATTTCGCGAGCGTGTTCCACTTTTTACGATTCCGTTCGAGACCGTCAACATTGAGCGCTACTGGCATTCCGAAAAGCCGGGGCAGACTGCAGAAGACGGCGTTGGCAGCATTGCAAAACAGCACTACGTCGTGACGCCGAAACAAAAGGTCGATAGTGGAGAGACCGGTGTGCGCGATGGTGTCGAAATACTTGTGTTGAATTGTAGGAAGATAGCGGAGCGCCACGCCACGCCAGGTCGGGGCGGCATGCCGCGAGCGGCACCACACCGTTACACTGTGTCCACGCTCTACAAGGCGGACGGAAAGTTCCTCTGCGAACGTCTCAAAACCGCCGTAATTTGCGGGAATACCTCGCGTGCCAAGCAGCGCGATGCGCATCAGCGCCCGCGTGCAGCCTTTTGCCGTGCCATGGTCCGAATGAGTGACGGTTTCGGAGCGGGCGTCCTCGGAGCAGGTTTGCTCACCGGATCATAGGCGAACCAGGCTGCCATCTCTTCATCGGAGATGCGTCGGCGCGCCATGATCTCATTCCGTTTTGCCATCGTGCGCTTCCAGTTACGGAGGACGTACCAGAAGGCGTTAAGGGATGACTGCTCGCGCACAAGGCAGCATCCGATCACAACAACATCGCGGAATGTGATTGAGAGCCAGTTCCTGCGATATACATCCGGCGTGATGTTCTTGAGCCGCATGAGAAAGCGGTTCTTGACCGAATGCATGTTGATGTTCGACGGAAGTGCACGCCGATTCCCGGGAAGAACTTTCCGGACGTGATAGCCGCGGGCATGCGGAGTGTAGAGGCAGCGCCATCCGATTAACTGTGCGCGCCAGGCAACGTCGGCGTCTTCGCGATAGACGAAGAAGTCGGGATCGAAGAATTCGCCATCGACAGAGATGTCGTCGATCATCTCGCGGCGGTACAGTGCAGCGGCAGCTGTAGCTCCGAATACATATTCGTTCTGAAGGTAATGGCCGTTATCAACTTCCTGGCTTCCGCGGTCGAGATGGCGCAGCATCGGCGTGAAGTAGATACCAGTGGAGTCAACCAGCGGCTTTTCCGGAAGATCGAAGCTGGACTTAATAGTCAGCAGCTTGCCGCAGACCGTTCCAATTCGCGGATCGAGATTGCCCGCATCGACCAGCGACTGAATAAAGCCCGGAAGAAGCAGGACGTCGGGGTTGAGGGTCAAGACCCACTGACCGCGTGAAGCGGCGATCGCCTGGTTCTGAGCAACCGAGAAGCCTACGTTTTCGTTGTTATAGATGATCCAGCACCGATCCTCAAACTGCTCGAGGATATCGATGGTTCCATCAGTCGAGTTGTTATCGACGACGATGATTTCTTTACGGCTATAGTCCTGCGCTAATACCGATTCGAGACAGCGCTTGATGAACTGTCCGCTATTCCAGGTCACCAGCGTTACGGAGACGAAGTCGTTCGGCATGCGTTTTGCGCTCAGCTAAATTCGCTTCGCTCGATTCTCCTCTCGTGGTGATGGCAAGCCCACGTAATCATGTCGCGCACCCCTCGGACCACAGAAGGCAGCCCACGCCGCCCGGAATATTTCAATATAAACGGATACAGAACCGAGACTCCGACCGATAATTATCGCTGACAGTGATCGGGGCACCGATCCGAGCATGACAGCAGCGGCGACCAGCCGCCTGCCTGCAGCGGAATAATGTTTCGCGGCAAACCGCAACAAGTTGTCATACCAGAATAGCTGACGCTTGTGCCACTCCAAAGATGAGGCCGAGTGTCCGCCCAGGTGTCGAGCGACTGCATCCGGAACATATCGAATGACATAGCCCGCCTGTTTGAGCCTGAGGCACAGATCGACGTCCTCGAACCATGCAGGGTGGAACTGCTCATCAAGGCGACCGACCGCTGACCAGGCCTCACGATTCAACATCAGGAATGCGCCGGCCGGCTGCTCCACATCAGCGGGACGATCGGGGTTAAAGCCCGCCATTCGCCACGAACGATTCCAGGGATTGCGGGGAAAGATGCGATTAACGCCAAGAACCTCACACGCGAGAGCTTCCGGAGATGGCAACCTGCGAACATTGAATCCGGTCTGCGTACTGCCGCTGTGCGACAGAAGACGGCCGCCCGCGGCACCCACGCCAGGGGACAACACCACGCCTGCAAGCTCATCGATTCCCCCCAGAGGCTCGGCATCCGGATTAAGCAGCAGAACCGCAGAGCAGTGAGGCAGGGCACTAATACCCTGATTGGATCCAGCTGCGAATCCTCGATTACTCTTGTTCGCAATCACCTTGACTTTTGCGTACCTGCGTGCGATCTCCGCGCTCCCGTCGGCGGAAGCGTTGTCCACAACAACAATCTCCACATTCGCCAGCCGGAGACAAGCGGTTAGCGCACGTCCGAGGACGTCCGCCGAGTTGTAACTCACGATGACAATCCCGGTCATGGCGTGAGCGCGTCAAAGCGAGCAATTGAATCTCCGAACTCAGGAGGCACGCAGTAATGAAGTTTCCGGCACAATCTTGAATCTCTGTGTATCATTTCGACCCACAACTGGCGACCCAATGCCTCAGCGAAATCGCTTGAGCAAAAGGAACCACAGGTTGTGAAAGCCATCTCGCCATGGATTCAGTTTGATCTCACCAAGGCGCGAAGAATACATGATCGAGATCTCGTGAAATCGGATACGAGGGTTCTTCAGAGCCTCGATCTTAATTTCTTCGGAGAAAGCCATGCTGTCCGAGATAAGATTCATGCCTTCGAGGATTGAGCGTCGGAAAACCCACATGCCTGACTGTGAGTCGCGGACCCAGCGGAAGTAAAGCACCGACATCGCCAGCGACAAAATCAGATTCCCTAACTTATGTTTGAAACTCATCGCCGACCGATCGCGCACGGGAAAGCGCGAGGCGTTGAGAAAGTCGGCTTCCAGATGGAGGAAGGCTTCGAGGAGGTACGAAAGAGCATCCGGTGGGTAGCTGTGATCGCCGTCGAGTGTCACGATAACATCGCCATTCGCTTCCCGAAAGCCGCGTTTATACGCGCGGCCGTAGCCGCGTACCTCTTCCCGAATCACCTCCGCACCAAGCGAGTGGGCCACATCCGAAGTCCGGTCTGTGGATCCGTTATCAACCACGATGGTCTGGTCAACAAATTCGGGAAGGCGGCGAAGCACTTTCTCGATGCCCTGCTCCTCATTCAGGCAGGGGATGATGACTGTAACACGCTGACCTTTATACAAGTCGAACCCACCATTGTACGAGTTAAGATCAAGTTTTCCGGTGGTTCGTCCAACCGGCTCGTGCGAGCGTCTTATTCGTGAATATGGTTTTTCGCAGTTTCATCCTGGCGATCACGTGCCTTGCCTTCGGAAATGTATGGGCAGAGGAGGTCCGCTTGTCGGATATCCGACATGTCTATCTCATGCCGATGGCCGGCGGTCTCGACCAATACCTTGCACATCAGCTGTCGGCAAGCGGTCGATTTGCGGTGGTTACCGACCCTGAGCGTGCGGACGCTGTCCTGACCGACCAGATTGGCTCCGGTTTCGAGGACCGGTATCAGGCGCTCTATCCTCCACCTCGACCGCCGCGTCCGGAGGTAACGCACAGCAGCGATCGAGAAAACTCCCGTTCACGAGGAAGAAAAAAGTCTAGTTGCTCAGCTTGGGGAGGTATCACTGGGTCAGCCAAAATCGACCTTTTCGCGCGGCAAGGGCAACATCTTCCTGGTCGATCGACATTCTCGCCTGGTGGTTTGGTCTACTTTCCTGAAGCCCAAGAATAACCGACCTGATGAGCTGGATCGAACTGCGGAAAAGATCGTGGATCGTATGCAGGAGTCGCTGTCCCACGAAGCCAAGATGGCGAAGAAAGCTGCGAAAGAAGGTCATGAGGTGATGGTGATTGCGTCACCATCCACTCCGGCTTCTATTCCGGCTCACGCTCCTGAGCCGCATCCTGCAGAGCCTGCAACAACAGCACCCGCAACAACAGCACCCGCGATGACGGCGCCAGTTCCCGCCGGAACTCCTGCCAAGCCTGCGATGCCCGCGAACACTCCCCAATCGCCAACATCGACCGCGCCAACTGGCACTGCGCCTGGCCCGGTACCTCCAACAGCAGCTACGCCACCGCCCGCATCGACTGTACCGAAAACTACACCTCCGACTACGGCACCAGTTACTACGCCTCCGGCAGCTCCTGTTCCTGCTCCCACCAAGCCGTGAACGAATGACCTGTCGCGCTGAGTATCCGTGAGCGTCAGGAAGGCGTAAACTCACGTTCATGGACCGTCGCGCATTCCTTGCCCAAACCGCTATCGGAGCCGCATCGGTATCACGCGCCCAGACCGCAGCTACTCGCGCAGGCAACGCCCGGATTACTTCCTCTGTCATGCTCTGGACGCTCAAGGGAACCTTTGAAGAGCGAGTCGAGGCAGCGGCGAAGGCCGGCATGCAGAGCGTGGAACTGGTAGCTGAGTACACCGGATGGACAAACGATGCGGATCTCGCGGCCAAAAAGAAGTTCGTCAATTCGCACGGGCTCGGGATTGACACACTCATCGCGACCCCGGACTGGACAAAGCGGCCGGTGTCCATGGTCGAGCCGACGCAGCGAGATAACTTCCTGGCCGACCTTCGGACCGCTATCGACGTTGCCCGGAAGCTGGAATGTCCGCAGATCATCCTGATGGGAGGCAACATCATCCCGGGGAGGACCTACGCGGAGCAGTACGCGAGCCTTGTCGAAGGAGCAAAACGCGCGGCAGAGCTGGCGGCGAAGACGGAGAACATCACGCTGATCTTTGAGCCGCTCAACTCAAAGGTGAATCACAAAGGCTATTTCCTCACTACTTGCGTCGAAGGCCTGAAGCTTGTCAAAGATGTCGATCACCCGCGGTTCCGCCTGCTGTTCGATCTCTATCATGAACAGGTTCAAAACGGAAATGTCATCCGGACGGCCGTTGAAGCGATGCCCAATGTGGCGGTGTACCACGTCGCCGATAACCCCGGGCGCAATGACCCGGGCACCGGTGAAATGAGCTATGAAAATATCTACAAGGCGATTGCGAAAACCGGGTATAGCGGGTACATCACGATGGAATACCTGCCGCTCGGCGACCAAACCGCAAGCCTGACGAAATCGTTGCAAGAGATGCGTAAATACACGGCTTCGTAGCGGGGACAGCCGATGCTCAAGTCCCGACGGCAAGTTCTGCTCGCAGCAGCAGCGGCAGCGGCGAGCAGTTGCAGCAAGCAGCCAGAGCCTGCCTCCACAGCTGGTGCTCCACCGACCTTCAATGCCGGTCCGCTACCGGCGAACGATGAGGATATTGCTTACGCTCCGGTATCGAGTCTGTCCCGGTGGGTGAAAACGCGAAAGCTCGCGTCGGAGCGCCTCACCAATATTTATCTCGAACGGATTGCGCGCTTCGACCGAAACTTCGGTGCGTGATCACCTAACCCGCGATCTTGCCCTGCAGCAGGCCAGGCAGGCTGACAACGAAATTGATCGGGCCACTACCGAGGCCCGCTTCATGGCATTCAGTGGGCGGCAAGGATCTGCTGGACACATCAGGCATTGCCACGACCTACGGCGCTGAGCCGTACCGCAATCGGATTCCGCAGAACGACGCAACCGTGGTCCATCGTCTCCAGGACGCAGGAGCGGTGCTGCTCGCGAAGCTCAGTCTCGGCGCGCTCGCGCTAAACGATGTGTGGTTTGGCGGGCAGACGAGGAATCCCTGGCTGCCTGAGGAGGGTTCATCGGGTCCAGTGCAGGTCCGGGAGCCGCGACGGCTGCACTTGTTGGCTTCTCGATCGGGAGCGAGACAGAAGACAATATCGTGAGCCCCTCTGCTCGCTGCGAGATTAAAGGGCTGCGACCAAGCTTTGGGCGCGTCCGGCGAACCGGTGCTATGACGCTTTGCTGGTCACTCGACAAGCTTGGCCCGATGACACGGACGGTTGAGACGCGATGCTGGTTCTTCACGCGATCGGTGGCCCCGACGGGAGCGACGTCGCGTGCACTCCTGGATCGTTATCGTTTAACGGGCACGGTCTCCGGCGGGTCTGGGGCTTGGACGTGAGCGACTGGATGAACACGGCTACCGCTGTGGAGCGCAACGCGCTCGAGACAGCAAAGAGATTGGGATGCAGCCGGTGGAAGTCTCGATTCCCGACGGCCGTACGCCTCACTGAATATCATCCTTTTCGCCGAAGCCGCCGCCGCCTTTGAAGACCTCACACTGAGCGGAGGCGCGGACCAGCTAAAGATGCAGACATCGGATGCTCGGCCTAATCGGCTCCGCGAAGCCAGATTTCTTTCCGCGGTCGATTTCGTACAGGCAGATCGATTGCGCCGTAAGGTAGTGGAGCTGATGGCTCATAGATTCGAAAATATTGACCTGCTGCTTGTCCCGTCACTGCGGGACGAGATGCTGACAATCACCAACTTTACAGGGCATCCTTCGCTGACGATGCGGGCAGGTTACGTGACCGTCTCGGAAGCACGGAGCGACTGGGATCCCGACCCCGGAAATCCATTGCCCAGATTCACCTCGCCGAGACGAGTACCGCACAGCATCACGCTCATCGGACGATTGTTCGATAAGGGAACCATCGCTACGGCTGGCGTCGCGCTCGAGCGGTTGCTCAAGGTTTACACCGAACGCCCACCCGGGTTCTGAGTTTTACCGGCGGACTCTGTAGCTACGGACGCCTTCGATTACCCGTGTTTGTTCCGCTTCCGTCAGATCGTTAAAGAATGGGAGCCGAACGAGGCGGTCGCTGACAGATTCTGTCACCGGGCACAGTCCCTCATGTCCACCAAACCTGCGGCCCATATCTGACAGGTGGAGCGAGACGTAGTGAAACACGCTTAGAATGCCAAGGCCTTTCAGGTGCTCAATTAACCCCTGCCGAGCCTGCAGATCGGGCAGCAGCATGTAATACATGTGGTACGCCTGCTCGCAATACGTTGGAACAAAGGGCGTCTGCACGCACGAATCGTGAGCCCAGTCACGAAGGCCGGCATCATAGCGCTCCCACATGGCGCGACGTTTTGCCTGAATGCTCTGATGCGCTTCGAGCTGAGCAAACAGATACGCGGCGAGCATATCCGACGGCAGATAGCTGGAGCCGACGTCGACCCAGGTGTACTTGTCGACCTGACCACGGAAGAACCGGCTGCGATTCGTGCCTTTTTCACGTATGATCTCGGCTCGTTCCACGAACGTGGGATCGTTCACCAGCAGGGCTCCGCCTTCTCCGCAGATCACGTTCTTCGTCTCATGAAAGCTCTGGGTCGCCATGCATCCAAACGTGCCGAGGTGCCTGTCCTTGTAGCGGCCGAAGAGCCCGTGCGCGTTGTCCTCAACGATTGGGATTCCCTTCTTTTCGGCAAACGCGCAAATCTCATCCATCTCACAGCCAACACCCGCGTAGTGCACCGGAACGATGGCACGAGTCCTCTCGGTGACTAGCTTCGGGAGCACTCGTTCGTCCATGTTGAGTGTGTCCGGCCGAATGTCCGCGAACACCGGCTTCGCACCACGGAGCACGAACGCATTCACCGTCGACACAAACGTGAAGGATGGCACGATCACTTCATCGCCCTCCCGAATGTCGAGCAGGATTGCTGACATCTCGATGGCGTGGGTACACGATGTTGTCAGCAGCGCTTTGGGTACGCCGAGGAGGTCTTCGAGATACGCATGGCAGCGTTTGGTAAACGAACCGTCGCCTGCAGCGTGTCCTCGCAGAATCGATTCGGCTACATAAAGCAGCTCCTTACCGGACAATGACGGCTTATTGAAAGGGATCGGACTGCTGTTCAAATCGAAGGTCTCCTGAAGTGATTGGCGGACTGATTTACTGGTACTCGACAGTGTTGCGCCGCTGGTCCCGAGCTTCTGCGGCGGAATGTGGGCGAATCGTGTAGCTGGGGCGGTCCATCAGCCGGAAATGCATTCGGGCCAGGTACTCCCCGATCACGCCAAGTGAGAACATCTGTGCGCCGGAGAAGATCGAGACCACCGAAGCGAGAAACGCGAAACCAGGAACGCGTGAGCCGGTGATAAAGAACCGGATCAGGACAAATGCCAGCAGAAGGAACCCTAAAACCGCGAACAGGAACCCAAAGATCGAAGCGATCTGCAGGGGCACCGTCGAGAAGCCGGTGATCATATTCAGCGCGTGGCGGAGCAGCTTGCCAACCGTATAATTGGACACGCCGATCTCGCGAGGAGGATTCGAGCACCGGCACCGCAGCGAACCTTGTCGTACCCCACCCCAACAACACATCAATCGAAATAAACGAGCCGCGGAAATTGCAGAAACTCTCGCGAACTTCGGTCCGGAATGCCCGAAAGCTGCTGGTCTTAGAGGCGACGTCATACCCCATCGCCCGCTGTAATGTCAGCTTCGTAACTTTGGATGCGAGATCGCGAAGAAACCCGTGGCTTTCCTTTTTCGGATAGCCGTAGACCGCGTCAAAGCCTTCATCCATCTTCGCCAGAAGTTTGGGAATCTCCTCCGGCGGATTCTGGAGGTCATCATCCATTGTGACGATCACATCCATCCGCGCCTGCCGGATCCCGCACAGAAGCGCATTATGCTGGCCGTAGTTCCGCATAAGGCTGAACGGCCGAATCCATGCGTGCTGTCTCGCAAGCTGCTCCATCACGGCAGAACTTGCATCACGACTGTCATCGTTGACCAGGATCAACTCGTAATCCGAGGCAATTGTCGGCAGCACGGCGGCGAGCCTTTCCACAAGTAACGGCAAACTCCGTTCCGAATTGTAGACCGGCACGATGATCGAAATGGAGCAAAATGACATACAACAGCGAGCCTTTTTCAGTATGTCACAACAGCTGTAAGTGACACATTATCCAACAGGTTAATAAACAAATTTACAAATGTGCATATTCCGCTTTCGCCTGCTGAAGAACGGGAATATCCGGGTCGGCGTCCTTCCAAAGGGTCAAAAATTTTTGGTATTCGGCTTTGGCTTTAACTTTGTCGCCTGCGTTTGCCCATGACCTGCCGATTTGCAGCGGTGCGAGAGCGCCGATCGGGTCCTCTCCGACGAGTCCCGGATGATCGACGATTTTCTGGAACTCAGCAACGGCTTTCTGACCTTCGTTTGCCGCGAGATATACCTGGCCTCGAGTCCATGCCGTGTACATGGTCCCGGTAAAGCCCATGCTGATGTACCCGAAAGATCCGAGATCGTACTCCTCTGCAGCCCGCAGCGATTCGATGGCACGCGCCGAGTCGTGCTCTCTTGTGGCAATCATTGCTCTGATGACTGGCAGATAGCTGACATGCACAGCGGTGTTTTTGGGAAATCGCCTGTGCAGATCGTCAATTGCTTCTGCGGCCTGCGGTATCGTGCCGACGGCAGCACGAACGAAGGCTGCCGAATATTCGATCGCCGGGTTCATCGACGCGGTGTTGAGGGCAACTGCTGTCTTCAGTGCGTAGTTTGAATTGCCGTACAGAACTTCGCGGACCGCCACTCCCGACTCGTAATCAGCCGCGCGTTCCAGCTGTCCGCGCTGGCGGGCCAGGGCTATGGCGCGATCGGCGAAGACTCTGGCCTGCTGCAGGCGACCGTAATACGCGTGCTCACACGAGTTCAGGAACGCAATCCAGTCATCGGCGCCATTTACGGACTGAGAAAGGGTCGTCACTTGTTCCAGTTCCGATTTGTTACTTGTCAGAAACGCGACACGATGCCAGGTGTCCAAGGTCTCAGCGCCTACAAGACCCTGCTGAAGCGAGCGCTGAATAACCGCCCGAGCCTCAGGAAATCTGTTTCGATATACAAATGACAGAGCGAGGTTGGACATGGCCATTGCTCTGCCGGCCTGCATCTGTAGTGACCTGGTTGCGTGCTGCTCGGCCTCGTCGAATTTGCCGAATACGACCGAACTGCTCGATGCCAGAAAACCTTCGGGCTGGAATGCGCGAGGGTACGTCTGTGCCCAAAGCAAACAAGTTTCTCTGGATTTCGTCAGATTACCCTCTACAACCTTGTAGTAGGAGAAGTCGAGGAAAAATCTCTCCTGGTCGCTGGCTCGATCGCGCAGCGTCCACGCTTTGCGGGTCGCCTCCACCGCGAGACTTTCCTCTCCGACGTCGGTATAACTTCGACCGAGCCACGCCCACGCAGTGGCGAATCCGGGATCGAGCTCTGTTGCACGTTTCAGCTGAGGCAAGCCTGTGGAAGGTCCTCCAGTGGCGTTCATTCTCCGACCGAGACTGAAGGCCTTCAAGGCTTCGAGTGACGAAGTGGTCGCTTCTTCCAGAGGAGTGTCATGCTTGCGGATCGTCGCGACCGATTCGCCGGATTTTCTTCTGAACCTGCGCGCGAGATCGGTAATGGCCTTGAGAGCGTCTTCTTTCTTCGCAATCTGGGCCTGGTCGGCAAACATGAGTTCTCCGGTGCGGCAATTCTTCGCTCGCAGGGTGAGGACGTAGCTGGTGCCGAGTGTTGCGATCGATCCATCGAGGAATTCGGCGCTGCCCGTCCTTTCGCATACACCACGCGCGAGTTCAGAAGTGAGCCGGACATCGGGCTTCTGAAGCATCATTCGCAACGTGCTTCTTGTGCGTTCTTCTGAGATCAGGCTCAGAAACGGCGATTGCTGAAGCTGTACCGCGAGTCCCTGTCGAAGCGTATCGTCGAATACCTGGTCGCCGGTTTGGTTCACGAAATCAGCGAGAACGATTGTGTCTTTGTCGGTGAGCGTAGCTCCGGGCTCACGGAAATAAAACCAATAGCCCGCAGCCGAAGCGGCAACGAGAGCGAGCAGTGACGTCACTGCAAGTGCGAAGGTTCGCCGCGCTGAACGCTTCTCCCTGAGAACCGGGGGCTGACTCAACTCTCTCGCTGATCGAGAAGCCAGTCCGGAGTCGAGGTCACGTTTTAAGCGCTGCAGGTCAGCGCGAGCGTCTGCGGCCGACTGGTAACGAAGGTCCCGATCTTTCTCCAGACATTTGGCAATGACGTTTTCGAGGCCGGGCGGCAAGTCGGGGTTGAGGCGGCAAGGAGGAGGAGGTTCTTTATTGAGTATGGCGTCGAAGAGAACCGCAACTCCGTTGCCCCGGAAAGGGAGAACGCCGGTCGTCATCTGATACAGCACCACACCGAATGAGAACAGGTCCGATCGGGTATCGACCGGCTCGCATCGAATCTGCTCCGGTGACATGTACGATACGGTGCCGACAATTGCTCCTGCCGAAGTAAGGCCGTTCTCTTCGACTGTGGCTGTTCGGCTGTCGGCAGCAGCTGACGCAAGGTTCTCCACACGCGCGACTTTGGCCAGCCCGAAGTCGAGAATCTTGGCGTGGCCCCGGGTGGTGACAAAGATGTTTGCGGGCTTGATATCGCGGTGAATGATCTTTACCGAATGCGCCGCATCCAGAGCATCAGCCACTTCAGATGCCAGGGTGAGCAGTTTGCCGAGGGGCAGCAATCGGCCGTCCACAAGGTGAGCCAGCGTCGTCCCTTCCAGAAGCTCCATCACCAGGAAGGTCCGGTGGCCATGGCGGCCGACCTCGTGAATGGTGCAGATATTTGGGTGGTTCAGAGCAGAGGCCGCTCGCGCCTCCCGACGGAATCGCTCGAGCGCCTCTGGGTCTCCAGCCAGATCTTCGGGAAGGAACTTCATTGCGACGAAACGGCCGAGGTCCAGGTCCTCCGCCTTATAAACCACGCCCATGCCGCCACTTCCAATCCTGCTGACTATTCGGTAGTGGCTCAGAATTTGGCCGGTCAGGTCATCGGTCGTATCGCGTTCCGTCATGGCTGTTCAGATATAAGCGAGAACCGTATTCCAAAGGCTACATCACTGGCTGCTCGAGCGGAAAACCACGTGGCGCGACTAATTTTCAGAAGTGACTCTTAGTTTTCAGAAACCGATTGACTGGTGACGCCTCCCATGATACTCAGTAATCTCAGAAGGGGGCCCACGTTGATGCGTACCGCTTTATTTCTGGGTTCGATCCTCGGACTGCTGCTTCCTGTTGCCGCACAAGTAAACACGGCTACGGTGTCCGGAATTGTAAGCGATGCTACAGGCGGACTCGTGCCCGGCACTGCCGTTCAGCTCAAAAACCAGCAGACCGGAGCGTCGTTTACGGCCACTTCCAACGACACCGGTCGTTACACATTTAGCTTCATCCCGGTTGGCGAGTACAGTTTGACAGCGAGCCGGACGGGCTTTCAAAGCCAGGAACGCAGGGGCATTCTTCTGTCTGCCGCCGAGAATGTCGACTTGGATCTCAAGCTCCAGGTGAGTTCGGCGGTTCAGCAGGTCGAGGTCACGGCCGATGCACCTCTGATCGATACGTCGACATCGGACCAGCACCAGACGATAACCACCCGTGACGTGACGGAACTTCCGACCGCGAAGCTCGACTGGACCAACTTGCTGAAGATTCAGCCGGGCGTCTCGAAAGCGGGCAACAACGGCGTGACCCTGAACGGGCTTCCGCCGGCCGGGTTCAGTCTTACGGTTGACGGGACGAACTCATCGCTCGATGCGGAGCTGCCGTCGCTGGGTTTTTATCAGGGCTTCAACGTCATCAATACGATTAACCCCGACGCGATTCAGGAAGTCAGCACGACGAAGGGAATCGCCCCAGCATCAGTAGCCGGCAGTATGTCGGGAAACATCAACATCATCTCGAAAGGCGGGACGAATCAGTTCCACGGGACGCTTTTCGAAGTCAACAGCCTGAACGAGTACAATTCGCGTAACCAGTTTCTGACCACCAATCCTCACACCGTGTTCAATCAATTCGGCGGATCCCTGGGTGGACCGATCCTGCGCGACAAATTGTTCTTTTTCAGCAACGTTGAGGTCGTCCGCGGCCGAAGCTATTCCGCGCTTTCCGATAACGTCCCTACGCCCGAGTTCGTGGCTCAGACGCTGGCGGTGAATCCTGTTTACGCTTCGATCTTCTCCGTTTATCCAAAGCCGAATCAGCCTTACGCAGCCGGTGCGCAGACGGGTCAGTACCTCGGCGCAGGATCGTCGGCACAGGACGATTCCAATCTGGTGCAGCGGATCGACTGGAATGTCAACTCCAAGAATATGTTTACGGGGCGGTACACGAGGTCGCGGCCGGAACGGAACCAGCCCCGAGTTATCGCAATAAACCCGCGTGTGACCCAGGGACACAGCGATGTTTACAACGGACAGTTTACTCATTCAGAAGCGACCTGGACCGCTGTGACGCGTTATGGTCTAAACCGGCTGTATCTTAACCGCGGCGATCTCGGCTTTGGAGAAGGACTCGATCAGGTCAAGTTCAACTTCGATACGGGCGGCGCGGAGGTCTTCCAGAAGAAGGGCCTGACGCAGAGCTGGGAAGAAAATATCGCCATCAACAAGGGCAGACACCAGATTCAGTTCGGTGCTATCCTCCTGCGCCAGCGTGCGGGACGGATTGACGACAACACGAACAGCTTCAGTTATGCCAATCTGGCGGACTTCAACCAGAACATCCCGAATCAGATCCAGATCAACTTCCCGGTTCCGTATTACGCGCTGGTTACCTGGCAGTTCGGCGGCTTCATTCAGGATGATTTCCGAATCACTCCGAACCTGACGCTGAACATTGGATTGCGATACGACCATTTCACCGTCCCGAAGGAGTCGAACGACCGCGTATTCAATCGTGCTCCCACGGCCCTTGGTCCCGGGTATGGCGACTTTCGCCCGCCCGATGAGATGTACCAGGCCAACTGGCTCAACTTCGGTCCGCGCCTCGGGTTCTCTTACGGGATTGGCAGCGAGCGCCGGACCGTCATTCGGGGCGGGTCGGGGATCTTCGTTAATCCGCATCCCATCTTCGGCGGTCCGATCGAGATATCTGCTCCGGTAGCTCCGACCGTGCCAAACCGTCTGACGCTCAGTCGGGCGCAAGCGCTATCGCTCGGTCTGCAGTATCCGGTCAATACGCAGGTGTTGTTGCAGCAACTGATCGCTTCAGGTACTCCCATCGCCGGCACTACGATCAATCCTTACTTCCCGAATCCTTACAGTATTCAGTGGACATTCGGTGTTCAGCGGCAGATCGGCCGTGATATGGCGCTTGACGTGGCCTACGTAGGAAATCGTGGCGTTCACCTCAATATGGTTCGGAGCTTGAATTTGCCCGACCGAGTTACGGGCGTGGCTCCGAATCCGACCTTCGGGCAGTTTCGCTACTACGACGCATCCGACGCCAGCAAGTACAACGCTCTTCAGGTCTCCTTCATTAAGCGCTACAGCGCGGGACTGTCATTCACGGTTGCGTATACCTATTCGAGCAACAACGCATTCGGAGATGCTGATCTGCTGCTCAACAACAATCCGCAGGACAATAACAATCTTCGAGCGGATTACGGCCCGACGCCGTTCGATATTCGCCACAACTTTACGTCGAGTGTCGTCTATGAGGTTCCTATCGCTAAGCTTCTCGGCCGCGATGAGCGGTGGTCGAAGATGCTGTTCGAAGGATGGCAGGTGTCGGGAGTGTTTACAGGACTGAGCGGACTGCCCGCGAACGTTACCAATGGAAGGTCATCCTACCCCAACAGCCGGCCGGATTACATCGGCGGCATCGACCCGCTCTACTCAAATTTCCAGAGCACGCTGCAGTATCTGAATCCCGCTGCGTTTGTCGGTGTTCCGTTGTCGCCGGCGAGCGGGGCTAGTGTTCGTCCCGGTAATCTCGGGCGTAATGCGATTCGCCTGCCGGGCACAGAGAACGTCGACCTTTCGGTTGCGAAGAATATTGCTATTACGGAACATGTACGATTTCAGCTTCGTGGCGATGCGTTCAACGCCTTCAATCACACGAACCTTACCGGGCTCGTGACCGACATCTCAAAGTCGAACTTCGGAAGGCTAACCTCCGCGACGCCCAGAAACATACAGATCGGTGCCCGAGTTTCGTTCTAAAGCTCGTTCGACGGCGGCGCTGATTCTTTGTGCCGTCGCGCTGGATGCTGCTCCGGCCGTTCTTCGACCGGAGCAGTTTCGGCATTACGCCGAGCGGTTCAACCGGACCTTTGCAGAAGAGGTCGTTAACTACATTCCCGACGCTAAGGCCTGGGAATTTCTGCAAAAGACTATTCCGCTCTTCACGTGTCCCGACCCGTCCGTGGAAGAACTTTATTACTACCGCTGGTGGGCCTGGCGAAAACACATCAGACAGATTCCTGGCGGGTTTGTTCTGACAGAGTTCCTCAAGCCTGTTCGCCACGCTACTGATTACAACGCGATCAGTTGCGCGTTCGGCCATCATGTCGCCGAAGGCCGGTGGCTGCACGATCCGGAGTATCTCGATGCGTACGCACGTTTCTGGCTGGAGTCAGGCCCAGGTGGGGGAATCCAACCTAAGTTTCACCAGTTCAGCGGGTGGGCGGCAGCTGCGCTTTATGAACGCTACCTCGTTGACGGACGGCGCGAGTTTCTGACCTCGCTGCTTAAGCCGTTGCAGCTCGATTACGAATCGTGGGAGCAGGAACGAAGATTGCCGTCGGGTTTGTTTTGGCAAACGGACGTGGCGGATGGGATGGAAGAATCCATCAGCGGCGCGCGACGGATGAAGAACGCTCGACCTTCGATCAACAGCTATATGTACGGCAATGCCAAGGCGATTGCCACGATTGCCGCCATGTCGAATCTGCCGGACGTGGTCCGCAAGTATGAGTCGAAGGCGATGGAACTTCGGTCGCTCGTCGAGGAGAGGCTCTGGTCCAAAGAGGATGGCTTCTTTGAAACACTCCTCGAATCGGGAAAGCTTGCTGGAGTTCGTGAAGAGATCGGATTCACGCCGTGGCGGTTCCATCTGCCTGAACCTGGGCACGGGTATGAGCGCGCCTGGGCACAATTATCGGATTCGAAGGGATTCGCAGCACCATACGGTCCGACGAGTGCGGAGCAGCGCGCGCCGGGGTTCCGGATCGCCAATAGCGGTGATGACTGCCAGTGGAATGGCCCATCGTGGCCGTTCTCCACTTCGGTTACGTTGTCGGCTCTCGGGAATGTGCTGCGCGACTATCCGCAAGAGAACGTCACGCGCCAGGATTTCTTCCGGACATTCCTGACATACTCGCGAAGTCAACACCTGAAAAGGAACGACGGGACGGTCGTTCCGTTTATAGATGAAGATCTGAATCCGTTCACAGGCGAATGGCAGGCACGCAAACGCAAGCTGGAGCAGGGTACGTTTTATGGCCGGGGCGACCATTACAATCATTCGACGTATGCAGACATTGTGATCACAGGACTGGCAGGGCTGGTGCCGCGCGCCGACGATGTGGTTGAGGTGAACCCGCTGCTTCCGCCGTATACGTGGGAGTGGTTTTGTCTCGACAACGTCTTGTACCACGGCCACACGCTCACGATTGTGTGGGACCGCAGCGGCAAGAAGTTCCGCAAAGGACGTGGTCTGCGCGTGCTTGAGGACGGACAGGAAATCGCCTCGTCTTTGCAGTTTGCGCGCCTGCAAGCCAGGCTCCGCTAGTCCGCGGTCGCTAGTTGGTGCCTCGCTGGACTGCCGACGTTACGAACGTGAGTGGCGGTGGGCTCAAACACCGCTGGGACCTTTAGTTCGTAGGTAACGTTACCTTCGCGACTCTCGTCAGTGCGATCGAAGCCGAAATTGTCGAACAGGTCCTTCACAAGCGAGTTCTTTTGTGTTGGGATGTACTGGCCGATGATCCGCTTTACTCCGAGTTCCATGGCTGCTTCGATCATGCGATCGAACATGAACTTTTCCATCTGCCGGCCGAGTACCCGACAGCTCATCAACCAGGAGTCAACGTGCCATTCGAGGCCACCCGCTGCTTCATGCGCTTTGCAGAAAATGACCCCGATTAGACCATAGCTGCCCATGCGGTCCGCCAGCCGGAAGGCAGCAGTCCAACCACGAGGGTCGTCTGCAAGAGCCTGAACCTGCGCTTCGGTGTAGCGCTTCGTGGTCACGTTGAACTGATTGGTCTTGTTGACGAGCTGTGTGATTCGTGTGACGTTGCCTTTGTTTACTCCTTCGGCTTCGGCTTCGAGGTGCAACTGACCGAGAAACTCTTCAAGGGACCCGGCGGTGCTGCGAACGTTTTCGCGTTGCGCTTGAATCCGATACTGCTCCGCGCGCGAGAGGTCTTCGGTTGAGAGAGTGAGCGTCTGGAACCAATGCCCCCGATCTATGTCGCGGACGTAAGTGAACGGCGATGATCCGAGTTCGATTACGGCGACCTCTGGAATTTGCGAGCGAACCCACTCGCGCTCCAACGGGTTGTCATCGATAAACACGAAGCTGTCGAGACCGAGTGACAGTTCCTTCGCCAGCGCGCGGAGATTCGAGGCTTTGTCTTCCCAGTTGGCCCGGAAGCCGGCGAAGTCGTCGAGCTTCAACGCCATGCCGGAGTGCTTTTCAAACGGCAGCCGCGCGTCGTCCGGATTGTTCTTGGAGCAGACGGCTAGCAGGATGCCTCGGTTCTTGAGTTCGAGAAGGTATCTCTGAAGCTGCAGATGTGCTTCGCCTTTCGGTGTCCCCTGCCCGATTCCGATGCCGTCGAGGCCATCCTCGCCGATGATGCCGTCCCACATAGTGTTGTCGAGATCGGTGACGACAACCTTTCGGGTGAGGCCGAGGACGGCCCGAATGTGTGAGAGCAGCAGCTCCGCTACGTCCGGAAGGGATTCGGTAGAGGGATGCTGACGGAAGCGGACCCAGGCTTGTTCGTCTTGCCAGCGCAATGACCCTGCCCGGCGTTGCGCGGCGGGAAGATCCAGTATCGAGACGGACGTTGATGCTCCCTCGCGCATCTGCTGATTGATCCGCTCGATGAGCCGGCCTCTGCCACCGGAGATCGTGCTGCTGAGATAGCCGGCGGACTCTTCTGACGGGAAATCGAACGCTGCCTGGACGACGTGGCATCCAAACGTCTCGCTCAGCCGCGTCCATAATTCGCGCTGCTGGCTTACAAACCGCTCGACTGCTGCGGTCTCGTCGGCGTTCACGGCGTCGAGCTGCAGGTCGCGCCAGTTCATGTTGATGAAAACAAGGGTGGGCCTGAACGAGTGAAGGCCACTGGCGGGATCTAATACTTCCTGCTGGATGGCTCCATAGATTCCCTGATAAAACTCGGCCTGAATGCCATCTCGCAGACAAAGCGCTTCGAGAATCGGCGTCAACAAACTCGTGGTGCTTGTCCCGAGGATCGCGATTTTGGCCTGCCGTGCCCAACGGTCCACCGATCCTCTCAGTTGTTTGACAAGCTTTTCGCAGCGTGCGAGAAGGGCGTATGAAACCGGCTGGGCGAGGGCGACGCGTACTTTCTGGATAGCCTGATCGTGCTGACCAATATCGGCGAGCGCTCTGGCCCACGCGATGAGGATCGCAGGATCGGGCCGAGGGCTGGAGTGCTGGAAGCTGCGCCACGCCGCCTCGGTCTCTTGCGGCGTTTGCGCCAGTTGGGTTCGAAGCCAGCTGGAGTTAATCGACTCGGGCAGCGAACGGACAAAGGACTGCAGCTCGGGAGCTTCGGTCTGGCGTAGTTCGGCGGCGACCAGGTCCATCAGCTCGCGGTCGAGCCGATCGCCCGCTTCAATCACCATCTCCCGGGCGATCCCGAGGCGTTCGGAGGCCGAGGGCGCCTGTTTCAGAAGGACCGCTGCGAAACGGTCCATGTAGTCAGGTTTGAATGTCATGCAGATGCTTTGTCCGGAGCTGAGTTCCAGTTCGGCTTCATCAGCTGGCCTTCAGTCATTGGGTACTGCCTTCTCGGGAAGAGGTCGGCGACGCCCATCAGCCACGAGCGGAATTCTGTGTCCGACAGGTTGGCGTGATCAAGGAGTCTCGGGAGCAGAAACGGGTTGCTTTCGGCGGTGGCGAGCCCGAGTTCACAGGTTGTTGCGGATTTCAGGCCGTAATTCCTCAGGATCGTGGGAAACTCGGGAGCGTAGAAGCCGCCGGTATAGCAGAAGTGCTTCGGATTTGCGTGAGGCGCGATCGCCCGTATGCGAGTGATGTTGTCATCGAGCTCGGCGTGGAAGTACTCCTGCTCCAGGTAGACACGATGACGGTGGGTGTGCAGCTCCAGGTCGATGCCAGCTTCCGACATCGCCCGCGCTTCCCTGGGTGTCACCAGATGCAGCAGCCGACGACGACAGAGATCGGAGTAATCGATCTGCAGTCTGGACGCGAGTTGTTCCAGCAGAGCATCTTTTTGCCCGCCTGACAGGCGGTGTTGCAGTGCGTACGCTTTGATCTGCCTGTCTGCCTGGTTTCGCTGCCCTTCGTCCGCGAGTTCTGCGCGGTTTTGCAACAGCTCGGGCCAGACGAGAGTACGTCCAGACCTGCCTGCCTTCCAGAGCAGATACGAAGCCATGGTGTCGAAGACCGGTCGGTTGTACTCGGAGTAATACGTCGTCAGATAGATCGTGAGAGGGAATCCGTAGTTGCGGACTGCCGGGAAGCCGCGGAGGTAGAAATCGTAGCTTCCATCATCGACTGTGAGAACAACCGAGCGCGGCGGCAGAGTGCCGTCCCGCAGCCGTGTCAGGCCTTCTTCAAGGCCGAGTATGTTACATCTCAGGTCTCTGAGTGTTTGCAGTCGGGTTCGAAACTGCTGCTGCGTTATATATAGTCCCGGGTTCCAGACGTGCTCGTCGTCAAGTGAAATGCCGTGCCAGCAGAGGATGAGTAATCGGGACTGACGCCAGGAGCTACTGCCGAAAAGCGCCGCGATTCCTGTCCGATTTGCCGCTTCGAGGGCTGCAAGCTTGAGTTGCCGGGCAAGGGACATAAGGTACGAAGGACGAACGCAGGCTCAGCGGCTATTGTAGCGGTGCTTCCTGTATTGATATCGGCGCAGACCTGCTCCCGCATTAGCCGGAGCCCTATATAATAGCGCCGTATGCAAACCTCCTCGGGACTCTCTCGGCGGGACCTGCTGCGGAAAACAGGTACGGCGGCCGCCGTTTCGACGGCAGCCTCCTATTCGCGAATTCTGGGCGCGAACAACCGGATCCAGCTCGGACTGATCGGCTGCGGCGGTCGCGGCCGCTACGTTCTGAGCACTTTCGTGAAAACAGATCAGGTAGAAGTCCCGGCTGTCTGCGACGTCTGGCCGGAACGGAGCGCTGAGGCGAAGCAAAAGAGCGCTCCGAACGCACAGCAGTTCACCGATCACCGGAAGCTGCTGGACAACTCGAAGGTCGACGCCGTGCTCATCGCGACGCCGGATCACTGGCATGCGCTGACCGCGATCGACTGCCTGAATGCGAAGAAGGATGTTTACTGCGAGAAGCCCCTGACGCTGCGGATTGAGGAGGGTCCGCCGATCGTGAAAGCGGCCCGGATCAATGACGGGTGTGCCAGGTCGGGATGCAGCAGCGGTCGGGCAAGCACTACATTCAGGCGAAGGAAGAGATCATCAAGCCGGGGAAGCTGGGCAAGATCACGCTTGCCAGAACGTGGTGGCATGGCAACACCGCCCATTTGATGCAGGTCCCCGAGAAGTATCGGACCAAGCCCTCGGATCTGGAGTGGGGCAGGTATCTCGGGCCGGTGAAGTGGCGCGACTGGGATCCGCCGCAGTACTTCAACTTCCGTGCTTACCTCGATTTTGGCGGAGGGCAGATTACCGACCTGTTTACGCACTGGATCGATGTGGTGCACATGTTTATGGAGCAGGACAATCCCGTAGCGGCCTCGGCGTCTGGCGGCGTGTATGCCTATAAGGATGGCCGGACGGCTCCTGACACGATCAACGTTCTGCTGGACTATCCGGCGGAGTGGACGGCGACGTTCGAGGCGACGCTCGCTCCGGGTCTGAAGGGCGCCGGTGTGGAGATGGTCGGCACCGAAGGCAAGCTCTACATCGATCGCAGCCGATATGAGTTTACGCCGGCGGCTCGCGGCGCGCAGCCTGTCGTGGTCAAGTCCGACCACGACCAGACGATCGATCACGTCGAGAATTTCCTTGATTGTGTTCGGTCACGCAAGCGCCCCAATGCCGACGTCTGGATCGGGCACCGTTCGGCTCAGGCTTCGCATCTCGGAAACATTTCATACGTTCAGAAGCGGCGTATCCGGTTCGACCCCGACCGCGAAGAGATTCTGCCGCTCTAGGTTTTGGTGAGTTAGTTAGTCCTGACCGCGATGCTTCAGATGTTTCTGTTCGGCCTGTCTTGGGTCATCGCGCATGACCTGCGATGACCGGATCTTGTTCTTCGGGACACACGTGAGGAACTGCACATCATGCTGAGCCCGGGCCCGGGGGACTTTACTCAGGACCGGAATTGGCGCTCGCGCGACTGACATATTCCAGTCGAGGCGAACAAAAGCCGGTTCGCTCGCCTCGACTTCGAGTGTTACCGGAACCCCGTCTCTTACGCTTAGGGTGTGGCGTCCTTCGCCGAGCTGCAGGGCGAAGATGTAGCCGCCCTTTACGCTCGCCGAGGGCTGACCGTCGCACGCGACCTCTACCCACGAAGCCACTGCTGCTGAGCGCTGCTCATAGAGGTAGAAGTCGGCAGCGTGACTGAGCACCGCGAAAGTCAGGCTCGCGAACCACGCAAAACGCACTACTTTGGAGGGCTAACTTTGATGCCTTTCGCTGCGAACCAGGGGTGCAGTTCGAGAACGAAGCGGCCAGCCTGAACCGCAGGATCCTGTGATGCTTCCCGTTGCGCGTCTTCGAGACTGCACTTGAAGATGAACATACCCGCCAAGTCACCTTTGTCTTCGAACGGTCCGGCGACGACCAGCTTTCCGGTGAGACCCATGCGCCGGATGTTCGCCATGTGACCTGCCATCATTTTTTTCGACTCTTCCGTTTGTTGCGGTGACCAGTTCGGTCCCTTTTTCAGGAAACCGACGACGTAATGGTCCATTTCGTACTGCGGCTCGGGCTGCTGTGCGAACGCAGTCGCGCTCAGCAGAAGAATGATGGCCGAAGGAATCCGGAACATTGTTTCATCCCTTGCGTGTAGTCTGGTGTGCAACCAGCTTCCAGCTGCCGCCTTGTTTTACCCAGACATGGATCACGTACACGGTATTGTCAAAAGGCGTGCCGTTCGTTGCACCGATCATTCGAAGCTGTGAGTTCACGACGCCAGTATTGCCGTTGAAGGTCCTGATCTTCATCCCGCTGTACTGAAGGTCGGTGTACTTCTGCGTACCGGCCTTCATCTTGCTCAGGTAGTCGGTTTTGCTATCGACGTTACCGGTGGAATGCGTATAGATGAGATCGTTTGCCAACAGCTTCTCAACGGCGGAGGCGTCGCTTGCTTTCACAGCGGCAGCCCATGCCTCTTCGGCTTTGCGGACGTCGTTATCAGCGGAGCCGGACTGCGCGAAGGCGAAGGGAAGAAACGCGGCAAGCATGCCGGTAATCAGGATTCTTCTGGGGATCGATGACATAATCCCTGCATCGTATCTCAGCCGTGACCGAAGTACATCAACCAGCCGAGACCGAAGAGTGCGGCCATGAAGTAGGCAAAGGTCTGAGCGCCGTAACGAATCCGCTCGGGGTCGGTCTTCTTTGTCACCACGCCGAGCACAATCGAGGTCAGGGCAGCGAAGATGACCGCCGTTTCGAAATGAGTCAGTGAGAGCTTCGGCATCGGGCTAGTCCTTCTGTCCTGTCGCGATTTCCCAGGCGTCCACAATCGCCAAGATATTCAGGAGGCCCGCGCCAACGAGGAATTTCGCGCCGTAGTCATGGATGTGACCGGCAATATCGGGCTGGTTGTATCCGAAGGCAATTGCGAGGAAGTAGAACACGCCTGAGCAGAGATCAGCCAGGAAGCCTCCGCAATAGATGATGATGTTCAACAGATCGCCACCCTGAGGTTGAAAGAAGGCTCCGCGCATGGTGATCCCGAGTAAGAACATTACTGCTACCGAGAAAAGGATCAGTGCACCCCGGACGCCCCGTCTCAGGAGAAAGTGACCACCGCCCGGAATCAGGAATCCGAGTAGTATCGCAGCTATTCCGGAAGGAGCTGGCTTGCTTAGCGTGGCTTCGGCCATGTCTCCTTCTACGGTAGCAAGGCGATTTCTGTTCCCGTTACTTTTTGGCCCCACTCTTGCTGGAAGAACTCTTAGCCGCACCGGCCGCAGCCGCAGACGTGCTGCCTCCACCTTTCGCGACCAGGTGATCCTTCACTTTGGCGTAAACGCCGGCCGGCAGAACATTCTTGTCCACCAGTTCATTTTTCGCGCGATACGGGCGGTTCGCGATAATTTTAGCGGAGTAGGCATCACCAATACCTGGGATCTGTTTGAGTTCCTCGGCAGTCGCAGTGTTGATATCGATAACTCCTACCGACTTATCCGAGGCGGCCGAGGAGCCTTTCTTTGTGTCAGCGCCGGGTGCACTCCCTTTCTTTGTGCTTGCGGCGGAGGATTTGGACGGCGCTGTGGCAGGGCTCTGCGCAACTAGTGCCAGAGCCGCGATCAACGTCACGGCGAATGACTGGAGAAGGGGTTTCATGAATTTACTCTACCCAAGGTTTTTACCACCCGCAAACGTGTGCGGCCATTCAGGATGGAACAGTACCGCTCGCTGAAAGGCTGACAGGTTATACAATTGAGAACCGACACAATCCTGATCAGATCAACGAGGACCATCTTATATGTTGCGGATTAATGACGAAGCGCCGAACTTTACAGCGCAAACCACGCATGGCGAAATCGATTTCCACCGATGGATCGGCGACAGCTGGGCCGTCCTGTTCTCACATCCAAAAGACTTTACGCCCGTTTGCACGACAGAGCTCGGCTACATGGCGGGGCTCGAGTCGGAGTTTGCGAAACGGAACTGCAAGATCATCGGCCTTAGTGTCGATCCGGTGACAAGCCACGAGAAGTGGGCCGTTGACATCGAGGAAACGCAGGGCCACAAGGTCAACTACCCGATGATCGGAGATTCAAAGCTCGAAGTTGCGAAACTCTACAACATGCTCCCCGCCGATGCGGGCGATACCTCTGAAGGACGTACTCCTGCAATTAATGCGACCGTCAGGACGGTTTTCATCGTTGGACCGGACAAGAAGATCAAGCTGACGCTCAGCTATCCCATGACCACAGGCCGCAACTTCGATGAGATCCTGCGCGTGCTTGACTCCATGCAGCTGACGGCGAAGCACAAAGTCGCGACACCGGTTAACTGGCGCCAGGGTGGGGACGTGATCATTCTGGGATCGGTGTCAGACGAAGAGGCGAAAAAGACCTTCCCGGGCGGCTGGCAAACACCGAAGCCGTACATGCGAATTGTTCCCCAGCCTGCCGACAGTGATCAGGAGCAGGCTGCGAAGGCAACGTCGGCGAAGAGTTAGCGACGAACTACCTCTTGGCCTCAAACTCGTGAAGCTTTCGCGTGAGCTGCTCCCGCAGGTCGGAATTCGTTCCGGTAGGGAGAAGCGTGAGAGCTTCGCGTTCCGTATCTGCTGCTTGTGCATACTGCCCAGTGGCGGCGTATGCGCGTGCCAGCACGTCCAGTGGCGACGGATCGCTTCGTTTCGTTAGCTGCACAGCGCGTTCGGCCGCGGCGATCGCCTCTGCGTTGTTCCGCAAGGCGGGATCGGTGGTGTTGACCAGAGTCCACGCGTACTGGTGCAACTCATAAACCTTTGCATCCGGCCTGTTCACCAGCGGCTTCAGAATATCCAGCGCCCGACGTGTTACAGCATTTGCCTGCGCAGTTTTGTGGGCGAGTGTTAAAGCCTCCCCGAGACGACTCAGGAACGTGCATAAATCACGCTGATACTGATGGTTCTGCGGGTCAGAAGCAGCGAGCCCTTCGCTTACCTGCAACGCATTCCGGTAAGCATCTGCAGCTTCAACAGGTCGCTTTGCCTTGTACATGAGGACATCGCCGAGGACTCCGAATGACTTTCCGACGTCTCGCTGTGCCGTCGTAGAATTCGGTTCGTCGTTGGCAAGTGTCTCATAGGTCGACAGCGAACGTCGAATCTCACCTAACCCGTCCTCGATTCGGCCGAGGTTGGCAATTTCTTCGCCAACTCGCTGACGCGACTGAGCAACCAGCCGCCGCAGCGAAGGCGTCTCTTGCCCGAGATTCATCAGGTCGTTTACGACCTGGAGGCTGCGATCATAAGTTCGCAGAGCTTTGTCAGGCATTCCCGTCTGACTTTGTTGAAATGCCAGCTTCAAAAGGATTCCGGCAAGCGTTTTCAGCGTTTCCGGGTCTTTCTTCGCTGCCCCGTTCTCCAGTACGGCCACTGCGCTGCTGTACATCTCGAGAGCTTCCTTCGGGCTCCGCTGTGAGGTCAGATCTGCGAGTCCTGCGGCCGTCTTAGCGACCAATACCGGATTTGGGTTTCTTGATTGCCGAAGCAGCGCCTGCGCCTTTTCGTAGCTGCTCCGTGCTCCTTCACGATCTCCAAGGTTTGCTCGGAACAGGTTGCCTCGAGCATCTCCGATCTTGAGATAACTCTGCACGAGTTCCTGCTCGATCGACGGATCACGGCCGCGGTCCTTTTCGAGGAGGTCGAGGTAATCGCTCGCCTTTTCAAGCAAGGCGGTTCTTGCCGGCGTGATTCCGGAATTCAGTGCGTTATCGAAGTCGAACAGAACGTAGCGCGAGAACTGGCGGATGTCGTTGAAGCGCGCCTCGGCTCGCTGGCGTTCCTGGTTTGCGCGGTGATAGTAGGCCCAGGAAATCATTGAGCTTGCGATAAGCGCGACTGCCGTCAGCACACCGGCTGTCACACCTGCCCTGTGCCGCCTGACGAACTTCCCGATGCGATAACTCGCGGAGTCGGCGTGCGCGCGTACCGGCATCCCGCTCAGATACCGATGAATGTCGTCAATCAGGTGCTGTACCGACGCATAGCGGCGGTTCGGCTCCTTGCGAAGACACATCATTATTATGGCGTCGAGATCGCCTCGGAGTGTGGTTGAGAGCCGTTTCCGCTCGGCTTCCGGTAATGCTCCGGGGTCAAGTTTCGTGACAACATCGCTGGGCCGATCAGGATCCGTTTCGAGGACCGCTTTGTGCAGGCCGACTGCCTTGTAAGCGGCGCGTAGCGGGTGTACGGTCGTCAGCAACTCGTAAAACAACACGCCGAGGGCGTAAACATCGCTCGCCGTCGTCACGGGTTCACCCCGAACCTGCTCGGGACTCGCATAATCAGGCGTCATCGGACGCTGCGAGGCCTGCGTCATTGCTGCCTGATCGGTGAGATCGGGATTCAGAACCTTTGCGATGCCGAAGTCCAGAAGCTTCGGCGTGCCGTCGGTCGACACCATGATGTTTGCCGGCTTGAGATCGCGATGGATGACAAGGCTCTGATGCGCGTACTGTACCGCGGAGCTAACGGTGCAGAACAGGTTCAGCTTGTCCTGGAGGGACAGACCGTGAGACTTACAGTAAACGTCGATCGCCGTACCCTCAACAAACTCCATGACGAGATACGGGACGCCGTTTTCCGTGCCACCGTCCAGAAGACGGGCGATATTCGGATGGTCAAGGCTGGCGAGTACCTGGCGCTCGTGTTTAAACCGCTGCAGAATTTCGTCGGACTCCATGTCCGGCTTCACCAGCTTTACGGCAACCAGCTTTCGGAACTCCTGGTCGGCACGACGTGCGGCGTAGACCGTACCCATCCCGCCCTTGCCAACACGCTTGATCAGCTCGTACGGTCCGATCTGTTCCCCGCTGAGGTCCTCTGTGTATCGGATCCGCTTGCCGCGGTCGGCTCGGACTCGAGCGGGAGCGGCCGCAGAGGAGAAACCGCGCCCCCCAGAGTTCAAGTTTTGGGAAACGCTTCCACCGACGCCTAAGGCGACCGTAGGCGCATCGTTCTCGGCCGAGGATTCCGCCTCATTTTCGCTGGCGTTAACGGCGAGCAGGCTCTCGACGAGGCTGTGCAGTTTATGATCGGAACCGCAGGCAGTGTCCAGATAAGCAAAGCGAAGCTCCCGGGGAGTCTTTAACGCCTCCCGGTAGATAGTGCTCGCTCTGGTCTCGAAATCCATTTAACACCTGCCGCGACCAGTTACTGGTATCTAATCATCGTACCCGAACCGATCTAACAACTTACGCGGAAAACGCTGGACGAGGAGGACAACGTCAGTTTCGACGTCTGCGGAAGTCTCTAAGTTATACGTCTGGCTTATGTACCCGATAAACGAATCACTCTTTGATCGTTGTGAGGGTTTTATTCTACACTCGAACATCCTGACCAGGATGTCCGGCTAGCGGCCCAAGATCGGCCGGCAAATTCGTCCCGAAAATTTCAATCAGATTAAACGAAGCACTGCGCGCGCAAGGTCGTGCTGCGTGTAGGGGGCGATCTGCGCCGGAAGACGCGATCAGGGAATCACGTTCTCGATAGAACGCCTAAAGGAGATACTGCGGTGCCGAACAATTTTACGCTCGCCAATAAGCTGTCGAGGCTTCGGGAGCGGCTGAAGAGCCCTGAGTGGAGGCGGTACGGGTCGCTTCTGCTGACCGGAAAGCTGGCAGGCATTGGTCTGTTGACAGTGATGTTCATGCTCACCAATCCCGATCTGATTGGCTGGCGGACATTCGCGGCGGATGCGGTTCTCCGGGAAACGATATTGTCAACCCCATTAACACCGTGTGGACACTGATCGCAGCGTTTCTCGTTTTCGGAATGCAGGTAGGCTTCACCATGCTCGAAGCCGGCTTCTGCCGGTCGCGGGAGACTGTGAACGTTCTGATGGAGTGCATTGTCGATACGTGCCTCTGCGGAATTTTGTTTTGGGCGTGGGGTTTCGCGTTTATGTTCAGCCACGGTAACGGTTTTATCGGGCTGAACTGGTTCTTCCTTGATGGCGCACCCGCGACGTACGAGAGCAGTGGCGTGTCATTTTTGGCGTTCTGGTTGTTCCAGTTTGCGTTTGCGGATACCTGCTCAACGATTACGTCGGGCGCGATGATCGGAAGAACCGGGTTCGTAGGAGACTTGATTTACTCCTTCTTCGTCTCGGGCTTCATTTATCCGATAATTGGGCACTGGGCCTGGGGGCCGGACGGTTTCCTCGCGACCATGGGTTCCGCGGGCAACTTCCTGCCATGGGTTGGAACGAGCTTTCACGATTTTGCCGGTTCGACCGTTGTGCACACAATCGGAGGTTCCGTTGCTCTGGCAGGTGCTATCGTACTCGGACCCCGGTTGGGGCGCAAGTTTAAGCGGGACGGTGGCGGGCCTATGTTGCCGCATGATCTCACCATCGCGGCTTGCGGCGGTCTGCTTCTGTGGTTCGGCTGGTATGGGTTCAACCCCGGCAGCACGCTTTCCGCAATGGATTTTGAAGGTATCGGACGCGTCGCCGCAAACACAACGCTGGCGGCCTGCGCTGCCGGTCTGACAGCAATGGCCGCCGCTTACTGGATGAGCAAGAGCTGGGATGCAAGCTTTACCGTCAACGGCTTCCTGGCGGGATTAGTCGCGATTACATGTCCATGCTACTGGGTAGATAGTCTTGGCTCCGTGCTGCTTGGCGGCATAGCGGGCATTATTGTCGTTGGCGGGCGTCGAACTGCTGGAGTGGCTTCGGATTGATGATCCTATCGGCGCGGTTCCCGTACACGGAATATGCGGGATCTGGGGGACGATTTCGCTGGGCCTGTTTGCTTGCGGCAAATTCGGGGCTACTGGGCCGATCAGTCCCGATCACTCAGTTCCCCTCAGGGGATTGTTGTACGGTGGCGGCACGCAAGTGCTTGTGGCTCAGCTGATCGGGAGCCTGATTGTTACCTCTTCGACGTTCGCCGTGGCGTATGTGGTCATGTTCGCTGTGAACGCGATGGGCTACCTTCGCGTTGAGCGTGAAGGTGAGGTCATGGGTCTGGACCTTTATGAGCACGGCATCTCCGCCTACCCGGAATATGTGATCACTGCCACGCCGCGACCGGCAGCAATGGTCACCGCTGTTCCCTTAGGGAGTCCGCAACCAAGCGCATTGAGTCCGCAGCCGAGCGCTCGAGTCGCCACCGAGCCTTCGCATTAGGTTACCTGAACTCGATTGAGTGAGGGCTCCGCTTTCGGCCGGAGCCCTTTTAGTTTGAGGGTACTTCGTGGCTACGTAGCCAGCTAGTCGATTCCTCGAGCCTTCAATGCTGCCTTAACCAGCAGCGCGAACCGATAACTGCCGACACTGGTCAAGTGCGACACGTTATCGAGGAAAGGAACTGTAGGAGAAGAATTTGCGGCACATGGAGGCAGGTTGCTCGGATTACCGTTGGTCGCTTCGCAGTGGTCCGCACCAAGAGCTTCATCAGCATCTGTGTCGACAAAACCCACAGCGTTAGGACCCTGGTAGCCGTTGCCCGCAATGTTTACATTCGCCTGATTCCAGTTTGCCCGGAGCCACGAGTTGAGTGCCGTTCGCGCAGCATTCTTACCGTCCGGAGGAGTGCCGCCCGATGCCGCCGGGAAGGAAGCGCCCATCGGCGTACACGTTGTCATCAGAACTTCCCAACCAGCGGAGGCATGTTCCTGAGCCCACAGCGTATGGGTAGCCTCGATCTGAGCTGGGGTCCTGTTACCTCCGACAGCGTTTATGCACTCTCCGCCAATCAAAATCCTGCGGCCGTAGATACCAGAAGCGGCGAGATCGAAGTGAGCAAATGCACCAGAACCTTCATAGAGCCTATAGTTCTGCTCAGTCCCGGCGTTGCGCATCACCGTATCGTCGAAATAGCTGATTGCACCATTGACATAGTACGCAGAAGAACTCAGCATTGCACGAAGCTGGATCGGCCATGCTGTCTGGACGTACGCTCCCGCACTGTGGGGCATTCCGGTGCCGGAACAGAGACCTGCAGAACAACCTCTCTGTACCGTACAGGACGTAGCTGTCAGCGCAGTGGTGCAGGACGTGATCCGGACGATCTCGTTGCCGTCGATGCGAACAAAGCCACCCGTGCCGAGGCTCGCATCGTAAGAGATCACATTGTTGCCCCCTGCGAAGCTGATGTTTGTTTGCGTTGCCGTCATGGTGGCTGCGATTGTCGTTCCATTCGGGCTCTTATACGCCGGGCACTGCCCGGCCGCATTGCCAACTGGGCCGTAGCACTCGTCGTTCACAGAATCACCCACAACGACAATAAGGTTCGGTTTCTGCCGCGCATACTTTCTTTGCTGGTATTTCAGCGCGTAGGTTGCCTGCAGGATCTCCTGCGGAGTCAGGGCAACAGAATGGAACGACATCCATTGAATGGTCTTGTTCAGAGGCTGATTGAAGTTGAAGTTCGGGCTGATGGTTGAGTCATCGCGCCCTATATAGTTCGTAGTTCCCGGCCAAAGGCGCGGCATGTTGCTCAGTCCGGTGGAATAGGGAACCTCGACACCATCACAGTACAGGCGCAATCCATTGTTCACGGTCAGGACGATCACTTTGTCATCCCCCTGGCAGTGAATGTATTTGGCCCCGGTCCCGTGGTCATTCCAGTAGGTGTTGAACTCCAGCGAACCGGATGTGACACCCCAAAGCGAGTTCTTTGCGATCGGCGCCGAGAACATCGACGCATAGAATCCGATCGGGTCATCGTTTTGATTACCACCGAGCAGCGGATGTTCGTAACCACCCCCTATCTCCGTTGTGCCGGAACCTGAATCGCTTAGTCCCTTGATGATGAATATGGCTGTCTTCACCTGAGTGCTGCAGGACGGCATTGGGATGTGGTCGTTCTGGGGATCGGTCGCCGTCCTGGTCGCGTTGTAGGTTCCACCCAGATGGAATCCGACGTCATTAAGCGCATTGCCGGTTCTGAGAGGACGGCTGCCGATGCTGTATGGTGCTGGATTCCACGCAAACGGGATTGTACCGTTCGAGTTGACAATACTAAGGTCCCCGCATCTTCCCGTTCTGGTACCGCCGTTTCGATACCCGAGACTCGCGGAATAGTCAACGAGAGTCGTTCCGCTGCCCTCATTTGCCGGATATGCTCCTATCAGGCCGCGAGTCGGGTAATTGTACCTGGATCCGAGGGCGCCGAGACGGGGCGCCTTGTCGATCGCAAGTACTGCAGAAACGAAGAGAAGAGTGACGGCTATGGTTCTGGTCATCACAGCACCGTCGGCGCTGCTTCCGCCGTCAAAGTCTGATACATAATGCAGGCGTCAACCTGTCCCGCGGTTAGGCCGGATAGATTGGCATTTCCAGTAAAAATCAGGAGAACGGGATGACTTGCTGCCGTGTTGGCTCCGAATCCCGTTTCGGCCTGAATATTCGTAACTGAGACGCCCTGCGTAAGGTCATAAGCATTCGCATAGGCGGTATCGGAAACGGAGTTGCCAATGGAAACGCCGGCTCCCGCAACACCTGCGAACGCTATATTCGTCTTCATCCATGATCCAAGAACGACCGAGTTGTCCGGAAGCGTCAAACCGGTAGAAAGCGAAACGCGCGTAGTTGCCGCGGTGAGCAGGGATTGGTCATAGTTTACGCGGAAGCACGCCTGAGAAACACCGGTTGGGCCACCGGAACCAGCACGGGTCCAGGTATTTGCCGAGGTGCAATAAAACTTGTTCTGACCAGGGGTCGCATCGGTCGCGAAGTACTCTTCCCCTGGAGTGCATGTCGAGGGCTTGTTACCGGCAGGCCCTGTTTTGGCAATTAGAGTATGGGCGGCATTGCGGGCATCGAGGACTGCAGCCGACCCGAATGTGCTGGTGCTGTTGGCTTCCAGGAGCGTTCCACCCGTCGGGATTGCCGTCCCATTGATCGTTGTCGCTGTCGCAGTACCCAGGACCGGAGTCACAAGCGTCGGACTCGTCGCGAGGACGGCGTTACCGGTTCCGGTTGTTGAGATACCTCCCAGCGACCCTCCGTTGTTGTACTGAATCTGGCCATTGGTACCGCCGGGAGTGATGGCTGGTGGAATGAGGTTCCAGGTACGCTGGTTGCCGGCGACTACTTCGGATATTCCGGTGCCGGCTACGTAGACAGGCGCCTGGCCTACCAGGGCATTACGAGCATCGGTCACAGAGGCGACGACGCCGTTGCTTACGGCAACCGTGGCAATCGACACTATGTTGGCGCCCGTCGGCATGGCGCTTACTCCGGATACGCACGTGATTGAGGCGCAAGTTCCCGGTGCACTGGTCGAACTCGGGTAACCAAACTTCATAACACCCAGATCCGCGTAGATGTAAGCGGGATACGTGCCGGCACCCACGTTTGCGATCTGTCCACTGAAGCTACTGAATGGAAACCCATTCACGCTGCCGCAAGTCGCTCCACAGGAGACAGTGATTGCCCCACTATTCACGCTTGCCGAAGGACCTGCGAGCCCGCTTGCCGTAATCGGGGCGGGACGAAACACGTTATCGCCGTAAAGAATCGTTGTCGAGTCAGCTGTTCCCGAACCAAGCCGTGCGGCCGGAATCGTTCCGCTCGTGATATCGGTCGCCCCGTGTTGATGAACACTATTGGCAAATGCCGCGGCAGGCTGTGTTGCAGCCGTTCCAAGGCCAAGATTCGACCGTGCTGTCGAGGCATTCGACAGGTTGCTGAGTGATGTATCAGCTTTGCCCGACAGTGCAGCGTTAAGGTCGGTCTGATTCGTCAGAGTACCGCCGATGCTGCCCCATGTCAGTGTCTGGTTACCCTGCATTGTCCAGACATCCTGACTGGTGCACCCGTAGATATTCGCGCCTGATCTTGAATCAGTTTTGAAGAACAATGACCCAGGACTGCATGTGGGCGGGAGAGCGGTCCCTGTCGGAAACGGAATCACCGACCGCGCCGTCGAAAAGTCCACATTCCGACTTTGTGAACTCAGGTCAATCTGCGTCTGGGCAGAAGCCACGCAACTGCTGAATACGAGCAGCAAAAAAATGAGTGCTGCTTCGTAATAACTTCGAATGAATCTTGTCATCCTAACCTCCTGAAACACAGTTGTGCCCGACACGGCGATGGCGAGCGGCGACAGATCTTTGTCTCAGTGTCATAAAGCTGAAGAAGATTTCAGACCAGATCGCGAGAGCGTTCTTGCTTACTGGAACGCTCCTTCGGTTGACTCTTTTCAGCTTACGAGACCAATGCAACGACCGCAGGCCAAATATATGCCAGCGCACCTGACAGCTCTAACCCGACACCATCAAACCGAAACGAACCCATTCCTGAAGAGAAGTTCGTCTGAGGCAAAAAAGAACATGCCTGGGTCGCGGAAGCCGGCACGATGAACCGACGCCACAACTACACATCGGCTCATCGCCGAGTGTCCCAGAGAGCTCCAAATTTCCCCCCGGGATTTTCCCTCTGAATCCCGGCAGGTGGCTGTAAGTTGTTGAAACATATAGCCCGTAATTTTTTTGCACGATGCGACAACGCCACGTGGCGGGAGTTAGGTGCCTGGGAGGACAGGGGGTAGCTTCGCGAGACCTTTGATTGCTGTCCAGTACGCACCGCAGGAGCTACTCCTGCGAAGTCTGGCGGCACGATGAGAAAACCTTCTCGTAAAACTCACTACGTAGCTGGCGTCTTAACTTCAGCGACGCGGTAATATGTCAAGGCGAGCTTAAACGGTGGTTTCTCCTGCGCCGGCACGTCAAACGCTGCCACGGTTGAATCGTATTCCCGCGCTTGACGGTGTCCGCGGGCTGGCCATTGGCGGTGTGTTGTTTGCGCACGCATGGCCGTACACGTTTGGCCGAAGTCTTGCAGAATTCGGAGCCGCAGGCGTCGACCTGTTCTTCGTCCTGTCCGGGTTTCTGATCACGTACGGGCTAATCGAAACGAAACAGTCCGCGAGTTATTTCAAAGATTTCTACATCAAACGTTTTGCTCGGTTGTTTCCGCTCTACTACGGGTACCTGGCGCTTCTGGCGTTCGTTATTCCCGCTCTGCACCAGCTTCTTCGAACTTCGATCGAAGACTATCACGGTCCCTGGTACTGGTTTCTTTTGTATATCTCGAACTGGCGTTACTGGGTAAAGCCACCGTACCTCGGCCATATCTGGAGTCTCGCCGTTGAAGAGCAGTTCTATGTAGTTTGGCCGCTGGTGGTTGCGGCGGTTTCCACCATCTCGCTTGCGCGATTGTGCTCGGTTCTCATTTGCGGTGTGTTTGTAGCCCGAGTCGGGCTGGCCGCGGCCGGCGTCGACGGCGAGTTTCTCTACTACAACACCCTCACGCGTATTGATTGTTTGATGGCGGGCGCTTTTGTCGCTGCCGCGGTTGCGACTCCACGAATCGACAGCATCGTGCTGCGGTGGTGGAAGCCGCTGACCGTTGTTGCTGCGATCGGCATGGGCGGTTTTCTGCTGACGGGCGCCGTCCAGATCTATGGGTACCCGATGCGGACTGTCGGCCAATTGCTGTTCGAGATTTTGTCTGCGTCAGCGGTCTGGTGCGTTGTTACAGGAAAGTGGAACCCAGGCTTCCTCAGCCTCAAACACCTGCGGTTGCTGGGTGTGTACTCGTACTGCATCTATCTGATCCACACGCTCTTCATCTCTCATGCCGTGTGGCTGGCCGCGTGGGTTGGCAAGGGGAAGTCGGCAGCGTTCGTTTCGATCGCTACCGGAATTCTGAACCTTTGTGCCGTGATCGCTGCTTACGGTGCCGCTGCGATCTCGTGGCGCGTCATAGAACAGCCGATCATGCGTCTGCGAAATCGATTCCTTTCCCGCAAGAGCAGAACGCAACCGGAGCCCGCCAATGAACTGGCCGCGGCTGCCGCCGCCGATTCGATTACGATCGAGTCCTGACCCGCATCTTGTCTGTCGGCTCTGAATGTTCTTCCGAGCAGGGACTCATTCAGAATAGGAGCACACTATGCCGACTTCCGTTTGTTTATTGTTTAGCATTGGTTTGCTGCTGTGCTCAAGGGCAATGGGCCAGGGGCTGTCGCCCAAGTGGGAAGAGCTTACCGGCCCTGATTTTCCCAAAGCACTGGAGCAGGCACGAGGTGTTTGCGTTCTGCCGTTCGGGATTATCGAGAAGCATGGGCCGAGCGGGCCGCTTGGGACCGATCTTCTAAATGTTCGCTACTCGACCGGTCTTGCGGTGAAGCAGGAATACGCAATTGTATTTCCGGAGTATTATTTCGGTCAGATCTTTGAGGCGAAGCATCAGCCTGGGACGGTAGCATACAGCACGCGGCTCCAGCTCGATCTTCTGACCGAGACAGTCTCGGAGATGGGTCGCAATGGTTGCGGGAAGATTCTGATTGTCTCCGGCCACGGCGGCAACACGAACCTTCTTAATTTCTTTTCACAAATTCAACTCGAGACTCCGAAAGAGTACGTCGTTTATGTTCTGACGGGTGGCGGTGGTCAGGGAGCACCAGTCGCTCCCGCTGCACGGCCCTCGAAACCTGGAGTGGACGGCCATGCGGGTGAGAGCGAGATTTCCAGTGTGATGGCGCATCGTCCTGACCTTGCGCATCCGGAACGTGGCGGGCAGGAATCGGGCGCTGACTTGAATCGCATTGATCTGCCCGCGGGCGTTACGACCGGGATAGGGTGGTATGCCCGGTTTCCCAACCATTACCAGGGAGATTCGACCGGCGCTAATGCGGAACGCGGGAAGGCTTTGACAGAGACGACCGCTGCGCGAATTGCCAATGCCATTCGCGCCGTGAAGGCTGACCACGTCAGCCCGCGGTTGCAGAAAGAATTTTTTAAGGCGGCACAGCACCCGGGACAGTGAGTACCGGGCCGTGTCGAATCGTTTATTTAGCGTGCATGGCGAACCCGAAGAGGGTATCACCCGCTGCGACTATCAGATACTGCGTTCCGTCGAGCTCGTACGTGATCGGACCGTTCGTCATGACGTTGCCGAGGTTGGCATGCCAGAGGATGTCGCCGGTTGCGGAGTTGAACGCGACGAGGTTGCTGTTGGGGTCACCGGCGAAGAGCACGTTGCCGGCAGTCGAGAGAACACCGGATCTGGGTCCGCCCCTGCCTTCCCACTTATGCTGCCACTTGGGCTTGCCCGTTTTGTAGTCAAGTGCCTTCAGTGTTGACTGCGACCAGCCACCCCGATCGTTGCCGGCCCAGCCTTCGGGCTTCTCGTCGTTGTCGTAGATGTAATAAACGCTGTACGCGTCCGTGGCGTTGACGTAAAACAACCCAGTCTGAGGACTAAAGCTGGTCGGCGGCCAGTTCGCCGCTCCGGACTGGTTGGGTGCGACCAGGGCGCCCGCGAGCTGCGGGTATTTGGCCGGATCGGGGATCGGCTGACCTTTCGCATTGAGGCCCTTTGCCCAGTTAGCCTTCGCAAATTTCGTTGTAAGGACTGATTTACCGTTTGTGCGATCGAGAACGAAGAAGTACCCGTTGCGTGCTGCCTGCGCGAGAAGTTTCCGTTTCTGGCCGTTGATCTCGCCGTCGATCAATACTGGCGGTTCCACAGCATCCCAGTCGTGAGTGTCATGCGGCGACACCTGGAAGTACCATGCCATCTTGCCGTTATCCGGATTCACGGCAACGATGGATTCGGTGTAGAGGTTATCTCCTTCGCGGCCTCTGCCGGAAATGACGGGCTGAGGGTTCCCGGTTCCGAAATAGAGCAGGTTTAGTTCGGGATCGTAGGTGCTTGTGCCCCAGGTCATTCCGCCGCCGTGCATCATTGCTTCCACACTCGGCCAGCTCTTTGCTTCGGGATCATTTGGCTGGGGATAGGCATACCAGCGCCACTGACGAGCGCCGGTTTCCGGGTCGTGAGACTCGATGTAGCCTGGTACATCGAGGTCGTCACCGCTGATTCCGGTAATCACGTGATTGCCGATGATCAGCGGCGCAATGCTGCCAAAATACATCTGGTCCGGGTCGCAAATGGGTTGATGCCATCGCTCTTTGCCGTCTTTGAGATTGAGTGAGACCAGGTGGCAGTCGGGGGTTTCGAAATACAGCCACTTGCCATAGATTCCAACGCCGCGATTACCGAGGTGAATGCCACCTTTTGACTGCCAGTCAAAACGCCAGACCTCACGCCCGGTTCGTGCGTCGACGGCCCAGACGTGATCAGGAACGCTGAAGTAAAGGACGCCGTCAACCTGCAGGGGCGTCGCCGAAACCGAACTGCCGAACCCTCCGCCACCTCCTCCTGTGGCAACTCGATAGACCCAGGCCAGGCTAAGCGAGTTTACGTTCTTGTCGTTGATTTTGGTCAGGGTGCTGAACCGACGTCCGGAGTAGTCGCCGTTGTACATCGGCCAGGTATCGGTAGGAGGCTGGCCGAGCTTCGTCACGTTCAGGGTCTGGCTGTTGAGGGAACCTGCGATCAGGATCGAGGCGAACAGGATTCGATTCATTTACTTCAGGCTCTCCAAATAGGCGACGACATCGTGGATGTTTTTGTCTGTGTACTTGTCGAGCATCTCGTTATGAATCTCGACAGGGTCGTTCTTGACCACCTTTGTCCCGGGCGTGATCGCGAAGGAGCGATACTCGCCTTCGGCATCCCGCAAGGAGACGTTGAAGTCATCGAGCTTGTCGAGCGTGCCTTGTACCTTCTCCCCGGATGGGAGCGTGACCGTGAGAGTAATGGGCTTTGCGCTGCTTGGGGCCGGTCGGTTGCCCCTTCCAAACGCGACTGTCCGCGGGAACAGAACTTTCATCTGCATCGTGGGTGGGTCATAACGGCTTCCGATACGAGCCAGATCTCCCGTGACAGAGTGACAGCTGCTGCACCGCCCTTCTCCGTTGAAGTATGCAGCTCCGGCCTTCGGGTCGCCAACCAGCACGTTCTGCACATGCAGTTCGGGTCCGCTTCGGAGGGTGTAGTAAACGCGCTGGTGCAGGAAGTGTGCAAGATCGCCAATCTGCTGTTTCGTCAACGTCGTAGAGGACTTCCCGCTGCGCATGGGGTGGCCCTTTTCGAGGAACGGGCCGAGATCACTGGCGTAGCGATCATGCAGTACGAGGAGAGATCGGACCAGGTCTGGCCCGCGCTGATTCACCGGC
Organism: Bryobacteraceae bacterium; assembly: GCA_963794765.1. GTDB lineage: Bacteria > Acidobacteriota > Terriglobia > Bryobacterales > Bryobacteraceae > JAWXCM01. Next base: position 211,616 of record CAWCGC010000044.1, on the reverse strand, counting down.
AAAGCTTCGTTACCCCCCCGTGCTTTCACACCATGGCAGGAGTTGCATTCGGCGTCGTACACCGCCTTACCGCGGTCAGCCCCGGCGTTATCCACGACGTGTGAGTCTGCGGCTCCCGCTCCCAGAGGCCCGGGACCTCTACCGGTGATACCCCGCGGCGGACGCTCGCTCGGAGCCGTCGTCCCCCCGTTAACCGGCATTCGGGCTGCCACCGGGGAGTAGTTGGTCCCGAAGTTGGTGGCCAGATAGTTGATGATTTGTACCAGCTCAGGTTCGGTCGCCTTCGCGCCACGCGAGACCATGCTGTTGACGACGGACGTCCACTGGTCGCGCGTCCTGCCGCTGCCCATGAGCATGTCGGGACGATGGCAGGTCGAGCCGCATACCCGCTGCGTTACATCGCGGCCCGGTGCTTCCGGCAGCTGAGCTGCGGCGCGAGCGGGCGGGCCCTGACCCGGCAGTGCCGCTGCCACCGCGAGTCCCAGCAGGGCGATCGAAGTCATCGTTGACATAAGTTGTTGATTTTATCAAAGGGGCGAGTTTCAGCACTCACGGAAGGTTGTCTTTCGATCCGGCGCCCGGCGTCGGGATGTTAGTTGACTTACATGGCCCAAATCCTCTAATGGCCATCCATGCAAACCGTGATTCTCCGGGTATACTCCGATTCACTCAGTTGAATCTTGGCTTTCGGAGGACGCGACCGATGGCTCGAAGGTCATTGCGTATCGTGCCGCGGCGACCCGGTACGGTCCGCCGTGTTCGAATGACGCTGGTTTACCGCGACGCGATCAAAGTCCGTGGCGGCAAACAACACGTCGCACTTCCGACCCGGCCTGCGTAGTCTTACGGCACACGAGATCGGTCACGTGCTGCTCGGGAATGCACACCGCAGGACACGAGTCCGTCATACTAGCCGAATCTGAGCGAAATACCAACTAATCGGGATGCCGTCCTGATCGACTGTTTCGCTACCGTCCAAGTATATGCGTGCGAAGTGTCTGGGTCTGTACTGTCTCGCAGTGCTGCTGATTGCCGGGTGTTCGAGGCCGACCAAAGCAGAAGGGCGGGCTGAAAACACCACTTCCGACCCGCCGGTGGTGGCTGTTGCGAAGGCAGCGCCGGAAGATCTGTCGCGTGGCATTGTGATGACGGCAGAGTTCCTGCCGTACCAGGAAATTGAGGTGATGGCGAAGGTGGCCGGCTACGTGAAGCAGATTAACGTTGATGTCGGTGACCGGGTTCACGAAGGGCAGGTCCTTGCGACCCTCGACGTGCCGGAAATGAGCGATGAGATTACGAGGGCGTCGGCCGCAGTGGACAGAAGTAACGCCGAGGCGACGCGGTCTCGTGACGAGATCGCACGGGCGGAGGCCACGCATGAAATGTTTCATGTCACCTACAAGCGGCTGGCCGATGTTGCGGGCAAACGTCCAGGATTGATTGCACAGCAAGAAGTTGATGACGCGCACTCCAAGGACGTGATGGCGGAAGCGCAGCTCGCGGCAGCGAAGTCCGCGCTGTCGGCATCGCAGCAAGCCGTTGCTGTCACGAAAGCGGAACTCGGCAAGAGCAGGACGATGAATGACTACACACGTGTGACCGCCCCATTTTCCGGCGTGATCACAAAGCGGTTCGCGAACACCGGCTCGATGATTCAGGCGGGAACTTCGTCGCAAACACAGGCGATGCCGGTGGTTCGCCTGTCTCAGAACAGCCTGTTACGCTTGCTGCTGCCCGTACCGGAGTCAGCTGTCCCACGCGTGAAGATCGGGGAGCCCGTCGAGGTCCGAGTGCCGACGCTGGGGCGAACGTTCGCGGGCCGGGTCGCGCGTTTCACCGATCGCGTTCAGACGAACACGCGAACGATGGAGACCGAGGTTGACGTTGCCAATCCGAATCTTGTTCTCGTTCCGGGCATGTATGCCGAAGTCGACCTCACGATTGACCGCCGTCCGGATGCACTGGCCGTTCCGGTTGCAGCGGTCGATCCGGACAGCGAAACCCAGGCCGGTGTGAAGACCGGCCGAGTGCTGGTTGTGACCGATGACGGGCGAATCGAGCCGCGGAAGATCGAGCTGGGGCTGGAGACCGCGAACCGAGTGGAAGTGAAAACCGGTATTCACGAGGGGGAGATGGTTGTGCTCGGCAACCGCGCGAGTCTGCACGCGGGAGAGCGCGTGAAACCTAAACCCGTGACGATGACGATTGCAAAGGACGGTCAGTAGTTTATGTCGCGATTCGCCATCAAGACTCCGTACCTGATTGTCGTAGTCTGCCTAATGATCGCGGTAGTCGGCGTCAGCAGTCTGGCGCGGATGCCTGTCGATATGTTCCCGGCGATGAACATTCCCGTAGTCGTCGTCGCGACGTTTTACTCGGGGATGCCACCGCAACAGATCGAAACGAGCATTACGAGTCGATTCGAACGATTTTTTACGCTGGCCAGCGGCATTGAGCATATCGAGTCACGCTCACTGCCCGGCGTAAGTGTTATCAAAGTTTACTTCCAGCCTGGTTCCAACCCGGACTCCGCGGTAACGAGCATCTCGAATCTGGCGATGGCGAACCTGCGGCGACTGCCTCCAGGCACTCTGCCTCCCGTCGTGCTGAAGTTTGACGCCTCAAGTCTGCCGGTTTGTCTCGTCACGTTCAAGGGCGAAGGACTTAATGAGACATCGCTTCGCGATCTCGCACAGTACACGGTTCGAAACCAGATCGCAAGCGCTCCCGGGGCCAGCGTGCCGCAGCCGTTCGGCGGCCGGTATCGGCAGATCATGATCTATGCCGATCCGCACAAGCTCGAAGCGCACCAGCTCAGTCTGATGGATGTGGTCCGGAGCGTCAACGACGCCAACCTGATCCTTCCGGCCGGTGACGTACAGATCGGCGATCTCGACTACAGCATTTACACCAACAGCCAGCTTCGGAATGTCAGAGACATCAACCAGCTGCCAATTAAGACTGTTGGCACGACGCCGGTGCGCGTTGAAGATATCGGAACCGCCAGGGATGCTCAACAGATTCAGACCAACCTGGTACGAGTCGACGGACAGCGCTCGGTTTATCTTCCCGTGCTCAAGCAGGGCGGCGATACAAATACAATCGCGGTGGTTGATGGTATTAAGGGTGCCGTTGCGAAGTTGATCGACGTTCCCTCGCAATTGGTTAGCCGTGTGGTCTTCGATCAGTCGCAATTTGTGAAGACTGCAATCGAGACGCTGTTGCACGAAGGCGCAATCGGATTGTTCTTAACGTCGGTGATGATTCTGGTTTTTCTCGGCAGTATGCGGGCGACCGTAGCCGTGTTTTTCTCCATTCCGCTGTCCGCACTGGCGACTTTCATCGCATTGTCGCTTGGAGGAAATTCGATTAATAGTATGGTTCTGGGCGGCCTCGCACTCGCGTTCTCACGGCTGATTGACAATTCGGTCGTGGTGCTGGAGAACATCTACCGACATCTGGAACTCGGTGAGCCGCCTGAGGTCGCGGCTGAGAAGGGTGGGCAGGAAGTTGCGCTTCCCGTGCTTGCGGCAACCCTCACGACCGTCGTCGTGTTCTTCCCGGTAACCTTCCTCTACGGCGTCAGCAAGTTCCTGTTCTCTGCACTGGCACTCGCCGTCGCGTTGTCCCTGTTTGCTTCCTATGCTGTTGCTTTGACGGTTGTGCCGCTGTTCTGCGCACGATTCATCAAAGCACCGGCTCACCACGGCACTCCGGCCAATGAGCGGGAGGTGACGGTAGATAAGCGGCCAAGCCACCGCAAATCGTGGGGCGACCGCTTTAACATCTGGTTCAACCACCAGTTCGAGAAGTTCCTTCGGTTCTATGATCGGATCGTCTCGGTGGTCCTTGCCCGGCCGGCTTTGACGCTTGCAGCGTTCGCGATCTTGTTCGTCGCGAGCCTTGGGCTTTTTCCGCTGCTCGGTCTTTCCTTCTTCCCGCGGACGGATGCAGGACAGTTTGTCATCAATCTGAAAGCACCCACGGGGACGCGGCTGGCTGTAACCGAGGGCGAAGTGGCCCGAGTCGAGCGTCTGATTCGGGACGTCGTTGCCCCTGAAGACCTCGGGATGATTGTGTCGAACATTGGCGCGACGCCGGATTTCTCCGCGATCTACACCACCAACTCGGCTATGCATACTGCTTTCGTCCAGGTTTCGCTAAAGGAGGACCACAAGACAGGCAGTTATCAATACATGGAGCGCGTCAAGCAGCGCCTGTCACAGGAAATGCCGGAACTAACGACATACTTCCAGTCCGGAGGTCTTGTCGATGCGGTCCTCAATCTGGGCTTGCCAGCGCCAATTGACGTGCAGGTTGCCGGCTCCAACATGGACAGGGGATATGAGACTGCGCTGAAGATTGCGAGGCAAATTCGCAACCTGCCGAATGTCGCCGATGTCTTCATCCCACAGGATGTGGACTACCCGGCGCTGCAGCTGGATATTGATCGTACGCATGCCGCCGAGCTTGGCCTCAGTCAGCGCGAAGTGGTCGGAAACGTCATCACCGCGCTGACGAGCAATCAGATGATTGCTCCAAGTTTCTGGATTGATCCGAGGACCGGCAACGACTACATGCTGACGGTTCAGTACCCCGAACGACAGGTGCGGAACCTGTCCGACTTCAGCTCAATCCCTCTGCGTGCTGCAAGCGTGCAGCAACCGACGCAACTCGACGCAGTGAGTTCAATTCGCCGAATCAAGTCTCCGACTGAAGTCGACCATTACCAGTTGCGACGCACGACAGACATTTATGTGCGGCCGTTCGGTGAGGATCTTGGCAACATCGCTAATGCTATCGACCGGCTTATTGCGAATTCGCAAATTCCGAATGGCCTCACGGTCACGATGCGAGGCATGGTCCAGGGTATGCGAGCTTCGTTCCAGAGCTTCGCGCTAGGCCTATGTCTGGCGGTGGTGCTGCTGTACCTGATCCTGGTCGCTCAGTTCCAGTCGTTCGTAGATCCGTTCATCATTCTGCTCGCGGTTCCTCCCGGCATTACGGGTGTGCTGCTGACGCTGTGGCTCAGCGGGACAACTCTGAATGTCATGTCGCTTATGGGTGTCGTGATGCTGGTTGGAATCGCCGTTTCCAACAGCATTCTCATCGTGGAGTTCACGCGGCATCTGCGCGAGGAAGGGATGGCGGTTCGGGAAGCGGTGGCTTATGCATGCCGTGTTCGATTGCGGCCGGTGCTGATGACCTCGCTGGCCACGATTATTGGTTTGCTTCCGATGGCATTGAAGCTTGGGGCCGGTAGTGAGTCGTATGCTCCGCTGGCTCGGGCAATTCTTGGAGGACTCTCGGTCTCGGTTGTGTTTACAGTACTTCTTGTCCCAGCTGCTTATCTGCTCGTTTATGGTGGTCGCGGACCTCGCTTCGGCTCGTTTCGCGGCAGAAAGGCGGAGCATGCTGCATAACCGCACTCGGCTGTTTTTGTTATCTTTATGCGGGCTTGGAGCGTTTGCACAAGGAACCCTGACGCTCACTTTGAAGGAAGCCGAAGCGCTTGCGGTGCAGAACAATCCGCAGATTGCCGCCGCCAAGTTTACGGCAGGTGCTGCTTATGAGGTTCCAAAAGAGATCCGATCTAATCTGATGCCGACGTTTTCCGGAGCGCTGACGGCGGTCGGCGCCGATGACGGATCACGGCTCGCTGCAGGCGCGCTGAACAATCCCGTTATCTATTCGCGCCTGGGATCGGGCATGACGCTAAGTCAGTTGATTACGGATTTCGGCCGCACTTCGTCGCTGGCTGAAAGCGCGAAGCTTCGTGCGGAGGCTCAGGACCAAAATGCGGAGACGACGCGGGCGCAGATCCTGCTGGCAACCGACCGCGCCTACTTCGGCTTGCTGCGGGCACGCGCTGTCCTCAGAGTGGCACAGCAAACTGTGGATGCGCGGCAGGTCCTGGTTGACCAGGTAAGTGCCCTCGCAGACGCACACATGAAGTCGAACCTGGATGTCTCGTTTGCGAACGTTAATTTGTCCGATGCCAAGATCTTGCTGGTAGGTGCACTCAATGGCGTTCAGGCCGCGGAAGCTGAGCTTGCTACGGCGCTCGGTACACCGGGCCAGCGAGGATTCAATCTTGCAGAAGAGCCCATTCCGACTCCACTGCCGGATCAGATTGATCCACTTTTGAGGGAAGCTCTGCAGAAGAGGCCTGAACTGGCATCGCTACGGCTGGAAGAGAGTGCAGCGGAAAGCTTCGTGAAGGCGGAACACGCACTCATCATGCCGACAGTTGGAGTCGCCGCATCGGCAGGCTTCGCGCCTTTGGCTGTTGCTGGCGTTCCGGCCCAGTATGGGGCCGCGGGGATCAACGTTTCGATTCCGGTATTCAATGGGGGCTTATTCAAAGCTCGCAGGAGTGAGGCGGAACTGCGCGCGAAGGCTGCCGCTCAGAACGTCAACGACCAGATGAACCGTGTCGCGCGTGACGTGCGGGTCTCTTATCTGAATGCCGCAACTGGTTACGAGCGTGTCGGCCTGACGGCCCAGATGCTGAAGCAAGCACAGATGGCGCTCGATCTCGCGCAGAGCCGGTATGATCTGGGCCTGAGCTCCATTGTGGAACTAAGTCAGGCCGAGCTGAACGTCACTTCCGCACAAATTGCGAGTTCGACTGCGCTGTATGATTACCAGACCCAGAGGTCGGTTCTTGCTTATCAGGTTGGTGATCTTCACTGACGGGCGAGTCGAGGGATGAAGCGGCAGTTCAGCTGATAACACCTTTTCGGACAGCATAGAGAATGAGCTCGGGTGTGCCGTGAAGGTTCAGTTTTTCGAGGATATTACTCCGGTGAGTCTCGATGGTGTGGAGGCTGAGGCCAAGAGCAGATGCGGTCTCTTTATTTGTTTTTCCTTCGGCGAGTAACTGCAAAACTTCGCGCTCGCGCGTTGTGAGGAGTTCGTAGCTGTCCTCTTCACCACGCTGTTGCAGCTGCCGGACATAGTCTTCGACGAGCATCTTGCTGATTGCCGGGCTGAAGTAAGCCTTGCCTTGGTGAACGGCTTCAATCGCCCGGAGAAGATCCGCTTCAGGCGCGTCCTTCAGGAGATAGCCGCGGGCCCCCGCTCTGAGCGCACGAAGGACGTAGCTTTCGTCCGAGTGCATGCTCAGGATAATAATCGCGACTCCTGGAAATCGCGTCGTGATTTGCCGAGCCGCTTCGATACCGTTGAGGTTCGGCATGGCCACATCGATTACAGCGACGTCGGGCTGATTCTCTTCGATCTTCTCGATGGCTTCACGGCCGTTACCCGCTTCAGCAATGACGCTGAAATTCGCGTGGCTCTCAAGCAGAACTCTGAGTCCACGCCTGACGACGGTATGGTCGTCAGCCAGCAGAATACGTACGGGTTTCGTGGGACCGCTGTGATTCAATCGCAAGCTCCGGGTCGGGCGGAAGGTTGATTTCGATGCTGGTGCCCTTGCCCACTTCTGATCGTACGTTGAGGGTCCCGTTCAAATAGGAAACGCGTTCCTCCATTCCGAGCAGGCCAAGGCCCCGCGCCGTGTCCGGGTGAAAACCACGGCCGTCGTCCTCGATCGCCAGTAAAATCTCGTTCCTGCTGTTCAGGCGCAACTGCACGTTCACCCTCTTCGCGCTCGAATGGCGAATAATGTTGTGCAGTGCCTCCTGCACCACCCGATAGATACACGTTTTGTATCCATCGGAGAAGTTATCCGGCAGATCCCCGGCATTAACTGTCACAGCGATGCTGGATGTCCGCTCGACCTCTCGCGCCTGCCACTGAAGCGCAGGGATGAGGCCAAGGTCATCGAGCATCGAGGGGCGGAGCAACAACGCGATGTTGCGAACCACGCCAACGCTTGTCTCTGCCAGTTGCTGGAGTGCCTCCAGGTCTGGTTTCAGGTTCGGCGGGATCCGTGCACCCAGATTGGTTAATCCGATTCGGAGTGCGGAAAGCGACTGACCCACCTCGTCATGAAGCTCGCGTGAGATGGCCCGACGTTCACTCTCTTGTGCCGCAACGAGGCGAGCTGAGAGATCCTTCAGCTCGGCTCGCGCGGTAACGATCTCCTGATACCTCATGCTTGAATCCCGTTCGAGTTTGAGGATCTGCCTAACGCTGAGCAGCGCGAGAGCCATTCCAAGGCCGAAGGTGATGAGCAGTGTGGCCGCGAGCCGAATACGAAACTGGCGGAACAGTTCGGCGGTCTGCGCTCCTCCCTGTTTCAGCTGCTGTTCGTTTATATCGGCGATTCTGTCTGCGATACCGAGCATAGCCATGCGGCGGGGGAAGAGTTCCTGTTGGAAGAACTGAAACCCCTTAGCGCGGCGATGAGGTGCGTCCCAGTGCATGACGGGCTCGATCACGTTCCAGTAGCGTTCCAGCTGCCCCTGAAGCGACTGGAATGGTTCCGCATCTGCGGGACTAAGCAACCGGCCATATGCGTCAATGGCAGTGTCCATTTCCTGTCGTGACTGCTGCAGCCGCGTCAGCTGCCGCTCTGCGGTTTCGGGATCCGGGTCAAGGAGGTAATCACGGACCCAGGTTCCTGAGAGGTACACCTCCGAATGAATCTCATTCAGGATACGGCTGCGCGTCAGGTAACCTTGCTGAATCGCCGTGTTTCTGCTCTGTATTTCGTGCAGAACGCGCATTGTATCCAGTCCGGCGAAGGCCATGAGCAGAATAAGGCCGCCGAACCCGAAGATCAGCAGAACGCGGGTCTTGTTCAGCAACGTACCTACAAGTTCAGAATGCTCCGACACGACGAGGCGGGTCCCGTCAGAAGTTTAGCTGAAACCAACGGCCGGTCTCCTGTATTTCGGGGAACCGCGGCACATCGTTTTCCCGCCCGTGTCTGAAGCCTGAGACGTTTTCGAATGGACAACATCGGTCGCCGATCATCCAGCAGCGCCTGAGTCACATGCCGAAACCACGCTGTTACCGAACTGCCGAGCAGAACTGAACAGAGGCGAAGCGCGAGAGGACCTCAGTGAAGCCGGCCAAGCCGATCGTAACGGTTTGTTTTTACGCCCGCCGTCGCCGTCGCGATTTGACAACTCCCCCGAGGAGTGCAGCCCCGAAAAGCGTCGCGAATGTCGATGGCTCCGGCACGACGTGTGTCACCGACCCAATGCCATTGATTTGCGAGCTCTTGCCATTAGCCTGCATGTCAAGTGCGAGCCGCACGTCCACAAGATTCACCAGGTTTGGGAAGGTGAAAAGTGCCGAAAGAACATTGTTCGGGTTCCCGGTGCCGAAGTCTGCAAGGGTCAAACGGGCGAACGCTCCGCCCTGACAGCTGTTGATGAGTAACGCGCCTGCGCAGATATCTGCGGTCAGTCTGGCGAACCCGGGCGGCACAGGAGAGAAGGCGCTGAACGAAAACCCCATATCGTCGAGGATGGGCGGCTGGGGATCGATCGTGTAATCGAGAAACGCGGAAATTTTCTGGTCGCCCGTGATGTCGAACCTGCTTGACCCGAAGTTGACCTGAACGATGTTGCCAACAAGAACTGTATTGACATTAACGTCCGATGCAGCGATTGGGACGAAACTGTCGCCGGCCTGACTGCTGAAGGCAAAGTTCTTGACACTGAATACGCCCGCCTGGCAGCCGACTCGTCCCAGTGCGACATAGGTTTCAACTGTGCCCGGGGTGCAGACGTCGGCGATCGTCGCCCCAAAAAGCGGCGCGTTACAGGTCGCCAGTAAAAACACTCCAAGCAAGCCAAACTTATGGACGCGTATCAACATTCCCCGCAGTATAGGCGATCTCCTTACACTGCGCTAGTTTTCCGGCCTAATACAAAGTGGGAAAAGTAATGGTACGGCAACGTTTAAGTACCGTACTGAGTCCATCGCACGTGCCGAAACAGCAATCCCCAGAACAGTTAGCGAGTTGGGATGACCAGGGCAGATTACTGGTTATCGTAGAGACTCCCAAGGGCTCCCGAAACAAGTTGAGCTGGAATGAGGAATTCGGGCGGTTTGAGTTAACAGGCATTTTGCCCGCAGGAGCGGTATTTCCGTACGACTTCGGATTCCTGCCATCGACTTTGGCCGAGGACGGTGATCCTCTTGATCTGCTCTTGTTACTTGACGACCAGACCTATCCAGGTGTGCTGGTGCGAAGCCGGTTGCTTGGTGTGATCGAAGCTGAGCAGACGGAGGATGGGAAGACAGAGCGCAACGACCGTCTGATCGCAGTAGCGCATAGCTCCCGCACACACTCCCACCTGAAAACGATCGACGATCTTGATCAGAATCTGCTCAAAGAGATCGAACACTTTTTCTGCTCCTATAACGAGGTTAAGGGCAAACAATTCTGCGTAATCGGCCGCGGCGGTCCCGACCGGGCACGTGAGGTAATCGAACGTGCGCGCAGAAGCGAAACTCACAGCTAAGCGCAGATCGCAAGAGGCGAAACGCTCTCGGCGGCAACTCGGTCCCTTTGTCGGGAGAAGACAAATGGCACAAGCATTGACCAGCGCAAAAACCGTCGTCGGCCTGTTTGAAACGAAAGAAGACGCTAACCGCACAGCCGAGGAGCTGGTTCGGGAAGGTTTCACTCATGACCAGATCGGCGTAATCGCAGGTCATCAACTAAGTCATGCAGACGAGCACGTTACTGCGCCCGAAGATTCCGAAGTAAAGGTCGTGGACGCCGTCGGGAAAGGTCTTGGCTTTGGTGGAATCCTCGGCGCGATTGCGGGCGGGGCGGCAGCGCTCCTGTTTCCGGGAGTTGGGCCGGTCGTCATTGGAGGCGCTCTTGCATCGGCATTTCTTGGGGCGGGGCTCGGAGCGTCGGTTGGTGGAGTTATGGCCGGCCTGATGTCGGCGGGAGTGGACGAATCCGATGCCAGGTTGTTCGAGGAGGGCTTGCGGCACGGCGGTGTGGTGCTGACGGTTCACACCGATGAGGCTCACACCCGCCAGGCGGTAGAGATTCTCGACCGAAACGGCGCACTGGACATGGACGAACACCGGCAGCGATGGGGTGACAAAGGTACTGACTGCCCGGAAGGTGCAGTAGACGGCCGCAGAAACGATACGCATCGCGCACATTCCTGGAATCGTCCTGGCTCCACTCATACGGCAGCAAACCTGGAAGCGACGGCCCAGCAGGACAATGCCGAACGTCTCGAGCCGTGGGCGAAGCATGCCGCGATACTCGGCGCTGAGCTGGATCCGGACACCTTCGACGATGCTTATCATCGTGATTACCAGAACCGTTACGCCGGTACAGGAGTAGGTTACGACCGCTACCAGCCGGCTTACGCCATGGGTGAGCAGTACGCCCGCGATTCCCGCTACTTCGGCCGGGACTGGGCAGACCTCGAGCCTGAGGCTCGCCGCGAGTGGGAAGGGCGCGATTCAGCAGGGCCCTGGGATCACTTCAGGGACGCAGTCCGGCACGGATGGGAGAAGAATAGACGCAAGGGTTAACAGGACCGCCGTTACCATACCTACATGGCGCGGTACGCTGCTGTTGACATCGGGAGCAACTCTGTTCGCATGCTGGCGGCCGAGGTGGTCCCGAACTCGCCATGGCTGACCCTCGCCGCTGATCGCGAAGTGACGCGTATCGGTTCGAGCGTGTTCGAGCACGGATCGATCAGTCAGGATACGATCGAGAATGTCTGTGCTGTACTCGGAAGGTTCTCGGACGCCTATTCGAAGCTGAGCATAGATGGAGTTCGAGCCGCCGCCACCAGCGCTGTTCGAGATGCCAGCAATCAGGATGAATTTCTGGAACGTGCCTCGAACGCACTGGGAACTCCGATCGAGATCATTTCGGGTCTGGAAGAAGCCAGATTGATTCATTTAGGTGTGCAGGCTCGCTGGCCTCATCCCGATTCACGAATTCTGATAATCGATGTCGGGGGCGGCAGCGCGGAGTTCATCGTCGGTGACGATGGCGAGTTTCAGACTGGACTGTCGAGGCCGTTGGGTGCGGTTCGCCTTACCGAGGTGTTTCTGCATCACGATCCTCCTCTGCCCATCGAGCTGAAACAATTACGAGGCTTTATAGAGGAAAAATTTGAGGTCGTTCGGAAGCGCCTGCGCAACGACACATTCGTTCGCGTGATAGCGACGTCCGCGACTGCCGCGGCCATCGTCAGCTCCGTCAACCATATCCAGCGTGTGGAGCGGGACGGCGCCGACAGAAGGAAGGCGCGACTTGGTGAGGTTCGCAAACTCTACAGTCAGCTTGCGGCAAGTGATCTGACGATGAGGCGGCGTATCGATGGCGTAGGACCGCGGCGGGCTGAGATCATCGTGGCCGGAACGGCTGTATTTCTTCACGCAATGGAAGAACTGGACCTCGACGCGATTTACTACTCTGTCGCCGGTGTTCGCGACGGAGTGATCGCTGACCTGGCGGCACGAGGGGTCGGCCGCGAGCGAACCCGTCTGACTCGCGACGAACTGAATGTCGTCGAGGGCATGTGCCGCAAATATTCAGTGAACATGAAATATGCGCGACATGTCGCCTACCTGGCTGCCGAGCTCTTTGCCGCGATGCAGCCGCTGCACCGGCTTTCCCCTTCAATGGGGAAGCTATTGGAGGCTGCCGCCTACCTTCACGACACCGGGCACTTTATCAGCGGCACGGGTCATCATAAGCACTCGGCTTACATCGTCGCCAGCTCCGATTTGCCGGGCTTTACGCAGGATGAACGGAAACTGATTTCGATGCTGTGTCGCTATCATCGCAAGACAATGCCCCAGCAGCGGCATGACAGTTTTCGGAATCTGAGTACGGACCAGCGGCGCGCCGTATCGCTCCTCACGCCCTTGCTGCGGCTTGCGATCGCCCTCGATACAACACAGCAGCACAACGTCAGAGAGGTTTCGTGCAGGCTGACGAAAGATGGCGCCACGCTGGTGTTCTCGGGCGATGGAGATCTCGGCCTCGAGACATGGGCCGCGGAGCGCACGTCGGATGTGTTCCGACAGGTATATGAGCTGCCGTTGGTGGTCGAGAAGCCCGCGGCGGCTGCATGAAGAACGAACCGATTACGCCCGGGACAACGATGCGCGACTTCGGGACTACCGAAACCCGAGGCCTTCTGAATTCTGCCGCGAAAGCGATCCGCAAAGCTCGTGAGGATCCCAGCGAAGAAGCAGTTCACAAAATGCGCGTATCGATTCGAAGACTGCAACAGGCGCTTCGGTTGTTCGATCAGTTTCTGCGCGGCAAGGGCGTGCGCGGCCTCCGCCGGGAGCTGAAGAGCATCATGGTTCCGGCTGGCGAATTGCGGAACTGTGATATTGCGCTGACGCTGACAACCAGCCGCGGCCCGGTTGCGGCCGTGCTCCGGTATCGGCGCCAGGTTGCGCGCACAGCTCTGACGTCTGCTGTGGATACGGTAGTAGGGCGGGGCTCGCTGGAGGAGCGATGGTCACGCAGGCTTGAGTTGCCTCTGGAGCATGAGGAGGATTCCGGCGCGTGAGTGGCAGGCTCTGGAAGGGCAAGGCCGATGTGGGTTCAAACCTGCGATCTCAAATGCCGCGCCAGGTACAGGAATGGTTTGCCGAGGGCGACCTGGCACTTCAGGCCGACCAGCCGTACGAAGAGATTCATCGCTTCCGATTGCTAACCAAGCGATTCCGGTATACACTCGAAATCTTTCGGCCGGCGTACGGTCCGTCACTGGACCGAATTATCGAAGAGCTTCGGACCTTGCAAACGCTCCTGGGCGATCTGAACGACTGCGTCGCTTCGTCGCATTTGCTTACGGATGTGCCCGGGTCGGACGCTGCCAGGATTCGTCTGGATCGCAAAGCGACCCGGAAGGCGGGTGACCTTCGTGCGATGTGGGCGCGTGATTATGCTTCTGCGACGCGGCGAAGACGCTGGGCACGATACCTGATTCAATACGCCTGCCGCACGGGACAGCCGCCACAGAGGGCAACACCTCAGACCGAGCCATCGCCGGCCGCTGCAATTGCGGGTCCACAAGACCCACCGTTGTATACTGGCGAGTGAAGCCCGTTGCTGGGAGGTCGTCTAATGGTAAGACTGCAGACTCTGGATCTGCGTATCGGGGTTCGAGTCCCTGCCTCCCAGCCAATTCACCCGCCCGGGTTTACCACCAATAAATCAAGGCCTTAACCGCAAGTCAGAAGTGCCGCTGCGCGTAATTAGCCGCTGCACCCGCATTCACGATAGCCGTACCCGTCGCGATGTCTGGACCGGCTTCCGCTGCGAAGTTGAACCGGGTGATAGCGTCTGCCTGCGGTGCCGTCGCCCGGGTTGCTCTCGTCATCGGGCCGGCTAGCTTCAGTGCCTCGCTCGCACCCGGGGCGGAACCGGCAGCATGATCTAATCGCCGCGCGCGGCAGCATTGGAGTGGTGGGCAGGAAAGAACCGACGATTAAACTGGCCCGTATCTACCATGGCCACCAGAACGCCATCACCGCGAAAACCCAGCCTCTGGGCTTCGGGTGCGCGATAGCGAGTGCTTCGTCCTGATCGTCACAACACCTTCGACATTTCCGTGGGCGTTCATCCCAGTCCTGTGCGCAAACCAATACGCAGGCAAGACACGAGGGCGAAGTATATCAATGCCGACGAGGCATGCGCTCGGGTGCGAATTGGGTTGCCGAAGCTCACGAATGCCTCTGGCGAGTACTCGTGGGAGTCGCAGGTGTGATCGCAGTTCTTGCAACCACCAGGATGACTCCAACGATTCCGGACAGCGCGAACTGTCGTAAGCACGCTACAGGCTGCGCCTCAAATTTTTAACGAGCCGTGCCGCATTAGCGAGGCCGCCGGCGCGGCGGAGGCCCGGGACAAAGCAATGCTCATGAAATGTCTCGTCGGAGTCGACAAACCTGCTGAGATCAGCAACGACGCTCACCGGCTCATGAGACACCGCTGCCGCAAACACAACCCACAGAGCAGCTTTTCCCAACCCAATGACTTCGGGTTCCCCCGAGGTGTGGGAGCGCACCCAGCGGACGGCAGTCACGATATCCTGTATGCGGTTTGCGTCGTCCGTCTGGTTATAGGACAAGTACCAGCGCCCGCCACGTTCACGATTTCCAGCTGCAACGCCCGTTTGAAATACATCAACCATCAGAATAGGCCTGTTCGCGAGACTGAGTTTGCGAAACTCGGGCGTTGCAAGGGCGGCCTCAGCACCCTCAGGGTGTATCAGAATAGCAGGCGTGCCTCGCCCCTCCAGCCACCGCGCCGGAACTCTGTCGCCCTTGCCCAGGCGGTTCAGAATTCGATAATCCCCGGACTCGCTGGCTCCGACAAGCGGTCGGAGATCAGTCGAAAGCGCCGCTCGCAGCGAGCGTCGGATGTGACCCGCGTTCGCGTTTGCGATTTGCACTGAGGTCATGCTCTGCCATTCGGCAAACACAAAGTTCAGCGACTGATTCGGTTGAGAGGGCGCATCCGTAGTGTTCGACAACAGCTCTTCTACGTGCAAATCCGTGAGGTCGTCTTCACGGTAGTCCCATGCACTGTCATTTCGCATCTGGCGAGCAAGAAACTTGTACACGGTCTCTCGCGTTCGGCGATCGTAGTTGTGTTCTGCATCGAAATGCGCGCCGGCGATCGCGTTTGGTTTGTTATAAAGCCGGTAGATCGATTGAATAGCCGGAAGCTCTACCGTTGGTGTGTTCCGGGTCCAGTCACCCGTACAGGACACAAGCAGCATCGGCCGCGGCGCTGTCATGCTCGCGATTTCCACGTTGTTCGAGCCAAGACGAAGATTCGGCGCCTCTTCACACGGATCCGCGCCCTGGTAGCTCGCCGAAACCATGTTCACCGGGACAGCGCAACTTACGCGACTGTCAACGGCGGTCAGAAGAATCGTTTGCGTGGCTCCGCCTGATGCTCCGGTACAGGCGATCCGTTCGTTGTCAACGTCCGGACGCGTGACCACGTAATCGAGCACCCGAATGCTGTTCCACAATTGCAGTCCCAACGGGTTGAAAGCCCATAGCTGCTCACGCCAGTGCCCACCGAAATCATGCGGGATCTGACGTGCATCGTTGTATCCGAGCATGTCCCATGAGACTGCGACGTAACCCTGGCGCGCGAGGCTTATGCCGAGTGCCGGAACCGAATAGCTGGGAATATTTTCAACGCGTCCATGCTTCCAGTGGCCATGCGGAACGAGCACTGCGGGACGTTTCCTGGTGGTATCGGTCGGGTAATAGACTGTCGCGCCGACATGTAACCCCGGCAACGTTTCGATAATGAGCGCTTCTGTTGACCACGCATCGTGGCGCGTTCGGCGTACCAGTTCCGCCACGACTGGGTCGCGGCGCGTAAGCATCGGAACCAGGCCGGCAGCACCGAGTATCTGCATTCGCAGATGCCGACGGTGCTGCTCCCATGAAGCGCGATTCGGCCACGATCGCAACTCGAAGCGGGTTTTTGGATTAGCCAGTTCGAAATTTCGATAATCCGATCGCGAACTAGTAACCGCCCGCGCAGTTGAAGCCGCAGCGAGAGACGCAAGTACGGTTCGGCGTGTGGGGCGCAATCCTTAACGACGGTAAGGGTTGCTCCGGAGTTTCAAGATGTGCCGGGCTAAGCGTTTACGTGCGGCAATAGCCACGACACGTGAGATGCCAGCTCGATGACGATGGCGAGGATGAGGCAGGGCGGGACGACGAAACTGACGCTGCAGTGACCGGAATAACCTCTACCCTTAGCTCTGATCTGGTGGGAACTGTGCTCTCGGGCTTCTTGCGACGGTTTGATGTTCGCTTATTTGGGTTACTACTCTCGTATTCAGACATTGAGATATATGTTTATTTGAATATTGATGCTATCGCGTACATTGCTATACTGTCAATACGGTTTGAGTTTGCGAACGGTTTTGTCGTTCACAGGACAGTTCTACACTTGCAGACTCTTTCGCCTCGTTTAGGGGTTCACGAATTTCGTTACAATTTGTCGCTATGCAGGATCGTGGATTTGCTACAAAAGAACTCGCGACATTGCTCGGCGTTTTAGCTCATCCTGAACGAATTCGCATTGTGGAAGAACTCCGAAGTAGCGAACTGGACGTTGCATCGCTCCAAAAGCTGTTGGAGATCCCACACTCCCGAGTGTCCCAGAACCTCAGCATTCTTCGTTCCCACCGCATCGTTGCAGAGAGACGCGAGGGCCGTCACGTACATTACCGGCTCGTTCAGCCGCGAATTGCAGCCTGGCTGCTGGAAGCGATGTCCTTCCTTGAGGGCGAAGCCAACGTCACCGAAGAGATTCGCCTGGCGCTGGGCAAAGCTCGGGAGCGCTGGGGCCCCTCGTCCGATCCACTACCTCATTCGCCAACGTAAGCCGGGAAACGTTTAACCCGCTATCATCTTCCAACGACGGGAGGTGTGTGTGGGTAAGTTCTCGGTACCGATCCTCGTAACCTTTGCCTTGCTGGTCGATGTTTCTGCCGCGGCGGCACAACATAAGGCGCGCCGAACTGGCAAGCGTGACCGTATCGTGGACGCGCGGGCACAACTCACGCCCGACAACATCAACAGCACCGAGTGGACCACTGCATCCAACCCAGCGGCAATCCTGCGCGCGCAAATCCTGCTTGGACGCGCCCATTATTCTCCCGGTGAAATCGATGGCCACACTGGCGATAACTTCAGGCGTGCGCTTAGCGGCTACCAGAAGGAGAACCAGCTACCGGTGAGCGGCGATCTGGACGAGGGAACCTGGAAAGCTCTGAACCAGGACACCGCGCCTGCGCTTACAACCTATGCGATTACTGAGAAAGACGCAGCAGGTCCCTTCGTGCAAGTTCCGGAAAGCATGCAAGACCAGGCCGAACTCGACCATCTGGGATATGGCAGCATTCAGGAGGAACTAGGCGAAAAGTTCCACGTCAGTGAGGGTCTGCTGCAACGGCTCAATCCGACCAGCAAGTTTGCCGCAGGCGACTCGGTTGTCGTTCCCGATAACGGGCCTGTACTTGAGAACATGAAAGCGGCCACGATTGTGATCACGAAAGCTGGCACTCTGACCGCCCTCGATGAAGCCGGGAAGGTTATCGCACAGTATCCCTGCTCTTCCGGCAGCGAACACGACCCTCTGCCAATCGGAACCTGGAAAGTAAAAGCAATAGTCAAGAACCCGCCGTTCTTCTATAACCCCGCACTGTTCTGGGATGCCGATCCGAAGGATTCGAAGGTCAAAATCGCACCGGGTCCTAACAATCCTGTGGGTGTTGTCTGGATCGATCTGTCTAAGCCGCACTATGGCATTCACGGCACACCGATCCCTGGCCACGTAGGCCACACCGAGTCGCACGGTTGTATCCGCCTTACCAACTGGGATGCGGAAGAGCTCGCGAGCATAGTATCGCGCGGAATTCCCGTTATCTGTCAGGATTAACGCAAATGGCTCGAGCTCTTGTTCTTGCCGCCTTGATACTTGTATCCGGTGGGATTGGGTACTTTTTTGGGTACAACGCCGGCCATGCGAGCCTACCCGCGCCCGTCCCCGTCACAGAAGCGGTTCACGAGACCTCGAGGGCACGAACAATCGAACCTTCCGCCGTTCCCGCCGTGGGGAGGACACCGGAATCCACGACCGCTCTGGGCGATCGCCACCTTAGTCTTCCTTTGCGCGGCCTGAAAGCGAGCGACATTCTGGATACCTTCGATCAGTCACGCGGAGGCGGCGAACGCCGCCATGAAGCTACGGACATCATGGCATCTCGGGGCACCCCGATTTACGCCGTGGACGATGGCACGATTAAAAAGCTATTCCTGAGTAAGCCGGGCGGCATCACGATCTACCAGTACGACCCAGGGGAGCATTACGTTTACTACTACGCTCACCTGGACAGGTACGCCGAGGGGTTGCACGAAGGTCAGATCGTGAATCGTGGTGACCTGATTGGCTATGTGGGCTCGACTGGCAATGCAGATCCGAACGCGCCGCACCTTCATTTCGCGATTCTGCAGCTCAGCCCGTCACGCGAATGGTGGCACGATACCACGCCGATTAACCCGTACCCTTACCTGATGGCTGCCCTTGGCAGGAAGTAGTTCCGGTACCGCTGGATCTTTATCGATTGCTCGAAATCGGATTGAATGGACCTGTGCCGTTGCTCCCGCTCCTTCTCCTGGCGGCCACGCCTCTAACGGCGTGCTCTTCTGTCACGCAAGACGACGTTGAGCGCGCCGTGGGGCATTTTGTCGCGCACGGCGTTGAGGAAAATGCAAAAGGACGAACGACGTGTGATTTCATCGGCAAGACCGGCCTCGTGAGTGTTGCCGTTCACGACGTGGACGCGCCGGTAGATCTGGAAGCGCAGCAGACGGACCTGCGGCAGGCGATGCCCGCCGCATCGTTTCGTCCCGCGCCGCATGGCTTCTTTGTGGAATTGCGCGATGCAGGTACGCAACTTCATGTAACGGCTCCGCCACGGAAGTACATCATTGTGACCGTGCTTGGATTCGGACCTGGCAGTGATGCCGCGGCAGAGTCGATCGCTCGTGCGGTGACTACTTCCCTATGCAGAAGGTCGAAAATATGCGATTAAGGATATCGTCGGCAGTCGTCGCACCTGTGATGGCATCCAGAGGTTGCAGCGCCGCGTAAAGGTCCAGCAAGATCATTTCGTGTGGAATTTTCAGTTCCACCGCAGCTGCTGCATGGCCCAGTGCCTCAACGCATTCACGCAGAAGGGCCTCGTGCCGGACACTGGTGATGAATCCCGATTCCCGCTCCGGGCCTGAATTCGGTGCTACGGCGTCCAGAATCTTGCTGAGCAGTTCCTCAATACCGGCACCCGTGAGCGCAGAGACGGGAATCGCGTCCGAGGGCTGACCGTCAGCCGCGGGCTGATCAGACTTGTTTCGCACGATCAGATAACGGGCCCCGGAACTCGCGGCACGGTCGATCAGCGCACGAGCGTCCTCGTCCATCGGACTGCTGCCGTCGAGGACAATCAGGCACAGATCAGCATCGGCCATTGCCTGGTAACTTCGCTCAATTCCAAGTTTCTCGACCACATCCTGGCCGGCCCGAATTCCTGCTGTGTCGAGGAATCGAACCGGAAGGCCCGCAATACTCGCGACTTCGCTGACTGTGTCGCGCGTTGTGCCCGGAAGGTCGGTGACGATAGCGCGGTCTTGTGCGAGAAGCCGGTTGAAGAGGCTGCTCTTTCCTACATTCGGACGGCCGACGATCGCGAGCGTAAAGCCGTTGTGCACCAGACGTCCGTACGCGAAGCTGTTTACCAGGTTGTCAGTGCCCTCACGCACGAGTGCAATCCGCCGCAGGATTTCCTCTGCAGGAGCAACGTCAATATCGTCCTCGGCGAAATCGATACCGGCTTCCAGCAGCGATATCAGTTCGAGCAGTTGTTCTTTGACCGGCTGCAATCGGCGCGACACCGAACCTGCCGCCTGCTGGGCAGCAATCTTTGCCTGATACAGAGTTGTGGACTCGATTAGATCGCGAATGGCTTCTGCACGCGGCAGATCGAGCCGTCCGTTCAGATACGCCCGCAATGTAAACTCGCCGGGCTCGGCAGGACGAGCTCCGGAAAAGACGGCTCGTTCCACGCAAAACTGCAGCACGACAGGGGACCCGTGGCACGAGATCTCCACGACATCTTCAGTCGTATAAGAATGGGGCGCAGCAAACCAGGTCGCGATTACAGAGTCGACGATAGAGCCTTCTGCGTCGACGAGATCGGCAAGGGTAGCAACCCTCGGCTGTAGTTCGCGACGGACACGCAGGATAGATTTTGCGATCCGCACTGCGTCCGGACCGGACATGCGAACGACTCCGATTCCGCCACGACCCGGCGGGGTCGATACCGCGACGATCGTGTCGGAAAAAATCAACGACGGCGGCCGCGGGACGGGAACGACGGGCGCTGCGGCGGTGCGTTTGCCGGACGCGACGGCATGTCGGCGGGATAAATGATCACCTGACGATGAGAGCCGAAGCCAGCCGACTCGCTTCGAACAGCTGGTTCATCACGCAGGGCAAGGTGAATGATTCGTCGCTCACGGCTCGTCATCGGGCTGAATTCGAACGGAACGCGGGACCGTTTGACCTTCTCGGCCGCCGTTAGTGCACTCAGCCGCAACTCTTCGATCCGAAGGGCACGGTAGTCGTTAGCGTCGAACTGAATCCGCGAGTGCTCCTCGGCAGACATGTGGAGCATCTCCATCGTGAGCTGCTCCATCGCGAGCAGAAGCTCGCCCTTGTTCGCCAGCAACAAATCCACATCGTGGCCGCGAAATCGGACCACAATGTCTGGATTCTCAAAATCCGGATGGAGCGTGGCAGCCTCGCCGACCTCACAACGAAGATCAAAGCCTGCGCTCGTGATCATCCGTTCAACAAACGCTCTGATCTTTGAACCGGCCGATTCGACGGTAAACTTTTTAGACTCCACTCTACTTCCTGGCTTTGGTTTTCGCCGGCTGCTTAGCCGTGGCCGGGGAAGCTGCAACAGGGACAGGAGCAGGAGTGATGCGGTTGATGAATACCTGCTGCGCGACGCCGACTAAGTTACTGGTTAACCAATATAGTACAAGGCCCGCAGATGCTTTGAAAAACATGAATCCGAACATCAGCGGCATGAACATCATCATCTTCTGCTGAGCGGGATCGGCAGTTGTGTTCGGCGTCATCTTTTGCAGGACAAACTGCGTGATGACCATCACCACTGGGAGCAGATAAAGAGGATCGAAATGCGACAGATCCCTGATCCAGAGCCAGTCGGCGCCTCGGAGATCAATGGCAACATTCAGGACTTTGTAGAAAGCAAAGAAGAAGGGAATCTGCAGTACCAGCGGCATGCATCCGGCGCCGAGCGGATTGACGCCGTGCTTCTTATACAGCGCCATGATTTCCTCGTTCTGCTGCGCCTTCTTCGGATCGGTGATTGCAAGGCCTCGATACTTCTCGTTGATCTTCTGAATTTCGGGCTGCAGTGCCGACATCTTTTTCATGCCCTTCATGCCGGATAGTTTCAGCGGCAGCAGGAGCATGTTGATTGCAAGTGTCAGCAGAATGATGCACCAGCCGTAATTTGGCACGTAGTTGTCGTGCAGCCAGTGCAGGATAAGAAAGATCGGCCTGGCGATAATTGCGAACCAGCCAAAATCGACAGCGCCTTCGAGCTTGGGATTGACGTGACGCAAAAGGTCAATGTCCTTCGGCCCAACGAACACCTGAAATTCGTTTTTCGCGTCGCCGCCGACACCAACACCGACGACCTGCGCCTCCCCCTCGTTCGGCAGCAGTTGAACCGAGTCGCTGACCGTCTCGAGCCTTACGTTCTGCTGTTCGCGCGGCAAAAACACGCCGAGGAAGTAGTTATCTTCGATTCCTGCGAATGAGTACCGGCCCGATACGGTCGCCGGACCGTTCTTTGCCACCTTCTGATCCTGCTCGATCAGCTTGTTCTGCGCAGCATCGAAGTACAACGTTTTCATGTTGGCGGCCGCTGCATACGCAGTGCGATCGCCGAAGCCGCCGCGCCATGCAAGCATGTGCGGAATTCCGGCGTTGTTTTCGGAGAGTTCGCTGGTCACATCGAACAGATAGCTGTCCGGCCCAAATCGCAGAGACTTAACCGCACGCGTGCGTCCGTTAGAGAATTCGAACCTGACACCAAGACCGCCATCGGTTACAGTCGCCACCATGTAGGCAAAATTTGGATCGGTGGCGGGCTTCTGGTTGTCATAGAGGAACGCGAGCGGGTACCAGGTCTTCTCGGCTGCCTTTTCGTTTACAAGTTCCAGGGGCTTGCCCTGTGAATCCTTGTACGCTTTCAGTTGCCAGCTCTTGGCGACGCCACCTTTGTTCGAAAACACAATGTGAAACACTTTAGTGTCCACGGTCGTGAGTTGCTCGTTAGTGGCAGCAACCGGCTCTGCGCCGGCGTTGACGTCTGTTCCGGACAGGCTCTTCGAGGGTGCTGGAGGATTGCCGGCAGGCGCCTTCGCCTGCTCAACGCGCGCAGGCGTTTGTTGCTTTGGACCCTGATTCGACGGCTTGAAAAGGAACTGGCTGAGCATCAGCACGAGCCCCACAAGAGCGAACGCCAGCATCATGCGGCGTTCGACTGGTTGTTCCTTGCCCGGGAGCGTAGTATTCGGCTTTGGAGTATCGTCGGCCATTTAGGGAGGTGATCAGTTCAGAACAAGAGCTTACGGTACGGGATCGAACCCGCCGGTATGGAATGGATGGCATCGCAACAGCCGTGATGTACCAAGTCGAATGCCAGTGACGACGCCGTGTCGTGCCACCGCTTCGGCCATGTATTCGGAACAGGTCGGACGGTAACGACACGCCGAAGGCAAAAGCGGCGAAATCCACCGCTTGTACCAGCGTAGCGCGGTCATTACTGTTGCGCGCATCGTTGGAATAGACGTGAAATCTCGCGTTCGAGATCCTCAAAACTGGCGCCGAGCGCCGGTCGGCGGGGGTTGAAGACGATCCACCAGGCGGACGGCAGTTCCGCGAGATGGAGCCGCGCTGCTTCCCGAACCCGTCGTTTCATGCGATTGCGATAAACCGCTTTGCCGAGAGCCCGCGGTACGGTGAAACCCACCTTAGGAGCTTCGGCCGCCGTACGAAGACAGAACGCGGCAAACAGGGCACACGAGTGCCGGAAGCCCTCGTCATAGACCTTTCGATAGTCACTGCGCCGGAGGATCCGGACGGATTTCGGGAATCCGAACTCTTTCGGTTCGGATTCCGAAGAAGCAGAAATAGGTGTTAGCCCAGCTTTGCGGCGCGAACGGCACGCTCGTCGCTGACGGTAAGCTTGTGGCGGCCACGGGCGCGACGGCGCGACAGAACTGCCCTGCCATCCTTGGACTTCATACGGGCACGGAAACCGTGGGTCTTCGCTCGCTTGCGATTATTCGGCTGAAACGTACGTTGTGGCATTTTGTTGAACCCGAACGCGTCGTGCGGGCACACCCGCACCGCGCTCCTTATGTGGGAGTCAAACCTTGATTATACAGCTTCGGTCAGGTCGCCGCAATTGGCAGGTGAACGCTCCGCCTCTCCGCGACCGCAGCGGTAGATTTCGCAGAGCTAATTCCGGCAAAGCACGCATTATTGAATCGGCACCGTCTTCCATCCGAATCGTGAGTTTCGCGACATTGTCGTTCGGATTTGCATGGTTTTTGCCGGCGTGCTACTCTAGTGATTTCTTCGGGGTAGGTGTGTAGGCTCCGCCCGAAGTCTCGCTGAGCAGCCCCCAAACATTGCAAATCGATGGATGAGACTTTCCGAGCCGTAGGCCAGCTTCTTATACAGTCGCTGCCGACGTTTTTCGTCGTACTCTTTCTTTATTTCTTACTAAAGCAGCTCTTCTTTGCTCCACTTGAGCGCGTTTTAGATCAGCGGCGCGAAGCGACCGAAGGCGCTCGCACACGCGCAGCTGCAGCACTTGAAAGAGCAAATGCGAAGGCGGCAGCTTATGAAGAGCAGTTGCGCGCCGCGCGCGGCGAGATCTTCCGCGAACAGGACGAGCAGCGCCGGATATGGCGCGACCGGCAAGCCGCGCAAATTGCTGAGGCACGTAAGACAGCCGAGGCATCAGTCGCTGCAGCGAAATCAGATCTTCAGGCGCAAGCCGAGTCAGCAAGGCAGACGCTGCAGACGCAAACGCCAGTCCTCGCCGACCGAATTACCACTGCGATTTTGGAGGGCAGGACGGTTTGAAACAGACGCTTGTTGCAGCCGTGTTCGCCGTTGCGCTGGCCGTGGCTCCGGCATCATTCGCTCAGGAACCGGGCGGCAGTGCGGGGCCGGACACACACGGCGCCGAACACGCGGCAGCGGCAAATGAACATGGGGAGCATCAGGCAGAGGCCGAGATGCCCAATGAGATCTGGTGGAAGTGGGCGAATTTCGCGATATTGGTCGCCGGTCTCGGCTATTTGATTTCAAAAAAAGCACCGGAGTTTTTCCACTCGCGTACGGAACAAATCCAGCGCGGAATTGCTGAATCTACCCGGGTTCGTCAGCAAGCAGAAGCCCGTGCGGCTGAAATCGAGCAGCGAGTTTCCAACCTCGCGGCCGAGGTCGAGCAAATGCGCGCCCGGTCCCGCGAAGAGATCAACCAGGAAAGTGAGCGGATCCGAGTTGAGACGGAGGCGACCATGCGCAAAATTCAGGCGCAGTCGCGAGCCGAGATCGAGTCGGCGGTGAAACATGCGACGCATGATCTGAAAGCATGGTCGGCACAACTCGCCCTGGAAATGGCGGAACAACAGATTCGCAGCCGGATGTCGCAACCTGAGCAGGATCAGCTGGCAGCCACCTTTGTTTCTGAGTTGCGCCAAAAAGCGGGGATGCATTAATGCCGCTAGCAATCTCTAATCGATACGCTCAGGCCCTTGCGGACACGGTATTCGCTCCCGCTTCGGCGGTCGATCCACGCCAGATTTCCGCGGAACTGCACGCGGTCGAAGAAATGGTGCAAGGTGTTCGCGAGTTGAAGACCGTTTTGTTGTCGCCTGCTGTTTCGAACGCCCGTAAACGTGGTGTTGTCAACCGGCTTGCAGCTTCGGTTCCGCTGTCAAAGCTGGTTCGCAATTTTCTTTACGTACTGATCGACCGCCGCCGCGCGGACTTGCTTAAAGACATCGCGCCGGCGTTTGACGCTGCCGTCGACGAGCGTCAGGGCGTCGTTCGGGCGGAGGTAAAATCCGCCGTCCCGCTTGGGGACGGACAGCGATCGGAACTGGAATCGGCTCTCTCTGCGGTTGTGGGGCAGAAGGTTCGCTGTGAATTTCAGGTCGACGAATCACTGATTGGCGGAGTCGTCGCAAGAATTGGGTCTACGGTGTACGACGGAAGTGTGCGATCGCGGCTTGAGGGAATGCGCAGCGCACTCGTATCGTAAGTTGGACCTCTGACAACTATTTTTCGCCTGCACCAGGCAAGAAGGCAGAATTTCAATGGCTCAGATTCGGGCAGATGAAATCACGCGAGTTCTTCGCGAAGAGATTGAGAATTACGAGAGCGCGGTCGAAGTCGCTGAAACAGGATTTGTTATTTCACTGGGCGACGGTATCGCCCGCGTCTACGGACTTGAGAAAGCTATGTCGGGCGAACTGCTCGAATTCCCGCATGGCGTTTCCGGCATCGCTCTGAACCTTGAAGAAGATCAGGTCGGCGTCGTGCTCCTTGGCGACTACACCGAGATCAAAGAAGGCGATGAGGTCCGTCGTTCCGGCCGAATCATGTCGGTTCCGGTAGGTGAGGCGCTCGTGGGACGCGTCGTAAACGGTCTCGGTCAGCCGATCGACGACAAAGGCCCGATCGACACGACGATGTTCTTGCCGATCGAGCGACTGGCTCCGGGTGTTATCGATCGTCAGTCAGTGAAGCAGCCACTGCAGACCGGCATCAAAGCTATCGACGCCATGATCCCGATCGGCCGAGGGCAGCGCGAGCTCATCATTGGTGACCGGCAGACAGGCAAAACGGCCGTCGCGCTCGACACCATCATCAACCAGAAGGGCGGGGACGTAATCTGTATCTACGTTGCCATTGGTCAGAAGCGTTCGACGGTCGCTCAGATTGTCAAGACCCTGACTGATTTCGGCGCAATGGATTATACGATTGTCGTCGCTGCAACAGCTTCCGATCCTGCCCCAATGCAGTACATCGCTCCGTTCGCCGGATGTGCGATGGGCGAATACTTCCGCGACCACAATCGCCACGCCCTGGTTATTTACGACGATCTGTCGAAGCACGCCGCAGCGTATCGCGAAATTTCGCTTCTGCTCCGTCGCCCGCCAGGTCGGGAGGCCTATCCCGGCGACGTGTTCTATCTTCACAGCCGGCTGCTGGAGCGTGCGGCTAAGCTGAACGATGAGCTTGGCGGCGGATCACTCACCGCGCTGCCGTTTATCGAAACTCAGGCAGGCGACGTTTCTGCATACATTCCGACAAACGTTATTTCCATTACCGACGGACAGATTTACCTCGAGGCAGACTTGTTTAACTCGAACGTCCGTCCGGCTATCAATGTCGGCCTTTCAGTGAGCCGCGTCGGTGGTTCGCGCGCAGACCAAAGCGATGCGGTCCGTTGCGGGTTCGCTGCGCCTGGAGCTTGCTCAATACCGCGAGCTGGCAGCGTTTGCGCAGTTTGGTTCGGATCTCGATAAAGCTTCGCAGCAACAGCTTAACCGCGGCCGCCGACTGGTCGAGATTCTGAAGCAGCCTCAGTTCCAGCCCCTTCCCGTCGAGAAGCAGGTCCTGATCGTGTTCGCGGGTACGGGCGGCTATCTGGACGATCTTCCGGTGGAGCAGGTCCGCCGCTTCGAGGAAGAGCTGTATCGCTTTATGGAGAACGCCTACGCGCCGACGATGGCAGCCATCCGCGAAAAGAAGGTTCTTGACGACGCGATCAAGGCCGATCTGAAAAAGGCCCTGACTGAGGTCAAGGACCGGTTTACGGCCGAACTGAAGAAATAACTCGATGCCGAGTCTCATCGACATACGCCGACGAATCCGGTCGGTTAAGAGTACGCAGCAGATTACCAAGGCCATGAAGATGGTCTCGGCGGCCCGCTTGCGTCGCGCGCAGGAGCGGGTTGTTTCGGCTCGGCCTTACGCCCGAATGCTCCGTGAAATGTTGTCGAACGTTGCGGCTGCGAGCGGCGAAGCGTTCTCGTCCCCTCTGCTGGGGTCTCGTCCGGAGAACCGGATTCAGGTGATTTTGTTCACGTCAGACCGCGGCCTCGCCGGAGCGTTCAACACCAATCTGATTCGTGCTGCACAGCGATTTGCTGACGATCATCCACAGGCTACCGTCGAATTCGAACTGGTGGGCCGCAAGGGTCGTGACTACTTCCGCCGGCGACGGTATGAGATTACCGGCGAGCACATTGGAATCCTGAACAAGATTCAGTACTCCGACGCGCAGTCGATCGGCCAGAAGCTGGCCCAGCGGATCCTCAACGACGAGATCGACGCTGTTTACGTCGTTTTCAACGAGTTTAAGAGCGTTGTCTCACAAACGCTGACCGTCAGCAGAGTGCTGCCTGTGACGCCTCCGGAAGAAACGCAGCACATCGACTACATTTATGAGCAGCCGCCGGAGCAATTGCTCGCCGCGCTGCTTCCCAAATACATCGAATTACAGGTATTCACGGCGATGATCGAAACGTCAGCAGCCGAGCATGCAGCGCGCATGACGGCGATGGACGCAGCCACCAGCAACGCATCGGATATGATCGATCGGCTGACGATCTACATGAACCGCGTGCGTCAGGCCAGCATCACTCGCGAGATTATCGAGGTTGTCAGCGGCGCTTCGGCGCTTGACTAGGAGTTTTTCAAATGATCGCTACGTCTGTTGGAGCTACCGGCAAGATCATTCAGGTCGCCGGACCTGCTGTTGACGTCCAGTTTCCGGAAGGCGCCATCCCGTCGATTCATAATGCGCTTCGTATCACAAGCGAGGGCTTCAATGTGCCCGATCCCGTCGACATCATCGTCGAGGTAGCACAGCACATCGGTGAGGGCCGCGTCCGCACAATCGCGCTCCAGCCGACCGAAGGTCTCGTGCGAGGAATGAAGGCTGAGGATCTCGGGCATCCGGTGTCAGTCCCTGTAGGTCCGCAGACACTTGGCCGGGTGATGAACGTCATCGGCGAGCCTGTGGACAAGATGGGCCCGGTGAACTCGGAGCAGCGATATTCGATTCATCGTCCCGCGCCTCTGTTTGAGGATCAGTCGACCGAACTGCAGATGTTCGAGACAGGCATCAAAGTTATCGATCTGCTCGAACCGTACCTTCGCGGTGGAAAGATCGGGTTGTTCGGCGGCGCTGGTGTGGGCAAGACGGTCGTCATCATGGAGTTGATCAACAACATCGCTCTGAAGCATGGCGGCGTTTCGGTATTCGCGGGCGTCGGTGAGCGGACGCGCGAAGGCAACGATCTCTGGCACGAAATGCAGGAAGCAGGCGTCCTCGATCCGCACGACTACACCAAGTCAAAAGTTGCTCTGATCTACGGACAGATGACGGAGCCGCCCGGGGCTCGGCTGCGCGTCGGTCTCACGGGGCTGACGGTCGCGGAGTACTTTCGCGACGACCGGGCAGGACGTGCTGCTGTTCATCGACAATATCTTCCGGTTCACTCAGGCGGGATCCGAAGTCTCGGCACTGCTTGGCCGTATGCCGTCGGCCGTGGGTTATCAGCCCAATCTTGCAACTGAAATGGGTGAATTGCAGGAACGCATCACGTCCACGCGAACGGGTTCCATCACTTCAGTGCAGGCAATTTACGTTCCGGCTGACGACTACACGGATCCGGCTCCTGCGACGACGTTTGCGCACCTGGATGCGACGACGAACCTGTCTCGTGCAATCTCGGAACTGGGCATCTATCCCGCTGTTGACCCGCTCGCATCGACATCACGTATTCTCGACCCGAATATCCTCGGACGGGAACACTATGATACGGCGCAGGAGATCAAGCAAATCCTTCAGCGATATAAGGACCTGCAGGACATCATCGCCATCCTTGGTATCGACGAGTTGTCGGAAGAAGATCGTCTGACGGTGGCGCGTGCCCGCAAGGTACAGCGGTTCCTCTCGCAGCCGTTCCACGTGGCCGAGCAGTTCACCGGGATTAAGGGCAAGTACGTCAAGCTGGAGGACACGATCCGCTCGTTCCGCGACATTCTTGCGGGTAAGGGCGATGAAATTCCGGAGCAGGCGTTCTACATGCAGGGCACGATCGAGGATGTTTACGAGCGTGCCGAGCAGATGAAGAAAGCGGCCTGAGTAGAGCGATGGCAGCCAGTTCTTTTCAGCTTGAGGTCGCAACTCCGGAACGGCTTCTGGTCAAGGAGCAGGTTCGCGACGCGGAGATCCCGGCCGAGAATGGCATGCTCGGCATTTTGCCCGACCACGCTGCGTTGCTGTCGCTGCTCGGTACCGGTCAGCTTTCCTATTCACTGGAAGGTGGCGGTGATCGGCGCTCCATTGTCATCAGCGGTGGGTATCTGCAGGTTCTCAACAATCACGTTCGGGTATTGGCGGATCGGGCCGAGACTCCGTCCGAGATCGATATGGCTCGGGCGGAGCGGGCACTCAAGCGAGCTCTGGAGCGGCTCGCTCCTCCAACTTCTGCCGGGGTAGATGTGGCTCGCGCACTGAATGCGATGAAGCGCGCAGAAGCTCGGATTGCGGCTGCGAAATCGGCCCGCTAAGTGGATTCGCTGCGGTACACTGGTTAAGTCCTTCCCCGTATCGGGCTGTGGCGCAGCCTGGCTAGCGCGCTTGCTTGGGGTGCAAGAGGTCCCGGGTTCAAATCCCGGCAGCCCGACCAGATAAGCCAGTTTAGGTGTATTTCTTACGAATCGTTCGGATCGTACAGACCGTGTTCGGCGCTGCCTGTTCTGCGGTTCCCCAACTGACTCATCAGCAATCCGCCGAAACGAACGCGTCAGTTTCCCAGAGCATAGTTAATAAAGTGTTTTAGCCGGTAATCCTGGCCGAACTTCGGGCACCAGTCTGGCTGCAGGCTCAACATCGAATGTGGATCGCCGAACATCAGTCCCAGAAAGACCTCAGCAACAATTCGTCCGCCAACGGGCCCTAATCGGGGCGTTTGAATCGTCTTATCTTCGATGACCGGGAGCTTGACCGGTTCCATGTTCGACATGGCTTCAGCAAGAATGTAGGTCCAAAGCGGACACTTGCCTTTAAACTTTCCGTCAGCGATATCGACGATGGTCTTCTTCGGAAGTCCGCTCTCGAGGCCTTGTCCGATGAAAATTTGTTTGTCGCACATGACTGGCAGCTTCATTGCCCGAGCGACGTCTTGCCCGGATGGTAAACCCAGTCTCCATGCGCGAATCAGATTGCGGGCCGCCAGTGAGGACGGATTCTTCGCGACGCTCGCGGGAAGACTCCCTAGCGGGTTCACCAGCGATGTGTCGATTCGGTAGGCGAACTGAAGACGGTTGCCGTTGACCGTCTCATCGCCATCGTATGAACGGACATCAATGTCGATGAGTCGGCCCCAATCGATTCCCCATTTCGAGTTCATTGGCCGAAAGCCAGTGAGTCCGTCCGGAAAGCCGTGGTCGGGAACCGGGAAAATCGGCAGGAGTATTGCGTCGTTCAAACGATAGCCAGGTCGGACCATGGAGTGACCGAGTCGGTATGCTGCGACAGTAAATTCGACGGGTAGAAACGGCGAGTGCCTGGGCTTATAAAATTTCAGCTTCTCCTCATCGAATTGACTGTGCGTTTTGAGGTCGCGGAGCACGCTGGAGTGCACAATGCGAGGCAGGAAGTCGTTGAGTATGACAAATTGGTAGTGGAAACGAACCTCCTGCTGAATCTCGGCGAACGACAGATCCCTGTTATCCGTCGCAAAACGGTTGTGAAATCGTTGGAAAAGCCCCTGTAGCTGAGAAACAATTACATTTTCGTCGTTTCTCGGATCGCCGATTAGTGCCCGGCCATTTTCTCCGCGTGTGAGATCGACCGCGTTCTGGTCGTTGCCGCCGGAAAGTGGCCCTTTGCCCAACTGGAACTTCAGACCTTCGGGCTGTTCGTACATGTAGGGCTGATCGTCCGGACCGCGGCCGTATACATTGTCAAGGTCAAATGCGGGAGTACGGAAATCCAGCAGAGCGTCGGGATCGTTTGCCTTTTGCAGACTGCTCGCCGGATCGAATGTGATGTCGTGGTCGATGAACTGGCCAAGGTACGTGTAGAGCGCCGGGATGCCGCTTTCCTCATCATCCTTTCCGTCCCTGGGCTCATCGAAATCATTGATCATGGCCGCACCGAGTTCAGCAAACATTGGTTCAAGGCTGTCATCATCGGGATCGAAAGCGGGCCGAAGAGGCCGAAACATTCGTCCGAACTTCCCCTCGAAACTCGGCGATCTTCTGGTGCCCCGCAATCCCCGCGGAGGCGTAGCGTGTTTTTGCGGCATACGGCCCTTCTCCTCTACTGTTCAGCTCAACCCGTTCGCCCTGGGCAAACCTGAAAAGACCTGAATATATATCATTAGATTTCGACGCGTCGTGCGGACGTTTACCGTCGGATCAATGATCTGCCAGACGGAACGCTCAGATCTCCATCGCGAAAACTGTGGCGAAAATGGGACAAATGGACCGGAAGCACAGTTTTGGCGGCCCGACCATTATGTGGAAGTTCGGCGCTAACGGTCAGGCACCAGGTTCCGAACACCTGACCACAACCGCAAGACCTCGACGTCGGAGACAATAGATCGTAGGCCTATGCGACGTCGTGATTTACTGACTGGACTCGGGATGAGTGGGTATTCGCTCGTGGTGCTGGCCGACCAGCTTCCCCCGTCAAACACTCCACCTCCCGTTACCGACCGAATTCGCCGGGAGTTCGATGAAATCGCGCCCGCGCATCCAGCTGGAACACCTCTTGCGGCCGAGCCGCACATGACCGTCGTGGATCTTCAGCCGGACGTCTTCATTGCCGG
This sequence comes from Bryobacteraceae bacterium, assembly GCA_963794765.1. Taxonomy (GTDB): domain Bacteria; phylum Acidobacteriota; class Terriglobia; order Bryobacterales; family Bryobacteraceae; genus JAWXCM01. Next base: position 179,159 of record CAWCGC010000044.1, on the reverse strand, counting down.
AGGCGGGCTTGCCGGTGTATGCGCCGCGCTCTCCGCCGCGAGAAATGGATCAAGAGTGGTTCTCGTACAGGACCGCTCTCGCCTCGGTGGAAACTCTTCCAGTGAAGTGAAGATGCACGTCGTCGGTGCAAACTCACACGGCGGACGGCCGGGCTGGCGGGAGGGGGGACTTATCGAAGAGATTCGCCTCGATGACGCCGTCAACAACCCGCAACGTTGCTGGGAGCTTTGGGACCTGCTCCTCTACGACAAAGTCATCAGTGAGCCGAACATTACACTGCTCCTCGAAACGGTACTTTACTCCGTAAGCATGAAGAACGGCGAGATCGATCGGGTGATCGCGCGATGTGACAAGAGCGAACACCTGTATCGCGTCAAAGCAAAGATGTACGTCGACGCCACCGGAGACAGCCGCCTCGGCCTCGAAGCAGGTGCCGAGTATCGCACCGGCCGCGAAACGCGCAGTGAGTTCGGGGAATCGCTGGCACCCGAAAAGGCGGACCAGGAAACACTCGGAAGCAGCATACTGTTCACTTCAAGGCTGTACCACCGCAAGATGCCGTACACACCTCCGAAATGGGCGCGCAAAGTCACAAAAGATGCTTTGCGCTTCCGGACGGTAGGCCCCGAAAACTGGGAGTACGGATACTGGTGGATCGAGTGGGGTGGCAACAAGGACATCATTCGCGACAACGAACGGATCCGATTCGAGTTGTTATCCATCGTGACTGGCGTGTGGGACTACATCAAAAACAGTGGTGATTATCCCGATAGCGCAAACTGGGCACTTGACTGGGTCGGCATGATGCCGGGCAAGCGAGGAAGTCGTCGGCTTGCAGGCGACGTCATGATGACGCAGAATGACCTGCTTCGAGGTGTCTGGCCCGATGCCGTGGCGATGGGTGGCTGGCCGATGGACGATCACCCGCCGGGAGGTTTCGATCGCGCCGATCTGCCGCCGAACACGGTGCTTCGCACCGCCGAAGTTTACGACATTCCGTTGCGTGCACTGTACAGCAAGAACGTCCCGAATTTGATGATGGCTGGTCGAAACATCAGCGCGACACACGCTGCATTCACCAGCTCGCGCGTGATGGCGACTTGCGCCAGCATTGGACAAGCTGTTGGGACCGCGGCCGCCATTTGTGCCGAACGCCGCATTCTTCCGCGGCAACTCGCCTCAGACAAGAACCTGGTCAGTGGCCTCCAACAAAAGCTGGTTCGACAGGATCAGTCCATCCGGTCGATTCGGAATCAGGACTCATACGATCTGGCACGCAAAGCCACTATACGAGCGTCGGGCGAACTTGGACCTGCACGCTCGCGTCTGGTCATCGACGGGATCGACCGTGATATTCCAGCGAACAAAGCAACTGGTACCGCTGCCGAGGTTCATCACTGGGGAGCACCCATGACGTCCGAAGGAGCGTGGATCGAACTGACGTGGGAGACTCCGCAGCAGCTAAGCGAAATTGCTCTGAAGTTCGACTCCGGCTTTCAGCGGGAGCTCACCCTGAGCGCTTCGGATTCGATCACACGTCGCATCGTTCGTGCGGCTCAACCCGAGACAGTGCGGGACTACTCAGTCCAGGTCACGGACGCAAAAGGTGGGATGAAGGAGGTTGCCGCCGTTCTGGGCAATCATCAGCGCCTCAATCGCCTTCGGTTCGAGCCGGTCAGTGCAAAATCGGTGCGCATCCATGTCAATGCGACCAATGGTGCCGACGACGCAAGAATCTTCGAAATCCGTTGTTACTCAGCCGCGTAAGTGAGTTGGGGCCCGTCGGCAGATATAGTATTGGAGACTCTGCAATATGTCACGCCGCCACTGTTGCACACTCGTTTTCCTTGTGCTTCTCGCGTGGAAGCCGTGCGATGCGCAGGGTTCGCGGGGCAGCGACGATTCCACAAAGATCCGACCGTTTCTTGCGAAGAACTGTCTCTCGTGTCATAACGCGAAGCTCCGAACAGCAAATCTGAATCTGTCGCAGGATTCGATCGACGCTGAGGTATGGGCCAGAGTACTGGACAAGCTAAGCAGCGGACAGATGCCGCCGCCAGGACTTCCTAAACCGAGTAGCGGCGACGTCGCTGCAGTGACGGCGTGGATTGAAGACCTGTTGCACCGGAATCCCGAGACAACCTCCAGCCCGGGACGCGTTACGGCGCGCCGGTTAAACCGATCCGAATACAACAACACCATTCGAGACCTGCTGGCCGTTCCGATGCGGCCCGCAGATGAGTTTCCTCTCGATGACGCCGGCTACGGCTTCGATAACAACGGCGATGTTCTGTCGGTTTCTCCCTTGCTGATAGAGAAATATATGACGGTAGCGCGCAAGGTCTCCCGAGTCGCCGTCTACGGAGCTGACGTCCCGAAACGACCGACAAAACTCGTTCGTTTTATGAGCAAGAAGTCGCAGGACGACCCCACACCTGGAGCGCTTCCCTATTCCTACCGCGGTGCAATCTATGGAAGCTTTTTCTTTCCCGGTAAACGCAGAATATGAATTACGAATGCGTATCGGGAACTATCGCCCGAGGGGTTTAACAAGCGCTCGAGCTCGCGAACTCTCACACAGGAAGAACTTAACCGAAGCTGAAACGGCCGAGCTCAGGGAGGAGAACCGAAAAGCGTACCCGCCAGTAAAGATGGTCCTCACCGTCGATAAGAACCCGCTTGTCAGCACCATCGTCGAGGGCAACATCGACTTCGACTACGCGCACGGCGAAACCGTCGGCCGTTTGAAACTTACTGCCGGCGAGCACAGCTTTCGAGCTTCCTTCCCGGAGTTTGCCGATCTCGCCAATGTCCGCGACAATGTGAACCTCGACGGCAGGCGGAAACTGTTCATCGACTATGTAGATATCGTCGGACCCTTCCAGCCGTCAACCGAATCTTCCGACAGTCGCAAACGTATCTTCACCTGCCCGGAGCAAACGAACGGTTGCGTACATGAGATCATCAACAACCTTCTAAGGCGAGCTTACAGGCGTCCGCCAACGGACGCCGAAATCGAAGAGATGGCTCGGCTCGCCGCTCTTGTCCGGAAAAGCGGCGATTCCTTCGATGAAGCAGTCCGAGTTGTTGTTCAGGCGGTACTCGTTTCGCCGAAGTTCCTGTTCCGCATCGAACGGGAGGGCAACGGTTCCAGCCCCGCCGAAATCAGTCCCTGGGATTTGGCCTCGCGGCTCTCTTATTTCCTGTGGAGCAGCATGCCCGATGAAGCGCTGGCGGCTGCCGCAAACGCCGGAACGCTGAGACAACCGTCTGTTCTCAATCAGCAAATTCGACGGATGCTGCGCGATCCGAAGTCGGACGAACTGGTGCGGAATTTCGCAGGCCAGTGGCTGGGGCTTCGCCTGCTTGACCACCGCAAGCCAAGCCCGACCACGTTTCCCCAAGTCGACGACGAGTTGCTCGACGCGATGCGTCTCGAGACCGAGTTGTTCACCCGCGCGATCGTTCGAGAGGATCGAAGCGTGCTGGACTTCATCGACGGGCCATTCTCATTTCTCAATGGGCCGCTCGCCCGGCATTACGGTGTCCCGGATGTGTCAGGCGAAGAGTTGCGCCGAATCGATCTCGATCCGAAGAGACGAGGCGGAGTGATAAGCCAGGGCGCTGTACTCACGCTCTCTTCCTACGCGACGCGAACGTCCCCTGTTCTGCGCGGAAAATGGGTTCTCGACAATCTGCTGGGAACACCTCCACCACCTCCGCCACCGAATATCCCGGCTCTTGAGGAAAGCAACCTCGGAGGAAACGCGTCCTTACGGAAACGACTCGAACAACACCGTGCAAACCCGAGTTGCGCCGTCTGTCACGACCAAATGGACGCAATAGGTTTTGCACTGGAGAATTACGACGCAACCGGCGCCTGGCGAACAAAGGACGGCAATGTCGAGATTGACAGCTCGGGTAAGTTGCCGAGCGGCATCGAATTCAACGGGCCTTCTGAGCTGAAACAGGCGCTGAGAAAACAATCACAATTGTTCGTACGCAATCTGACCGAGAAGTTGATGACCTACGCGCTGGGGCGCGGAGTGGAGATCCAGGACAGGTCAACTTTAGAGACAATAACAAAGGCACTCGTTGCCGATGATTATAAGTTTTCGACGCTGGTGAATCAGATCGTTTCAAGTCCGCAGTTTCAGCAGCGTGAAGGCGTGAGAATGACGCAGGGAGGGCGAACGGTTGCTCACAGGTAAGCACCTGAACAGAAGAACCATCCTGAGGGGTCTTGGTACCGCGATCGGCTTGCCCTTCTTCGACGCGATGCTCCCGGCACTTGCCAGGGCGGGCACTATCGCGAGCGCCGCGCCGTGCCGAATGGCATTTCTGTATGTGCCGAACGGCATCATGATGGACCACTGGACTCCCAGGACCGCGCTTGGGACGACACCTCTGCCCTCAGATCTGCCCCGAATTTCATCACTGCTCGAATCATTTCGGAACGACATAACGATCGTGTCCGGCCTCACCCAGAATGGCGGCCGTGCACTCGGAGACGGCCCCGGCGATCACGGCCGGGCTGGTGCCAGCTATCTCACCTGCGTTCACCCGAAGAAGACAAACGGCCGCGACTTGCAGGCGGGAGTTTCCGTCGACCAGATCGCGGCGCAGCGGCTGGCCGGGAAGACTCGTTACGCGTCCCTCGAACTGGGTTGTGAAGAAGGTGTTCAGGGCGGCAGCTGTGACAACGGTTATAGCTGCGCTTACAGCAACAGTATTTCGTGGCGCACGGCATCGTCACCGAACCCTGCTGAGATTCGCCCGCGCGCCGTTTTCGAGCGCCTTTTCGGAACGACCGACCTTGATCCTGACCCCGCACGGAGAGCACGCCAGCAGGCGTATGAGCGGAGCATTCTTGATCTCGTAATCGGGGACGCACAACGCCTTTCTTCGACCCTCGGTGGAGCAGACAAACGGAAGCTCGATGAATATCTAACTTCGATCCGGGACGTCGAAAAGCGTATTCAGAGCGCGGAACGGAACAGCAGCCCTGACCGAAGGCCCTCCATGCCCGCACCGGACCCGAGCGTTCCTACTGAATTCGGCGACCATGCGCGGGTCATGATGGACCTGCTGACACTGGCCTTCCAGACAGACTCAACGCGGGTAGCAACGCTGCTCCTTGCACTCGAGCAGAGTCCGCGAGCGTATCCGGAGATCGGAATTCCAGAGGCTCACCACGGTTTAACGCACCATCAGGGCGATAAAGAAAAGATCGCGAAAGTTCTGGAGATCAACTGCTATCACATGAAGCAGTTTGCTTATCTGCTCGACCGGCTGAAGTCGACCCGTGATGGCGACGGCACCCTGCTGGATCACGTAATGGTGACCTATGGAAGCGGGCTAAGTGACGGCAACGCTCACGATCACGCCGACCTCCCGCTTGTTCTTGCTGGAAGGGGCTGCGGAGCCGTCCGGCCAGGACGCCATGTTCGGTATCCGAAGGAGACACCGATGGCGAATCTTTTCATCACCATGCTCGACCGTATGGCAGTACCAGTCGACAAATTCGGAGACAGCAGCGGTCAGCTAAAGGAACTGTCTGAAATTTAGCCGGCTCTGAAGAGTTTAGGTGTAGATGAACTCGGAGCTGATCGTCTGCGGCAGTTGCATTTCTCTGGCTGCAGCTGAACTTAACAGCGCGGATTATCAATGGCGGTCAACTACTTGTTCACGCCCGGCGCTGCCATCGATAGCGTTGTTGTTCAGACCGTGGCGAAATGGCAGGAATCTGCGTTGCGAGCGGACTCACACGAGTTCCTGGAAGAATGATCCCAGTCAGATTCAGTGGATCCGCGCTCGGAACCTCGACCGGCAGCGATGCAGTTTCGGAACGTCGAACGGCACGCAACAAGTCCAGAGCCTCAGGAACGGCGAACTGCTCACCCGTGAAACCCGCGACGAAGCGGCCACCTCGAATCTGACCGCGAGCCTCCATGCGCCGCAGCACGTACAACAGCTCACGCCAGGGAGGTGCTCCCGGCTCTCTCGCGAGCAGGTCACGAAATAAAACGCCCCAGCGATGGAGAAGTTGCTCAGCCCACTTCTGAACGCGTTCGCCATCGCCGCTGCCGCGAGGCACAGGTGCCCACCGTCCCGCAGAGTGCCGAGGTCGCATCTGACGTCCTCGGCCCTCGCCACGCCGTCGTTTCGGATCGATCAGCGCCCGTACATTTTCGAAACCATCTGCTGTCACCAGCCCTGCCGCGACGAGTTCCCACAGAGCATCTTCGGTTTCGCTCGGCAAGCGCCCCGCCGCGCGAGACAGGTCCGTGAAGAAGAGCGCACGTTCCCGCTCCAAAGCCGCGAACACTTCACGAGCCGCATGCGACAGGGATTCGGAATCTGTCGCAGCGGTAGCTGCGGGAAGAATCCACGAAGCGTCCTCACGGAGAAACAACGCAATCGGCGCGACGCGTGTGGCACGAATCTTCCTGCCTTCACTGTCCTCCAGCGCCGGGATGCCGAGACACGCGTGCCCACATCACTTCACCGGAGAAACACAAGTCGTCCAGCAGCTTCGGCTCGTACTTCGCGATGCGGGAAGGAAGGATCTGCGCCTCCCACGCTGCAGCCGGAATTTCATACCCCTGCAGTTGCCGTATGATCTCGAGGACACCGTCGGCTCCATGAAGCTGCGCGCCCTGGACCAGATGTTGCCACCGTGCAAGGAAATCGTGCAACTGCACTGCCGTGACCGGTTCTACCTCGCGCCGCAACCTCCCCAGCGTTGTGCGATGTATGCGCGCGAGAACTCTCCGATTGCACCACTCGATCTCTGCATCTGCTGATGAGACTGTAAACCGACCCCGCAGAACCTGACCCTGGGCTTCGAGATCCGCGAGCGCGATCTTCACGTCCTCCAGACTGAAAGCAAGCCGTTCAGCGAGCATCGACGCCATGCAGGGCCCGGAGCAATCGAGCCAGCCTCGCAGAGTCACCACAACGTCATCCGCGAGTTCCCGCTTCTCGGCGGCACACCAGAACTCTTTCCCGCCCCGAGACATGACAAAGCTCCGGCCTGCGGATCGAAGCTCATCGAACCAGACCGACCACTCGTCAACCGGTGGCACGGTGATGAGAGTCAGCAACGCGTCGTGCAGCTCATCGGCATCTCGCACAACGGGCCAGCTCTCGGCGGCCACCTGAGCGATTGCTGCGGGATCCAGAATGCTCATTGCATCCGGAGCATCTGCCGGCAGCGTACGGCGAAGCGTTACGGCTCTGGCACGTCTCTCCTCAAGCGGAGCATCGTCGAGGTACGCATACGGATTCGCGTTGAGAATCTCGTGGCTGAAAACCGACGGTTCGCGCGTATCGATAGCGACTGTGCGAATTGCAGCGTTTTCAATACCGCGTAGAACCTGCTCCAGTCCGTGCAGATCCATAGCCTCATCCAGACAATTCTCGATCGTCTCGTTCACAAGCGGGTGATCCGGGATGCGAATCGGTCCTGTAAGATTCTCGGCGCACGCAACCTGGTCCGGGAACACAGACGCGAGCAGATCATCGGACCGCATCCTTTGAATCTGGGCCGGAACTTTGGTGCCCGCACGGAAACGTAGAATTGCGAGCGCGCGAGTCGCATTCCAGCGCCAGCGAGTTCCGAACATGGGTGCGTCAAGCAGAGCCTGAGTCAGAACATCGCGGACCGTTTCCGACTTTAGGAACTCGAATACCAGCTCGAGCGGAAACGCATGCCGGTCAGTCAGGGAGATAACGATGCCGTTGTCTGTAGCGGCCGCCTGCAACTCGAAATTGAACGTGCGACAGAAGCGCTTGCGCAACGCCAGCCCCCACGCTCGATTGATCCGAGACCCGAAAGGTGCGTGCAACACAAGCTGCATTCCACCGGCCTCATCGAAGAACCGCTCTGCAACCACCGTCTCGCATCCGGGGATGGCGCCGAGAGTTGCGGCACCTGCGCCGACATAGGCCACCGCCTGCTTTGCACCGGCGTCGTCAAGGCTGCACTCCCGAATCAGCCAGTCGTATCCCTCATTGGCGAGAATGGCTGTTCGCACTCGCGACACGGCCGCAGACAGCTGTTCCGAACGACCCGGAGCTTCTCCGAGCCAAAACGGAATCGAAGGTGCAGCACCGTGGGCGTCCTCCACGTACACCCTGCCTTGCATAACGTGGCGAATTTTCCAGGAGTGTGTTCCGAGCAGAAAGACATCGCCCGTGAGACTTTCCATCGCGAAGTCCTCATCAAGCGTCCCGACAGTTTTGCCTTCGGGTTCGGCAACGACAGTGTATGCCGCGTTCTCCGGGATCGCTCCGCCGGACGTAATCGCCGCAAGTCGTGCTCCGCGGCGGGCGCGAAGACGCCCATTGACCTGATCGCGGTGAAGCATGGCGCCGCTGCGGCCACGAGCTGTCGAAATCCCGTCAGACAGCATCCCGACCACAGTCTCGAAAACATCCCTCTTCAGATGTCGATACGGAAATGCTGACCTGACCAGGTCGTACAAGTCCTGTTCACCCCATTCCTGGGCCGCGGTTTCCGCCACAATCTGCTGCGCGAGAATGTCGATAGCGTTCTGCGGAATCTGAATCCGTTCGAGATCACCCGAACGGATCGCGTGAATCAGCGCTGCACACTCGATCAGTTCATCTCGCGTCGTCGGCATAAGGACGCCGCGCGGTTTGGCTCCGACCCAGTGCCCGGAGCGGCCAATCCTCTGCAGAGCCACGGCAATCGATCGCGTCGAGCCCACCTGGATAACCAGATCTACCGTCCCGATATCGATGCCGAGTTCCAGTGAAGCCGTCGCGACGACTGCTCGTAGTTCACCCGCCTTCAGGCGTGCCTCCGCATCCAGCCGCAGCGTTCGAGCAAGGCTGCCATGATGCGGAAGAACAACGTTCTCGCCCAGCCGTTCAGAAAGTGCGTGCGCAATTCGTTCCGACATGCGCCGCGTATTCACGAAAACAAGGGTCGTGCGGTTACTTAAGATGTGGCGTGCGATTCGATCGTAGATCTCGTCCCACATTTCGCTCGTCGCCACTGCGCCGAGTTCGTCATTGGGAACTTCGACCGAGAAATCCATCGGACGGCGATGACCCACGTCGATGATGGACGCCCCCGGCGACAAGGTACTCGGCAACAACCTCAATCGGTCGGACCGTTGCCGAAAGCCCAATCCGCTGCGGTTTGTGGCCAGCCTGCGCTCGTCGCGACTGCATCCAGCCGAGCCAGAGTAAGTGCCAGATGCGAGCCGCGCTTGTCATCGGCCATCGCGTGAATCTCATCCACGATCACCGTCTCTGTCGTGCGCAGCATTCTGCGAGACTTGTCCGCGGTCATCAGAATAAACAGCGATTCTGGTGTCGTGACGAGCACGTGGGGAGGCTGCCGAAGCATCTGCTGCCGGTTCCACGTCGGAGTGTCGCCTGTACGAACCGCAATGCGGATCTCGGCGAGCGGAATGCCTTTCGCTCTTGCCATCGACGAGATCTCGGAAAGCGGAATTTCGAGATTGCGATGGATGTCGTTCGAGAGCGCCTTCAGAGGCGAAACATAGACAACAGACGTCTCGTCAGAGAGCGTCCCGGCGCGAGCCTTACGAACTAGCTGATCCAGGCAAATCAGAAATGCAGCGAGCGTCTTGCCCGATCCAGTCGGAGCTGAAAGCAGAACATCCCGCCCCGCCGCGATCTCCGGCCACACCTGTATCTGCGGCTCAGTAGGCTTGCCGAACCGTGTGGAGAACCACTCCGCTACAAGGGGATCGAAGTTATCGGGGAACATGCCGAATGCCGGATTTTAGTCCGCACTCTTGTTTGATTATCCCCCAGCGACGGTGGCGATCCGGAGCGCTTCCCAGGATCGCCGTCAGTGCCGAACCTCTAACGTGGTCCTGCGATCTTCCATGGATTGGGACCGCCGAGTGAAGCTGCATCGATGATCTGGTTACCCTTGTCTCCGCCCATGAACCACGCCTGGCTTGCGCCCGTGACAGGATCCTGCCAAATCACATCGACACGCCCGTCCTGGTTCAGGTCGGCAGCCGCCGCTATGCGCCATGGATTCTTCTGGACGAGATTCACAGCATCCAGCACAGCGTTTCCCTGCGTGCCGGTCAGGAACCAAATCTGCGCAAAACCACTCGCCTGGTCCTGCCAGATGATGTCAACGCGACCGTCCTTATTGAAATCACCCGCGGCCCGCAATTTTCCACGGATTGTTCCCGCTCAGTCTGGCAGTTCCAAGCGAAGTAGTCCCTGACACACCTCCAAAGAACGAGATGGTCGACGCACCGGTCGCAGGATCCTGCAATGCCAGATCCGGATGTCCATCGAGATCGAAATCAGCGACAGCAACAACCCGTGTCGGAGTGTTGGGAATGATATTCACGGCATTGGTAATCTGATTGCCGTTCGAACCGCCCATAGACCAGAGCTGGACCGTACCGACACCAGCCGTATCCTGCCAAAGGATGTCCGGCTTACCATCCTGATTGAAGTCGGCGACTCCGACGATGCGCCATTTATTTTGCAGTGTCAGATTTGCGGCGTTCGTGATCGTGATGCCCTTCGGTCCGCCAAGATACCAAACCTGAGCCCACCCACTGGTCTGGTCCTGAAATATAACGTCAGGAGCTCCGTCCTGATTGAAGTCTGCGACGAAAGTACCCGATTGCGTGATCGTCACACTCTCGCCGCCAACTGAAATAGCCGCGCTCCGTACGCCCGCTTTGTTGGGGGAGATGCTGACCGTAAAGGACCCACTGCCGTTTGCGCTATCCGGACAACCAATAGCCAGCCAGGCGCCGTGGTAGCGGCGATCCACGTGCATCCAGCGGCCGTCGTGACGGTCATCGTAGCCGACCCGCCCGATGCGAGCTGTGGCGCTGCGCCAGTGATGCTGTATGAGCAGAAGTTCGGAACCGAACTCGCTTGTGTGATTGTGTCATTATTTCTTACGAAATACAGGTATCCAGCATTGTCCAGGACAACGGAACTGGCATATTGATTAGCGGACGAGACCGTATACAGCAGGCCGTCAGGTGTTATCTTTCGAATCCTGTACGGTTCACTAAAGTAGATTGCCCCCGAACTTTCCAGTGCGATACCGCCTGTTAGCGACAGTTGGGCTGAACTGGCGGGGATGCCATTCCCGGTAACGGTGCCGCCACCGGCTACGGTTGTGATTGCAGCTCCAGAGATCTTTCGTATTCGCCCGCCGTTTGCGCTATCGGCAACATAAATGTCGCCAGATCTCGACACCGCGAGGCCGTTCGGGATGAGGCTCGCCTGCGTGGGTAGAATGCCGTCACCCAACTGTGAACCTCCGCCAGCTATCGTACTGATCGATCCTGACGTGGCCTTGCGGATTACACCGTGGCCAGCATCTCCGATATACAGATTCCCATTCGAGTCAACTGCCAGGCCGGAAATCTGTCCGAGAGTCGCTGCAGTAGCCGGACCGCCATCCCCTGTGTACCCGTAAGATCCGCTACCGGCGACGGTATTGATCAGACCCGCCGATATGCTGCGAACCCGAAACGTATCCGCATCGGCGAAGTATATGGTTTCGGACGTTCGGTCAACAGCTACTAGCGTTGGCGTGTTCAGACGTGCCGAAGTCGCCGCGATGCCGTCGCTCGCACTACCGCCTCCGCCTGCGATGGTGTGGATTGCGCCTCCGACGTCGACCTCGCGAATTCGAGCACCGGTTGATTCAGCGATGATCAGCCCTTTTGCCGTGCTGAACGCCAACCCCGTCGGATTAAACAAACCAGCGGCATAAGTGACAGTCGTGTAGGATGTTGCAGCCGAACCGACCGACCGGCAGACTGGTTCATCGACACAATTTTTGTCTGCAACAAAAAGGTTGCCAGCACGGGCAATCAAGCCCAGGTTCGCTCCAACCTTAAACGGAATCAGTCCGGAGCCACTCCCCGTCGCAGCAGCAGAGTTTACCTGGATCCACGGCACCGTACTATAAACCGCCCACGAGCAAGTTGGACCGTTCGTTGTTACAACCACCGAACCAGAGCCGCCTGATGCCGCAAACGTTGAGGGAGTTGTTGTCACTGAGTTGCTGCAGCTACTACCCATCTCAGTAACCAAAATACTGCTCCATTAACGGAAAGCGACGTGGTCCTCGTTCCAAAGCTGTTCGGCGCAGCGTAAAGGCTGAGCGTCTTGGTTCCGTACAGCGCCCCCGGAACCGGCATTTTGAGTGGACAGCCACGGCGCTCCAGTGGCGGCTGCCAATGTGCACGATGAGGAAGCGTTACCGTAACATTCCTGATTCCGCCACTGCTATCGAAGCTCAGAGAGGTGGGATTAAATACAGGAACTGAACACGACGCCTGCTGCTGCATTACTGTCAGAGTTGCAGTGCCTATGTGAGCCAGCAGTGTTCTCGAGCTGTAAGTCGAATCGTTCGGAAGCACAGTCCCGCTCAAGGCGATCGGCGAATTGCTTCCCATGCCGGTTTTCTCTCCGGTGATGGTAATCCCCGAATCGGTGTTGAGTTCCCATGGACAACCGGCAGCCACAGTGAGGGTGAAGTTCGCAATCCCACCCTGTGGCGAAACGTTGAGTGTGGTCGGAGCAATCAGAGGCTGGCAAACCGTCAGTGAACCAAAGTCGACTTTGCTGACCGTCCCCGATTTTAGGCCGCCAGAAACGGTTTTGGGACTCGTGTGCTGATAGCTACCGGGGGTCGTCGGGAATCCCGGACCGTACAAACGGGTTCCGGCGATATAGACACCACCTTTCCCGTCCAGCGTGATGGCGTTTCCGCTGTCGCTCGTTTCAGACCCTCCCAACAAGCTGGCGTACAGCAATACAGTGCCATCGGCACTTAGTTGGGCAAGGAAACTATCCGAATCCCGAGTAGTATGTGGGGGACGGCCTCAACACACCAGGTGTAGTCGGAAATGCGGATGTATCCGTGTAACCGGTCGCAAACACCTGACCAAGCCCATTCACCGAGATCGCCCACAACTCTGTGTTGCCCCCCAGGTAAGTGCTGTAATCGGTTGCCCACGACATCCCTGGAGTGAATGCAGTAATAAAGCCCAGGGAGTAATAAAGGTTCGGCATTGTAGTGGCGAACGCGCCTGGTGTAGTTGGAAAGTCATTCGCACGCGCCGAACCTGCAACGTAGATTCGGCCGGGAGGAGTAACTGCAATCAACCTCCCTTCGTCGGCGCCCGTCCCACCGAAAGCTCGAGTAATCAGAGCGGTACCCAACGCATTCAGCTCAGTGACAAACGCATCACCGCCGCCGTTGTAGCTCGCGTCAATGGCGTTGACCATCGGAAAGCTGGAAGAGTAGGTGGTCCCTGTAATGTAGCTATTGCCTGCGGCATTAACCCCAATCTCGTATCCAAACTCGTCGCTGCTGCCGCCAATCTGGCGCACCAGACAATGGTTCCAGCCCCACTGAACTTCGCAATGAAAGCGTCAGTCCACCAAACTGGGGAAGCGATAAGCAACCGAGTTTACGAGGTCGAGTGCACACTTCCCGTGACATAGGCTTGACCGTCGGTGTCGACGGCGATCGCTAAACCTGAATCGTCCGATGTGCCACCAAAACCGAGAATAAATGAGAATGCCAGTAAACAATAACTTCGCGACGAAGATATCGTCATCGTAGGAAGAACCGGTCCTTGTCTGCCCAGGAAGGTCCATGATGTTGTAACCCGTAATGTAGGCTGCGCCGGAACTGTCGATGCGAGCCTTCGCCGTCTCTGAGGAGTTTCCACTCCCGCCGATGAACACAGACCACTCCAGCTTGTCCGCCAGGTGCCAGTTTGGATACAAATACCGTCCCGCCTGTGCCTTGCTTGGTGCCCGAACTTACGGGAAGTAGAGAACCGCATTGCCGACCACAATCGCGTCACCGTGCGTCAACAGCAATTCCTTTCATGATGTCGTCGCCACTTAACAGTCAAGTTATAACAAGATCGGATCAACCACCAGAGGCTCTCGCTGTCAACTGACCCACCTCAAAACAAACCTCGCCCGAGCACAGTACATCATACCGGCACTCAATTGCAACGCGTGCCCGCTAACCATTTGCCAGGCAACCGGCCAATGTACGAAATCCGTCGAGCCCGATCAAATCAAAAGGTCGCCGTCTTCCATCAGTCACCCGCCTCCGTCGATCTTCAACGTAAGCGCATCGGTCTCGATCCCGGGAAGATCAGATCGTATCGAGCCTCTGTGCATTGCCGTAATAAAAACATCTAGGCCCGGCCCAACCTGAGAAGCCGAATCTCGTAGTGCAGCGTGCTTTCAATCGCTCTCGTACAAGGAATAGTGGCTCACGCCTTCGAGCTTGTGTTCTGCCGTAAACGTCAGCTTCGCGGGCCCGCTCAGATGGACATCAACTCGGTCCCTCCGTCTGGACAGCATCAGGCTGCCATACTGAAATCGCCGTAAGCCCGGTCGGTGCGACAGAACCGAACCGATGAATCGGCCTGGCCTATCGCTCGAAATATGCGAGAACCAAACTCACGACGGACCTGGTTGGATTCCCTGATGCTGGACTGTGCAGGTGCGGCGCAAAGCGACACGGCGACCAACACACACAACAAAAAAAAATTACATTACATATATTATAATTAACAATAAACTACCATAAATTAACAATAAAACATAAACTTATTTTACTTCAAAAATACTCCCACCTCCTTCGTGTACGATAAACCGGAGCGTTGATCCGCGAGCACGAAGGGACCCAAATGACCAGAAGACGTTTACTATTAGGAGCCACAGCCTTCCCGCTGGCAGCGGCCGCGCAGAAGCCAATCACCGGCGGGCTCGCACCGCTCGATGGCGGCAAAATCGGCAACATGCCGCCGATGAAGATCAGAGACATCAAGACTTATCTCGTCGGCGCAGGCGGAAGAAACTGGCTCTACGTCAAAGTTCTGACCGACCAGGACCTGTACGGCATCGGCGAAGCCTACTCCGCCGGCCCGGACGAGGCCACCGTCAAAGTTATTGAAGACTTCAAGTCCTGGCTCATCGGGAACGATCCGCGAAATGTGCAGTACATGTTCGACCTGATGTACAACACTACTCGTTTCCCCGGTGGTCTTGTCGTCAACTCCGCAATCAGCGGCATCGAGCACGCATTGTGGGACCTTGCAGGCAAGTCGGCAGGCGTACCGGTTTGGGCTCTCCTCGGCGGCCGAACCCGAAACAAGATCAGGACGTACCAAAGCACCGGCGGCCGAACACCGGAACAGGCGGCCAACAACGCGCGGGCGATGATCGAAAAGTACGGCTACACCGCACTAAAGATGAGTGCCGAAGCACCCGGTGACGCTCCTTTCAACAAGACCATCCGCGACACCGCCGCACACGTTCGCGCAGTCAGGGAAGCGGTCGGCCCCGACGTGGACATCGCGGTCGACGTGCACACAAAATTTAATGAGCCAGAGCGTGCAATACGACTCGGACACGCGCTTGAGCCGTTCAACCCAATGTGGATGGAAGAATCTGTTCGCCCGGAAAACTACGACGCAATGAAGATGGTCCGGGATCACGTAAACGTGCCTCTCGCCAGCGGGGAAGCAAACTACGGGATTTACGAGTTCAAGCAGCTGATCCAGCGTCAGGCTCTCGACTACGTTCAGCCCGACATCTGTCTCTGCGGCGGTGTTCTCGTGTTGAAGAAAATAGCGGCCCTCGCGGAGGCGCAGAACATTCTCGTCGCGCCGCATAACCCGATGAGCCCTCTCGGGACGGCAGTAAACGTTCACTTCGCCGCGTCAACCCCGAACTTCCACATTCTCGAATACCATGCTCCCGATTCGGGCGCCTACAAGAACGTCCTTAAAGAACCGCTGATGGTGAAGAAGGACGGCTATGTCGAGATCCCGAATAAGCCCGGCTGGGGCGTGGAACTCAACGAAGAAGCCTTCCGAAGCATGCCTCCGGTGCCGTGGCGTCGTGGAACAAATTTCAGGGCCGACGGTTCTCCGTATTTCCAGTAAGCTCTCACCGGACGGTATAAAGAAAGCGAGATGATCTCTCGCCGCGCGTTGCTCGCTGGAGTCGCTGGTACCGCCGCCCTTGCGCAGACCAAAAGCTCACGTCCGAACCTCGTCTTCATCCTTGCCGACGACCACGCAGGTTACGTCTGGGGCGCCGACGGAAATACGAAATCCCGCACTCCAAACCTCGATCGCTTCGCCTCGCAAAGTGCGCTGTTCTCCCGGCATTATTGCAACTCGCCGATGTGCACGCCATCGCGTCAGTCGCTGTTTACGGGTCAGCTTCCGCACGCAACCGGAGTAACCCGGCTGATGACTCCGCTCAAAGATGGCATGCCAACCCTTGCTCGACAACTCGGGGCCGCAGGCTACTACACGGCAGTTTTTGGGAAGATGCACTTTCAAAAGCCGCCATTTCCCGGTCAGCATGGGTTCGACCTGCCCGTAACCGAGTACGAGATTGCAAGCCGTTGGGCGAAACAGAAATCGGAGCCGGTCTCGGCCGACATTCGAACCACGGGGCCCTGGCGGCCGCTGAAAGATCCGGCACGCATATGGCTGAACGCTGACGCACTCCCGTTTCCCAGACACGACCACGACATGGAAGGAACCTTCATCGCCGACAGTGCGATCAGGTTCCTCGAAGACCACCGAGGCACTGACCAGCCGTTCGCGCTTTGGGTCAGCTTCATGGAACCTCACTCTCCATTTCGATTTCCTGTCGAGGATCGAGGTCAGTACGCAGCGAAGGACTTCGGAGCGCCCCCGATCGGTCCGGAGGACCCTCCTCAGATTCCACTTGTATTTCGGGACCTCTCCGAAGAGGACAGGAAAGGCATCATTTCCGCTTATTACACGTCCGTTCGCTTTCTGGACGAGAATGTCGGACGTGTTCTTGCGGCTTTGGCGAAACTTGGCCTGGACAAGAACACCGTCGTGGTCTATACGGCCGACCACGGCTACATGCTCGGCCAGCATGGCCGATTTGAGAAGCACTGTGGCTATGACCCTGCGCTCCGCGTTCCGCTGGCCATCCGTTACGCAGCCCGATACAAGCCACGAGTCATTCGGGACATGACCGAGCACGTCGATCTGTCGGCGACCATTCTGGAACTGCTCGGCGCAAAGCCGTTCGACATACAACACGGGCAGTCACTGACACCGTACCTCGACCGCGGTTCGCATCCCACTCCCCGGAACTGGATCTTTTCGGAGTATCTGGAAAACGAGGAGGCTTACATTCGGACGGACGACTACAAATTCGTCTACTGCACCGGCAAACGTGCCCGCCAGGAAGGATACATAACCGATAATCCGACGCCCGGCAGGTACACGCGTCTCTACGATCTAAAATCAGATCCGGGCGAGTTTCACGACCTTTCGGCCGAATCCCCGCAGCTCGTCACCAGGTTCATCACGCTCATGGCGAAGAGGTTCCGAAGCACAGACCCCCGAGCTGCACAAGTACCTCGTTCGGCAACCGACAGCGACCTGCTCGATCACTGCCTGCGTCCACCGGACGCCTGAGTCCGTATTTTTCACGAATTTGACATGAGCACACCAATCGCGACAGAATGGTCCAACCGGTACGACCAATTTCGGGATCATGCGCTCAGGGTCAGGACAGTCGGAAACAAACGGGAACGAGGCTCTCACCGCGAGTCTGGTTCGACAAATTCGCGAACTCATCGAGTCAGGCGAGCTTTCGCCAGGCTCGAAGCTGCTGCCTGAGCGGGAACTCGCGCAAAAACTCAACGTAAGCCGATCATCGTTGCGTCAGGCGTTCAAGGCGCTTGAGACGATGGG
Organism: Bryobacteraceae bacterium; assembly: GCA_963794765.1. Taxonomy (GTDB): domain Bacteria; phylum Acidobacteriota; class Terriglobia; order Bryobacterales; family Bryobacteraceae; genus JAWXCM01. The sequence continues at coordinate 161,369 of CAWCGC010000044.1, read as the reverse complement.
CGTGCTCTCCTCCAGAGTCGGCGTCGGCACATTTGTACGCAGTGATCTCACGCAGGGCGATCTGCTTAGCGAACCCATGGAGTTCGCCGTTCGGGCGAATCGCATCTCTCCGGCGAAGCTGTTCGAACTGCGCCGCCTCCTCGACGTTGAGGTGGCGGGATTGGCAGCCGCACGCGCGGACGAGGAGGCACTTGCTGCCATGGCGAAAGAGATCGAGCGCATGCGGGTCAACGCTCAGCGTCCATCGGCACTGGCTGATGCTGATTACGGCTTCCATCTCGCCGTGGTCCGGGCATGCCGGAACGAGGCGTTTGAGCTGATCTACTCGCCGGTTTCTCAGTTGCTGTGGAAGGACCTGAGCCATCGGATCCAGTCATTCGAGCCCACGCAAATCGTTGAGGTTCACCAGGCCATCTTTGACGCGATAAAGAGTCGAGACGTCAAACGCGCGCGGCGAACCATGAGGGATCATCTCGAGATCGGGTACGGAGCCTATTTCAAAAACGGAGGTAGTGCCTGATGCTGAGGCGCACGTCTCGCTCATTTTTTCTCTTTTTACTGCTCTTGCTGGCCGCACTCAATGCCGCGGGGCAAACAACAGGAACCATCGAAGGAACCGTCACGGACAGCACTGGGGCGGCAATACCGAACGCCGCGGTTGTTATTCAGAACGAAGCCACAGGCGTCGAGACTAAACTAAACACCAATGAATCCGGGTACTTCCGGTCAGCGGATCGCCCCGGCGGGACTTACTCGATTCAGGTGGATCAATCCGGTTTCAAACGGGCCAAAGTGTCCGGCATCAAACTCGACATCAATGCACAGGTGCGGCGCGACATCACTCTGACCGTTGGTGAACTCACGGAAAGTGTTCAGGTCGAGGCCAGCGCTGTACAAGTCAATACGAGCACTGGAACTGTGTCGAGCACAATCACCACAGAGCAGATCCAGACGGCCGTACTGAATGGACGGCATTACTCACGGCTGGCGATGCTTGTTCCAGGTGCGGTGTACAGTTCAGGGTCGGATGAGCTTGCCGGTGCGGGCTTGAATCAAACCGGGTCGCCCGTGTCAATCAATGGCCTGAACAATAAGTCGTCCGGCTGGTTTGTCGATGGTGCCTACAACATGAACATCGGCAATGGTGAAGCAAATACTCACGTGCCACCGATCGACAGTCTCGCTGAGGTGCAGATTCAGACGGCGAACTACAGCGCGCGCTACGGAACGACCGCCGGATCGGTGATCACAGCCGTAACCAAAGGCGGCAGTAGCCAGTTCCATGGAAGTGCATACGAGTATCTGCGAAACGATGCAATGGACGCGCGGAATTTCTTCGCGCAAACCAACCCACCGCTTCGTCAGAATCAATACGGATTTTCGCTTGGTGGTCCCGTTCGCCTCCCGCATTACAACAAAGACCGTAACAAGACATTCTTCTTCTGGAATGAAGAATGGCGCAAACGACGGAACGCACTAACCAGCCTTACGACTGTGCCTTCGGACGCACTGCGGAGCGGCAACTTTCAGTCGGAAGTGGCGCGAACCGGACGGCCGCTGCTCGATCCGAAAACTGGTCAGCCGTTTCCAAACAACACGATCCCATCGGATCGGATAAATGCCAACGCTGCGTTGTTGCTCAAGACCTATTTCCCCGGACCGAACTACGCCAGTGGCGGCTTCCTGAACTACATCAACAATGGTGTATCAAAGCTCGACACCCGTACCGACACAATCAAGATCGATCACAACCTGAATCAGCGGTTTCGATTCTCGTTCGTAATTTCGAACGACAAAATCAACGTGCTCGCGCCCGACGCGGGCCTCGGCGGCTCGCCGCTTCCGGTACTCAGACAGTATGAGGACACCAGCGGCCGTGTCATCAACGCCACAGCGACCATGACGCTCACAGCGCGAATGGTCAACGAGTTTGCGTTCAATCAGAAGGTTTTCGACATAAACCTCCTGTTCCAGGGAGACGGCGCCTCGCCAACACGTCCGTCGGGACTCACGATCAAAGACTTCTTCCCGAGCGCTAACAAACTCAACCAGACGCCCGTCGTTTCTTTCGCTCAGGGATGGGCCGGGATCGGAACGAACCAGCTTCCGCTGTCCCCAGCGCGGGATAACAACTACAGCTTTATTGACAACTTCAGCTATGTTCTCGGGAAGCACACGCTGCAGGCCGGCGTTTCCATCCTGAAATACAACAAGACGCAGGCGGCGTTCAACACCACGCAGGGCAACTACTCGTTTGACGGCTCGGTGACAGGGCATCCGATTGCTGACTTCCTGCTGGGGACGGCGCGTACATATTCGCAGAGCACGGAGCTGTTTGTCCGGACGTACGCCTTCGTTCAGACGGAAGCCTATGTTCAGGATGACTGGCGCGCGTCGCGCAAACTAACTCTGAATCTCGGTTTACGAATGTTCGTGGTTCCTCTCACGCATGTGGAAGGCAATCTGATGAGCTCATTCCTGCCGTCGGCGTACGACCCGGCAAAGGCGCCTGGCAATCGACGCTTCCGGTGTGCTCATTACCGGACCGTCATACGATCCTCTGAACGGAATCGTCTTCCCCGAGAAGAACGGCATTCCGCGCGGATTTGTGGATACCTTTTGGGGTCCGGCTCCGAGGTTCGGGTTCGCATATGATCCGATGGGCAACGGGAAGATGTCGATTCGGGGTGGTTACGGCATCTCGTATCTCAACAGCGGAACCAATCAAAGCGCGCTTGTAAATAACCCTCCCTTTAATCAGAGCATTCAGTTGCAGAACGTATTACTCGATGACCCGAGTGGAGGCACTCCGAATGCGCCTCGCCCGGTCGCGCTCAACGCCTTCTCGCCCAGCTTTAAGCGGCCCATGGTTGCATCATGGAACCTGACAGTGCAGAAGGAGCTGCCGGGCCAGTTCCTCGGCTCGGTTGGATATGTCGGAACCAGAGGGACCAACTGGGAAGTGTGGATCGACCGCAACTCGCCGGTCTTCGCCGGAACCCCGGCGGGTTATAACTTCGACCCGCGGCTGAGCACTGCAGGATACAACAGCAACCTCATTCGTCCGTTCACAGGGTACGGCAGCATCACACAGTTCAACTCTGGCCTGACCTCCACATACCACTCACTGCAGACCTCATTCCAGCGCCGGTTTGCAAACCACCTCGCACTTCAGGGAACGTATACCTGGAGTAAAGCCATCGGTCAGGCGCAGACGCGGCGCGACATGCGTGTACAGGATCCCCTTAACTGGGCAGCCGATCGTGGCGTCGAAGACTTCGATCGCACGCATGTCTTCACGGCCAACTATATTTACGAAATCCCATTCCTTCGCAACCAGAAGAACATTTGGGGGCAGCTTTTCGGAAACTGGGAACTCAGCGGCATCCTGACCGCGCAAAGCGGCCTCCCACTGACGCCCGGTATTTCATTGCCCACAGCGGGTCTGGCAATACGACCGAATGCGACCGGACAGCCGGTCGACGGTCCCCAGACGAAAGCGGCATGGTTCAATACGGCAGCGTTTGCCGCACCTGCAGCAGGATTCTACGGCAATGCAGGTGTGGGTACAATTCGCGGGCCCGGCTTCGTCATCCTGGACTCGGCATTGGCGAAGCAGTTCCCAATCCGGGAAAAGGCCCACCTGACTCTGCGCGGCGAGTTCTTCAACACCCTGAACCATACCAACTGGAGCGGTGTGGGAACGACGCTCGGCGGTGGGACCTATGGTCAGATCACCAGCGCGCGCGACCCGCGTCGTGTACAGGTAGCACTTCGATTTGACTTCTGATTCGTTACTCCGCGTCGTTCTCCCTCTGACTTTTCTGGCCGTCCTCGCGGGCGGCCAGACGCCCGAGCCCTCCGAAGTCGAGACCCTCTACAGATCTTTCCGGAACCCGCCGCGAGCGAACTCCCTCATGCCGTATTGGTACTGGAATGGGCACATCAGTCCCGCCGAGACTCGCCGGCAGATTCAGGCGATGATCGACCAGGGTGTCTATCAGGCAATCGTGTTTCCCTGGGACGGGATGGACGTTCGCTACTTGTCGGACGAGTACTGGCAGCAGTTCGGAGCAGCGCTCGCGATCGCGCAGGAACTCAATTTCACTCTGAACTTCGCCGACGAGTACGACTGGCCGAGCGGACACGCGTGGGATAACAAAGGCGACAAAGCTGAGCTCAGCCGAGTACTCATAGACCACCCTGAGTATCGGATGAGACGCCTGAAGTATTCGGAGTCGGTGATCGATGGAACGAAGCCGCTCTCGCTATCCCCTGACGCGCTGTTCACAGTCGCGGGAAGGCTCGCGGATAACGGGCAGGTCGAGGCCGTCAGCCTTCGCCTGATCTCGCCCGACTGGCGCCCGGATCCCGGAAAGTGGCTGGTAACGTCGTGGGAACTCGTTCCCGCGACAGGAGGACACAATACCCGAGTTGACCTCCTCAATCCCGACGCTGTAGACAGGTATCTCGATCTTGTTTACAGTGAGTACGCGAAACGCTTCGGCCACTACTTCGGGAACACGATAAGGCTGACTGTCGCCGACCATGAAGGTGCCTACGGCTCTCCCATCGCTTTCACTCCGCGGCTGTGGCAAGTGTTTCAGGAACGGCACGGTTACGACCTTCGCCCGATGCTTCCTCTTCTTGTCCACGATGCCGCAGGCAGCCGTCAGGGCGAGCAAGTCCGAACTGACTATCTCGAAACCATCTCTCACCTGTACGTAACTTCGTTCACCGGACGAGTCGCGGAATGGTGCCGGCAGCACAACCTCGGTCACGGTACTTCGCTTTACGAAGAGCAAATGTACATTCAGGTGGGCCAGGCCGGAGATATGTTTCAGCACTGGCGCGCTGGCAGCCTCGTTGAGATCGACGCACTGCTCGAGCGCGCGAGGATGCCCCTCGATTTCAAAGAAGCCGTCTCGGTCGCGCACTTCGATCGCAAACCCCTGGTTGTGGAGAACCAGGGGCTGCAGGGACACTCGACATTCTTCTCGCTGGAGAAGGCTCGTCTGGGCACGAACATGGCTCTGCTCTGGGGAGCAAACACACTCGTTCCCTATTTCGATTACGATCCGAAGAAGATTACCTGGCCGCCGCAGTGGTTCCTGGGCCAACCGTTTTGGCGATACTTCCATCACTACGCCTCCTATGTGAATCGAGCTCAGTTCATGAACGGTCAGGGTGTTCACGTCGCACCCGTTGCGATCTACTACCCCCTTGAGACCGCGTTCGCGAACTCGGCGCAACTCTTCAATGCGAAGCCGCACAAGGATCTGCTCTGGAACAGCTTTACCGATCAAACCGAGAACTTCTACACCGCACTGCGACTCGAGCTTGCGCGTCAGGGCTGGGATTATCACATTCGTCGATGCCGAATACCTGCAGCAGGCCAGGATCAAAGGCAATCAACTCGAACTGGCCGACGAGAACTTTCGCGTTCTGATCCTTCCTCCCATGACGGACATCGCGCCAGCATCTGCCGGGAAGATTCGGGAGTTTGTGCAGTCGGGAGGGATTGTGCTCGCGATCGGGAGTCAGCCCGACGCGCTCGACGGCATCGGCCTGAATCGATTTGCCGCCGCAACCCACCCGCCATTCACCGATCACCTTGATTACCTCGAACAATTGCAGGTACCGGAAGCCATTCGCGGCGAGCTTACTCCGCTGTTGAACCAGCTGCGAAGAGTCCAGCCGCCCGAACTGCAACTGGTGACTGGCGATCCCGCGCACATCTTCTTTTCACATCGGAAGCAGGGCAACGTGGACTGGTATTGGATCGTCAACGACTCCGACCAGGAGCGCCGAGTAGAGATGCGCTTTCCAGCCAGAGGTCATTGGGAAAAGTGGGATGCCGAAACGGCGGAACGAACTCCGATATCGGGCGATGATGCAGGCAGTACGTCGCTGCGGTTCGGTCCCTGGGACGCATATTTCGTCGTCGGCAGCGCCGGTGGTTCTCAAACCCCAATCAGGGACAGCGACTGGCAAACACTCTCGACGCTCTCCGCCGACCACTGGCAATTTAAACCCGAGGCCTCCGTCATCCGAGTTCCATACGCGTCGCAAGGTGATGAGCAGATTTGGCTCGCGCCAGAGCGAAACGCGAATCGGCGGTGGTGGCTGATTGGGCCGTTTCCCTTCGATGATCACGAAGGATTCTTCACAGCATGGCCGCCGGAACGCGAGTTCCGGCCCGACGCTTCCTACCCGGGTGCGTTTGGGCCAGTGACCTGGAAGTGGTACGAATCACCCACACCGTCGGTCAGTCTCCGAACCGCTCTCGCTCTGCCCGGTGCTCGATCGCTCGGCGTTTTCTATGCGTGGGCGAATGTGTACTCCGAGTCGGAGCGAGTCGCGAATATAAGGACGTCGTTTGCAGACAGCATGGCCGTGCAATGGAATGGCGAAGAAGTGCTCCGCGTTCACCGTCACCCTAAATGGCTGCTGCTTCGTGACGCGTGGGCTGAGTCAGCGAAGGTTCGAATCAAAGGCGGCTGGAACACCGTTCTTCTGAAGATCGGACCGAGTCTGATGGTCCCCACAGCCTTTCTTTTTCGAATTGCAGATGATGACGGAAATACGATCACGGATCTGACGTGGTCTAAAGATGTGTCTAATGCCTCATTGCCGGCCAGCTCTCCCGAATCGGAACCAGTCACGGTGCAGGTGCCGCCGGGTGACGGCCGCGGATACCTCAACGATCACGCTCTATTCTCTTCCGGAGCATCCGATCGCATTCCCGACCAAAACGACAGATTTCACGCTGCAATCCTGGACTTCGACGTCGCTCGCATTTTATTCTGGGTCGGCGATTTACGAAAAGGAATTCACGCTTGGCGAAAGTGACGTTAACAGAGCGCTGGCGATCGATCTTGGAGACGTAGGCGTAGCCGCAGAACTCTGGCTTAACGATGTCAGGATCGGGGAACGCGTGTGGAGGCCGTTTCGCTTCGACATCACTGGCCAGGCAAAGACCGGGACCAATCGCCTGAAAATTCGAATCGCGAATTCCGATGCAGGATGGCAATCCCAGGGCGAGACGATCTATCCAAAAGGCAGTTGGGGCCTTCGGTACCAGACAGAGCGGGATCGTATCCCGACGATCCGACCCAATGGTCTGGAGGGACCCGTGCGTATCCTGGTGCGCGACCGCTAATCCGGCGATACTGTCAGCTCAACATATGACGGATGGGCGCCGCCATTGTGCAGCGAGTTGCGCGCAGTGACCTGACGCGTCCACATCCGCGTCTCACCCGTTTGCGGGTTCGGCTCCAGGCGCGGGAAGCTGCTGCTGGAAACATCAAGCCGGATGCGGTGTCCCTTTGCGAACAGATTGCTGGTTGATCCCAGCTCCAGCCCCACTTCATAGATCTGACCAGGCTTCAGCGGCACTACGTTGCTATCGCCCTTGCGGTACGAAGCGCGGATCTGCCCTTCAGCCAGGTTCATAGCGTAACCGTCCGGATAAACGTCAATCAACCTCGCCGTGAAGTCTGTATCCACCTGATCGGATGAGATCGAGAGCTCAACCTTGACGGGGCCAGTCGCGTTCAGGGCACTCTCGAGCGGCGAGCCGATAAACGAAACCACACCACTTCGTTCTGCACCCTGGTTCACGATGCATGTCGGTCCGCTGCGGCCACCGAGAGTCGCAGTTGGATGAAGGGGGTCCGACTCGTAAGTGATCGGCTTGTCATCTTTACTACGCTGTTCCGTGAGACTGCGGTCCTGTGCCAGATACAATCGCCGCGTCGTGCTGTGGGCTGGAGGCCAGGCCGTAGCGGTAAGCCACTCGCCGCCGGGGCTGATGTGTGTTGCATCCTCAACACGCGCGCCGCTTCCGCCCATTCTGAAGTATCGAACCGGAGCAGCGCTTTCGGACGAAGCAGTGCCTTTCAGCCAGTGATCGAACCATGCCAGTTGCAGATGTCGCTCATCGAGTTCCGCATCCGAACCAAACGTAGCTTGTCCGCAGACGGGTTTGCCGTAAGGATGCGGCCACGGTCCCACGATGATTCGCTTTTCCGATTTCTGGATTCTCCGTAGCTCAGAGAAAGTGTCCAGCATCGGGTCGGTAAACGGGTCGTACCATCCACCGACAAACAGCATCGGTACGTCTTTTAACTCAGTCAGATGACCGCCCGGATTCAGGCCGGGCTGTTTCCAGTAGGCATCGAAGAAAGGATGAGCGTAGAAGTCGCGGTACACCTGCAGCTGATCCGGGAAGCCTTCGAACAACGACTCACGCTTCGCAGGCGGCAGTTCCAGCCATTCATCGGGTTTGCTGACAACCGCTGTGAGGCGCTTCTTAAGTTCCGGCTCCTGCTCCGCTTTTCGGCTTGTGGATGCGGAGAACAGAAGCCACACGGGCCAGCCAGTCGAGCGTACCCCGCCGCGATACGCAGCGTCTTTGTAGTAACTGAACCCCGCAACCCCCACGTACATCGCAACCAGTGCCGGAGGCCGCAGCAGCGCCGCCGCATACTGATCCATGCCGAGATAGGACGCCCCGGTGGTCGCTACTTTTCCGTTGGACCAGGGCTGCCCTGCGGCCCACTGGATTGTGTCGTACCCGTCCGGTCCTTCATCTCGAAGCGGGTACAAGTGCCCTTCAGAATCGCCCCGTCCCCGAACATCCTGCGCGACAAATATGTATCCCTTGGCCGCGAAGAACTCTGCAGCACGGCGTTCCCCGGATTTGCCATACGGTGTTCTTGCAACGAGAACGGGATAACGCCCGCCCTGCTCCGGCGCATAGATCGTGGTGGAAAGGCGCACTCCGTCTCTCATCGGCACCATAACCGTCGAGACTGTAGCAGCGCCTCCGCCGGCACTCACGAGTGCCATTGCGAGAAACAGGCGAACGCACCTCATCGGGTCACCACCGGCAGTTCGATACCGCTGCGGTGAGCGGGAGAGTAATGCAGTGTGTTTCTCGCAATTCTCGGTTGCGACCGGGCGCCAATAGTTGCTCCAGTGTTTGGGTTCGGCTCGAAGTGTGGGAAGTTGCTGCTGGTGACATCGAGACGAATCCGATGCCCCTTCACAAAAAGATTGCTGACCGAACCGAGATCTATATGCGTCTCGTACACCTCACCCGGTTTCATCATCATCGGGTGTGCGAAACCCTGCCGGTAACGCATCCGAAGTTGTCCTTCCGAGATCAGCAGCGCTGAGCCGTCCGGGTATACATCGATTAGCTTCGCAAAGAAGTCCGTATCGGGCGCATCGGAAGCCACCCAGAACACCGCCCGCGGCTTACCCGTTACGTCAACATCTTTGGCAAGGGGCTCGGTCTGGAATGACAGAACATCCGATCGGTGCTCGATCGCCTGATTACCCTCGCAGCCCAGGTATCGCTGCGAGCACACCTGAAGCGCGGAACAATTCGGACTCCAGCCGCCCATGCCATAGCGTCCTCCCAGAGTCGGAGCCGGATGAGCGGGGTCGTACACCAGCGTTCGACGCCCTTCGTCCGCACCTGGCTTAAGCGACAGTGTGTGAGTCCCACTCAAGTAATACGTTGTTTGAGTGGCGGGCGGGGGCCACGCCGGCGCATACAGCCATTTACCTCCATGAGAGACCTTGCCGGCTTTGCTCTCCGCAGTCCCTCCCCCCATTCGGAAATACTGCACTGGCTGTTCACTGACGGACTTCAGGCCTGCAGCATCCATACTGTGATCGAACCAGTCGGCCATTAGCTCACGTTGATTCACCGCGGCATCCTTGCCGAAAAATGCGTCGCCGCAGGTGCTTTCGCCTGTCGGATGAGGCCACGGCCCCACAATCAGCTTCTGCGGACTGTGCTGGCGTTTCGACAACGCCATGAAGTTCGTGAGCACACCCTCGGCGAAGTAGTCATACCATCCAGTCAGAAATACCGTCGGCACATCCTTGAAGTCTGCATACGAATCGAGGGCGAAAAATCCTTTCTGCTTCCAGTACGCGTCGGGGGTGGGATGCGAATAGAAGTCGCGGTAATACTGCGCAGCCGCCGGGAAATCTGAGAAAGCCTTCAGCCGGTCCATTACGGGCAGCCGAAGCCAGTCTGACGGATTCTCCAAAATTCGGCCGAGGGCCGCGCGCGATTCGTCGTTTCCGAATCGACTGGTCTGCGCCGACTTCACCATCCAGAGTGGCCAGCTCAGGTTCGGCACGCCGCCAGGATACCCAAAGTCGTCATAGAAATTCGCACCTCCCACCAGAGTGAACATTGCCATCAGGTGGGGCGGTCTTCGCATCGCAGCCAGGTATTGATCCCAGGCCAGATACGAAGCTCCGAAACTTCCGACCTTCCCGTTCGACCACGGCTGCTTCGCCACCCACTCGATGGTGTCTTCTCCATCGGGACCTTCGTTCACGAAGGGATAAAACTCGCCCTCCGAATCGTAACGGCCTCGAACATCCTGTGCGATCACGACGTATCCGCGCGACGCAAGATATCGCGCGTCGCCTCTGGCGCCTGCACGTCCATACGGCGACCGGTAGACGAGCGTGGGTCTCAGACGTTCGGTCGTGCCGCCGCTGACCGGCGGATAGTAAATGTCTGTGGCGAGACGGACACCGTCCCTCATCCGGACGAACGTGGTTTCGAAATCACGTGGGGTGCTGTCGTCCGCGCCGAAGCACACGCATAACGCGAGTACTAACGGAACCAGTTTCGCCATTTCCGAATGATGACAGATTCGCGTACAGTCATCACGTTACGCCATAGAGCGATAGAATTACATACGTAACCTGTATTGTCTTCGGACCTGTATGCGCATCTGGTATCCCCTCGTATTCATCGTTCTCAGCGGTTTCGCAGCACAGGCTGTGGAGTTCAACCGAGACGTTCGCCCGATACTGTCGGACAAGTGCTTCGCTTGCCATGGGCCCGATGCGGCCGCGAAAAAGATTCCCTTCAGGCTGGACCATGAGGCTGACGCGAAGGCGGCTCTCGCCGGAGGACGGCACGCCATCGTCGAAGGCGATCCTGCTGCCAGCACGCTGGTGCAGCGCATCCGGTCAACGAATACGGCGCAGAAGATGCCGCCCGTCTATTCGGGGCTGAAGCTAACGGATGGCGAGGTTCAGACGCTCGAAACGTGGGTTCGCGAAGGCGCGAAATGGGAGAAGCACTGGTCCTTCATTCCGCCCGAGCGGAAGCCCGTTCCACACGTTTCCAGCCAGGCCTGGGTTCGCAACCCGATAGATTCGTTCGTTCTTGAACACATCGAGCGCAATAAACTGCAGCCATCTCCCGAAGCTTCGCGTGAACAGCTGATCCGCCGCGTCACGCTGGACATCACCGGACTGCCCCCAACACCGGCAGAGATCGATGCTTTCCTGAATGATCATTCTGCAGACGCTTATGAGAAGGTTGTCAACCGGCTCCTCGCGTCTCCTCAATACGGAGAGCGTATGGCCGCCCGCTGGCTCGACGCTGCCCGTTATGCCGACACCAACGGCTACCAGTTCGACGGTGAGCGTGTGATGTGGCGCTGGCGCGACTGGGTCATCAATGCATTTAACGCAAATAAACGGTTCGATCAGTTCACCGTCGAGCAACTTGCAGGAGATCTGCTCCCGCAATGCAACGCTCGATCAGAAGATCGCGACGGGCTTCAACCGGAACCATCGGGCAAATACCGAGGACGGGATCGTCCCCGAAGAATATGCCGTTGAGTATGTTGTCGATCGCGTTGAGACAACGTCGACAGTGTTCCTGGGAGTGACGCTCGGTTGTGCTCGTTGCCACAACCACAAGTACGACCCGTTCACGCAAAAAGAGTTCTACGAGATGTTTGCGTACTTCAACAACATCGGCGAGTCAGGAAGAGCGAGGAAATACGGCAACTCGCCGCCTCTGATTCTGGCGCCTACAGCCCAGCAGCAGAGCGAACTCGAAGCGAATGCACGCAAGATGGATGCCGAGCGGCAGTACCTCCGACAGCATGAGTCTGAGATCGAGCGGTGGCAGCGCAAGTGGGAAGGGGAGCAGAAGACGGCCGACCGCAAGTGGTGGAACCCGTCCAGCGGTCTTGCCGATTCCTTCTATCCCGGCCGCCAGCATGTTTTTGACGGCAGCAACGTCATCGATGGGGGGAAGGCAGGGAACTTCGACATCGACCAGCCGTTTACGCTGTCCGCGCGCATTCACTCCGATGCTGAGCCCGACGGCAGTATCCTCAGCCGGATGGTGGACTCCCCCAAAGGCAAAGGTTACGGACTGCACATAGATCATGGCAAAATCCATGTCAATCTGACCGGCGTTTACGAGTCCGATGCGATTCGACTCGAGTCCGAGGACAAAAAGCTGGAGGCGAATCGCTGGTATCACCTCGCCCTGACCTATGACGGCAGCATGACCGCGTCAGGCATCAAGGTGTACGTGGACGGAAAACCCCTTCAGATGAAAGTTCTCGCTGACAACCTTTACCGGCCGTTCCGAAATGCTGGTAAGCAGTTCAAGGAACCCTTCCGCATCGGAACAGGATGGGGAGCGGAACGCCGTTTCCACGGGAAGATCGATGACGTCCTGCTTTATGACCGTGCGCTGCGTTCAGCCGAAGTCGCGGCGATGGCGCTTGAACCGACCATCGCAGAGCTTGCCGCGATTCCTGCGGCAAAGCGTACGCAGGCACAGTCCGATGCCTTGCGGTGGTCCTTTCTCGAGCAAGCTGCCCCGCCGGTATTCCGCGATACATGGTCAAGAGTGACGGGCCTTTCGCGTGAGCGCGAAGCATTGGAGCTAAAAGCGCCGACAGTGATGGTGATGGAAGAGAAGCCAGGTCCGGCAACTCCCGCCCATCTGTTGCAGCGCGGCGCGTATGACAAGCCCGGCCCCGTAGTCGAGCGGAACGTTCCCGCTGTCCTCCCGCCACTTCCAGCGGGCATCAATAACGATCGGCTGGCGCTCGCAAAATGGATTGTTGACCCTTCGAACCCTCTCACAGCCCGCGTCACCGTCAACCGTTTTTGGGAGATGTTCTTCGGCACAGGCCTGGTGAAAACTGTTGAAGATTTTGGGGTGCAGGGAGAATATCCGTCGAATCCCGATCTGCTCGACTGGCTTGCGACCGAATTTGTTCGATCCGGATGGGATATGAAGGCTCTCGTTCGGCTGATGCTGACGAGTGCGACGTACCGTCAGCAGAGTAGTGCGACGCCCGAGTTGCTGCAGCGCGATCCTGACAATCGCCTTCTGGCGCGCGGACCAAGACACAGGCTGCCGCCCGAGATGGTTCGCGATCAGGCGCTCGCGGCTGCCGGACTGCTCGTCGAGAAGATCGGCGGCCCGTCCGTAAAGCCCTATCAGCCCGAAGGATTGTGGAAAGAGCAGTCGATGCAGGACATGGATTACATCAGAAGCACCGGTCCGGACCTGTACCGCCGAAGCTTGTACACATTCTGGAAGCGGACCATTCCGCCTCCCATGATGATCAACTTCGACGCGGCCGGGCGCGAGGCGTGCATCGTACGCGAAAACCGGACGAACACCCCGCTTCAGGCGCTGAATCTGATGAACGACGTAACCTTTGTTGAAGCGGCTCGCCTCATAGGACAGCGGATGATGCGCGAGGGTGGCACCACTCCGGAAGCTCGACTGAAGTTTGGATTTCGTTTGCTGACAGCCCGCAATCCTTCCGCGGACGAGCTCGAAGTCCTGAAGGGAAACCTTCAGTACCACCGTGATTACTTCAGCACCGATGTGAAGCGCCCTGACGCGCTGCTGAAGCAAGGTGACACTCGGAATGATCCTTCCCTGGATCCCAAAGAGCTTGCAGCGTATGCCACGGTCGGCAAGCCTGATGCTGAACATGGACGAGGTAGTGACGAAGCAATGAACCCGATCGAACACCGAAAGCTGCTGCTCACGCGACGGCATTTCTTCAGCGCCGCGAGCACCGGCATCGGTACCGCTGCCCTCGCCTCACTTCTGTCCGCCGAAACAACTGCCGAAGGTGGCCTGCCCGGGCTGCCCCATTTCGCTCCAAAGGCAAAGCGCGTCATCTACCTGTTCCAGCACGGGGCACCCTCGCAGCTCGACCTCTTCGATTACAAGCCGAAGCTGAAAACGCGCCGTGGGACGGAGTTGCCGGACTCCATTCGACAGGGCCAGCGCCTCACTGGAATGACAGCATTTCAGGCGAGTTTCCCGACAGCTCCGTCGGTCTTCCAGTTTCAGCAACACGGACAATCCGGAATGTGGCTCAGCGAACTGCTGCCGCACACCGGTAAGGTCGCCGACCAGATTGCACTCATCCGTACGATGCAGACCGAAGCGATCAATCATGACCCGGCCGTCACGTTTTTTCAGACTGGTTTCCAGCTGGCAGGCCGTCCCAGCATCGGTGCGTGGATCTCTTATGGTCTGGGCAGCGCCAACAAAGATCTGCCGGCGTTCGTGGTCATGGTGTCGCAGGGCACCGGCAACGCACAGGCGCTCGCTGATCGCGCATGGGGCAGCGGCTTTCTTCCGACCAAATATCGCGGCGTCAAGTTCCGCTCTGGTGCGGATCCGGTTCTGTATCTGTCGAATCCGCCCGGCTACTCCACGGACGCTCGTCGACGCTTTCTCGACGACTTGGGCAAGCTGAACGGAATCGAGGAAAAGCAGTATCACGACCCCGACATCTCAGCCAGAATCTCTCAGTATGAGATGGCGTTTCGGATGCAGTCTTCAGTTCCCGAACTGGCGAATCTGTCTACGGAACCCGAGTCGACGTTCGAACTGTACGGGCCGGACGCGCGCAAGCCGGGCTCGTTTGCGGCCAACTGTATCCTGGCGCGACGACTTGCCGAACGCGGCGTCCGATTTATTCAGTTGTTCCATCGCGGATGGGACCAGCACGGCAATCTGCCCAAGGAAATTCGGGGGCAATGCGAGCAAACGGATCAGCCGTCGGCTGCGCTGGTGCAGGATCTGAAACAGCGCGGCATGCTCGACGACACGCTTGTGGTCTGGGGCGGAGAGTTCGGCAGAACCGTCTACTCCCAGGGAACGCTGACCGAGACGAATTACGGCCGCGACCACCATCCGCGCTGTTTCAGCCTGTGGATGGCGGGCGGTGGCATCAAGCCGGGAACGGTCTACGGCGAGACGGACGAGTTCAGCTACAACGTCAGTGAAAATCCGGTGGATGTGCATGATCTCCACGCGACCATTCTGCATTGCCTCGGCGTAGATCACACGCGGCTCACGTTCAAATACCAGGGGCGGCATTTCCGTCTGACCGACGTTAAAGGAAACGTTGTCCAGCCGCTGCTGGCTTAAGCCCGGCGGTTGCGGAGCAACGCTAAAATAAAGCAATTACCCAAGATATGGCTTTTGGAAGTTTGTGGCGTAAAATTCGGCCCGCATGGACGGTCAGTCTCCTGTCCGGATTGGCGATCGCAGTCTGTTTCCGATACCTGCCATCGCAGGCTGTCGCAGCCTCTGCCGACCCGCAATTCGACCAGTTCGTAGAGCCATTTCTTAAGCAAAATTGCGTCAAGTGTCATAACGTTGACAACAGTACCGCGGGCTTCCGGGCGGACCTGCTGGATTCCGGCTTCCCCGACAACCAGATCAAAACCTGGGAGGCAGTTCGGCACAGGCTCAGCACCGCAACGATGCCGCCCAAAGGCTTGCCCCAGCCCTCTGCCGAAGACCGTCAACGCATGGTTGAGTGGATCGGGAAGGGACTGGAAGTTGCACGTTTGCGTCCCGCCCCGAAGAACGGTCAGGTACTTCGACTCACCGTCTCCCAATACCGAAATACTCTTCGCGAACTCCTGCTGCTCGACGATGACCTGACTAGCGTGCTCCCGCCGGATGCCGTCTCCAAAGAAGGCTTCTTGAACAACAGGGACACCCAGCAGATGTCTCCGCTGCTGCTGGAAGCCTATTTTGAGATCGCCGAAAAGGCGCTCGACCGGGCAATCGTCGATCCCACCTCGAAGCCTTCTATTCAGAATTTCCGTGTTGACCTCGCTGCAGGAGTCAATCCGGCTCCCCTGCCGGAGAAACTGGTGCTCGGCGCCGGGAGTGCCCTGCTGGAAAACTCAGACGTTCTGGTCACGCAACTTACGCCCACCAAACCATTCCCATTCGAACCGTTCCTGATGAGAACCAAATACCGGTTCATTGAAGGCTATCGGGGCAATGATACGGTTCGTGGCTGGCGTGATTACGACAGCATCTATCACGCGGTGTTCGCCGACATGCGTGGCAGTGGCGGCTATCCGAAGGGTGCAGCCTGGAGCACGGTTCCACAGGGACTGTTGCTGCGGCCCGCTATTCCAAGTGAAGAGATGTTCGACGAGGATGGCACCTACGGTCCAAAAGCGAACTTCAAGATCTCGCTCCGTGAATTGCCGGAATCCGGCCCTTTCCGGGTGACCGTGACGGCAGCCAAATACAACGACGGTCTGCTGCTCGACCCGGGTGCGGCTCCTGCGACAGCAACGAATCGGGAGATTGTTTACAAGCCGCTGAAATCGCCGGCTACAGTGACAATCCCGCAGGCTGGCATCTACCAGGTGGACGCTTATACCGCCGCCGAGACGGCGAAAGCAGCACCCGATTCATCGCGCCTCAAGGAAGGGCTTTCGATGGTGCTGCCCGCGTCTGATTCGGGATCATCGCAAAAGCTCACCGGCTCTGCGCACCTGAGTGACTCGCCTGTCGGCAAAGCAGTCTCCCTGTCCGGTGGCACCGATTCCCTGCTCGTCCCGCGCAGTACCTTCTCCATGGAGGACTCAAGAAACTTAGGCGAAGGTGACTTCGCGGTAACCGCCTGGATTCGGCCGAAACAACTGCAGCGCGCAGCGTTGGTGAGTCTGGGAGCACCGGGACGCGCTCTCGGCTGGTACCTCGAACTGCCAGATGCCCGCGGTACGCTGCGATTTCAAACAGCCGGCTCTGCCGAACCCCAGTCCACGGCGGCCGTATCGTCTCGCCCTGGCGTAGTTCGGCCGGAGACGTGGCAGCACGTCGCAGCCGTCGTTCGTCGCGGCAGGAACGAAACCCTCCTGTACGTCAACGGCAGCCTGATCGCGCGAGCTTCATCCGGCGCTGCCCAGTTCGACGACCCTAAAGCGGATCTCGAAATCGGCAACCTCTCCGGCATGGGAGCGTTCCAGGGCGATATCGCGGACGTCCGCCTCTATAACCGTCCCCTCGACGCGGGGGAAATCGCGGCCCTCGTCGAACGCGGCAAACAACTCGTCCAGCAGCCCCCGGCGGCGAAGCGAGGCGGCCGCCGCCAGCCGCAGCCAGACTTCAGCCTCACCCTTGGCGACCGGCAGTTCTCAGGCTTTCTGCAACAGCCGGCTTTCCTCCTCGTACGGCTCCCCGCAGGACAACTGCCGATAACGGCCAAGTACGACAGTGTGAAACAGTTGGATCGCGTCGTCCTGACTCCCCTCGCTCCAACTCAGGACCTGAGCCGGCGTTTTGCGACTTTTGAAAAGCGTCTGCCGAAGGTCGGCGTACATCTTGGCCTCCGGCGCGATTGCGGTAGTACGCTCGCGCCCGTCGGCCTTCCACAGACGGTAACCGGCGAAAAACTCGCAAAATACGTCTTCGAAGGGACGTTCGAGAACTTCCCAAGGCCGATTGTCGAAAAGGACAACGTCAACTATCTCGCCGGTATTCACGAGATAGGCATCCGCAGCGAGTACACGGACGGGCGCGACATGCCCCGGCTCGTCGTCCGGTCAGTGGAGTTCGAAGGACCTTATTACCAGATATGGCCGCCCAAGTCACACACGAACATCTTCGTGAGCTTCGAGCACAAGGAAAACAAAGAGGCGTGGGCGCGAAAGATCGTGCACGATTTCGCAACACGCGCGTACCGCCGGCCCGTCGCGCCTGCCGAAGAAGCTGCGCTTATGGCCGTATACACCAAAGCACAGGCAAACGGCCGCAGCTTTCAGGACTCCATCAAAGATACTCTTCTGGTCGATCCTGACTTCGCCGCAGTTTCTCTTCCTGGTAGAAACCAGCGCCAGTCCGGCACCTGAGCCGCTCAATCAGTTCGAACTCGCTTCCCAACTGTCCTACTTTCTGTGGGATGGACCGCCCGACCACAGGACCCTGCAGCTGGCGTCAAACGGACTCCTGAAGAAAGAACTGAACACGGAAGTCGACCGTCTGATCGCCGATTCCCGGTTCTCACGCTTCGCAAACGAGTTCGTATCGCAGTGGCTAAGCCTCGATAAGTTTCAGGTTCTCGAAGCTGACCGTAAGCGTTATCCGAAGTTGACGCGGGACACGCGCACGGCACTCAAACAAGAGCCGATTGAGTTCGTGAAGCATCTGATAGTTAACAATCTTCCCGTGAAGGATCTGGTCTCGTCCGATTTCATCGTCGCGAACGAAGCCGCCGCGACCTACTACGGTTTAGGCGACAAAACCGAGAGCGGATTCCGCTATGTCGCGATTCCGCATGGGCGGCCTGACTTGGGAGGCGTGCTAACCGAGGCCGCCATCATGGCCGGCCTGTCCGACGGTCGTGAATCGAATCCAGTCAAACGGGGAGCATGGCTCGCTCGTAAGATCATCGCGGAGCCTCCGGCCGACCCTCCGCCAAATGTGCCCGCGCTCAAAGCGGACGAAAAAGGCCTCACACTTCGGCAGCGGCTGGAACAGCATCGGAACGTTCCGGCATGCCGCCAGTGCCACTCAAAAATTGATCCGTGGGGTGTGGCGTTCGAGGAGTATGACGCGGGTGGCCGGCGCAAACAAGGGTCTGTCGATGCAAAATCGACCCTCCCCGACAACACAGAGGTCTCAGGTGCCAACGATCTGAAGCGGTATCTCAGTGAAGACCGTATCGATCAGGTGGCGTTCAGTGTTCTCAAGCATCTGACCACCTACGCAATTGGGCGAACTTTGACCTACAATGAACTTGATTACCTGAAACGCGACGCGCTGCGACTCAAGCCCGCCGGATACGGGATGAAAGACATGGTGCGGTACGTCGTCAACAGTAAGCCATTTCTCGAGAAATAACGACAGAACCAGGAGATCCGCTTGACCCGCTCAATCAAACTCGACCGCAGGGCTTTTCTCAAAGGGTTGGGGGGAGTAGCGCTGGCCTTGCCCGTCCTCGACGCGATGGGAGCGGAAGTGACGGATCAGATTCCACGCCGCTTCTGTGCCATGTACACGGCCAATGGCATGTCGTTACCGAAGCAGGAAAACGGTCTCGACGAGTGGAGCTGGTTCCCAAGAAAAGGCACCGGAAGCGATTTCGAGTTCGGCGCGTCCACGCAACCGCTCTCTCCCTTCCGCAAGAAGCTGAGCTTCATGGGTGGACTGCAGCACCCGAACGGCCCTAAGGCCGATCCGCATATCTGTTCCGATATGTGGCTGACGGGCGCTCCGCTGCACAATCCCAAGCCCGGAACGTTCAATAGCGTAGGACTCGACCAGGTCATCGCGCAGCATACAAAGCAGTACTGCCGCCAGCCCTCGCTCGTCCTGTCGATTGACGCCGGTACCGGCTATCTCTCGCGTACTGGTACGATTTCCTACAACCTGGACGGAAAGCCGATCCCGGCGGAAAACAATCCGCGTCGCGTATTCGATCGCCTCTTCCGCGGGGACCGTACGTCAGTCAAAGAAGAACACGAGTACCTCCAGCGGCGAATCAAGCTGGTAGATGCCGTCGCGGTTAGTGCGCGTTCGCTCGACTCTAAGCTGGGAAAGACCGATCGCGACCGGATGGATCAGTACCTCAGCACTCTGAATGAGATGGAGTCGCGTCTCGTTGCCTCTGAGCGCTGGATCGACATCCCACTCAAGAAGCAGGATTACTCGCATCTGAATCTCGACGCGACCAACGCCGGTGATCCTGCCGAGTATTACCGCAACATGTTCGAGTTGATTGCGCTCGCCTTCGATGCCGACATCACTCGTACCGTCACCTTTATGCTCAACCGAGAAGACGGAATGGGCATCAGCGACACGTTCCCGCTGAAGCTGGGATTATCGAAGACGCACCATAATCTGTCGCACGCAACCGACAAGGACGGCCAGCTCGACTTCGCAAAGTACGACCTCTTCCTCAGCAAGCAGCTCGCACGTTTCCTCACTTCCCTCGAGACTTACAAAGACCGCGAAGGCAGCGTACTCGACAACACCATCGTGCTGTATGGAAGCGGCGCGAGTACCACCCACAACTCGCACAATCTCCCAACACTCCTGGTTGGCGGCGGCAACATGGGCCTGAAGCACGGAATGTACTGGCGGAAGGACGAAGCACGGATGTCGAACATGTACCTGAGCATCCTCCGGTCCATGGGTATCCACGAAGAGTCGTTCTCGGACAGCACAGGTACGCTCGAGTCTCCGATCTTCACCCGCACGTAAGACGATTACTTCGAGCTACGCAGGCGTTGAAGTAGCTCGAGAAGCGTCCGCGTGATCTTCACGGAAGCGTCGCGCTCCAGATAATTGGTGCCCGGCCACGTCTCGTATCCGCCCAGTTCGAAATGGCGCGGCGTCGGAAGATACCCGTAGTGTCCATTTGCCAGCTCCATCGTGAAGGTGGTCCGAAACGGGCTCAGCTCTTTAATCGTCAGGCCTGTCTCGGTAAACGTCTCACAAGGTAGTGCCGCAATTCCGAGCTCGCCAATGCGTATCGCCTGTAGCTTCACGTCGGCGATCTCAGGGCCTTTTTCCATCTCCATCAATCGTTCTGCATAAGCCTTAGCATTCTGCGGCAGGCCAGTGTCGTCCTTCTGCTCGAGTGCGTGCCGCGCGAACGCCAGCTGCGCCGGAGTTCCCCGACGATACCGAAGCGGCAGTTCCCTTTCGATCATTCGGATCGGAACATCAGCCTGATACTGGAGTCGCCCAACGGCATCGGCCACTTTGTCGGCCAGCTTGTTGGATACCACCCCAATACGCTGATAAGGTTCCGCCGGCGGACGTGGATGGACGAAGTCGATATTGTTGACGTCACCGCTCGTGCCGTTTGTAAGTATCGCGGTAAACGATGCATCATCCGGTGCAATGCGTTTGCTCAGAGCCTCGGCGAACGCACCGAAGTAGTCGGCAGACACATCCGGCCCCGGAACCCCGCCCACGTAATGCAGCGAATAGTTAGCGAGCACAGCAAGAGGCTTCCCTCCCTCATCCCGAACGGAAACAATCGAGAGCCCAGGATCGGTGCCACCTGCCGGATGAATCAAATCCTGCGACCCTCCCGGCGGATTCATGCGCACCAAATCTGTCGTTTCCCCGAACGGGTTCGGACGAATGGCGCCGCTGCGCACAAACCAACGGCGATTAAATAGCTCGTCAGGAACAGGAACAACAGACCATCCGATCCTCGCCGGTTTGAGATTGGCATTCGCCTGCCTGATTGCCGCCGCAGTCTGGACAACAAAGCGCTCGACATAGCGGCGCTCAATTTCATTCCCGGCATCAGCGGCCGAAGGAGGCGCCGAGTGCGTGTGCGTTGCAGCAATCAAAATTCGACCCTGTGGTATCCCGGTATCCTTTGAAGCAAGCGCCTTGATGCGGTCCATTTCCCGGCGCTTGACATAGCAACTGTCCACCACGGCAACGGCGATCCTTACACCTCCGTCGTCCAGCACAAGAGCACGAGCGTGCAGCTTATCGTGCGCCGATTTCGCCAGTGTTAACCCGAAATTACCGACGACTCGAATCGGCCACTCCTGAGGGGTTATGTCCGCCACTGCAGCGCCGGCCCGAAGCCTCGCCTCGCACGTCACACTCGAAAGCAGCAAAATCACCGCAGAAAGGGCATATCTCATCGTGGTGAAACCAGTATGACGCCGGACGGTCGAGGCCGAGCCGGACTGCCATAATGTTGAATTGATGTTTTCGTTCCTGCTGGGCGTTCTCCTCGCTTTCCAGCAACAGTCTGCAACACCAGAATTGCCCGTTGGCTCCCAGCAGGAGCAAAAACCGGTTCCTGACAAACGTGTCGAATTAAACCTTCTCGGCTCAACCGACACCTCTCGCGGCGAGAGTCGCCGCAATGAGAATGTGCAGTTCAATCTCATCGACAACAACGCACTCCGGGAACTGAATGCGCGCCTGGGAACGAACGCAACAATCGTCACAGAGTTCCGCCCGGAACTGAGATACTTCGGGACCGAATTTGGCAACACTCCCGGCGGCCTGATCCATCTCGACTTCCTCAAGCCCGTTTCCTCAGGATGGGCCAACGTGCATGGCGGCATCACCTTTGGTCACTCCAACAGCATCCTGACCGCCAGGTCCTTCTTCCAGGTGGGCGGTGTTCTCCCGGCACACGAAAACACCTACGGATTCAATGCAGGCCTGCCTCTGTGGAAGGGTGCATACGTAACACTAAACGGCTCGCAGCAAAAGCTCCGAGGGTACGTGAACGGAAACGTTCTCGTGCCCCTCGCATCGGAACGAACGCCTCTGGCGACCGATCCTGCAGTCAGAAAACTGATTGAGCGATGGATCGCTGCTTACCCGCTATCGACGCCGAATCGCACCGACATTGATCCCAGAGCACTGAACACCAACTCTCCACAGTCGATCGATACCGATTCCTCGACGATACGACTGGATCAAAGCCTGGGAGACCGTGACCGGCTTGCGCTGAGGCACTCGTACACCAACCAAAAGGTTGACGCATTTCAGCTGGTTCAGGGCCAGAATCCCGATACAACCACGAAATCGCACACCTTTCGGCTGACCTGGAATCAGGTCTTCAACCCTCACTCCGACCTCGACGTCACTCTCGGCTTCGATCGAACGCACTCGCTGCTTGTGCCCGAGCCGAATGCCGTAGGTCCGCAAGTCAACATCGGAACCGCATACCAGCCGCTTGGGCCGAACTCCGGCGTTCCCATTGATCGCCGAATCAATCGCTTCCGGCACGCCGTGATCTATCGCCGCCAGGTCGGAAACCATCTCTTCTCAGTCGGCGGAGAAGTCGACCGTCTCCAGAACAACGGCCTCGAGTCTTCCAGTGAACGTGGCAACTATTACTTCCGCAATGATTTCGGCCGCGATGCAATCACCAACTTCCGACTTGGCGTAGCAAGCCGATACTCAGCCGCGATTGGAGACGGTCACCGGCACTTCCGGTGGTTCGAGCAGCAGTACTTTGCCGGCGACGCATGGAAGGTTTCCCCACGGCTGTCGATTCACTACGGCCTGCGATATACGCCCATCACCGGTCCGGATGAAATAAACAACCTGAGTCCCGTGAACTTCAACTGCGACTGCAATACCTTCGGCCCGCAGTTTGGCGTAGCCTGGCACGCTCCCGGATTCGGCGTGATCCGTGCGGGTTACGGACTGCACTTCGGCGAGATCTATCCGCAAACGCTGCAGCAGGTTCGATGGGATCCACCGAACTTCCTGAAGGTGGAAGTGCAGGCGCCCGCGAATCTCCTGAATCCGTTGGACGGCGTATATCTCGGCCCCGGAGCCCGGCACATTCAGTTCGCGGTCCCGCCCGACCTGCAGTCCCCGTACTCCCACCAGTACGCCTTCTTGTGGGAACCCTTTACGGGTCGATCCTGGTCCCTGCAGCTCGGCTACTCCGGCTCACGCACTCACAAGCTCTTCATGATGTGGTTCCGCAACCGTGCGGTCCCGATCCCGGATGTCCCGTTGACCACCGCCACGATCACGGCCCGACGGCCTGACCCGAGATACTTCGAGTTGCGCGAAGTTCATAACGCCTCGAACGCGTACTTCGACGCGGCGCGCATAACGCTCAAGGCGCCGTCAGTGCACCGCATCAATACCGAGGTCTCGTACTGGTTCAGCAAAGCGCTCGACACCGGCAGCGCGTACAGCAACATGGCCGCGGGCGACGACGCCCGTCAGGGCTACGCGCAATCGGAAGACCTGGTCGCCAAAGACCTGAAAGGTCCGAGTGCTTTCGATCAGTCCCACGCGCTGATGGCGCGCCTCCAGTACGAAGTCCCGACGTTTACTTCAGCCGCCCGGACTCTTTCGTCATGTGACAAGCAACTGGCGCGTTTCCGGTATCTTCCTTGCCAAGTCAGGATTCCCGTTTTCCGTGATCACAGGCTCTGATGGCCCGGGCTCCGGCAACGTCGATGGCACCAATGGCGACCGCCCGAACCTCCTCGACCCCGCCGTGCTCGGCCGGTCGATCAACAACCCGGACACATCGACTGCGTTGTTGCCCAGATCCGCGTTCGCTCCGATCGCACCCGGACAGTCGCGTGGAAATCTGGGATTCAACACCTTTCGCCGGGGAGGCATTCGGAACCTGAACGCATCAATCGCGCGTTCGTGGATCGTTCACTCCGAATGGCGGCTGACATTCCGCTCCGAATCGATCAACGTGCTGAATACACCGCAGTTCTCCGACCCCAATCCGGATCTGAGTTCGCCCGCGTTCGGCAAGATCACCAACACCCTGAACGACGGGCGAAGCTTTAACTTCAACCTGCAGCTGCAATTCTGATGTGTGCCGGAACCTATAATAAAGAGAAATGTTCTTTCGGAGAGAGAAGGCGAAGACCGCATCGTTCACCGATCGTCTCGGACCGGCTGCGGGAGTTTGGGTTTACGGTACAGTCTGCCTCCGGTGGCGCCATCGTGGGCAAGCACGGAGGCGTCGCACAGATCGAGGACCGGGGCGACGCAACGCCCGGCATCGGCAAGGCTGGCGTAGGAATTGGTAAGGAAATCGGCCATCTTGTGAACGGCGGCTATCAGCAGTTTTTTATCACGCCGTCAGGTCGCAAGGTTGCAGCGTTAGCCGAACAACTCCGCGCACTCCACGACTTTCAGGAAGACCTGAAAGAAGCACTGGGGCTCGAAAGCCTCTACAACACCGCCCTTGGCACAGTCTCGAACGAGCACATCTATGATCGCGTGGAAAACCGCGATAGTGGCGTGAAGAAGACGGTCGTCGTCAACACTCCCCACGGCCCCGCATCCGAAAAAATCTGGTAAACCGCGAAACCGCCTCTACATGAGATTTTTCTCGCCGGGACAGCACTGTCCTGAACGAGATGTGTTGTATCCCTCGGATAATCCTGGCCGCACTGCTGGCCGCGACGGTGGCGCTCCAGGCCGCTCAGCCGCTTTACAAAATTGACACCCTTGCCGGAACGAACTCGACCGGTGATGGCAAGGCGGCAGCCGCCGCGATCATGGTCCAGCCGCAGGCCGTGGCGGTCACCTCCATGGGAGCCGTCTATATCTCCGACAGTCTGGACCACCGCGTCCGCCGGATCGGAGCGGACGGAACCATCCAGACCTACGCGGGCATCGGAATCGCCGGAAGAGCCGGAGACGGTGGCGCCGCAAACAAAGCACAGCTCAACGCGCCGTACGGTCTGACCGTCGATCCCGCTGGCAGTCTTTACATCGCAGATTTAGGGAATGCTGTCGTGCGGAAAGTCAGCACCGACGGCACCATAGCCACATTCGCTGGTGGCGGCAAAGATGCGCCTCCCGCAACAGGTTCTGTCCGCGCTACACAGGTCCGCCTCGTACAACCGCGCGACGTCACGGTAGATCGCATTGGCAACGTCTTGATAGCGGATTTCGGCGCCAATCAGGTTTACTCCGTCGACCAGAACGGAATGCTGTCAGTCGTACCCGCAATCGGGTTGTCGTACCCTTCCTCCCTGACCGTCGACGCAACAGGAGCACTCTACATCGCTGACAGCGGAAACAAGCGCGTCCGCGTCATCCGTTACTCGCAGATGTCCACGTTGAGTGATCCAGTCGGGCACGAACTCGAGTTCGGGACCATCACCGGAATCGCAGTCGACTCGTCCGGTACCGTCTATGTCGCCGATGGCACCAGCAGTCGCATAACCGTCGTGAAATCCGGCGGAGATTTCTCGACGCTTCCGCTCGGCGGAGCCAGCATCTGCGCAACGCCGTGGGGCGAGTTATACATCGTCGGAGACCGTCAGGTACGAAAGTACACCTCGAGCATGACGTCGATCGTCATCGGGGCCCCGGGAGCGAACCTCGCAGGCGACGGCAAGATCTCCTCGGAATGGCGCTTCAGTTCACCGTCTTCCATTACACGTGACGCCTCCGGTTCACTCTGGATCGCCGACACAGGCCTGAGCCGCGTTCGGCGCCTTACCAGTACGGGCGAATTGTCCACTTACTCCACCGACTTCGATTCGCCAGTATCGCTCACTGCCGACGGCACTGGCCGGATACTCGTCGGAATTCGGGGCAATAGCGGCGTGGTTTACCGCATCGCATCCGGATTCCAGGCACAGCCGATCGCAACGGCAAGCGGCCGTGCGCTTCTCCCCGCAGCTCTGGCGTACGCGCCGGACGGGAGTCTCTATATTGCGGACTCTCTCAACAACGTCATTCGCCGGGTCGCGGCCGATGGCAGCATGACAATAGTCGCAGGCGGAGGAACAGCAACCGGAGATGGCGTAGGTCTTGCATTGAAGCTAGCCTCACCCTCGGGCGTTGCAGTCGACGCCGCTGGTGTCGTTTGGTTCTCCGAAGCTGCCGCCGGTCGGATCCGCAAGCTGCGCGACAGGAGTCAGGTTACGACGGTCACCGGACTGGATATCATCGAGCCGCACGGAATGCGATTCGACCGGACCGGCAATCTCTGGGTCGCCGACGCGGGTGCAAACCGCATTTACGTCATGGCTCCGGATGGTAGCTGGTCGTCCGCTGCTGGTTCCGGCGATCGGGGTTTCTCCGGCGATGGTGCGCTGGCAAACGGAGCATCGCTGAATGCTCCGCTCGACGTCTGGCCCGAGGCGGACGGTTCCGTCCTGATCGCCGACACGGGAAACAATCGTATACGCGCCTTGAAAGCTGTTCCAGGCGAACCAACAACGCCCGTCACACCCGTTGACCCCGTCCCACCACCGGCCGCCGCAACGTCGCCGATCACCGTCCTGCACGCAGCGACACTGAAGGAGACCGCAGTAGCTCCCGGACAATTAGCTTACGTAGCAGGAGCCGGTATCAGTGAAAGTACAGAGGTCCTCCTCGATGGCACTCGCATCGAAGTCCTCGATAAAAAATCGGGAAGCCTGACATTCCAAATCCCCACAACCGCCAGGTCCGGTTCCGCTGAAGTGTCAACACGCAAAACAGGTACGGTCTTCGGCCGAACTTCCGTCAAGATCAGCGACACAGCACCCGGCATCCTCGCCGTCTCCGACGGGACTGGACAGGCCCTCGTCCTGAACCCGGATTCTTCGCGCAACGATGTGGATCACCCGGCCGGCAGACGCGACATTGTGTCCTTCTTTGTCACAGGTCAGGGCACCGGTAACCCCGTGGTCACCGCCGAGATCGGAGGGTACTCCGCCGACGTAATCTGGTCCGGCGCCGCCCCGGGTCTGACGGGCGTATATCAGGTCAACGTGCAGATGCCAGG
This sequence comes from Bryobacteraceae bacterium, assembly GCA_963794765.1. Lineage (GTDB taxonomy): Bacteria > Acidobacteriota > Terriglobia > Bryobacterales > Bryobacteraceae > JAWXCM01. Next base: position 134,010 of record CAWCGC010000044.1, on the reverse strand, counting down.
TGGATTCGCCCCCTCAGGCTCAGTTGTCGTCAGGCTGCTGTTCAACGGCGTCCCGACGCAAAGCGGCGTGACGATTGTGAGCCGCTGATCAGACCATATACATTCCGCCGTTGATCTCAATCGTTTGACCGTGAATGTAACGGCTCGGCGAAGTGCAGAGGAACAGGATCACGTCCGCCACCTCCTCGTTCGTACCCAAAGTGCCCGCCGGCGTCTGCGCAATCACATTGTTGAGGATTTCGCGTGTCGAGTACTTCGCGTGAAAATCGTTGTCGACCGTCCCCGGGCTGACTGCGTTCACACGGATTCCCTTCGGCGCAAGCTCCTTCGCGAGTCCTTTCGTTATCGCTGCGACCGCGGCCTTCGCGGCGGCATAAATCGTTGCACCCGGCCCGCCTCCGTTCCGCGCCGCAATCGAGCTCAGATTGATCACAACACCGGTTCCACGCTCGATCATGTGCGGAACAGCCGCCTGTGTAGCGAAATAAACGCTTTTGACATTCAGATTCGAGACGCGATCGAACAGGTCCGGCGTATACTCGGCGAGTTTCGCCCGCTGAACCAGATGTCCGGCGTTGTTGATGAGGATATCCGGTCGAAAACGGCCGATCTCGTCGCATAATGCCTGAATACCCTCGCTCGTCCCCAGGTCTGCCTGGAACGGCGTAGCCTCCGCCCCCAGAGCGCGGATTTCATCGCGAACCTGATCGACGCCTTCGGAGTTCGAGTTATAGTGCAGCAGTGCTTTTGACGCCCCCGCCCGCGCGAGAGTGAGAGCAGTCGCCGCACCGATACCGCGCGAAGCACCCGTGATAACAACCGACTTACCTGAGAGTTCCTGGTTCATTTGATTCGAGTCCGTTGTAACACGATGGGCGAAACCGCAACAGCAGTAACAGTACACGTGACAGGTTTTTCTTTGTGAAGCGTCATACAGACGGAGCGAGCAAGTGCCACTCTCGTCTTGTCCAGCATGCGGCGGTCGAAACTTTCTGGCTGCGAGTTCGGCCGCCGCACTCCAGGCGGAGGTTGAAGAGCGAAACGCATTCGTGTCTTCCCGTTTACGAAGAAAGGCACCACCAGGCCGAATTGAAAGATTTGACCGACTTCATGCACGACGGCGACGCACGAATGCTGGCGTGTGCGCGGTGTGGCCTGCTGTTGCGCGACGAGGAACAGACCCGGGCAACGGCGTCATACGAAGCGGACCCAAACGATCCCGGCGTGATGCAACACGTCTATCGCCGGTACGTAACCTCATTTCGCAACAAAGCTCCGGCATACCGGGACCAGTTGCGGCCGCACGCTTCCGTTGTCGAACTGGGTCCGCATCTCGGCGGGTTTCTTCAGGCCGCGGAGGAGTGGGACTGGTGTCCCATCGGACTCGACATCGGCAAAGACACTTCGGATTTCGCTCGTCGGCAGGGCCTGACGGTCCGGCGCGAAACGATCGAAGACACGAAGATTCCCGCTGGCTCGGCAGACGGCGTGTTCATCTGGAATTGCTTTGAGCAACTCGCGGAACCTCATGAAACACTGACGGCTGCTCGGCGCCTGCTCCGCCGCCACGGACTACTTGCGTTGCGCGTTCCCAATGCATCGAGCTGGAAACGTTTCCGAACGCAGAATAATCCGTTCGCGCGCGGCGTTCTGGCCTGGAATAACCTGCTCGGATTCCCTTATCTGTACGGTTACAACAAAGCGAATCTGACCATGCTCGCGCGGCGGTTCGGGTTCGAACCAGTCAGTGCCTTCCACTCCGAATTGCTGACCATGCCGTTTCCTGATCCGGCGAAACATGTCGTTGTCGAGCAGAAGGCGATCAGTGACGAAACCGGCGAACTCGTTCGCCGCGGCCTGATGGAATCGCCCTGGATCGAGCTTTTATTCCGGCGTGAGGACGAAATTCGGCGTTGCTGGCCGAAAATCACGCATTCTTTCCTGCAACGAGCAGTAGCGTAGCCACCGCTGGCCGCAATCATTCCGGACAGCAATTCCGGCCCAACAACCGCGCCAAAGCTACAATAAAGGGCAACCATCCTTCATCAGGAGACTCAATGTCCACCAAGCGCATCGGTATCTTAACCGGCGGCGGCGACGTTCCTGGCCTGAACGCTGTCATCAAGAACGTCGTATATCGTGCAAGCGAACACGGCATACAGGTCGTCGGTATCCGCCGCGGCTGGGAAGGTCTCACTCACGTCAATCTCGACGATCCTGCCAGCAAAGCCAGATACATCATGCCGCTGTCGCGCGAAAATACCCGGACGGTCGATCGAACCGGCGGCACATTTCTTCACTCGAGCCGCACCAACCCGTCGAAAATGAAGAAAGTGCCCGACTTTCTGCAGGGCACCAATTTCCCGAAATCGGAGTTCACGAAGAAGGGTCTTACGTCGACCGTATTCGACATGAGTCCGCAGGTACTGAAGAATCTGTCGACTCTGGAGCTCGACTATCTCGTCGCAATCGGCGGCGATGACACCCTGAGCTATGCCGCAACACTGGACAAGCTCGGCTTCAAGGTCGTCGCTGTTCCCAAGACAATGGACAATGACGTCCAGCATACCGAGTACTGCATCGGCTTTTCGACCGCGATTTCGCGCGCAATGGACGCGATTAATCGGCAGCGCACAACCATCGGCTCACATGAGCGCGTGGGTGTTTTCCGCGTATTTGGACGCGATGCAGGATACACAGCGTTGTATACCGCTTACGTAACATCGATCCGCTGTGGAATTCCGGAATACAAATTCAACGTCGAGAAGATGGTTCAGCTTCTTGTTGAAGACAAGCGGAACAATCCAAGCAACTACAGCATGGTGGTCCTCTCCGAGGGCACCGAATGGGAAGGCTTCACGCTGCAGGAGTACGGTGAGCCTGATGCTTTCGGACACCGCAAGAAGATGAGTGTGGCAGAAAGCTTCAGTGAAGAAGTGAAGCGGATCGGTAAGGAAGAGACTGTCGTTAGCGATCTCACTTACGAGCTGCGTTCCGGCGATCCGGATTTCATTGACAAAATGATCGCAAGCACCTTCGGAACTATGGCCTTCGATACCGTCATGAAGGGCAAGAGCGGCATGATGGCTGCAATTCACGAAGGCAAGTTCGCGATGGTCAATATTCCGGATCCCGCGCTCGGGCCTCGGAGAGTGGATGTGCAGATGATGTACAACACCGATCGCTATCGTCCGAACTACGCAAGCAAGGAAGGCATGCCGATCTTCCTGACTCGCGCTTAAAGCACGAGGATGGGGCTCCTCGACTGGCTTCGGAGCCGAAGTGCTCCCCCGGTTTCACTCGATGAGATTCGGCGGAGCTTCAACGAGGCCGCAGCAGACGAGGAGCACTTCCCTTCCACCATTGATCCCCGGATTTTCCACGTCCGCCTCATTGCGGACTTCCTCTCAGAGTTGCAGCCCGGCCGCGTTGCCGATATCGGCAGCGGTAAGGGCCGCTTTGCGCGGGTGCTCAAAGCGCAGTACCCTTCCGCAGAGTTCGTAGCCTTTGACCTCGCCGAGGCAATGCTTCGAGTGGTCCCGTCGGACATCCGCACATGCTGCGGGTCTATGACAGAACTGCCATTCGCTTCAAACGCTTTCGATGCAGCCTACGCCACCGAATCGCTGGAGCATGCCGTCGACATCGAGCGCGCGGTTCACGAATTGTGCCGCATCGTTCGACCCGGCGGCCGTATCGTCATCATCGACAAGAACGCCGAGCACTGGGGACGCCTGAAGACTCCGGCCTGGGAAAAATGGTTCCGTCGCGAGACACTGGAGAAACTTCTGGGGCGAGACTGCTCGCAAGTCTCGAGCCAGCTGATCTCATATTGGGAAGACGTACCGCCTGACGGCCTCTTTCTCGCGTGGAAAGCGATCCGATAACGCTCATGCAAGTGCGTGGGGCGGGCTTTCTTGCCCGCAGCCGACTTTCAAGTCGGCTCCACCGCCTCCGGACACCACACCGGGTGCTGGTTAAGCCACAGCCGATGCGTGAAAATCTTCGCCAAAGAATCTCGCTCGCGCATCTGGTCCGAGGGGAAAATCAGGGCCGGAGAATAACGTATCCGGAACCCGTGTCGGGTCTTGGGCAATCAGAGGCAAAGCACGAGCTCTCAGACAGTCTGCCTCAGGCCCGGTCTGCTGAAACATCTGCCACGCCCAGCGAGTCACTTTACTCACAGCGCCATAATCTGCATCCTGACGCTCTGCATACCGGTGACCCGCCGCGTTCCAGTCCGAGTCTGCAAGCAGTTCATCGGAAAGCACCCGCGCACCTCGGAATGCGAGTGACAACCCCTGCCCCCACGACGGATCGCTCGACGCAGCCGCATCCCCCAGCAGCGCAATGCCGTTAGCATACGGATGCTCGACCCACACGTCCGCGCACTCGAACGACCCGAGTGGCCCACACGGCTTCGCATCGCGCAGCGAATTGGCTCGGCCCATCGCAGTCTCAAACAGCTCCCGAAAGCGCCCAAAGTCCGTGTAGCCCTGAAGTCGGTCGAATGAATCGCAGTTATAGCAGAAATACGCGCGGACTTTATCGTCCGGTTGCGGGAATGCGCCGGCGACAGCTCCGGTCCGCAGATCGTTCGCTACCGTCGCGGCCGAGTAGTCGATGTCCATGGGAACGTCACGAAGAAGAACTCCTGCTATCAGAAAAGGATTGTTGTCGCGCTTCACCTCGAACCCGCACAGGCTGCGAAGGCCTGGATTCCGGCCCGCCGATAGCACAACGAGACGTGCCGAATACGCCTCGCTCTTGTCCGACGTCCCGGCTACGACCATCGGTCTGCTTCCGCCAAGGATGCTCTGAACGTAAACTCCCCGGCGAACCTCCACCCCTGATTTGATTGCGTGCTGAAGCAGCTGCTCCTGCACCGTCGGGTGGAAGAAATCCCACACCGGTTCTGCCGCCATCGTGGTCGCGACCGTGTCGCGCCTCATAGCAACTCGTCCGTTTACTATCTGCTGGAACCATCGCAGTTCGCTCACGTACGGCTGCAGTAGGTTCGCGAGCCCCAGCTTACGAATCTCGGCAACGCCCCAGGGCTGAACGGACTCGCCCCGGATTCGATCGTGGAACTGTAAATCACGTTCCAGCAGCAGAACGCGCGCACCACTTGACGCCATTCGTGCCGCCAGGGACGAGCCGGCAATACCTCCGCCCGCGACGATGAGATCGTAGTCCACCGCACCTCCTATACAGAACGTTCCCGAAATATTACGCGGTAATTCCAGTAAAGTTGGGGCGGCGAACTGAGCTTATCCGTTAGTCAATGGGCTGGGACTGCTTCATCGTCGAAAGAGAAGCGAGAAATTCAGTCGTTTCTGCGAGTTCTTGGGGGCATCTTATCCTGTTAATAGATGTCCGTAACTGAAGTTGTTGAGGCCCAGGGGCACCTGATTGACTCCCACATCATGGAGCGAATCTTCGACTGTGTGGTGGAGTTCAACAGCAGATTCGAGGTCGAACGCTTCGAAATCGGTCGCACAAACAGCGATCCCTCACACCTGCGTCTAAAGGTCGAGACCGACGATCCGAAGAACATGAACTCGCTGCTGGAAGCTTTGGTAAGCCTTGGCTGTACGCCAGCTGACAGCGGAGAGGCGGAGCTCCGAACCATCGAACGCGACAAGTGCGCTCCCGAGGACTTCTATTCGACGACGAACCATAAGACACTCGTGAAATCGGGCGGCCAGTGGATCGAAGTGCAGGACCAGCGCATGGACGCTCTGGTGGTTGTTCGCGATGATCAGGCATGGTGCCGCAAGCTGCGCGACATCAGGGTCGGCGATCAGGTCGTCGTCGGAATGCGCGGCATCAGGGTCATTCCCGAATCGAAGGAACGGGATCGCCTCGCGTTTGCCTTCATGAGCAACGGCGTTTCATCCGAGCGTCAGGTTGAGACCGCGGTCCAGCAAACTGCGAATCTGATCCGGTCGGTACAGGACGCCGGCCAGAAAATCATCGTCGTTGCAGGACCGGTTGTAGTCCACACCGGCGGGAATGTGTCATTGTCGAAACTGATTCGCAATGGCTACGTTCAGGCAGTGCTCAGCGGCAATGCGCTCGGCGTTCACGACATCGAGGCGGCGCTGCTCGGCACATCGCTCGGTATTCGGCTGTCCGATGGACGTCAGGAAGAACACGGGCACCGCAACCACATGCGTGCCATCAACGCCATCAACAACTGCGGCAATATCAGGGGTGCTGTAGAACTGGGTGTCCTGAAGAGCGGCATCATGTATGAGTGCGTCCGTAATAACGTGCCCTTCGTGCTCGCAGGCAGTCTGCGCGACGATGGCCCGTTGCCGGACACAATAACCGATATGAACCTCGCACAGGATTTGTGCGCACAGCACCTGAAGGGTGCGGGTCTGGTTCTTTGTCTTGGTTCGATGCTGCACTCAATCGCCATCGGAAACATGTCGCCAAGCTGGGTCAAGCTCGTGTGTGTCGACATCAATCCTGCGGTTGCGACTAAGGTCAGCGATCGCGGAACAGGTCAGGCCATCGGTATCGTGACCGACGTCGGCTTATTCCTCGATCATCTCTGCCGCGCACTGGTCCCTGAAGCCATCGAGGCAAAGGCATGAAGCGGGAGTACACAGACGATCAGGCAAAGGCCGGTATCGAGGCCGAACTGCCTGACATCGAAACCTGGCCTAATCACTACCCGAACTACGAGATCCAGATTGAGATCCCGGAGTTCACTTCCGTATGCCCCAAAACGGGCCTGCCGGATTTCGGCAAGCTGACTCTCCGCTATGTGCCGGGCGAGCGCGCCGTTGAATTAAAATCGCTCAAAATGTACATGCTGGCCTATCGCAATCTGGGGATCTTCTACGAAAACGCTGTCAATCGATTCCTTCGTGACATCGTGAAAGCCTGTGATCCCGTTCGTGCGACACTGATTGGCGACTTCACCCCGCGCGGCGGAATACAATCGCGCATTACTGCAAGCTACTCACGAGAGAATGGCTACTCCGTCTGATCTGAAAGGGCAGGAGATTGCGGAGATCGTAAACGAGATCCGCGATCGTGTGCGCGCCCGGCATCCCGGCGGGCAGATCGGAGGCCTCCCTCTGCCCGACTTACTTCCCGTTCTGCACGCGCGGGATCGAGCCGAAGCCAAGGTGGCCGCGATCGGTTCGGTCAACCCCCGGCCTTCCGGCCCGATAAACGCCATCATTCAGTCAATCAAGCGCACCATTGCTCGTGCGCTTGGATGGTTCGTTCGCGATCAGGTTGATTTCAATCGCGCCGTGCTGGCCGCTGTCGAAGCAACACTCGAATCGTTGAACGAGGTCAATCAGACGTTCGCCGCAATCGGCGGTCGTTTCAAAGAGATGGAGCAAGGCCAGGGCAGCCTCTCAGATCACGCACAGGCCGTCTCCGACAGCATGGAAACAGAGGTCCGCGAGCTGAAGGATATGCGGGAACACTGGATTCACTGGCGTGAGGAGTGGCAGCAAAAGCTGCTGCAGAACGAAGTCCGGTACCTGCGTGGGCTGGCCGATTTGCAGGCGTCTTATGATGCCCGATCGGCAAAGATGGACGAGAATTATCGGACCCTCGCAGACAATCAGCACGCCCACTTCGAAGCCTCGCTTCGGCGAGCGACGGACGAACTTCAGCAGCGTTTCTGGGACGACCTCGAGAAGATGCGGCGCGAGTACGAGTCGATCATTCATAACGAGTTGCGGATTGCACGTCAGAAAGCCTTCGCATCTGCAGCGTTCACCGCTGCTCCCTCGAACATCGCTCCGTCGTCGTCCGGAGCGGGCGAGGCGCCGATTGAACTCGACTACAATCGCTTCTCGGATCGGTTTCGCGGCACCGAAGACTACGTGCGCGAAAGGCAGCGATTCTATCTCCAGTGGTTCGCCGGTCGCTCAAACGTGCTGGATATCGGGTGTGGTCGTGGTGAGTTTCTCGGCCTGCTGAAAGAGGCGGGAACGGCGGCCCGGGGGCTCGATCTTGACGCGGAATCGGTTGCGCTCTGCCGGACGAAAGGGCTCGAAGCTGAGGTCGGCGATGTCTTCGAATGGCTCGGGGCGCAGCCCGATGCGTCCTTCGACGGAATCTTCGCTTCACAGGTGATTGAGCACCTCAAGCCTGCAGACGTGCCTCGGCTGGTCAAGCTCTGCGCCACCAAATTGAAGCGCGATGGTGTGCTAGCATTCGAAACACCGAATCCGGAGTGCCTCGCCATCTTCGCGACGCACTTCTACCTCGACCCGACGCACCAGCGCCCTGTGCCTCCTGGTCTGCTGGTGTTTTATCTGGAAGAGTTCGGGTTCGGGCGAATCGAAGTGCAACGACTGTCGCCCGCGGCAGAGTCGATGCCCTCGATCAATGAACTGCCGCCGCAGTTTCGGGACGCCTTCTTCGGCGGCCTGGATTACGCCGCCATTGCGATTCGCGTTTAGCCCTTAAGTGCCTGGTCGAAGTCGGCGAGGATGTCGTCGATGTTTTCGATTCCGACCGAAATGCGGACCAGGTTTTCCTTGATGCCCATGCGCAGACGCTGCTTCAACCCCACGTCTCTGTGCGAAGCCATCGCGGGATAAAGAATAAGCGAGTGCACATCGCCGAGCGACGTCCCGCGCACAACCAGCTTCAGGCGATCCATGAACGCAAATACTTCCTGCTGTTCCGTCACGTCTTTCAGTTCGAAGCTCACGATCGCTCCGAACAGGTTAGGCGGGAACATCCGGCGAATCGTCGCGGCGTCAGGATGATTCGGATCGGCCGGAAAGTACACCTTCTCGACCGCCGGGTGCGAACTGAGGGAGGATGCCAGCCTGCACGCATTTTGGCACTGCCGTTCCATACGTAACGGAAACGTCTTGATGCCGCGCATCGCCAGGTAAGCGGAGAAGGGCCCAAGATTGGGGCCAAACGTTCGCGAGAGTCCTCGAAGAATCGGCAGATGTTCCTCATCGGAGACAATCGCACCGGCCAGAACATCGCCGTGTCCGGCGAGATATTTCGTCAAACTGTGCACGACCATATGCGCGCCCAGTTCGAGCGGACGAACCATCAGCGGCGTCGCAAACGTACTGTCTACAACCAGCGCCGCACCGCACTCGCGCGCAATCTTCGCAAGCTCATCGATCGCACCAACTCGAAGCAGCGGGTTGGAGATCGTCTCCATGAAAATACAGCCCGGAGCCTCTTCCGCGACTGCCGCACGAACGGCATCGAGATCGCAGACGTCAATGAATCGTACCGATACACCAAATGCGCTGAAGACCTGGGTCAGCAGCTTGATGGTTGCGCCATACAGCGCATTCGCCGCAAGCACAGACTTCCGGCGATCGAGCAGCGCCGCCATCAGCGAGACCTGCACGGCCATCATCCCGGATGAGCAAACCAGCGCACCGGGACCGTTCTCGAGTTCCGCAACCAGTTCCTCGAGAGCAGTCGTTGTCGGATTGCTGTATCGCGAGTAGGATTCGCCTTCGATCTCCTGGCCGAAGACCTTGTCCAGCTGCTCCGAAGTGTCGTAGAAGTACGTGGAAGAGAGATTAATCGGAGTTGTGGACGGGATATGTTCGCCGGGCTTCTTGCGGTCCCCGACGTGAACCGCTCGAGTCTGGATGTGTTTCATTTGCGTTTCCAGCGGGCTCCATCTTTGGTGTCTTCGAGCACAATGCCTTGCTCCAGCAGGTGCGCTCGAATCTCGTCCGAACGCTGGAAGTTCCTGCTGCGGCGTGCCTCCTGCCGCTCCGTAATAAGCTTTTCGATGTCCGCATCGCTCAGCCCGGTATCGCTGACAGTTGGCCTAATAACATCAAACACGTCGTCAAATAGCTGCAGCACCCCTGCCGCATCCGCAACATTGCCCGCCAGGAACTCTGCCGAGTCCATGGCCGAGTTGACATCGCGAATGTATTCGAAGATCGCCGCAAGTGCTTCCGCCGTGTTGAGGTCATCGTCCAGACTGATCTCAAAGTCCGTGCGGGCCTGATTGGACCGTTGCACTACCGCTTCACTACGGCCTTCGGCAAACTTGTCTGTATTAAGACGGAGCTGGAAGTTCCGGAGCCGCTCGATCGCCGTCTTGGCGGCCTGAAGACCGTCAAAGGTAAAGTTCAGCTTCTTGCGGTACGGAACCGATGTGAGCAGGTATCGGATTGCTTCCGCAGAGTAAGCCTTTGTCGAGGAGATCGCGAAGCGTGAAGAAGTTCCCAAGCGACTTGGACATCTTCTGGCCTTCGACGATCAGGTGTTCCGCGTGCAGCCAGTACTTCACGAACTGCTTGCCGGTAATTGCCTCCGACTGCGCGATCTCATTTTCATGGTGCGGAAACGAAAGATCGATTCCGCCGGTATGAATGTCGAGTGTCTCGCCGAGGTACTTCATCGCCATAGCTGAGCACTCAATGTGCCAGCCAGGGCGCCCCTCACCGATCGGTGTATCCCAGAAAAATTCGTTATCCTTGCGTGCTTTCCACAGCACAAAGTCCCGCGCATCGGCCTTTTCGTACTCATCGACATCGACGCGGGCTCCGGATCGCATTCCTTCAAAATCGAGGTGCGACAGCTTTCCATATGTGGGAAACTTCGCAATTCGGTAGTAAACCGAACCATCGCTCAGGTACGTGTACCCTTTGTCCCGCAGCGTCTCGATCGCGGAGACCATCTCGGGAATGTGCTCGGTGGCGCGCACCATTCGCTCCGGCTTTTCCAGACGGAGGGTAGCGGCATCTTCGAGGAATGCCTTCTCGTAAACTTCGGTATACTCGCGCAGCCCTTTGCCTTGCTGCAGCGCACTTCGAATGATCTTGTCCTCGACATCGGTGATGTTCATCACATGATCGAGTTGAAAGCCTCGGTAGCGAAGCCAGCGCCGAAGGATGTCCTGGAACGCGAATGTCCGCAGATTCCCGATGTGGACGTAGTTATAGACCGTGGGTCCACAGGTATACATGCGGACGTTTCGACCGTCGGCGGGTTGAAACACCTCGACTTGCTGGGACAGAGTGTTGTAGAAGCGCAGAGCCATGTTTTGCGGGGTGTTTACCCAGTGTAGCGTGGGGTATATGATGGGGACGACGTTTATGAGAGTACTCGGTGCTTTTCTCGCAGCCGTCCTCCTGGTTGTGCCCGCTACCGCGCAAGGCCAGGCACCTAAACGTAAAAAGATCCTCGCAATCGGCGAAGTTAAAGGGTTCCAGCACGACTCAGTCAGTCACGCCCTCGCCAGCATCGAGAAGTGGGGCAAAGAGACCGGGTTGTGGGACACCTACATCCGGACCGACAGCCAGCTTCTGACGAAACAGAAGATCGCAGCGGGAAATGCGAAGAACCTGGATTACTTCGACGCCGTCGTGTTCTATACAACCGGCGAACTGGACATGAACGATCAGCAGAAGAAGGACCTGATGTCGTTCATCAAGGATGACGGCAAGGGCTTTATCGGCGTCCACTCCGCGACAGATACGTTCTACCAGTGGCCCGAGTACGGCGAGATGATCGGTGGCTGGTTCGACCAGCATCCCTGGGGCACGTTCGAGGCTCCCATTCTCGTTGAGGACAAGAACTTCCCGGCGACGAAGCACATGCCGAACTCGTTCGTGCTAAAGGACGAGATCTACCAGTTCAAGAACTGGTCACGAGACAACGTTCGCGTGTTGATGCGCCTCGATCCGACGAAGCTTGATCTGAAGAACCCGCGTGTCCATCGCACCGACCAGGACTTCGCAGTGACATGGGTCAAATCGCATGGCAAAGGCCGCGTTTTCTACTCAACGCTGGGTCACGTGGAGGACGTCTACGACAACCCGATGATTAAGCAGATGTATATCGAAGGCATCAAGTGGGCCCTGCGCCTGACCGACGGCGACACGACCTCACATCCCAAGCCGACAGACTAACCCCAGCTTTCATCCGCCGTCGGTCCGTACACCGAAGGCAGTGGAACGTCGATCAGCCTCAAATAGACCGTCAGTTGCCCGCGATGATGGATGAGGTGGTTCAGATGCTGCCGAACCACTTCTCCCTTCGGCACCGTGAACAGAACGCGATCACCGTGCCGGAGATTCCAGAGTGATTCCAGTTCTGCACCCTTAACGTCAGCAAGTGCTTCCCTCGCCTCTCTCACGTTCGTATCGAACATCTGAAGCAGAGCTTCCGTGGGCTCGAAACTGTACTTGGCGCCATCCGCCAGATCGAGATGCGGCTCGCGCAAAGACCTGGTGATCCATCCCGGCATTCGAGCGACAAGCTGCGCCAGATGTCCCAGAGCAAACGACTTCTCGTGTGGCTTCCACGTACCTTTGTCGCCAGGAACGCGCTCCAGCAGTCGGCGAGTGGAAGCCATCTCGGCGTCGAACTCTTTCAGCGGAATTGCCGGGCTGGCGGTGTTTGTCATCAGACGAGTAGTTCCTTCATCACGTTGCCGTGGACGTCGGTCAGCCGGAATTGGCGGCCCTGGAACTTGTACGTCAGCCGCTTGTGATCGATGCCGAGGCACTGCAGAATCGTGGCCTGGAGGTCGTGGATGTGGACCGGATCCTTCACGACGTTGTAGCAGAAGTCGTCGGTCTCGCCGTACGTCGATGCCCGGCTTGATGCCGCCGCCCGCCATCCACATCGTGAAGCAGCGCGGGTGATGGTCGCGGCCGTAGTTCGTCGTCGGTGAGCGTGCCCTGGCAGTAAACCGTGCGGCCGAACTCGCCGCCCCAGATCACGAGCGTGTCGTCGAGCAGGCCGCGCTGCTTCAGATCCTGCACCAGCGCCGCTGACGGCTGGTCGGTGGCCTTTGCACTGCAGCGCGAGATCGCGCGGCAGGTCGTTGTGCTGATCCCAACCGCGATGGTAGAGCTGGATGAAGCGGACGCCGCGCTCGGCCAGCCGCCGGGCCAGCAGGCAGTTGCTGGCGTAGCGTGCCGGGCTTGCGCGCATCGGGGCCGTACAGATCGAAAGTGTGATCCGGCTCCTTCGAGAGGTCGGTCAGCTCGGGCACCGAGGTCTGCATCCGGAACGCCATCTCGTACTGAGAGATGCGCGTCTGAATCTCCGGGTCGCTGATACTGGTTGAGATCGATCTCGATTCAATCTCGGCGACCGTATCGAGCATGCGGCGCCGGGTGTCGCGATCAATGCCGGGCGGATCTGCAGGTAGAGCACCGGATCGCGCCGGACCGGAACTTAACGCCCTGATAGTTCGACGGCAGGAAGCCGCTGCCCCACAGGCGCGAGAACAGCGGCTGGTCGGCATTGAGCCCGCTGGTCTGCGAGATCAGGACGACGAAAGCCGGCAGGTTCTCGTTATCGCTGCCGAGACCGTAGCTGACCCACGAGCCCATGCTGGGACGGCCAGGCTGCTGGGACCCGGTCTGAATGAACGTGATCGCGGGATCGTGATTGATCGCCTCCGTGTTCATCGTGCGAATGATCGAGATGTCGTCGACGATCTTCGCGTGATGCGGCAGCAGTTCGCTGACCCATGCGCCGGACTGGCCGTGCTGAGCGAACTTGAAGATCGAATGAGCGACCGGGAGCGTCTTCTGCCCCGACGTCATGCCGGTGATCCGCTGGCCCATGCGGATGCTGGCCGGAAGCTCAGTGCCCTGCAGCTTGTTCAGCTGCGGCTTGTAGTCGAACAGATCCATCTGCGATGGTCCGCCCGACTGATGGAGGAAGATGACTCGCTTGGCTTTCGCGGAGGGAAGTGCGGCAGCGTGCTCCGTTGCTCCTTTCAGCAAGCGATGTCAGGGCCAGAGACCCAAGGAATTGCCGGCGGTCAATCATTGCACTACTCTTTCGTAATCGTTTCGTCGAGGTTAAGGATCGCGCTCGCCACCACGGTCCAGGCAGCGAGTTCGGGCCGTTTCAGACGCGTGTCTGACTTCGTGAACCCGACCGCGAGGAGTTTCTCTGCGTTGTCAGGTTTGGTTGCGTAGGTGTCGCGCTCGTTGACGAGCAGATGGCGGAGTGTTGCCGCTTCCTTCGTTGACGGTGCGCGGCCGGTTGCGAGACGGAAGCCGTACTGGATCCTTGCGGCATCGGCTCCGTGCGATTCCAGCAGCATCCGCTGCGCGAGCATCCGTGCGGCTTCCACGAACGTCGGATCGTTCATCAGCGCAAGCGCCTGAAGCGGCGTGTTCGTGAGGGTCGCGGCGCGCGGTGCATTTCTCGCGATCGGGTGCATCGAAGATGTTCAGCATCGCAGGTGATGCTGTTCGCTTCCAGAACGTGTACATGCTGCGGCGGTACAGGCCCGAAGGCTCGAGGTCGGGATAGATCTGAGCGGTGAACGTTCGCCGTAAGCGATGTCTTCCCACAGGTTCTTCGGCGAGTACGGGAAGACGCTCGGTCCGCCGATGCTCGGATTCAGGAGCCCGCTGCGACTCAGCGCGGTGTCCCGGATCATCTCAGCGGGAAGGCGGAAGCGGGTCCGTGCGCCAGAAGGCGGTTCTCAGGATCACGCTCGTTCAGCTCCGGCGTCGACCTTCGAAGACTGCCTGTAGGTGGCAGACGTCACGATCAGCCGCTGCATCGCCTTGACGTCCCAGCCCGTGCGGACGAACTCGGTCGCGAGCCAGTCGAGCAGTTCGGGATGAACGGGCGGCTCGCCCTGCGAGCCGAAGTCTTCGAGCGTCTTGACGATGCCGGTGCCGAAGTACATCGCCCAGAACCGATTCACGGCGACGCGTGCCGTCAGCGGATGATCGGGTTTCGTGAGCCACTCCGCCAGTGCGAGGCGGTTCGTCTCTTCATCCTTCGGCAGAGGCGGCAGGAAGGACGGTACCGCGGGATACACCTGGTCGCCCTTGTTGCGGTAATCACCTCTGGCAAGGACGAACGTGTCACGCGGCTTCTCAAGCGCCTTCATCACCATGACTGAGGGCACTTCCTCGTTCAGGTGCTTCAGCCGGGCACGGACATCGCTGAAGCTCGGTGTAGAGGCGATGCTCGTACTCCGGCGCGTGCTTGTCGAGATAGTATTCCCGAAGCTTCTGCTTCTGGTCCTTGCTGCGCTTCTCGGGATCACCGGCCAGCAGTGAGCGAATCGGTTCATCATCGGCGAGCTGGCGCATCTCCGCAGTCGTCAGTTCGCGGTTGTAGACGCGAACGTCGTCGAGGATGCCTTTGAACCCCTTCGGAACGATCAGCTTGCCGGGAGTGATCGCAACCTTAACCAGTGTGGTGTCGGCTGGCACGAACTCAAGCGGCTCGCCGTTGATCCATGCTTTGCCGCTGCTGTGGATGACGTAGCGCGATATCACGATTGCCGAAGACCCGATCTTTAGTGCGAAAAATTTTGCCGTCAGCGCTGGTGAGGAAGAGATGTGACCCTCGCGTCTGGTCGCCCAGCGGAATCGAGTCGTCGTCGCTCAGCGTCCAGTCGGGTCCGCTCATCACGGGCATGAAGTAAAGACCGCTGCTCTTCAGCCGGAAGGCCGTGTACGCGTCATGCGGCGCACTATCGATCTGCACGGTTTGGGTCAGGCCGTCGTAGCGTCTTGTACTTATCCGGCCCCTGCGCGACCAGACCATTTCGGATCTCGGCCGGGAGGTTCGGCGACTTCTGCCAGGGCTCGACCAGCGTATCGACGTAGCCGTCGGAAAGGATCGCCTCGCGCGACTTCACCGCTGCTTCGAGTTCCTTCTCGTATTCGGCCTGCTTTGGCGTCGTCAGTTGCAGGAACGGCTCGGCGTTGCCCGTGCGGCCGTCAAGACCCTTCTCCGGGATTGAGTTGAAGAAGGCGTACATCGAGTAGTACTCGCGCTGGCGGATCGGGTCGTACTTGTGATCGTGGCAGCGGGCGCATCCCATGGTCAGGCCGAGGAAGGCGGTCGCGGTGGTATCGACGCGATCGACGAGGTACTCATTGAGATACTCTTCCGGGATCGCACCGCCCTCGTAGTTGATCATGTGGTTGCGGTTGAAGCCGGTGGCGATCTTCTGGTCGCGTGTGGCGTTCGGCAGCAGATCTCCCGCGAGCTGCTCGATGATGAACTGACTGTAGGGCTTGTTCGAGTTGAACGCTTTGATCACCCAGTCGCGCCATGGCCACATCACTCGATGGCTGTCGATGTGATAGCCGTGCGTGTCCGCGTAGCGAGCCACATCGAGCCACATCATTGCCATACGCTCGCCGTACTGCGGCGTCGCGAGCAACCGGTCAACGACCTTCTCGTAAGCATCGGGGCTGCGGTCTTTCAGGAAGGCCTCGATTTCCGCGGGTGTGGGAGGCAGGCCAGTGAGGTCGTAGCTTACGCGTCGCAGGAGGGTCGCGCGATCCGCTTCGGGTGACGGCGTGAGCCCGTTCTGTTGCAGCCGCTGGCGAATGAAGTAGTCGATCGCGTTCGCACCAGCCGGCACTTCAGCCCGCTTGGGTACTGCATAGGCCCAGTGGGTTTCCCATTTCGCCCCCTGCTCGATCCAGCGCTTCAGGGTGTCGATCTCCGCGGGCGTCAGGGTGATTCCGGACTGCGGAGGCGGCATGCGGAGGGCCGGCTTTTCATTGCTGACGCGGAGTACAGGCGGCTTGCGGCGGGATCGCCGGGCTTGATCTTCGTTAAGGCACCTTCCTGTATATCCAGCCGGAAATTGGCCGCCCGGGTCTTGTCATCAGGTCCGTGACACTTAAAGCACTTATCGGAGAGGAGGGGGCGAACTTCCCGGCCGAAGCTGACGGGCGCCGGGGCTGCCGCAGCCGACAGGAACATACAGAATCCCGCGGACACGGCGGCTACAACTGAGTGCATTCTCCTATTTTAGCGGCTTTCGGTGTTAGGATCACTGTGGTTATGGGAACAACTTTGACGCGCAGGGCATTCTGCTCTGCTACCGCAATCGGTCTCGCCGGGTCGGGTTCTATGCTGGCGCAAACCGGCCGGAAGCTCCGGATCATTGCCTTCGGAGCACACCCGGATGACTGCGATATTCGCGTGGGTGGCTGCGCGGCGCTTTGGGCGCAGATGGGCCACGACGTGAAGTTCGTCGCCTGTACAAACGGCGATGCGGGTCATCCGGTTCAGGGCGGAGCACCGCTCGCGCGGCGACGCCGCGCTGAGGCGACCGAGGCTGCCCGGCGCATCGGGATTACTTACGACATCCTCGAGATCCACGACGGCGAACTGATGCCGACGCTCGAGAACCGCAACCTTGTGATCACCAAGATTCGTGAGTGGAATGCCGAACTGGTGCTGGGGCCGCGACCCAACGACTACCATCCCGACCATCGCTATACCGGCGTGCTGATGCAGGATGCGGCTTACATGGTGGTAGTGCCTGCGGTGCTGCCGACGATCCCGCCGGTGAAGCGGAACCCGGTATTCCTTTACTACGAGGATCGGTTCCAGAAGCCGACTCCCTTCAAGCCCGACATCGTCGTCGATATCAGTTCCGTGTGGAACAAGAAGGTCGACGATATGGACGCGCACGAGTCGCAGTTCTACGAGTTCCAGACGAACGTCAACGCGAGCGTGCAGGTACCGACGGACAAGGCAGAGCGCAAGAAGTGGCTCTCCGAACGCCGGAAGCCCACACCGACGCCCGAGATTACGCGGGTGTATCAGAAGTGGTACGGCGCGGGCAAGACGCCTGTTTACTACGAGGCGTTTGAGATCTGCGAGTACGGCGCACAGCCTGATGAAGCGCGCATTCGCGAATTGTTCCCGATGTTGCCTCGTGCCTGAGAACTCCGATCTGAATACGAAGCTTCGCGAGCTACCGTCGGTTGACGAAGTGATGCAGCGGCTGGACGCACGCTGTCC
Source organism: Bryobacteraceae bacterium (assembly GCA_963794765.1). Taxonomy (GTDB): domain Bacteria; phylum Acidobacteriota; class Terriglobia; order Bryobacterales; family Bryobacteraceae; genus JAWXCM01. The sequence continues at coordinate 116,262 of CAWCGC010000044.1, read as the reverse complement.
GCGGGAGCTGCTGGCCGTCGAGACACGGCGTGCAATCGATCATGCCCGTGACCGGATGAAGGCCGGCGAGCGAGTGGATCTTTCGAGCATCCCGGTTCAGGTCCTGCGCGAGCTGGAGGATCTGGAGACCTGTTCGCTGAAGCGTGTGATCAACGCTACTGGTGTCGTTCTCCATACGAATCTTGGGCGTGCTCCGCTGGCGCCGTTCGGACCGATTGAGGGGTATTCGAACCTCGAGTACAATCTCGAGTCCGGAAAGCGAGGAAAGCGCGACAGCCATATCGCACCTATTCTCGAGCGGTTAATGGGCAAGCCCGGAATCGTGGTGAACAACGGGGCGGCCGCGGTTTACCTCGCACTGAACGAACTTGCGGCAGGCCACGAGGTGATTGTCTCCCGAGGCGAGCTGATCGAGATCGGGGATGGATTCCGAATCCCTGACATCATGAGCCGCTCGGGCGCGATCCTGCGTGAAGTCGGGACGACGAACCGGACCCGACTTGAAGACTATCGAGACGCGATCACGGAACGGACACGGATGATCATGCTGGTACATCCGAGTAACTTCCACATCGGGGGGTTTACGTCGAAGCCGCGCCGAGAGGACGTTGCCGAGCTTGGCCGCGAGCGTGGCATCCCCGTTTACGAAGACCTGGGCAGCGGCTGTCTGATCGATCTGCGTCCCTGGGGTGTGGATGAGCCCGTTGCTCCATCCAGTCTTGCGGCAGGCGTGAATCTGGTTTCGTTCAGCGGCGACAAGCTGCTCGGCGGGCCCCAGGCAGGCATCCTTTCGGGCGATCCCGAACTGGTTACGCGGCTTCGGCGCAACCCGATGTATCGAGCGCTGCGCTGCGACAAGCTGATCTTTTCAGCGCTGGAACGAACCCTTCGCAATCTGTTGTTCTGCCGGTGGGATAAAGTCCCTGCGCTGCACATGATCTCGCTTACGGCGGACGAACTGCACTCGCGCGCACAGCGGATGTCCTCGCGACTCAACGAGGCCGGGATCACAGCGGAGGTTCGGCCTGGTGTGTCTGTTATCGGCGGCGGTTCAACGCCCGATCAATCGCTACCGACGTTCGTGGTGGCACTCCAGGTCCCGGAAGTGTTTCGGTGGGAGAAGGCGCTGCGGAAGGGAGATCCGGCAGTCGTCGCCCGGGTTGAAGACGACCGCCTGATGCTGGATTTGAGAACTGTATTCGAGGATGAGGAAGGGACGCTGGCCGAGGCGCTTATGCGCGCTCGAGATAGCTTCCGTCAGCCGTAGAAACGCGGATTACTTCGCCTTCGTTAATGAACGGCGGCACTGGAACGACCAGTCCAGTTTCCATCTTTGCCGGCTTGTTTACGCTTGACGCCGTGGCGCTCTTGATGCCGGGCTCGGTTTCAACTACCTTCAGGTCGACGGTCGCAGGAAGTTCGACGCTGATCGGTTTGCCTTCGTAGAACTCAACTTTGACCTTGATATTTGGGGTGAGGTAATCAACGGCGTCGCCCAGGAGCTCATTCGAAAGCTCAGCCTGATCATACGTCTCAGTATTCATGAACGTGTAGCTTTCGCCGTTGCTGTCGTACAGGAACTCCATTTCCTGTTCGTCGAGGATCGCGCGTTCCACCTGCTCAGTGGACGAGAAGCGGTTATCGAACATGGCGCCGGTACGGAGATTGCGCATCTTGACCTGAACGAATGCTCGAAGGTTTCCGGGCGTGCGGTGTTCCATCTTGAGAATGGAGTACAGGTCATTGTTGTTCCATTTGATGACCATGCCCTGCCTGAGCGCTGAAGCCTGCATAACTGACTGCGTATCTCCTGTCTTTGTTGGGGGATTGCTGAGGAAGCTATTAGTTTAGCAAACGAAACGGGGCGAACCTTTGCAGGCCACCCCGTGCCGAGCATCAGATTTTCCGCTGTTTCCAGCGGCCACTGAAGAACATGCTGCCGCTCATCAGCGTCATGCAAACGTGCGCAATGGGAATGGCTGCGAATACTCCCTGCGTCTTCCATCCAAGTCGATACGCGAGCAGCCAGGCAAGGGGGATTTCCACCAGCCAATACCCGATTGCGTTGATCGAGGTTGGCGTAATCGTATCTCCCGCACCGTTGAACGCCTGCACCATCACCATGCCGAACGCATAGATGACGTTGCCGAAACCTATCGTCCGCAGGCACTGAACCGCGTACTTCGACTCGGCCGGGTCGGAGGTGAAGAAGCCCACCAGCACTTCCGGCATGAAGACGAAGAACAGAGAAACGAAGCCGAGGAAGACGGCGTTGTAACCGGCCGTCAACAGCACAGCTTTCTGCGCCCGCTCAGGGCGCCTTGCGCCCAGGTTCTGGCCGACCATTGTTGCAGCAGCACCGCTGAGGCCCCACGACGGCAAGACCGCGAAGATGAAGATCCTGATTCCGATCGTGTAGCCTGCGACGGCAATACTGCCAAATGAGCTGACCATGCGCACCAGTGCGATCCAGCTGGTGTGACCGATAGCGAACTGCATGATCCCGGTGACCGACACTCGCAGCAGCGCGGTGAGCACATCAGGCACGAGCCGCAGATCAGACAGATGCAGCCTGATCCGGCTGTGACCCGAGAACATCGTGTACAGCTGAAAGACGACTCCCGTCGTACGGCCAACAAGCGTCGAGATTGCCGCGCCCGTGATTCCCAAAGCCGGGAACGGACCAAGTCCGAAGATGAGGCAAGGATCCATTACCAGATTGATAAGGTTCGAGATCCAGAGCACGCGCATTGCGATGGAAGCATCCCCGGCTCCGCGGAAGATGGCGTTGTTCAGGAACAACAACATAACAACGACGTTGCTTCCGAACGCGATGGTGGCGTACTTCCAGCCACCTGCGATGACTGTGTCGCTCGCTCCCATCAGGGACAGAAGCTTCGGAGCGAGTATCGCTCCAGGTATCCCGAGACACAGCGAACATGCGATTCCAAGCAGGATTGCCTGACCGCCGGCCGTTGCTGCCTCTCTCGGTTTTTTTTCGCCGATGCGCCTGGCCACCATGGCTGTCGTCGACATGCTGATACCAATCGCAACAGAGAAGACGAGGGTCAGCAGGGATTCGGTGAGGCCGACTGTAGCGACCGCATCCGAACCCAGTCGTGTAACCCAAAAGACGTTGACGATGGCGAAGAGAGACTCCATGAGCATCTCGAGCACCATCGGAATTGCGAGTAAAAAGACGGCTCTGCTGATGGAGCCTTCGGTATAGTCCTGTCGCGATCCGCGAAGTGCTTCGCGGACCGATTCGAAAAAGCCAGGCGTCTCCTGCGTTATGGCTGGGCTGGCCATAGTGCATTCCTCCAGTTAAAACGATCACTTGAAAAGGAAATCCCAGGTACGGGATCCAGGATCAGGGTTACCAACTACTAAAGCGGATTTGCCGGAGCTGTTTGTCCGTTAGCTGATGCGAACGCCAGCCGGTGTGACCGAGGAGCCGAACGCAGCATACGGGCGTACAGCGACGAGCATGCCGCTCGCGTTGTTGACCAGGAGGTGTGTGTTCATTTTCATCGGGTCACCAGAAAGCAAGCCAGTGGATGACTTGTCTGACAAATATACCCGGAATTTACGAGCATTGCAATAGAATTTACGCTGATCGTCGGCCGAGACGGAATGAGCTGTTTACGTTATGTTTTGCGCGTTATCCTTCTGCCTGTCTTCGCCGACCGGTTCGTTTTGTCATCGGTTCCGTTTTGGCGCTACGCAGCTTGTTTGACCACCCATTTACCAGAACCTGGGTTGGCGGGTTGCGTAACGGCGGGTGCGGTCTGAGGCCCGCGAGTTTGCGACGGTTCGGAAACGGGCGTCGACTGATTTGCAGTCTGCTTCGGCTCCGGCATCGTCCGGGCCGCAGCTTCTCGTGCTGCTCGTTCGTGCCGCGCTTCCTCCATCTGGAGCGCGACCTCAAGCTCGATGCGGTCGCGTTTGAGTGTCCTGAACTCCTGTTCCGCCTTTTCTGCTGCACGGCGAAGACGCGAATTATAACGATGCAGCTGCTTCATCGCTGAGCTTTCGGCGACCAGCGCGAGTGCTTTGCGGCGGAGAACCTGTCCATCGGTGATCGGGTTTTCCTTGTCGGTACGGAGGCGGTCGATCTGTTCTTCGAACAACGCCTTCTCCATCTCCATACAGCGACGGAGACGCCAGCGGTTTGCCGCGACTTCGAAAACGAGGTCGGCTTCCTCGATCGTTGCAGGGGTGTGCGACGCGAAGATTGCTGCAGCGAGCTCGTCGAACGCTTCCTGGCTTTCGCCTTCCATCACAACGATCTGGGAGCAGAGTCCGTGGCTCTGAGCGTTGCGCGACGATCGCGCTTTTCCTTCGTCAGTAACGGGTCCCTTCGAGAGGGGACCATTGGTCCGGGCGGCTTCAGGGCGTGTCATGTATAGTCGTGTCCTTCCTGGACTCGACTATACACAGAGGGTGTACGTGTTTCCGGTGCCTCGAAGAAATTGATGTTGAATTCAAACGAAATCCGGTCTGAAAAAAGATTTATGGCCAGTTGAGGTTCGCCATCTCTTCGCCAGCGCCGGACAGCGTTAACCTAAGTTTCTGCCCCGTGTGCAAACCGGACCAGAGACATTTTGTCGCTGGCGGCTATTTTCGGAGGGCCGGTTCAAGACCCGATCCGAGGCGGCGACACGGTGTCGTTTGAATGCCGGACGATGTCTGGCTATGCTCCCTTGTTGTTACGTGTCAGTAGCGTGGGGCAGCCAAGCGTACAACGGATATCAGTAGTTCTCAGATGGGCAGAGTCATCGGGCTCCCTTCCGACGGGGATCGCCGGCGGCGAGCCATGGTCCATCGCCTCGTCGGAAAGTCAGATGATCCGGCAGTGTTTTCAGGGTCCGGTCGTTCCTGTTCTGCTACACAGCATAAGGAATCGTACGCCGAAGGATCACAGCGCGGGCTACAGCGTCCCATACTCTGCTTTGGCGGTTTTCAGGATCGGGAGATCGGGATCTGCTTCCTTCCAGACCGCCAGAAACGCCTCATAAGCAGCCTTCGCTTTGATTTTGTCTCCCGCCAGCACGAACACTCTCCCGAGTTGCAGGTGGGCCAGTGCACCGATCGGATCCGAGCCCACCAGTCCACGATGACTGAGGACCTTCTGAAACTCGGCACTGGCTTCCGCGTTCCTGCGCGCCGCCATGAAGGCCTGGCCACGCACATACGCCGAGTGCAAACCGCCAAGCAGGAGGTACGGAAAGTCGAGGCCATTCACCGCGAGTTCATACGGACGCGTCAATTTCAGCTGCTCTACGCTCTCCGTGAACTTGCCCTTCCCCTGTGCGGATAACGCACGCAGGACGGGCACGTAAGTAAAATTCACAAAAGTATCTTCCGGGAATCGCTTCGTCAAATCGCCGGAGAGATCCTCGGATCGGGCCGAACTTCCGGAGAGCGCCAGGGCAAGACCGGCGGCGTATTCGACATCCCGGCCCGTGGAGAGTTCGAGCGCAGCCATAGCGGTCGTCCGTGCTTCGGCGGAATTTCCGAAAAGGGCTTCCCACACGGCTCGGGCGGCGATGTAAGTCGCGGCTACTTCGCGTTCCCGTTCCTGAAGTGCCAGATCTACAGCGCGCTCGGACGACCGCCGCGCAGCTCGTAAACGGCCGGAACGAGCAAGAGCGAGTGCCTCAGCGTGGGCGATCCAGTGTCCAGCGGCACGATTTCCTGCAGCCGAACCTGCAATCCCGTCCATCTGCTCCCGATCTCCCTTGAGCACCGCGAGGTTGTATTGCAGCATTAGCAGCGTGGGCGTTTGCACCTTGCGCGCGGTGGCGCGCTGAATCGTGTTTTCAGCCGCCGCGAAACGGTCCGTGTAGAATTGGGCCAGCGCGAGATTGATATACGGGAATGGAAGGTCGGGTTCCGTCGCAATTCCGTCCAGCGCGGCTTCAATTGTCTTTTCGAATCGACCAGTCCCCTGCGTGGCTATTCCGCCGAGCAGATCCTGGGCATTTGCGAGCATCGCTCCTCGCCTGGGATAGGTCTGACTCCACAACTCGAGGGTTTTGTACGCCTTTTCCAAATCGCCGGTCACTTGCCGGTCATAGGTGAAGTCGATGAAAAATCTCTCCCGATCGCTAACGCGATCGCGCAGCAGCCATGCTTTCGTCGTGTACTCTGCGGACCGCGCAGAGTCAATGCGGCCGTACTCAAAGCCCAAATACGCGTACGCCATCGCGAAGTTGGGATCGATCTCGATTGCGCGACGTAATAAAGGAATGGACTGCTCATAGTTCCCGGAGGACAGGCTCAACTTAGTTGCGGTGCTGTAGGCTTTCAAGGCTTCAAACGACGGTGTAGTGGCTTCGGAGAGCCGCATCGAGTGCTTCTCCACTGTTGCCAGCGACTCGCCCGCTCTTGTTCGAAACTTCCGCGACATCTCGCTGAGAGCATTCAGGACTTCCTCTCTCCGTGTGGCTACCGCCTGCTGCTGATCTAAAATATCTCCCGTGTTGCAGTCCTTTGCGCTAAGTCCCAGGACGTATTGGCTTCCCACACTTGCGATCGAGCCGTTCAGGACAGCCGCGCCGCCAGTTCGCTCGCAGACCTGCTGAGCGATTTCCGGCGTCAGCCTGGCTACTTTCGGCTGTCCCATCAGAGCCAGCGTGTGTTGCACGCTCTGTCGGAAATCAGGGCGAGGTACGGCGACTGTTGAAGCTCCACAGACGAGCCCCTGTCGCAGCGTGTCGTCAAACACCGGATCGCCGGTCTTGTTGTCGAAATCCGCGAGGATGATGGTATCCTTCGCAGTCAGTCTGGTTTTCAGCGGGGAATTGCGCGCAAATGACCAAACCGTAACGCCGCTCAACAAGAGGAATGCTGCACCCGCGGCTGTGCCCAGGGCCGCCAATCGATGCCTGCGGAGAAACTTGCGCGTTCGATAGATGCGGCCTGGAGGCGAGGCCAGGACGGGCCGGTCCTCCAGGTGCCGCTGGATATCGGCCGCCAGATCCGACACAGAAGCATAGCGCCTGTCGCGCGCCTTCTCCAGCGCCTTCATGGTGATTGCGTTCAAGTCGCCATTCACAAGTCGCCGAAGCGAAGCCGGGTCGGTCTGGCGGCGCGCGGCGATGTCGCTTGCCGCTGCCCCCATCGAAGTCAGCTTGCGCGGCAGCGGCGGCGCTTCGTCTTCGCGGATGATTCGCAGCATTTCCGCCAGACCCGCGTTGCGCAGCGTGGCCCTGTCGAACGGCACCGCGCCGATCAGCAGCTCATATAACAGAACGCCAAGCGAATATACATCCGAGAGCTCGTCGATGTTCCCCGTCATTGTGTCGGCCTGCTCCGGGCTGGCGTACTCCGGCGTTCCGACGATCTGGCCGAACTGCGTGAGCTGTGTGTTCTCCGCGGACCACTTATCGGTGGCTTTCGCGATGCCGAAATCGATTACCTTCAGGAGCGGCGTACCGTCGTGCTCGGTGACCAACACGTTCGAAGGCTTCAGGTCGCGGTGGACCACTCCCTTCTGGTGCGCATGTTGGACCGCACGGCAGACCGCGAGGAATAACGCAAGCCGCTCTCCAGTGATCATCCGCTTGCGATCGCAATACTGGGTGATGGATGCGCCGTCGATGTACTCCATCACGAAGTACGGGCGTCCCCTTCTGGTCGCGCCGGCGTCGAAGATCCGTGCGATGTTCGGATGCTCCATCATGGCCAGCGCCTGGCGCTCGTTGTTGAAACGGGAGAGCACCTGGGCGGTATCCATGCCGAGCTTCACAACCTTCAGAGCCACCTGGCGACGAATCGGCTCGCACTGCTCGGCCAGGTACACGGTGCCCATGCCCCCTTCGCCGAGAGATCGCAGGATGCGATAGCGACCGAAGTCGTCATCACCCGCTGGCGCAGTGGTTGTCTCGAGGGTCTGCGTATCCCATTCTTGGAGGCCAGCCGAACTGTCGGAAGCGTCCTGAATTAGACACTTCGGGCAAAGTCCCGCAGGATCGCCGGAACCCAATTCCGCTTCGCACCGAGGGCAGTTTGGCATGCGGACCAAAGCTCAGGGCTCATTTTAGCCTTATACTCCGCGTGCTGTAACCTTCACACGCCCGCGACTCCCTTGTATTGGGTTAGGTACTTTCAAGCGAGCGATGCCGTCAAACCCTCCACGATTACTTCAGGCGGGACGAGACTTGGGAGGCGGCCAATGGGACGATGGCAGAAGAACGTCCCACTGCTGTCGATGTACGACATCACGATGTACCAGCAGCTTCTGTCGCCGCGTCTGTCGGGAGCGTCAACACCGCCAAAGGTCAGCACTGCTATACTCGCTCCAGCGCTGACAAATTGCAGCGACTATTGACACTGCCGCCCTCCAGGGCAGCATGTAAGTCCGGGACTTGATCAGTTTTGACAGGTACCAAGGCGATGCTGAGCGACGTTTTCCCACTTCACAACCTGCCGCTATCAGCTCGCCCTTCTCGGGAATGAGGTGAGTATGAGCAGCACAGATTTTCTCCGCGCAAAGCTCGAAGGCCGCAGGCTTTCGATGGTGACGTGTTACGACTACACGTTTGCCCGGCTGCTCTCAAAGAGCGCAGTTGACGGCATTCTCGTCGGCGACAGCGCCGCAATGGTGATGCATGGACATCCCTCCACCCTTTCGGCCAGTGTCGGAATTGATGCGCGTTCACACGGAGGCTGTCGCGCGCGGCGCAGGCGACAAGTTCATCGTTGCCGACATGCCATTTCTGTCCTTCCGGAAGGGACCAGCGGCAGCGCTCGATGCAGCATCGGTCCTGATGACTGCCGGCGCGCATGCCGTGAAGCTCGAGGGAGTGGACGGACATGAAGATGTCATTCAACGGATGGTCCAGAGCGGTATCCCGGTGATGGGACATCTCGGGCTCCAGCCTCAATCCGTTCACGCGTATGGAGGCTTTCGCGTGCAGGGGCGAAGCAGCGACTCGGCGCGAAATATCGCCGGCAGGCAACCGCGCTCGAAGAGCTTGGCGCGTTCGCGATCGTGCTGGAGTGCGTGCCGGCGAACCTCGCGCGGGAAATCAGCGAAAGCCTTCGCATTCCGACGATCGGCATCGGCGCGGGCGCGGGATGTGACGGGCAGATTCTGGTGCTTCAGGATCTGCTGGGCATGAATACGGATTTTCGACCGAAGTTCGCGCGCCCGTTCCTCGACGGTGCGCGCTGCGTTCTGGACACACTGGCACGTTTCGATAGGAGCGGTGAAAGCAGGGACCTTTCCGACGGCAGAGGAGAGTTATTCCTGATGCACGTCTCCAACACGCTCGCTGAGTGGCAGACACGGCGGCGCGCCATGCAAGGCCGGAGTATTGGTCTTCGTTCCTACGATGGGAGCGCTTCACCGCGGGCACAGTTCGCTTGTGGAGCGATGCCGCGCGGAAAACGAAGTTGTCGTGGTCAGCATTTTCGTTAATCCATCGCAATTCAATGACAGCGCCGATCTCGAGCGCTATCCGCGCACCCTCGATCAGGATCTTGCGCTGCTGGAGAGCCTGGGTGCGGACGAGGTGATCCTTCCGAGCGTGCGCGGAACTCTATCCGCATGGCTACCGCTTCCGCATGGAGCCGCACAGCAAGCGATCTGGTGCTGGAAGGAGCGCACCGGCCGGGTTTCCTGCAGGGAGTGATGACTGTCGTGCTGAAGCTCCTGAACCTGGTCGCGTCCGGATCGCGCGTACTTCGGAGAGAAGGACTATCAGCAACTGAGAGTTGTGACCGAGATGGCGCAGGAGTTCTTCCTTCCGACCAAGATCGTCCCTTGCGCGACTGTGCGGGAGGAATCGGGATTGGCGATGAGTTCCCGTAACACGCTCCTGTCTGCGGGAAGCGCGTGACGAGGCTGCGTACCTGTTTCGGGCACTAAGCACCGCAGCTAATTGCGCCGAGTGCGAGGGCGGCCCTCGAAGCGCGCGGGTTTCATGTCGAATATGTCGAGGAACGCTGGGCGAGACGACTGGCTGCCGTTTTTCTTGACGGAGTGCGTCTGATCGACAACGTTCCTGTGGATCAAGATCATTAGCGGGATGAAAAAATGCACACAAGTGATCCAGCCGCGGATGAACGCCGATAAACGCAGATCCGCATTTTCAGCAGCCTGCCAGATGTAGCTGCGTTCGTTCTTCACTATGCTTCTTACTCTCGATGTCGGAAACAGTCAGATTTTCTGCGGAGTGTTTTGATGGCGAGGAATTGAAGACCACGTTTCGGCGAACATCGAGTGTTCGCGCTTCGTCTGACGAATTTGGAATTTTTTTTCGCGGCGCGCTTCGCGAAAACGACATCGATCCTGGCGAGATCAAGATGGCGGCGATTTGCTCAACGGTGCCGGATGCTGTACGCTCGCTCCGCAACTGCTTCCGGAAGTATTTCGGCTTTGAACCGTTTGTGCTTCAGCCGGGTGTGAGAACGGGACTGAAGATCCGGTATCGAGATCCATTTGAGGTCGGTGCAGACAAAATCGCAAACGCCATCGGCGCCCTTAGCAGGTTTCCGGGTCGGAACCTCGTGATCGTGGACTTCGGAACGGCCACGACGTTGTGCGCTGTGACGAAAGGCCGAGACTATTTGGGCGGCGTTATCACACCGGGAGTCAACATATCGATGGCGGCACTGGAATCGCAAACCGCCCGGCTGCCGGCAGTCGAAATCGTGCGTCCCAGTGCGGTTCTTGGGCGCTCCATTGTTGAGAGTATTCAGTCCGGCTTGTATTACGGAACGCTGGCGACTGTTCGCTTTCTGGCGGCTGCCGTTATCAGCGAGCACTTTGCCGACGAACGCCCGCTAATTGTGGGTACCGGAGGTGTCGGCCGGCTTTTTGAGGATGAGGACTTACTCGATGAATTCGTCCCCGAGCTACCGTTGTTGGGGTTGCGCCGGGCGCTGGAGCTTTCGCAGTCGACCGCGAAGAAGTGATTGTCGTTCCTGTATATTTCTGCCAGTGTTTTTGTCCCAACGTTTTCGTGCTCGCGAGGAGTGATTCTGATAGAATCCCCATCGGTGATCAGTCCTTTCGGGGCGTTCTCGTACCGGCTGATCAATGTTGTTTGATGAAGTTCGCAGTGGGAGAGGACGCCGATCTGACTGCGATTGGCTGTCCCGCAGCCTCGAACCAGTTTAAATCCGGAGATCTGAAATCGTGAGGTTGGCCTTGTTTAGAAATGATTTTGATCGCGTCATCGCAGCGGTCCTCGCGGTGTTGCTTGCTGCGGTGTGCTCCTATGCCCAGGCCGTCAATGCCACGCTACTGGGAACAGTAACTGATTCCAGCGGAGCGGCTATTGCGAATGCGAAAGTCTCCATTAGAGAAGTCAATACCGGTGTCCCCCACAGCGGGCAGACGAACGAGAGCGGCAATTACACCTTCCCTGCGCTCCCGCCGGGCCGATACTCGGTGGCTGTCGAAGCGCCCGGCTTCAAGCGCGAACTCCGCGACGGTATTGATTTGATCGTCAACACGGCGACGCGTGTGGACGCTCAACTCCAGCCCGGAGAGGTCACGGAATCAGTCGAAGTCACGGCTGCTGCGCCGCCGTTGCAAACCGATCGTGCCGACACCGGCAGAAAGATGGAGACGGTGGTGGTCGAATCGCTGCCGCTCGGTGTGAACCGCAATTTCCAAAACTTGCTGAATCTGGTTCCAGGTACGACACCGGCAACGTTTCAGCATTCCCAATTCTTCAACGCAGTGAGTTCGGTTCAAACTCAGGTGAACGGCCAGCCGCGCCAGGGCAATCTGTATCAGATCGAGGGTATTGACGACAGCCAGCGAACCGGATTGCTGCAGATCCTGATCCCTCCGGCCGAAGCCATACAAACAGTAGACGTCACCACGAGTAATTTCGAGGCGGAACTTGGCCGCGCTATAGGCGCTGTGACGAACGTCATCCTCAAGTCCGGCACGAATTCATTTCACGGCGGCGCGTACGAATTCCTTCAGAACAGCGCATTCAACGCGCGTTCCTTCTTCAACCCATCGGTTGGGCACCTGGTCTACAACTATTTCGGCGGTAACTTCGGCGGGGCAATCAAGAAGAACAAGCTGTTCTTTTTCGGCGACTATCTCCGCACCATGGACCACGAGGCGAACACGAACACGGTGACCATCCCGAGCATGGGAATGCGAACAGGAGACCTCAGCACGGCTCCGACAATTATTTATGACCCGGCAACAGGCAATCCGGACGGGACCGGCCGCACGCCGTTTCCAGGTAATCAAATCCCTTCCAACCGAATCAATGCTGTTTCGAAAAACATACTGGCTCACATTCCGGCGCCAAACCAGAACCTAAGCCAGACGGCGCCCAGCAATAACTACTTCGCCTTGCTGCCATTCCAGAAGACAACGGACGGCTTCGACGTGAAGATGGACTGGTACACTACCGCCTCAGATCGATTAAGCGGAAGGCTAAGCTTTGGACGGCCTGTCACCTATCAGGCGCCTATCTTCGGCAGCTTCGGCGGACCGGCGCAAGGAGCCTTCGAAGGGACCGGCATTCAAAAGACGTACAGCTCCGGCCTCAATTACAACCACATCTTCTCACCAACGTTTTTGGCCGAGTTCCGCGTCGGCATTGCGCATTTTCACAACGAGGCGCTGATGTCCGACTATGGCAGCACCGACTCGACCGATGTTGGAATTCCTGGCATCAATCTTGACCCATTCACCAGCGGTATAGTCACGGTCAACATCGGGAACTTCTCCAATCCGGTAACCGGGTACAGTCCTGCCATGCCGTGGAAGCGCTCGGAAGCCAATATTGATTTTATTGACAGCTGGACAAAGATTCTCGGAAATCACACGATCAAATTTGGTACGGACCTCCGCCGGGTTCGAGATGATCTGCTTACCACGAATACGTACAGTCCACGGGGCACATTCAATTTCGCGGAAAACCAAACCTCGATTCCAGGCGCGAGAACAGGTTACGCCAATGACATGGCAAGCTTTCTGCTTTCCATGCCGAGCTATGTCGGCCGCGATACTTTGACGTACTTCCCTGCCTACCGGCAGTGGTGGTTCTTTGCGTTCGTGGGTGACAAGTGGCAAGTCACGCCTAAGTTGACCGTCGACCTGGGCCTGCGATGGGAGTTCTATCCTCCGGCGACACCCCGCTTCGCCGGGAGGATTTTCGAATTACGATTTCACCAACAACACGCTGGTCATCGCGGGCGTGGGCGGAAATCCGCTGAACCTCGGCATGAAGACTCGCTACGGGTACTTCGCCCCGCGCCTCGGAATTTCTTACCGGTTAACGGATCAGACTGTGCTTCGGGCAGGTTTTGGCGTCAGTTACACTCCATTTCCCGATAATAGTTACGCCTATAATTTTCCGATTACGGGATACAACATATATGTCCCTGCCGGTACGGGATACGGGCCTGCCTTGCTGCCCGACGGACGGCCCGCGGTTTTCGAGAATGGCATCCCCGCCCCGGTTGCCGCGGCAATCCCGTCAAACGGACTACTGCCGGGCGTCAACACTCAGTCATATAAAGCAATCAACCTCAACTTCAAAAACCCCTACGTTGAGAGCTGGAATCTGGCTGTGCAGCGAGCTCTGCCGTATAATTTCACGCTCGACGTAGCCTATGTCGGTAATCACGGCGTGGATATCGGCTCCGCTGTTGATCTTAATGCGGCGAAAGTGGTCGGCCTTGGTACGCTCGGGCAGCCGTATTATCCGCGGACCGCGAGTACCCCGTTTTATTACCAGGGGTTCTCATCGTCCTATCACGCTCTCCAGGCTAAATTTGATCGCCGGTTTGCGGGCGGTTTCATGATGACGACCGCTTTCACCTGGAGTAAGGCGATGAATTTCAACATGGGCGACGACGGCGGCCTGATGTTTTACATCAATCCGCGGCGGAGTTACGCGCGGGCGGATTGGGACCGCACCTTTGGGTTCGTTCAGAGCTACAGCTACCAGCTCCCGTTTGGTCCAGGTAAGCGATGGCTGAACTCCGGGCCGACGGCGAATATATTTGGCGGCTGGCAGATATCGGGCGTGCTGATGCTGGAATCTGGTACGCCGATGACCATCACAGCGAACGGCGGTACTTTAGCGGCGCCTGGTAACACGCAGACCGCAGACCAGATCGCGCCGGTACAGATCCTGCATGGCATCAATGTGGGTAACCCGTGGTTCAGCACGTCGAGCTTTGCGCAGCCGGTGGGAACGGTATTCGGCACCAGCGGCCGGAACGTGCTCAGCGGGCCTGGTTTCTTTAACCTGAATCTGTCGCTTTTTAAAGACCTCAGGATTCGCGAGAAGTACACGTTGCAGTTACGGGCTGAGACTTTTAATTTCACCAACACGCCTATGTTTGCCAACCCGAATACCTCCATTACGAGTCAAACGTTCGGAGTTGTCACCAGCACTGTTGCGAGCGGTACCGGCGTGAACGGTATCGGTGGCGGCCGCGTGCTGCAATTGGGCGCAAGGTTTACGTTTTAGCGGGAATGACGGCTGCCGGGCGATTTGTTACTCTTCCCATCTTGCAATGCTGCATACGCTCGGGCGTGGCGCAGCGGATCCATTGCCACGAAGGCGCGGGAACACTCGCCGGATCCGGCCTTGATCTACCAGGGATGTCTTAGGCGCAAGCCGCGGTTGGTAGTGCCGCATCCACAGTACGGTGCCTGGATACAGGAAGACTTCTCGGACTCCGATGCGACTAGCCGCCTGAAAGGCGGCTGCGGCCAGGATTGGCCGCCCCCCACTGATTAGTTCTGAGGACTGCTTCTGGTTCTACTGAATTTCGGTTAAGCGCGGAGACCGGCTAGAACGCCTCGCATGTAGGCGAAACTCTTGATCATGCCCGGAAGCGGGTTGTCGGCGTGAATCTCATACTCGAGCATTGCGCCGCCTTTGTATCCCGATTTCAGCAAGTACTGAAAGATAGCGGGGATGGGGAGGATTCCGTCGCCTACGGCGACCTGCGAGTCCCTGTTCATTCCATCGGCGAGATCTTTGAGATGAATGTCATGGAGTCTCCGCCCTGCGGATTTAATGGCGTCGAGAGGATTGGTGCCGGTTCGGGATGTGTGACCGATGTCGACGCAGAGTCCCATGCGCTCGTCCATGTTTTTGACGGCTTTAAGAACATCGGCGGGCGCGGGGAAGTACTTGTCTTCCGGACCGTGATTGTGAATTGCGGCCTTGATGTTGAACTCCTTCACGCACTTCTCGATCATGGGCAGGGTTTGCTGCGTGGGAGCCATTACCATGACGGGTGCCGTCAACATCTTTGCGTATTCGAATGCGTGCCGAATCTCGCCTTCATCGGGCTTCTGAAGACTGACATTTCCGACGCCCAGGATTTTGATGCCAGCGTTCTCGAAGTCTTTGCGGGCCTGTTCCAGTTCTGCAGGCGTGGACTTGAGCGAGGCATGAAAGTCCTTAATGTTGATGTACCGGCACTTGAGCTCTTCCATCGCCTTGATCGCGTCGGCTCGGGACAGTTTGCGGAACGAGTAGCTGGCGACGCCCAGTTTGAAGCCGCCGCTATCGTCGTCGGTTTTTGCGGGTGCGGCGTGCAATGCGCTCAGGCTGGCAACTGCGGCGAGTGAACCGCCCAGCAGTTCGCGACGATTGATTGATGAACTCATTTCGTGGGGCTCCTTACGTGGGGACTGCTCGGATGATATCAAAACGTCAGCACTGGTCGGTTGTCTCTCCGTTTTATCCAACCTCCTCGTTGGCACGGCGCAGCATCGCGCGCATGTTGGAAATGATGTACGCTGTTCCGGCTCGGCGCACTCCTGTGTCGCCAATCAGCTGGGGGACGTGGTCGGGCTCGGCCGCACCGCTGAAGCGCACCTGACGGAGTGCCCGCATTACCTGGTACATGTCCATGTAGCCGTCATCAGGAAACGTCTCCTCGAATCTCGGCAACGGCGAGCTGACATTACGAAAGTGAACCTCGAAGATTTTTCCACGTTTCCCAAAGTCCTGGATCATCTCGAACACATTCTTGCCCATGTGGTCGCCGCCTTCCGACCACGTTCCAACACAGAAGGTCAGACCCCAAAAGTTACTGGCGCCAGCAATTGCTTCTGCGCGGGCGTACCCGTCATAGTTCACGAACAGCTTGGCCACGCCGTTCATCTTGTTGAGAGGCGGGTCGTCGGGATGCAAAGCAAGCTTCACACCGGCCTCTTCTGCGACCGGGAGCACGGCTTTGACGAAGTACGTGTAATTCTGCCACATCTCGCCGGGTTCGTAATCGCGTTCGAAGGCTCGCTTTTCCACGCGATGCCGGAAGTCGTCTACATCGAAGACACGCGTTTTGTATCCGCGGCGCGTTACTTCTGATGTCGTGTACGTATTCGCAGGATGAAAGTCGTAAGAAGCTACGGGGATGCCGAGCTTACCGCAATCACGCAGAAACTGCCGGTACGTATCGATATGCTGATCACGTCCTGGGCGGCCCAACTGTACATCCAACTCCCGATATGCGTAGTGAACGCCCGAATAGATCTTCATTCCGTAGCGGGCGAAGCGCTGCTGCACGGCACGGAGCGAGTCGAGGCTGACCGGTTCGGTGCCGAATTCGACTCGGGCCCACTTGAGACCGATTTGTTGCAGGAAGAAGAGGTCGTCGTCACTGATGCGGTGGCCGACACGGTGGCACAGCTTCGTATTGTCCGGGTTGTCTTCCTCGATTCGGGCGGCTGCGCCGAGTGCCTGTTTGATCGCGAGCGGAAGCCCGGCTGAGAGGCGCCAAAGATCGCGTCGGGTGAGTCGCATCCGCTACATGATATCCCCTGCATAAAACGGCCGAAGGCCTGTCGCGATAGCCTTGGAGAGCATGCATGCTGAACCAGCGACGATTCTGATTGCAGGCATTCTGTTTTTGGCAACGCTGATTCGGTCGGCGTTCGGATTTGGTGAGGCGTTGATTGCGGTACCGCTCCTCGCACTCATGATGCCGGTCGGACTGGCGGCACCGGTCGCCGTTCTCGTCTCGGTGACGGTAGCTCTTATCGTTGTGGTGCAGGACTGGCGAAAGGTTCACGTCCGCAGTGCAGGCTTGCTCGTGCTTCCGACACTGGCGGGGATCCCTCTTGGTCTGATGCTGCTCACCGCAGTCCCTGAACCTGTCGTGAAGGGTGTTCTCGCGTTTGTAATTATCGGGTTCTCGGCACATTCGCTGCTCAGTGGGAGACAACGTGAGCTGAAGGACGACAAGTTTGCCTGGCTCTTCGGACTTACTGCCGGAGTGCTGGGTGGGGCCTACGGTATGAATGGTCCTCCGCTGGTGATGTATGGTTCGCTGCGCCGGTGGTCGCCGCAACATTTTCGTGCGACTTTGCAGGGATATTTTCTGCCGGCGAGTCTTGCGGGATTGTGGGGTTACCAGATCGCAGGCCTGTGGACTCCTGCGGTCAACCGGTTGTACCTCTTGTCACTGCCCTTTGTTGTGTGCGCTACATTTCTGGGTCGAGTAATCAATCGGCGAATTGCCGCTCATCGCTTTCTGATTTATGTTCATTGCGGGCTGATTTTGGTGGGCGCCGTCCTGCTGGTGCAGGCGATCGCAAGATAGTTGTCGTCAACGGGCTTCCGAGGAACAGCAGCCTTACGTAACATCGCGGGCGCGTCTGAATCCGGTCGGCTTCCAGTCGCTCTGCAAGCGCGCGGGATCGAACCAGTCGTCCAGAGTCGCCACACAGCCGTTTGTTCGAAAGGACCTCGATTACCATACGCCTTTCAAGGACGGCACCCGGTAATAGCCGGTCCTTTGCCCGTCTGTGACGCCAGCCGAGAATCCGTGCCTACGACGACCAGCCACGGAGCGAGAAGAACTAACAGGACAGAGAATCCAGCAAGGGTCATATGCCCAGCCGTGTCTTATATGTTGCTCCGGGACTTGTGTGCTTGAAATGAACGATGTTGCCGTCGGGTGCTGCCGCCGTACAGTGGTGTGGTGCAACAGTATTCGGACCAGCCGGTGCATGAAGCGGCCCGGGCTGGACTCGTTCACCAGCTGGCGGAGATGTTGGGAACGAACGCTTCGCTGATCGATGCGAAAGGGATGGATGAGCGAACTCCGCTGCATTGTGCGGGGACAGTCGAGGCGGCGGCGCTGCTGCTGGATCGCGGTGCCCGGATCGATGCGCGCGACTCTGATCACGATTCGACGCCGGCACAGTGGCGTATCGGAGAATCGCCGGACGTTTCACGATACCTTGTGGAGCGCGGTGCCAAACCGGATATTTTTCTGGCAGCGGCTCTGGGCGATTTGGCACTCGCGCAGAAGCTGGTTATGGAGGATCGCGGTTGTCTTGCGCATCGGATCGGCAAGGCGCCCGAGTTTCCGCCGATTGGCCACGGCCGAGGCGGAACAATCTATCAGTGGACGCTTGGGTTCAATTCGTATCCGCACCAAATCGCTCTGCTCAAGGGTCATCAGGAGATGTTCGATTTTCTGTACGGCGAAAGCGATCCAGTGACGCGATTGCTGGTGAACTGTCTGCTGGCCCGACGTGCCGAGGCGGAGACGATCGCTAACGAGCATCCCGGGATCGTGCCCGGGTTAGCGGATGTGGACCGCGAGCTCGTGGCGAGGTATTGCTGGGAGACGAATACGAATTATGAAGCTGTGAAGCTTATGCTCGACCTGGGATTTCCGGTCGCACATCCGGAGCGAAGCCATGGTTATACGCCCCTTCACAACGCTGCGTGGGCAGGTTCCGGCGATCTGGTGGATTTGTTGATTGCACGCGGACATCCGGTGAATCTACGCGATCCAGCGTACAACGCAACGCCTCTTGGGTACGCGTTGCACGACTGTCTGGTAGAGAAGCGGCATCCCGAGGGCGAGTTCCCGCGAGTGATAAGAGCTCTTCTCGAGGCGGGAAGTTCACGTGAGGGTGTGAAATTTCCGACGGGCGACGCGGCTGTGGACGAGGTACTCAGCAGTTACACCTGAGTCCGATCGTGGTACGATCAACGACCACAGTGCCACGCGGCGAATATGGCTACGATGCGCCTTACGCACTCGTGATTTTCGGATCGCTGGCGGTTGTCAGTGGTGTCGGCGCAGCGATCGCGTGGGGGCAACTGCCAACCCGGGAAGCCGCGCGCATCACGTTTTATTTCGTATTTTTCCTCCTCAACACGCTGAGCTTTTTCTATACCACTCGACGAGGCAAATTCCTCGAATGGGAGCGCATTCTGGATCGTCTCCCTCTGCGCGGTGACGAAACGGTGCTGGATATGGGTTGCGGCCGAGGGGCAGTGCTGATCGCCGTCGCCCGCAGGCTGACCGCAGGCCGGGTGACAGGCGTGGATATATGGAGTACGACGGACCAATCGGGAAATGCGAAGGACGTCACGCTTCGCAACGCGTCGCTGGAAGGCGTCAGTGATCGGGTGCTTATCCAGACTGCTGACATGCGGGCGCTTCCGTTTCCGGATGCGACGTTCGATTTGGTGGTTTCAAGCCTGGCGATACACAACATTCGATCGAATGCGGATCGCAAGCGGGCGATCGCCGAAGGGTTCCGAGTCATTAAACCCGGAGGCAGAATGGTGATCGCAGATATTCGTGCCACGCGGGTATACGCGAACGCCTTGCGGACGCTCGGCGCATCGAACGTAGAGCGTCACCGGCTGGGATGGAGATTCTGGTGGGGGAATCCAGCTGCGGCGACAACCCTGCTTACGGCTTCAAAATCTCCTGTTTGGCAGCTACCGGAAGCCGCCGATGAGCATAATGTCGTTTGTTATTTGATCGAGTTTCACGGAATGATTACAAGTCAGGTTCACTTGACTGCTATTCGCGCTGTAACGGCGCGCCTCTCCGGGAGAGTAGACCTTTGAAGAAGTTTTGCTTTCTTTATGCAACGCTTGCAGCTTCGTGTTCGCTGATGCTTGCCGCGGATTTGGCGCCCGCTTTAGAGTGGGTCAAGACTCTGGGCGGCTCCGGCGCCAGTTCGGTCGCTGCGGCGACCGCTGATAGCCGCGGGAGTCTGTATATCGTCGGCTCTACGACGTCTCTGGATTTTCCTGCTGTTGCTGCAACTCAATCCGCACCGGGTGGTTCCACGCTGGCCCGTATCAATCTCGTTTCCGGCAGCTCGTCCCGGCTGTTTCCTGCCAGGCTTCCGTCAATCAGCTCTGTGGCTGCAGGTCCGGCGACTCCCGACACGCTGTACGCTTCTTCGCGAAATGAAGTCTGGAAGAGTGTTGATGCGGGCTCGACATGGAGCATGCTTTCTCAGTTCCCGTTATCGATCAGTGTTTCTGGCCTTGCCGTCGATCCAACCCGTTCGACGATTCTGTATGCCGCGACATCTGCGATCGGCGTACAAAAGAGCATCGACGGAGGAGTCACATGGAACGCGATGAACAACGGGATACCGAAGCTGGCGAACGGCAGCATCGGTGTACAGAGTGTCTGGGTCGATCCCGCTGCTCCGGATGTGATTTTCGGGTCGAACAGCTTCGGGCTAATGCGCAGTGCAAACGGGGGTGACAGTTGGGCCGCAGTTGCCGCCGGAGGTCCTTTCAGCCCTCTGGCCTTCGACCCGTTCGCGGCCGGAACGCTGTATTACGGAACCGGCAACCAGATCCTGAAAAGCACGGATCACGGGAGCACGTTCGCGCCTCTTCCATCCCTGCCAAACGAGGCTGGTCTCATAGCGCTGATTGCCGATCCGCAGCAGCCCGGAGTTCTCTTCGGGGGCTCAACGGCAGGGCTTTATGAGAGCAGCGATGAAGGCGCCACGTGGAAGCTGATAGTGCCCGGCGTCAACACGGTTCTGGCCGCGGATGCGAAGAGTGGGGCCATTTATACCAACTCCGCCGCCGGGATTCTCAAAACGACGGACAGGTTCGCGAATGTGAGTCCAGTCGGCCCCAGTCAGCCATCGTTAGTTCAGCTGGTTGTTTCGGGTCAGAATCTTTTTGCCGTTTCGAACGCCACGACAGACGTTCTTGTCATAAAGCTCGGCAACAACGGCAATGTTGTCTATTCGACCTATTTCGGCGGGAGTGGCAGTGACCAGGGTTCGGCCGTTGCGGTCGGATCCGATGGGAGTCTTTACGTAACTGGTTCGACAAACTCGCCCGACCTTCCGGTCACACCTGGGTCGTACCAATCCAAGCCCGCTTTAAGCTCGCGGCCCGCTACCGGATTCGTATTGAAACTGAATCCGGCGGGACAGCGCGAGTGGGCGACTTACTTCACCGAGAGCAGTATTACATCGATTGCCGTCGATGCAATCGGTAATCCATACATCGCCGGCAGCACCTCCGGCGGTCTGCCAACCACACCGGGCGCATATCGGACTGACTTTCAGCAGACTATCTCGTCTAACGGCTTCTTCGGAGTTCCGGGTCCGACTTCGGCATTCGTAACCAAGTTTAATGCACAGGGGACGGGACTTGTTTATTCCACGTATGTTTCTGCGGACAACCAAAAGAACACGGTCCAGGCCGCAGGGGCGCTGGCCGTGGACACGGCCGGCAACGCCTGGATCGGCGTGTCCGTCAACTCTGGCATTGCGCCGTCGTCGGGAATATCTCCCTGCGTTGTCGAGTTGAATGCGGCAGGCTCGGCGATAATGGCTTCGGCAGTCCAGGCAGGGCTTAGCAATGTGGCGAGTCTGGCGTTCGATGCCGATTCAAACGTCTACATTGCAGGATCGTACGCTCCTCAGATTGCAAGCTTTCCCGCCACTCCGGGCGCCTTCCAGACCACCTCGCAACCGGCAACTCCGATGCTGCCCTATCAGCCACCAGCAGGCGGGGGCATGGACGCTTTCGTCGCCAAGTGGGACAGCAGCCTTACTCATCTGCTTGCTGCGACATTGCTGGGTGGCGAACTGCCCGATGTCGCCGCAAGCATTGCGGTGGATGCTTCGGGTCTGGTGATTCTGAGCGGCTCTACCAATTCCAAAGCGCTGCCGACACGGGTTCCTTTTCAGCAATCTTTCTCGTCGCGATCCGGATTCATTGCTGCGTTCGATACGAGTCTCTCGACTCTTCAGTTCGCCAGCTATCTGGGAGACGCACGTCAGTTTGCGGCGGATGCAGCGATCCCGGACGGGAGCGGAGGTCTTCTGGTTGCCGGTTCCACGCTGAACTCGGGAACAAACGATGTCATCGCGAACAGAATTGCGCTTGTGCCCGCGCCTCAGGTGCGTCTTGATTCAGTGCAGAACTACGCCAGCCACATTGCCGCGGCCTTAGCTCCGGGCGAGCCGGTAATAGCACTCGGATCGAGATTCGGCAATGGCAGTCAGATCGTGGTTGACGGATCACCGCTTGCGACCGTTTCCGGAACCGATACGTCGATCGTGGCTGTCCTGCCCAATACGGCTGCCACGTCGGGCGTTCACAGCGTCCAGGTTTCGAACAACGGGACGGTCTCGAATTCGATCGATGTTCCGGCCGCGCCTGCGTCGCCTGGGATTTACACACGGGATGGGAGCGGCGCAGGCCAGGGATATGTTCTCAACACCGACGGTAGTCTCAACTCGCCTTCCAATCCGGCTGCGACCGGGTCCGCCATCACCATATTCATGGCAGGCGAAGGACAGTACACGTTGACAGACGGGTACGCGGTCGCGCAGCAAGCGCCGGCCGTTTTCATCGATGGATTTTATTGCGATGGAATTGCCGCCAAAGCTGGACGAGTCGAAGGGTTACCCGGGAATGTCTATCAACTCAGTGTGTTGGTTCC
This sequence comes from Bryobacteraceae bacterium, assembly GCA_963794765.1. Lineage (GTDB taxonomy): Bacteria > Acidobacteriota > Terriglobia > Bryobacterales > Bryobacteraceae > JAWXCM01. Next base: position 93,555 of record CAWCGC010000044.1, on the reverse strand, counting down.
CGATCCTGCGGTTCTGGTGCAAAATAATCCCGACCTAAAGAACTTTCGATTTCCAGCGGAGTCGTCGATCCAGGTAAGAATGGGCCCAACGGACTCCACGATGCTCAGCCAGACTGGGGTGTTTATCAACATCCAATAGGCGCGCTTCGGCGACGCACCCGATGGATTCGAGCAATAGCTGCAGGCGATCCGTCCCAACTGGAATTTACGCGTTATGATTATGGCTGCTATTAAGCCGACGATATGATCACCAATCATCAAACGGGAACACGAGTGGACGAAGTTGCGGACGGCATTTATCGCATTTGTACGCCGCTGGATGTCATACCGGGCGGCTTTACGTTCAATTCGTACCTGATCGCGGATGACGAACCACTGCTGTTCCACACAGGACTTAAGAAGCTGTTTCCAACGACGGTGGAAGCTGTTTCGAAACTGATGCCCGTAGAGAAACTTCGGTGGATAGGCGGATCGCACTTTGAAGGCGACGAGTTCGGTGCGCTTAACGACTTCCTTGCCGCGGCGCCGGGTGCGACACCATTTGGTGCCGAGATCGGCGTTCTGACCTCATTGAACGACTTTGCCTCCAGACCTGCTCACGCGCTGCGGGATGGACAAGAGTTACAGGTCGGCAAGCATCGATTGCGCTGGCTCTACACACCACACGTTCCACACGGATGGGACTGCGGAATCCTTTTTGACGACACCACGACGACGCTGTTGTGCGGCGATCTATTCACACAACCGGGCGGAAATCCGCCTCCGATAACTGAATCGGAGATTCTAAGCGCGAGCGAAGGTATGCGGGGAATGATGGACTATTATGCGCATTCGACAGGTACGTCCGTCATTTTGGAACGCCTGGCTTCGCTTCGTCCATCGATGCTTGCGTGCCAGCACGGGAGTGCGTATCGGGGCGAGTGCGCGACGCTGATCCGGGAACTGGCGACCAGAATTGAGAAGGGCGCTGCGAGCGTTTCAGCAGGCTCACGTTCGTAAGCCACCTGCCAGCACCCGCGGTTGTGAGATCGCGAGTTGCCGCACGAACTCCACCGGCGGGGGAAGATTGCACCCCCACGGCTGCTCACGTCGCTGGCGAGTACATCGCATTCGCCAAACCGAGAATGAAGTCATCTACACGCATGCGCCCCAGCCATACGGAAAATTGTTTGTGATGCGTTATGACGGGGCGAGTATCTAATAACTGACCGACAGTCAGTGGGAAGAGAGCACTCCAGCATGGCAGCCCGCGCATCAGCTGCCACGCCGGATTCCAACAGCTCCAGCGCACGACGCTAAGGAGCTTCCCTACAAGCTGTTCGCGATCACTGCCTGGGAACGGCGAAGCAGTAAAACAGACCGTTGCCCCCGGTCGCCACGAGATTCTCCTGACTGCACCCGCGAGACGGATGAGCTGAATTCCAGGAGACTCCACCGCCGTTTCGATCGAAATGACCAAGCTGTGCGGTTCCTTCTCCGTTGCTGGTCCAGTTTTTGCATGTATGGTCGGCGGCGTCAGTGTATGCGCGACCGTCCGGCTGTGATCCAGTCAGAATGTCGTGTGTATTGGGTTTGTCACCAACCCCGTTTACCATGTCTCCTTTCTCAGTCACAGCATTCGCTTTGGTGATGAGGTTTCCTGTACGCGCGAGGTCCAAAGTATCGCCGTGCAGCTGAGCGAGATCCCGGGCAACCATCGTTCCTTTCGCGTTGTGCCAGGGTCCACTTCCGATTCGATCCCGGGCGTTTACTCCGGGCTTGTTATCCGCTGCTGAGGTGCTCAGGTATGCTCGCCATGTTCGATCGCCTGCTCCGGCGGCCGCCGCAAGCTTCTGGCAATGGGCGTCGGCGCCGGCTAATCCTCCAAGGTTTGCGCCGTTTCCCAGGCCCACGCTGGTTATGAAAAATGTCATGGGCGGGCGCTGCTGGCTACCCGGCTGCTGCGACGGGGCCTGAGCAAAGGCACTGATTGTCAGAGCGAAGAATAAGGCGAGTTTCATCGGTGTCTCCATAAGCTTATGGGGGCGCTTACTAATGCATCGCCCGGTTGTTGATTGTATCTGAAGCCAGGATCAGACTGCTCCGGCGGTCCCGACCAACGCTGCCTGTTCGGTCGGGAGAATACCGTTCACAACGCGAGCGGTGTGCAGCACGTCTGTGTCCTCCGGGCTCAGGCGGGTTACCCCTGTGCGGAGCGTCTGGACGGTAAGCATAGCTGCTACCGTGGAGTCGATTCCGGGATCGAGCGCCAGAGCCCCAGCGAGGTAGATGGCTGTTCCGAGCGGCAGCAGTGCGTCGCCGACCGCGAAATTGGAGAGGTTCTTGTTGAAATCCGCGGCCAGCTTGCTTCCGAAGCTCGCCAGATTCTTTCTGGCTGCATCGGGGTTGGTGAACTGGGACTGACGAAATGCGGCCATCCTGGTTCCAGCATTGACAGCCTCACTTACCATATGCGCTTCGACCGGGAAGAGGAAGTCGAGCAATCTGCCATGCAGTGCTGCCCCGAGAATTGCACCGATCTGATCCCTGGAGTAAAAACCAAGCTTGTGATTCGGATCGCCGGCCTCGGTCAAACGCTGTTGTGCGATTCGCAGAAGGCGGGCGAGATTCTCCTGCGTCCGTGGATGGAACAGGACGCGTTGGCGAAGATCAACGGAGAAAGAGTTTACGCCCCGGTCCCGATAATTCCAGTAAACGTTTTTGCCTCCCGGTTTCTCATCGAGAAATTCGATATCGCTTCCGTCGTTGATCAGCTTCACATCCGAGCAGGGCGGGATCGAACAGAACGCGAGTATGGCGCGAGCGGCTGTGTCTCCACTCACATTGTTGTAGCTGTTGATGTCGCTGAAGAAGGCATCGTGTAACATCTGCCTGAACTGCCGCTGCAGGGCGATGGACATCTTCTTGTATGCGGGATCCGACTCGCTCCCCGGCGCCGAAATCCATGCACTCGCCGCGGAGGAAGCAAGTGAGACATCGAGAGACACGAGCGCGTTCCCGAACTGACCGGGGGACGGAGCAATCATCTCCGCCCAATCTGAGAAACTGCCAGGTGACTGCTGCGAGAAGGTATTCGCAAAATACGCCTCTGCATATGGCGTGAACTGGGCTGCGAGATTACTCGTAGTGAGGCTGCGCATCCCAATCTTCAAGCAATAGCGCCATGACCCTGTGGGACCGTGAACCCGGACCTTGTTCTGCCGGCCCGGAACCGACAGTCCGATTGCGAGTGCACTGGAGTAGTCGTTCCTTACTGTGTAGGTGTCGGTCGACTGCAGCCCGAACAGAAGCCCTCCTTCGTCAGCGTTTATGACCTGAAGCTGCGCCACCGAGTCATTCACGTGAACGGAGTTAGTGGAGAAGTACGGCAGAGAGAGCGTGACGTGGGTTTCACGACGCAATGCGTATGCAAGCACGCCCTCCGTAATTGTGACGCCGCTGAGCGAAGCCTGCAACAACTCATCGAACTTGCCGGCGAGTGCGAGCCGGATACCCTGGGATGCCTGGGAGTTTGCGGCACCGAAATCGAAACGTACGTCGAGAAGAGCGGAACTGGCGGCTGTGCTCTGGAAGCTGGAATGAAGAGCGAAGGTGTAGTTGCTTTGGACTGCCGCGAGCGCCTTGTTGTACAGCTCCTCGGATTTGCCGAAGATCGTTTGGAGACTGGTTCGAAGCTGCTGGAGTTGCGCCAGGCCCTGTGCACCAACAAGCCGTTGTTCGAGGAAGTCTTCGAGACGCGCCCTGAGCCAACTATCGAGCGAATCGAACGAGGCCTGGTCAACAACGTTCTCCAGGTGGTTCAAATCGAGCCGGGCGTTGATCTCCTTCTGCAGGCTGGTCAGGAGCTTCTGCAGGTCAGACCCGTCGAGGAGTTCGGTTACGGCGGCCGCTGCGCTGCGGATTGCTCTGATCTCGGTCTTGTCCTGCAAGGCTGCGAAGAGTCCCTTTACGGCCAGAGACTCCAGCATTTCGCCGCTGTTGCTATCGAGGAACTCGCTATCTCCCAGCCTGGATTCTATGAAGGCTGTGAGTTCATCCGCAGAGAAGGTACTGACTTTTTGAGCGATCGCTACCGCGTCAGCGATTGCAGCGGGGTCCGGCAATTTCGCCCAGAGGAACTGCGCGGCTGCCTGTGGCAACGAACTCCAGATGTTGAAGAGATTTTGTATTCTTGCTTTGGCTGTGTCGAATGCTGTAGCGAGATCCGCAATACCGGTGATGGACTGTACGAGTTTGCGAGCTTCGCTCTCGGCGAGGTTGATGAAGGGACCGAAGATGGGCTTACTCGGGTCGGCCCAGTCCCTGACATCTCCGAGGAGTCTGATGATCTGCCGTTCGTGAATACCAGTGATGGCTTTCAGAAGGTCGCGGAGGCTGTCCGGAGCGGGGGATTGCGGAGTAACGAAGAGGGACGCGTCGAGCGCAAGGTTCAGATTTTTTGTCCGCAGCTTGTAAAGGCGCATTCGGATCGTTGGGTCGGCATTCTCACGCGTCATGAGGAGTGCGTACTTGCCGCTCATTCCGAACCTGAGAGAAGCGGTGAGTCCGGCCGTTAGTCTGAGACCGATGTCGCCTTTGAGGCCAAGGTTGTCGACCGCCCTCACCCAGTTGAAGTCATAGCCAAAGGTGGCCTCTGCTCCGATTGAGAATGACCCGTCTACTTCAGACAAGAGCATGGTGGATTCGGGCAGTTTGCTGATGTCGTCCACCTGCGACGGGAGCTTCCAGCACGTGATGAGGCTGGTGAGGCTGTCGCGGGTTCCGGCCGTGGCGCTGGCGCCCTGAACGATTGCGAAGTAGCCGGAAGTGTCTCCGGATGCCGTGAAGGTGACGTTCGCTGCGGGGCCAAGTGCGAGGGCTCCGGAAGCCTGGCCCGAGATGTCGTAACCCCATCGGAGGAGCAGCAACTTCTCAGCCTTTGGCAGAGTGATAGCGTCCGCGATTTGCTCTACAAGATCCGCGTTCCTGAGGAGAGCGGTGCGCAAATTTCCTGGCGTGGAGTAGATGCCCACGAGGGCGTTCGCCTCGGCCCTGAATCCTACGTTTGCCGGTCCGAGGGTAATGGGTCGGCCTGGCGCGACCTGCAGGTTCGCACCTTCGATGACATTGTCTCCGTCCGGCAACCTGGCATTGTCCAGAAGAGACTGCAGCAGTTCAGGATGCGCCGAAGGGTCGAGTTGGACTGCGCCGGTGGCCAAGTCGGGGTCGAGCGAGAAAATGAAATTCTGCGGCATAGGTCCTCCTGTTCGCAAGCAGGTGTCGAGATGCGAATCAATCTATTGCAAACAGCGAACATGCGGTCCGTTTCGGGACGCGGTGCTCCGTGCGCCTGCGTCTGGTTCCGTCGGGTTAGTATACATGAGCGAATGCCCGTCCCGCACTGGAATCGTGATGCGGAATCGAGATGCGGAGTTCACTCCGGTCTGAGCACCGACACGCGTGGCATTGAGGTTTCCCGTTTAAGGTACTGCAAGTTCGACACCGTAACAGCATTGACCGTCAAGCAGCACAACGTGCTTTATATATACCTATGGAGAATGAACGGTCCCTCGGCCTTCGGTTCGAAAGCTGCCACATCGTTTATCGGGCACCCCAGTTCACGGCTGAAGAAATCTCGTACCTCAATGCAGTCGTGTCCTCCCACCTATTCTGGCTCGGTACCCTCGACGAGGATGTGTTTGCCGAACGGCTACGCGCTGACGCAGCCTGCGCGAAGCTTCGTGATCTTCTCCGGTACATGAAGGAGGCCGACGTTTCCGAAATTGAATGCTGCGCGGAGGGCAAACCGAAGGAGATATTGAAGCGCTGCGAACTGGAGAGCTACCCAGACGTCTAAGACGTCCAGCCTCCAATGCTCGTGCGTTTTGCGGCACCCGGTACCATCCGAACCAAACACTTCCAGTCGCGCACGCAATCCTAATAGCGCCGTCTCGGGCGCTCAGATTACGTTGCCACTTTGCGCTTGCGCAGTTCGTCGAAGCTGACGGCGAGGATGATGACGGCTCCGATGATCGCCTGCTGCAGATATGGGCTGATGCCGAGCAGGTCGCTGCCATTTGAGAGAAGGCCCATGATGAAGGCTCCTACAAGTGTGCCGACTACGCTGCCTTCGCCTCCCCGCAGGCTGCCTCCTCCGATGACTACGGCGGCGATGGCCTGCAACTCGTAACCATTACCGGCAGTTGGCTGTCCGGTCATGAGGCGTGAGGCTTCGATCATGCCTGCGAGTCCGGTAAGAAGACCGCCGATGGCATAAACGGCAGTCGTATAAAAACCGACGGCAATCCCGGCATACCATGCAGCGTCAGGGTTGCTGCCGATGGCGAATGCGTAGCGTCCAAGCTGAGTATGCTCCATGAGGATGTGCATCGCTACGGCACAGAACAGCAACAGCCAAAGTACGAAGGGGACGCCCAACAAGTTGCCTTCGCCCAGATACGAATAGGCTTTCGGGATGTTGTGAACGGGGAGACCGTTGGAGATGATCAGGGTCAGGCCTCGTACGATGCCGAGCGTACCGAGCGTGACGATGAAGGGGTTGATCTTCAGTCGTGTGGTGAGGGCACCGTTGACAAAGCCCCAGAACGCTCCCGTAAGCAGCCCGATGACGATGCCGAGCATGATCGGCTGCCCGGCTTCCATCACCATGGTGCCCAGCAGTCCGGCCATTGCGAGAATGGCGCCTACGGAAAGGTCGATGCCTCCGGCGACGATGATCAGGGTCATGCCGAGAGCCATGATGTTGATGACCGCTGTTTGCCGGACAACACTCGACAAGTTGGTATTCGTCAGGAAGTGCGGCGAGGCGATGGAGAGTGCTACGAAGAGAACGATAAGAGTTACAAACGGAAGCAGCTTCTGGAGGCGCTGCTGAATCATTTCGCCGTCTCCTCGTGAGCCGCGAGTTGCATGATTTGTTCCTGTGTTGTATTTCGGGGCAATTCGCCGACTAGTTTGCCCGCACGCATCACAAGGACGCGGTCCGGCACCTGAAGCAGTTCGGGAAGCTCGGAGCTGACCATCAGAATGGCGGCTCCGGAGCGCGCGAGCGAGTCCATGACTTCGAAGACTTCTTTCTTGGCTCCGATGTCAATGCCTCGGGTGGGTTCGTCGAAGAGAAAGACCCGAGCTCCGCGCGCAAGCCATTTCGCGATAACGACTTTTTGCTGATTGCCGCCGCTGAGACGTCCGGCTCTCTGCTGCGGGCCTGCACACTTGATTCGGAGGCGACCGATGTAGTCCTGCGTTACTGAGTTAGCAGATGACTGGCGGATGAAGCCGTAGCTGGACACGCGAGAGAGGCTTGCCATCGTTACGTTCGATTCAATGGGCAGTTCGCGGGCGAGCCCGTCGCGCCCCCGGTCTTCGGGTATCAGGGCGATGCCGGCGCGGACTGCATCGCGGGGGCTGCTGACACGTACCGTTTGGTCGCCGACCCAGATCTGTCCTGAGTCGATGGGGTCAAGGCCAAAAATAGCCCGGCACAATTCGGTGCGGCCGGCGCCGATCAAACCCGCCATTCCGACGATTTCTCCGGAGCGAATCGAGAACGAGATGTCGTCGAGAACACCTTTGCGAGTCACGTTATGCACCCGCAGGAGTTCGGGACCGGGTGGGACAGGATCACGCTGATAGAGCGCAGCGACTTCGCGTCCGACCATGTGCCGGATGAGAGCTTCGCGGTTGAGTTCCGCAAGGGGTCCGGTGTGAACGGTCTCGCCGTCACGAAGGACGGTGACACGGTCGCCGACGGACCGGAGCTCGTCGAGGCGATGGGTGATGTAGATTACGCCCATGCCTTTCTGCTTGAGCTCGTTAACGATCCGGAATACTTCCTTCGTTTCGCTCTCGGACAGTGATGATGTTGGTTCGTCGAAGATAAGGAGGCTCGAGCCCTGGACTACGGCTCGACAGATTTCGACAAGTTGTTTTTGTGCAGGGCTGAGATTTCGAACGATCCAGCCGGGCTGGAGGGGGAAGTTGTTTTCCCGAATGATCTCGCCTGCGCGTTTCACGAGCTTGCCGCGATCGACGAATCCAAGCGGGCCGTGCGGTTCGTTTCCGAGGAAAATATTCTCCGCGACGGAGAGGTGCTGCGCGAGCAGGCACTCCTGATGGACCATCGCGACACCGTGGCGCGAAGCTTCCGAGGGGCTTCGAAAGCTCATGGGCTGCCCACGCCAGAGCATCTCGCCGGCATCGGCCGTGTGCAGACCGGCGACTATCTTCATCAGCGTCGACTTGCCGGCACCGTTCTCGCCCATGAGCAAGTGAACCTCTCCGGCCTCAACCGAGAGATTGCCGTTCCGGAGTGCGGTGACACCGCCGAATCGTTTTTGAATGTCCTTGAGTTCGAGAAGCATGCAAGCCGCACTTCGAACGCTCACAGGAGGTGCTGCAACAAGCTGAGCTGTGAGTGTTTGAAGACGGCTACTATCTTATCCTGTCGCCAACCGGGACGAGGGAGAGTAATGGCCTGCTCTCCCTCGTGCCGCAATCAGAACAGGCGGCGTTCCCGTCGGAGGTATGCAGGAAGCGATAAGTCGTCGCGAGTTTCGCTCGGATTCGCGTTACTCACGGGAACCGGCTCGGGCTCATTTTCAGATGCCGGAGCAGATGCCGATGCAGCAGCACTGGACACAAACGGTTCGGATTCCGCTGATGGAATCGACGGCATCTCGTCCTCGAAGATGCGACGATCGTTGCCCGCCGAGTTGACGCCGCCCATGCGGGGGAAGCCAGTGGCGATGACCGTCAACCGGACTTCGTCGCCGAGAGATTCGTCCATTGCCATTCCAAAGTTCACTTGCACTTCGTCGTACTCGGCTGCTGCGCGGATAAGCTCGCAGGCTTCATTTACGTCGTGCAGGCTCATCTGGCTGGAGCCCTTGATGTTGATGAGGATGGCCCGGGCACCCTTCACGCCACCTTCGTCGAGCAGAGGGCTGGAGATCGCGCCTTTGGCCGCGCTGACGAGAGCACCTTCGCCTTTGGCGGAGGCCGAGCCCATCATGGCGAAGCCCATCCCGAGCATGATCGACTTGATATCGGAGAAGTCTCGATTGATGAGGCCGGGCGTGGTGATGATGTCGGCGATGCCCTGAACGGCCTGCCGGAGGACATCGTCGGCTGTGCCGAAAGCCTGGACGAAGCTGGTGCCTTTCGGCACGAGTGCCAGGAGTTTGTCATTAGGGATGGTGATGACGATGTCGGCGCTGGCGGTGAGATCGGCAAGACCTTTGTCGGCGGCTTTGGTACGACGCGGTCCTTCGAACCTGAAGGGCTTGGTGACGACAGCGACCGTCAGCGCGTTGAGTTCTTTTGCGAGTGACGCTATGACGGGCGCGGCTCCGGTGCCGGTACCGCCGCCGAGGCCCGTTGTGACGAAGACCATGTCCGAACCTTCGAGGAGTTCGATGATGCGTTCGGTGTCTTCGAGCGCGGCGAGGCGGCCGATGGAAGGATCGGCTCCCGCGCCGAGTCCATTGGTCACCTTGCGGCCGATTGCCAGTTTGTTGGGGACAGGCGAGGCCTGGAGTGCCTGCATGTCCGTATTCAGGACGTGGAATTCCACGCCGCTCAGGCCCTCTTTCATCATGCGAGCGACCGCGTTTCCGCCGCCACCCCCGACGCCGATGACCTTGATTCTTGTCCCCAGGAGAACCTCTTCTTCCTGAATCTCGAAACGCAGCGACTCTTTGTTGCTGTTCGCGTCCGACATGATGATTAACCTCCCTGCTCTGTTATCGCAACACCAGTCCCATAAGTCCCGGGACAGATTTCTTCCACTCGCGCCGGGTTTTCAGCTTTGCTGAGTACATGGCGAGCCCGGCGGCCACGCACCATCCGGCGTCGTTGATCTCGTCGGGCCAGCCGGCGATGCCCTGCGGCAGTCCATTGCGCGCGGGGCAGTTGACGACTCGTTCGGCCATGTCGCACATGCCGTTGAGCATTGCACCGGCTCCAGTGAGGATGATTCCTTCGAGAAGCTGCTGGTCCATGCCCACACGTGCGAGTTCGTTTCGTACGTAGAGGAACAGCTCTTCGGCTCTGGCTTCGAGAATGTCGTTGAGAAGCCGCCGAGGTGCCTCGCGCGGGGCACGGCCTTCGGGCGACGGGACCTCGATCAGGCTGTTATCGGAGGTGAGGCCAAGGATGGCACAGCCGTACTCCCGCTTGAGTGCCTCGGCATCCTCAAACGATACGGTCATGCCGAAAGCGACATCCGATGTGAAGAAATCACCGGAAACGGGGATGCTGCTGGCCCGGAGCATGGCATCGCCGTCATAGACGACGATTTCGGTCGAGTGTGCGCCGATGTCTACGAGCGTTACGCCTCGGGCCCGGTCTTCGGGGAGCACCGCGGCGTACGCTGCAGCCGCGGGCTCAAATACTGTGTCTTCGACCGCCAGCCACGCCTGATGAACCGCATTGATGAGAGCCTGATGCTCGCCGCGCGCGACGGTGATCACATGAACGTTCGCTTCGAGACGGGCACAGGGGACGCCTCGCGGATTGCGAAAGCCGGCGCGGCCATCGACAGTGAAATCCTGTGGTGCTACCTGAAGAACTTCGCGATCGTCCTGAAGGCGAATTTTGGATGCGAGTTCGACGGCATAGGTGAGGTCGCCGGGTTCAATATCGCGACGGCGCCCAAATTCATAAAGGCCTCGGGTGTTGGCGCCTTCGATCGTCCCGCCGCCTACGCCGACAGTAACGGATTCGATGGACACGCCCGCTTTTCGCTCCGCTTCTGCGACCGTTCTGCGGATGACTTCGGTAACTGCGGAGGCGTCCGAAATTCGCCCTCTGTTCCAACCTGCTGAAGGAGAATCTGCATGGCTGAGGAACCGGACCTGATCATCATCGAGCGTGCACACGACAACCCGGGTGCGCGAGCTTCCAGCGTCGAGGCCTACGGCCAAACGGGCGTTGTTCATTCTGACTCCTCTGTCACCACAGCAGTGAAGCGGTCTTTCAACCGAAGATCGATGACGGTTGCCTTACCCAGTCTTCGCTGGATTTCGGCGTAATTCTCCTGAAAGCTCTGGAATCGGGGCAGGAACTCTTTGTTACCAAGAAGCAGGGTTACGGCGCGTCCTTCGACGACCTGCACGACTCTGATGTTGTCCGGCTCGGAGACGTCGATTTCGGAGATCTTCTCCATCTCGGGTCCGAGTTCTTTTTGCAGCCGAAGGAAGCGGTGGACTTTGTCCCGTCGCGCCGTTTCGGTTTCCTTTGTCCGGATTCCTGTGATACCGGAAGCGCCAGCTTCGTCGCGCGGCGCGGATCGAGCATCACACCTTCGTTGTCGATGAGTCCGTAGACCATGGTGTTGTCTTGCACCAGGAAGCTGCACGAAGGCTACAGGAACTCGCTCTTTAATCCGAACAATGATTCGATTGGGCCAGACTCGGCTAACGGTCGCGTCCTGTACCCAGTCGATGGCAAGCAGGCGCCTGCGGCGTTCGGCAATGGGGCACAGGTAGACACTGCGGCCGAAGTCCCGCTGAAAAACGTTTGTGATTTGCTGTTCGGAGGCATGGGTTGCTCCGATGATCTGGAAGTACTCGCTCTCTATGCCGGGTTCGGGCGGGCCGACGAGTGCAAATCGTTTGTCGTTGATGACGAACTGTTCGAGGGTGACAGCTCCCCAGACTGCGCTAATAAGCAGTATGATCCAAAGACTCCATACCGTGATGGTGGTCAACGCGGAGACGATGCTGTTTCCGACTCCGATGCGAGGACGGGCTGCTGAGGTAGTGGTGTTGTTCGCGGAGGCCGATGATTTGCGCGGCATCAGGCGGACCTGTCCTTATCGCGAAGTCGCTGCAGAACCTGGTCGCCTGCCTGCCACACGTTCCCGGCACCGAGAGTCATGACGACATCGCCGGATTGCGCGTTTTCGACAATGCGAGCTACCGCGTTCTCGATAGTGCCGGCGTATTCCGCCCCACGGTGGCCGAAGGCTTTCATCCGATCGACGAGCGCTTCCGCTGTGACTCCGGCGATGGGCTTCTCGGATGCAGCGTAGATGTCGAGGACGAAAACGGCGTCGGCGGTGTGAAAGGCGCGCGCGAAGTCGTCCATAAGGTGGAGCGTTCGGGTATATCGATGCGGCTGGAAAACGGCGAGGATGCGTCCGAACTTGCACTCACGTGCGGCTGCGAGGGTTGCCCGAATTTCGGTGGGGTGGTGACCGTAGTCGTCAATGACCGTGATGCCCTGCTCGGCTCCGCGCTGCTGGAAACGACGATCCACGCCCTGGAATTCGGCGAGGCCTGCGCGGATCTTCTCGACGTCAACATGAAGCTCCATCGCAATGGCGACGGCCGCAGATGCATTCAGGACATTATGTGCGCCCGGGACGTTGACTCGGAACTCGCCGAGATCTTCGCCCTGAAACCGCAGGCGAAAGTTGCTGGCGAGATGGCCACAGCTCTCGTTCGTAATTGTCAGCATCGTCTGCGCGCCGGTGCCGTACGTGATCACGCGCCGACGGATGCGGGGAAGGACCCGCTGGATGTGTTCGTCGTCGAGGCAGAGAATGGCTGCGCCGTAGAACGGAACCTTATTGACGAACTCGACGAAGGCGGACTCGATTTCATCGATCCCGCCGGTGTAGTGGTCGAGATGCTCGCGGTCGATGTTGGTGACGACGGCCAGGATGGGCGAGAGCTTCAGGAATGAGCCATCGCTCTCGTCGGACTCGACCACGAGGAACTGACTGGACCCGAGACGGGCGTTGCTGCCGCCCATGGTGCTGACGCGTCCGCCGACAACGACTGTGGGATCAAGTCCGGCGTGCGACAGGATGGTCGCGACCATTGACGTCGTGGTGGTCTTGCCGTGGCTGCCGGCGATAGCGATGCCGAACTTCAGCCGCATGAGTTCGGCGAGAAGTTCGCCTCGGGGAATTACGGGGATGCCGATCCGTCTGGCTTCCTGAACTTCGGGGTTGGTCTCATCAATGGCGGAGCTGACGACGAGCGCTTTGGCTCCTTCGATGTTCTCCGCGGCGTGGCCTTCGACGATGCGGGCGCCGCGAGCAGCAAGACGCTCGGTAATTGGCGTCAGCTTCACGTCCGAGCCGGAGATCTGGTACCCGAGGGTCAGCAGGATTTCGGCGATGCCGCTCATCCCGATGCCACCGATCCCGGTGAAATGAAGCTGTTGCTGCTTAAAAAACATTTACTTCTGGTATTGTTTCGGCTTTCCAGGCTGCTGTCAACGACGTTCCGCGCCTAATTTCTCAAGAATCTTTGCGGCTCTCTCCGCGGCTCCCGGCTTTGCGGCGGCCGTGGCTGCTTCCGCCATTCGCGTTATCTGTTCGGGATGTTCCAGAAGGCCGGCGACCTCCGAGAACAGGCGTTCCCCGTTCCATTCGCTGTCTTCGACAACTTTTGCAGCCCCGAGGCGTGCCATCGCTCTGGCGTTCTGCCGCTGATGGTCGTCGGCCGCGTACGGGAACGGTACAAGAATCGAGGGACGGCCGGCTGCAGCGAGTTCGGATACGGTTGATGCGCCTGACCGCGCGATCACAATGTCCGCCTGCGCGAACGCTGCCGGCATGTCCTGAATGAACTCAACGACAGTCACGAAGGGCGGGGGATCACCCAGAGCGGCGACATTGCCGCGTCCGGCCTGGTGAACGATTCGAACCTGCCGGTCTGATTTCGCGAAGAGGGGCCAGCTGTCCCGGCCTGCATGGTTGAGAGTTCGGGAGCCTTGTGAGCCGCCTGTGATCAGGATGTTCAGCGGGCGGTCCGCTGATGGCGGTGTCAGCCGAGGTATGCGGAAGAAGTCATCTCTTACAGGTACTCCTGTGACTTCGGACGTACCCGGCGGGAAGTACTTTGCGCTTTCTTCGAAGTTGAGAAGCGCTTTGGTTGTCCAGCGCGCCGCCTTGCGGTTGGTGAGGCCAGGAAGGGCGTTTGGTTCCATCGCTACGAGAGGAAGGCCCCGAACGATTGCCGCGAGAACGACCGGGCCTGCGACATATCCACCCATGCTGAAGACAGCGGATGGATCGTTGGTTCGCATCCACTGCCAGGAGCGGACCGTGCTAACCGGCAACTGCCAGAGCGTCCGGATTATCTGCTTCAGCCCGACGCGGTTGAGTCCGCCGACTTCGATGTACTGCATCGAGAAACCGGCCGGCGGTACGAGTCGCGCTTCGTAGCCCGTGCGTGTTCCGAAAAATACGGGCTCGTGTCCCCGGGCTTTCAGTGCGTGCGCTACTGCGAGTGCAGGTATGACATGTCCTCCTGTGCCGCCTCCGGCCATGATGAACCTCATCCGCTGTGCTCACTGACCGAGAGCAGAAGGCCGAGGGACGTCAGAGTGCTGAGGAGTGAACTGCCGCCATAGGAAATCATCGGCAGCGGGATACCTTTTGTCGGCCCGATATCGAGGACGACACTCATGTTCATCAGCGCCTGGATCACGATGCACACAGTGACTCCGAGAGCGAGGTAACGGCCGAAATCATCGGGGGCCACGAAGAAGAGTCGCAGATCCGCGCCAGAGAATGATGAAGAACCCTACGAGAACTCCCGTTGCTCCCCACAGTCCGAGTTCTTCGCCAACAACGGCGTAGATGAAGTCAGTATGGGCTTCCGGCAGATAAAGGAGTTTCTGTTTACCCTGCGCGAGCCCGACTCCAAGAACTCCGCCGGCGCCCACTGCAATTCGGGATTGCCGGGCCTGATAGGCAGGGTCGCGGGTGGTCAGCGAGCTTTGGATGTAGTGTCTGAACCTGCCACTCGGGTTGATTTTGTCGATCAGTTTGTATTCGGGATCGAACTTGCCTACGAGTCTGGCGAGACGATACGGTTTTGCGGCTACGGCAGCGAACAACACCAGGACCCCGATGGTTGCGGCTCCGAACAACAGACGTTTTTCGAGGCCGGCGATGAAGAAGAGGACGAATACGGTCGTGATGAGGACGAGGGCGGTGCCGAGGTCAGCGATGATGACCGTCAGACCGAGCGCTCCGGAAGCAAGCAGTGCGGGGCCGAGTGTCTTGACGTGGTTGATGGCCCGGAGCCGGACGGTGATGAACCACGCAAGAAAGATAATGAGCGCAGGCTTGGCGAACTCCGAGGGCTGAATGCTTCCGACGGCAGAGATATTGAGCCATCGGTGACGGCGCGGGTCGGCGAAATAGACGACCACGAGCATTGCCGTGACAATGCCAAGCGGAGCGAAGGCGTAGACGGGCTGGAACAGCCTTCGGTAGTCCATGTTCTTGAACCTCATCAGAACGATGAACGAGGCGACTGCCCAGAGAGCCTGGCGAATGACAAAGTAGTACTGCGATTTGAACTTGATCTCCGCCATGACGGCAGAGGCGCTGGTGACGACAGCCAGTCCGAAGACTACCAGTGCCGCGATTGTGAAGAGAAGAATCCAGTCCGTCTTTAGTCGCTGGGCCATGCTACAGGTTCCTTACAAGTTCTTTGAATATGCGTCCGCGGTGTTCGTAGCTTTGGAACTGATCGAAGCTGGCGCAGGCCGGTGCGAGCAGGACGATGTCGCCTGGCACGGCCTCGGTTGCCGCTTTTTCCACGGCGCGGTCGATTGTCGTTGTCTGAATCAGCGGGAGGCCGGCAAGCTGGTCGGCAATTTTGGGTGCCGCTGCTCCGATCAGGAGGACGCCCTTCGCCCTGGCCCTGAGCTTATCTTTAAGGACGGTGTAATCACTGCCCTTGTCCTTGCCACCGAGAATGATCCAGAGGTTTCCCCCGAAGGCATCCACTGCTTTTTCGGTGGCGTCGACGTTGGTTGCCTTTGAATCGTTGTAATAACGAACGCCGTTGCGTTCGCGAACGAATTCGAGTCGATGCTCTACGCCGGGAAATGTGCGAATTCCTTCGGCGATACCGTCGAGGCCCGCTCCTGCAAGCCGGGCCGCGGCCGCTGCGGCCATGGTGTTCTCGACGTTGTGCGTACCCATCAGCGGAATTTCGCTGACTGCGACGAGCATGGTCGCCGTCGATGACGATCGCGTTCTGCTCAATCCAGATGCCGGGCTCTTTCCGGCGCCGGCGGCTGAACCAATGGATTTCAGCCCGCGTGCGTGATGACCAGCTTGCGGTTACCGCGTCATCGGCGTTGAGTACCGCATACGAGCCTTCGTCCTGGTGTTCAAACAGGCGCGCTTTGGCATCAGCGTAGGCCTCGAAGGTGCCGTGGCGATCGAGATGATCAGGCGTGACATTCAGGCCGACAGCGATATTCGCGCGAAACTCGTCGATGGTTTCGAGCTGGAAGCTGGAGAGTTCGAGAACATTCCACTGGTCATCCCGGGAGTCAGCGACCATCGAGGTGGGTGCGGTTCCGATGTTGCCGCCCACCTGACAGGGAACCCCGGCCTTGCGGAGAATGTGCCCGGTCATTGCCGTGGTTGTCGTCTTGCCGTTCGATCCCGTGATGCCAACCACCGGTCCGCGCAGCCAGTAGCCGGCGAGTTCCACCTCACCGATTACAGGTATGCCGCGCTGCTTCGCCGCGATGACCTCCGGAATATCGGTGGGAACGCCCGGGCTAAGAACAATGAGGTCGACGGCAGTGAACGTTTCCACGCTCTGGGGCAGAACTCCTTCGGCTGGTTTTGTATCGCTGAGCCGAACGGTCGCTCCGTGCGCACGCAGCAAATCAGCAGCACCCTGACCAGATTTGCCAAGGCCGGCGACGAGGACGATCTTGCCTGATACTTCGTACTTCATCGCAGCTTGAGTGTGGTCAGGGCGAATAACGCGAGAATGAGTCCGGCGATCCAGAAACGCGTGATGACTTTGGACTCCTGCCAGCCGAGCGCTTCGAAGTGATGGTGAAGGGGCGCCATCTTGAAAATGCGCTTGCCGCGGAGCTTGAAGCTGCCGACCTGGAGGATGACGGATACGGCTTCGAGCACGTACACGCCACCGATAAACAGAAGCAAAATTTCCTGTTTGA
Organism: Bryobacteraceae bacterium; assembly: GCA_963794765.1. Classification (GTDB taxonomy): domain Bacteria; phylum Acidobacteriota; class Terriglobia; order Bryobacterales; family Bryobacteraceae; genus JAWXCM01. Next base: position 76,596 of record CAWCGC010000044.1, on the reverse strand, counting down.
TGAGCACAGCAACGACGCCGAGGGCTCCGCCAAGCGAAAGCGCCCCCACGTCACCCATGAAGACCTCCGCGGGATGTGCGTTGTACCAAAGAAAGCCTATGGAGGCCCCGGTCATGGCGCCGCAGAAGATGGTCAGTTCCGCGGCACCGGGCAGACGAACAATTTCGAGGTACTGCGCGAACTCACGGTGCCCGCTGACGTAAGACAGGATTGTGATTGCGCCCGGCGGCGATGATCATGAGACCGATTGCGAGGCCGTCAAGACCGTCGGTGAGATTCACGGCGTTCGAAGATCCGGCGATCACGAGTATCATGAACGCGAAGAAGAATACGAAGGCAAGAGGATAGGTCCATGGACTTCCAAGGAAGGCAGGGATCAACAGGTCCGGTCGAAACTGTTTGAAAAAGGGGACGTTCATTGCCGTCTCATAGGCACCGAGAGCATGCAGACGGAGCAGCATGACTCCGATCGCAAGACATATGGCGATCTGCGCGAGGAACTTCTGCCCGGAGGTCAGTCCCAGGTTGCGCTTCTTTGCAACCTTCGTATAGTCATCCCAGAACCCGATCGCTCCAAAGGATACGAGTGCGAACATCGCAATCCACACATAAGGATTTCGAAGATCGGCCCAGAGCAGGGTAGGGATAACGATCGAGGTGACTATCAGGAGCCCGCCCATCGTCGGCGTACCTGATTTCTTGGCATGCCAGGCAGGGCCCTCTTCGCGAATGTACTGACCGAACGCAAACTCACGAAGCTTGCGAATCATCCACGGGCCAATCAGGATGCTGAGAAAGAGAGCGGTGAGACTCGCGAAGGCGGTTCGGAACGTTACGTACTGGAACAGGCGAAGGGGAGTGAGGAACGAGTGCTGCTTCGCGTAGCCGGTGTACAAAACCTGGAAAAGAAGCCAGTAGAGCATAGGAAAGATTCAGGCGAGGAACTCGTGCAGAGCGCGCTCCACGCGAGTGCCGCGCGAGCCTTTGAAGAGTATGGCATCCCCGGGCTGAGCGAAAGTCCGCAGCCACTTCCCGGCTTCTTCAGGCTGCTCGAAAAAGTACGCGGCGTTCTTCCGCAAGCCGGCGGCGACTGCCCCCTCAACGAGAGCCGACGCCACGCCGCGTATCCCTACGAGCACAGAAATCCCGCATCGCGTGGCAAAAGATCCTGCTTCGCGATGCAGGGACTCGGACCAGCGTCCGAGTTCGAGCATCTCCCCCAGCACGGCGATGTGCCGTTGCGCCGGGATATCACGGAGCACCTCCAGCATTGCCCGGACAGCGTCCGGATTGGAGTTATAGCAATCGTCGATGATCCGAATCCCGTTTTGTTCGATGCGCTCGCCCCGCATTTTGCCGGGTACGAGCGACCGCACTAAATCAGGAAGTCGTGTCTCATCTATCCTTAATACCCGGGCAACAGCGATACCGGCAAGGATGTTCCGAACGGCATGACGGCCAGAGAGACTGCTCTCATACAACGCTCCGTTAACGCGGAAGCGTATACCGTTTTCGCCGAGTTGCACATCCACTGCACGGACATCTGCCTCGGATGAGAAACCATAGTATACCGTCCGACCTGTATATACCTCGGCAAATCGCGAGACGCGAACGTCATCACGGTTTAAGACGGCTGCGCCGTTTTCGGGAAGCGCCTCGATGAGCTCCCGTTTTGCCCGTGCGATACCTTCGATGCCGTCCTCAAAATTTTCTATGTGGGCGTAGCCGACGTTGGTGACTACACCAATGTCGGGCATCGCGATCCTGCACAAGTCGCGGATCTCACCGGCGTGGTTCATGCCGATCTCGAGGACGGCGATTCTTGCTTCATCAGGAATCCTGAGGATGGACAAGGGCAGGCCGATGTGATTGTTAAAGTTGCCGGTAGTTCTCCCAATGATTCCGCCGCCTGCTTCAAGCAGCGTCGCGACGATGTCCTTCGTACTTGTCTTGCCGGCGCTGCCCGTTATGCCGACAATCGTGCCACCCCAGCTTTTCCGAGCTTCCGCCGCGAGGACCTGAAGAGCACGCAGCGTATCATCCACGCGGATGATGCGCGGGTCGTTTCCGAAGTCCTCGTTCACGAGGACGGTGCCGAAATCCTCGTTCACGAGGACGGCTGCCGCGCCCCGACTTAGCACGTCACGGACATACTTGTGGCCGTCGTGATGTTCGCCTTTGAGGGCGATGAACAAGTCACCAGGCAGGAGCGTGCGCGAGTCGATGCTGTACCCCGACACATCTCCGGTTCGGCCTGCGGGATCAGCGCCAGCCGAGTGGGCGACGTATTCAATAGACAGCTTCACGGCTCCTCAGCTCTCCTTGCGATAGCCAAGCCGGTTCAATACGTCGGTTGCGACCTCGGTATCGGAGAAGTGAATCGTGCGGTCGGCGAGAACCTGATAGTCCTCATGGCCTTTGCCGGCAATCACAACGACGTCACCGGAATGAGCTTCATTCAGCGCCGCTTCAATGGCTTTCGCGCGATCGGGCTCGATAATGTGCCGCGTGTCGCGACGGCGGAGACCTACCAGCGCATCATTGATAATCGAGAGCGGATCTTCGGAACGAGGATTGTCCGACGTGACCACGACGAAGTCGCTGGCCTCGGCCGCAGCCAAACCCATTAGCGGACGCTTGGCGCGGTCACGATCGCCGCCACAGCCAAAAACCGTGATGACACGTTTGCCCGAGAGAGCGCGTGCTGTGGCAAGCGTATTTCGAAGAGCATCGTCGGTGTGTGCGTAATCGACGGCAACGAGAAACGGCTGTCCCTGATCGACACGCTGAAAACGCCCCGGTACCGCGCGAAGAGCTGCGGATTCCGGCGGCTATCGTCTCCGGCGCGATCCCATCGGCGAAGGCGCTGCCCCACGCCGCCAGGATATTGCTGACGTTGATTCGACCTGCCAGAGCGGACTCAACCGGGTATGCCTGCCCGCCGTGTTGAACCTCAAAGCGGAGCCCCTGAAATCCGGTGCTGATACGAACTGCTCGAAACGACGCGCCCTTCTCAAAGCCATAGCTCAGAACCTCGGTCCCGGGTTTGGTTTTTACTGCACGTCCATACTCATCGTCGTGGTTGAGCACGGCGAAGCGCGGCCCTTCAGCACCTTCCATCTGGAAGAGTTGCTGTTTGGCTGCGAAGTACTCCTCCATCGTCCCGTGGAAATCGAGGTGGTCACGAGTGAGATTGGTGAACACAGCAGTCTGAAACTGCATCGCATACACGCGTCCGAGCGCCAGGGCATGCGAGGAGATTTCCATCGTTGCGTGCGAGCCGCCCTCCTGCCGGAGCTGGTGGAGAAGATCGAAGATGTCGAGTGATTCGGGTGTCGTGTTGACGGCCGGCAGCTTCCTTCCAGCCAGCCTGTATTCGATCGTTCCGATCAGCGCTGTTGTATGGCCAGCTTCGCGGTAGATGGAATCGATCAAATACGAAGTAGTTGTTTTCCCGTTGGTTCCGGTGATGCCCGTGAGACGCAGGTGCCGGTCCGGATGCTCCCAGAACCGTCCGGCCACGATCGCGAGTGTTCGCCGCGCATGCGCTGTTCGGATCCACCGCCCGCTGAAGTCCTGGGGTTTCGGCAACTCGCTGACGACCGCAAGTGCACCTTTCGCGATGGCGTCGCCGGCGAACTCACGGCCATCTGCTTTGGCTCCCGCGAAGGCGAAGAAGAGGTATCCGGGTGCGGCCCTGCGTGAGTCGTATGTGAGACCTGCGACTTCCGCTGCTGACAGCTCCGGCGAGATCGGACTACGCAGGTCCGCTCCAGCAAGCAACTGGCTTACTCGCATCGCACGGGGCTCCCCAGAGACGGATGCAAGCCGCAGTATACAAGAGAAACGTTTAAAACACAGTCACTGTCGTGTGACTTTACTAAATTCCGTTTTTCAACGTGTGTGGAAATTCTGTATAAATCAGAATTGACACTTACTGTTTCAATGACATGGACCGTGGATAACGCTGCGTGTAATTTCGGCAGTCCTGATTCTGCACGATCTGAGGAAAACCTGTTTAAAACATTCAATACGAGTGTTGTTTCAATAAGATGGCCTGTGGCAATCGTGCGAATCATCGCGCGAAGACCACTCTGACCCTTCCACCTGGCTCCAGCAATGCCCCAGGAGCCGGGAACTGACGGCGAGCGACGCCTAACCCAACCATCTCGACGTGGATACCGGAATCAACCGATTCGGCTATGACCTGACGCTTGGTCTTTCCCCGGAAGTCCGGCGCTTTGGGGCCATTAATCACTGCCGGCAGGACAGAGACCGTTCCATCCGCGCCAACGCCAGCGGATGCGAGCATTAACGAAGGGATGGCATGCTCATCATCTTCCTGAACAGGAGGCACGAGCGGATCGGGATCGGCAGCATCAGACTCATCCTGCCCATCCTGCTCGACCGGTGGAACGAGCTCGGGCCGATCTTTCGGAATATCGAGCAAGCGCAGGGCCGCCTGCATCACCTGCTTGAAGACGGGGCCAGCGACCACACCGCCGAACTTGGCCGTGTTATTCAGCGTTACCGCTATCACCAATGCAGGGCGGTTCACTGGAGCGAAGCCCATGAATGAGCCGTTGTAGTGGTGCGTATAGTGCCGGGTTGCGTAATCGTACAGCTGTGCGGATCCTGTCTTTCCGGCAGCTGAGTAACCGTCCACCTGAGCGGTGAGCTTGCCTGTACCGTACTCGACTACACCCTGCATCAGTCGCCGCATGGTGTTCGCGGTTTCGGGTTTGAGGATTTGTGTTCCTTCCGGCTTGATCTCTACGGGTGCCTCATCGCCGCGCCGCTTGCTGATCACGAGCCGCGGCCTGACCAGCCGGCCGCCATTCGCAACCACCGAGCATGCGCGAGCGAGCTGAAGAGCGGTGGCGCTGATCTCGTGACCCATGGCGACGGAGCCGATCGAACTTGCTATCCACTTGTCCAGCTTGCGGACAACGCCCCGACCTTCACCTGGGAGCGGAATTCCGGTGCGTTCTCCAAACCCAAACTTCTTTACGTAGTTATAGAGGTTGGCATTGCCCGCCATCAGGCCGATCTTGATCGCTCCGATGTTGCTTGACTTGGCGAGAATGTCCGCGGCACTGAGCATCCCGTACGGGTGGGCGTCGTGAATAACGCGCCTGAACAGCGTGAAAGAGCCGTTGCCGCAGTGAAACATCGTTTCGGGCCTGAGATTCGTGGTTTCGAATGCTGCGGAAAGGGTGATGACCTTGAAGACAGATCCGGGTTCAAAGGGAGCCATCACTGCAAGATTCTTACGAGCTTCGAACGAGGCCTTGTCCGTCGGCGGCTCATTGGGGTTGTACGACGGGTAGTTGGCGAGGGCAAGCACGTCTCCGGTGTTCGGATCCATCACGACGACGGTTCCGAAATTCGCGTGATGCTCCTTTACAGCTTTAGCGATTTCCTGCTCCGCAACATACTGGATGCGTTCATCGATGGACAGCTGGAATGTGGTCCCCGGCTGCGGGTCGCTGTAAACCTTGAGATCGAACACGTTCTGGCGGACATCTGCGGTGGCCCGCATGATGCCGGGCGTGCCTTTCAGATCCTTATCGAAGAACTGCTCGATACCACCGTTGCCTTTCTCTTCATGGTCGACTCCGCCGAGCACATGTGCGGCGAGCGCACCTTTGGGGTAGTAGCGGCTACTTTCACTTCGAAACTCCAACCAGTCGAAGTTATATGCGCGGAGACGTTCCGATTCTTCGAGCGTGAGCTTGCGCTTAATCCATAAAAAACCCCGTCTGGCCTCTACTGCAGAGACCAGACGGGCACGGAGTTCCCCGGAATCGAGATCAAGGACACGCGAAAGAATCTCAGATGCAACAGCAATATCGGGAATGCGAAGGGGATTCACACACACGGAATCCACGGCGACGCTCATGGCAAGCGGCTGATTGTTACGGTCGAGAATGATGCCGCGCGGCGCCCGAACTTCAATCTGATGTTCCTGCTGCTGCTGCGCCTGGCGGGCATACTCGTCGTGATGCAGAATTTGCAGCTGGAACAGCCGGGCAACGATGATCAGACCCCAGACGAAGCAGAGTCTGGTGAATAACTTCAGTCGCGGATACGCCAGATCTGCATCGCGCCCGGGCACTTCAGAACTCCCTTAGCGGCGATTCAGCTGGGCGACGGCTTCTTCTGCCGGCTTACCGAGATAAACGGTCTTATCCGGCGCAGGCGGGACGAACTTTCCGTTTGCGAGCTTCTGCAGCCTTTCGACACTGACCAGGCGAGCCTCCTCGACCTCCAGCCGTGCCTTTTCGACATGCAGGCGTTCGTTATCCTGCTGGAGATGGCTCAACTGGTAGCCGGCCATTAAGCTCCACGCACTCGGCAGCAGGACAGCAATGACACATGCGGCCGCGAGTCCCGCGCCACCGAGCAAGGTCCAGTCCCGACGCCGAGCCCGGGGGTCAGCTTGCCTGACGACCCGCGAATTGTCGATGCGTTTGATGTAAAAATAAACATCCTCGTTCGGAACAGCCCGGAGCTTGTAAGCAGCGGAGCGCTCCTCCGCCGCGGGCATAGCCGCGGCATCGGCAATCGCCTTTGCGCCCGAAAACTGATTGAAGAATTGTGCCAGCGTCGCCATTCTGTCTACCTCGTCAACTCAACCGCCCTCAGCTTTGCCGAACGTGATGGCGGATTCTCACTCACTTCCTGCTCCGAAGGGGTCACTACGTGCTTGTTCAGCAGCACTGCCTTACCGTCCCGGGCGAGGGCCTGAAAGGCCTGCTTCACAACCCGGTCCTCGGCGGACATGAAGGTCAGGATCACGATTCTGCCACCGGGTTTCACCATTGAGGGAGCATCCTTCAGCAACGCTTCGAGTTCTTCGCGCTCCTGATTGACGGCAATTCGCAGCGCCATGAAGGTCTGCGTTGCCGGGTGAATGCTTCCCGTCCGAGGCACAGCCGATTCAACAACACCCGCAAGATGCAACGTGTCCCGAATCGGCCGCGCACGGACGATTGCTCTGGCGATTCTCCGGCTCCTCCTTTCGTCCCCGAGATAAAACAAAAGGTCTGCGAGTTCGCGTTCCGACGCGAAATTGACGAGATCCCCGGCAGTCCGTTCGTCGCTGCGGCTCATCCGCATATCGACCGGGCCTCGCGACATCAACGAGAACCCTCGCTCGGGGTCGGTCAACTGAAACCGACTCACTCCCAGATCAGCGAGCAGTCCATCTGCGCGACGCTCGCCTACAAATTCCTTCAGCTGCGAGAACCGGGCATTCACGAAGCGGATCTTGTCCGCGAGCGCCGCGTTGTTCTCCTTCGCCCGTTCGAGCGATTCTTCGTCGCGGTCGGCCGAGATTACCGATCCCGTGCCCAGCTTCGCGGCAATCGCGCCGGTATGGCCACCCAAGCCAGCGGTCGCATCGAGGTACAGCCCGTCCGGCCGTATTGCGAGATACTCGAGCGTTTCGGCCAGCAGCACCGGGTAATGCATTGCCGTTCATCAGCGGAGACCCAGCGCCGAGAAATGCCGCAGCATCGCATCGCTGTCGGCTTCGGGAGCCAGCTTCTTCTCGAACTCCGGCTCGCTCAGGACCTCCACATGGCCCTTCATGCACGTCACCATCACGGGCTGGTTTTCCACTCCCATGGCCCGACGGAGGCGAGTCGGCATGAGAACCCGCTCCTGGTTATCGACACTTGTCTCACCGCCGTAAGCTCTTGCCCGGCGGAGAAGCGTTTCACCCCAGTCGGAATGCTCGCCGGGGGATTCGAGCAACGCCTCTTGCTTGTCCCACTCGGTGTTGATATAAATCCGAGCGGAGTGTCCATCAAAACTCGTAACGTACACGTCGGCGGCGCCGAGAGTCTTCAGGTAGCGCGCGACCTCCGCCGGAAGCTTAAGCCGTCCTTTTTCGTCGACACGAGAGCCGTAAGTACTCCGAGGACGCCTTGCTTCGGCATTGGGAGGGGCTTCCACCTTTAGACCCTGTTCACACCACTTTCTTCCACCTGAGCGATTCTTGCATGTACGCTGAAAGGGAATGCAAGGGGTTTCTGCACATATCTTTTGTGGGTACAGTGACTTGGAGAAACAAAGGCGAAAAGTAATGGATTCCCCTGATACGCTGCGCCTTGCAGTGGGTGTGACGTGTATTGTGATCGGCATCACTTTGTTCGCGTCGCTACAGAACCCGATCGTCGCGGTGCCGCAAATCGCGTTTCTCCTCGTGGTGGTGGTGCAAATGTGGAGACGGAAACCCTGGGCCGCCTATGGGGCTGCCGCGGTTCTGTTTGCGAGCACGATTGCGACGCTTGCGATGGTCGCGGTGCAAAACCGCGCGCTACGGACCGGCGGGGTGGCGGCGGTGATTTCGCTGCTGCTCGCGTTGCTGTATTTTGCAGCTGGCCGCGCAACCGGACCGGCTCAGCCTGTGCGTCGGGGCGTGCCGTGGCTGATTTTGGCCGGCTTGGTTCTTGTGTTCCCGTTTGTGTTCCGGCCGTTCCTGGTGCCTACGAGCGCAATGGAGAACACGCTGCTGCAGGGTGATCTCGTGCTGGTCGCTCAGCGCTGGGCGAGTGGTCCGGCTTCCCGCGGGTCGCTGGTTGTGGTTCGATATCCGCCTGATCCCCGGCAGACGTTCTTTAAGCGGGCGGTGGCTGTCGGAGGGGATCGGGTCCGGATTGAGAACAAGAAGCTGTTTGTGAACGGGGCTGAGGTGTCGGAGCCTTATGCCGTCCACAACACTTCGGAGGTGGTTCCCGTGCGCGACAACTTGCCCGCTGCTCCGGAGTTTGCTTTACCGGTTGAAGAATGGCAGCGATTTCTTGCGGCGCACGCCGGCGATCGCGAGCTGACGGTACCTCAGGGCAAGTTGTTTGTGCTTGGGGATAATCGCGACACTTCACTGGATAGCCGGTTTTGGGGCTGGGTCGACGAGGGTGCGGTCGTGGGCAAGCCCGTGCTGGTTTACTGGTCCGAGCCTCGGCGGTCACGTGCGGGCGAGCAGGACGTTCCGTTCGCCCGGGTTCGGTGGGGTCGGGTGCTGAAGGTGCTTTGAGCTGAAATCGGCTGAGTTACGGACGCCTGGCGTCCGCTTGTTAACTAACAATCGAGACGTTCGCCCAAGCGTTACGGTGAGCCGGAAAATGCTTTTCGGACAGTTCTGCGCGGACCACCACCAGCTCTGGTTACGGAGCGCGGGACGCTTCCGCACTCGCGCCTGAGGAGCGCAGCAGGGCTCCTGGTGCAATGACGATAATTGCGGCTTACCGAACCCTGTTCCTGATTTCGTCAAAGAAGTTCAGAAGGAATGCGAGTTCGGTTACGGGCTTTCCGTCCGCTGCCCCACCGACCACGACCGCAGCCACATGCTTGCCGTCCGGCGAGAGAGCCCATGATTAGAGTACCCGCCACCGAGATCCGCAGGACGTACAGTGCCCCACCGCTCCGCACGGCCAAATGAAATGGAATCCGCGGCAGCAGTATACGGAACACGCAAAATACGCCGGTCCAGGGCCTGGAACAGCAACTCGCGACGCGCCCGTGACCACGCGGGCGCGGTCCCGCCGCCGGTTGACACTTGCCAGCGCCCGCCGGGTCCAGGGAACGCTTTGACGTAAATCTCCGCCCGTCCCGACTCGTCGGAGACATAGGCGATCCATCTGCCGTCCGGTGAAAACGCCGGCAGCCAGTGGGACCCGGGTCCTGCCGCGAATTCCTCGCGATTACCCGAACGAAAAAAATCTCCGCTGTCCTGCAAAGGGACGAGTTGCAAAGAACCAACGCCGGTTGAAGCTATATCGCTGGGTGACCAGAAACCGGCGATCCGGTGAAACCGCAGGCAGCGGGCGCCACCCCCAGTCACCGTCGAGGGCCTTTGGCTCCTGCGAGCCATCCGACAGAGCCTGATACACCTGCGCCGGCTCGTCGCCGTGCTCCACGCGGAACAGGATGCTCTTGCCATCCGGAGTCCACGCGGCGGAATTAACGAAGCCGGACATCACCATCGTGACTCGATTTGTCACTTTGCGGTCCAGATCCTTAACCCATACGTCCGAGCCGCCGTTGCGTGCGACGTGAAAGCGAGCCGCTTCCCGTCGGGAGACCAAGTCGGAGAAAAGTACGTCCCGGGCGTAGAACTCACTTCCGTTCTGTGTCCGGCTTTATCGAAGATCGAGATCACGAAAGCACCGGCAGCAGACCCGTGGCCTGAGGCGTAGACCAGGGATCCATTCGCACCCACGTCGAAGAAGCCTCCGGCCGAGTTTGTAGACAGAACTGTCGTGAGCAATCGAACGGCGTCACCAGTCACTTTCAGTTTGCCGGCATCGAACGGAACAGCATAAAGCGAACCTTCCCGGACGTAAAGGATGTGACCGGTGGCAACATAACGACCGTGAAATCCGCCCCGAATCAGGGTCTTCCGCTCACGACTGCGGACATCGACGACATCGATCTCCGCATTGTCATAGTCAGCGTTCGAGCTATGTGCTGTGAAAAGCACGTGGTTGCCGCCGGGCAGGAACTGCGGCCAGCGGTGGGTCCGTTCTCCGGGACCCAAACTTGTGAACGACGCCGGTCCTCCGCCCCCGGATGAAACCCGGACGAGGCGCGAATTGGCCGTTGCGGTAAACACGATTGTCCCGTCTTCTCCCCACGCCGCACCGCGAACGGCCGGCGCGACGCAGACAATCGCCGCCGGCCTCCTTCGACAGGAACTTTTTTGATTGCGGCTGCGGGGATGTCGGCATAACCAATCCAGCGTCCGTCCGGTGAGAAAAACGGCGCCGTGCCGTTTTCGGTGCCCGCCACCGGGGTGAGGGTGTTCTCCCGCAGCGCCCTCGTGTAGATTTGCGATTTGCCGTCCTCCCCTCGCAGGGCCACAGCGATCCGGGAGCCGTCGCGCGAAAGTGCAAGGGCTCCATTCAAAGCGTCTTCGAGAGACAGGTTCTTCGGAAACGCGAGGCTCAGGCGAGCGACGCCCGCTGCCGGAGCGGCTGGCCGGAGTTCCCGCCACAACGCATAAGCCCCAAACGCAAGACTGAACGCCGCGACGGTCCACGCCAGCCATACGGGTCTCCGCGCCAGTTCAGTTGAAGAGACCGTCGGCGCTGCGCCTGTTCCAAAGCGATGCGGGCCTCCCCGATATCCCGCAGCCGCCTCGCAGGGTCCTTGCACAAGCACCGCTCGATCAAATGCCGGACGTGCGGCGGAACGTCCACAGGGAACGCACTCAGATCCGGCGCGTCCTTCACCACCGACGCGAGTGTGTCCGTGATCGTCTCACCCCCGCCGAACAGTTGGCGCCCCGTGAGCATCTCGTACAGCACCACCCCGAACGCCCATATGTCGGCACGCTTGTCGACAGCTTTGCCGCGCGCCTGCTCCGGCGCCATGTAGGCCGCGGTGCCCAGCAGCATTCCGGCCCGAGTCATCTCGAGCGAGAGTGTCGGCGAGATACTCGCTGGCGCACTCACGCCTGATTCGCCCACCGACTTCGCGAGTCCAAAATCGAGAATCTTTACGCGCCCGTCCGGCGTGACGAGGATGTTGGCAGGCTTCAGATCGCGATGGACAATCCCCTTCTCGTGCGCCGCTTCCAGTCCCGCTGCAATCTGGCGCGCATAGTCCAGTGCAGTGTCTGTAGGGACGGGACACGGAAGCCTCTCACCTTCCACCAGCTCCATCACAATCGCACCCTGCTCGATGCCGTAGATGCCGGCGATGTTGGGGTGATTCAGCGTCGCGAGTGTCTGCGCCTCGCGCTCGAAGCGGGCGATGTATTGAGCGTCATTGGCCAGCGCTGGCGGCAGAATCTTAATCGCGACTTCGCGGTTCAGACGTGTGTCCGTAGCGCGCCAGACTTCGCCCATCCCACCCTCGCCGAGCTTCCTCGTGATTCGGTAATGAGATATCGAACTTCGGGCATCCATTGAATTGAACGAACGGTCTCGGCATCGTATCATCTCAAACCGAGAGCGGCGCATGACACCCGACGTCAAGGCCGAGGCGAATAGTGCTGGCCGAAGACAATGGCAGGTCCGGTATAAAAGAGCCGCTGGATCCTGAGCAGGCAGCTCACTCAATGGCTCAAGCGGCTCGTTTTCGCGTGTGAGATCTCCGGCTTAACGCCAGTTGCTGATGACCCGAAAACCGGCTGCTATGAGTCGTGATTTGGCCTCGCTGGCGGCAGTCTGATCGAAATATGGTCCGGCGAGGACTCGGACGTTGTGGTCGGTCGGCATGTGGATTACTGCTTCGAAACCTTTGCCCTTTAACTGCCGGAAGAGGGCGATTGCTGACATATCCGTACTTCCGACCACTTGCCAGAATTCGGCACCGGGCGGCGTTTCGAACCGGTCGCCAGCGGGGCGGGGTGCTGCTGACGCGGTCTGTTCGGCACCTTTCGGCGGCGGTGGTGGGGGGGAGGCGGCGGCGGTGGCGGCGCTTTGATTATCGCTACGCCGCCCGTAACTGGACCTGGAGGAGGACCGTTGGGATCGAGTTTGGCTGATTGATTTTCCGGCGGCCTGGGGTTGTTGCGCTTCGTTTTCAGCGCTCTCCCGACCATTTCGTCTGCCTCAGCGATCCACTGTGCCGATTCCTTCGGGTTGTCTGACATGGCCGCTTTCAGCCGGTACAGCAGATTCATGTACGCCATGGCCGCGTCGTAGTTCGGGTCGAGAGCGAGGGCCTGCTTTAACATCTGCGTGCCTTCTTCGACTTGCTGCTGGTAATGGTCACGGAACGCGGCACGGAGATTCAGGTCGGGGATCTCGTACTTGTCCGACGCGCCGCCGGCAGCAGTTCTGGCCTGATGATATTCGGGGTAAGCCGCCATCCAGTCGAGCACTCCGCGGGTGTACCAGACGGTTTTGTCGCTGGGATCGACGGCGCTCAGTTTGGCGGCCCAGTTCCTTGCTTCGGTGATGTTTTTGGTTTGCATCGTCACGGAGGTCATTCCGGCGAGCGCCTGTTTGTTGTTGGCGTCTCGAGCGAGCACGTCCGTGTACTGCTGCATGGCGGCGGTTCGAAGCCGCTCGTCGGGCGCGTTCTGGTCTTTGTAGAATTCGCTCAGCAGCGAGTTCGCCAGGTAGAGTTTCGCCGCTATGTTCGCCGGTTCGGTTGCCACAGCGCTGGTGAAGCTGGCGGTCGCGGTGTGGAAGTCTCCGGCGTTATAGGCTTTGATGCCCTGCTGTATTCGCTCGTCCACCGCAGATTGACCTCGGGCGTTAAACGCGAGTCCGTTTACCGCGACGACTGCGATCACAAGGGACGTTATCCCGGCGACGGCGAAGAGTCTTGCTCTTCGGATACTCAATGGTGACTTGTCGAGGACCCGCCGGATTCGCTCCTCGAGATCACCGCCTTCAAATATGCCGAGCGCAAAGTCCGGCTTGCGTGTCCCCGAGATATTCGCTGCGATCTGCACGATTGACTTCGCGTAAACGGGAGGCTTCAACAGCAGCCTGGTGACCGTTTCGTCGCAGGCCATCTCGCGCGTGCGTCCGATGTTCCGTCGCATTAGCCACGCGACCGGATGGAAGGCGATGGCAAGGAACAGAATTTCGTAGAGCACGCTGGCCGCGAAGTCGCGTCGGGCGATGTGGGCCAGTTCGTGTCCGATTGCTGCTGTGAGGAGTTCCTGCGATGTCTCGCACCAGAGTTGGTCGGGCATGATCACCGCTGGTTTGAAAACACCGAGAGCTACCGGGCCCTGAATATGTGCGGACCTGAAGAGTGTTGCATCCGTGACGCCGAATGCTTCGGAGCAGTGCGCCCAAGTCGTTGCGAGTGCAGGGGGAGGAGTTTCGAGTTCCGCCTTCCGCAGCATTAGAAGTGTCCTGGCGGTTGCGATTGTCAGGCGCACGAGTGCAAAGAGCACCAGCGCGAAGTATGCTGCTATCGCGATGGTGGCTGATGTTGACGAGAGATTGACGGAGCGCGGAGACGGGCGTGAGACGACCGAGGTATTCCACGGAAGGGCGCGTGTTGCCGCGGGATCGGTGGTGAGCTCATTAGCTGCAGGCACGTCCAGGGCGAGCGAGGCTGTGACTCGGTGCGTTGCCGCGCTTCGGACCGGAACGATGACGGCGGCGATCAGAGCTATTACCCACACGACATGCCGGTAACTCGCCGGGCCCTTTCTGAGCAGGCGTGTTGTGATTACGGCAAGACCAGCAATCGCAGGTATCTGCCACGCGGAGTTGACTAGAAACGTTAGCAGCAGTTCGTCATTCGTGAGCATCTTTTTTCTCCTCCTCTGAGGCGATCAGCTCCTGTATTCGAGCAAGCCGCTCCGGTGTGAGCTTGCGCGTTTCGAGGAGATTCAAAACGAGGCCGTCTGCTGAACCGTTGAAGAATCGATCGATCAGCTCCGACACGGCGTGACGGACGGCGCGGGGACGACTTAGTGTGGGCTGATAAATGTAGGCTCGATTTTGAAGGCTGCGCTTGACTTTGCCCTTCCGGTGGAGAACGTTGAGCATCGTCTGAACAGTGGTGTACGCGAGTTCGCGAGATTCGAGTTTTGCCTGAACGGTTTGGACGCTGGCGGGCCCTGTTTGCCACAGGACCGCCATTATTTCGAGTTCGAGCGGGGTGAGTGAGGGATCGGAACTGGTTCGACGGGGCATTCTGGCCCGCACCTCCTAAACATTTAGGAGTATATGGCGGGCCAGAACCGTTCGTCAACTAAAATCTTAGGAGTTGCTGTTACCGGATAGCTGTCAGGCGCCGACGGCAGAGACCTGAGACGCTTCGAGTGCCTGATCGATATCCCAGATGATGTCTTCGATATCTTCGAGTCCGATGGACACGCGAATCAGTTCGGGTTCCACTCCCGCTGCCTTCTGCTGCTCTGCGTTGAGTTGCTGGTGGGTAGTGGATGACGGGTGAATGACGAGACTGCGAGCATCGCCAACGTTTGCCAGATGCGAGAGGATCTTCAGATTGTCGACGAACTGCTTGCCTGCGTTGTAGCCGCCTTTGATACCGAATGAAAACACTGCGCCTGCGCCTTTCGGGACATACTTACGGGCCAGCTGGCAGAAGGGGCTGGAGGGAAGCGATGGATAGCGGACCCACTCGATGAGACGGTGTTTTTCGAGGTGCTGCGCGACGGCCATGGAGTTCGAGACATGGCGCTCCATTCGCATGCCGAGCGTGTCGATGCCCTGCAGGAAAAGGAAGGAGTTGAACGGCGTGGTGCATGCTCCCAGGTCACGGAGACCTTCGACGCGAGCTCTGATGATGAATGCAATCGGTCCGAATATGTCGGTCCAGACCATGCCATGGTAGGCCGGCGAGGGGTCGTTGAGGAGCGGGAAGTTTCCGGACTTCCAGTCAAACTTTCCAGCGTCGACAATGATGCCGCCGATGCTGGTTCCGTGGCCGCCCATGAACTTCGTGAGGCTTTCGAGAACGATATCGGCTCCGAACTCGATCGGCCGGCAGAGGTACGGAGTCGCGAAGGTATTGTCGACCACCAGCGGGAGATTGTTTTCGTGCGCGATCTTTGCCAGTGCCTCTATGTCGACAACGTTGCCCCTGGGATTACTTATGGTCTCCGCGTACAGGCACTTCGTTTTCGGTGTGATGGCTCTGCGGAAGTTCTCCGGGTTATCGGGGTCGACGAAGATGGCATTGATCCCGAGGCGGCGGAAGCTAACATCGAACTGGGTATAGGTGCCGCCGTAAAGTGTACTCGCTGACACAAACTCGTCGCCGGACTGCATGAGGCTAGTTAGTGCGAGAAGCTGGGCGGCCTGACCGCTGGACGTTGCGAGCGCTGCTGCGGCTCCGTGAAGCGATGCAACTCGCTGTTCCAGAACATCCTGCGTTGGATTCATGATTCGGCTATAGATGTTGCCGAATTGCTGCAAGCCGAAGAGTGCGGCGGCGTGATCCGAGTTTTCGAACGTGAATGATGTTGACTGGTAAATCGGGACAGCGCGGGCGTGCGTTGTTGGGTCCGGGCTGTAGCCGGCGTGCAGTGCACGCGTATTGAATCCCAGCGGTCGGTCGATCTTCTGTTCTGCCATAGTTACCTGATTTTCTCCTGGCTGGGTGCGAACATGCCTGCCTTCTCCCAGGCTGCGATGGTGTCCTGCGCGAGTGAGGTCATCTTATCTATGAAAGCGAAAACAATCGGCCGCTTTGGCGTGATCGAATTTCGCGTGGCCTTGTTCCCTGGATTTAGAGGCTGATTGCCATCGATGAGTGGCAGGGTGAGAACGACCCGCTGCCGGCCCTGCCTTCGCCAAGGAATCACTATAGCTGTCCGAAATGAATTCGTTCGCGAAGCGTAAGCCACGAACTTACTACTAGTGTCGGCAGTCGCGGTTGATGACGAAGATCTTCCGAAATCCCTGGTCGACGAAACGGTTTAGAATGTTTCGCTGATGCGCATGGAGCGCGGGCGTTTGGTCTGGGCGTAAAGGGCATCGATGCGCCGACGACCATCCATACTCGTAGAAGGATGTTCGGGATTGTACTCCTGGTTGTTGCCATCGTCACTCTCATCCTGTATGTGGTGACTGCAGTCGACGCGAGTCTGGGCGGTCGCCGGATCGCGAAGCTCGGGAACATACCGCCGATCGGGGAAGCCGAGGCGCCATTGGTGTCGGCAGTGATCCCGGCGTGCAATGAGGAACGGAACATTCTGGAAGCTTTGACTTCCGTTCTGGGGCAACGTTATTCCCGGCTGGAGATTATCGGAGTCGACGACCGGTCAACCGACAGGACGGGCGCAATCCTCGATGACATGACTCGAACTCATCCGCAGTTGCGAGTCGTGCATATCCGCGAGCTTCCCCCGGGATGGCTTGGGAAGAATCATGCGCTTCAGGCCGGCGCCGAGCAAGCGTCCGGGGAATGGTTATTGTTCGCGGATGCGGATGTGGTGATGGACGCTACGGCGCTTGCGCGGGCGCTTCGGCATGCGACTGCTCACGGTTTCGATCACGTCGCGGTCGCACCTCGCGCTACTGTTGGCGGTTTCCTGGCGAACTCGTTTCTGGGCACGTTCGCGCTGCTGTTCAGCATGTACACCAAACCGTGGAAGGTCAGGGATCCCCAAGCCAAAGAGTACATCGGGATCGGTGCGTTCAACCTCGTTCGTACGAGCGCTTATCGTGCGGTCGGCGGACACACCTCGATTTCGCTGCGGCCGGATGACGACTTGCAGCTCGGCCGCATTCTTAAGCAAAGCGGCTTTCGACAGGATTTCGTATCGGGGACAGACCTGCTGAGTGTCGAGTGGTACGCATCGTTCGCCGAAATGCGCACCGGACTGATGAAGAACCTGTTTTCCGTTCTGAACTACAACCTGGGCCTGGCGCTGCTCGGGGCTGCCGGGCTGTTTGTCTTGCTGGTCTGGCCCTGGATTGCCGCCGTAGTGACGCGTGGTCCCGTTCGATGGGTCAACTTCGGATGCGTTGCCGTCGCCTGCATTGCCTTCAGCATCAATGCAGGCAACATTCGAATAGCCCGACTCTGGTGTCTCGCATCGCCGAGTCGGTGCGCTGGTGGCGATCTACCTGATTCTGCGCGCGGCCTTCCTGACGCTGAAGAATGACGGAATCGACTGGCGTGGAACGCATTATTCCCTGGCCGAACTGAGGACCCAGCGGGCTCCGCTACCGTAGCCAGCGATCGACGTTCCCGCGCACAAATTCGTCGTCGGACAGGAATGGATACGCCGCGCAAACACGGTCGATCTCTTCCATCTGTCCGGGAGAGAGATCCTCATTGGGATTCAGACACCAACGGCCTTCGAGCAGTCCCTGCCGTCGCAGAATTTCGTGAATGCCTGCAATGCAACCGTGGAAGGCATTGGCTACATCGAAGAGTGCGGCGTTCGCGTCTGTCAGCTGCGCGTTCAATGTCATCAGTGACGGCGTGGCTGGACCAAGGCAGCGGATACCGATTTCGACGGCCTTCTTCGTCCATACCGCCCACTGACCGAGCAGGCCGCCGCGGAACCGAACCTTGCGCCCGGAGAAGGTCCAGTCCGTTACGAGATCGCCGATGATGTTGTCATCGTTTCCGGTGTAGAGCGCGATGTCCCGACCGGATTCGGCAACTGCTCGCGCGACATCGACGGTTGCATATCGATTGAAGGGTGCGATCTTGATGGCGGCAACTCCTTCGATCTCGCAGAACCGCCGCCAGAATGAATAAGGGAGCCGCAATCCTCCAACAGCAGGCTGCAGATAGAAGCCGAATACGGGTATAACTGCGGCGACAGCCCGCACATGAGCAATTAACTCGTCTTCGCGGGCGCCTTGCATGGCGCCGAGACTGAGGAGTCCGGCTTTGTAGCCAAGGCCGCGGGCTGTCGTGGCTTCAGCCACCGCCTGCCCGGTCCGTCCGACAACTCCTGCGACCGTGATCAAGTCGCGACCCGACGTACGGGCCTCTTCCATCGCCAGCGACAGGACTGGCTCATAGAGACCCATGTCACGGATCTCGAACTGTGTTGTGTGCACGCCGACCGCAATGCCGTGTGCGCCGGCGGCGATGTAATAACGGGTCAGGGCGCGCTGTCTTCGTTCATCCAGTTTTCGTTGCGCGTTCAGCGCGAGGGGATGGGCGGGAATGACACGCATCAGAACTTCCCGTCCCGAGTTTCGAAATGGGTCGGCTTGCCGTGCGTCCGTCCGCCTGCGCCGATCCACTGTGCGGTCATTTCGATCGCCTCCAGCGGGCTCACGCTGGGGTAGCCGAATAGTCTGTGACAGCGACCGGCGTTATTCAGCAATGCTGTTGTTGTTTCGATATTGATGAACTCCGGTTCGATGCCGAACAGGATTCCGAACTGTTCGGCGATATAGCGGACCGAGAGCGTCTCAGGACCGGTCAGATTGATGATTGCGGGCGACGGTGCGGAGCAGTGATCGAAAGCTCTCAGGCAAACAGAATTTGCGTCACCCTGCCAGATTACGTTGACTGCTCCCATACTCAGGTCGACCGGTCTGCGCTCGAAGACAGCGGTGCCTATGTCGAGTAATACGCCGTACCGCATTTCGACGGCATAGTTCAGGCGGAGAATCGTGGACGGCGTGCCCCAGTTCTCGGCGGCGTACTCGAACGCTCGTTCGCGTCCAAGGACAGTTTGCGCGTATTCGCCGACTGGGGCTACCGGGGTTCGTTCGGTTGCACCGCCCGAGACGATCGGGACCAGGGGATAGATGTTGCCGCTCGACAGGGCTACAAATCGAGAACCTCGGAAGCGATCGAGCACTGCCAACGGAAGGTGTACGTTCATCTGCCATGTCTGCGATTCCGCTCCCGTGGATCCGAAT
The DNA here is from genome assembly GCA_963794765.1 of Bryobacteraceae bacterium. Taxonomy (GTDB): domain Bacteria; phylum Acidobacteriota; class Terriglobia; order Bryobacterales; family Bryobacteraceae; genus JAWXCM01. The sequence continues at coordinate 57,304 of CAWCGC010000044.1, read as the reverse complement.
TTGCGTCCCGCGAGAAAGATGATGTTGGGGGCATCCGGAAGCGCTCTCGTCGCGCTGCTGTCGGTGAGATCCGCGGTGACGGTCTCGATTCCAGCTGCCTCGAGCGCCTGCCGCGCACGCGTGTCGGTGAATCTGGAAACACCGATGACGCGCGATGGTGAACCGACCGCCTCGAGAGCGCGACGAGCGCGCATCGCCAGTGTAGGGCCCATTTTGCCGGCCACGCCGAGGAGCAGCAGATCACCCTCGAGCCGCCGGATTGCTTCTATGTCTGCAGGGGACGGCTGAGACAGGAGATCGTCGAGTCCACTCTCAGTGCGAATCAACGCTTGTATCCGATCTTGCGGAGGAAGCTATGACGCCATTCGGCGGCCGGACTCATCTTCGACGCCTTTGGGTGACGCGCCGTCGACAACGCCCATGATGCCACGCCCCTGCTCTGTTTGCGCCACGATCACTTCGACGGCATTGGCCGTTGCACAGTGAATTGTACAGACTTCCGGCACGTCTTTGATTCGGCCGAGCACGTTAATCGGGTAACCATCTCGCATCACGACGTAGAACGAATGCCCGGCCCCGACTCCGTTCGCCATCGCTGTCGCTGCCGCTACGAGCTCAGGATCGTTGCCGTCGGTTCGAATGAGGCACGCTCCGGAAGCTTCGCTGAAAGCTATGCCGAACTTCATCTGCGGAACTGTGTTGACCAGGGCCTCGTAAATATCCTCAACGGTCTTAATGAAGTGGCTTGTCCCGACAACGACGTTCGAGTTCGCCGGTATGTCGAGTCTCACGGCGTGCAATTGGACCATAAGTTCAAATTGTAATAATGTATGCGTGCCACGCTCCTCGGCTGATGCGTTCACAGAAGAAGGACTCCTCAGCCACATAGCAAAATTGCCTCACGCACGGGCAAACTTCAAACAACTGATGCGCGAGCTGGGCGTGAAAGGCGCCGCAAAGTCCCGTCTGCAAGAGCTGCTGACCGAGCTCACAGAACGCGGAGATCTGATCGAACTTCGGTCGGGTTACGTACTCACCACGATGTCGCGCGAGTTCACTGCAGGCATTCTGCGTGTTCATCGCGACGGATATGGATTCGTTGTTTCTGACCGTCCGATTGAAGGGATCCAGGGCGATCTCTTTATTCCGCCTGACTCCGCGGCACGGGCGATGCACGGTGACCGTGTTCTGGCGCGGATTTTGCGAATCGAAGATAACGGCCGAGCTGACGGTGAGATCGTCCGTATTCTCAAACGCGGGCACAGCACCGTCGTCGGTGAGTTTGTTATACAACGTCACGGCTGCTTTGTTAAACCCCACGACGATCGCATCCAGCACTGGATTGAGATTCCGGACGACATGGCGATCCCGCCAAGCCGCCGGAGTATCGATCGAGTGGGGGTCGAACCGATCGAGATTAATGACATCGAAGACCTCGACGGAGTCATTGTCAACGTCGAGATCGTGGACTTTCCCGAGCACGGGGATGAGAGTCCAATCGGCCGTGTGATCGAGGTGCTGGGCAGGCCGGACGATTTTGGCATCGACGTCGAGATCATCATTCGGAAATTTCATATTCCGCATCATTTCCCGCAGGCCGTCATTGACCAGGCGAGGAGTTGTGGAACCGAGGTGCCCGCCGATGAGGTCAGCAAACGGCGGGACTTTCGGGATCTCGATATTGTCACCATCGATGGAGAGACTGCTCGCGACTTCGACGATGCAGTTTGGGTCGAACGCCTCGCGAATGGCAACTACGAGCTGCAGGTCCATATCGCGGACGTGAGTCACTATGTCCAGCCAGGATCACCGATTGATCGTGAGGCTTCGCTGCGCGGCACGAGCGTTTATTTTCCTGATCGTGCGGTCCCGATGCTGCCGGTGGAACTATCGACCGAGCTTTGCTCCCTGAAACCTCATGTCGACCGGCTCGTGATGTCAGCACTGATGGAGATTGATCCGAAAGGGGATGTTGTACGGCAGGAGTTCACGCGAGGGGTCATTCGCTCCGCAGAGCGCATGACGTACACAAACGTCTGGAAGATTCTCGAGGGCGACCCGGAACAGAGGGAACGCTATGCACGTCTGGTTGACCGGTTCGAGCTGATGCGTGAGCTTGCGACGATCCTGAATCGGCGCCGCATTCGGCGCGGCTCGATCGATTTCGACATGCCCGAAGCGTACATTCAGTTCGACGTCGAGGGACAAATGACCGGGGTTATAAAGTCGGAGCGGAACTTCGCTCATCGCATCATCGAGGAATTCATGCTGGCTGCCAATGAAGCGGTTGCCAGCAATCTCACCGAGCACGAATACCCCGCCCTTTATCGAATCCATGAACCTCCGGCCGCTAATCGCCTTGCGGAGTTTGAGGAGATCGCTTCGCATTTTGGATACTCGCTGACTGGTGGTTCCGGGGTTCCTGCAAAGAAGATTCGCATCGTGACCCGGCATCGCGACGGCCGCAAGACAGCCCGCGAGACTACTCTCACGCCAGCGGATTTTACGGTCTCCTCGCGTGCCTATCAGAGATTGATTGCGAAACTCGAGGGCAAACCCGAGGAGCGAATACTGACCTATCTGATGCTGCGATCGCTCAAGCAGGCAAAATACAGCGAAGAGAACAAAGGTCACTTTGCGCTTGCAGCTCCGATCTACACGCACTTCACGTCGCCGATTCGCCGCTACCCCGATCTGATCGTCCACCGAGTGTTGGGAGCGTGGCTCGACAAACAGGAACCGCCAATTACTGAGGATCGGCTCCGCGCCATCGCTGAGGAGTCCTCATCCACCGAGCGCCGCGCAGACGAAGCCGAGCGGGAACTGATCGAGTGGAAAAAAGCAAAGTTCATGGAGGACCACGTCGGCGAGAGTTTCAGGGGACTGATCATCAGCACGACGCGCTTCGGTTTCTTTGTCGAACTGCAGCAATACTTTGTGGAAGGTCTGGTCCCAATGGACACCCTGCCAGGCGATCGGTACTACTACAACGAGAAAAATCGACGTATCATCGGCGATCGATCGAAGCGTGAGTTTGCTATCGGTGATGAAGTCGAGGTAACACTTGACCGCGTCGATCCGATTGAACGTAAGCTGCAATTCTCTTTGATCGAGCCGGAGCGCGAGCGAAGACCGCGCCGGAGTCGAGCAAGGAAACTCTGAAATACCCCAGCCGCGATTTGGGTCAACGTTACGGAGGAAAGTGACAGATGCGCTGGACACCGGGCGGCGTGAGCGGCAATATCGAGGACCAACGCGACAGCGGAGGGGGCGGCGGTTTCGGGTTTGGAGGCCGAGGTGTCGGGATCGGCGGCCTGATTCTGGCCGGGGTTCTGAGCCTGATCTTCGGTCGGGATTTTATTACACCGCTGTTGTTCTCAGGCGGCGGGACGACGGCCAACAGGCAGGTGGACCAGCAACGAGATCGTGCTGAGGAGCCGCGTGTTCAGTTCGTGTCATTCGTCCTGGACGATGTTCAGAACACGTGGCGGCGAGTGCTCGGCGATCGATACCAGGACGCTCACCTTGTTTTGTTTCGCGATGTCGTCCAGTCTGCGTGTGGCACTGCCGAATCCGCGACCGGACCTTTCTACTGTCCGGGAGATCACAAGGTGTATATCGATTTGTCTTTCTTCGATGAGCTGGACCGCAGGTTCGGAGCTCCCGGTGATTTTGCTCAGGCGTATGTTATTGCACATGAGCTCGGGCACCATGTTCAGTCTCTGGTCGGAACGTCCAGTCGCGTCCGTCGTCTGCAGCAGGGAAATCCCGACGAGCAAAACCAACTTTCTGTCAGACTCGAGCTGCAGGCGGACTGTTATGCCGGCGTGTGGGGGAAAAGCACGGAACAGCGAAACATTCTCGATCCCGGCGATGTTGACGAGGGATTGGCTGCCGCCGCAGCGGTCGGCGACGACCGGCTCCAGCGACAGGCCAGGGGCCGTGTCAATCCTGAAACCTTCACGCACGGCAGCTCAGCGCAACGGCAATATTGGTTTAAACAAGGCTTCTCTACGGGCGATATGAAGGCCTGTGATACATTTTCGTCCGACCGATAAACGGGGATTCACCGTGCAGGTGCGTGATATCCTGAAGCCGATTCGTGTTTAACCGGCACCACAGGAAAGCGCGCCTGCTTTTTGCGTTGTCGGATGTCATTCTGCTGGCGCTGGCGTTTGAAATCGCGTATCAGATTCGCGCTACTCTCCACATCGAGCACATCTTCTATCTGACGGCAGAAGTGAAGGCGCTTTTGCTGGGTGGGTCGATAGTTGCGTACCTCCTGATCGGCGACTGGCTCGGGCTCTACGACCGTCTGGAAGCGGCTCTGACCCGAGTTATTCTTCAGGACACCGCTCGTCAGGTCGCACTCTCGAGTGTCGTCGTTGTTCTTCTGGAATACGTGCTGCGACTGGATCTCAGCCGGGCATTTCTAAGCCTGTATGCCGCAGCCAGCCTGATTCTGCTAAGCCTCTTCCGGTGGAAGTCGGGCAGTCTCGTCGGTATGATTCGACGTGAGTTCGGCGCTCCTCACTATGTGATGGTTATCGGCACCGGCGATCACGCTGTTCGGATCGGCGATTTGCTCGAGCGCTCCTCGGAATTTGGTGTCCGTCTTGTCGGGTTTTTTCGTACGAGTGCGGAGGACGGCAGCGAAAGCTGTGACACTCTGACGCTGCGAGCGCAATACAAGGTATATCCGATTGCGAGCTTACCCGACCTGCTCCAACGTCAGATCATCGACGAGATCATATTTGCGGTCGACACGCGAGAACTGCCTGACCTTGAGGAGATCTTCCTCCTGTGTGATGAAGAAGGCGTGCGAGCTCATCTGGCAGTTGGCTTTTTTCCCTCACGTAAACAGCTCTGTTCACCTGGACCGGCTCGGACCGGCGCCGCTGCTGACGTTCTCGCCGGCACCTCATGATGAGGTTCTGCTGTTTATCAAGAGAACGATTGATGTGGCAATTGCCGGTACCGCACTCGTCGTGCTGTCGCCGATCATGCTGGTGATTGCCGCACTTGTCAAGCTAACTTCACCTGGTCCTGTGATCTTCCGACAACTCCGTTGTGGACTCAACGGCCGCCGCTTCATTTGTTACAAGTTCCGGTCGATGTGCGATGGCGCCGAGAAGCTTCGTCCGTCACTCGAACATTTAAGCGAGCGCGAAGTCGCCTTCAAGGTGAAGGACGATCCGAGGCTGACGCGCATCGGACGTTTGCTGCGCAAGTTTTCGATTGACGAATGGCCTCAGCTTTGGAACGTAGTCAAGGGCGAGATGTCGCTTGTCGGTCCCCGACCCGCTGTTCCGGAGGAAGTCGAACGGTACAAGCGCTGGCAGCGGCGGCGTCTGAGGATGCGTCCGGGGCTGACGTGCCTCTGGGCGATCAAGGGCCGCGACAACGTCGACTTTGAAACGTGGATGAAGCTGGACATGCAGTACATCGATGCGTGGTCACTGGCCCTCGACTGGAAGATCATGCTTCGCACGATCCCACAAGTTTTGCTGGGCAAAGGAGCCCATTGAGAGATGGAACTGATCCCTACGCAGGAAGAGGTTCTTCAGCTTTTTCGTGATTGTGGTGCGATACGGCATGGTCACTTTGTAACGCCGTCCGGCCTTCACTCCGAGATTTATCTGAACGTGGCGCTCGCGATGCGTTACTACCAGAACGCGCGGACTCTGGGAGTCGCGCTGAGCCGCAGGGTTCGGGCACATACTGAACTTCGAGCGATGATTCCGCAGTTGTCGGTCGTTTCGCCTGGCGCTCCGGGAATACCGGTTGCCTATGCTGTGTGCGAAGCTCTTCGTGCGAATCAGGTCTACTGGGCTGAACGTGATTCACCCGATCAGCCTTTGCGATTTCGTCAGGGTGTCAGCGAGAAGGTTGGGGAGAAGGTCCTGATGGTTGATGACATCCTGCGGACCGGCCGCCGACTTACAGAATTGAAAAGTCTGGTTGAGCAGATTGGAGATCAGCCAGTTGGTCTGGCCGTGATGGTTTACCAGCCCAACCCTGAGACCCCGAGCTTTGAGCCACTGCCGTTCTTCTACCTTGCGCGGCTGGAAGGCCGGTACTGGACGAACGCGTCGGATTGCGAGTTGTGTAAGGCGGGAATGCCGACGGAGGACGTGAGGTACTAGCGAGGGCGGCGGTCAGAAGTTTAGAGGACGCCGGTATCGGTTAGGATTTCGCTCAGGGCTTTTCGATCGTCGGTTGAGAGCTTTGCATACGCAGCCGTGGTGTCGTTTCCCGTGACGATGTTGCGGATGCGGGCTATCACGCGAGTACGTGCGACGTCCGGTAATGCCCGGAATGCTTCCGAATAGATTAGCGGGCTGCAATGGTAGCGGAAGAGCCTTGTCTGCAAATCCAGTTCGCGGAGGGAGCGGCCTCGCTTGTCTTTCGGTGTTCCGGGCCGGTGCGCGTAGTCTTCTGCGAATCCTGACGTGCCTGAAACAGGCGTTGGAAGTGGGGTTTCGTCGGTCATCAACATGTACTTCGCCAGTTCTTCGGCTGCGTTGTTGATTCTGCGATCGCAACTTTCGGATGGTGTGCCTGCGGGCTCGCCTAGTGCTTTGTTCATCACATCGCGATCGTGGAGAGCCATTCGTGCCTCCCAACCTACTCGCGTGATCAGGTTTGTCATTCTCGTCTGATGTTCGAGCACTAACAGCGCGACTATGTCGCTCGTCGGCCGAAGGTAAGCTCCTGTGTCAAAGAACTCTTTGAGGTCTGTGATGTCGGTCCTGCCTTCGCCGGACACCTGGTGTCCTTCACCCGGCGTGTAAATCGCATTGCCCATGTGCTTCGAGCCCGCGCCTTTGCCGGTAACATACCAACCGCCCCATCGCTGATCAATGGGACTTCGGTGGTCGCTGATGAAGGAACCTGCCTGAAAGATCGGCATGCCGTTGCGGTCGGGATACAGGGATCGAACCACGAGACCGGGGACACCCAGCGTAGAACCGGAGGCATGGCACTGGAGGCACTGTTCCTGCCGCTGCGGTTTGGGTGAGGAAGCCGGATCCTGGTCGAGTGTGTAGAAGACAACTCCTCCGACAGGATCCACGGCAGTAAACTCGACGACATCGCCGCCGCGGACATAGCCGACAGCTACCTGATCATTGAAGTAAAGGGCGCGAGGCATGCGTGGTGAGATCCGCGTTGCCTGAAAGCTGGTTTTTGAGAAGACCAGAACCTGGGAGGACTCAGGAACCTGCAGTTCGCGAAGCACAGCCGGAAGGTAGCCGAACGTGGAATCGTATTCGAGCTTTGTTTTGCCCGCCGCAAGCTTCGCGACCAGTTTGCTGACCGGATCAGTAAGCTGGATCCTGGAGTAGCCGATCGCCTCGTGATCGGCCGGCAGCACGCTCGAACCGTCGAGGCCGCCTAACGCAGTAAGAGCAGCAACAGCGCCGAGAACGAACAGTGAGAAAGTGTACCGCAATACTCTTATCCTATGCCAGATCAGGTTCTAATTTTTGGATGCGGCTATACCGGCAGACGGCTCGCACGAAGGATGGCGAGCCGAGGCTTGCATGTAATTGCAACCTCTCGGCATTCGACGGAACTGCCCGAAGACCCATTAATTAACCGTGTGTTTTTCGACGCGGCAGCTCCGGTTTTCGAACTTGGGTTTGTTCCGACGGGCGCGCGAGTGTTGTTCTCGATACCCACGATCGAGGGTGATGAAGACGCGTCCAGACGACTGCTGCTGGCTCTCCAGGCGTTTGAGCCCCGGCGCGTGGTTTACCTTTCTACAACAGGTGTGTACGGACACCAGGCAGCCGTAGACGAGAAGTCACAACCGGCACCCCGGACACTGCAGGACGAGGCCAGAATTTCTGCTGAGAACGCAGCCCTGGCCAGCGCCGAATCCGCCATTGTCCTCCGCCCCGCAGCGATTTATGGGCCCGGCCGGGGCATTCACGTGAGCATGAGGGAGGGCCGATTCAGGATGGGAGGCGCGGGCTCAAACTACGTCTCACGAATTCACGTGGAGGACTTGGCTACGCATTGTGAGGCCGCCCTGTTTTCGGAATTAAGCGGTGCATGGCCGGTGGCCGATGAATATCCATGCACGACGCGGGAGATCGCCGAGTTCTGTGCGGAGCAGTATGGGTATCCGATGCCGCCGTCCGTGGATCCGGCGGCGCTGCATCATACCCGGCAGGCAAATCGGCGCGTTGACGGAAGTGCGATTCGGCGACTGCTCGGGATCACGCTGGCGTATCCCTCCTTCCGGGAAGGCATTCCCGCTTCAATGGCCTGAGGGTCGACAAATACCTCGCTGGCTGCTTCGTACAAATTCGACGAGATGCTTTGTATATTTACCGTCACAAGCGGCCTCGATTCGTGAGAGCGCATCTGCAAGCTTCAGCCCGGAACGATACAGCAGGCGCCACGCTCGCTTTAGCGACGCGATGTCTTGCGGAGTGAATCCCGCTCGCTGCAGGCCTACAAGATTCAGCCCTACCGGCTCGACGTTGAAGCCGGAGTACATGAAGTATGGCGGAACGTCGAGGTTAACTCTCGTATTCCCGCCTATCATTGCGTACTCGCCGATTTTCGAGTACTGATGGACTACGACACCTCCCGAGATGAAAGCGCGATCTTCGACTTCGACGTATCCTGCCACGAGCGCACAACTCGCGATGACGGTATTGCTGCCGATGCGGCAGTTGTGCGCGATGTGACCCGAGGTCATGATGTAGTTGTCGTCGCCGATCTCAGTCGCGGTCTCGGGCTTTGTTCCGCGTGAAATCGTGTAGTGCTCGCGGATCTTGTTGCCGCTGCCGATTCGCAGGTAGCTGCGCTCGCCGGAGAAGACCTTATCCAGTGGATCTGTACCGAGGACAGTCCCTGCCGATATTTCGTTCCGATCGCCTATCGTGGTCCAGCGTTTGATGAATACGTACGGCTCGAAGCGGCAGTTTGCACCGATGACAACGTCCTGCTCAATGACACAGAAATCAGCGATTATGCAGCCGCGGCCGATTACCGCATCCGGGTGTACACGCGCAGTTGGAGCGATGGAACACGACGGGTCGGCTGGCATTCCCTTGTATGATACAGGCCAGAACTTCCGATGAAAGTCAGGGAACTTGCACTGAAACTTGGGTTGCGCTTCGAAGGCGATGGTGAGCGCGAGATTACCGGCGCCGCGCCGGTCGATGCCGCGTCACCCGAAGACCTGACGTTCGCGGGACCGAAGGCATTTGCTGCCGCCCGAGCAACGAACGCGGGCTGTGCCATCGTTCCGGCGGCTTTCGAGAATACGGGACAGACTGTTCTGCGCGCAGAGAATCCACGTCTCGCGTTCGCCGGAGCGATCGGGTTGCTGTTTCCGCCACCTCCGCTCGTTCCAGGTGCGCATCCGACGGCCGTGATCGATCCTACTGCGCAAGTCGCCACATCAGCCGAAATAGGTCCACACGTCAGCATCGGCGCGCGGGCGAAGATTGGAGAGAAGTGCAGGATCGGGCCCGGCAGCCGTATCGGTTCTGATTCGAGTATCGGAGCAGGATCAACGCTGCAAGCCAATGTCGTTCTTTACTCCAGCGTGCGCGTTGGGCGGAATGTGATTCTGCATTCCGGTGCAGTGCTCGGAGCGGACGGGTTTGGCTTCGTACTCACTGGTGAACGGTACGAAAAGTTTCCTCAAATTGGTCGCGTTGAGATTGGTGACAACGTCGAGATTGGAGCCAACTCGTGTGTCGACCGCGCTGCCCTCGGCGTGACCAGAATCGGCGAGGGCACAAAGCTCGACAACATGGTGCATATCGGTCATAACTGCCTCATCGGAAAACACGTCGTGATCGCTGCACAGACGGGGTTATCCGGAGGCGTAGTGATCGAGGACTATGCTGTCATCGGTGGCCAGGTCGGCATCGGAGACAAGGCGAGGATCGAATCGGGTGCGGTGCTGGGCTCGGGCAGTGGTGTTCTGACTTCGAAGATCGTGCATGCGGGAACACCGCAATGGGGCACGCCTGCGCGGCCGCTGAAAGAACATCTCCAGTCTTTGGCCCACCTCCGGCGGCTACCGGCTCTGCGCGAGGAGTTTGAAGATCTGAAGCGCCGGCTTGTGGCACTCGAATCGCGTCCATGATGGTGCTGGTGGGCGGCCAGACTCGCAAGGTCGGCAAGACGACGGCTGTTTGTCAAATCATCGCTGCTATACCTGAAGCGAGGTGGATGGCTTACAAGATCACGCCGCATCATCATGCGGCGGATTCGTCGCGGAACCCTGACACTGAGCGCTACCTGCGGGCAGGCGCGGTTTCCGCTGAATTGCTGGAGGGTTCGATGCCGCATCTGCCGAGGGGTGCAAACATCATCATCGAGTCGAATTCTGCGATTGAGTTTTTCGAGCCGGATGTTGTTTTGTACATTGCCGACGAAGCGAAGGCAGACGTGAAGTCATCGGCAGCTGCCGTCGAGCGGCGTGCGCACTTCCGGATCAATGCGAGTGCCGATGTTCCATCCGAGATCATCGATGTGATTCGGCGAAAGTTCAGCGGACCGCTATAGTTGCACCGGGCTGACTCGGGGTATCGTTTACTCGAATTTCCAGCGAAACTGCATCACCTGGTGAGATGGTATCGGGAACACGCGCGTTCACCTGCAGTACGCCGGCGACCAGACCCGGAGCACCCCCGGCATAGAGCAGCTGAGCTTCTGCGCCGCCGATGAAAACTCGTACCGTCCCAACCGGCACTGGAATCGGAGCTACCGCGAGTTTGCCATCTACTCCAGCAGGACGTGTCGGTCCTTCGCCTGTTCCGAATATCTGGACGACAGACCCGCGAGCGGCGGCTGCGCCAGGTCCATTGATGCCATTATCCTGATTCAGAACGGCAGCCGGTCCTTTCCCGTTCTGAGAAAGCGTAAAGATACCCGGAACCGCAGACGAAACGCCCACCATGACGGCGTTCGATTTAACACCGAGGTACTCGACCTGAACGGAGACAGTCGGCTTTACGGCAACGTCGTAGGGCACCACTGCGCTCAACTGGCCTTCGACGCTGTAGACCATGGGAGAAGGCGTGTCGTCGAACAAGACACGCGTATCGCCGGTTTGGGAGGCTACGGCCAGGCGATTGGAGGTCATCTGCAGACTGGCGATCGAGGCCGGCCCGAACCCAGCGCCGTAGACGGTGACTATCTCGCCGGCCGAAACAGAGGCCGATCCGGCGAAGCTTGCGGCATTTACGATTCCGGCAACGCTGATCGTCGCAGCAATCGGCGGCTGCTGGATGGTGATGGACTGCCCGGCAACGGAAACAGTTGTGGTGCGGACCGAGCCTGTCGTATTCGGGTCCGCCGAGAACCGAACCATGCCGGAGCCGCCAACGCTCGCGTAGTCGAGAGTCAGCCAGCTATCGCCGCCGGTGGCGCTCCAGGTACAGGAGGACCCACCCGTTACATTGACGGAACCGGCGCCACCACGGGCCGGCAGGGTCGCAGAAGTCGCCGATAAACTCAGGTTGCAGCGCTGGCCTGGCTGTGTGACGGTGTACGTCTGACCTGCAACGGTAATCGTTCCGGTGCGATCGTTCGCGGTATTGTTTGGCTGAACCTGGTAGCTGAGCGAAGTGTCTGAATTCCCCGCGGCCGTGGAAGTGATCACAATCCAGGGCACATTGGATACTGCGGTCCAAGCACAATTCGCCTGAATCGCAATCGAACCTGTTCCGCCCGCGGCTTGCGCTGTGCCATTTGTCGAGGCAAGACCGATGCGGCAAGCGGCGGCGGTCTGACTAATCCGGTACGAGCTGGTTCCAATCAGCAGATTCGCGGTACGAACGTTTGTGGTTGTATTTGCCTGGACGTCGAAAGAGACCTCGCCAATGCCGGTTCCTGATTTGACCGAAGGCACGACCCATGGTTGATCCGCGCTGACGGCCCAGTCGCAACCGGTGGGTGCACTCACCGACACCGTCCCGCGACCGCCTTCAGCGGGAAGGGAGCCGGACGTGCGGTCCAGCGTGATCTGGCAGCCCACTCCGGATTGCGTCAGGTAATAGACGGCGCTGCCGATGGTGATACCACCTGTACGGGCTGTCGAGGTCAGATTCTGCGTAACGACGTATGTCACGGTGCCTGGGCCCGTGCCCGAAGTTGTGCCCGTCACCTGGAGCCAATCGACTGTGGGCTTTGCATTCCAGACGCAACCTGCCTGTGTCAGGACTGAGATCGTACCCGTGCCACCGGTGTATTGAGCCGTCCCCGTAACGGGCTGCAGAATGTACGTGCAGCTGTTTCCGAGCTGAGAAATCTGGACTGTGACGGAAGCGTTGATGGTGATCGAACCTGTTCGAGGCGATGTGGATGTGTTCGGTGCAATGCTCAACGCAACAGTGCCGCTACCCGTGCCCGGATCGCCGCCTGTGATGCTGATCCAGTCAGGATTGTTCGAGACACTCGAGTACGCGCAGTTGTTGCCGCTTGCCGTAACGGGCACGTTGACGGTTCCTCCGTTCCCTGAGACGGGAGCAAAGGTCGAGGCGACCATGACAGAGCATGGGCCGGACTGGGTAACCGTGAATGTGGACTGCTGAATCTGTATCGTCCCTGTGCGCGCGGCGGTAGTCGCTGCGAGCATAAACTGAATCGTTCCCGGACCAGTGCCGGAGGGAGTGTTGATCGTGATCCAGGGAGAAAGTGTGGTCGCCTGCCAGGTGCACCCGATCAGCGTGCTCAGACCGACTGAGCCGGGACCACCTGCTGAACTGAACGTCGCACCATTCGCGGAGAGCTGATAAATGCAGGTTCCGCCCGACTGTGTGACGGTGTAAGTTTTATCGTTGACCGTAATGGTCCCGCTTCGGGCGGCTGCCGAGTCGTTGGCAGCGGCCGAAAATCCCACGGACCCGTTCTGCGTTCCGCTTTGTCCGAACGAGACGGTGATCCAGGGAACGCTGGCCGACGAGGTCCACTGACACCCAGGGGCGGAGCTTACGCTGAAGTTTCCGTTCCCCCCAGCGGCAGGAATACTCGCGGCTGATGCCGATAACGTCACCGAACACGATTGTGCCGTCGCGATCTGGCTGCTCGCAAACGCGAGCAACACCGCGACAAACGACACCTGAAGCAGTCTCGACACACGACTCCCTTTGTGGATCTAAAGCAGTTAAACCCGGCGACGAAGGTGCGAGTTGCGGGACTCAGCTCAGGCGAACACCTGAACTGCTTACAATAGTTAGTTGCACTCCGTCATGACGCACAGGCAAAATGGTGTGGCTCGCTCCGTAGCGTTCTACAAGCGTCGCTTGCGTGAACTTCGAATGATCGCCAAGGGGGTCGTCTCGACGGATCACCCGGTGATGGCGCACATCATCCCGATTCGCCGCTGTAATCTTTCGTGTGCGTATTGCAACGAGTACGACGATCATTCGAAACCGGTGCCGATCGACACGATGCTGCACCGGATCGATTTGCTCGGATCACTCGGGACAACGATCATTACGCTAAGCGGCGGCGAGCCTCTGCTTCACCCAGATCTCGATGTGATTATCCGGCGAATGCGAAAAAACGGCGCTATCGCCGGCATGATCACGAATGGATATCTGCTGATGCCGGACCGAATCAAGAAGCTTAACGATGCGGGTCTCGACCACATGCAGATCAGTATCGATAACGTCATGCCGGATGACGTTTCTAAAAAGAGCCTGAAAGTCCTCGACAAGAAGCTGCAGATGCTCTCTGAGCATGCAACTTTTCACGTCAACATAAACTCGGTGCTGGGCGGAGGCATTCGCAACGCGGAGGACGCGCTTACCGTCAGCCACCGGGCTCTGGAGCTTGGGTTTACTTCGACTGTTGGAATTATTCACGACGGTGAGGGTCAGCTGAAGCCGCTCGGCGGACGTGATCGTGAGATCTTCCTCGAGATTCGACAGCTGGAGAAGCGCTACTACTCAAGGTTTAACTGGTTCCAGAAAGATATTGCGTACGGCCAGCCAAACGACTGGAGATGCCGCGCGGGTGCTCGCTACCTCTATATCTGCGAAAACGGCCTGGTACACTACTGCTCGCAGCAACGCGGCTACCCGGGCAAACCCCTCGCCGAGTACACTCGTGATGATATTTCGCGCGAGTACAAGACCGTGAAGAGTTGTGCGCCTTTCTGCACGGTGTCGTGTGTCCACCAGGTCTCTTACTTTGACAACTGGCGGAACCCGCAAACCATCCCCTCCTCGCAACCGACTGAGGTCGCTAAGTCCGATTTCGTCCAGATCCGCTAGACTTCGGCAAATCGGTAGAGAAGGTCGACGAAGCTCTTTTCGAAGAACGGCAGTCCACGTGCCGGGGGCGCCGCGTTGATCACCAGGAACTCATCTTTGCCGTGCGCGCCACCGCCGTGTCCCAGGCCGAATGCAATCAGCGGGAGTTTCAGGTTCGCGTGTGAACAGATAGTGAGGAGCGCTGCCTGGCATTCGCACAGTCACCTCTGCAGGAAGGTTGTACGACCGGCACACGTCCAGCGCCGCGCGAATCAGAGGGCTGTCGGGATCACTTTGTGATGGGTCGTAGCCGTTCCACCAGTTGATTTTTACATCGCTGAAGCCGTGCCTGTCGAGGTGGCGCCGGACCAGTTCTGCTACCTCCGCCGCGCTTTGATCCGGAACCAGCCGGAAGTCGATTTTGGCGGTTGCTTTGGAGGGAAGAATGGTCTTGGTCGCCGGACCGGTGTATCCGCTCCAGATTCCATCGATGTTCAGGCTGCAGTCGAACCACAGTCGCCGCGTGGCCTCACGCGGACTAACGTTATCCGCGTAGCGCCGCGCACCGAAACCGTGCCCAGTGGTTGCTGAATTCGTGCTCGCGACGTATGTTTCAAACAGGTCGAGTTCCCGGGCGGTCGGTTTTCGTATTCTGTCGAGCACGCCGTCAATTTCGATCCGATTGCCCGAGCGATCTGTCATCGAAGACAGCGCCTGTACCAGCCGCCACGCAGGTGCATCGAGAGCCGCTTTGACGCTGGAGTGTACGTCGGTCTTCGGGCCTCCGGACGGCCCGCCACCATCGACTCCGAGTTCCATGTATACGATCCCTTTGTTGCCGAGAGCAAACGTGGCACGACCATCGCGCATGAGAATCGTCGATGGGAAGAGGACTCCGTTGGCAGAGGCCAGGCGCGATCGATATTTGGCGACGACCTGCGGCAGATGAGGACTTCCCATCTCTTCTTCCCCTTCGCAGACAAACATGAGATTGACCGGGAGTTTGCCTGCGACCGCTCTGACGGCTTCTACTGCGTTCAGAAATGCGCACTCCGGACCCTTCTGGTTCTGGGCGCCTCTGCCACGAAGGATTTGACCTCCCGAACCCCACTGAGGCGCGGACACGAGGCGAGCCTCGAACGGGGGTGTGCTCCACTCGGCCTCATCGACGGGCTGCACGTCGTACATCCAGTAGATAACCAGTGTTTTCGGCGCTTTCGCGTCGAGGTAGCCCCACACGCCGGGATGGCCACTCGTCGTAACGAGGGCCGTCTCCTGGCATCCTGCTTCGGACAGGAAGCGACGGGTGAGTTCCGCACATTCGTTGATCCCTTTGTTTTGCGCGCTTATAGACGGCTGCCTGATGTACTGCTGGATTTTTGCGATGTCATGCGACAAGTTCTCGTCGATTCGTTCGTAGATGGCTGTGCGATTCGCCGACTGACCTGACGCTGTCGCGGTCAGACCAGTGCTCGCGGCAAGAAAATCACGTCGATTCATGACGGTTTAAGAATATCCTGCGACAATACTCGCTGACATGCGCCGCCGTGATTTGCTTCTGACGATTGCTGGTCCCGCGATCATCCGAGCCGAGAACTCGCGACCTAAGGCAGAGCAGGGCGTGATGGTGGGAGATGTGTCGCCGTCTGGTGCCATGATCTGGTCGCGTGCAGACCGTGAGTCGCGAATGATGGTCGAGTATGCGACGACAGAATCCTTTCGGGATGCGCGCAGAGTAACCGGGCCGATCGCGACGGAATCTTCGGACTTCACGGCTCGACTGGACCTGAAGAACCTTCCGGCTGACCAGAAGGTGTTCTGCCGGGTGCATTTCGAGAGTGTGTCGGACTCGAAGGCAGCGAGTGAGCCGGTGACTGCGACGTTTCATACTCCTCCCGCTACTCGGCGGAATGTGCGTTTCGTGTGGAGCGGCGATACGGTCGGTCAGGGCTGGGGCATCAATCCCGATCTGGGCGGCATGCTCGGGTACGAGGCGATGCGGGTTCGTACGCCTGATTTTTTTATTCACTCCGGGGACACGATCTATGCTGACCAGCCGGTTGTGGGTGAGGTCAAGCTGCCTGACGGCTCTATCTGGCGAAACGTCACGACGGAAGCGAAGAGCAAGCCCGCCGAAACATTGAACGACTTTCGGGGGAGCTATCTGTATAACTTTCTCGACAAGAATTTTCGTGGTTTCAATGCGGAGGTTCCACAGATCTGGCAGTGGGATGACCACGAGGTGATGAACAACTGGTCGCCGGGTAAAGATCTTTCGAAGTTTCCGTATCGCGAGAAGCAGATTTCCGTGATTGCCGGTCGGGCAAAGAAGGCCTTTCTTGAGTACGCGCCGCTTCGGTTTACCGCCGGTGAGACAGAGCGCGTGTACCGGAAGGTGCCGTATGGCCCGCTGCTGGATGTATTCGTCATCGACATGCGGTCGTTTCGCGGACCGAATTCTTACAACCGGCAAACAACACCGGGGCCGGATTCGCAGTACCTGGGCCGGCCGCAACTCGACTGGCTGCTGCGCGGGCTGGCGGAGTCGAAGGCGGTCTGGAAAGTGATTGCGGCGGACATGCCGCTGGGAGTTGTCGTGCGGATGGCGAGGATGATCAGGGAAGATTGCGTTGCGAGAACTCAGCGAATGGCGACGGCCCGCCGCTGGGCCGGGAGCTGGAATTCGCCTGGCTGTTTCGCGAGATGAAGAAGCGTCGGGTTCGCAACACAGTTTGGCTCACGGCGGACACTCACTATACGGCGGCCCACTATTACGATCCTTCGAAAGCGCAGTTTACCGACTTCGATCCCTTCTGGGAATTTATCAGCGGACCGATTCACGCTGGAACGTTTGGGCCGAATGCGCTCGATAACACATTCGGCCCAGAGGTTCGGTTCGCAAAGCACGCTCCCAAAGGTCACGGCAATCTTGCGCCGAACGCGGGCATGCAGTTCTTTGGCGAGGTCGAGATTGACGGTCGTACGTCGGAACTTACCGTCAATCTAATGGACACCGGCGGGAACCGACTCTTTCAGCAGAAAATCGGGCCTGCCGTGGGTAGCGCGTAACGCGCTTACGCCGAAGCTGCAGCCTGCCTGCCGAGGATTGAAATGCAGGCGCGCAGGAATGCTGGCAGGTCCTCGGGCTTGCGCGATGTGACCAGACCGCCATCGACAACGACCTCGGAATCTTCATAAATTCCACCGGCGTTAACAACGTCGTCTTTGATCGCGAAGAAACACGTACAGCGGCGGCCTTTCAGCGATCCGGTGGAGCAGAGAACCCACGGGCCGTGGCAGATTGAGGCGACCATTTTGCCTGCGCGGTCGATGTCACGTACCAATTCCATTGCGCGGGGGTGACGCCGGATGTGGTCGGGAGCGTAGCCGCCTGGGATGACCACGCCATCGAATTCGGATGCCTGGACGCCGTCGTAAGACTTCTCCGCTTTGCACGGGTAGCCGAGCTTACTGGTGTAGGTTTGACCGGCGACTGCGCCAACAGTGACGACCTCGGCACCGGCTTCCTGCAGGCGGTAAATCGGGTACCAAACTTCCATCTCCTGATATACGTTGTCGACGAGAACGGCGATTCTCTTGCCAGTAAGTTCCATATGACCAGTTTAGCGACGGGAAACGCACTGGCCCGCGGCGAAGTCTACCGTCTGTCATGAACCGGAGCGACAAGAAGAATCTGGCCATAGCTGCGGCCGCGGGCGGGGCGCTGTTGCTCGCGAAAGCACTGCTGAATAGAAACCGCGATTACGATTTCCGAGGCAAGACCGTTCTCATTACGGGCGGTTCCCGCGGGCTGGGGCTTGTGCTGGCGCGCCAACTCGCGGAACGCGGCGCCCGGCTGGTTATCTGCGCGCGCGACGGGGAAGAGTTGCGCCGGGCTGAACGAGACCTGCTGGAGTACGGCGCGACGGTCCTCGCTGTTCCTTGTGATTTAACGGACCATCACCAGGCAAAGCAACTGACGGAGCGTGCGATCGAACACTTCGGCAGTATCGACGTTCTGGTCAACAATGCGGGCATCATTGCGGTGAGTCCGATTGAACACGTCACGATGGACGACTACCATCGCGTGATGGATGCGAACTTCTGGTCGGCTGTCAATCTCGCTTACCACGTTGTGCCGCACATGCAGCAGCGAGGCTCGGGCAGAATTGTGAACATCTCCTCGATCGGAGGCAAGATCGGTGTACCGCACCTGGCGGCTTACTGTGCGAGCAAGTTTGCGATGGTCGGCTGGTCACGCGCGATCCGTGCTGAGCTGATGAAGGACGGCATCGTTGTTACCACGATCTGCCCCGGTCTGATGCGCACGGGCAGTCCGCGGCATGGTGAGTTCAAGGGCCAGAACGCCTTAGAGTACGCATGGTTCAAGATTTCTGACTCGCTGCCCGTCCTGTCGGTCAGTGCCGAGCACGCAGCTGCTGACATCATCGAGGCAACCCGCCGAGGTGACGCCGAATTTATCATCAGTGCCGTCGCAAAGCTCGGTGTGTTCGTCGACCAGAACTTTCCGGATTTGTCCGGCGAAGCGCTTGCGCTGGCCGGACGACTTCTGCCCAAGCCCGGGGGAATCGGTGAGGCGCACCTTAGCGGTGCTCAAAGCGAGTCCGAAGCGACTCAGTCGACGTGGACGGCCACTACCGACCGCGCTGCCGAGCGGAATAACGAAATGTCGCCGGCTTACTGACGGGTGACGAGACGCTCGATTGCTTCCAGCTCACGTCCGGCTTCGGCCCACTTGCCCTGCGCCGACAGTTCGCGGTATCGCTGCATGTGAGTGCGCACTTCGTTGAGTCCCGTGCTCGCGTTTGGCTGAGCCCCCGTTGAAGGCGGTGGTGTGGACGGAGGTGGAGCGGCGGCCTGCTGGCCCGATTGCGCTCCAGAGGGTTGTACCGGAGCCGATGTTGCGATTCCGGTCAGGTCCGCGAGAGCCTGTTCGTAGGTGTCGCGATAGATGATGGTATTGCCGACTGCCAGAACGACTTTCTTCAGCTGCGGCATCTTTGCCTGCGAAGACTGGATGTAAATGGGTTCCACGTACAGGAAGGTGTCGTTGATGGGCAGGACCAGCATCTGTCCGCGGAGCACCTGAGATCCCTGCTGATTCCACAGACTGAGGTCCTTGGAGATGTTCGAATCGGAGTCGATGCGGGCTTCCACCTGAAGCGGGCCGTATATGAGGCTCTGCTTCGACAGCTGCAGAACGACCAACTCTCCGAGATGCTCGCCATCGCTGCGCGCGGCCATGAGACCGATCAGGTTATCTTTGCTGCGTGGAGTGAACGGCAGCATTAGCAGGAACTCGGGCTGTGTTTCGCCCGGCAAGGTAGCGACGACGTAGGTTGGCGGAACACCTTCTGACTGATTGGTCTGGGCGTACACGTTTTTCGCTACGTCCCAAAGGTCTTCGCGGTTGTAGAAGGCCTCGGGATCGCGCATGTGGTACGTGCGATACATTTCGGCCTGAACCCGAAACAATGTTTCGGGATACCGAACGTGCTGACGGATGTCGGCGGGCATCTGAGATGCATCGGTGAAGAGCGACGGGAACATCGCCCGGAAGGCTCTGAGAATCGGATCTTTATCGTCGAAGACGTACATCCGGACCTCGCCGTCGTACGCGTCCACCGTTGCTTTGACCGCGTTGCGAATGTAGTTAACGGCCCCGACGTTCGCGACCTCGACGCGGCGTGAATAGGGATGGGCGTCGGAGGTGGTGTATCCGTCAATTACCCATATGAGCCGTCCATCGGCGGAGATAACCAGGTAAGGATCGGTATCCCATTCGATGAAGCTCGCCAGTTTTGAAACCCGCTCGCGAACGTTTCGGTTGATGAGCATCCGCGATTCGGGCGTGAGATAGCTTGTCAGCAGGACTTTGGTATCACCTTCCGCCAGCGCGGCCGCGAGTCTCATACCCAGGCCGTTGATGGGAATGCCACCCTTGCCGTCGTATTTGGTGTGCACGTTGCCGCTGCCTGACGGGTAGTTGAACTCGGGCTGCTCGGTTCTGACAAACACCGGCTCATGCGTGACTTCTCCGTAGTACAGCTCGGGCCGGGTCAGTTTGAGGCTGGGTGTCTCGATACGCGGAGGCGCGTCTTCGATGAAGAAGACGGGCTGACCGTTTGCGGTAATCCGGTTCGCTTCGGCGAGGACCAGTCCATAGCCATGGGTATAGATGAAATGACCGTTGATCCAGTTCGCGCTCGCACCGGGCAACTGGCGAATATCCAGCTCCCGGGGCGTGATGAGAACCTGTCGCAGATTTCCGTCGATGTTGTAACGATCTACGTCCGTGTCATGGAACACGTAGTATTGCCGGAGCGCCTGGAGCTGGGTGACGGTGTCGTGGAAGGCGCGCCAGTCCCAAAGGCGGACATTGTCGAGCAACGGACGGTTCTTTTGCGGGTCGATGGGGCCGTCGAGTTTTGCCGCGAACGGCACCTCGGTGGTGCGGGAGTCGAGAGCGTACGCCGACCGCGTCGCGTTGATGTGGTTGTTGATGTATGGCTTCTGCAGCGATATCTCGTTCGGCTTGACGTATATGGTCGAGACGATTCCGGGGACGACTCCACGCAGGATGATTACGACGACGGGCAACAGCATCCATCGAAAGCGTTTGAGCAGTACCAGGGCTCCGAGGGCAAGCAGTGACAGTACCAAAACCCACTGCAGCGGAATGCTGACCCACTGGTTCAGGTAATCGACGCCGACAAGAAAGTTGTGTTCACTGTAGAGGTAATCGTAGCGGTCGAGGTATGCCCGGACCGCGAGTATCACAAAGACGAAGGCGATCAGAGCGCGAATCAGGATTGCGTCGAAACTCCCGGGCAGAAGAAGATCGAGCGCGACGTGACCTTCCCGTCGCATGTTGTCAAACTGATCGGCGAAGTTCCAGGCCCGGCCGGAGACCCAGTAGACAATCACGGCAACGATGCCAAGCCCGAGCAGAAGCCCGAGGAACTGACGATAGAACGGCAGTTCGAAAAGGTAGAACGAAAGTGTATTGGCGAAAATGGGATCGCGCCATGCGTTTGCGGCCAGTCCGGCTCGCTGTGCGCCGAAATAGCTCACCGTAGTCCACGAATCCAGCGACGCTCGGGCGATCAGAAAAGAAATGAACAACAACGCCAGAGTAATCAGCCGCGAATACATCGGATGGTCAGACAATCCGGTGCCCGCGTGCTTCAGTGCACGCGCATGAACGATCCACAAGACGATGAAAACGATAACAGTAGCAATCGCGACGGGAGCGAAACTGTACAGCAGGATGTTCTGGAACGTGGCGAGCTGCCCGA
Source organism: Bryobacteraceae bacterium (assembly GCA_963794765.1). Classification (GTDB taxonomy): domain Bacteria; phylum Acidobacteriota; class Terriglobia; order Bryobacterales; family Bryobacteraceae; genus JAWXCM01. Next base: position 35,751 of record CAWCGC010000044.1, on the reverse strand, counting down.
GTTCTTTCCACCACTCAACATCGATGATGAACTCAGCAATTGAGCGCGCGGCAAACAGCACAGCGAGGACGACGATGACGAGGAACACAAGCCAGTTCCGACCCGTGCCAACGCGTCCACCGGCGGTGATTTCGTATTGAGGCATAGCCTACTCCCTGCGCCAGACAATAGCGCCATTAACGATTGTTGCAACCGGGCCGCCTCGGAAACTCGTACCGTGGAAGGGCGAATTACGGCTTTTCGAGGGCGAGCGGTTGACGTCGTATTCCCATTCCACAGATTCACTGATTATCGTGATATCTCCGGGACGACCCACCGAAAGTGAACCCAGCCCGAGCCGAAGAATTTTCTCCGGCCCTGCCGTATACAGTTCAATCATTCGACGGAGTGAGAGTCGACCCGGGTGAACGAGCCTGTCGAACGTGAGCCCGATAGCGGTTTCCAGTCCCAGAATTCCAAACGGGCATTTCTCGAATTCCTGCATTTTCTCGTCACCGGCATGCGGCGCATGATCGGTTGCAAGAGCGTCCACGGTACCTTCTGCGATGCCATCAAGAAGCGCCTGAACGTCTTCGTTCCCGCGCAACGGCGGTTTCATCTTGTAATTGGCATCGTACGGCGGGATTTGCGTATCCGAGATCGCGAAGTGATGCGGACAGACTTCGCATGTGACCGCGAGGCCTTTGCTTCTGGCGTACGCAACCATCGCAACCGACCGCTTTGTCGACAGGTGCGCGACATGATACCGGGCACCTGTAAGTTCCGCGATCAATATGTCGCGAGCAACCATCACATCTTCCGAGGTGGAGGGTATGCCACGCAGGCCGAGCCGGGTAGACGTTACGCCTTCGTGCATATCGCCACCGGCGCTGAGGTCGAGATCCTCGCAGTGGTTAATCACCGGCAGGTCCAGAGCTTTTGCTGTCTCCATCGCACGCCGCATGACGCGAGCGTTCATGACGGGACGGCCGTCGTCGGAGATCGCGACAATTCCCGCTGCTTTCATCGAACTGATGGCCGCCAACTCCTCGCCCTCACTGCCCTTTGTGATTGCGCCTATCGGGAAGACACGGACAACGGCGTCACGGCGAGCACGATCGACGATGTAGCTCGTGGTTGGGGCGCTGTCGTTGACGGGCTTTGTATTTGGCATGCAGCATACGGCAGTGAATCCTCCCGCTGCGGCAGCACGCGCGCCCGTCTCGATGGTCTCGGCATGCTCGAAGCCAGGCTCGCGCAGATGCACGTGCATATCGATGAAACCCGGCGCAACGATCAGGCCATTCGCGTCGAATAGTTCCGCGTCATTGGCTGACAGATTTGGGCCGACGGCACGGATCTGTCCGTCTTCGACAAGAACATCGGCGACACCGTCGAGATTGTTTACCGGGTCTATGACACGGCCGCCGCTTACGAGCAGACGCCGCGTCATGCGCCAAGTATCCTTTCGAGTACTGCCATCCTTACTGCCACGCCATTTTCCACCTGATTAAGGATGACGGAACTCTGCGAGTCGGCAACCTCAGACGACAGCTCACGCCCGCGATTGATCGGTCCGGGGTGCATCACGATGGCACCGGGGTTGGCATGAGTCACGTGTTCGAGCTGAAGCCCGTAGAAACGGAAGTACTCAGTTGCCGACATATGAGGTTCATGCTGGCGTTCCAGTTGTACGCGCAGCATCATGATTACGTCCGCCCCCTTGATGGCCTTCTCAATTTCGTTCTCGATGGTAATGCGGGTTGCAATCCGGGCCAAAGTTGGAGGAACCAGCGGCGCCGGTCCACAGAGCACGATGTCAACCCCGAATTTTGAGAGAAGATAAATGTTCGACCGAGCTACGCGGCTGTGAACGATATCGCCGATGATCGCGACGCGAAGTCCGTCCAGCCGGCCCAGATGGTCGAGAATTGTGCGTGCATCGAGGAGCGCCTGAGTTGGGTGCTCGTGCGTGCCATCGCCTGCGTTTAGTATCGGAATCCGGAGGTACCGGGCGAGAAAGTGTGGGGCGCCGGACGCAGAATGACGCATGATGATTGCATCGGGCCGCATGGCAACGAGAGTGTTGAGCGTGTCCACGAGCGACTCGCCTTTGGAAACGCTGGAAGACTGCGCCTGTATCGAACTTACTTCGGCACCAAGTCGGCGCGCCGCGATTTCGAAGCTCACTCGTGTTCGCGTCGAAGCTTCGAAGAATAAGTTAACGACACTGCGTCCGCGGAGCGTTTCGAAGCGCCTGAAGGGCTCGTTGGGAGGAGGCTGAAAGAAACGTGTCCTGTCGAGAATGGCCTCGATTTCCTGGCGTGGCAGTTCCTCGATTCCGAGAAGGCCGTTAGTCATATGAGAGATGCGGGCTCGATTCCATGTTAGATGATGGCTCCGGACCCGTGTGTGGTCTGAGGTTTACGCCGTGTTTCTATTGCCGTCCTTAGTGCCAGGAGTCACATGGTCGCGGCGCGGTGTTGAACGGTCGATTTAACGACCGGGACGGTGAAGTGAAAAATCGAACCGGCACCCGGCTGGGACTCGACCCAGATTCGGCCACCGTGCTCCTCGACAATTTTCTTGCAGGTCGCGAGGCCGATGCCGGTACCTTCGACGTCTTTGCCGTGAAGGCGTTTAAAAATTCCAAAAATATCTGCCTGATATTCAGGAGCGATTCCCTGGCCATTGTCGCGGACCGAGAACTGAATCTCGTTGCCAACCTGATCTGCTGAGATGTGGACGAACGGCGGTACGTCAGGCCGGCGGTACTTCAGAGCGTTCGAGAGCAAATTCTGGAGAAGCTGGCTTAGCCTGACAGGCTCGTACGTGATGGCGGGGAGGGCGTCGTACGTCACCACAGCGCCGGTGTCAACAACACTGGCCTTGATGTTTTCGAGCACGGAAGCCAGAACCTGTTCCGTTTCGACTCTAACCTTCGGGTCGTCACCAAGCTGGCCCGCCCGCGAATAACTGAGCAGGTCTGTGATAAGCGTATTCATCCGGCGCACGCCATCGGTGATGAAGTGAATAAATGTGTCCGCGTCCTCGTCGAGCCGACCCTCATAGCGACGCTGGAGTAATGTCGCGTAGCTCGAAATCATGCGCATCGGTTCCTTCAGATCGTGTGACGCGACGTATGCGAACTGCTGGAGCTCGTCATTAGACCGCCGGAGTTCGACAGTGCGCTGCTCGACGCGCTCCTCCAGTTCTTCATTAACGCGCTCCATGCGCGCAGACTCAAGACGGACCGAGTAGAAGAGCGTCCAGATCAGTGCGGCGTTCACCAGCAGAACGACCACAAACACTACCAGCATGTAAATGAACTGACGATTGCGGTTGTCCTGATGCTCGTCCAGAAGTTTGCTTTGTTCGCCGATCATCGCATTCACGCTGCGGCGAATGTCGTCCATCGCCTGTCCGTTCTCGCTCCGCTTCAGCGTCGCTGTCGCACCCTGAAGGTCGCCTTCCCGCCTCAATTTGAGGGTTGTGTCAATCTGACTGAATTTCTCCGGCAGCAAAGTCCGAAGAAGCTCCTTCCAGTTATCGCCGATGTTCTGGCTCTGAATGTGCCCGAGCATCCGGTCAACGTCGGCTTTCGCTTTTCGGATGTCAGTCGCGTAGCTCTCGTCGTTTGTGAGTACGAACTCACGCTGATCCACCTCTACGTCCTTGAGGCGAGACAAAAAAGACTCGAGCTCACGAATCAGTTCGTTGCTTTGTTTCAGTTCCTGGGCGGCACGAATCGTCTCGTTAACAGAGTGGGCGGCGAGCAGGCCAAACAGCACTGGCACAAGCGTGAGCAGCCAGAATCCTGCTTGTAATCTTCTATCGGTTGAAAATTTCATCCAACCCCTCGCGGCCGAAGTGTCAGACTCTTTCGACCAACAGTACCTTTTCGACGGCGTCGATCTCGCGCAATTTGACCTCGATGATCTCTTTTGCGGACGTCTGGACCGTGCGGCCGATATACCGAGCTTCGATCGGAAGCTCACGGTGGCCGCGATCGATCAAAACACACAGCTGAACACGATCCGGCCGGCCCTGATCGAATAAAGCGTCCAGAGCAGCGCGAATTGTGCGGCCAGTATACAGGACGTCGTCGAAGAGGATTATGTCCTTACCAGTAACAGGGAAGTCGATTTCCGTCGCGTTCAGTACAGGTGTCACATCAACGGTCGAGAGATCGTCCCGATACAGGTTTATGTCGAGAATTCCCACAGGAATCTGCAGATTCTCAAGAGACGCAATCCGGTCGGCAATCCTCTGGGCCAGCGGAGCGCCACGACGGCGAATTCCTATGAAAGCAAGGTTATTCAGGTCCTGCGTTTTTTCGAGTACCTCGTGAGCGAGACGGACCAGAGTCCGTTCAATCTCCGAAGCGCTCATTAGTTGCGCTTTTTCGCGCGTCACGGCGGCAGACATGATCTTGCGTCTTCAGGCTACCACGCGTGCTGCAATCATCCGCATACCGTAACGAGGACGCAATGTGATCTGAGGATTTGTGGCGACGCGATGTGCCGGATCGTGTCTAAAGCTCCACTGCTGTCCAATCGTGGCAAGTATCAAAGTCGCTTCCATCATCGCGAAGCGTTCCCCGATGCATACGCGGGGACCGCCGCCGAAAGGAAAATACGTGAATTTCAACCTCGCCGCCCTCGCTTCGGGTAAGAACCGATCCGGGATCGAACCGTTCCGGGTCTGGCCAATACCGCTGGGTGCGGTGCATTACATAGGGACTCAAGGTACAGATTCCGCCTTTGGGAACCAGGTAGTTGAACAGCCGGCATTCCTTCAGCGCCTGCCTGCCGATGCCCCAGGCGGGAGGATAGAGTCGCATTGACTCGAGAAGCACTCTTTCCGTGTACTCGAGCGACGGCAGGTCAGCAAAGGCCGGCTCGCGACCATTCAGAACGGAGCGCCATTCCGCCCGGAGACGTGTTTCTGCTTCCGGATGTTGCGAAAGCAGGTACCACGTCCAGGTAACTGCATTAGCGGTCGTCTCATGACCTGCGAGCAGGAGAGTTAAGACCTGATCGAAGACCTGCTGGTCGGACATTGGTGGTTCGTTCGGGTGTTCATCAGCAGCCGCCATGCCGATCAGAGTGGAGAGAAGATCGCCTGTATCACGAGCGTGTTCGCGACGCTGCCGAATAATCTTATGGATGTATGCACTCAGGCGTTCAGATGAACGGTAAATACGCCCCATCAAGCCGATTCGCAGGCTTTCCTTTAAGGACGCAAACGGGCTCATGTACGCGTGAAATATAGAAACGAGCTCGGTAACGTCATCGCCGATCGTTCTGGCCGTCTGACCCTGGACGTCGATACCGAACAGGCAAAGACAGACGACGCGCAGGGTCAGCTGCATCATTTCGCTGGCAATGTCGAGCGTCTGACCGTTCTTCCAGGTATCCTGTGCTTCGTCAGCAGCGGCCGTCATCACCAGCGAGTACGCAGCCAGACGGTCGCGATAGAACGCAGGCTGAACCAGCTTGCGCTGCCTGATGTGTGTACTGCCTTCGGCGGTAAGCAGGCCGTCACCGAGGAATTTGCGGGAGCGTTGAAGAATCGGACTTTTGATGAAATTTCCCGAGTTCGTGACGAGAATTTCCTCTATCAACTCGGGCCGATTAATCAGATACAGACGCCGGTTTAGAACGCGAAACCGGACAAAGTCGCCGTATTCCTGGGACAACCGCAGCTGGAACTCGGCCGCGTTTGCGCGCAACTGATACAGCGCCCCGAAGGGTGAGAGACTGACGGGTCCCGGGGGATCGTGCAGCGCAAGAGCCATAACGAGGCGATGTGTATCAGCGCACGAGAGTTACGACAGCCTGTGCCTCAGCCGACTTACCCTCGCCAACTGGCCCGACCTTCTCCGATGTCTTGAACTTGACCGACGTCTGACCGTAAGTTATGCCAAGAGTGTCCGCAAGGCGATGCCGTATGGTTTCGCGATAGTCTTTCAGCTTCGGGCGCTCGAGGATGATAGTCGAGTCCACGTGCTGAATTCGGTAGCCCTCGGCACGTGCGAGCCCGGCCGCGTGGCGCAGGAACTCCAGGCTGTCGGCGCCGCGCCATTTCGGATCTGAGTCCGGGAAGTGCATCCCAATGTCGCCGGCTGCGATCGCGCCGAGGATAGCGTCGGTCATGGCGTGCGCGAGGACATCAGCGTCGGAGTGACCTTCAAGGCCGATCTCGGACTCAATACGAACGCCTCCGAGGATCAGCGGCCGGCCGGCCGCAATCCGATGATTGTCCCAGCCGATGCCGGTGCGTATGTCTGAGATCACGATATCCGAGTTCACGATATCCGACTTCACGATGCGACGGGCTCCGGTGTTTCGAGTCTGCGGAAGAGCCTCGCGAGGTCCATGTCATTTGGACGAGTGATCTTGATGTTGCGTTCGCTGCCTGCCACTACGCTGACCTCAACCTGCTCCAGGCGTTCTACCAGGCTGGATTCGTCCGTTCCGATGAACCCATCCTCACGGGCTTTTTCGAACGCCTGACGCAAAAGTTCGAGCCGGAAGACCTGCGGGGTTTGCGTAAGGATCAGGCGTTCGCGCGTGAGTGTCTGACGAACTTTGTGAAGATGGACGAGTTTCACCGTGTCCACAGGCACGATGCCGACAATGGCAGCGCCAGTTGCCGCGGCTTCGCGGATTACTGCGTCAATAGTCGCAGGATCGATAAATGGCCGAACCGCGTCGTGTACGGCTACCAGGTCCGTGTCAGCCTGGATCGACGTCAGCGCATTTTCCACCGACTGCTGCCGGCTGTCGCCACCTTCGACGAGTCGTATCGGTTTTACATGGGACTCGTTCTGAAGCAGTTCGCGAACCCAGTCCATGTCCTCCGAGCGGGTCGCGATGATGATTTCAGTTACGAGTGAGCTGGCGACGAATTTCCGGACAGTGTGGACGATGATTGGCAGACCATCCAGCAACATGAACTGCTTGCGACTGACACCGCCCCTTTCGGGTTGGGAACCTTTTCCCATCCGCGTTCCCAGACCGGCGGCAGGCAGAATAAGAGAGACTTTCATTGTTTGCACCGGTCGATTCTGCCGGATCTGTCATTTTAGCGCGCTACGGCCGCTAATAGCCGGATGCTTTACCGTATCCGCGGCCGTCGGCGGCCCCCGAAAGCCAACCATCGGGTTGCACGATGATGGCGAAAATCGATGACGCCGGCGCCGTCATGGTGACCTTGTGACCCATCCCTTCCAGAAGCCTGATTGTGTCGGGTGAAAAACCCCTTTCCATCGAGATCTGATCCGGTTTCCACTGGTGATGGAACCGTGGTGCGTCCACCGCATCGCGAACGTTAAAACCAAAGTCGACGTTGTTGATGATGGTCTGCAGGACCGATGTGATGATGCGACCGCCACCCGGGCCTCCGACAACCATGTACAGTTTGCCGTCCTTCAGAAGGATGGTGGGAGTCATGGACGACAGCGGGCGCTTTCCAGGCCGAATGGAATTCGACTCGCCCTGCACGAGTCCGAACATGTTCGGAGAACCTGGCTGTGCGGCGAAGTCATCCATTTCGTTGTTCATCAGGAACCCCGCTCCGGGTATCGTGACCCCGCTTCCGTAGCCTCCATTCAGCGTATACGTCAGACTTACGGCATTTCCATCCTTGTCGACGATACTGAAATGCGTTGTGTGATCGCTTTCAGCACGCGGCAGAGTGCCGGGACGGATCGCGTCACTGTTGGACGCATGGGCCGGATCGATACTCTTCCGAAGCTGTTCGAGATACCGCGGCTGCAGCAGCGAGCTGATCGGAACTTTAAAGAAGTCGGGATCACCCAAGTATTCGCTGCGATCCGCGTAGTAGCGTCGCATGGCTTCCACCACGTAGTGAATGGCCGCGGCTGACCCGAAGCCCGCCTTCTGATAGCCGGTCCCTTCCAGAACACCGAGCATCTGAAGTATCCCCACACCTCCCGAAGACGGCGGAGGAGACGTGATTATGTCGTAGCCCTTGTAGCGGCCTCGCAGCGGTTCGCGTTCGACGGCGTTGTATGCGTGCAGGTCTTCAAGCCCAATCGTGCCGTGGTTTTCCCCCATGGCTTTGGCGAGCAGCCGCGCCGTCCGACCGTCATAGAAATCCTTCGAGCCATAGCGGGCAAGGCGTTTGAGTGTTCGGCCAAGATCCTGCTGCACGAACCTGTCACCAGGTTTCCACCCGCCGTCGCGAACGAAAATCCGCTTCGACTCCGGATACTCGCTGAGTCGTATCGACGCGTTATTGAGTTCATTGGCAAACTCGTACCAGAGCGTAAACCCCTTTGATGCGAGCCGCACTGCGGGACGCAGATCGGCAGACCAGGGCTTTCGGCCGAACTTCTTGTGCGCCATCTCGAGCCCGCGGACCGTGCCAGGGACACCAGACGCTCGCCAGCCCTCAATACTGTCTCGAGTGGGGGCACCATTCGGTCCGATATACATGTTGCGCGAGGCAGATCCGGGAGCCTTCTCGCGAAAATCAATGAACGTCGTCGTGCCGTTCGCCATGCGGATGAGCGCGAATCCGCCGCCGCCGATATTTCCTGCCGAGGGATGCGTGACTGCGAGTGCGAACCCGACCGCCACGGCGGCGTCAACGGCGTTACCTCCGGACTTGAGAATCGAGGTGCCGACATCGGCGGCAATCGGCTCCTGCGCAACAACCATCGCCGTCTTCGACCGGTACGGTGTGAGCGCAAAGGCGATCGAAGACAGGCCGATCGCGAGGATTGCAATCCTGAAGCCGGGTCGCATAGATCAGGCAATTGTACCGAGGCGCCGTTTCCACTCGAACAGGACTATTCCGGTTGCCACCGACACGTTCAGGGACGGGATCATGCCCGACATAGGGATACGAACGAGAACATCGCAACTTTCGCGCACGAGCTGGTGGAGACCTTTGCCTTCGCCTCCCATCACGAAAACCGACGGCTGATTGTAGTCGAGCTTGTCATAGTCCTGCTCGCCGCGTTCGTCGAGCCCGTAAATCCAGAATCCTCGCTTCTTAAGGTCGTCGAGGGCTCGATTGATGTTGCCGACGCGCACAATCGGGACATACTCAACCGCACCAGCAGCAGCTTTAGCGACGGTTTCGGTGATTCCGGCCGCGCGGCGCTCCGGAATAATGACAGCGCTCGCTCCGGCCGCGTTTGCCGTTCTTACGATGGCACCCAGGTTCTGCGGATCCTCAACACCATCGAGTACGACAAGCAGTTGTGCCCGTTCGGAGACGTCGCTCAAGTCGCGGTACTTCATCGCGGCAGCATAGGCCAAAACACCCTGATGCGGCTGGTCGGATGCTGCCCGGTCCAGTGCGGAACGCGGCTCGAACCGGACCGGAACGTTGTTCTGACGGCAGAAATCCACGATTTCCTGAATTCGAGGCCCACCTGTGCCCTTTGCGACAAGCACCCGATCGAGCGCTCTTCCCGATTTGAGCGCCTCGCGAATGGGGTGAATGCCGATGAGCAGATTCACGAACTCGATGGTACAGCGAACTTCCTGATCCCGTTAGACTTGTTTCCTCGCGTTTATCGACAGGAGGCATCGTGAGTACGTGCGGAGACAGCTACGGCCAGGGGCGCAGGACGCGACGGAACCTGCTGATGCAGGCCGTTGTGGCGCTTGGTTCCGGACGGGTGCTGCACGCTGCTGTCGATGCCTCCACCTGGCGAGCGTACCAGGCGGTTGAGGAGTCATGGATACGGGACCGTCATGAACTGCTGATTCAGGAAGCGCCGACCGTTATTCTTGCCGCCGAGATCGACCTCGAGGTGCGTCTGGCGGACCTCCGCAAGCGGGCTATCGAGTTCGAGCACGTAGCCAGCCGCGACTCGTCACTTCTAAACGGCGGCGTATGGCAAATGACTTCTCTGCCCCTTTCGGCACAATGCCGAAAGGAACTGAACCGGCTGCCACAGTATCGGCGCATAATTGCGCAGCTGACACAGCTCACGGATTCGCTTCGCCGGCATCCGCAGTATCCGTACCTGCAGCACGCCCAAATGCGTTTGTGGAAGACCCCGCAGTATGTTGAAGCCCACCGCCGCTACACGGGTCGGATGCAGGAACTGCAGCGGACCTGTATCGCCGACCGGTAGCGCGAGTCGCTATTTTTCGGCGCCTTCGATTGGCGCGACACCCTTCTTCTCGCCGGTGGCGACGGCTCCGTTAAGGAGAACCTGGACGCCCTGCTTCAGGATCGCCGCCTCGCCCGGCGCCTGGAAAAATGAGTAGCCCTGACGAGTCGTTTTCCAGGCTACCGGGCCGGCGACCTTTTTCCCGGCACGCTCAGTTGCCGTCTTGATCTTCTCTACGAGAGCTTCGTATTGCGGATCGCCCTGCTTGAAGCCGGAGAAGCTGCCGAGATCAGTGCTCGCTATGAAGACGACATCAACGCCGGGCGTTGAGGCGATTTCATCTGCGATTTTGACTCCGTCCGGCGACTCGATCATCGCGACAACCATGATGTTGTCATTTGCGATCTTGCGATAGTCCGGGCCCCACAACGCACCATACTGTCCGTTCCCCTGACTCCGCTTCCCTACCGGCGGGTACTTGGCGAATTTGACGGCGTTGCGGACTTTCTGAATGTCTTCGACCATCGGAATGATGATGCCGGCTGCGCCAAGGTCGACTGCCTTCTGAATGTCGCCTTCCGTTGCGTCCGGTACGCGGATGAACGGCATTGCCGTCGCGGTTCTGCATGCCATAATCATGTGCGCAACATCCTGATAGGTCATGGGGCTGTGCTGCATCTCGATCCACAGGAAATCGAAGCCAGAGGTCGCCATCGCGCAGTAGAGGTCAGGGTCGGGAATCTGTACGGTCCCTCCGACGACCTGCTTGCCGGCTGCGAGTTTGGTTTTGACGGTATTGAAGATTCGCGGCTTTTCGTCAGCGGCAAAGAGTGGAACGGCAACGAACAGCAGAAACGCTGCGGTGGCACTGCGTAGGGTCATGGCGACTTATCTTATCGCTCAATAGCCCGCATGTCACGTGCGAGGTCTGCTGCAGCCGGTGTATCCAGTCCATCTAGTCCCGCGATGACACCCTTCTGGTCCCAAACCGGCCGATTCTGGCTTAATTTTCGCTTTCCTTCCATCGACGTGATTCGGATTTCGATTCCCACGATCGCTCTGGAGAGATTCTGGATGTATTCCACTGGTGCGTCGGAGACTTTCCAGCCGGACTGAATCGCCGCCTCATTCGAGTCTGTGAGTTGGGTCACAAAATCAAGGAGTTCGGTGCCGTCGAAGATGCGGCCATTACCGCGTACGTGGACCGCCGAGTAATTCCACGTTGGGACAACTTTGCCGTGCTCGGCTTTGGATGGGTACCAGGAGGGCGAGACATAATGGTCGGCCCCCGCGAAGACTACCAGGACCGAGGCTGCTTGCTCGATCTGTCGCCAATGGTCGTTTGCTCGCGCGAGATGGCAGCGTAGCGAGGTGCCCTGGCGGTTTAACAGCATCGGCGCATGCGTTGCGTGGATCTCCCCCTGTCGAGATGCGCTGATTAGCAGTCCGAGTGGATAGTTTGCGATGAACTGCAGGATTTCGTCGCGCGACTCGATTGGGAACGGCGCCGGGTTGTACATAATCTCAGTTTCTGCCAGGCCGGCCGAACTGATTCGTCTGCTGGCAGGAACTGATATAAACGGCAGGCGTGGGTTTAACAAGAGCTCAATTCCTTGCCGCAGCTGCGACGTGCCTGCCGGTTGCTTGTGGGCGAATGAAACGCACGACCATCGGCGTGATTCCGAAGGCGACGTCGCATCTGTTCTTTGTTTCGATTCACCGGGGTGTTGACGCGGCCGCGAAGGACGCGCACGTCGAGGTGATCTGGAATGGCCCTCGGGAAGAAACCGAGTTTGGCCGCCAGATCGAGGTGCTTGACGCAATGCTGGCTCGACATGTGGATGGGCTTGCGATCTCCGCGACCGACGAGGGTGCGCTGGCTGTGCCCGTCCAGAAAGCGATCGATTCGGGCATTCCTGTGGTGGTGTTTGATTCCGGTGTCAATGCTAAGGGCTACGTGAGTTTTGTTGCTACGGACAACTATGGTGCGGGATGCATGGCCGCGCGGACGTTAGCGGGGCTCGTTGGGGGCCGTGAGGGGACCGTCGGAATGGTGATGCACAAGCCCGGAGGTACGTCGACTGTGTTGCGCGAGCAGGGATTCGAAGCGACTATGCAACACGAGTTCCCGGGCGTGAAGATCGTCGCGCGTCAATACGGGATGTCGGACGCGGCCCGATCACTGGCTGCGACAGAGAACATTCTGAGTGCACAGCCCAACTTGTCAGGACTGTTCGCTTCGAGCGAGGCGAGTTCCATTGGCGCGATTCAGGCGCTGCAAAGTCGTGGTTTGGGGGGCAAGGTTCGGCTTGTCACTTTCGATTCGAGCAAGTCGCACATCGATGCGCTGCGCAATGGGCTGATCGACGTGATGCTCGTGCAGGATGCGTTCCGGATTGGTTACGAGGCGGTCCATGCCGTCGCTCAGAAACTGACAGGCGGCAGTCCTCCGCCTCGGCTGGATTTGCCGGTTCGGGCGGTGGTGAGGGGCGATCTCGATAAGCCGGACGTCGTGCGACTGCTGGAAGGAAGTACGTGAGCCTCACACGATTGTGAGACTAATCTGAAATGAATGACATTTCTCGACCTTACTGGCCAGACGGCCATCGTCACAGGAGCTGCGACCGGAATCGGGGAGGCGATCGCCGAACGTCTCGCTTCGGCGGGGGCTGCTGTCGCAATTGCTGATCTGAATCAGTCGGCAGCGGAAGAAAGTGCGGCTCGGATTGGACACGGAGCATTCGGAGTCGTGTGCGATGTTGCCGACGAGGGGTCGGTCCGCGAGGCCGTTTCGGCCGTTGTTGAGAAGACTGGCCGAGTGGATATCCTGGTGAACAATGCTGGAATCGCCGGCCGCGCGGCACCGCTATGGGAACAGACGCTGAGCGAGTGGGAGCAGGTTCTTCGCGTGAACCTGACGGGTGTATTTCTTTGTTCGCGTGCGGTGATCAGCAAGATGCGGGAGCAGCGCTACGGACGCATCGTGAACATTGCTTCAGTTGCGGGGAAAGAAGGCAATCCGAACATGTCGGCGTATTCTTCCACGAAAGCAGCCGTCATCGGGTTTACGAAATCAATTGCAAAGGAAGTGGCCACTGAAGGCATCTGCGTAAATGCAGTTTCGCCGGCCGTGGTTCGGACAAAGATTCTGGAGCAACTCTCGCAGGAACAGATCGACTATATGACTGCGCGGATCCCGATGCGGCGTACGGGTGAGCCCAGCGAGATTGCTGCTGTCGTTCACTTCCTGGCGAGCCGTGACTGCTCGTTTGTGACTGGGCAGACGTACGATGCCAGCGGCGGCCGCTGCACTTATTGAGCACTGCCGGTCTTCGCGGCCGCCGGTGAGGATGGGGGCGGCCCCGAGCAGGCCTTCTCGCAAATGCGTACTGCTTCGAGGTCGCCGGTCGCTTCCTTACGGGCGTCGACCTGTACGCTAACATTCAGCGGAATGCTTGACGGCTGAACGACAGTATGTTTCACACGCCGGAAAACCAGCGTTTGCCCGTCGTCAAGCTCGACGAGAAACTTCTTTTTGTCGAAGTTGCGGAGATTGCCGTTGAAGGTCACCACGGCGGCCTGAGCTACTTCGCCCGTCAGCGGAGCCGTTCCTGCCTTTCCCGTTGATCCGCCGCCTCGCCGTCTTTGCGCTGCACCCGGAAGGGCGAGAATCGTCAGCAGAGCTGCCGAGACGACCAACCGGTTAATGTTCATGAACACAGCCAGGAAACTCCCCTACGACGGTATTTCCCTTGTATCCCAAGGTCTGCATCAACCCTTGTTGAGACGTAAAGTACCCGTCGGAGGTTAGCTTCTTTATCATCCCGAAGAACTGCTCGAGGTCGGTTGTGGCTTTGTCATCGTCAACTGCTTCACAAAGCGGGGTCAGGAGCTCAATTTGCTGCGACTCGGTCAGGCTGAGAAACCCGGTTCCGAATGCCTCGCGGGCTTTTGCTTCGAGTGCTTCTGAGCCCTTCCTGAAACCATTGGCCTGCGGTTTGTTTTCGCTCAGAACCATGTCGATGTACAACGGCACTCCGGCGTCGAGTGCACCGGGCGTGTCGGTACGGGGAATGATGAGGTCGGCCAGCCGGGAGACCAGTTTGAGGTCGTCTGCGTTGAAGAACGCTGGCGGGCGCGGCGCCGCCGGCTGGTGCTGGGCGGCTGCATGGGCGTGCGCTTCGGTCTGGCCCCAGAGTTCGTCGGCCGAAAACGGAAACGCGCATGTGGCGCTGACTGCGCCGATGATCTTGAGCGCTCCGCGGCGTTCTTCCCTTTCGATCTGCGGCATCAGACTTCTCTCCTTTTCAGCCGGCCTGCAATATTGTCGGCGGCTCTGGCCGCCAGCGCCATGATGGTGTGGGTTGGGTTCTTCTCCGACGCGGACGGAAAAACGCTGCCATCGATCACGTAAAGGTTCGGGACGTCGTGCGTGCGGCAGTCGCGATTGACTACAGACGTACGCGGGTCCGATCCCATTCGACATCCCCCGAGTTCGTGGTTCGTCTGGGGCTGACTGCTGACCGTCTGGATCTCGGCTCCGGAAGCTTTCAGGATCTCGACCGACCAGCGGGTCATGTCGGCGAAGATCTTTTTGTCGTTGTCGCTCCATACCACAAACCGCCGCGCCGCCGGAAGTCCGAACTTGTCGTGATCCGTCCGGTGAGAGGTCGACGTAGCTTTCCTTGTTCGGGATCATCTCGCCGTACGGCGAGAAGGTCAGGAATGCGGGGTAGCGGTCGATGACGGCTTGCTTGTAGTCCTTGCCGAAACCGCGAATATTGCGAGCCCAGCCCACGACGCGACGGTTCTGGTAATTAAACTGAACACCGAAACTGCGTGCGTAGTCTCGCTTCCGATCATGCATGAAGGATGGAACGTAAGCGTGATCGAGGAAACCTTCGTCGTTGACTGACGGCTTGCCAATTAGGTCCCCGAGAAAGCACTGCACGCCGCCGGTGAAGTGCGGGATGAAGTCCTGCCCGAGGTGTCCGCTTGAGTTCGCGAGGCCGGTGGGATAGCGGCTGCTCTTTGACATCAGCAGCAAGGCGATGCTCTGGACGCAGGCGCAGGATACGATGACCACGCGTCCGTTCACTTCGCCCTTCGGCGAGTGTCGTGCGATTCACGAACCGAACTCCGGTCGCGCGGTTGTCGTCATTTACGACCACTTCACGAACTACGGAGTCAGGGAAGAACTCGATGGGCTTTCCGGCGCGGGCTTCGGGAAGCATGTGAACGTCCCAGGAGTTGTACTTGGCGACGACATCGCAGCCGGCCATGCAGTTTCCGCAGTAGTGGCATGCCGGACGGGTCCTGGAAGCGACGGTCCGCGTCGCTTTACGGACGGCGATTACCTTTACGCCCAGCTTTTCCGCTCCCTTTTGGACGATCCGGTCACTGCAGCGCAGTGGTGCTGCGGGCAGAAACTCGCCGTCGGGCAGGTCTTTTAGTCCGTCACGATTTCCGCATACGCCGACCTCGCGTTCGATCATCGTGTACCAGGGCGCAAGGTCGCTGTAGTCGACCGGCCAGTTCTCTCCGGCGCCATCGTCGTGGTCGCGACCCTTGAAGTCGCGCTGCGACAAACGCCACGCGACTGCGTTCCACAGCATCGTCTTTACCGCCGAGTCCCCGGGAGCGCTCGGAATCGAAACCGGGCTTGCCGGGCTTCATGGTCGGGATATGCCGATTCGGGAACTCGAAGGGGAGCGCGTGCGTGTTGAAATCGGTTCGAGTGTTGACTCTGGGGCCGCCTTCAACGACTGCGACGCTCACACCCTTGCGCGCGAGGTGGGCGGACACAGTGCCGCCCGCGGCGCCCGAGCCGACAACGACGACGTCATAAATTTTTCCTGCCATTTCGGTGTGACCAGTTTATCGCCGTTCGGACGGTATACGATACCACTGTGAAACTGTTGAAGATTTCGTTCCTGCTCGCCATTTTGCTCGCCGGGGTGGCGGCCGCAAGCAGCATCTCGACGCTTGTGGGAACCGGCAAACCCGGCTTCGACGACCTGACGCTGAACAACCCGTATGGTCTGGTTATCGGACCTGACGGCGCGCTCTACTTTTGCGACATCGACAATCACGTCGTGAGACGACTTGACCTGAAAACGCGGAAGCTCACGGTCGTGGCCGGAAGCGGCCAGCAGGGGAACTCAGGAGACGGTGGTCCCGCGACTCAGGCCGCTCTCGGGCAGCCGTATGAAGTTCGGTTCGACAAGGCAGGCGATATGTACTTCGCCGACATGCCTAACAACGTTGTGCGAAAGGTCGACCACAAGACAGGCATCATCTCGACGCCCGTCGGCAAGGATGCCGGGTTGAAACAACCCCATTCGATCGCGTTCGATACGGACGGATCTTTGCTGATCTGCGATATCGGCAATCATCGGGTCCAGAGACTCGATACGAAGACGGGAGCGGTAACAACGCTGCTTGGAACGGGCGAGAAGGCTCCGACGCCGGAGGGTGCGCCGGTGCAGGGGACGCCGTTTTATGGTCCACGGGCAATCGCGGTTCAGCCGGATGGAACTTTGTATCTGGTCCTGCGCGAGGGAAACGCCGTGTATAAGATCGACCGGAAGGCCAACAAGGTCACGCTTGTTGCAGGGACGGGAAAGAAGGGTTTGACGGGCGACGGCGGACCCGCAACGCAGGCAACGCTCAACGGCCCGAAAGGTATCTCGATGCTCGGCAACAAGATGTACCTCGCGGACACGGAGAACCATGCGATTCGCGTCGTGGATCTGAAGACAGGGGTGATCACGACCGTTGCCGGAACCGGTGAACGCGGCGATGGTCCTGACGGAGATCCTCGAGGCTGCAAGATGAGCCGTCCGCACGGCGTTTTCGCGGCGAAAGACGGCACTGTTTACATCGCCGACAGCGAATCACACCGGATCCGTGTGCTTCGCTGAGGCTTCTACAATGGAAGCAGATGTTGCGGAATAACAAAGTGCTCGGCCTGATATTTGCCGTGCTCTTCGCTGGTTTTCTTTACTCTATTCACGACGTTTTTGAACAGCATGTGGTCGAGGCGGGTGAGAATGCTCCGACGTTTGCGGTGACCACGGAAACGGGTCAGAAGGTGACGAACAAGGACTTCGGCGGCAAGCTTGCTGGTGCTGAATTTCTGGGCCACATGGTGCCCGCCGTGCATTGAAGAGATGCCTTCTCTGAATCAGTTCGCACAGCAATATGGCGCCGTCGGGCGTGGTCGTCCTTGGTGTCAGCATCGATAAGAATGAAGCGGCTTATAAGCGCTTTGTGCAGCGGAACAGGCTGGCGTTCGCAACTACGCGAGATCCCGAGGAAAATATCAGCAGCAACTACGGCACTTTCAAGTGGCCGGAGACTTATGTGATTGACCGGGACGGCAAGGTCGTGCAAAAGTATGTTGGCCCGCGAGACTGGAACGATCCTCAGATTGTGAATTCTGTCAGGGCTCTCCTGTGATTCCTGCACCTGCTTATAAAGAACTCGAGACGCTGGTCGGACCCCGAGGCGTCCTGCACACGGATCAGGATCTGTCGCTCTACGAGTACGACGGGGGCGTGGACAAGCATCGGCCCGATGTCGTCGTGTTTCCGCGAAGCACTGCCGAGGTGGCCGAGATTGTTCGGATCGCGAATCGCTACAACCTGCCTTTTGTCGGACGCGGTGCCGGTACCGGATTGAGCGGCGGTGCGATCCCTCGCGCGGGCGGCCTGATGATCGCGTTCGCGCGGATGAACCGCATTGTGGAGATCGACCTCGATAATGAGTTGGCTGTGGTCGAGCCGGGTGTGGTGAATCTGGACATTACGCTGGCGGTGCAGGGTCAGAAATACTTCTACGCTCCGGATCCGTCGAGCCAGCGTGCCTGCACGATCGGCGGCAACGTGTCGGAGAATGCCGGTGGTCCGCACACGCTTGCGTACGGCGTTACGACCAACCATGTGATGGCGGTGGAGGCTGTGCTGCCGGACGGCCGCATCATCGAAACTGGTGCCCGGAGCTTCGATCAGGCGGGATACGATCTGACGGGCCTGCTTACGGGGTCGGAAGGGACTATGGTCCTGATCACGAAGGTTGTGGTGCGTTTGATGCGGCAGCCTGAAGCCGTGAAGACTGCACTCGCGGTGTACGACCGGGCGGACGATGCCGGCGATACGGTCGCAGAGATTACTCGCGCGCGATTATTCCTACCGCGCTGGAGATGCTCGACGGCGTGATGCTTCGGATGGTGGAGGAAGCCACGCACGCGGGCTATCCGCTGGATGCTGAGGCGGTGCTGCTGATCGAGGTGGAAGGATTAACGGAAGCCGTCGAGCACCAGATGGAGCAGATTCGCGAGGCTTGTCTCGCCTGTCGTGCGCGCGAGTTTCGGATTGCACGTTCGGCTGAGGAGCGTGATCTGTTGTGGAAGGGCCGCAAGAATGCGTTCGGTGCGGTCGGACGTGTCAGTCCTACGTACTACGTGCAGGATGGTGTTGTGCCACGAACCCGGATTGCCGAGACACTGCGTCGCATCGGCGAGGTCAGTGAGAAGTATGGCCTGAGGATCAGCAACATCTTTCATGCGGGTGATGGCAACATGCACCCGATCATCCTGTTCGATGCGCGCAATCCCGGCGAGTTGGCGAAGGCTCAGCATGCAGGCGATGAGATCCTTGCGCATTGTGTCGATGTTGGTGGTTCCATTACCGGCGAGCATGGGGTCGGGATGGAAAAGATGGAGCTGATGTCTCGGCAGTTCAGTGAAGAGACACTTAACGCGATCGCGCGCATTAAGTCGCTTTTCGATCCGGCGTGCCGGCTGAATCCGGGCAAGGTCCTGCCACTGGGTAAAGGGTGCCTTGAGATCCGGCAAGCAGCCGGGACGACTTACTGAAGTTACGTCACCGTGCGACTGTGACCGCAATTCCCGCTGGTATCCACGAACATTCGTGAGCTGGGGTGCATCCGTGCTCGGGATCCTGCTTGAGTGCGGCGGTCCGCGGCTCGAGATCCGCGAAGCGCCGGGCCGTGAGGACAGCCATGTCGTGGTCCGCACTGCTGGACCTTGTGAGGAAGACGAGCCTGAGGAATCTTGCCTTGCGAGTTTCTTCGAACAGTTTTGCTTTTTGGACGCTTCGCGGCTCCGTTTTCCCGTCGATTATCGCTTCCGCTGAGAGAAACTCGACACCACGCCCGGCGCGAAAGACGTACCACGAGGTCTCGTATCCGAGAAAGTCTGGTGTGACATGCATCTCGATCGGGGTGCCTGGGCCGGCGGCCGGTGTTGGCGCGGTCGTGCCTACGCGAAAGCTTCCCGATTTTGTAAGTGGGGTGATGACCCTCAGCCGCGAGTCGGGCGCGACGTCGATGTATGACTGATCTTTCGAGACGCCGAAGACGGGTGTGAGCTGAGTTGTGTGGTGACAGCCCGCCAGGAAGACTGCTGCGGGGAGCAGCAGGCGGGTCATATTGCGGCGGGCGCGAGCGGACTCAGGGTTACCAGTTCGGTTGTACGTTTTAGCTGGCCGCAGGCCGCGTAGATATCGAGACCGCGGGGCTGGCGCACGAAACAAGGCAGCGATCGGCGAATGATCGCCTGGAATGCCGCGACGCGTTCGTCATCAGGTCTGTCGTAGGGAATTCCGGGGCCCGGGTTCCACGCGATCAGGTTGACTTTGCAGTTCAGGTTCGCGAGAAGCCGCACGACGCGCTTTGCATCCTCATCGGTGTCGTTGATTCCACGGAGCAGGACGTATTCAAAGGTCAACTTCTCCCATGGGCGGAGCGGGTACGCTTTGCAGGCCTCGATCAGGTCCTTAACGTGCCACTTGCGCGTGATCGGCATTAGCATTTGCCGCTGCTCTTCGGTCGACGCGTTCAATGAAATCGCGAGTTTCGGCCGGTTCGGTTCCTTCGCGAACTCGGCCATTTTCGGGATGATGCCGGAGGTCGACACCGTGATTCGGCGGGGGGACATGCCGACACCGTCGGGATCGAGCAGGATACGTGAGGCTCGCAGAACATTATCGAGGTTCAGCAGAGGTTCACCCATGCCCATCATCACGACGTTCAGCTGGGAGGAACGCGGGTCCAGGCCGTGCTCGCGAGCTATGAGAAGCACCTGGCCGACGATCTCTCCTGCGGTCAGGTTTCGCTCCAAACCCATCTGCGCGGTCAGACAGAACTGGCAATCAACTGGGCAGCCGACCTGAGACGAGATGCAGATGGTGTTGCGGGATTCCTCGGGCATGAGGACGGTTTCGACTGTCTTGCCGTCCGCGAGTTCGAGCAGATAACGGCGAGTGCCGTCCCGCGAGTCAAAGAACGAAGCGATTTCAGGAATGCCGGGGGTGAAATTCGCGTCCAGCTCAGCCCGGAGGGCTGCCGGCAGGTTCGTCATGTGCCGGAAATCGTGAATACGGCCCTGGTACAGCGCCTGATAAAGCTGGCGCGCACGAAACGCAGGCTGCCCCGGGCCGAGGGCCTGCTGAATCTCTGACGCGTTTAGTCCGGCCAGGGCGCGCTTACTCACTCTTGTTAGATTCTAACCAGTTCGGTGGGGGTGCAATCTCTGCTAACTGGTTATCGTTGCTGCGCGTTCGTTACACTGCGAAGAGGAATGACGCAGCCCGCTCCGAGCACAACCAGAGACGTAAATCGCACAATCCTGCCCAACGGCCTACGAATAATCACGGAGCCCATGGCCCATGTGCGCAGCGTGGCTATGGGTCTGTGGATCGGAACGGGATCGCGGCGGGAGACAGTCGCCCAGAACGGCATATCGCATTTTATCGAGCACATGTTGTTTAAGGGAACGACGAACCGGACAGCAGAAGACATCGCCAAGATCATCGATTCGACTGGCGGAAATCTGGACGCTTATACAGCGAAGGAGCTTGTCAGTTACAACACGAAGGTAATTGATGATCATCTGAATCTCGGATTCGATGTGCTGTCGGATCTGGTCCTGCACCCATTGTTTGAGACGGAGGATATCGAAAAGGAAAAGGGTGTCATCCTCGAAGAACTCAAAATGGAGGTCGACAATCCCGAGTACCTTGTGCACGAGACCTTCTTTTCGAGGTTTTGGAAGCAGCATCCGCTCGGACGATCGATCCTCGGCACGAAAGCAAGTATTTCGTCATTCAACCCTGAGATGCTGCGGGCTTATTACGGCGAAGTCTACGTACCCGCAAACATCGTGATCACGGCTGCGGGCCGCATTCAGCACGATCACATCGTCGAGCTTGCCGACCGATACTTCGGGTCGCTGCCCGGCGGTTCGACCGCTCCGGCGGAAACGGCGCCAAACACAATGGATCCGCTGATCATGAAGAATAAGCGATCGCTGGAGCAAGTGCATCTATGCCTCGGCGTACCGGCGATTCCAGTTGCGCATCCGCAACGTTACGCGTGCTACCTGCTGAGCACTATTCTGGGCGGTGGCATGAGTTCGCGGCTATTCCAGAATGTTCGGGAGCGTAACGGACTTGCTTACTCGATATTCACGGAGCTGAATTTGTACCGCGACGCAGGTTGCCTTGCGGTTTACTCGGGAACCTCGACCGAGCATGTCCGGAAGGTGGTCGGCATGGTGGTGGACGAGTTCCGTCAGATTTCGGACGAGGTAGTGCCGGAAGAAGAGCTGCGGCGTGCGAAGGATCATCTAAAGGGTTCGCTGGCGCTCGGACTCGAATCGACACCGAGCCGCATGTCGAATCTGGCGCGCCAGGAATTGTTCTTCGGGCGGTTCTTCACGATCGATGAGATGGTCGAAGCGGTCGAGCAGGTCACGGCCGAGGAGGTTCAGAAGGTTGCGCAGGAGTTCTTCCGAGGGCGTCAGATTGGCGCCACGGTTCTCGGTCGCGTCAGCGGAATAGATCTGACGCCTGACGAACTCCGGTGCTAGCGCGCTTTCTATCGCTTCTTCTCGGGCTATCGGCTCTTGTAGCTGCTGTCGATCCCCATACGCTTCAGCCGCAAGGCTATGTCAACGATTTCGCCGGGCGTCCTCGATTCTGCGGCCCGAGCTGACCTCGCGCGGTATTGCGGAGCGGTCGAGCGGGCGACGGGAGTGCAGATCGCTCTGGTCACGGTCGACACGCTTGGCGACAACAACATCGAGAATGTCGCGAACGATCTTTACCATCGCTGGGGGATTGGCAAGAAAGCGACCGACGAAGGTTTGCTGCTTCTTCTTGCCATCAAGGATCATCACAGTCGGCTGGAGGTTGGTCGAGGGTTAGAGCCGATCATCACAGATGGCACCGCCGGCGAAGTGCTGCGGGACATGCGTCCAGCGCTTCGGAGCGGAGACTATGCTGCAGCGCTTGGAACGGCGGCACATGAGCTGAGCCAGCGGATCGCGAGCGCCAAGGGTGTCACGATCACTGATTCGGCCCCGACTCGACGCGTGCGGCAGCAGCCGGATTCCGAGTTTCCGTTCCCGGTCGGTGCGTTTGTCGTTTTCCTGATCATCGCGTTTCTCCTCAGCCGTCGTCGCGGCGGCGGACGCTGGGGTGGCGGCGGATGGGGCGGAGGTGGTTTCCTGCCCGGCATGATTCTGGGCAATATGATGAATCGCGGGACCTATGGCGGCAATGGCGGAGGCGGCTTCGGAGGTTACGATTCGGGTGACGGCGGATTCGGTGGATTCGGCGGAGGCGACTCTGGAGGCGGCGGCGCTTCGAGCAGCTGGTAGCTCGCAATCCGATTACAGTCGGGTTAATGTGACTGGATCACGATGGAACGACTGCTGAGCGAGATCGTCGAGCGGCTGCAGAAAGCGCACCGGGACAAGCTGGTGTCGGTCATCCTTTACGGCTCCGGAGCTCTGCCCGACGGCCGCGATTGCCTGTCCGACTACAACATTCTCTGCGTTCTGAGCCGTGTGACTCCCGAGGAACTCGCGGAAGCAGAGCCGGTGTTCCGATGGTGGCGAGAGATGAAGAATCCATCGCCGCTGTTGATGTGCGTGGATGAGGTTCGCAGTTCCGCGGACTCTTTCCCCATCGAGTTTCATGACATGCGTGAACAGCACGCTGTCCTCTGGGGCGAGGACGTCGTTCGTGATCTCGACTTTGACACCTCTTATTACCGGCTCACGTGTGAACATGAACTTCGCGCCAAGCTCCTTCGGCTTGCGACAGAAGGCCGGGGGTGTGCTTTCCGATCGGGAACTGCTGATCCGGCTGATGGCGAGCTCTATTTCGACATTCTGTGTACTGTTCCGGCATGCGCTGATCCTCGCCGGCGATTCGCCCCGGTTCGAAAAGCGGGAAGTGATCGCGGGGGCGCGGGAGCGTTTTGGAATCGACGCGAGCGCGTTCGATACCCTGCTCGATCTGCGGGAAGAAATTCGTCACCCTCGCAGCGTGAAGGACCCTGTTGGCTCTGCTGGGAGGGTATATGAACGGAATCGACGCTGTGATTCACGCCGTAGATCGCATGCAAAAATGAGGTGACTATGAAGGCTGTCCTGATTGTCCTCGGTGTACTGCTTCTAATAGTTCTGCTCGTCGGCGGCTCGCTTATGGGCACTCGAAACCAGCTTGTCGTGCTGCGCGAGTCAGTGAACGGGGCCTGGTCGCAGGTCGATGTGGATCTGCAGCGCCGTGCGGATCTGATTCCGAATCTGGTCGAGACTGTGAAGGGATACGCGAAGCAGGAGCAGGAGGTTTTCGGGGCAATCGCGAACGCCCGGTCGGCGCTGCTGAACGCGCGGAACCCGCAGGAGAAGATCGCAGCGAACCAGAATCTGGACAGCGCGATCGGACGGCTGCTGGTTGTCGTTGAGAATTATCCGCAGCTGCAGTCGAATGAGAATTTCCTGCGGCTTCAGGATGAGCTGGCGGGAACGGAAAATCGCATTGCTCAGAGCCGCCGGCGATATAACGAAGCTGTTCAGCGTTACAACACGGAGATCGAGAAGTTTCCGAATAACATCGCCGCGACGCTGTTCGGGTTCCAGCGCAATGATGCGTACTTCCGATCGGATCCCGCGGCGCGCACAGCACCATCTGTCAAGTTTTAGTTACTGATTCAGCTACCAACGAACAACATGAGCACGGAAACATTCCGCAATTACATCAACGGTGAATGGGTGTCTGGCGACACCTTCGAGAATCGAAACCCAGCGAACACAGACGAGGTCGTTGGCCTGCATGTAAAGGGCTCGGCAGCGGATGTTCAGGCTGCGGCGGAAGCTGCAGCAGCTGCATTTCCGGCCTGGTCAAGCCTGCCCGGACCGGCCCGCGGGAACTATCTGTTCAAAGTTGCCGATATCCTCGAGCGCAAGTTTGACGAGATCTCGGCGGACATGACGCGCGAGGAAGGCAAGACTCTTCCTGAGGCGAAAGGCGAGGTTCGGCGATCGATCAATATCTTCCGCTACTTCGCTGGTGAAGGCTCGCGCATGAACGGCATTCAGGTGCCAAGCGAACGCGAGCGCGTCCACATGTTCGCGATCCGCAAGCCTGTGGGCGTCGTCAGTCTGATTACGCCGTGGAATTTCCCGAGTGCGATCCCGGCATGGAAGCTTGCTCCTGCACTGATCTGCGGGAACACTGTGCTGATGAAGCCTGCGTCAGTCTCGCCGCTGAGCGCGTGGCGGCTGATTGAAGCGTGCCATGAAGCCGGCATTCCGAAAGGCGTCGTCAACTTCATCACCGGTTCAGGCGGTCAGGTCGGCGACCCGATGGTCACGGCGAAGCAGGTGAAGGCGGTTTCGTTCACCGGTTCCTGTGAGATCGGCTCGGACCTCCATCGCAAGGCTTCGGACCGGCGGATTCGTATCCAGCTCGAGATGGGTGGAAAGAATCCGACCATTGTTCTCGCTGACTGCGACTTCCAGTCGGCGGTCGATAACGTGGTGAACGCGGCGTTCTTTTCAACCGGTCAGAAATGCACGGCAACGAGCCGGGCGATTGTTGAGGATTCGATCTACGACAAGTTTGTCGCCGCTGTCGCTGAAGCGCGCGAAGAAGCTGAAGATCGGTAATCCGATGGAACCCGGTGTCGCAGATCGGGCCAGCAGTTGACCAGAAGCAGTTCGATACCAATCTCCGGTACATCGATGTCGGGAAAAAAGAAGCCGGCCAGCCCAAATGCGGCGGAAATCGCGTCACCGGGAATGGTCTCGATAAGGGCTACTTCGTCGAGCCGACTGTATTTGCGGATGTCGAGCCTGAGATGCGGATTGCGCAGGAAGAGATCTTCGGTCCGGTGCTCGCGGTGATGCGAGCAAAGAATTTCGACCATGCGATGGAGATCGCTAACGGAATTCCTTTCGGACTGTCCGCCTCGATTCAAACCACGAACGTTTCACGCGTCTTCGAGTTTGTTTACAAGATGGAAGCTGGTTTGTTGACGGTAAACCTTCCGAGCGCCGGCGTCGAGTACCAGCTGCCTTTCGGCGGCACTAAAGAATCGAGCTTCGGACCCAAAGAACAGGGTCCGGCAGCGCTCGAATTCTACAGCGACTACAAGACTGTTTATTTAAAGTACTGATTGAACCAGGCGACCATGCGTTCCTGCATGTCTCGCCTGTTCTTTGCGTCCATCAGCAAGTGACCCTCGTTTTTGTAGACGACGAGTTGAGTGGGGACGCCGAGGGTCCGCAGCGCATGCCAGAACTCGTATGACTGGGGCGCAGGGCATTCGGCGTCACGCTCGCCTACGATGACGAGCGTCGGGGTTTTTACCTGCTTGATGAACTCGATGGGCGAACTCTTCCGGTACATTGCGGGATCGTCATAGACGGATGCTCCGAAGAACGGAATCATCCACTGGTCGATGAGATTCTCCCCGTAATAACTTTGCCAGTTCGCGATTCCTGCGCCTGCGACTGCAGCTTTGAACCGACGCGTTTGGGTGACGGTCCACATCGTCATGTACCCGCCATAGCTCCATCCGGTTATGCCGAGCTTGTTCGGATCAACCGGATACTTTGCTATGACGGCGTCAACTCCGGTCATCACATCGCGCAGGTCTCCGTGGCCGAAGTCCTTTACGTTGGCGGACGTGAACTTCTCGCCCGCGCCGTACGAGCCTCTTGGGTTCGGCTGGAACACGAAATAGCCTGCATTTGACAGGACGGCTTCGTACGCGTAGAACGTGGACCATTGGGGTGCAATCATGTTCGACGGTCCGCCGTGGGGTATGACAACCATTGGGTACCGCCGGCCGGGCTGCATGTTGACAGGACTCACAAGCCAGCCCTGAACGCGAGTTCCGTCGTTTACCCACTCGATGCTCTCGCCTGCTCCCCACGCCGCCTTCAGATCGGCATTCATTCTGGTAAGTCGCTGAAGTTTGCCCGGTGCACCGGTCCAAATCTCGGGCGGGGTCTGGAACGAACTTCTTGCGGCCACCATCGTTTTGCCGTTGGCGGCCATCGCGACATTGGGAAAGTTGCCAAATGCATGCAGACCTTCGTCAGGAGCACTCCATAACGTTCTGACCTCGCCGTTTTTAAGCAGAAGCTCGCTGACGGCACTCCCTCCTGAGACCCACTCCATCATCGTGATCCGATCGGGCGCGGTCCAGTAAAACGAACTTGGTGAGGTCTTCCGATTTGCGGTTCGATTTACGGCTTTTGCACCGTCGGCCAGGGTCATGGTGAAGAGGTCGCCTCCATGGAACCCCTCGTCGCTCATGATGCCTTCGATAAACGCTATGGACTTGCCGTCGGGCGAGAAGCGTGGAATCGCCAGCTGCAGCCTCGGTTTGTAAATCGACCGGCTCTGCCCAGTTTCGAAGTCGATGAGATGGATTTGCGCGATCCACCAGTTGTTATCGCCTGGACCGGGGGCTGCTGTTACGACGAACTGCTTGTCGTCTGGCGACCAGTCGTAATCGTAGATGTTGAGGGCTTCGGGTGAAATTTGCCGAACATGGCCCGATGCGACGTCGAGAACTGCAATCCGCTGGTTATGGAATGCGGTGTCTATGACTCCGGTCTGTGCCGGCACCGCCATGAGCGGACCACCTCCGCCTCGCACCTTCGATGTAGAGAAAGGCGATCCGCTTTCCATCGTGCGACCATCTCGGGCGCATCGCGAAGCCATGTAGTTTCGTTTGGGCAGAAGCATCGACGAATAGCTGCTTCTGACTTTCGGGCTCGCTCCCTGCGTTCGAGAAGAATGCGAGATGCCTGCCATCGGGAGAGAACGCGGGTTCGGTGTCTTCTCCTCGCGGGGTAGCCTCGACGTGAACTTCACCGGATTCGGTGTGCAAGCGTCCGGGTTCGCCGCTCGCTGCCTGAATCCATGCAACTCGCGACCCATCCGACGAGATCGCAACACCACTGAGCCGAACGGTTCGGGACAGGACGTCCTGAACGTCAGTCGCGACTTGTGCGAGTACCCCGAGCGTGCAAGCCGCAAATATCGCGGCGAATCGCTTCATGATCGGTTATTGTACGGTGCTGGTGATTCCTTTTGTTACGCTGAAATCACGGCTCATGCGCATTGGACAAATACGCCAGAACGGCAAGATCACTGCCGCAATTTTTGAGAGCAACGGCTCTGCAAGACCGATTCCTGAATACACTGTCTTCGATCTGATTAAGCTCGCAGACTCCGAGGACAACACTCTCGCGAAGGTCGCAAACCGGCTCGCCGTGAGGCACGCCGAAGCCGTTACGCCTGTTATTCCCGTGAGTCCGAAAGAAGTTTGGGCCTGCGGCTGCACGTATCAGACCAGCGCTGAATTCCGCGACAGTGAACATGGCACTCGCGAAGGCTTTTATGCTCACGTTCACCGCAGTGCCCGGCCTGAGATCTTTTCCAAGGGCGGCGCGCGGGTTTGTGTTGGTCCCGGCCAGCCGATCGGGATTCGATTCGATTCCAACTTTACGGCACCAGAACCAGAGCTGGCGCTGGTGCTCGGCGGGGGTGGGAAGATCGTCGGCTACACGATTGCGAACGACGTCTCAGCGTGGGACATCGAACGGGAGAATCCGCTGTATCTGCC
Organism: Bryobacteraceae bacterium; assembly: GCA_963794765.1. Taxonomy (GTDB): domain Bacteria; phylum Acidobacteriota; class Terriglobia; order Bryobacterales; family Bryobacteraceae; genus JAWXCM01. The sequence continues at coordinate 7,712 of CAWCGC010000044.1, read as the reverse complement.
GCAGTCGAAGGTTTACACCGCCTGCTGTTCGCTCGGTCCGGTGATTGTTACCACGGACGAGATGCCGGATCCGTATGCACTCGACATGACGTGCACGATTCGGCGTGGAGACCAGCTGGTATTCGAAGGTTCCATCTCTACCAGCAAGATTGCACGCAAGTTCGAAGACCTGATTTCGTTCCTTTATCGCGCGAATCCGGTTCCTGCGGGTTCAGTTCTGCTTACCGGAACGGGAATTATCGTGACCGAGGATGCCCGGCTCCAGCCCGGTGATATCTGCACCATTACGGTCAGCGGCATCGGTGAGCTCAGCAATCCCGCGGCAATTGTTCAATAGACGGACACCTTCGTCCCGCCAGCGGACACTTACACGCACGCTCGACGTGACCGGGTATCGCTCAGGGAGCGGACATTAACGTGCCTAAACTGGTCCTTTGGTGGACAAACAGCGTATTCTGATTGCCGATGATCAGGCCGACGTGCTCGAGGCGCTTCGGTTCCTGCTCAAAGGCGAAGGCTATTCAACCGAGGCCGTGACGTCGCCGGGCGCCGTGCTTCACGCGCTGGAGATGCGCGATTACGACGCGCTGATCATGGACCTGAACTATACCCGGGACACCACGTCCGGGCAGGAAGGTCTCGATCTGCTGACGCAGATTCAGCGTCTCGATCCGACGGTTCCTGTGATCGTGATGACTGCCTGGGGCAGTGTCGAACTTGCCGTCGAGGCGATGCGGCGAGGCGCGCGTGACTTCATCCAGAAGCCCTGGGAAAACGCGCGGCTGCTCAGCATTGTGAAGACGCAGATCGCGCTGACGGATGCACTGCGGAAGGGGCAGCGGCTGGAAGCGGAGAACCGGCTGCTGCGCGCCGAAGGCAAGCCGCTGATGATTGCGGAATCCGAGGCCATGGCTCCGGTGCTGCAACTGATCTCGCGCGTGGGTCCTTCGGACGCAAACATTCTCATTACAGGTGAGCCGGGAACCGGCAAGGAGGTCGTTGCCCGAACGCTTCACGCGATCTCGGAACGGTCATCGAAGCCGCTGGTTACGGTCAACGCAGGCGGGCTGGCGGAAGGTGATTTTCGAGAGCGAGCTGTTCGGCCACGTAAAAGGCGCGTTTACCGACGCAAAGATGGATCGCGTCGGACGATTCGAACTGGCGGATGGAGGCACGCTGTTCCTCGACGAAATCGCGAACGTTCCGCACAATCTGCAGGCCAAGCTGCTTCGCGTGCTCGAGATCGGGGAACTGGAGCGCGTCGGCTCTTCGAAGACGAAGCGGGTGAATGTCCGGGTGATTTCCGCGACGAACGCAAATCTTGCCGAGGAAGTCGGAGCAGGGCGATTTCGCGAGGACTTGCTGTTCCGCCTGAACACCATCGAGATTCATCTCCCGCCGCTGCGGCAGCGGAAGGAAGACATTCCGCTGCTGGCATCGCATTTTCTCTCGGTTTATGCAAGCCGGTATCGCAAGCGGCTGAACGGATTCGATCCTGCGGCGATGCAGGCGCTGGTCTCGAATACGTGGCAGGGCAATGTCCGCGAGTTGAACCATGTGGTCGAGCGCGCCGTTTTGCTGGCTTCCGACAATATGGTCCGGATCGGGGATCTCGCTCTGCGGTCCGGCAGCAGCGGTCCCACGAAGCTGGAAGAGATGAGCCTCGAGGAAGTGGAGGCGTTCCTGATCAAAAAGGCCCTGAGCCGATATGACGGCAATGTCACCCATGCCGCGAATGCGCTCGGACTGAGCCGGAGCGCGCTTTACCGCCGACTGCAGCGATATAACTTGTGAAGCTTCGGCGATCGCACATTACGCACGAGTTGCGGATTCAGCTGCTCGCGCTTGCGGCGGGTGCGCCTGCGGTTATCGCCTGTCTCGTGATCATGTACGTCGAGCAGTATTCGGCAAAGTTCAGTGGACCGTGGGAGTCGTTGTTGTTGGCGCATGGCTTGCGTTCACAGCAAACGTCGGCGAACGGGTTGCCTCGCCGCTGAGGACGCTGGCAAATCTGCTGGAGGCCATGCGCGAGGGCGACTACTCGATTCGGGCGCGAGGCGCGCGTCCGGATGATGCGCTCGGCGAGGTGATGCAGCAGGTCAATGCCATGGGCGTGACGCTGCGAGCGCAGCGGCTGGGTGCTCTCGAAGCCACGACTCTGCTGCGCAAGGTCATCGAGGAGATCGATGTCGCGATTTTCGCTTTCGACAGCGAATCGAAACTGCGCCTGATCAATCCTTCAGGTGAGCGGCTGGTTGGACAGGCTGCGGAGCGTGTTATTGGACTGCCCGCGACTGATCTGCAGCTGGCAGAACTGCTTCACGGCGAGCTTCACAGACTGTCCAGCGTGCCTTCGCCGGCAGCACGGGACGCTGGGGTGTAGCCCGATCCATGTTTCGCGAAGGCGGGCTGCCCCATAGCCTGCTCGTGATCACGGATCTGACGCGGTTGCTGCGTGAGGAAGAGCTTCAGGCATGGCAGCGTCTGGTGCGCGTGCTTGGGCATGAGCTGAACAACTCGCTCACGCCGATCACGTCCATCGCAGAGAGCCTGGTCAGGATCCTGAAGCGCGATCCTCGGGCAGAGGACTGGGAAGAGGATTTGCTGCACGGATTTGGAATCATCGGCGCGCGCAGCGAAAGTCTCAGCCGATTTATCAGTTCGTACGCACGGCTTGCAAAACTTCCCAAACCGCGGCTGCAACCTGTCGAAGTCGATCTCTGATTGATCGAGTCGTTATGCTGGAATCGCGTATGCGTCCGGTTGTGAAGAAGGGCCGGATATACGAATCAATGCGGACGCAGATCAGCTGGAGCAGGTGCTGATTAATCTGGTTCCGCAATGCCGTGGATGCTTCGCTGGAGACAGGCGGGAAGGTGTGGTCGACTGGAGCCGCAGCTCGGCAGGCGTTCAGTTCCGTGTTCGCGATGAAGGACACGGGTTATCGAACACCGCGAATCTCTTTGTTCCGTTCTTTACGACCAAGCCGGGCGGCTCGGTATCGGGTTGGTGTTGAGCCGGCAAATCGTGGAGGCCCACGGCGGCACACTCACGCTCCGCAACCGCACAGACGCGCGGATGAAGCCACGATTCTTCCGGGCCTCGATGATCCTGCTGGCCCTGCGCATGCTGCGCCTCGACGAGCACGGCACCCCCGTGACGGCGACCGTGGTGAAGGTCCTCAAGAACCACATGAACGTCGTCATCAACAACGTCTACCTCCGCCGCCGGGTGCTGCTCGACATCCCCGGACCCAGCGGCAGCTACCAGGCGGTGCTGCACATGCTGTGCGAGATCGGGACCTCGCCCCTCCCCGGCGAGAAGATCCGGCTGCGGGTCGACCCCGGGAACCCCAAGCACTTCGCGCTCGACCCGAGCAACTTCCGGGACGACGACTGAGCCGCTCCTGGGTACGGTCGAGGCATGTCCCGGATCGCCGTGGTCGGGGGCCACGGTCAGGTGGCCCGTCATCTTCTGGTCGCACTCCGCCGCTCGGAGCACGACCCGGTCGCGCTCGTCCGGCGCGAGGAGTATCGCGCCGAGCTCGAGTCGAGGGGTGCGGAGGTGCGGCTCTCGACATCGAGGTCGCCGGCGCGGAGGCAGTTCGCCGCAGCCTTCGAGGGGTGCGACGCCGTGGTCTTCGCCGCGGGTGGCGGGCCGAACGGCAACAAGGAGCGCAAGCGGACCGTCGACCTCGAGGGCTCACTGAAGTCCGCCGAGGGCGCGGTAAGGGCCGGGTCGACCGGTTCGTGCAGCTCTCGGCGATCAACGTCGACGAACCGCTGCCGCCGGACACCGACGACGTGTGGCGGGCCTACGTCGAGGCCAAGCGCGACGCCGACGCGGCCCTGCGCGCCAGCAGCCTGGCGTGGACGATCATCCCGGCGGGGCGGCTCACCGACGACCCGGCCACGGGGCTGGTCTCGCTCGGCCCCGACGTGACCCGCGGTGACGTGACGCGCGCGGACGTCGCAGCGGTGCTGGCCGCGGTCCTCGACGAGCCGGGCTCCGCGCGGCAGCAGTGGAACCTGGTCAATGGAGACGTGCCGGTCGCTGAGGCAGTAGCTCAGCGCTGATCTGAGTTGATCCAATTGCCTGCGCCTCCACCGGCACTCGGGTTCGAATGGTGCCGTGCAACCCGACGAACTGGCGGTGCCGCTCCGGTTCCCACGAGTCTGGTTCGGCCGGGCAGCGGTGGGGCTGGCCGCGACCGGGCTGGCCATTGGCGTGGAAGCCGCGGACGTCGTCGCCCACGCGGAAGGCCAGCCACTCAACGATGGCTGGTGGCTGTTGCTCGGCATGCTCGGCCTCACCGCCGTCGTCTGGTGGGCCTCGGCGCCCATCCTGGGCTTCTACCGGGCAGACCCGCCGTGGCGGATCCGAGTCTCGGCGGACGGCGTGGTCGTGCAGCGTGGTCTGCCGCCGGACCTCGTCCCGATCGAGCTGGCCTGGTCGGACTGCGAAGCGGTCTTCATGCGGGACGTCGCGACGCCCCGAGGACCCGACATCGTGGTGATGGCGTTCAAGCCGTACGGCAGCGATGAACCGCTGGTATGGATCCTGAACAGGGCCCACGGCTCGGACATGCTGCCGGTGCGTGACTGGATCCTCGAGCACCGTCCCGACGTGCGGATGACACCCTCCCTCCGGTCTGCGCGCCCGGTGCAGCGTCAGTCGTCGTCGCCGAGCGAGGAGTAGGCGACCACGCCGCGCGAACAGCCTGACCACCTCGCGGGCGGTGTCGCGCAGCGGCCCGTCACCCGCGGCGTCCGCCACCTGGCCGGCGAGGTCGAGGAGCTGCTTCATCCAGCGCACGAAGTCACCGGCCGCCAGCTCCACGACGTTCAGCACGTCGTCGAGCTCGTCGCCCTCCGCCCAGCGGTACGCCGCCCAGGCGAAGCCGGCGTCGGGCTGGCGCAGGAAGTCGAGGTGGTGGTCGCGCTCCAGCGCGTCCAGCCGGCCCCACAGCTTGACCATCTCCTTGATCACCGTCGCGGACCCGGCCACCGGGCACCCGTGGAGGCGATGCGTCGTCGGGCCGTCGGGCCTCGAAGACCAGCACCGACAGGACCGCGGCCAGCTCGGGCACGCTCAGCCCCTCCCAGAGCCCGGTGCGCAGGCACTCGGCCGCGACCAGGTCGAGCTCGGAGTAGAGCCGCATCAGGTGCCGGCCCTGGTCGGTGACCCGGACCTTTCCCGCCTCCTCGGCGAGGTAGCCCAGCGCGGTGAGCACCTCGCAGACCCGGTCGAACTGGCGGGCGACGGTGTTGGTGCGCGTCTCGACCCGGCGCCGGAGCGTCGCGGCGTCCCGGTCGAGCTTGAACCAGCGCTGCGCCCACCGGTCGTGCTCCTCGCGGTCCGGGCAGGCGTGGCACGGATGCGCGCGCAGCCGCTCGCGGAGCTCCTGGATCTCACGGTCGACCGAGGGGTCGACGACCGCCCTTGTCGCGGTCGCCTCTTGCCGGGCGGCGGTGGCGCGAAGTCGTGGGTCCGGGATCGCAGCGCGGACGCGAGGTCCCTGCGCATCTGCGGGTTGCGGCCGTTGAACGACTTCGGCACCCGCACGGTCGCCACGGACGTCACCGGCACCGGGAAGTCGATCAGCGCCAGGCGGCGGGCCTGGCGGTCGGCCGTGACGACGTAGGGGCGCGGGTTGACCGAGTCCCAGCCGGGGTCGATCACCACGGCGTACCCCGCGAACTTGCCCGTCGGCACCTCGATCACGTCGCCCCGCTTCAGCAGGCGCAGCGACTCGATCGCCTCCTCGCGGTGGTCGGCGCGCCGGGACTTGCTCGCGCCCTTCTCGACGTCGGAGATCCGGCGGCGCAGCCGGGCGTACTCCATGAAGTCCCCCAGCTCGCAGTGCGCGGACTCGGCGTACCCCTGGAGCGCCTCCTCCGCCTTGCGCAGCTGCCGGGCCAGCCCGACCACGGCCTTGTCGGCCTGGAACTGCGCGAAGGACTGCTCGAGCAGCTCGCGGGAGGTCTCGCGGCCGTACTGGTCGACGAGGTTGACCGCCATGTTGTACGACGGGCGGAAGGACGAGCGGAGCGGATAGGTACGGGTCGAGGCCAGGCCGGCGACCTCGCGCGGCTCCATCCCGGGCTGCCAGAGCACGACCCCGTGCCCCTCGACGTCGAGGCCACGACGGCCGGCCCGGCCGGTGAGCTGGGTGTACTCCCCCGGGTGATGTCGGCGTGCGCCTCGCCGTTCCACTTGGTGAGCTTCTCGATCACCACCGTGCGGGCCGGCATGTTGATGCCCAGTGCCAGGGTCTCGGTCGCGAAGACCACCTTGCAGAGCCCCCGGACGTAGAGCTCCTCGACCACGTGCTTGAACGCCGGCAGCATCCCGGCGTGGTGCGCGGCCACGCCTCGGGTCAGGCCGTCGAGGAAGTCGTGGTAGCCGAGGACGTGCAGGTCCTCCTCGGGCAGGTCGTGGCAGGCCGCCTCGACGTACTCGTAGATCGTGTCGCGCTCCTCCTGGCTGGTCAGCCGGACGCCTGCGCCGAGGCACTGCTGGACGGCGGCGTCGCAGCCGATCCGGCTGAAGATGAACACGATCGCCGGCAGCAGCCCCTCGCGGTCGAGCCGGTCGACCACGTCGGCCCGGCTGGGATCCACACCCGGCGCCCGTTGCCGACGTTGCGTCCGTCCTTGGAGTACTTGCCCTTGGGCGAGCCGGGCTTGCCCTTGCGCGGTGAGCGCCGGTCGCGCATCAGCCGGGTGCTGGCCCAGTCGTCGCGGGCGATCTTCATCAGCTCGCCGTTGACGGGTGCGCCCTCCTTGACGAAGCCCGCCGCCGCGTCGACGTCGGAGGAGGCGAACAGGTCGAGCAGCCGCTTCCCGACCATCACGTGCTGGTAGAGCGGGACCGGCCGGCGCTCCTCGACGATCGTGGTGGTCTCGCCGCGGACGGTCTCGAGCCACTCGCCGAACTCCTCGGCGTTGCTCACCGTGGCGCTGAGGCTGACCACGGTCACCGACTCGGGGAGGTGGATCATGACCTCCTCCCACACCGCACCGCGGGAGCGGTCGGCGAGGTAGTGCACCTCGTCCATCACCACGAAGCCCAGCCCCATCAGGGTCCGCGATCCGGCGTACAGCATGTTGCGGAGCACCTCGGTGGTCATGACCACGACCGGAGCCTCGCCGTTGACGACGTTGTCCCCCGTCAGGAGGCCGACCTCGTCGGGGCCGTATCGGGCGACGAGGTCGTGGTACTTCTGGTTGCTCAGCGCCTTGATCGGGGTCGTGTAGAAGCACTTCCGGCCGGTCGCGATCGCCAGGTGGATCGCGAACTCCCCCACGATCGTCTTGCCGGAGCCCGGTCGGTGCCGCGACCAGCACCCCGCGGCCGTCCTCGATCTCGCGGCGGGCGCGCAGCTGGAAGTCGTCGAGCGGGAAGTCGTAGAGGGCCTGAAGTCACGGACATGGGATGGTCCTTGTCCCTCATGTGCGCCGCGTACCGCTCCGACGGGGACAGCTCGTCGGTGCTCGCTCCCCACACTACGGACCCGGGTCCAGATCCAGAGCTACGCGTAGACCGTCAACGCCCCGGCGGCGCACTCCACCGTGAGGGGCAGGTCGCCGAAGCGCTCGCCATCGGCGTACGTCGTGATGCCCGGGGCTGGCCACCGTGACCGAGCGGACCAGGTGGCGCTCGTACTCGGGATGGGTGGCGTGGGTGCCCTTGAACAGCTTGGGATAGGT